>CAVWXH010000009.1:0-301711 GCA_963758915.1 uncultured Methanomicrobiales archaeon
CACGTGTGCCTTTCGCGGGTCCGCAATAAGTACATCAACCTCAGTCGGCCGGAAATATTTCGGATCAATTTTAACAAACTTGTCGACATCTAGCCCGGAATACTCGAAGGATGCATCCACAAATTCCTGGACTGAATGGGTCTCCCCTGTCCCGACAACATAATCGTCCGCCCTGCTCTGCTGCATCATCATCCACATGCATTCTACATATTCAGGTGCGAATCCCCAGTCACGCTTCGCCTCAAGGTTCCCAAGATACAGATATTTGTCCTTTTTTGCCAGGAGCCGTGCAATACTCCGGGTGATCTTCCTTGTTACAAATGTTTCTCCCCGGCGAGGGGATTCATGGTTGAAAAGGATCCCGTTGGAAGCAAACATCTGGTACCCGTCACGGTAATTCTTCGTCATCCAGTAGGCATACAGCTTGGCACAGGCATACGGGCTCCGGGGCTGAAAATTAGTCTCTTCGTTCTGTGGAGGACATGCAGAACCATACAGTTCACTGCTCGAGGCCTGGTAAAATTTTACCTCGTTGTTGCTACGGCGTGCAGCTTCGAGAATCCTGGTTGTCCCCAGGCCGGTTACATTTCCGGTATATTCCGGGGTGTCGAAACTGACCCTGACATGGCTCTGGGCACCAAGGTTATAGATTTCATCGGGCCGGATATTGTACATTATGGAAGAGAGTTGTTCAGAATCAGACAGGTCACCATAATGCAGGAAGATCTTTGCCTCAGGGTCATGGGGGTCGAGAAGGATATGGTCAATCCTGCCAGTGTTGAATGAGGAGGACCTCCTGACCAGCCCATGCACTTCGTACCCTTTTGACAGGAGAAGTTCGGCGAGATAAGACCCGTCCTGTCCTGTTATACCTGTAATTAATGCCTTCTTCATCGGATGTCACCGGAATAGTTACTCATATATGAGATTTGAAACATATCAAACCTCCATCTGTGGATTGATCATGGCGGTTCAGAATGCCTCTGGTGGAAGAATTGCTGTAGTATTTTTTTAACCTCATTCGGGGAATACCTGGCTGAAAAACCGCTTTCTTTTCATTCAGATTTTGATCGGTTTTTACAATGCAAATGCTCCAGACCCAAACGATCATATTGTCCGGGGTCTTGGGGGGAGTTCGCGGACCATAGTTAAAATCTGGCCTGATAAGTATCCATAACAAAAAATAGTGATGAGTCTGATATAACGATGATATTACCGTTTTCATCGGCTTTGTTGAAATTCTTAAAGTTATAAACAAGTTGGTATTCGCCAGAATACGGCAATATTCAGGGCTTTTATCAGCCTAAAGCGGGGTTAGATTACCTATTCAATACCAATATATGCCTGCCATTTCTGATGAGCATCAACGTGGAACTGAAGGGGGCGGATTATTCGTTATTTCTAAATATCCTGCATTTTGCGTATATTCCCTCATATCCTCAGAATAAAGCCGGATTATCAGTAAATACCCCCATATTATCGTTTATTTTATTGTTCTGAAAGCAGGTAATCATTTTTCGGATAAAATCATCCATTGAATGGAGTCTGCTGCTATTACGGCTATTCTGAGAAATTAGGGGTTTAATCTCGTTTAAATGATCTTCCAGATTTTCAGGTTAGTGTCTATCGCTACACCTGATAACAACCAGTTCTTCTGTAAATACCTGCCTCCTTTCAACAATTTCCACCCTGTATCCTGCACCTTCAAAAATATCGAGGGTAGCGTCTATCCCGGTGAGAGATGAGATAAGCAGGAGTATCCGTCCACCTGAGCCAGACCTTCCAGCCTGATTGCAAGCCGTTCATAAGCACCTGCCTCCTTGCAACGATTTCCACCCGGTATCCTGCACTTTTAAAACGATCAATTGTTGTGTTTATCCCGGTGAGAGAGGAGATAAGCAGGAGGACCCTTCCACTCTGGAGCAAGGACTCTTCCAACCTCCCTGGCAAACCGTTCAATAACCGCCCGCCCATCCACTCCCACCATCCAGGGCATATTCCAGCCAGTCATCAATCTTTTCCTCATCGACGGGTCGGCAGGTAAGGGGGATTAAAGATAACAAGGTCAAACGGACCGCGAAGCCCATCTGCAAGGTCAGTCCTTACGACTTCCACACCCTTCTGTTTCGCTGCACATACCGCGTGGGGATTGATATCGGTCGCAATGACATCTGCAACTTCTTTAAGCGCAGCTGCAATGTACCCACTCCCGGTCCCGATTTCCAGTACCCTTATCACCAGGCCGGATTTCTTTGAGTGCAGCCTCAAGAAGAAGATACGTGTCCGCTTCAGGAGAATAGACCTGTTTAGGATCGTAGATACCATTCCAGTCCGGTTTCATAGGGGGTTACCAGAATTACGTAACTGTACTATCAAATTTCGTTCAGATTAAAATTGTTCAGACGAATCCAATAAAGGATCTATTGAACAACCCTTGTTCTATTGATATTCCGTCACCCATATTCGTAATCGTCGCAAAATCCTCAAGATACAGTTCTTCAGGCCGGGATGCCAGTATTTCCCCGGGGAGGGCAGATATCAGGTACTCTACCATATTCTTATCAAGCATCCCGGATGAGACCTTCAGGCAATTCCTGATTGTCTTTCTCCGGTGCGAAAATAATGCGCGTACCACATCCGCATACAACATTCTGTCCTGGATTGGAAAAATTGGCTCACGGGGATGAATCTTCACCACCATCGACCTGACCTGTGGCGGCGGGGAGAAACTCTTTGGAGACAACTCAAAGCATCGCTCGACGCAGGCATACGTCTGGACCATAACAGACAACCTCCCACATTCAGGAGTCCCGACAGGTGCAAGCATCCGTTGTGCAAACTCACTCTGGTACATCAGTACCGCAGTCTCAAATCCTGTAGCAAGGAGACGGAAGGTAATTTTTGATGATGCTGAATACGGGAGGTTTGATATGACAATATCAAACGGTGGGAATTCACATTTTGTGGCATCGCCACGAACTAATTCAAATTTTCCCAGGGAAATATCCTCTTCAAACTCCCCGGAAAGAAAAGAAAACAGTTCGTTGTCGAGCTCTATTGCCCGGACATGTGCTCCACGGGAAAGGATAGCCCTGGTAAGGAGGCCGGTACCAGGTCCAATTTCAAGGACAATCCGGCCTTCTACCTCAACAAGCCCTGCAATGCGCTCAACGGCATTCTGGTCGACCAGGAAATGCTGGTCTTTTGGGGCCTTCATTTCGAGGTGAACACGTGGTACTTGATATCAGGGTCCTCGAGCTCTTCCATGATCCGTGCGATAACCATTTTTTCCGGGTGCGGGATCGACTTTATCCTTGCACTGATATCTGCAAAGCTTTCAAACGGTTTCTTCTCACGGGCTTCAAGTATCTCCCACATCAGCTTCTTCCCGATACCAGGGAGCAGGTGGAGCATATGGAGCTTCGGGCTGATAGATATTGACTTGTTAAAGAACTGGACATAATCTGCCTCATGCTCTTTTACCAGCTGTTCGATGACAAACGGTAATTCAAGACGTGCCGTCTGGGTGAGTTCGTGATAGCTGATCCGGCGTTTTACCCGCTCGATCTTGTCACGTTCGCCGTCACCGATGTAGACCTGGTCATGGATCTGGATCTCAATCTTTTTCGGGACAAGTTCGAGGAGCTTGAACTGTTCAATTCCAATGGCCTGAATAACGGGCTCGCGTTTGAAAACAGGGCGGGGATCCTCAGGATGGCCCTTCAGGAGCACATCGAGTACTAATGCATTGATCTCCTTTTTGTCAGCCTTCATGATCCCCCCTCAGAAATGGGTTTTTACGAGATTGATGATTGTTTCGAGTTCTTCAGTGGATAACGAGTATTTTTCCTTCGCATAAATGGCACGCAGTTCATCACGGGTGCGGGGCATGATGTTCGCGATACGAAACGCGATATCAGGTTTCATCTTGTCCAGTTTCAGGAGTGCCCCGACTAACTCCCTCGACTTTGTTGCATCAGTCCTGGAAAGGGTGTTGGCATGCTCAATGCTCTTCCGGAGTTCATAGGGCATCTCCTTACCAGATTCCAGGCGCTGGCCTTCCATCGCCTGTAACTGCTCGCGGAGTTCCGGTAAGGTGATCCGCTCCTCGCTCACGATTGCTTTTACTTTCATGCCGGCTACCTGATGGGTTATTTACCTCTGTGCTTTTAGATGTTGCGATCTCGCAATTACGACCTTATCTGCGTTTCCGTCACGGATCTCGAGGACCCATGCACGGCCGCGCTTGCCGAGGACTGTTCCGGTCTTCCCGTGGAACCGCCGGTGAGGCATCCCTTTCTGGATGCTCGACTCGCAGACCACATGTACCTTTTCTCCAATCTCGAACTGCTGGATAACCGAGGTCACCGGGCATATGCCGCGTTTTCTCAGGTCCTTCTTAAATTTATACCGTGTCTTCTTTCGTGGGCCGTTGTGATGTGCCATCTTCTTTCACCTCATCTGTTCCTTCCACCTGCACGACATCAAGGGTTTCCACCCGTGCAGGCATGCCGAGGACCTCGGTCAGGCTCGGGTGCGTCCTGTCATTATCGCCGGATATGAGTTCTTTGATATAGAGGCCTGCTTCGCCGGTCACCTCGATGACAAACCGGCCTTCCTCTGTACCTATGTACTCGATAGCGAGGACACGACGTTCCCGGACCTTGTCAGCTCGTCTATGAGCAACCCGTTCCGGGGTGCGCTGAAATATTGTGGCTCCTGAAATAGTGGAGAGCGCTAATGAAAGGCTCTCAACCGTAACAGTACCGTCTACCTCGACCAGGATCCTGTATTTTTTATGCGCTTTGTTCGATTTAATGGTTTCCACGTCGTCCCGTCCACACCAGCGTGACAACGTGACAGCAACCCTGCCCTGTGCAGACTCGTTGATGAGAGCTTCAAGAGCCGCAAGATCCACCGACCTCTTTTTAGGTGATTCGATCTCAAGGACAAATGGCCTCCCTGTGCCAATCATCCGTGCATCAATATCCTCCCGCCCGGACCCGTGCAGGACCGCCCCCGTACCACCCAGGGCCTCGGCAGCCGGCCTTCCTATCAGTTCCTCGACAGAGTCCTGGTACTGCTTTCCCGTGAAGTCACATCGTTCACACCCGGCCCCACGGCATTCACGGCAGTCCCAGTGAGTCTGGGGGATCCCACGCTCATATTTCATGTACCGTCCGGCAACGAACACCGGATGTACTTTGAGTTCCACGATATCCCCTGAAAGGTCGAGGATGAAGACAATATCAGGGTGGACCAGGTCGGCCTTTTTGCCTGTCAGTTTCCCGATCTGTTTGCCGACTTCCCGGTTCATTTCTGATTTCAGGGGTTCAGGATCAGACAGGGAGAGATCGCTCCAGACCATCTCCTCGCTCTCTGCAATAAGCGGGGGGACTCTTGTACCAACAAGGAAACTTGAAAATTCAATACCTGAAACGGCCAGAACAGCCCGCGCGGCCCATTCACCAATACGCCGGAACTCGTCATTGCAGATCCAGCAGTTGTTCGTATGCCCGGTAAACGGGACATTCATCTGAAGGGCCCGGGCAACCCGGAGTCCACTGCCTCGTGCTTCATTGGTGATCCCAAACGAGCGTTTCCCGAAAAACCGGCCGAGACAATGATCACAGATCTCCCCGTATCCGAGGATCTCCCCTGCTTTTTCTAATAATTCTGGTCCCGGGGATGGAACATTGCAACTCTTACCCCCATTTTCTTGTTCCTTCATGTGCAGGTATCTCCAGGTAGTGATATCGTGATGATTATCGGTTTATCGATGATCCTTATCGTTTCGCTATACTGAATTGACGTATGGTGTAATAAGGGGATGGAGTCTGGCAACACTGCAACAATATCACCTGTCAAAGAAGGGATTTCAACCTGACCCGGTATTAATTTCGAACGTACCTAGTCCGTGAGAGTGACTAGGTAGCGCTTTGGACATCAGTTTGAGAATTATCCCGGTTCTTTGAGATTTTCTGAATTCTAACTGCATATTTACATTTACTGAAATTGGTGATGTTTTTGAACCTTGTCAAATCTATCTTGCAGATGAGGTAATTACAAAGTTAAATCACGCTCCCGGGGCTCATGCCCCGCCGCTTTGGCGACCCCGGTTGGGATAGGGAATGAACCCAAATCTCTGAAATTTATAAGGGATTCTACAACTGAACCCTGCCTATGAATATCTTGTTGGGGGTGGGGCAGGGAGGGGGTGGAACCCCCTCCTGTCTTCCTATCACCTCTTTTTAAAAATAAAATCCGGGGTTTCAACAGAGCCCAAAAAAATTCACCCGCACCGAGGGCTCCACTCCGCAGCTCTTGCAACCCTTGTTTGGATTGTGAATAGGCTGGAATATCAGAAATACAAAAAATTCTTTCTGGTGGACCCTGCCTGAAAGTGGTATTAATGGAAGATAGCAGAGAGGAGAGAAATCCCCACCTACCCTGGTAGTTCCGCTTCATTTTTTATGTCACACAGGAAGTCAAAACACCACAATAGCATAACAGCCGGTTATCTGTAGAATTTCTGAACCATCATTGTACCGCACCCCGGCGGTCCAGGATATTCAGCAGCACGGTAATGGTATGGTCTGCATGGAGAATTTTCGGGCCTACGCAATATCTTGGGCAATTGCTTGTCAGTTCCAGTTCTTCGGGTGTGAAATCCAGGTGGTCAGAGAGGAGAAATGCTTCGGGAAATGAGGTCTCCATCCTGATATCTTCCCCGCCTTCATCAAGCACGGCAAAGGTATGCTCTCCAAGGAGGCGTGAAAGCCCGCCACGGCGCACGTAGACTCCCCTCGTCGATTCGCGGAACTCTTCTCCCACCGGGATCTCCAGGGCCTTTTTAATCAGGGCACCGGCACTCCGTTCGTCCGGGTTTAAGGACCTGACCTTTTCACCGGAGAACATAATCGTCTTTGGTGCGTCAGTACCGCCGAGGAGGACAAGATAGACGGTAACATCCCTCCGAAGGTCATGGGAGAGAAACAGTGAGGTATTCACCGAGCGGCAGAGGACATCCATCCTGCCTGCGCCCCCCGGCATATCATTGAGGTTAAAACCACCCGTGGTAGCAGCGAGGTGGCCGATGATGGCAAAAACAGCCATAGAGTTATCCACTAAAACGCTTCATCATGCGCTGCATATCGAATTTTCCGCCACCCCCGCGGACTCCCTTGAGCGCACGTTTCATCGTTTTATAATACTTGATCAGCTCTCTTACCTCTTCGGGAGATGCCCCGGCACCATGCGCCACCCGCTGGATCCGTGAAGAGCTGATCAACCCGGGGTCATCCAGCTCGGCACCCGTCATCGAGTCCATGATAATCCGGTAACGGTTCATCTTGGTGCTGGTGACATCGTAGACCCCTTCAGGGACCTTCATATTCCCGAGCGGGAGCATGCTCATGATCTGCTTGAGAGGTCCCATTTTATTGAGCGATTCGAGCTGCTTGTACATGTCGCGGAGGGTGAATTTTCCCCGCATCATTGCGTTGACATCAATATCGCTGGTGGCAATCGTCTCTTCGGCCCGCTCAACAAGAGCTCGTAAGTCACCCATGCCAAGGAGCCGGGAGATGAAACCATCGGGATCAAACCGTTCGAGGTCATCAATCGTTTCACCACTACCGATGAAAACTATACCGCTTTTCGTCTCTGAAACGGCAGAAAGGGCCCCACCCCCTTTTGCAGTCCCGTCCATCTTGGTAATTATTACGCCATCAATCGCGATCGCTTCATGGAACCGGCGCGCCTGCTCGCTGGCCTGCTGTCCGAGTGCGGCATCGATCACAAGCCACCGGTGTGTCGCTTTTGAGATCGTGTTGATATCGATGATCTCCTGTATCAGGTCAGTTTCAAGCGCGTGCCGGCCCTGGGTATCGATGATAACGACCTCAAGACCTGACATCGAGGGGAGACCATCCCGTACAATCTTTAGTGCGTCCTTTTCTTCCGGGCCACCGAAGCAGGGGATATTGATCTTTGCACAGAGTGTTGAGATCTGTTCGTAGGCACCCGGGCGGAAGGTATCTGCGCAGATTACACCGACACGGAGCCCTTTTCGCTGGAAGTACCGGGCGAGTTTGGCAGTCGTAGTGGTTTTACCGCTCCCCTGCAGTCCTGCCATGAGAATTGTCTGGGTCCCGAGCGTTACCTCGCCGCCGTCCCCCATCAGGCTGACAAGTTCCTGGTATACGATCCGGAGCACGTGCTCCCTGACATTTACCCCTTTCGGGAGTTCCTCTTCGAGCGAACGCCTCTTTATAGCGTTCGAGAGGCCCATGACCAGCTTGACATTAACATCCGACTGGAGGAGTGCCCGCTGGAGGTCCTTGACCAGCTCCTCAACTGCCGCGCGGTCTACAACCGTTTTCCCCGCGAGTTTTTTCAGGGCATCCTTTAAGGAAGACCCGAGTTTGTCAAGCATCAGGCCACGTCCCCGAAGAGTTCTTCAATCACCGTAGCGGGAGAGAACGGTGCGATATCATCATAGCCCTGTCCGGTACCGAGAAACATAAGCGGTTTTCCGATCGTATGGGCAATCGAGATTGCCGCACCGCCGCGGGGGTCCATGTCAGCCTTGGTAAGGACCACGGCATCTGCCCCGACAGTCTTTTCGAATTCATCGGCACGGATAACCGCATCATTTCCTGCGACGGCTTCATCAACATAGACGATAAGGTCGGGTTTCATCACCCGCCTGATCTTCTCCAGCTGGTTCATCAGGTTCGCACGGTTATGAAAACGCCCTGCGGTATCTGCAAGGACGACATCGATGTTATGGGCTACCGCGTATTGGACCGTGTCAAAAAGGACTGCCGAGGGGTCTGCCCCCTGCTGGTGCTGGATTATTTTTATCCCGATACGTCTGGCATGCACATCGATCTGCTCAATGGCACCGGCCCGGAAGGTATCGCCAGCCCCGATAACAACTGAAAAGCCGTTCTTTTTAAGGAAATACCCGATTTTTGCCACCGTGGTTGTCTTCCCGGTCCCGTTAACACCGGTGAACAGGATCCTGACCGGGTGTTCATGGGTCCTGATATAATTGATCAGATCGAACCCTTCCCCGAGGACCAGGCCGAGGGCCTTTTTCAGGGCAGATAGGACAACAGTGTCAACAGGTTCACCGATTTTCCGGCGTTTACCCACCAGTTCTTTCTTTAAATTTGCAATAATTTCCTCGGTTACAGGAAATGCAACATCATTCTCAAGAAGAACAAGTTCAAGTTCAGAGAGCGCATCACTGATATCAGCCTCGCTGATGACCAGTTCGCGGTCGACAATAAGGACTTTTACCCGGTCGACAATCCCCGTTCCGGCTGCAGGGCTTTTTCCTGCTGCAGGTACTGGTGCGGGTTGTCCCTCCCGGATTTCAGCTTCATTAATCCCGCTATCCAGTTTGTTTCTGACTTCTTTCAACCGGGATTTCAGTGTTTCAAACATATTCCCGGGCTCCCGGCGTTATCAGCCATGCCCAAACTGAGGTCCCGCTGCCTGGGCCTGCTGGTAACCTGCTTCGATGCGGCGTGCGATCTCGTTCATCTGTGTCCTGATACGGTCGATCGTCTCAGCAACTTTCTTACCCGATGCCTCCATCTCGGTAATACGGTCCTGGAGATACCCGATAGCTTCAGGATTACTACGTTCTACAACTACGTCAGACCCGATATTGAGGAGCACTTTTTGTGGCTCAATAATCTTTGCCCTTACACTGGCGCCCCCGCCAAGCTGGAGCAGGACTACTTCCTCTTCGGCAGATGCACCAACTGATTTGAGCGTCTCAATTGCAGCCGTTGCTTCCATCCTGCCTTCATCGATCAACTGGAGCTGCTGTGAATAGATCTCCACCTGCTGCCCGAACTCCTGGAGGTAGCGCTGCAGTGCCTGCATTTCACGCGGGTCGACGGGCTCCACGTTATTCACCACGTACTGTGTTAACAGACTCGATGGTGATATATCTTCTTTTCAGGCGGTGTTTACTTCCAAATACGGCGAGGGTCTGTTCCCTGGCCTGTGCCTCGTTCGGTGCATTAATTACTTTCGTGTACGGCTTCCAATCGTCGCCGGTTTTAAAGGTGCCTTTCACCTCAAATGAATTTTTTTCCATAATTCACTCCAAAAATCCAAATACGTCTTCAATTCTCCCCAGCTCGAACCCGCTTGTCGCGTTCCCTGCAAGGTATCCATGCATGTTCACAAGGAGACCGGTACCGATGATCCCGGTACCCATGTTGATTGAACCAGTACCGACAGGGATATCCACCGCATCCTCAAGGCGCTCGATCTCAGCCCTCGTACTTCTCGGGTGGACAATAATACCCTTGTTGGTCGCCACTGCGGCCATCCCTACCGTCTTGATCCCGCCAAATGTAATTTTTATCACCGGGACTTCGAGGGCAGCCCCGATCTCTTTTACCATATCGGAAGGCATATCGGGGTGCACTGCGGCAAATGAATCATTTGCAAGGACCACGTTGCCAGCCGCGTTCATGGTGTGTTTGAGGGTGACAACATCCCGGTACTTTGCAAGTTTATCACACTCTTCCTCGGTTACGAGTCCGCTGACGATAAAAGCACGGCTGTTCCCGGCAAGAAGCGAACCGATAATGGGGCTTCCCTGGATCGTGGTCTCCAGCAGGTCCACTGACAGGGCCTTTGAAATCTGGGCCCTTAATTCTTCGGGGGTCTCG
Source organism: uncultured Methanomicrobiales archaeon (assembly GCA_963758915.1). Lineage (GTDB taxonomy): Archaea > Halobacteriota > Methanomicrobia > Methanomicrobiales > Methanospirillaceae > CAIKOD01. Next base: position 10,704 of record CAVWXH010000009.1, read on the forward strand.
GGAGGGATCACGGCAACATCATCAAATACCCTGATAAAAACCCCTATATTGGGATCGCCTGCAAACGAGACCGTCCGTTCCATCTTACTCACCAGCGAACTCTGCCTGGACCTGTCCGTCCTCGAACTTCATCGCACGGACACGGATCTTTGCCGGGGGTTTTTCACTGCCCCGTGACCAGACATGCTCATTGATACTCTTATCGAGTTTTACGTCCTCGCTTTTCATATGCTTTACGAGGTAGGACCGGATGTCCTTGATTGCGGTATTAGCACGCTTCCATCGTGGTGAACGCTTCACATCACGCAGGGGGATAATATAGATATGCTCCAGCATCTTGTCTGCCATGTTTCTACACCTTTAATGTACTTCTTCGCCAGTTCCGGCGCTTCGGGTGAGACACCACGTTACGCTTCGTCCTGATCATCACCCACTGGGGTACGCGGCGGTTCTGATCGCACGCCTTTGCCAGCCGGATCTTACGACCTTTTGATAATTTGCTCATTACTCATTCACCTTTTTCTATCTTTTTCTTATAACAAGGGACTGCTCATGATGCCCGGGGAAGAATGTTCCCGTGTCATGGCCCTTTGCCATTACTTCCGCCCTGATCTCCCGTTCATAGTCCCCGTTCCCGATGCTGCCCGTCTCTCCCTGGGACACCACAAGGAACCGGGCGACAAGCCGGTCCACCTCTGCTTTCGGGAAACCGAGCAGGGGCCGGACATACGAGCACCCGTACCGGTTCCAGAGTCGCTGCACTTCAGACCTGGGAAGCCTGGGGACACGGTCATTAAACCTCGTACCATCAGCAACAACCTGGTACTCATGTGCAAGCGCGGTAACCGCGCTGAGGTGCACCATATTGATTGCATCGTTCGGGAAACCGCAGGCGATGACCATATCCGCAGCGTGCGAAAGGAGGCCGGGTCCGAATACACAGGTCCGGTGGGGGAACCCGAGCGCTTCAGCCGCGGCAGTTACCTCCCCGGACTCCTGCCCAGGACGAAAGTTGAACGTTATCAGTTCGACTTCATAGTCCCGGGAGAGAAGGACTGCCGCAAGTGCACTATCTTTTCCCCCGGAAAAGAGCACCGCGGCGTTCATCCTTTCCGTGAGATCCTGAACTCCTTTTTCTTCGGAGTAAGCTGGACGAGGAGTTCCTTCAGCTGCTGATCGGTGATCTTCGTCTTTAGGCGGCCACTCTGGGCGAGGAGGACAAGCTGTTGCTCGACTCCCTTGGCAAAGTCTGGTTTGGTAATTTTGATGGTATTCAAACGTTCCCTTGCGTCTGGTTCCATGATCTGCATAAGTACCATGTGGATCTGGGCCTCAACCTGTCGTTGACGTTCCAGCTCCTCACCCTGGTCGCTCTGCTGCTGTTGCATCTGCGCCATGCGTCTCCTGCGGATCTCGGCCAGCTCGTCGTCACCCATGGAGTCTGCTCCCTTAATATTTCGCCATTTCGGGGGTTGCCCCGACTACTTCCTGCTTCAGGGTCATTGCCACACCGTCGAGGAACGAGGCCCCGGCAGGTGAAACACGCCGCCCAGCCTTTTCATGAAGTACATACCCCGCAGATTCAAGCTGCTGGAATGCCTTCCTGAGTACTGAACCACTCCCTTTGCGGAACTGACTGGGTTTGGAGCCCCGGTTCCGTTTTCCGCCATAGAAGCTTCTCATTCTTTCGACACCAACCGGGCCGTCGACGTAGACCCGCCGGAGCACGGCCGCTGTCCTGACGAACCACCAGTCGGGGTCCTGCGGGGGCTGCTCTTTGTGCACCCCGGTCTTTGCAAATTCTGCCCATTCCGGTGGGGTGAACTCCGGACGCTTTTTCATCTCCTCAGCCACCCTCCTGATCAACAGGTCAGCCGGGATATCATATACTGTTGTCATTGTAAGACCTCACTGTCACCATATAGCTATAACAGTCTTTACTTATTTGTTCAATACATTTTTATACATTTCGAGCAACAACGAAAAAATCAGGCTCTAAAGAAGAATAATTTTTTAGAAACTCATAACCTACGCCGTTCTTCGAGGATCATTGTCCTGCCCCGTACCTGGATTAGGCGTGCACCCGAAGCATGTGCAATTTCTTCAGGAGATACTTCGGTATTCTGGAGCCATTTAACCTTGATAGTCTTTCTTGTTTTGAGCTGGCCGATTATTTCAGAAATAATCGGTTCGGTACATCCCTGTTTCCCAATCCAGACAGTCGGTTTGAGGTCCTGCATGAGGTTCCCACTGCTCTTCGACATTGAACGTGTTGTCAGTGGGGATTTGCGCCCTTTTCCGGTTGATCTCTCTCCTTCCTTCCGCCCGGCACCCGTTATACTCCGGGATGACCTGATCCGGGGCCTTACCGCGTGGGAATTCACACGTTTCTTATTTCCACTATACTGACTCATGCGACCTCCCGGTCGGGAACCGTGACTGCCTGTGGCAGTAGAAACAGGTAATCACAACGTTCCCTCTCCTGATTCTTACTCTCATCGTTACCCCGGGTACATGGAACCGGTAGCAGTGAGGACAGATTTTTCGCCGGTACTGCCAGTCAAGTCCCACGCGCTGGCGCATAGCGATATTTCTGGCAAGTACAACACACCGGTCACTCCAGCATGGGTTCTCGGGAAAAAACTCCTCGGCCCGCTGGAAGAGTACCGCGATTCGTTCACGCGCCAGCCGTTTAATCTCCCCGTTTTTCGATCTTCCTGCCATCGATCTCCTCCCTGGGCTTCGTGTTCTTAATTGTACACCCTTCGTATATGATATACCCGCTGACAGTACCTGGTTTCAGGTGCTGATGTCATGTGACGCCATTACACTAATCCAGGTAAGTCGGGGACAGGTTACCATAAAATTCAGCAGGATTTCATTTACAGCACAATATAGGACGATTAATACGCTCTTGTTGACTTCCTGCATACCATTACAAAATAAAGTGATTCCATGGGCGGATAACAGTTCACCCGACCTGGCCACGCCACAAAGCACTACATTCCGGCTGGGTTTCAGGATGATCGGTCATTGAACAGATCAGATAGCCGGTCTGCAGTCCTATCCTGACCGGGCGCCAAAGTAGCGGGGCGGAGTCCCGGGAGCATGACGAAATTTTGGAATTCCACGTCTGCAAGATAGATTTGAGAGGACATCCCTAAATAAAGTTTAAACTGACGCCAATATAAGGAGATTTGGAAGGAGGCCTTTTCATGGGCCTTGTGTGAATTTCCCGTTCATATGTGTTTCCCATGAAAACAGGCATGATGCCAAAAGACCACAAGCATACAACATGAAATTGCCAGCGGGGATTTTCATATTAACCGCCTATGACCGCCCTGCGGTCGGGCATAAAGAATGAAATTGTCGATGGGATTTTCACATGGAAATGACAAAACGGACCCTAATGTATGGAAATTTTGAACGAGGCATTGTCATAGCCCTGGTGTGGGCGTCACGTTCATATGTGTTTCAGCATAAGAGATTTTTTTCATTTGATCTTTGGTTTTTATCGGTTTTCTAACACCGGGTGCGTTAAAGGACCCGGACAACCCTTCCTTCAATTCTGAGGCGGTTTTCACAGAAGAGTTTCACTGCATACGGGTAACACCGGTGTTCTTCATGCAGGATCCGCTCGGATAGCAGGTCTTCATCATCATCCGGGAGGACCGTTACACATTTCTGCAGGATAATCGGACCCGCGTCCATAATCTCATCAACGAAATGGACCGTGCAGCCCGCTACTTTCACCCCGTGCCCGATGGCCTGGCGTTGTGCATGAAGCCCGGGAAATGACGGTAAAAGGGCCGGGTGAATATTCATTATCTTCCCAGGAAATGACCGGACAATGTCTCTGCCGAGAATTCGCATATAACCCGCGAGCACCACAAGGTCAGGACTGCATTCCTGCATTGCGTAAAGCAGGGCCTTTTCATAGGCATCTTTTGAAGGAAATGCCCTGTAATCAACAACCGTTACCGGGACACCGGAAAATTTCGCCCGATCAATTGCATAACAACCCGGGACATCCGAGATCAGGCGGACACAGGAACCCTGGATACTGCCTTTGGAAAGCGCATCAAGAATTGCCTGGAAATTCGACCCCCTTCCTGAGGCAAGCACGATGATCCGTTTCTTCCTGTCCCGGGGATCTTCACCCTTGTCCCTCTTCATGCGGTGTTTTCACCTCCCGTTTCGGGTTTCATGATGATCTTCACCTTGACAACCCGTCTCCCCCTCATCTGTACGACCACCAGTGTGGCATTTGCCTCTGTAATCGCAGCACTTTCCCCGGGATGGGGGATATGACCAAGACGATCGATTAAAAGGCCCCCGATTGTTTCATACGACTCGTGCAGGGGAAGGTTAATATCCAGTTCGTCATTCAGGTCTTCCACCCAGACCTGGGCATCGATGATGTACACACCCTCCCCAACCTTCTGGATATCCGGTTCCTCCTGGTCGAATTCATCAAGGATATCCCCGACAAGTTCCTCAAGGATATCCTCCACCGTGACAATCCCTGCAAAGCTGCTGTACTCGTCAAGAACGATGGCTATCTGCACCTTACGGACCTGTAGTTCCTTGAGGAGATCGTCGATCTTTTTTGTCTCGGGAATAAAATACGGGTCATACATGATCTCGTTAATCGAGGTCTTCTTTTTCCCGGACAGGAGGACCGAGAAGACGTCTTTTACGTTCAGTACACCGATGATGTTATCAACCGTTTCGTGGTACACGGGGATCCTCGAAAACCCGGTCTCGTTGAAGAGCTTCAATGCAGAATCAACCGTGTTGGTATCTTCCATCATCGCTACATCGATGCGGGGGGTCATAATTTCACGGGCTGTGGTATCCCCGAACTCGAGGACCGAGTAGAGCATCTCTTTTTCCTCTTCCTCGATGCTCCCCCCTTCCTGGCCGACATCTATCCACTCTTTGATCTCTTCCTCGGTCACTACCGGGACAGAAAGCCCATGTAACCGGTGGGACTTGCTCACACGGTCGACTATCCAGATAACCGGTGTAAGCACTTTTGATAAAAACAGGATGATGGGAGCAACTGACAGTGCGAAACTCTCATCGGCCCGTGTTGCGTATAACTTGGGACCGATCTCACCAAATATGAGAATGAGAAGTGTGACAACACCGATTGCGATCGCGATACCGAGGTCGCCGAAAAATTCAATCGCTATCGCGGTGGCGATGGCTGCGGCACCGATATTGACGATATTATTCCCTACCAGTATGGTAATCAGGATATGGTCGGGATGCTCTTTGAGCAGGGCCAGTGCTTCTGCACCTTTTCGCCCTTCATTGATGAGGGCCCGTACTTTGACCCGGTTTATCGCTATCAACGCCACTTCCGAGCTTGAAAAAAAGCTGACAGGGCGAGACAGATTGCAAAAAGGGCGATGTTGAGATAATAATCGGTCATCGGTCCCTCGCCGCTGGACTATAGCTGATATAGTTCTTCATAAGTAATGAAACACATCATAATCGCAGTCCGGTTAAATAAACCCAGCGATTCCCGGAGAAGACGCAATCAGAGAATGTTCTCTTTCATAAAAACGAGTTCCCGCATCAGGAGGAGACATTTCTCTTCTGAAGAGTATTCGTGATCAAAATTCCTGTCCTCAAGTTCAAGGGTCAGGTTACCCTGGTAGCCGTATTCCCTGAGTGTGTGAAGCACGGTCACAATCTCCGGGTTGCCTTCAACAGGCAAGTGCATTGACTGCCCGTCTGAACGCGAGAGATGAATATTGACAAGGCGGTCATGACAGAGGTCAATATACCTGATCACTTCATCGGGAGAGACCCCCATGGCATGGGACACATCAAGGGTGAAAAACAGCCATGGTTCTTTATCCAGGAGCTCACGGACTCCGTCGGGGGTACAAAGGAGCGAGTTAACCGATACTTCCATATTCTCTATTGCAACCCTTACGGTGCTCATCCGTGACTCGCAGCGCATCCGTTCGATCAAATGCTCAAAACGCTCATAATCTGCTGCGCTGGGGGCCCTTTTTGCAGTCCTCCGTCCGGGATGGATGGTGAACACGTCGGCATTGATCGCTTCAGCCAGCCGGAGAGAATCGACCGCATGATCTAATGAAATACTGGCAACACCCGGGTTAATCGAGCAGGGGTTTAAATCGAGGATCGGGGTATGGACCGTATTATGTGATAGTTCGGGGTGATTACGGAGACATGAATGGAGTTCCTGCATGGGTTGGCCACGGATCCAGAAGTCAGGCGTTTCAGGCCAGAATTCAATTGCGTCAAGCCCGGTTTCACCAATGAAATCAAAGATCTCGTCAATCGGGTATTCATGGAAAAACATGGTTGAAACCGAGAAATGAACCATGATCGTAGTTAATATCCACACAGGCAATAATATCTCTGCTATGAATTCCGGTCAGGGTACACTCGATATGTGGAAGGCCCAAACAGATTCACCGGTTTTACGGGTATCCGAGCTTTCGGCAATCATTAAAGAGCTGTTCCAGGACCAGCGTCTGCAGGATGTCCTCGTAGAGGGGGAGGTGACAAATTATAAGCACCATTCACGGGGAAACCGATATTTCTCTCTTTCGGAGGAAGACGGTAAAGAGAGTGCGGTAATAAAATGCATGATGTGGAGTTCTGATGCCGGAAAACTCCCGTTTGTTCCGGAGGACGGCATGCGTGTGATAGCAAGGGGCCGGATCGATTTCTATCCACCCGGGGGCAACCTCCAGCTCTATGTAAAAAGCATGAGGCTTGCAGGCGCCGGTGAGAAATACCTGCTGGTGGAACGCTGGAAACAGGAACTTTCATTAGAGGGCTGCTTTGCTCCTGAACGGAAACAACCTCTTCCGCTCTACCCCACGGTAATCGGCGTGGTGACTTCCGGGACAGGTGCGGTTTTACAGGATATAAAAAATGTAATCAGCCGGCGTTACCCGCTCAGGATAATTCTGTCTCCCACCGCGGTGCAGGGAGATGGTGCGCACCTCGAGATTGCATCAGCGATCAGGAAGATCGATGGGACCGTGGACGTTATAATCGTCGCCCGGGGGGGTGGAAGTTTTGAAGACCTCTTCCCTTTCAATCACCCCGAGGTGGTACGTGCAATTGCATCCTGCAGCACCCCGGTGATAAGCGCTGTCGGCCACGAGGTGGACACAACCCTTGCCGACTATGCTGCTGACGCCCGCGCCCCGACCCCGTCGGCCGCGGCAGAGATGGCGGTACCAGACCGTACCGCGCTGTTGGCCGCACTCCGGGAGTACCGGTGCGCCATGGGAGATGCCCTCGGCAACCAGCTGGAGAGGGCATTCGACGAACTTGCAACGCTCCGGGAAAGGATCCACCCAAAAAAACTTGGTTACCGCATCATCGAGCGGCGACAGAATATCGACGATATGGCGGACAGGGTCCTCCTGGCCACCAGGGGGAAAATCTCAGGTGGCCGCCTCCGTCTGAATGAGGTCCGTGCTATAATCGAAGGGAAAAATCCGCTGAACATTCTTGGAAGGGGCTACTGTGTTGTGGAAAAGACGGGAAAAGTCATCCGTTCTGCCCGGTCACTTGCACCCGGGGACGACCTGGTACTCCGGCTTACTGACGGGAAAAGCAGAGTAATGGTCACGGAGGTAACATATGACAAAGAAATTTGAAGAATTGCTTGAAGAACTCCGGTTAGTTATGAGGAAAATTGAAGACCCGGAGACCGGACTGGACGAGAGCATCGAATTGTACGAAAAAGGGGCGGCCCTCATTCGCCAGTGTGAAGAGGTGCTCACGAAAGCGGAGCTGAAGATCACCGAACTTGGGGCAGGAGAGATGTAACGCAATGTGTCGGAACAAGCCCTTTTTCCAGCCCTTTAGAGATTCTCTCACCGAATTTTACTGAATCTGGGCTTTGTAGAAATGCTCTGATAATTTCTAACGATTTCGGGTTGTTCCGAAATTAACCCACGCTCCCGGGGCTGCGCCCCGCCGCTTTGGCGACCCCGGTTGGGATAAAGACTATCCAAAAATACTCTAATGAGCCCGCGGGAAACCCTGCGGGAAGAATATCTTAATGGGGGTGGGGCAGGGAGGGGGTGAAACCCCCTCCTGTCTGGGCAGTTCTGTTAATTTTTTTATTCAGTATAGGATTTCAACAAGGCTCTTAAATCTCTATTATAGGTTAGGTTATTCCAATAGTTCGTAACGCTCCCGGGGCTCATGGCCCACCGCTATAAAGGCCCTGGTTGGGATACAGACCCCTGTCTTGGAACCTCTGGAATAGTTAAAAAAAATCGATTAAAACCCTGTCAAAAAGTATCGTGGATGGTGAAATCCCCCACTTTCTGAGCAGTTCAGTTTTTTTTTATTGCGAACATGATTTCTACGGGCCCATTTAGGGCTGACTTTTTTGATGGTGTCTTTCTAATAAAAAAACTGCTGGCAACCACGAATCACCATAACTCCAATCCTTATGCTGATTCACCGGGGAGATTCCGCGATCATTTCCACCCTGATGATGGCACCTTCACGCAGATAACTGATTAATTCCCGTGGAAGTGTCCGGGCAACAAGGTCCGATCCTGTCGCGATCGTCCTGCCGCAACAGAAGGTGCTCCTTCTCCATACCAGATCAGTCGGGTGTTCAAGCGTTATCCCCGGCCCCCCGGCGGAGTGCACTTCAATACAGAGATCCCGGCATTTCAGCCGTGTTGTAAGGTGAGCGCCTTCCATTGAAAGGATCTCCCTGAATACCGGAGAAAGGGCTGCTGCACCCTTGTCGGCACCGACTGCAATAATGCAGTCACCATAGACGGTGAGTTCCTCTTCGGTGGTTACCTCAAATGTCGTGGGGTGAGTCCCGCGGACCAGCGGGTGACCATGCGCGATGACCGCTTCCGTTGCCTTCATCTTTATTAAAAGGCGCACCTATTCCTATTCAATGTATATCGAACAACGCTGCCCGGCATGCGGGGAAGAGGACGACCAGGAGATCCTTTCCGAATCTCATGACCTGCTTGTCCGCTGCACCCGCTGCGGCAATGTCTGGCACACTCCGAAAAGTAAAAATTCCCGAACCAATCTTTGTGAAAACAATTGTTTCGAAAGAAGGGACCTCGCGTATCTGCAGGACAGAGTTCCTGCCCGATGACAAAGTTTCTGTAGGGGATCGGTTTGTTGCCGAATGCGGTGAAGATGTTTCAGGAGTCCAGGTGGCCTCCATCGAGTCCGGTCCGCGACGCGTGGAACAGGCAACTGCATCGGAAATTTCGACCCTCTGGACCCGGGAGATCGAAGAAGTAGTAGTCCGGATTTCAATCCATGAAGGCTGGAAAACAATCCCGGTTACCCTGACCTGCAACGGTGAAACACCATTCATTGTAGGGGAGGTTTACAAAGCTGAAGGAAGGACATTTAAAATTTCTCATATCAAAATAAGGGATGGAGCTGTTTTGAGAAAAGAGGGATGGAAAACGGTAGCTAGCCGGATAAAACGGATTTATACCTACCCTGCCTGACCGCCCAGGCTAACATGGCCGGGGCACGACCCTTTTTTATTTTTTCCGCATTATCGCTTTTCCGGGATTTCAGCTCAATTAAGTTTCCCGGGAATTGTCCTTGTTGCCACATTATTATCCGGGATTCGGAGTGGTGGCTGGAGGGCGCAGCATGGATTTCCAGGTCAGTAATTCCAAGATAGGGGAAATTAATCCTGTAATGGAACTAAAAAATATCACGTATATCAGGGTTAAAAAATTACTGGTTTTTGAGATTGATAATCTGAACCTCAATCGTTGAATACCCGTATTTCATATTGAGCCCTTCGGGACTGATCCCTTTAACGTAAAACGTCCGCATGTACTGGTCGACCGGGGTTGTATTATCGAGGTTGATCTGCGGGTGATCCGCCAGCGCCAGGACGATCTGCTCATTCACACGTGTTTCATTGATAGGTTTTACAAGAAGCGCAAACTGGTCAGCATTCATCTGGGTCTCCAGCGGGTCCATTGGCATTACCAGGGATATCCTCTTCTGTTCGTTTAATTTCATCCCGGACAAACCTGTTGATATGAGGTTCATTTCGTCCCTGAATAATCCGAAATATGTCTGGTACTGCTGATACACGACGGGAATTCTCGTGATGTTTGTCGTCGTGGTAACATTAACCGGGACCTGAAGCGGATTGGAATAAAAAACCGTTCCTCCTTTCGCCAGGGTATCGTTATAGAGTTTTGAATTGGTTGTTACAACAGGACGGTTCTGGTCATCATAAATCGTGTAAGCCACCGTCGCTATATCACCCGGCTGTGTACCCTTCAGTGATGTGAGCCAGCTGACGCCGAGCGATGATACGATCATAAATACTGCTAACAGGACACAGACAACGACGAGCACAATCTTTGTGCCGGTCCATGTTGAGGCCTTTTTTGTCGTTCCAGTGGATTTTTCCTTATTCTTTGGCTTCATCCTTATTATATCGGCGATTCGTCAAGATAAACGTTACATATCGCAGGCTGGATGTAAGAAATGTATATATATAAATATCACTAACCAGAGGATAACCTTCTCGGGGTCCCCGAGATAGAGGCAAGATGGGGAATTTACAATGGTACTTCGGAGAAATTATCCAATCATATGGACGGACCGTGATATTGACGACCTGCGAAATGAATTCATGACCAGGTTTGATCGCCTGATGACCAGCCCCCTGCTCCCTCCCGAAACTTTTGTGGAGAGAATTATCCCAACCCTCCTCGGGGAGTTGCGGGTGGATGTGGCCGAGCAGGAAAGCGAAGTAATTGTTGTTGCCGACCTTCCCGGTGTAGAGAAAGAAAACGTGGAGATTTCCCTGGTCAACCCGCGGACGCTCGAGATCAGGTGTGAGCGAAAGCATGAAAAAGAACAGGAAGAGGAGGGTTACTACATGAGAGAGAGAAGATCAGGCACTATCTCCCGCGTGATCCCTCTCCCGTGTGAAGTAAGCGATGACGGGGCTTCAGCAACGTTCAGAAACGGGGTGCTTGAAGTCCATTTTAAGAAGATAAAAAATGAACGCAGTGCTAAAATCAAAATTGATTGAAAATTTTCCTTTTTTCCGATGATTTCAAGTAATAATCCGACGTGATCTACTGTGATGGACAAGAAAAAGGTCAGGGATTACATGACCTACGATGTGGTGACGATCGATGTCCATGGCACGACAAAAGATGTCATCGAAAAGATCCAGAATACAGGACATGACGGGTTCCCGGTCGTTGACGGAAGGGAGGTGGTCGGGTATTTATCAGCGAGGGACCTGCTATTTGTCCCTTCCACAACCCCGATTGACAAAGTCATGTCAGACCACCTGATCGTAGCCGACCCCGAGATGAGCATTAACGATGCAGCGAGGGTAATCTTCCGTTCCGGGATCCAGAAACTACCGGTGGTGGATGAAAAAAACATCCTGCTCGGGATCATATCAAATACCGACGTAATCAGGAGCCAGATAGAACATGTATCCCCGGAAAAGGTATTTAATTTCATAGAGACCCTGAAGAAACTTCATGGGATCTCTCCCACCCTGAAACGGGAGACGGTGCAGATCGACCAGCTCCTGCCAACCCAGTCAAAAATATACGAGGACGAACTTGAGGGCCGGATGTACGAGATTAAAAAAGGTCTTGCAGAGCCCCTTATTGTTGTCAGGCGTCCGGGGAGGTTAATCCTTGTTGATGGTCACCACCGGACGGTTGCAGCAAAGAGAATGGGAATTAAAGCCCTTGATGCCTACCTGATAGAGATCGATGATGATATCGAACTTGGCATGGAGCGGACCGCAAAGGCAATGAACCTAAAAACTATCGACGATATAACCGTCCTTGATTATGCCCGACACCCGCTGGTGGCCATTACACACCGCCTTGTACGGCGGGTTGAATAACACGGTTTTATAAAATATTTGGGGGGCCTTTACGACCCTTCGCACTTTACATCAAATTTATCGTTCAGGACATGCTCCTTTACAATTGTATCGTCCCTGACCACTACTTCCGGCCATAACCGGGTCCGCGAATGGACGATAACACGGTCTCTCAGCACGACGCGGGGGCCGAGAACCGTATCATTTTCAATACTGCATGTATCGCCGATCAGGGTATCATTGTCGATGATACTCCCGCTGATGGTTGTATTTTTCCCGATGATGACCCTGTTATATATCGATGAGGAGAACACCTTTGCGTTATTTTTTATGAGGCAGTTCTCCCCGATACTGGTGTAGGGACCGATCAGGACATTATCGCCAATGGTTGTCCCTGATCCTATCGCAACAGGCCCGATAAGCCTTGAATTCACACCCATGGAGAAGGAATCCCCGAGCTGGACCGGCCCCTGGATCTTGGCGGTCTTTATTGTCAGGTCACCACTGATACTCGTATACCTGATATCAGTCAGTTTCCATTTTTCAGCCTGCCGGAGCATGTTCGGGCTCCCGACATCGGTCCAGTTCCCCCGTGCAAGCCAGCCTGAAATGGTCAAGCCTGCTTCCATCAGGCCGGGGAACAGGTCCCGGGCAAAATCAAATTTTTTCCCTGCCGGAATATGGTCGAATATCTCCGGGCTGCAGACATACATCCCGGTACTTGCAAGGTTTGAAAAAATCTCCCCGGGTGCAGGTTTCTCCTTGAACCGCTTAATGTGGTAATCCACATCAATTTCGGCGATACCATATTCAGACGGGTCATCGATGCTGATCAGGCCTATCGATGCCGGGACACGCTCCTTCATATGTTCCCGGTAAAATTCAAGGAGGTTTAAATCTGTTACGTGGTCCCCTCCTACCACGAGAAAGTCCTGGCCCTCGAGGAATTTCTGGGCATTCTTGACACTGCCGGCAGTACCAAGCTTGGTCTTTTCATGCACGTAGGTAATATCAACACCGAAGAGGGAACCGTCACCAAGGGCACGCTCGATTACCTCCCCCATGTAACCAAGCGTGATGACCACTTCACGGAACCCGATATTGGAGAGGTGTGAGACCAGGTGCTCTATTGATGGTTTGTTCACTATCGGAATACAGGGCTTTGGCCGTTCAAACGTGAGGGGGCGAAGCCTGGTACCTTCCCCGCCGCACATGATACACACCTTCATACAAGGAATTTAGGTCTGCATCATGTTAAACCATATTGAACTTTTTTTCAGGTGGATGAGCCCTTTGAATCTTATGAAAGGGAAGTCTTTCCATTTTCGCAACCATGATCATCTGAAAACGTTATCATCCTCCGGGTGACCATATATGATACGGTATATTTGACAAGTACTGAAAAAGACCGGTGGCCCGGGGCAGGCCGGCAACGTGAAATTGCAATTGCAATTCCTCTTATCTCTTTTGGAGGAATCGCAATCGGTGTGATCCTTCAGATGGCAGGTGTAATCCCTGATGCCGCGGAATTCTGGTATGGCCCTGCGATAGGGGCGTTTCTGCTTGGTTACCTTGCATGGCTCAAACCACGGCTCGATGTCGTTTCGATTTGCGCACCAATCTTTGCCGTTATGATCCTGATTTTACCCCTCGATGCGAAACCGGGCCTGTTGATCGTCATTCTTTTTGCGATCAGTATTACAATTCTTTTGATACGGCTTGAGAAAAAATTCAGTACTCCAAGAAAGAATTCAGAGGAGGACCCTATGGAACACTATCTGTATGACTACATGGAACGGCTCAGAGTTATGTTCAGTGATGTTGATCGAAAAACAGCGCATGAAATCGCCCAGGCATTTCTCTCCTTCCGGTATGGCCTGTATGGCAACACGGTGAAACAGGCGGATGATGCAATCCTGCTGATGAAAGATACGGAGCCTCAGAAAGTCCTTAAAACAGCACTCACAATACTGCGGGAGCGGGCTTATAACCTCGAAAATGCAGATGTGACCCCGGTTACCGACATTTTCTTTGTGGATGATGATGCACCCTACCTTGCCATCCATATCCCCAAAGAAGCAGACCTCGACGCGGCAACACTCCAGCCTGACAACGCGATCGTCTTTATTTATTCCGTCTCCTTCATGACATCAGAAGAGGATGAACAGACCCTTGATGAGCACCAGAAATACATCATCGGAATATTAAGTTCATATAAAAAGGCAATGGGCCTTTGAATAGTATTGCTGATAGAGAAAAATTTCCTTTTTTCCGGGTAAAAAAACTCCAGGCTACCATCTGAATACCCTTTTTATAATCCCCAATGAGCCCGGGGACCATAGCCAGCATTGTTGGAATCATGCGTAATTATTAAGGAGATTAAAATATGCAGAACGGGGTGTTTCACCCCCTCCCTGTAGCACCCCATAAAGATAATCCTGGGGCAGGGTTTTAATCGATTTTTGTAACTGTTCCAGAGGTCCCAGGACCCGGGTATCGATCCCAGCCGGGGTGTCAAAGCGGCAGGGCGGAGCCCGGGGAACATGGACCAGCCTTTGGGATAATACTAAATCAGTAAAAAATTAGGTTAAAGGATTTCTACGGATCCATAACAAGAAAATTACAGGGTGTCAAGACTTACACCATTAAAATCCTGCATTATTTCCCCGATTTCCTTCACGCCGAATGCAGTCTGAACATGGTTCATCTCGATCTGTGCCGCAACATCACACATATAATCGAGGATGTCCACCGATAATTCCCTCTGCTGCTTGCTTTTCCTGACCTGGTCAACGAGGGAAGAGATCTTCGCTGGGGGCTCCATGCGGATCTTTGCCAGGCTGATCACGCACATGTAGATCCTTGTCAGGTTCCTGTCGGTACCCGTAATGGTATCGAAGAAATTCCGAAGGATCTGCGCCTGATAGACTTCGCCACCCATGATAAAAGTGTGTATCTTTTACTACTATATAAGGTTATCTCGGTCCGCATAACATGATACTCTTCAAACCCTGCTGTTTTTGGAAAATTACGATGATCGCGGCGGTATCAGGGTTATCACTGGTACATCAGCAGGTAATTCACAGCACAATGTGTGAAAAAGCAGCTCTTTCACCCAAGACCCATCCCGTAGTTCAAACGTATATAGTGCAAAAGAAAGCCTATGCCAGAGGGTAGTTTATCTGGCTGTACTAACGATCCTGATAATGTCGCCGTCTTTCAGTTCATGGGTGTCTTTCACCCGCATCTTTGTCCTCGCATCAACCGCATACAGGAACCCCTTCCCGATATCAGTATGGACCTGGAAGGCAAGGTCACGCGGAGTTGAACCTTTTTTCATGAGGAAGGCATCCGGGAGGACCCGCCCCTTTCCATCGCAATAGTGGTGTTCATCTTCAACAGGGTACACAACAATCCTGTCAAGCAAAGAATAGACAGCATGGTTTAGTGCCTGCTGCACACCGGTGCCACCGTATTCTTTCATTGTTGCTGCGATTTTAGCAAGGCCCGCTTTCTGAGCGGGAGTCAGGGAACCCTCATCCACAACCGTGAACGAAGGATCGCCAGGGACATACCGGATAACGTGTCCGTTTGATGCATTCCTGAGTGCAAGTTCCCCGGCCGCGCTCGAGAAGGCCATTTTTTCAGTTTTTAACCTGGCAACCATGTCCTTCGGGGCTGCATCGACCTTATTTCCTACAACGATCATGGGTTTACTGATTTTTACAATTTCGCGACAGAAATTGATCAGCCCCTGTTCGTCCGTATGGACGAGGTCTATCCCCGCTGCCACCTCGGCATCCCTGATCTCTTCAGGGGTCACGCCAAGACCGGTGAACACCTCTGCAACACCTTTATGGATCAGGAAACCTTTTGTCTGTGCCTGCCGGTGGAGCTTGCCCCAGTGCTTGTCAAGGATACCATATACCCACATCGTCATCTCAAACTTGAGGAATGCAATGTCCACAAGGGGGTCATGCGCACCGGGATCAAGGGGGTTCCCCTCGCTGTCGGTCGCACCGCTGGCGTCAACGATATGGATAATTGCATCGGCCTGCCGGAGGTTATCAAGGAACTGGTTACCAAGACCCCGCCCCTTGTGGGCGTCCGGAACAAGTCCCGCTACGTCGATAATATTTACCGGCACAAAACGGTCACCGTCCTGGCATGCGCTGCAAACGAGTCCGAGCTCTTTACAGGGGCATTTCGTCCGGACATACCCTACCCCGAAATTGGCGGTGATGGTAGTGAACGGGTAATTCGCGATCTCAGCATGCGCAAGGGTCGCTGCTTTAAAAAACGTGGACTTGCCGCAGTTTGGTTTTCCTGCTAATGCGAGTGTGATCATTGCAATTCACTTTAAGTGATCAGAGTTTATTAATTTGTTATCATGGCATTCACAGAGAAGATTATCTATTATTTTGATTCTCCAGGGCCCCATAATACCGCTGATGCGGCCCGTATCGCTGTCTCCCGCGCAAAGGAGCTCGGGCTTTCGAAGGTCCTTGTGGCAAGTACATCCGGGGAAACTGCGGTAAAATTTTATGATGAACTGAAAGGGTCAGGTCTCCAGCTTATCGTCGTGACTCATGTGGTAGGTTTTTCCAAGCCAGGAATCTGGGAATTTCAAAAGGATATCGCGGAAAGGCTTACCCGTGATGGGGTAAGGATTGTGACCGGTACCCACGTTCTTTCAGGACTCGAGCGGGCCATCTCACGGTCTGCGAAGGTCGGTGGCGGTTCAAGGACTGATGCCATCGCAGAATCGCTGCGGAGGAACGTGGCAGTAGGGCTGAAAGTCGCCATAGAATGTACCCTGATCGCTGCTGACCAGGGGGCAGTCGGCGTGGAGGAGGAGATCGTTGCCGTCGGGGGGACGTATTCTGGATCAGATACCGTGTGCGTAATCAGGCCCTCCCACACGGCCTCATTCTTCGATCTGCAGGTACGAGAGATTGTAGCCATGCCAAGGGACCGGTAAGATATGGTCCTCGCATCACTCCGGGAGGCACTCGGCCTTATTACGAGGCATCCGGTCCTCTGGCTGCCGGGTTTATTGCTTGCCCTGGTAGGGGCAGCAGACTTAAACATTGAGTATTACGGGGAGAGTTTCCTTGCCGGGAAACTATGGGTACTTGAAATTATCATCCTGCCCTTCTTCGTTGCGGGTCTCCTCGCTGCAGTCAGGAACAATGATATGACATTTCGCAGCTTTGTTACAAACGGGCTGAACAATTATTTCCGTGTGCTCCTGCCGGGAATCGTCATACTGTTTGCAGCACTTATTACCGCCGTCCTGCTCATCATACCGCTCTCGTTAATCGGAACACCGGGGTCAGCCATGGGACTCTATGCAGGTATCCTGCTGGGTGTTGCCGTGCCGTTCATATTCCTGATGTATTTCTATGACGCCGTTGCGGTCTTTGAAAACGAAAAGGTCTTTGAATCAATACGGCGCAGTATCGAACTTACCATGAACCACACCGGGCTCGTGGTAAAATTTTTCCTGGTCAACATCGTTATACTGCTCACCGGGTTCTTCATTATTTTCATGATATGGACCATGATGTTCTTCGATAAGCTCACACCCCTTACCACGATGAATGCCACTGAAATCCAGGTGGTAACCCCGGAATATTTTACTTCACTGCTCGGTGCCGATGGGATCATTATAACTTCGGTCATCTTTGCGGTGGGCGCCCTTGTCATCGTCACGGTCCTCTATACCTATAAAGCATGTTTTTACAAGGTGCTTTCCGAGACAAAAACCCCTGTTACAGCAGTCCAGGGAGAGTATGACGAAAAGGGGCGCTGGTATAAATATTAATCAACCCGGGGAGTCAAAAATCAGGATCCTTTTTTCTGCAGGATATAACATCCTGAAATTTTCCCCGGTTTCCGGCTGATATGAAAAACTTTGGCTAAACAATCTGGAAGGTCACCTTTTTCATGCCCATCTATAAGCCAGAGGCCCATAGCACGCTTTGTTGAGACGCTCCATCATCTAACTTGTAGATTTTTCGTACCGGTTTCCGAATTATTCTGACAACCAGGCGTCATGGTTATACTGCCAGTGCCCAGAACATGGCGAGAGCAAAAAGTCCTCCACCGAGAGTACCGATGACATTTGTCCCGGCGTTCCCAATGTATCCGCGGTTTTCTATAAGGGCACCGGCAAGGCTGTCGATGTTGGTCCCGACAAGTCCTGCAAGGCTGCAAATTAACAGGGTCGGAAGATCGATGACCCCAAGAAAAAAGGCAGTGGCTGATATGCCAATGGCGCAGATCAAAGCGGACATCTCACCAAGCAGGGTGACACCACCGTTTGTCCCGGCAGGTACTTTTTTACCGGTGGTGATCATGTACGGCGTGCCTCCGGTTACCCCGATCTCGCTGGCGACGGTGTCAGCTGCGGCGGTTGCCACGCTACCGACAAACATTGCAGCAAATGCAGGGTTCTGGGTAACCCCGTATAATATTGCAGCGGCTGCAGAAACGCCTCCATTGGCAAATACGTTCCGGTACCCCCGTGCACCGCCGCGGTTCTGCTCGACCCCGAATTTTTCTTTCTCGGCATAACGGTAACGGGTGCATGCCGACCCGGCGATAAAAAAGGCAAGCATGATGAGAAACCATCGCACGTCCGCGAACACGATCAGGAGGACCCCAAGCAACGCCGCCGAAAAGAGGCCTGAAATGTCTGCGGTTTTAAAGCGGTAGGCAAAATAGCCAAACCCGAACGCAATGATTACCGCCACTGATATCAGGGGAACACTTACCTGGTAATTCAGGTCACTGAAGAGGAGCATCGTCATCGAGATCCCAAGGGTCTCGACCATGAGTGCATCATCGCGGTCACCAAGGATCACTTTCAGGAGGACTGCAACGATGATCCCCATAAGCACGGTAAGAGGGGCAGGTTGCGGGAGATACAGGATGTTCTGAAGGTACAGTGTATACAGGGTGATCAGGACTGCACTCGCCGCAGCAACCAGCGTGTAAGCAAAGTATGACCTGATATTCTCACCGACTGACCGGAATACCAGTTCTCCAATCACGACAAATGCAAGGGTACATGAAAAGATGAAGAGGGGTATAAGGCCGATGCCGTAAAAAATCGCCAGAGCGATGATAGACAGTGAAAAAAACTTGGTCTTCTGTATCAGGAGGAGAATAAGGGCAAAGAGTACGACGATGATCGAGAAGAACCAGGGGGGCTGGACAAACGGTGCAACTACTATGCAGGCGATTGCGAGGACTGCGGCAACCCGTTCACCGAGCTTATCCATCATTGTTCAGCTATTCGACTGGATTGCATTAGAGCTTTCTTCTCGGGGTCATGTGGCAGAATTTCATGTTACCTGAGAATATTACGTTGTTTTTAAAAATGTCCACCTCTGCATTCGATTACTATATGTGATAAAAAGACAGATAATCAGGAGATGTCATCACATGAACTCCCGAAAACATATGATTACGCCGAAGTAGAACCGCGGTGGCAGAATACGTGGCGCGATGAAGACAATTATTTTGATAAAAACTCAAAGAAACCCCAGTTTGTCATCGATACGCCGCCGCCCTACCCTACCGGCAACTTTCATATCGGGAATGCCCTTAACTGGTGTTATATCGATTTTATCGCCCGCTATAAACGGATGCAAGGGTTTAATGTGATGTTTCCCCAGGGATGGGACTGCCACGGTCTCCCAACAGAGGTGAAAGTTGAGGAGACACACGGCATTACAAAAAATGATGTCCCGAGGGAAGAGTTCCGAAACATGTGCCGTGAACTGACGCTCGCAAATATCGGGAAAATGAGAACGACCCTGCGGAGGATGGGGTTCTCGATTGACTGGTCGAATGAATATATCACGATGATGCCGGCATATTACAAAAAGACCCAGCTCTCGTTCCTCCGCATGTTTACGTCAGGCTATATCTACCAGAGTGAACACCCGGTCAATTTCTGTACAAGGTGCGAGACGGCAATCGCATTTGCCGAGGTCTCCTACGAGGGCAGGGAGACACACCTCAATTTCTTTGATTTCGACGGCATCGAGATAGCGACCACCAGGCCTGAACTCCTTGCAGCCTGCGTAGCCGTTGCCGTGCACCCCGGTGACGAGCGCTACAAGAGTATCTGGAATACCAGTCTCAAAGTCCCCCTTTTTGGTCACGAAGTACCGGTCGTGGTCGATGAAGCAGTAGATCCCACATTTGGTTCCGGGGCCGTGATGATCTGTACATTCGGGGATAAACAGGATGTTCACTGGTGGAAACAACACAATCTTGCATTACGGAAGGCAATCGACAGAAAAGGCACAATGACGGGGATTGCAGGTAAATACGAGGGGATGTCCTCAGCTGATTGCAGGGAGGCGATCCTTGTCGATATGAAAGCCAGCGATATCCTCTACAGGCAGGAGCCCCTCGAGCAGCGGGTGGGGGCCTGCTGGCGCTGTAAAACTCCGATCGAGATCATGAGCGAGCGCCAGTGGTTCGTAAAGATTCATCCTGATGAAATTTCAAAGGCGGCGCATGAAGTCAGCTGGAACCCCGGGCACATGTTACTGCGGATGGAGAACTGGGTCGGCCAGATGGAATGGGACTGGTGTATCTCCCGGCAGCGGATTTTTGCCACCCCGATCCCGGTATGGTTCTGCAGCAGGTGCGGGGAGATGGTATTTCCTGCTGAAAAAGACCTCCCGGTTGACCCTGCCAGCACAAAGCCCGACCATCCCTGCCCGAAATGCGGGTCAACAGAATTCTCAGGGGAAGAAGATGTGCTCGATACCTGGATGGACTCATCAATATCAGTACTTAATGTGACAGGCTGGGACGGGTCAGGTAACCCCCCGTATTTCCCAGCCCAGATCAGGCCACAGGGCCATGACATCATAAGGACATGGGCGTTCTATACGATTCTCCGGTCGGTGGCCCTTACCGGTCAGCGTCCCTGGGACCAGATCCTCGTCAATGGCATGGTGCTTGGCGAGGACGGGTTCAAAATGAGCAAGAGCCGTGGTAATATCATCGAACCCTTTGAAATTGTCGATAAATATGGGGCTGACGCACTGCGGCAATGGGGCGCAATGGGGGCTGCGACCGGTTCGGATATCATGTTCAACTGGAACGATGTCGTATCGGCATCGCGGTTCCAGACAAAGATGTGGAATATCACCCGTTTCTCTCTCATGCAGATTGAAAAGGAAGAGATCGGGCCCGATGCAAAGGTCACGGCACTGATCGACCGCTGGCTCCTGGGAAAACTGTCAGACACCATTGCAGAAGTGACAGACGCAATGGAACAATGCCAGTTTGATCGGGCATTAAAATGCATCAGGGAATTTGCCTGGGAAGTGCTGGCTGACGAGTATATTGAACTTGTCAAGGGCAGGTTGTACACGGGTGGAGCGGACCGTGAGAGTGCATGTCTCGCACTCAGGACCACCTTCGACTCACTATGCCGGATGCTGGCGCCGTTCACCCCCTACTTTGCTGAAGAGTGCTATTCTTACCTTTCTTCTGTCAGCGTCCACAAGCAGGAATGGACGAAATTTACCTTTGCAGACGAGGAGGCACTGCGGGAAGGTGAACTTCTTGTAAAGGTGGTGTCCGAACTGAGACGCTACAAGCATGAACAGGGAATGGCCCTGAATGCCCCTCTTGGAAAGGTGACCATCTATGCCGTACACGGTATCGATGACGCAGGAGACACCTCACGGACACTGAATGCAGAAGTCCTGTGGAGCAACAACAGGGCTGACCTTGAACAGGTGGTTTGTGATGTACAGTTCAACCTCGGCGTGATCGGTCCTGCACTCAGGAAACAGGCAAAGGCATTCATGGACGCAGTCAGGGAACTTCCGAAAGATCAACTGATCAGCCCGCCATCCACGATAATGGCAGGTGGAGAGGAAATCCCGGTACCAACGGGTGCATTTTCCCCAAAATATGCGTACATGGTCGGGGGAGAGAAAGTGGACGTGGTTAATGTCGGTGACGTGATTGTGACCGTGCAGCGGCCGACCTGATGGCATCGGCAACGAACTGCTGAATTTCCTTTTCACCTTTTTCTGCATCCACCAGGATAAACCGCGAGGGGTCTTCCCGTGCAAGTGCCAGGTAATTGTCCTGGAATTTTGAAAGGAGAGAGGCGTATTCGAAATGCTCCTTCCTGCCACGTCCTGAACACCGGAACAGGGCAATCTCTATCGGAAGTACAAGGAGAAATGTCAGGTCGGGAACTATTGTCCACCCGGTATGTACCTGCCTGAGCCAGGCGAGGGGGTCAGGTACCAGGCCTTCGAGGGTCACCTGCTGGTATGCATACCGGCTGTCTGTGTAGCGGTCGGAGATAACAAGCTGGTTTTTTTCTAAGGCCGGACGGACCACGGTCGCCAGGTGAACCGCATGATCGGCGACAAACAGGAGCGCCTCGGCAACCGGATCGATCTCCTCTGCAATTGCACGCCGGACGGAATTTCCTATCCACGTCTCCCCGGGCTCACGGGTCATCACGGGCGCGAGATCTGAAAGGGAGGCTGACAGCGAGGCCACGAGGCTGCTCTTACCGCTGCCATCAATTCCTTCAATCGTTATTAACAGAATATACCCCTCCTGATCATATCCACCGGTAAGGCACTGTTATGAAGCGCGGTCGCAACAATTGCACCGTCAAACCCGGAATTCCCCAGCATTTCCAGGTCTTCTACCGATGCCACACCCCCGCCCCAGAGGAGCCTTCCCGAAAAGGCCTCCCTCATTTGTATCAGCCGCTCCTGGTCCAGTCCCTTCGACGTGCCTACCCCGCTGATATCAAGCAGGATACAACCATCAAAACATAATTCATGCACAGACCGGATATATTCCAGGGGGTCTCTTCCGGACGGGATTACCTTCCCTCCTTTCATGTCGATACTCAGATATCCTGATTTGTAACGGGTTAAATTGTTGCCAGCAGTTTCTGTGCCAATCACATTCTCAAAATGGTCCAGGGCAAGGAGATCTCCCGGGCCCCTGCATCCCCTGTCCGCATAGCAGTGCCGGACAAGCTGGTTGCACCGGGCGATTAACCCGTCATGTGACCCGGCACCCGTAATCCTGTCGAGATCGGCGATATAGATCGACCGGGGCCTGATGTGGCGAATAAATTCTTCAGGATCTGCCACGGGTGAGGCCCCCCAGGTAAGCGGGCGATAGTTCATACGGTCGCCACGCTCACCATGGACAACAAGCCCGTCCTTCAAATCCATTGCGAGAACAAGTTCCATGCCAGAACGCAATCACTATTAGGATAAAAGATCATTAAACTCTATGCAATTACTGGTCAGCCCGCGGGATATTCCGGAAGCAAGGAAGTCTCTTGCCGCTGATATCATCGATGTAAAAAAGCCTTCTGAGGGTTCGCTCGGGGCGAACTTTCCCTGGGTGATCAGGGAGATCAAGGCCCTCTCAACCAAACCGGTGAGTGCAGCGATTGGTGATTTTGATTATAAACCAGGTGGTGCGAGCCTGGCTGCCTATGGCGCTGCCTGTTCCGGGGCGGACTATATCAAGGTAGGGTTGATGTTTGACGGGATCGATAAGGCATCAGACCTTATTGAGTCAGTTGTGAAAGCGGTAAAAGATGAGTTCCCGGAAAAACGTGTTGTGATATCTGCATATTCGGATTATGTACGACTCGGGAGCATCTCCCCCTTTGATATGGCACCGCTCGTTGCGGAAGCAGGAGCTGACCTCGCGATGATCGACACCGGTATTAAGGATGGAAAGAGCACGTTCGATTTTATGGACGAGGCGACACTTACCCGCTTTACCTGGAAAAATCATGACCTTGGCATCGGAACTGCAATTGCCGGTGCACTGAAAATGGAAGATATACCTGTATTGAAACGTATCAACCCCGATATCATCGGGGTCAGGGGAATGGTCTGCGGTGGTGACAGGAATGCATCTATCCGTGAAGATCTGGTCCAGAAACTGGTCGGGATGGTGAAGTAAATGTTTACTGAAAAACTGGAAACTGCAACGCTTGCTCTTACTTTTGATGATGTCCTCCTCATGCCTGCGGAGTCCTATATCGATCCAGACCAGACCGTAGTGACCTCACGTTTCTCGACGAATATTCCCCTCAACGTCCCGCTCGTCAGTGCCGCCATGGACACGGTTACCGAGTCAATGATGGCAATTGTGCTGGCACATGAAGGTGGTATCGGTGTAATTCACCGGAATATGCTACCCGACCACGAGGTTGAGGAAGTCAGGGCAGTGAAACAGGCAGAAGAACTGATCGAACGGAAGGTGCTTACGGTAGGCCCTGATTCAACCGTCGCTGATGTGGAACGCCTCATGAACGAGCACCGGATTGGCGGGGTGCCGGTCATCGATGCCGGGAAAATCATCGGTATTGTAAGCCGGCGGGATGTCCGCGCGATCGCATCCAAACGTGGGACCGAACGCATAGAGGCGATAATGACGCGGAACCCTATCACTGCGGACGTTGATATCACCATGGACCAGGCGCTTGAAACCATGTACACCAACAAGGTCGAGCGCCTGCCGGTTGTTGACCAGAAGGGAAAACTGATAGGGATCATCACGATGCAGGATATCCTTGAAAAACGCCAGTACCCAAAAGCGACACGGGACAGCAAAGGTAACCTTCGTGTCGCTGCGGCGGTCGGCCCCTTCGACTTTAACAGGGCGATGCTCCTTGACGAGGCCGGTGCCGATGCGCTGGTGGTGGACTGTGCGCACGGCCATAACATGAAAGTCGTTGCAGCGGTGAAAGATATCAAAGCAAGTGCAAAAGCCGACGTTGTGGCAGGAAATATCGCGACCGCACAGGCGGCCCGCGAGCTTGTCGACCATGTAAACGGCCTGAAAGTTGGCATTGGTCCCGGGTCTATCTGTACGACACGGATAGTCGCCGGGGTTGGAGTACCACAGATTACGGCAATCGCAGCGGTTGCGGATGTAGCCCGGCTGTCGGGTGTCCCGGTAATTGCGGACGGGGGTGTCAGGTACAGCGGCGATGTCGCCAAAGCAATCGCGGCAGGTGCCGATTCAGTAATGATGGGCAGCCTGTTTGCCGGCACCGATGAAGCCCCGGGGAGGGTCATTACGATTAAGGGACGACGGTACAAGCAGTACCGGGGAATGGGTTCCCTCGGCGTCATGAGCTCGGGGGTCTCAAGCGACCGGTACTTCCAGCCAAAGGATATCGGGAGAACAAAATTTGTACCAGAAGGCGTGGAAGGGGTCACACCCTACGTGGGAAATGTCGCGGACATCATCTACCAGCTCGTGGGAGGGCTGAAATCTGCAATGGGTTACACAGGATCGAAGAATATAGGGGAAATGCATGAAAAGGCAGCACTCGTCAGGATTACGCCGGCCGGACATTTCGAGAGCCACCCCCACAATATCCTGATCACCGATGAGGCTCCCAATTACCGGATTAGCGATTAAACAGGGATTATCGCTATTTCCAGCTTTTTTTTCACCTTCTGAAATCCATCTGACCCATTTGGGGGAAGGAATTTCTGAAATTTACTCAGGTTCCAGGGGCTCCACCCAATGGCTTAGGCAACCCTGGTTGTAATACAGACTTTTTTTTGGAACTCTACTGCATACAGGTAATCATCGGGTGAACCCTGCCCAACCAATATCTTGTTGGGGAAGGTCCGGTAGAATGAAAAACCCTCCTGGTTATGCAGTTCCGATTTATTTCCAATCTGGAAAGAATAAACCGATCCTTCCACGCGAGAAGAAAAAAATTCGGCTCTGTAGAACAATAACGGTTCCTCTGACATCACAAAATTCTATCTTCTTGCAGATTGGGAATTCCAAAATTTCGTCACGCTCCTGGGGCTCATAGCCCGCCGCTTTGGCGACCCGGTTGGGATAGAGGCTATCCCAAAATACTCTGAATTGAATGAGCCTTCGAGAAACCCTGCCCGAAGGATATCTTAATGGGGGGTGGGGCAGGGAGGGGGTGAAACCCCCTCCTGTCTTCGTATTTCCCTCTTATTTTTTATGACACCGAAGGGTTTCAACAAAGCGAAAAAATTCAGGAGATCCGCCTGACGGGATAGCTGAGGTATCAGGTACTGATACCGGACCCGGGATTCCGCATACTATGAAACTGAAGACTTTTGACCTGCTACTGCGGGATTCCGCCATGCACAGCAGATAGGGGCCAGGGCTGCACATTGTCAGGATGCAGGTTGAAGCATACGGGGCACGTATCAACGGAATTACCAGACCGTATTGTGCAGGAAATGTGATTACAGCTCCGTTATATGAACATGAAAGCGGCACAATATTTTTTAGTACGGAATGTAAGGTTGCGGGTTCTGAACTACAAATATTATAAATATTTACAGGACTAACATGAGGTTACTAATGCTCGACAGCATCGACGTTGCCCGCGTTCTGGACATCCTTGGGAACAGGAACCGAAGACGGATTATTGAACTCCTCAGGGAGAAACCGTGCTTTGTCACAGAGATCTCTGACCGGCTTACACTCTCCCCTAAAGCAGTTATCGAGCACCTGCAGATGATGGAACGAGAAGAGATCCTTGCATTCTGGATGGACGAGAGGCGGAGAAAATACTATTTTCTTTCCAACGACATCAGCATCGTAGTGAGCCTTCAGAAGCAGGAAAGGTCTGAGGTTTCAAGAGATAGCAATACCGGTACCGGGTTCCTGCGGTCCCTGCTGACACTCCGGAAGATGGTGCAGGCCAGGGACGAACTTGTTTCAAGGGTAGGGCACCTTGATAATGACATCGGGGAGCAGATGCGTGAGATTGAAAAGAGAGCGAAAAGTATCCTTCAGAACGAAACAGAACTCGATCTGGTGATTGCACTTTCCCATTACCATCTCACACTCTCCGACCTTGTCGAGCTGACGGGAAAAGAAGATGTCGAGATCATCCCGGCGGTCGAAGACCTGATATCCCGCGGGATCATCGAGCAGGAAGGCCCCCAATACCGTATCTGTGATATGTATGCCGAATAAAGAAAACCCGTATGATGATTTTCTCAAGTCCCTTGCAAAACTGGTAGAGGACATCATGAAGGACCTGCCTGATGATGAGCATGCGAGGTTTATCGGGTGTACGATCATTGCAGGGGGGACCAGCGGGACACCTCCTTTCTTGGAGGGGAATCAGGGTAACTGCAACGAGATCAGGTATGAAATCATCGAATCCGATGAACGGATATTTATTACCACGCAGCTGCCACCCGACATAAAAAATGCCCCTTATGCGGATATTGACCCGGATTCAGTACGGATCTGTATCGATGACCTTAACGAGCTGATCCCGCTCCCTGTACATATCGACGTCATCCACAGCTTTTACATCGTCAGGCACGGGGTAATGGACATCGTACTGAAAAAAAAGCCCTCCTACCCGGACATCAACTAAATTGTCCAGCTCGCTATTTTTAATAGTAACTCGTGGATTGTAAAAAGGATTGGACTTTTATTGTCATCCTATCCAAATTTATCTTACAGATTATGGGGTTCCAAAAATTCACCACGCTCACGGGGCTCATGGTCCGCCGCTTTGGCGACCCCGGTTGGGATAGTGAATAACCTCTAAATCTCTGAAATTTTCAGGGACATTACAGATGACCCCCCAGTGAATATCATATTTGGGGGTGGGGCAGGGGAGGGGTGAAACCACCTCCTTTCTACGTATTCCCGCTTCTCATTTTTTAAAAAATAA
Organism: uncultured Methanomicrobiales archaeon; assembly: GCA_963758915.1. GTDB lineage: Archaea > Halobacteriota > Methanomicrobia > Methanomicrobiales > Methanospirillaceae > CAIKOD01. The sequence goes on from CAVWXH010000009.1 coordinate 38,348, forward strand.
CACACAGAGTTTCAATAAAGCCCTTCTTTTTTTCAACCCGCAGAAATGTCAGAAGGCTCATAAACGAAAAAGGAATTATCTCCCGGATTACACGGGATACCGTTTCAGACCTTCACATGGGCGTCTGTCGTTGCCCACTCCGTAATTTTCCGCTCTTTCCTGTCATATTCATGGAACTGGCGGAGTGAGACCGTGAGATCCCGTGTGAATGCGAAGTACCCAATCTGGGTGCTGCGACATAATTTCATCGCCATGTCCATCAGACCACGGGGGTCAGGTCTCGATTCACCAAGCCAGATATGGAAAATATTTCCCCCGTCCACGATCGGGAAGAAGACATGTTCGATCTCCATGCGCTGTGCAAGTGTAATCCTTGCCCCGGGGGCGACATGTGTCCCATTCGTATAGTATATGGGGAGGTCACGGGTCGTCCCTATCCTTTTCAGTGACCCTTCGAGGTCTCCTTTGACAACCTTCTTTGCGGGTTCACGGAAGTCCTTGTTGAGCAGGTCTGAAACAGCGAATCGCTGGCCCGTTGTCTCGGCGGGTGTCCTTGCAAGCGCAATGGTCATCGAATGTTTTTCTGACAATTCCCTGGCATAGAGTTCCATCTCGGTCATCGCACGGACCGCGAGTTTGAATGCCTCTTTCGATTCATGCAGTTGTGACCCGACATGGGCCTGCACCATCTCATTGACGCCGACAATCCCAATCGTGTAGACCAGTCCCTCGAGGTCTACGGCTATTGCACCGCGTTCTCCGGTGATCGGGTCTTTTGGCCTCTGCATCGCAAACGGCATCCTCCCATGTGCCCGGATAATTTCAAGCCAGCGCCGCTTGATATTGAAGACCTCAACTGCCACATCCATCATCAGGCGGAGTTCTGAAAAAAGCCGCCCGTCATCTCCTTCAGCCTTATACGCAGCACGGGGGCAGTTTAAGGAGACAACCTGCCAGGAGCCCATCGAGAAATGACGGCCCTCCTCGAAATACAACTTTTTATCAAATTCAGAGTCATTTTCCGCAACGCAGGAGAACTGGTAGGCACAACACTGGTAGCAGGAGATACCTTTCCCTGCACCGCGATACCCGGGCATCTGGTTATCATAATAGGGAGTGCCGAATTTCGAGGCCAGTTCAAACGTGAGAAGATAGAGCTCGCTGTAGGTCGGGAGGTCGGGGTGCGCCTGGTTATACTCATTCATCTCCTTCATGAATTCAGGTTCGATGCTGATTTCCGGTTTCGGGAAGGAGAAGGGCTTTCCCCATGAGTCCCCCTCAAGCATTACCTCCATGAGAGATTTGAAAAGGAGCCTCACTTCGCGTTCAAATTCCTGGTAGGTGCGTTTTGGTGCAGATTTTCCGTCCCAGATCTTCCCCTTGTAGACACAGGGCTTGTCTTTCCAGAGCGCAGGCACACCCGGGCATAGCTGAACAGACGAAAAGACGAGCTGGCCTCCCCGTGCAACCATCATCTGGGTCATCTCGTAGACAAACATCTGCATCATCTGCCTGATCTCGCTATAGGGCATCCCTTCGAAATAAGGTGCCAGGAATGTCAGGAAATTATAATAGCCCTGTCCGCCTGCAAAATTCGTCTGGGCACTCCCGAGTGCCTTGACCGCATGGAGCACGGCAACTTCTGCGCGCCTTGCGGGTCCGGCTACTGATGCTTTTGTACCATTCCCGTCAGGCATGAGCCCGTAGTAAAAGAAGTACCTGAGGTCCCAGTCCTGGCAGAACGGACGTGTCCCGAAATACTCAAGGTCGTGGATGTGGATATCCCCTCTCAGATGATGGTCCGCAAGTTCAGGGGGCAACTGCAGGAGGTATTGTTCCTTGCTGATCTTGTCCGCCTTTTTCTTATGAGAAGTCTCAGCGTTTTCCTGGAGGTTGGCATTATCTTTTGCCTCAAATCCCCGCCCCACATCGATCAGGTGCGCATCGTATACCGGTGTACCAACCCTTGTGCATACATTCCTGTATTGGACAAGTCCCCGTTCCAGGAGCGAGATATTCATTATTTCGCGGATCAACGGCCCTGAAAGGGATTGCAGTCCCATAGAGAGAATTCTTCGTTCCACCGACAGCGCGATCTCCCGGGCGAGTTCCTCATCCGCGCTGGTATACCCGTAAAATGTCTCAACGAGACGGGTTTCCTCCACTATCTGGCGGACGATCCGTTCCCGGTCCCACTCGATGATATGCCCGTCCGATGTCCGGACCGGGGGCAACGGGGGAATGAATATCCCATCAAGTGTCTTCTGGCGGGTATCGCGCTTCTGCATTTATGCACCTGCAAGAAATTGTGTGACCTTGTCTTCCCTGACATGTCCCCCAAAAAAGAGATCAGGGGATGTGAGGAAGTTGTCACCCTTCTGGAGGACGGGGGCCTCGCTGACGAATATCCCATTGATACGGAGTTCGGTCAGTGATTCGGCCGTGGACATGTCCCTCTCCTCGTACGGGATCGTGTGTCCTGTTAAATATTCTTTTAATAGTTCGCAGTTGGGACAAAGCTCAAGTGTATAGATGGTCAGTTGCGGTGAATCTGCCAATGTATCACCCCCCCTATCTCACGTACAATAGCGCTTAATTTTAAAAAAGTGTTCGATAGTTCTCCCGGGGCGCAAAGAAAATTAATTATCCCCGTACCGGAAACAAGATATAACCATAACAGGATAAAGGAGGGGCCCGGAATAGTCAGAGCATTTGTGGCAATCGACCTGTCACCTGAGATACGTGAGAAGATGCGTGAAGTACAGGAGGCAATCCGGAAGAGCGGGGCAAGAATCACACTCGTTGATCCTGCGATTATTCATATAACTATAAAATTTCTCGGGGAAATTGAGGCCCCGCGGGTCGGACCTGTCAGGGAAGCACTCAGTGAGGTCATACTTGAGCCATTTGACCTCACAATAACAGGTATTTCTGCAAATAATAACCGTAACCCCCGTGTTATATGGGGGACGGCAGGGGACAGTGGAGGATGCAGGCTCCTCTTCGAACAGGTTGAAACGGCACTCACTGCCATCGGCGTTCCACGGGAGGAGCGCGGGTTCACTCCCCATGCTACTATCGCAAGAGTAAAAGAATATCACCCGTCCCTCATGCAGTCAATCAGGCCATACCTCTCAGAAACACTGGGAGAATGTCATATTTCCGGGTTCAGCCTGAAAAAAAGTACCCTTACCCCGACCGGACCGGTATATGATACAATTTTGGAGGTTATGTGGTAACAAGATCTGCACTTGAAACATCAGTGCTCGAACGGATCAGGCCGCAGGCTGATGAAAGGGTGCATATCCTTACGGTAGCAGGTGAGCTGATTGACCTGGTCAACCGGAGCGGGAGGGCGACAGGGATGGTTGTAGGATCCGTTGCACGTGACACGTGGATCCGTGGTGACCGGGACCTCGATATATTCATGCTGTTCCCACCGGACCTCACACGGGAAGAACTCGAAGATGAGGGGCTTACACTTGCAAGGAACATTGCGGAATCAGCGGGGGGTACCTACCGTGAAAAGTATGCAGAACACCCATATATCAATGCAATTATTGATGGCCTTGATATTGATATTGTCCCCTGTTACGCGGTACCAGATCCGGCAGCGATCAGGAGTGCCGTGGACAGGACACCGTTCCACACCCGGTATATAAAAGACCGCATCAGCAGCCTTATCGATGACGTGCTCCTTCTTAAACAATTTGCAAAGAATGGCGGGATTTATGGTTCTGACCAGATGACCGAAGGGTTCTCAGGGTACCTTTGTGAACTCCTTGTGTTCCATTACGGGGGTTTTATCCCGCTTCTTGCGGCAGCTTCAGACTGGTGGCCGGGAGTCCTTATCGATTGTTCAGACCACCGGACAAAGACATTTCATGAACCGCTGGTCGTGGTTGACCCTGTAGACCCGGGGAGAAATGTATCTGCCTCGGTATCACTCACCCGGATGTGCGAATTTATCGAGTTGTGCAGGGGTTATCTCGAGCGTCCCGGGGAAGGATTTTTTTTCCTTCCGGCCCCTCGTGCTGAGTCCAATGAAAAGGCAGAAATGCTGGTTGAAAAACGAAAAACCGCAATCTATACGCTGACATTCCCGACACCACCGTATATCGAGGAGATTGTAGTACCCCAGCTTCGAAAAAGTCTTGAGGCGATCTCCGCACTCCTTGCCAGGCATGAGTTCATTGTAAACCGTGCAGCGTATTGCATGAAAACGGACCGATGCATGCTCTTGTTTGAATTACTCACCGATTCACTGCCACCCGTAACACGCCATTTCGGCCCGCCATTATGGGCCCGGGAAAATGCGAGGCAGTTTTCCGAAAAGTACATCCAGGGAATGGCAGAAGGACGCCTTTTTTCAGGGCCTTATATCGAAAACGGGATCTATGTCGTTGAACTGGAGCGGCGCTATTCATCCGCAGGTGACCTTCTGGCGTCACCCGATCTCCTGGAAGTCGGGCTCGGACGCCATGTCAGGTCGGAAATCCGGGATTCCCTTTCAGTCAGGAAAGGCCCGGATGGCATAGACGAGGAGTTTGCCACCTTTATCACCTCATTTCTTGAAAAGTCATCCCCCCTTACACAGATCAGGCATCTGGAGAAAGGGAGGTAGGTGTTCATTGTGCCGGCAATCACTTTTTTTATCCGGCGGTTACCTTTGATTCGCCGGGTTTACGGTACCGGTCCCCGGATGCTGTTATGAGATACCTTCATATCTCCCCAAATTAGAAGATTCAATAATTAAATCCCGGCAGGACTCCGGAGTAAGGCATGAAACCTTGCGTGGGTACCGACGGGCGGAGGATCATGAACACTGAGGATGCTTTATCGAGGAACTCGATCATTGTCATCGTATTATCGATCATTTTGATTGTCGCCGCTGCAGGGGCAATGATTTATTTCTCGTCGAGCCCTGACAAAGTGCCGCGTATGAATGCAACGGTTGAGGCATCGGGGAATGTGGTATATCTCTATCATGACGGAGGGGACCAGTTTCCAAAAGACCGCCTCCTGGTCCGGATAAACGGGGAGGACATCCCGGACAGCCAGGTCTCACTGCTTCACTCGCAGACCTGGCCATGGACAGCAGGAAAAACTATAAAAGTCCAGTATTCCGGTAGTAGCAGCCCGGAAACGGTCCAGGTGATATACAGGAACGGGCAGAAGCAGACCGTGATAGTCTCGCAACAATTACACAGTGGTACCCCGGCCCCGGTTACCACCCCGGTCACGGTTGTACCGTCCACACCGTCATCCACCATTATGCCGGGAGTTACTCAGGGAGAGATCGTGCCGGTACAAACAGAGGTGATCCCGGGTATCCTGCCTATTACCATGGTCATTCCACAGGTGACCCCTACTCCACCGCGGGCAGATTTCGTTGCGATGCCGACTTCAGGGCAGCTCCCGCTCGATGTGCAGTTTACAGACCTCTCAACAGGCATTCCCACCAAATGGTCATGGAATTTCGGAGATGGAAGTGTATCAACAGAACGAACCCCGGTACACAGGTATACCACCCCGGGCAGCTATACGGTCAGCCTCGTCGTGGAAAATAAATTCGGGTCTGATAAAAAGTCGATTCCCGGGTATATCTCGGCGGGCATTGCACCGGTAGCAAATTTTGCGGCTTCGCCACGTGATGGTACGGCACCGCTGGAAGTTCATTTCACCGACCTTTCGACAGGGCAGCCCGTGGTATGGTCATGGGACTTTGGTGACGGTATGAAATCATCAGAATCAAACCCAACACATATCTATTCGTCCGGGGGTTCCTACCAGGTGATCCTCACGGTGGCAAATTCCTACGGGGCAGATACACGGATCAAGAATTCCTATATTTCCACGACCACCTCCCCCAGCCACGATGTGTATCTCTACGGAAGTACTTCAGGTTATCTGGCACCTGAAGGATATATTGCCTTCACCGTCACTACCACGGACTCCTGGGTTAAGATTGCCGGAAGAATTTACCGGTTCATGGAAGGGGACAACGTCCAGCTCATTATCATGGACCCTTCATCCGGGGAGATCGATGCATCTTCATCCGCCATTACCGGCTTCAACTTTAATAAAGTAAACATGTACGTGAACGGGGCCCTTGTCCAGGAGGGAATTGTCACTGCTATCGGCATCACCGGGTATGGGAATTACCGTTCGTCAACGACGCTCATCATTCCTGCAGGAGATAGTACTACCGTATTCTTTGCAGACGGAGGCAGGACACTTATCAGCCCCGGACAGCAGGTCATCATCAGGAACTTCAAACCCGACTCAACCGGCAGAATGGTCTTTACCAAAACAACCGGCGGAGTATTCTACAAAGGGGGGCTGAATCCTGGCAGCTCGTATGATACAATTAACCAGGCAATAAAAAACACTGCTTCCCGGTCATCTGGGTTTCGGGAGGGATGTTTTCTTTTCCTTTTTTTGTCAGGATGCAAGGTAATTTAAGGTTGTATCCCTGATGGGGCACCAGATATCTGGTATTTTTCATTACCGTTCCGAAATAGTTATACATCACAAGATCGCAAACAATAAGCAGACAGGACATGTCGTCGTAATAAAAACAACGATATAACCTGGTATGTTACCTCATTCCCTGTTGTACTACTACGGGGGCATGGATACCCGGTAAAAAAGGAGGAATCACAATTATGCCAATGGGAGATTCAAGATCATGAGAAACAGATTATTTGCCATTACGCTCGCTCTTATCATCCTGGGTATGGTCCTTATCTTACCCGTATCTGCAGCAGATCAGCCGGCTGCATCCGTATCACAGGAGAAAGTAATCATATATGCGACTAATTTTTCGACAAACCCGTTATGGCAGACTAATAATCCGACGCGCTATTACTGGGAGCCGCAGAAGGGGATGTACCACTATCTTATTCAGCCAGGTACCGGGGGATATTCATTCATCCCGGTGAATTATAACGGGGAATCTTTTACCCTTGAATATGATTATTACCCGCTTATTACCGATAAGGAACTATCGTTCCAGTTCGGAATGGGCAGCAATGAAATGGATATCACCCGTGGTACCAATGTGTTGTCCAAATTTACCAACAAGAAAAACGGCAAGCTGATGTGGCTCCAGGTGATCACCCAGAGCAATAAGCTGGCTGAAGTGAGCAGCGCCCATGACAGCTATGGCGGCCCCACGACGAATTTCGAAGATAACCAGACGTACCACGTCATTGTCCGGTACAATAAAGAACTTATGAACGCGGATATAAAAGTCAGCTATAAAAATAATCAGACGATGTTATGGGGATACTATGTAACACTGGGGGAGGAACTCCATACCATTAAACGACTTATGATTTCGTCCATCGGGATGTACGGGAATACAGAATCTGTCGCAGAAGGATATATCGATAATGTGGAACTATCAACGATGCGTGAGATAATTCCGGTCCCGACAACTGCAGCCCCTTTAATCACGACCCCGGTCACCACCGCAACAACAGTCCGGGCGACAACCACTGCAGCACCGACAAAGTCCCCCGGCACACCGGTCACTTTTCTCCTGGCGGTGGGTGTTGCAGGGATAACTGCATTAATACTTAACAGAAAGAATTAATCCATTTTTTTCCGGGCATCCCAAAAAAACTGCCACTACCAGATCACTTAATGCAGGGGAACAATAAACCCAGTCTCCAGGAATACCCATGGATGACCAGCATGACGAACATATTATCGAAGCGATAGGGAAAAGCCGAATTCTTATCAGGGATGGTAAAATTATTGAAGTGGGGGGCGCGTTGATCGCGACCTGTCCACTTGCTGAACGGTTTGCCAGACCTGTACATCTGATCACTCCCGAAGCGGTTGAAGAGAATTTTTCCAACAGGATAGCGGTGTTTGGTATGTGTACCAACGGGCGTGAAGTGCTTGGCAGCGGGGAATTTGTCGGGTTTGGAGCATCGGAGCTGATGAGTGCCGGCCTGAAACTTGGGATCATAGACTGTGCAGTAGTTGCTTCTGACGGGGCTGGCACCGTTATTGTCAGGAGCCCCGAACTTGTGCAGGGAATTGGCGGACGCATGTCAGGACTTGTGAAAACATCCCCCCTCCCTGGAATAATAAAAAAAATTGAAGAGGCAGGCGGATTAGTCCTTGATCCGGAAAAGGCGCGGATCGACCAGCCTGCGGGAACGGTTCTCGCTTTTGCTGAAGGCTATCGCCGGATTGCTGTCACGGTAGCCAGCGCGGCTGATGCTGCAAGGATCCGGGTGATCTGTCCTGAAGCACTGATTATTGCGGTACATACTACAGGTATAACCCGGGAAGAGGCAGAGGGACTTGCTGTTACTGCCGATCTTATCACGGCATGCGCCTCAAAATGGGTGAGGGAAATCGCAGGGAAAAAAGCGCTCCTCCAGGCAGGCACGGCCATCCCGGTGTTCGCCATGACCAGGCGCGGTAAGGACCTTATCCTCGATAAACTAAAAATCTCGGATGAGCAGGTATTTCTTAAAGGCGCACGTCTGCCGTTTGCAGGTGAGGTCCAGCCTGCACCGCTGGTGTAAAACCGTGAAGTAATGCCCCCCACGAATGCATGGGGGGCTACCGGTCAGGTTATCCTTGTTTCAGGATGTATTTTCTATAATTGCCGATAATGCCGCTGGGAAACTAAACAGAAAAAAAATTCGAGGTGTTTATTCATTCACGTGGTCGTAGAGCAACATGACCCTTGAAACCATGAATACCGCTGCAATAGTTCCATCCGGGCCGATAATTGGTCCAACATAGAAATACCGGGTGATCTCCCCTTCTTCCACCAGGGTTACCTCTTCATCACACACAGGATTTCCGGAACAAAAGACAGAGCGGATCATCTCCTCGATCCTGGCAGATTCTGAAGATAAGATCCTGATTTCCCGGGGTGTCTTACCAATGAATTCCCCGGGTCCGGCCCCTGCAGACTCTGCCCGGGCGGTGTTAACAAACAGGTAGTGGCATTCACTATCAAAAATGCTTATTTCATCGGGAAGTTTTTCAATGATCTGGTGGAGCAGGTCCCGTTCCGCCCTGGCTTCAAGAAGTAGTGACACCGCTTTCTGGTCCTTTCGTTCCCATTTATCAGTTTCGAGAATATCAAGGAAATAAATCAATGCCCCGTAATAAGATCCGTCCGCCAGATGAAGGGGGACGGTCCGGGAGACCACGAGCATTGTTGACCGGTCTTTCCGGAGTACCTTGTGGAGGGTATGCACGCCATCTTTATCGACAACCTTGTTTCCTGATGCCTCAGAGTCTGCAAATGTAAGGAACTCAACAGGTGAATGTCCAATCATCTCCTCCTGTGAACAACCAACGATCGCTGCGCCTTTTGGGTTTACCACGAGAATACGATTGTTCTGGTCAAGGTACCAGATCCCCTCCCCGGCATTATCAATAATAAAATGGACCAGCGAGGGTGGAAACTCCCCCCGCCAGTGAATTTCCTGTGGGTGTTCCTTCTTATTCATGGGATTGACCAGGTGTGAAGATTCAGGGAGAATATATGTCCCTTTATGGAGCATCTCTTTTGTTCTTTTCAATATGAGACAATATCTGAATAAGATATCTTTGTTGAAATACACTTGAACGGGAGGCTTACACCCGGGCTGTCAAAATACCTCGTTCAAAATTTTCCATAGATTGGGGTCCGTTTTGTCATTTCCAATGAAAATCCCATCGACAATTTCATTGTTTATGCCCGACAGCGGGGCGGTCACAGGCGCTTAATATGAAAAACCCCACTGGCAATTTCATGTTGTATGCTTGTGGTCTTGTGGCATCATGCCTGTTTTGATGGGAAATGCACTTTGTTGAAATGCTCTGAAACTATCTTACCTGCTTGAAGTATTTCGAAATTTACTCAACGCCCCGGGGGCTCATGCTCCGCCGCTTCGGGGATCCCGGTTGGGATAGGAAATGATCTCTTCAATCCCTTAAAATTTCAGGGTTTCTACCGCTGAACCCTGCCCGGGAGTATCGTAATGGGGGTGGGACAGGGATGAGTTGGAAACCCCTCGTATCAACGTATTTCCTCTTACGTTCAATATGCAGGGTTTCAACAAAACCGGTATTCCAAAACATTGGAATCGCGAACAATCAGGAGAGAAGCGTTTTTATAATAGTCCCTAAGGCAATCAGGATAAACATCACGGCAATTATCTTCTTTAAAGATTCCGCCGGGATCCCGGGGGCGAGTCTCGACCCTAGCTGTGCTCCGAAAAATCCACCTGCTGCAAATGTGACCGCAAGTGCCGGGAGGATATGCCCCAGTGCAAGATGTACTGCCGTACCAGCGAGAGACGTAAAAAAGATGATGAACGTGGAACTTGCAGCAGCAAAATGTATGGGCATCCCGAGGATGAAAAGTGCCGGCACATTGATAACACCACCCCCCAGGCCGCATACACCCCCGATGAGTCCTGAAAGGGCCCCCCAGGTAATGAGGTGGAGATAATATATCCTCATCGTAACGCACGTGGAAAACCGGTCCCTGCACTCCTCGCTAAATGACGGTCCGATCGTAATCGGGTAAATCAGGGTGCGGTCCCCGGAAAGCATGGCAACCGCGAAGAGTATTATCAACCCTGAAAAAATTAGCGCAAGCCATGAACCCGGCAACACTGCGGTGAGAAGACCCCCTATAACCGCCCCGATGATTCCAGGAATAATCATAACCGTGGCAGCACGGTAGAATATCCGCCCCTGGCGGGCAAAAGAAAACGACCCCGAAAAGGATGTCGCAACAATTACTGCAAGACTTGTCCCGATGGCCATCTTCTGGTCAAGACCAAAAAGGATTGTGAATACCGGCACCATCAGGAACCCGCCACCGACTCCGAGGACGGCTGCGATCACTCCTATTCCGATTGCGATGATGATTGCAATGATAAATTCGAGCAGTTGAACCTCTCCTTCCTGCCGGGTATCCAAACGAAAATAATGTGAGGCAACCGGATAAATGGGTGGGATTTGAACTGCAGTGAGACCGTCATATCCTGCGAATAAAAGCCGGGTAAACACCTGGCAACATGCTCAAAAAAAAATTGTTGTAAAAGTAAGAAAAATTCGCTCTGTAGAAACACACATGAACGGTGAGTTCATACCCGAACCATGAAAATGCCATGTTCAAAATCTCTTCATATTGGAGTTCATTCACGCATTTACATGGAAAATCCACTCAAATCTATCTTGCAGATTGGTAATTCCAAAATTTCATCACGCTCCTCCCGGGGCTCATGGCCCGCCGCTCTGGCGACCCCGGTTGGGATAGAGACGATTCCCCGAATACTCTGAATTTAATGAGCCTTCAGGAAACCCTGCCCGAAGAATATATTAATGGGGGTGGGGCAGGGAGGGGGTGAAAACCGGTTGAAACCCCCTCATGTCTTCGTATTTCCCTCTTATTTTTTATGACACAGAAGGGTTTTCTACAAAGCCGAAATATTAATATTTTTTCGGTTTATTTGACCACAAGCCATGTTTGTTGCAGTACGATCGGGCTTTAACATCAGCTGAGGTAACGGGAAATTCCGCTTCCGGTGAATCACCTGGCTGCAGGCCCCTGACATGAAGATAGTTACCTGATCTGACTTCGATCCACTCAATATAGTGCTCTCCCTCCATCGGGTGCGGGACTGAACCGACTTTTACTTTAATGCCGTTTCCTGTCTTCTCAATCACAGGCAGGTGCTTCTCTTTGCCCTGGTCTTCTGCCTTTTCTATCTGCAGTTCCATTGGCTGGTTACAACAGACTGAGGTACCCACCCCATTATGGATTACCATCACAATCTTACCGCATACGTTACACTTCATTACATCGAGCATGTAGTTGCCTCTCTATTAGGGAAATCTTCATTGGAATATAATAGTATCGGTCGGTATGGATTATCAGGGAGTGAGGGGAGATCCATTATGGACCAGGTGGATATTCCGGCCGCTGTTTATAGTCCCGACCTGGCTTTGACGAAAATGGGTATCTACATGGAGTGCCTATGGTACAGGTAACTGTGGACTAGCCAGAATAATCAGGAGGATGTTTTGTCACATGTATTCGTGCCGCTATTACCGGATATATGATATCGGCAGGGAAATTAACCTCGAACGACTGGAGACAGCTCTTGCTGAAGCACTTGCGGCCAATTATTCTTTAGGTCGTGCCAGTTTTCAGAGGGTCCAGCCAAAATCGATCATGATGGAGGAACCCCCCCTCATGCTCAGAATGGACACGGTCCGTGTGAAACGGGGCGAGCGCGACTTTGATTTCTGGGTGATCGCGAAGGTCTACGATATCGGGGCGATAAGCCTGTGTTTTGTGTATGAAAATAGCAGGTCCCCGGTCAAAGACCTGGAGGATACAGCAGTCCTCTTTTACGGGCAGGATGGACTGGCAGGTATTTTCCAGCAATACCTGGCAACAATCGGAGAGATACTCCGCCCACACCTCAAAGACCTGACCATTGATCATGAATTTTTTGAGGATTACACGATCTACATAATGGACAGGATTGACAATTCCATCGATCCGGTCACCCTGATGACGGGCGAACGGGGCAATATTTCACCGCAGATGCGCGAGGAAATCACGAGAAACACACTCTCCTACCGCACCGATGACCTTGCCATCCTTTCATGGGATTCGGCCCTTCTATGCGAACCTGAAAACCCTACCGATATTATTGACCTGATTGAATTTGCAAATGTGCAGGTACTCGAACTCCGTTATTACGACCGTGAACTGACACGGCAGATGGAGAAGATGTACGATGATATCGACCTGGCTGACAAACTTCCCGGGTTTCGGCGGAGCAGGCAGTACCATGCAATTATGGCCGGGCAGATGAGGACATCCGCAGAGATATCAGAGATCATCGAAAAAGTAAATAACCTCATCAAGGTGACGGAAGACGTCTATTATGCCCGCGTGTATGATATGGTACTCAAGGTAAGCCGGAGCCGACAGTGGAGCGACAGTGTAAGCAGGAAAATTGAAGTAATCCAGGAGACCTATTCCATGCTGTCAGACGAGGTCCGGATCCAGCATTCCAATAACCTTGAATGGGTCATTATTGCCCTCATAGCACTGGAATTTGTGTTTGCCATCTGGCAGGCACTCAAATAAAAAGGCCCCGGGACTCTTTATGATTACCGGGTTATGAAAAAAGCGTTGATCTGACCAGAATAACTGCATGAAACTACGCAACAGTACCAGAGAAGCAGGAGGTTTGTATGGGGTTCGATTGTAAACAGTGTGGGACATGTTGCATGTACATGGGGGATTATATTAGTATTGACCGTGAGATCGGCCCGTTTGAATTTGAATGCAGTTCCGTCTCAACAGGGACACCATTTTCTGCAACGGTTGACGAGGATAAACGGGAGCTCTTCATTGATACGACATGGATACAGGAACACCCGGAAGCATGCCGGTTTCTCCGACCATCAGGCGAGCGGATCATATGTACCATCCATACTTCAAGTGCCCCACAGTGTAAGTTCTACCGGTGCGTGGTTTTCCGGGTGTATACCCCGGAAAGGAAGTTCCTTGGAACAGTAACAGGCACCCTTGCATTACATACAGGGGACGAGGAGTTACAGTCAGTCTGGGAACGGGGAGATCGGATTATCGAGTGGGAATCCCCGGATGTGGAGGACCAGATAGCCGCCTATCTCATTAATAATGGATATATTCCCGAATAGTCCAACCCTGGCAGCACTACTGGAAATCTCCTGCACCGGGTAAATACCGGCCTGAAGAACCATATGGATTCTTTGGGATATACTCAGGTTTCCCCCGTCTTATACGGAATATTAATTGCGTCTGCGGTGAATGGGCAGTTACGAATGATTCCACGCGAGGTTATCACCGGTGCTATGTTTGGTGGACATAACTGTGACGGACACCCGGAATCCCAGTCCAGGCTGCTCTGTGCGATGAAGGGTATTCCCAGGGACGTGAAGCTCCTCAAACCCGAAATTGCATCACCTGAAGACCTGGCAAGATCGCACGACGAAAATTATATCGAGTTGGTGGCAGAACGTTGCCGGGAATGCCTGCCCGGGAAGTGCCTCTACCTGGACTCTGACACGTACATTACCGGTAATTCCTACAATATTGCACGTCTTGCTGCAGGTTCTGCGATAAAAGCAGTTGAGAGGGTCTTTGGAGGTAGTCACTGCTTTGCGCTGGTCAGGCCACCGGGCCATCATGCGGACAGCAGGCACGCCATGGGATTTTGTCTTTTCAATAATGCAGCGATAGCCGCCACATATGCACTATTACGATGTGACAGGGTCGCAATCGTTGACTGGGACGTGCACCACGGCAATGGTACCCAGGAAATCTTCTATGATTCACCAGATGTGTTGTACTGCTCTGTCCACCAGGCATGCCATTATCCAGGAACCGGTACCCCGGGAGAAACCGGTACCGGGGCAGGAAAGGGGTTCACACTGAACATTCCGTTACCCGCCGGATCATCTGCCAGAGAATACCGGGCTGCATTTGAGCACATAATTATCCCGGGACTACAGCAGTACCAACCCGATATCATTATTGTTTCTGCTGGACAGGACTGCCTTTTTGATGACCCGCTTGGGAATATGGACCTCCGTCCCAAAGATGTTGGTGAGATGGCCAGGCTGGTATGTGAATGCTCCGGAGGCCCGGTTGCATTTATCCTTGAAGGTGGATACGGCCCGTCACATGGTGAGGCTGTTGCGGAGATATTCGGGGCCATGGGGAACGATTCATTGCAATAACGGCTTTGTTGAAACCCTTCGGTATCATAAAAAATAAGAGGGAAATACGAAGAATGGAGGGGGTGAAACCCATTCCTGTCAGACATGCGGTTTGGGGTTATTGGCGGTGACCCTGCTTATACGAAGAAAAACGGGAGTCCGAATGTATTTTCGAAAAGGTCAGCCCTGATCCCTGCTTGTTCCTTTTCGGGACTGACATTGTAAGACGAAGTGATAATACATTCAATACTCTCAGGCCGGATTGAACACTGCACCGATTCCACAGTGCCCTGGTGCCGGAAGTCAAGACCATCAGCAATCCGGAGGAGCGCTGAAAGTACAATCGTCCGCTGCTGATCATCGGGTGAGAGGATAGAAAAAAGGTCAAACTCCGAAGGCTGTTTCTTTCCCCGGTGACTACGTGCAACAAGGCTGATGATGGAGCGTTCGGCAACACCGAACGGGATTGACTCATCTGCAAGGATGAGTGCTCCGCTCCGCTCGCCATGTCCTTTTTTTCCTGATTTCCAGCCAATGTCATGGAGCATCCCCGCACATTCCAGGAGAAAACGGGAACGCTCACTCATCTGGTGAAGCGGCATCAGATCATCAAATAGTGCAAGCGCCATTTCCGTAACACGGCGGGCGTGAACCAGTCCTTCCGGGTAGACCATGGCTAGTTGCAGGACTGCCAGGCGCGAAAATTCGATATCTGCGTTTTTAGGGAGATACTGGTTTTTTACACTACCTGCCACCACCCTTCGGAGGTCATCCCATGTACCGGAACGAACGAGCGTGTCCCAGTACCGTACAAATTTACGGTAGAGTACCGTCCTTTCTCTCTCCCGGTTCGCCAGGAATAATTTCAGACCGGTAATTTCTGTTGATGAAGGCCTGTTCGATTCAGTAACCGGACGAAGCCTGGCGCGCTCTTTTAACAGGGTGCGTGTAACCATGTCTATCCATACGTCACAATCGTGGAGACTGCCGAGCATCTCCTGGAGACTTGCGACCCTCCTGATGGGTTTTCTTAACCCAAGCCGGTATAGCTGCGCGTACACTTCCATCGTGTAACGGAGTTTCTTTGATGCGATCCTCATCGCATGGTGCTCTGCGATGGCATCAGGGTGACGTACCCAGGACGCAAAGGAGAGCAGAACAGCGATTTGTCGTCCGATGTGGTCAGCTGCTACCGGGGGGATACCGGTTAAGGACGGCTTCTTTCGTACTGAACCGGACCGATCAATCAGGGACTGGACTGTTCCCTGCATGGCAGGGAGTTCCTGCCGCTTTTCGAGGCGTTCAACTGATGCAATAACATCTTTTTGTAACGATATCCGCTGCTTTTTCAGGTCAGACATGAGGTAGTCAATACCGAGGACCAGCGGTGATCCGGGGCCCGGGTCCCCTCCTGCCTGTGATTTCTGGTGTGCCAGCGTCCGCTTCCGGAATTTTTTTAGGAACACGATCTGGACATCAGTATCCCGTGCATCGCCAAGCACCCGGGTAACCTGCCGGACTTCATCCAGCCAGGTATCATATTTCTTTTCAGGAAGGCACGATTCAAAAAGTGGCATTGCAGCCCGCAGACGCCGGCTCGCAACCCTCATGCGGTGGATGCACTCGATGTCCTCTGCCTCTTTTACCCCTTGCGTTTCTGCTGCCAGGGCATCGATCTTGGGGGCCAGCTGGTATGCGCCATAGAGGCACATCCCCCGCACCCGGACTGGCAGAATACTTTTCACCACCTCAGCCGGGTCACCGGATGGTACCTTAATTAAATCAATATCCCGGGGAGTAATGGGAGAGCGCTCAGCAGGTTTTGCATTGCCAGGTTGGGGTGGTGACACAGGTAGTCAGGATAACCATTTGCTCTGCATATATTTGTGTTTATTTTATCCCTGAAGGGTCCGGCTAACGGGGCGTCACTGCCAATTTTGAATAGGTAATGGAAAACATGTCAGATAACTGTACAATCAGGCAGGACGCAGGATTCAATAGCAATGGACTGAATTACCAGTTTTTTTACCTTTATTAGCATAGGTTATTATTTCCAGACATTCTTTTTCTGGTATGGACATTCCCTTGTTCACCGATATAGTCCGGATATTTACATATTTTTTTGGCATTGTAGGGGCTGCAATTATTATCTTTGGCGGGATCGGGGCGACGGTGAACATCATCCTCCTCGAGACAAGGAAGAAAAAGGTAACATACAACGCGATAAGGGCAGATTTAACAGGAAAAATTGTATTCGGCCTCGATTTTTTCATCGCGGGCGATGTCCTCACCACGGTCCTCAACCCATCCACGAGTGACCTGTTTACACTCGGGGCTGTGGTCGTTATCCGGACAATCCTCGGATATTTCCTGTCAAAAGAAAATATCTCGCTGGAGCCTGTAATTACTCCCGGAACTCAGTAATTACGGCTTTTTTCCGGTAGGATTATAACTTTTTCACCAACGTTGCAGGTGAAAAAATGGACATTTCATATTTTCATCGGTTCGTTGTCATACCGTTAGGCTTCTGGGATGTTTCTCTTTAGAAACGGTGGGAATCGTACAGCATTATCCTTCATTTACATTCCCCCTGATAGAAAAGATATATTAAACAACGGGATGAAATGTCGTTAACGATTGTCATGTTCTGCCCGGGTTGTGGAGAGAAAAATGATGATACGACAACCTGCTGCACAAAATGCGGGTTGGACCTCGCCCGACTCAGATTAGTGCTGGCAGAAGACGCCAAGGACTCCTGCAGTGCAGGCAGGGGGGATACCACGCCTGTCGGACCCATTCTTTCCGGGGACAGCAGTATAACAGATAATGTAACGGCCGATCCTCTGCCAGCAGGTGCCGGGGGTACTGCATCTCCTGACCCTGCAGTTTTTGATATAACAGACCCTGTTCAATTAAAAGAACGTGGAAATGAGTTATTTCGGCAGGAAAAATTTCTGGACGCACTGGATTGTTATGAAAAGGCACTTGCCATTGACCAGTTCTACACAGAGGCCTGGTTTAATAAATCAATGGTCTTAAAAAAAATTGGTCGTACTGACCAGTCAAAAGTATGCTGGGGGATCTATAAACGGCTCAGTTCGGGTGCACCTGAATCACAAAAAAACAGGCAGGACTGACAGCCCCCACATTAACAGCAGAATGTATTACCACGAAGTTGTGGCATATAACCTCGCAGTTCATTCAGCAGAAGCAATTTATTGCTTCCCGTTCCAGCCTGAGTAACAACATGATAGTGAAGTGGTACGAATGAAGAAACCGAAACTTATGGTTATTGCCATGGTGCTGGGTCTTGCACTCCTTATGACACCGGTAGTCTCCGCATCCTATACCCCCTTTGGAAATAGCATGATAAAAACTGATTCTGAATTTTCCGGGGACGCCGTCCTGAATGAGACCATTGATATGAAATGGACAACGGGGATGGATACGTATGAATGGAAACAATCATCAGTGTATAAAAATACGTTGGGCCAGAAGACCCAGTCGGTCCTGAATTTCAGGCTGGAGAATGGAAGTGTCTCCTGGTTATTCCAGAGAAATGGCTTCAGTATCCCATCCCAGGCGTCGATAAACCAGTATATGGACGATAAGACTATCACAAAACCACAATACCACCTTTCATACCCGGCGATTCCGTTTTACGCCAGGTATCAGTATGATCTGATATAACATCATTTTTTTAACACCTCTTGTTAGGGGAATGGTTTATAGCCAGGTTGCTTTTTTGTAATATCTCAGTTATATTACAGAACCGCCCGCCTTACCCCGTACCACTCCTGCTCATGAGGGATGCCCTTACTGCCTCTGCGTGACCGTTAACCTTTACCTTACGCCAGACTTCCACGATCGTTCCGTCCGGGTTTATCAAAAAGGTATCACGTTCTGTCCCGAAGAATTCTTTTCCGAACATTACTTTGGGTTTCCATGCATCGTACGCTTTTAGCACGCGGTGGTCAGCATCACTGAGCAGTACAACGCTCAGGTTATGCTTCTCAGTAAACCGCTGGTGACTCTCCGGGGAATCACCGCTCACACCAATGACCTGCGCACCGAGTGCCGCAAACTGTTCAAGCGCGGCGGAAAACCTGACGGCCTCAAGAGTACATCCCGGTGTATTGTCTTTTGGGTAAAAATACAGTACAACCCATTTCCCGCGAAACGTCCCAAGGCATACTTCTTTCCCTTCTGCACCGGGGAGACAGAAATCAGGTGCCTGCCTGTTAATGAACGCATCAATATCTTTTTTTACCATTGCTACCAGCTGGGTAATAGCCCTTTTCACTATTTGAATATATGGCGGCGATAAACGGGCAGTGATGTGACATAGACAGGCCTGATGACTGCAAATGGAATTTTGAGGACGGCTAGCCGATTTTCTTGGAATCCGCTTTGAAAATGACTGCCCCGCCCTGGTTTTCAGACCTGGAGGTTCTAATCCGGATAGGTTTTCCAATCTTCACTATTCCAATATAGTACTGGCTGAATACAATAGTACCTGCACATCCCGGAGATTCATACGTTGCCTTTAAAAAAATGGAGGGTGGGTCAGTGCTTGCGCACTATGGTGATGCGGCAACTCATATGCCCGGCAGCGACTACGGTTCCATCTCATTATTCCCGAGGGTCTTTTCCCCGGTCTCTTCCCTGAAAAAGTCGACCCAGGCCTGCCGCGCTTCTTTCTGGACCTGGTTTTCCCGGAGATACCTGTAGAGGGCATATATGACAAGGAGATATGCAAGTGTCCGTATGATAATTAATGGAAGGGTGAGTGGCACCTTCAGCCCGGCCAGCGTCGCTGCGTGTGATAATCCGAAAAGACCAAACGCAATCCCTACATAGAGGGGAAGTTTCTCACCGCTCTTTTTAAAAATGAGGTACCCAAGTACCAGGATGATGATACAAAGGATCAGGTTGATAAAAATAATGGGGTCCCATTCTATTGCCATACCTTACTCACCATTGAAATAATCTATCTGTATATAATCGTACTTTGTTATTAACCTGGAAGGTCAGAGAATTACTGTATATCCCCAATAAAAACCATGAGAGTCAGGGGGTTCGGGATTAATAAACATATCAGGGGGCACAAAATGGAAATAACGAGGATAGAAACGACCGATAGTGTTACCATGATGGAGAGAATCGATTCGGATACCGCGGGAATTCTCGAAAAAACACTTAATAATCTCGTGGCAACGGGATCAAAAACAATTATATGCGATTTTTCGGCAACCACCTATATCAGCAGTGCAGGCCTCCGGGTATTCCTCTCCATTACAAAAAAACTTGCCCAATCGCAGGGCAGGATCGTGCTCTGTTCACTCCGCCCGAACGTACATGAAGTGTTTAGAATTGCCGGATTTAACCAGATTATTCAGATATATTCCACGCGGGAAGCGGCAATCAAAATATTGTCAGGAAGATCCGGATCCTGAAAATACCGAACGACTGAATTCTGGTGCGGTCCGTTAAGGCGCCGTGAATAATGTGCCGGATATCCACGATCACATAGTTGGTGCATTTATCATTGCCATTGTGGTGTATATTATCCAGATTTCGGCGGAATGGACCAGGGAGTATTCAATACCTACTTCTTTACTATCGATACCTGGTGCACCTATGCACCGGGATCTTTAACGCAATCCACAGTTTTTATTAAGATGCACCACAAATTGTTCAGAAGGTGCACCACAAGAGGATTGCACTTTCACTATGGCTGAACAATCCGGCCCACCGTCCTGAAAATCCATTAGAGATGACCAATGGTCCCAGAAATTGATCAGGGTGGTTTCACCAGGACTAATGAGGCTTTGGGTAACGGCATTCATACCAGGAGAGGACATCATTGACAGAAAACAAAGAAATAGGAAGGAACGATATCTTCCTGACTGATAATACTGCTAACCCGGCACCACTCGGGCTCTGTGCATTTGGCATGACGACCTTGTTATTGAGTATTCATAATTTAGGACTAACCACGTTATCAAGCCCGATTCTCGCCATGACGATCTTTTATGGTGGCGTCGCACAGGTCATTGCCGGCATTATGGAATGGAAAAAGAACAACACTTTCGGACTTGTTACATTCGGGAGTTTCGGGTTTTTCTGGATCTCGTTTGCCTCAATCATGATGCTCCCCGCGCTTGGGCTTTCAAAAGCACCGGGTCCTGTTGAACTCGCTACATTCCTGAGCGTCTGGGGAATCTTTGCACTGGGTCTTTTTATCTGCACCTTAAAAATGCACAAGATCCTGATGGTCACGCTCCTGGCAGTCGTGCTGCTGGTAATCCTCCTCGTCGCAGCACAGTTGACCGGCAATACACTAATCCTCCAGCTTGGTGGTGTAATGGGGATCATCGCCGGGGGTCTTGCTCTTTATATCGGAATTGGCCAGCTCGTCAATGAGGTCCATGGAACAAAAGTGTTCCCTGTCTAATCCTTTTTTTCCATACGTGCCTGAACAGACCCCGTTAGAAGGAGGTTTTGAACGAGGTATTTTCAATCGTCTGCGTGCGAGCTTCCCTTTCATGTCTGTTTCAACAAAGCCTAAAAAAGATTTAAATTGCAGTGCGTTGCAATAACGCTCTATGAAGGGAATTTTAACCGCGGGAATCATCACCTGCATGGTCCTTGCACTTATTATTGCAGGATGTACAACGAAACCATCAACTCCTGCTGCAACCACGGTTGCAACCGCTGGTGCAACGACAAATCCAACAGTAGTTCCTGCTTTGACACCGGTGCCGGTAACAGATCCATTACTTCAGGGGAACTGGTACCTCAAACAGATGGGAGTGCAGGGTGGTACGGCACCGGTATTGATGACGAATGTCCAGATTAACATTATCTTTGATAATGCAGGGAACTTCCAGGGCACAACCGGCTGTAACAACTACCACGGCCAGTACACGCTGAGTGGCCAGCAGATGTTTAATGGTATGGGTATGACCATGGGTCCCATCGCCACTACAGGTAAATACTGTGCAGATAATGCGAACACGGAAGCAACATATTTCCAGATCCTTCAGAAGACCACCAGCTACGTTGTAAATTCAAACGGCCAGCTGACGCTTACTGACAACCTGAACAGTAACCTGGTCTACACGAAAAACCCGGCCTCCCCAATGCCGAAATTCTAAACACCCTTTTTTTAACCAGAAAAGATTCCATCTTCGGGATATCCGGGATTCTTGGGTACGAAGGTAACAACGTAATTGATCCTTCTGACTGCTCACGTCCCACCTCTCATTGACTGATCCTTTCCTACGTTAGGTTCCAAAGAAGGTATCGTAAAGGAAAACCGGATTGGTACCGCTTTACCGTGTTTTTAATGCAGCTTCGACAGCACTGATAAGGGCGGCCTTATTGACTGGTTTTAAAATAAACCCATCAGCACCGTTATTTTGCGCTTTCCGGGCATCAATGCCTGAACTTTCTCCAGTTACGATGAGTTTTCTCATGCCAGGGTCGATCTGGTGTATCTGCCTGACCAGTTCAGTCCCATGCATATCGGGGAGATTAAGGTCAAGGAGGCAGAGATCGTACTGGTGTAAACCGACCTTTACCAGGGCTTCTTCACCGGTGGAAGCGGTATCAACCCTGTACCCCCTGCTTTCCAGTATCAACCGGAAAATAGTCAGGATATTTTCCTCATCGTCTACAAGGAGAATTTTTGTTTCTTCCATAGGACACGGCTCTTCCCTGTTGTCACCTGATACTATATTGTAAAACTGGATGTTACTACTACATAAAAGTATTAAAAATAACCCGGCTCTGATCCTGAATTCCGGTCATTTCAAAGGAAGGACTCTATCCGTGATTTATATTATGCCACCACCTATCCAGACTGTATTGCAGCCATAAAACGGAATTTGAGCCTTGAAATCGTTATTACTTGACCTGGGGAATTCCCGGGATTTCCATGATTACCCCCGATACCAGATCTCTTCACGGGTTTTTTTTACAAAATCGCGGACAGAGATCCTAACTGTTATTCAATAGCCACAAAAAAAAGGCAGGAGATCCGGACAAGGAGTGCTCCCACACGGATTGCTGAGTCCTTATTGAAATGTCTGTTCCCATTAAGGACAGAATCATATTCCAGTGAAGGCAATGATCATAATGAAATGCCGGTCTTGGACACTTCAATTCTTGGTATATTCATATTCGGGCTTTTAGCGGGCATATGCCCCTGTAACAGCGTCCTTTGCCTGGGATTAATAGGGTATCTCAGCAGTGGAAAAACAAACCTTTCACCTGCAACAATCTTCCGGCTTGTCCTCGCATTTTCAGCCGGTACAATTCTTGTATTATTACCCCTTGGAGTAATCGCAGGGGTGTTGGGGAATTACCTGTTGTTTTTCGACAGCACGGTCGCATGGGCTTTTGGAGGGGTCCTGATGATCGCCATGGGAGTCCAGCTCCTCCACCTGTACAAACCACCAATCAGGAAAATATTTTCGTTTTTACGGGCCCCTGTATCCTACACAGTCACGGGGACCTTTCTCCTTGGCCTTTCATTCGGGGCGATAACGATCGGGCGTGGTGCGCCGATGCTGATCATCGTCCTGACCTATATTGCCCTGTACCAGACAGCGACGCAGGGACTTATCACTATGCTGGTATACGGGATTGGTCTGAGTATCCCCCTTATTGTTATCAGCACTATTGGTGGTGCATTCGGGCAGAGAATCAAAGACTCTACCAGGTTGAGCGGAGAATTTTTCGACCGGGTTATAGGGATTTTCATAATATTTATCGGGATTTACTTCCTCTACCTTGCCTTCTTATAAATTATTTACCGGTACCGGTAAGGGACGGGTAAAGGGTGTAACCATTCAATGTGGTCTGGCGGGGAGCACCAAAAAATGAGTTGCTATTCTGCGGAGCACAATCAGCGCACCGGGAGATCACTCGTCTTCATCCAGGGGACGATTGTGACAATCGTCCTGTCTCCTGCGATAAGCACAGGAGATAAAAACTGCACCGATCAAGAGTATTATCCCGGCTAATGGTGCAAAAGGTATAATTTTTGCAGGTGTCGGAGCAGTTGCCGGTCCGGATGACGGGTATTGATTGTAATCGACCGTGGTTGGCGTTGCATGGATGCCAAGGGATTCAAGGTTCCGTTTTGCTTCGATATTATTGGGATTGATAAGCAGGGCCCTTTTATACGCAGTAATAGCAAGGTCATTCCGGTTCATCGAGATATATACCTCCCCCTTTTTCAACCATGCCTGTTCATCTTTCGGGCTGAGCTCTGTTACGCGATCGAGCGCCTGTATCGCACCTTCCTTGTCGTTTAATGCAGCACTGGCCAGTCCCTTACCGTACCAGGGCAGGGATGAATGCGGATCAAGGGCAATAGCCTTATCAAACGAGATCAGGGCATCTTTGTACCGGGCTGCCTTATACAGGTCAAACCCTTTCGTAGTCAGGACCGTTGCATCATCACCCGGGTTGTCACTGGATGCAGATACCAATCCCGGGATAATAACGAGTGTAACAACCAGGATGAAAAATACCATGAATTTCATGTTTATGGACCGGTGCATACCTAGTATTTTTACCAGCGGTTTAATAATTGTTTATCCGGGAAAAGCTCCCGGTTACCCCTGGTTTCCTGCTTAACGGTACCTGCAGTCCAACTGACCACTACATTTTTTATTCTCGCATCTCCTTTCATCAAATGAAAATATGGCCTGTAATGAACAATCCTGGGAGATCCTTGACCAGATATCCGGCGAGATCATGAAATGCCGGCGGTGCCCGCTCTGGATGGAGGCTACCCATGGCGTCCCGGGAGAGGGCAGTATCTGTGCAAGGGTGATGTTTATTGGTGAGGCCCCGGGTGAACTGGAAGACTCACTTGGAAGACCTTTTGTTGGCAGGGCTGGAAAAGTCCTTGATTCCCTGCTTGCCGGGACGGGGCTCTCACGTGCCGATGTCTTTATCGCAAATATTGTGAAACACCGCCCGCCTGGTAACCGGGACCCGCAACCCGGTGAAGTCGTCGCCTGCACCCCCTGGCTTGAGCAGCAGATCAACGCTATCCAGCCTCCGCTGCTCGTCCCGCTTGGCAGGCATGCGACCCGTTACGTACTTGGGAGAATCGGGGTGGAGTTTGTCAAGATCACGGATATTTCAGGCACCGTATTTGAAGGCGAACCATTCGGGTTCCCCCAGAAAATAATCCCGGCCCTGCACCCCGCAGCAACACTTCACAACCCACGGAGCAGGGAGCACCTGGAGGAAGATTTCAGGAGGATTCGGGATCTCCTTACGGAAATGGAACAGTGAACGGTATCGTAATCAGTAGGGAATAGTAGTTGGTAAAAAATTATAGTACCCTGAGTTTCTGACCAAATACCGGGAGAAAATCTTTTTTTCTCGACATTACGCCGTCAAGCCTGACAGGTTGCACAGTATACTCAAGCCCAAGGAGCGTGTTCTTATCCCCTGCCGCGAGGAGGTAACTGGTATTTCCCATCACGTTGGTAAAAAGTGCGAGGTACAGGTGAACACCATGTTCTTTCCTCAACGTTTCCAGTTCATTCCTGACCTCTTCAGCATGGTTAAGGGGATAATCATCTGATGCCATCATCACCTGTGCGATGATCACGTCGCGGCCAAAAAGCGTGTAATGCTTCGTATCTGCCGTGAGAAGGTCACGGGGTGCTGCATGGACAAGATCCATCCCCTGCTTTATCAGGGCGGTCCCGAATTCTGCAGGGTCGAGCCCTGTGAGACCGGCAAGGAAGGAAACGGCTTTTTTGTCTTTTTCTGTGGTCGTCGACATCCGGAGCCCGAGCGTATCAGAGAGAATTCCTGCAAGGAGCATGCCTGCTGCAGGGACAGAGGGAGTCAGGCCCTTATCCATGAATTTATGGGTGATAATTGTCGACGTTGAACCAACGGGCTCATTCAGGAACGAGACCGGTTTTAATGTGGTAATCGCCCCAAGCCGGTGGTGGTCGATAATCTCGAGTATCTCGGCAGACTCGATCCCATCGACTGACTGGGTGAACTCGTTATGGTCAAGCAGGATTACTGACTTATGTATCTCCTCCAGGAAGGTGTTTCTCGATATCATCCCAAGGAGTATGCCCTCCTTGTCCACAACACATGCAGTCCGGTAACGGGAATTGGAAACCATTTGTTTTGCATAGGCGAGCGGGTCTTCAGGCCTTACAATAGGTACATCAGTTGCCATTACCTGTCCGGCAGCCCGTGAAAGGTGGATCATCCTGCCGACACTGAATGCATCAAGTGGTGTCGCAAGGATAGAGACGTTCCTGGCCTGTGCGGCTGATATCACACGGTCCCCTACGGGAGCACCTTCCGCTACAATCAGGGCTGCAATCCCGGCAGAGATCAGGGCAAGCTGGGAGGGTTCGTTATCGCCCGTAATCGCTACGTCGCGGCCCGTCAGGGATGACAGGGCATTGTGGAGCGCATCGATGGCAATGATCACCCTGCCATTCAATTCCTCGCAGCAGGACACGAGGACCTCGGCCTCGAGGATACGGGTCAGGGTAGCCTGGGATATCGGTCCGATGACCAGCTGTTCTCGCCGTTCCGGGGTGACATATGCCTTGGCAAGCCCGTACTCGCTGACAAGACCAATTACCCTGCCTTCCCGATTGATTACCGGGATGTTCCTGATGTCATGTTCATCCATCATCAGCGCCACATCGATAGCCGGCATCTCTTCAGGGGCACGGTGCGGATAGAGGAAGGGGATATCTGCTACCGATGGTTCAACAGATTCAATCAATTCTGGCGGCTGGACCTGGAATTTTGACAGGACGAACCGGGTCTCTGCATTCAGTTCCCCACACCGTGCAGGGATATACCGGCCACCTTCATTCCTGTTGAGTAACTCCGCATACCCGATTACGCTTGCAATACTATCAGTATCAGGATGGCAGTGGCCGATGACATATACATTCTGGCTGCTCATTTCAACGAAACCTCTGGTTGCCGGTCCCTTACCGGACGGACTTTCACGGCAGACTGTCTTAACGTATCAGCTCACTACCCTATAATGATCTCGAAAAGAAGTAGTAATAATAAATCCCGGGATTTTTCATCCGGGTAACTATCGGGGGCGAGCTTGATATCCGCAGCCTGGTGGTGAATATGTTCGCGTAAACCTGACGGTATGCGGAAAAACCCGCTGGCGCAACCGATCTCTTTATTCAGGTATTTCCCAAAGAATTGTACAGATTACGATGATGATAGAACAGATCACATGCAGGATATCCCCGGTGATTGCAGCCTTCATTATTATTACCTGTGTCATGTGCACGGGTGGAGCGTTCGCATCGTTCATCACTATACCGGGCGCTGAAACGGGACAGGGTGCAGGTAGTACACTTAACTGAAACCGGGTGGCAGCTGGTCTCGTATAATAGTGGAACTGTACAGGTCCCAGTTGCAGCGGGTTCAAAAATCACCCTGAAATTTAATGAGGACGGCAGCATAGGCGGCTCAGGTAGCATTAATCTCTATTTCGGATCATTTACACAAAACGGCAATTCGGTTACATTTGGCCCCCTGGGATGTACCGAGATGGCAGGTCCCGTACCGCTGATGGACCAGGAGAGCACGTATTTCCGCCTCCTTGATTCAACCAGGACTTCGCATGCCACAGGGAGCATACTTGAGTTATCTGACGCAACAGGCCACGTTGTTTTGGTATTCAGGTCTGATAATTCCGGGAGTTCAAACAGTCCTGCTATTAGGAATCCTGCATCCATAGTACCCGGGACAGAGTGGCAGCTCTCGTCGTATTCAGACGGTGTTACCACGGTATCAGGGCGGGACGTAAGGACAATCACCCTGAAATTTGATGGTTCAGGTAATATCAGTGGGTTTGGTGGTGTGAACAACTATTTCGGGACCTGCACCATGGACGGCACTACCATCTCTATCGGGCCTGTCGGGTCAACAAAGATGGCGGGCTCCGGGTCACTGATGACCCTGGAACAATTATATTTCAACCTGCTCAACTCAGCCACCGGGGTTAGTCTTTCCGATGATTCCCTGAGCCTGACCAATAATGAAGGAAAAGTCGTATTGACTTTCGAACCTAAAACCACGGCATCACAAGACAGGTACACTGCAATTATTCTACCCCGGAAGCCCCATGTCGTGGTACCACTTGCAACCGGAGGACATTCCCAGACAACAATAACAAGCAGGTTAAATAAAAATGGCAATTGGACCGGATCCACCGGTGTGCTTCCGGTGAAACTGGTACAGCCGGGGAAGGGTATTGTCAGCATCCCGGCTACGGGGAATAATCAACGTCCATCCACTATGCCTCGTTTTAATGATACGATTATCCCACCTGTGACTTACCCGGGTGGACCATTATATTAAGATCTTATTTTTACAATTCAGTTCGAATCGTCTGGAAATGCCAGAAACAGTATTTTCAGGTTTCCACAATTTTACCGTCTTTCAGCTGGATTATCCGGTGGAAATAGTCCTTGTGCCAGTCCTCGTGGGAGACCATAACAATCGTCTGTTTCATATCTTCATTGATCTCCCGGAACAGGTCCAGCACCATTCGTGAGTTTTCTGAGTCAAGGTTTGCGCAGGGTTCATCTGCAAAGAGGATATCGGGCTTATTCACCATCGCACGTGCGATTGAAACACGCTGCTGCTGCCCGCCGGAAAGCTCGCGGGGGAGGTGGTCCCGCCGGTCACAGAGGCCGATTTTTCGGAGTATCCCGAAACTGTCTTTGCGGATCTGTTCTTCGGTCCGGTCCTGCCGCAGCATTGCTGGCAGGGAGACATTTTCCATCACCGTAAGATCCGGGACCAGTGCATAGTCCTGGAAGACATACCCGAGCTTGTAAAGCCTGAACATGGTCTTCTCATAATCTGTGAGAGTTAAGACATCAACGTCATCAATAACAATCTTTCCAGATGTTGGATGGTCAAGGAGACCGAGCATATGAAGGAGTGTTGTTTTACCACTGCCGCTTGCCCCTACGATGCCAAGAAATTCGCCCTTTTCGATATCGAGCGTAACACCGTCAAGGGCATTGACCTCGACGTTCCCCATACGATAGGTTTTCCGCAGATCCGTAGTCTCGATCATGTCAGGCCCTCATCGCAGTCTGGATATCCTCGCGGGAGACCTGGTAGGCGGGGACATACCCGGCAACAACTGCTGCACAGAACAGGATGACGGAATTGGTCAGAAGATCCCATGGTGTGATATACAGGTATGCAGACCATTCGGGAGTCACGATGGGATGCACGTACATGTATGCCGCGAGCGCGAGCGTGATGATGATCCCGAGGATAATGCCGAGGATGCCGAGGATAATGACCTGGAACCCGTAATTATGCATGATTACCTGCTTGTCAACGCCGATTGCCTTTAGGATCCCAATCTGTTTGCGGCTGTTGAGGGTCTTGATTGTAATGACAATGAACAGCACAACCGTCGTAATAATAACACTGACCATCAGGGACACCATATTGATAATAGCAAAACTCTGGAGCACCTTGCCTACACTTTTACTCAGCAGGTCTGTCATTGTCTGGACCTTTCCTTTTACCCCCACACCGTAAGAGAGGAGTTCATTCTTGATGAACTGCTCGGAATATCCGGGTTTCGCTCGCACGGTGATATAATTAGCACTGTCAAGCGTCTTTCCTTCCACCTGTTCCATATCAGTCCAGGTTACAAACGCTCCATTGTCAACCGGACTCCATCCGGTGGAATAGATTCCCTTGACCCGGTAGTCTTTCGTATAGCCATTGCCGTATTCAACGGTTATCGAGTCCCCTACCCGGACACCCCCGAGCGACTCCTGGAATTCATCTTCCTGGCGGACAGAGGAATCACCGGCTATCGGTTTACCGATGATGATCTCACCCGTGTCGTCCTCCCCGAGATAACTTCCGGTCACCATTTTCGTGTACACCGGCGATACCTCCTTCTCATCCGTGGGAGTTATGGCACGCACGGAAACACCGATAACCCGCTGCCGGTACTTGATGGTAGCCCCCTTGGAATACTGGGGGGATGCCCGCTGCACGCCCGGCATGCCGTTGATCAGATCCAGCGTGGCATCAAGGTCTGTAATGTACTGTTCGCCCGATTTGGGGCTGACAAGGACATTTGAGACCTCATAATCCACCAGCTGTTTAGTGATGCCCTGGCCAATCCCGCTGAACATGGATGGGAGGAATATCATGTTGGTAAAGCACATCCCGATAATCAGGACGGTCAGGATCGCGCTTGAGCGGCTCCCCCGCTGGAGTGAACGGAGTGCGAGGAGAAAGGCGACTTTCAGCTCTTTTTTACCCATGGAAGGGCTCCGTTGCCGTTTTTCCGTGGCAGGTACCAGTACCGGTACGCAAGGATTCCACCAACGATAATGATCAGCAGGACAAGGAGAAACATCCCGGTATTGTCTTCAGGTATTACCCTGACTGACATCGGGCTGGATATCGTATGTGTCCCGAGATCGTCTACATACGTGATGATTGTTGTATACTCGTAGGTGCCACCCTTTGCGCCGTCAAGCGAAAATACAGCAGGTGCATCATTGCCAGGCTTGATCTTGCCGATAAATGCCTGTTTTGTACCGGTCATCGGGAGGTCTACCGTCGCAACCACCTGTTTTGCTTCACCGGTGCCGGTATTTTCTATCCTGATGGTCAGGTCAAACGGCTGGTTTGCAATTACCCTCCGCGGGCTTGTTTCAACCGAGACAAAACCAAGCTCGGCCTTTCCCTTCATCATGACATCAATGGAAGTTGTTTCTACATGCCCTGATCCATCAATCCAGTTGTACTGGAGCGTGACCGGCACCCGGACCAGCCCGGGGGGGGTGTTCCTGTCAGACAACAGGACGAGGTTAACGGTCCTGGAATCATTGGCATTTATCGCACCGATATGGTAGAAGTCAGTCGTCTTCGGTGCAATCATGTTGCTTACGTTATTAATCCGGATAGTCACATCATCCGTGCTGGTCTCTCCCCCGTTCCGGACAACCAGCGTCACCGGGATCTCGTCACCAGGGTTCACCGTATCTGGGAGTGAACTTTCCACGATCATGATGGCCCTTTTCTGGATCCCCACCGGGGTGTTAACGTTAACCGGGATTGGGAACCGGGTGCTCCTCCCACCCGTGGTATCGACCCACACCTCAGGATAGTACATCCCGGTCACTGGTGGCGCCCGGATGGTAAATGTCAACGGGAGCGACTGGCCCGGACCGAGTTCCCCCACCCGCTCGAAATCTTTGCTGATGACCAGGATACCTTTTCCCTCGAGCTGGACGTTTTCAATATTCACGTTGATGTCCGTAACTTTGGTAGTCGTAAAATCATTGGCAAAAACTCCTGCATTCTCCTTAATGGATGCGGTGGATGCCGTATTTTTCACGACCACGGTGATCGTCCCAAGACTGTCAGGCATCATTATCGGGGGGTTCACCTGGTATTCGCTTATCTGTACAGTTGGATCACCGGCAGCTGATGCCGGAAATAGTATGCCAGCAGAGATTGCGAGTGCAATTACGAGTATGTGGATTAACTTCATCGTGTTCAGTCCACCCGATCGGGGAAATTTTTCAACCAGCGGGATTTTTGTTTCTATAGAAACTTGTTCTGAATATATTCGCATGAAGTTATAGTATATTTATTTATCAGCTCCATGCCCTGTTGTTCCCTTCATGCTAGTGAATCGCGAAATGCATCCATCATTTCCACGTTGAAACGGGGTTGCAGATTGTTACCGCCACCTGGCCAGCCGGGGACTGAAATGTGTTATACTGCGGAGTGGTTCAACCGTCAGCCGTGGAAGGAATGGGAACGAGGTATCATGGGTATTCCCTGCTCCTGGATGGCATATAAAACCCTGAACCTGCCGTCGCTGTAATTCATCACTATTTTCTTCGGGTGTAACCTGCTCAGGTAAAATGGAGGTAATATGCGGTCGAGTTCCCCCAATCCCCCGTAAAAAAAGAACTCGATATCCTTCCCGGACGGATTTGTCAGGATCACTTCAATTAACAGGGAATGTTGCTGCCTGTCTGTAACATCCAGGTCAAAGATAAGCAGTGATTCCGGCCGGTTCTCCCCAGGAGTCGCATAAATTCGGGTTAATTTCGCAGTAAGCCAGTGGATTTTTTCCAGGCCCAGCCGCCGGGAAACGGTATCCGCAATATACCCAAACGGGAGTGCCCCGATGCCGATAATCAGGATGGGCAGTTCTTCCTGGAACAGTCCTGTACTGCTCCGGTATGATACAGGGGTCCCGAGAATTTCACTAATTTCCCGAAGAAGCCCTGTTTCTTCCGGCGTCGCAGAGATCACATTGCACCAGATCCCGAACTTTCCCTGGGGCCTGTTTATTATTACAACCCTTTTGTCATCTGACCTCCCGCTTTTTGGGATAAAATCCGGGCCAAATAGTTCAACACTCACATCAAGGGCATATTCCCCATCTTCCAATCCTCTGATAACACCTGAAACCACCCTTCCTATCGGGGGTTGCCGGGGATCGTGAACAGAGAACACGGGGATAATGACCTGGTCTATCATGGCAAGATGCTGCTTCAGGTCATCAGGAGTTATGACCTGGTCACCTGGAACAGCATGGGTGGTGGCTATCCGGATAGATCGAAGGGTCATTGCTGGTACGTAATTTTCGGTCTGGCAGGATTAATATAACCTTGTAACAGGTTTTCAGGCCCGGGAATGGAGCAGGAATACCATCGTTACATCTGATGCATGGTAACGATAACAGAATTCGGGAAGACGGGGTATGCAATGGCCCGGGTATCCGTTTTTTATCTTTCTGAAACATCAGGTTACTATTAAATGGCCCCACGGTTTTCGCCCGATGAAGGGAATATGGGGGTAATGGCTGGCGCCCTGGCGATAGCAATACTCCTGTCTCTGGCAATATTCTCATTGTTTATACTCCCCGGTTACTCAAGCGGGCAGGAGACATATTCCGGGCTGAGCCAACTGGCGGATTCCCCGGTAATTGCCAGTAATGTAACAGGATATGCAGATCTTTCTGGCACACTCGGACCGGTTCAGGTGATGACAACGGCCCCGAATCCGGACAAACTCGGCGCAGTGGTGATGAAGATCCGGCTTGACTCCCTGCGGTATGTATGGAAACCGGGAGCGGGTGTAGACCTCGATAAAAGCACGGTGGTTTTTACAAGCCGGTCTGGCAGGGAAGTGATACCAAGAAATAGCGGGCTGCCTATGAAGAAACCAGGATGGGCAATTGTCCAGAAAGGAAGTACTATTCCATACCAGGGTGCTGACCAGGACAATATCCTCGAACCTAACGAGGAATTTGTTCTATTTATCTACCCTTCCACCCCGCTTCCCCCGTCGACACCATTTACCGTTACAATCAGCATGCCGGAGGAGAACGCGCTTATGGTAAACCGTACCGTCCCCGTAATAGTCAGGCCTGTGATGAACCTGGGCTGATCGCTTTTTTTCCGGCCTGCCCAATCAGGTAATCTCTTTTTATAGCGACGAACGCGAACGGGGATCCCGGCAGTTTACCCGGATGACTCAACCGGTTTATCACCCGGCTGATTTCTGTAACGAAAGAAGGGAATAAGAGCCGCGATTACCTAGTAGTATTCATGAAGTATACAGCGCGACACGTACGGAAATTCCTTGAGCAGGGAAAGATCGACCCAGTGCTCTGGAAGGTGCATTTCCCTTCACTCCTGGAGTCAAGAGTACCCACCTGCGAGGAATGTGATGATTTTAAGAGTAACCTCTGCACGGGAGGGAAGGACCCGGTTGAATGTTTCCTGGCGATTGAGCCCTGTACAGATCAACAGCCTGACGACGAAACAAAAAAACAGGCAGGAAAGGATAAATCAAAGAAATACCAGTGGAACAGCAAAGGAAAAGAAAAAATAATCCCGTCTGGCGCGAATAAGGCGTACGACCAGTCAAAATTATAATACCTTTTTATCAGGTTGATACAGCTGATATGAAAAATTCCGTGAATCATTTGAAAGGCAACCTTTTTCATGCTCACCTATGAGCCAAAGGCTCATAGCACGCTTTGTTGAAACACACATGAACAGGAAGTTCACACCAGGGCGGTTAATACAGGATATTGACAGGATCCAGGCCCTGTGGGACCGTCCTCCTGATACTGAACGATGCACCGCCAGGGGGTTTGACTTCGAGGGTGAACTGTGTTCGCGGCTGGATCTTTTTAGTTGGTTTCGCATCGATCGTCCAGACCTGGTTATCCGAAAGGACCCTTTCACTCGTCCCGGAAACATTCCATTCCCCGTCCCCGGCGATACCTGAGGTATACTTCAGGGACTCAAGCAGGCCTTCCGTGCTTATGATCATCTGGCTGCCCCTGAAATCGACAGGGGTCCCGCCTGTCGAAAGGGTTACACCAAACTCGACTGTGTCGATGCCCAGGGAAGTATCTGATGCCAGTCCATAGATATCCCCGACAACCAACACATTTGATGCAACACCCTGGACCCCTGCATTGGCTACCTTCTGGCTGACCTGGGTGGTAAAAAGCCCTGCCCCGAGCATAATATAGGTGAACACAGAGGCCACGGTGATGAACGCAATCAGTACAATTGCGGCCTCTATACCGGTAAATGCATCTTCATGCAGGGGAGGTTGTTTCAAGGGAAATCGAACTCCGGGGATTCTTTTGGAATATTTTGCTAGTAGTTACCTGTGGTCCTTTAAGTATTTGAGTAACGTGACCTCTGTAACCGCGATGGCTCATAAGATATCATACCTATAAATACATCAAGCCAGATTGTTGTAACTGGTGAAAACGAACATGCAGTTTAAAGAAATTGTGATGCAACGTTACGCGGTAAAGAAATTTAACGGGAAGGTAGTCCCTGAAGAGAAAATCAACGAGCTGATTGAACTTGTCAGGTATGCCCCCTCTGCCCTGAACCTGCAGCCATGGAGAATAAGGGTTGTTACTGACCAGAAATTAAAAGAAGAACTCCGGCCTGCTGCATTTGACCAGGAGCAGATCACCACCTGTTCGCACCTGCTCGTTTTTTGTGCTGATCCCGACTATGACAGCCTGATAAAAAAGCTCGGAGTCCTGTTACAACAGAACCATATACCCGAAGAGATCCAGACGATGATAACCGGAATGGCAACCCAGTTCGCCGGACCTATGTCACCCGGACAGCGGCTTTCCTGGTCGCAGGCGCAGACCTACCTCGCCCTGGGAAACGCATTGAACGGGGCGAAATCCCTCGGGCTTGACTCGTGCCCGATGGGGGGGTTTAACCCGGATGAATTCACCCGGATCCTGAATATCCCCAAACCCCTCGTCCCGGTAATGCTCTGCCCGGTCGGGTATGCAGCTGATACGCCGATGCCAAAATTAAGGTTCAATAAAGAGGATATCCTGTTCTGAATATGAATTGAATAAGGGGTGGTTTTCAAATATCCTGATTTTTGCTGGGTGATAGAATTCCGTTTTCAATTGGGATCACTACATACTACCTGAATTCCAGTTACGTACAGGACTATATTTAGTCAATATACGGTGATTATACACTGTAATACTATAATGACTGAAAACATAAACCCGTTACCAGGTCCTCGCACCACCTTGTCCTGGGGACAACGACGTGAACAGGTTATTGATACCCTCGGACTTGGATTTTGCCTCTGGTTTATCGGGTATGTCGGATCAATTATCCTGTATTTTCTTGTCCCTTCCGATGTAATCGGGTGGATCCTCTTCGTCATGTTCACGCCGGTTTTTATCGTAATCACCCTTGCAAGATTCAGGAAAAGATTCCTCCCTTTCAGGTATTATGCAATTGTTGCAGTGACATGGACTGGAATTGCAATTGTGGCTGATTTCCTGTTTATTGTACTCCTGTTCAACCCTGACAACTATTACCACCCGAGCGTGATTGTATATTATCTTGAAACGTTCCTTGTCCCTTTCGCCATGGGAATTCTCAACCGGAAAGAGGCATAATGACTCCCGGGTTGATTAGTATACAAAAATAAGACCACAAAAACCGGTCCAGGGATGAATTAAAGTCAGAATAACCAGGGAACGGACAGGAGCTCAGGGAAAATCTATACACGAACCCGTGTTTTTTGGTACACAACGCCGTACCCTCCTGACCGCAAGGGACCACCCCTTGAAAAAACCATGCTTTTCCAGTGCGAGTATTGCATAGTGTGAGCAGGAAGGGTGAAACCGGCAGTAAATCCTGCGGTTATGGTTATAGGCACGCCCCAACTTCCCGTGCCATACAATACGGATGAGCATAATTGAGATCAGGACGAACGGGTTCCGCTGAATCACTACACATAATACCAATTACGGGTTATAAAACCTGATGGTCCAGGAATACAAAAGAACCTGTTATACCTGTGAAACGGTCTGGCATTCCCTCAAATCACGTGAAGATTCAATAAAAGCAGGTGCGTCTGCAGATGCGGGCCACTTTTTTCAACCGGAAGGATCGGCCCGCTCATGTTCATATTGCGGGATGTGCGGGGGGACCGTGATCACCATGGGAAACAGGGGTACGGATGGCAATAAGGCAGAACTCGACCGCTTACGTACCTGTCCAAATTGCGGCTCACATAACTATTTTGAAGAGGTCCGGGACCAGGAAGTCCTGGAATAGATGGGATCCTGGCGGAAGGTTAAGCCAGGTAAACTTGTTTAAGTACCGTGCTGTTTCTCACAGGTTGATCACTAGTCAGTAACCGGGGTTTCCATCACTTTCACCCCCCACCCTGCAAGACCTGATATAGCTGGCACGCTCAGTCCTCAACCTCAAGGAGTGAGTGAAGATGAGCATGACTACCGGGATGAAAAATGTGAGTGTCAGATGGAGAAAGGCATCACGTGCACTTAAAAATCGACGACCAGAAATATGGAATACGCCTTGCTGAAGCACTTGAACGGCACAAGGGCCCCGAATATGCGATGTTTGATGACCCGCTCGAAGCATCCGTATTTTTCCTTCTTATCGAGATGATGAAGGAGAAGGAAAAAGGACAGGTGACTTTGGCAACCGGAAAATCTCATTAAATCAGGATTAATAAAAAATGAATGCTTTTTTTTCACTCTGCCCACCATGGGACACGGAAAGGAGGATCCTTTTGTGCTTGCCATGGGAATGTTACTGTTCCGGCATGGACTGGTTTATCTTTTGATTCTGCCTGTTCTGCTTAATGGCATGAATTAAACGTACTGCTTTTTTATGGTCCTTTGCATAATTTTTTAAATCTGCTTTGTCGATTGAGCCATCCTTCACTTCTGCACGGAGTTCCCCTGCGAATGTCTTCATAGCAGAACGGAACCGGTCCTTGTCAGATGCCAGGACGGCAGCCTTTGCATCAGCCAGGGCGGCGTTAAGGGTATCGACATTGTACCCCTTTCCCGCAAGGTACGCTGTCAGGTTTGAAGCCCTGTCCGGCAATCCCTGCATCCGGATACTATTACCGGCACCATTCACGGGTTTATTTTTTGTGCCCTGTTCCATTGGCGCCGCTATTACGGGTGCTGCAATCATTACCAGAAGGCAGACGATCAATGCTACCCCGATAAGTCGAACGATACGTTTCGATATGTTCTCACCTCTTCTACGGAGTCGTCCACGAAAGGACACTACCGATGTATAGTATGTTTTACATTATGTTAGAAATACTTTACTGTTGCGGGAGGGGTGGGATGAATATTTTTCATACAACCCCGGGTTTGCAAAAGAGAGAGACGGTACATGGCCCTCCTTTCTCAAATGGTGTACCAGGATAATGAATACAACATTTACGTCCAGGTCTGAAAAATTGCAGACCAATCCGGCATTCCGGGTTTAATACCTGCACAGAATGAGGTCGAAACAAGTGCAATACAATTATTCATCGATTGAATCAAGAAGAAAAACATCATCTATCCGTACTTTGAAGAATTTTGCAATCCTGGCAGCAAGGATCAGGGAGGGGTCATATTTTCCGTTCTCGATAGCGAGTATCGTCTGCCTGGTCACCCCGACTTCGTTCGCCAGTGCTTCCTGCGAGAGGTCGTTCATTGCCCGGTACACTTTAATTTTGTTTTTCATCACTATGCCCCGTATTTTTTGTTATAATAGAGGGACAATAGCACGTACAGGACGATGATCCCACAAAGAAGAATCAGCAGGCGGAAACCGAAAATACCTAATGGCCGGTTGAAACGCCGGATCCCTTCACCCAGTGCGTCAATGATGATCCACAGGGCAAAGAGGAACAGACCGACCCACGTGATCTGCAGGGTCCGTAATGCAGTTATCTCGGTGATCTTCTGGGTCCGCTCATCCTCGATGACCTCATCAATATACATTTTCGCAAGATATATTCCAAGGATCCCAAGGACAATTGCAATAACAGAGGGTAAGGGATCGGCGAGTTCTACTGACAGCCAGAATATTGCGACCTCAAAAAATGCCACCGCGGCCACGCACAGGTAAAAAGAATTTCGTTTCATGATCACTTCCCCGCTATTACAGTATTAAGCACGGTGTCTCATTTGGATTTGACACTCTACAGGTATATAACCTGATACCCTGATGTTATTTCAATCATCCATTGTTGCACTGAATGGCCCTGTCGGGAAGCAGAACCTGTTCGTAGTAATATTCTATTCGCTCCTCAACGCATCAATCGGGTCCATGTTTGATGCCTTCCATGCCGGGTACAACCCCGATATAACACAAACGACAATCCCGATCACCATACCGTACGGGACATACATAATACTGTCTGGCATGAAGAAATAGGCCGTATTCCCTATCATGGCACTCACCACCGAGTAGCCTATAACCAGGCTGCAGATCCCACCGACAACGGAACCAATGAGGCCAAGTATAAAAGCCTCGTACAGGAACATCCTGCGCACTTCACCTTTTTCTGTCCCGATCGAGAGGAGAATACCGATCTCGTGCACCCGTTCTGTCACTGACATCATCATTACGTTGAAGATACTGACAGCAGCGACCACAAGCGAAATACCACCGATTGCAAGGATAAACGTTGTGATCGTGCCTAACGTCTGGGTAATACTGGTCAGGCGCGAGCTTGCATCACTGATTCTGATCACCTGCGTTTTCCGGTTGACTTTTTCATCGATTGCCGTTTCCACATCACCGATAGTATCAACATTTTTTACAATTACGTTCACCTGATCGTACACGTCTTTGTCACCATACTGGTTCGTGTACCAGGTATCAGACACGATAATGGAATTGTCGGTATTTATCCCGTCAGAGGCGAATCCCCGTGCCGGGAGGATGCCGGAGACACGGACTGTCGGTCGGTCTTCCGTGTTAGGGGGGCCTATTTTAATACGGCTTCCGACGACCAGGTTAAAGTTTGTAGCGATATTTGAGCCTACGAGGGCATCATTCGCCCCGCGGGGAATATCCCCGGTGCTGAGGGTGAGGAATTTTTCGATATCATTGGGTTCAAAGCCATATATCGAACCTCTGCCGTTGGTAGAACCGATCGTAAACTGCGTATTCGTCCGATGTACCGGGATGACCACGTTTGTCCCGGCAGCGTTCCTGATATCATTGAGCTGGCTTTTCGTCACACCCTGTGATGTTGAGGGGGCTCCGGCGGTCATGCTGGTCCGTACAACATCCGACGAGATCATGACCGTGTTGACATCCGAGGAGAGCTGCTGTTTTACTGACAACTGCATATTGGCCCCGAGCATTCCCATGGATGAGATGGCAACCACGCCGATCACGATCCCGATCGATGCCAGCAGTGACCGCATGAAGTTGAGCCTGACGCTCCTGACAGACAGGTCGAAGAATATGTCTCTCACGATGCAACGACCCTCCCGTCATCGAGCTGGATCGTCCGGTGTGCGTATTCGGCAATCTTCGGATCATGGGTCACCAGGATGACCGTTTTTCCCTTCTGGTGCAGGTCAGCAAGGAGGTCCATAATCTGAATTCCTGTTTTCCGGTCAAGGTTGCCGGTTGGTTCATCGCAGAGGATGATTTTCGGGTCGTTGACCAGCGCCCGGGCTATTGCAACCCTCTGCTGTTGCCCCCCGGATAACTGGTTCGGCCGGTGGGAACTCATTTCCTCGTCAAAACCGACTGATTTGAGAACGGCGGCCGCCTTGCCTGATGTGTCACGGTGCTTATATCTGAGTATCAGGGGGTATTCCACGTTCTCGTACGCAGAGAGGAGGGGGATTAAGTAAAATTTCTGGAATACATACCCGATCGTGTCCCGGCGCATATGCGTCCGTTCCAGGGGGCTCATCTTCGCAACATTTCGCCCATCAATATGGAGTTCCCCGGTTGTAGGGACATCAAGGATACCGAGCTGGTTCATCATGGTCGATTTACCGGAACCGGAAGGTCCCATGATCGCAACAAATTCGTTCTCCATGATATCAAGTGATACGTGGTTGAGCGCTGTGAAGTCCCCACTCTCGAGGTGGTACACTTTTGAGACATCCAGAAGGCGGATGAGTGGATTTTCGCTCATTTCCGATCCTTTCATTTCCTCTTCAGCTTTGCAACGATCCATTTCCGTTTCATCCAGAGGACTATCCCAACGACGATAACGATGCCCAGTGCAATCACAGGATAGAATGAACTAACACCGCCTCCCCTGCTGCTGCCGCCAAATCCGAAGATTCCCCCGCCACCCGGTGGACCACCGGCGTTAGTCCTTGCTGTAGCGCTTCCCGTTGTCCCACTACTACTGGAACTTCCCGAGCTTCCGCTGCTACTTGAACTTCCCGAGCTGTACCGGAGATCGAGGTTTTTTACCGTGGAGAACGAATTTCCATCCGCGTCTTTCCATTTGATTTGCAATGGCACGTCGGATAGATCGGTGCTCATGAAGGTAAGGGTAAAACTTGAAAAGTCATCTGAGGCCAGAGATCCGATCGCATAGTCTGCATAGGGTTCCACGGGCCTGGCGGGCGAAAGCACGGTCAGTACCATGGACTTTGCATCGGTGATCCCGGCATTGTTCACATCGCCGGTCAACTTGTTGGAGGACCCCGAAGAGGTGATTACGATGTTATTGACAACGGGGACTGCAGCCAGCTTATCTTCGCCAATATTCAGGGGAAGGACTGCGTCAACTGAGTGGTCGTTATTACCATTATGGTATGTGATATGAAATGTCAGGTCTGATGCCTGGTCAGGAGTGACCTGGAACGGTACCATCTGTGAACTTCCTGCAGGAAGTGTGGCAACAAATTTCTGACGTGGTGAGACGGTACTGCCATTTCCTGTCGGGTTAATGGTAATATCTGTCAGCGCTCCGTTCCGGGAATTAACAAGGCTCAGGTTGACACTATCCTTCTTTCCCACGACAAAATTATCAGGCCGGTCAACAATTGTTGCTTCAAGATCTTTTGAATCGACTTCGAGTTCAAAGGGATAACTGATACTCCCGGCTTCCACTGTTGAAACGGTAAATACCGGGAAATAGGTCCCATCCTCACCTGAAACTGCCACCCGGAATGAGTAGGTCATTTGGGATCCGGGCCCTAAGCGGACATTGGTGTTATACGAGCCCCTGTTTGTGACCGCAACATGAGTTTCAAGAATGTCAGGTTGTGACAAGGTTACGGTCTGGTTACCAGAGTTCGTCAGGGTAACCGTGACTGTTCCCGTTTCGTAGGGAAAAAACACTTCCGGGTTCAGCTTAACTGATGTCACATGGGTCTGGTAAATGCCATCGCTGGCAGATATCGTACCGGTAGAGGTAGCTGCCATTGCACATGCTACCATACTGCACGTCACTACAAGAAGAATAAAGAGATATTTTCCCAAATCTGCCATCAAAGAACACCTTTGTTATTATTACGGAATACCATGGTGATTCCACCAGGACTGGAACATAACAATATGTAAAGTATATTTTACATTATGGTATTTAAAAAATACCTTAAATCAGGTTAGAATATTCATGGATATCGAAAGACCCGGGTCCCGGGAGCTGCAGACCGGTTCCCTGGCGGAAAGTCATAAGGATTGGCGATTTTGTTGCAGGAATCCAAGGGTTAAATTTCTGGATTACCCATTGTTGCACAATCCTTTGCACCCAACCATAGCTCTATTACCATACAGGCAAGATGGAATGTCATGGCAGAACAGCACCCGATGCCTTATATTGTATTCCTTGTGCTGGTAATCCCCGCACTCTGGCTGTTATATACAGGGATCACCGATCCTTCCCAGGCAATTCTTATCCTCGCTGGAGTAATCTGGATACTAATCGTTGCATATATTTCTGCATCGGTTAAAATCGCAGACCAGTGGGAACGGGCGGTCATCCTCAGACTTGGAAAATTTACCGGGCTGAAAGGGCCCGGATTATTTTACATTGTACCAATGGTCGAGAGGGTCGCCTACTGGATTGATAACCGGGTCATCACCACCTCATTCAAGGCAGAAAAAACACTTACAAAGGATACCGTTCCCGTTGATGTAGAGGCAGTATTATTCTGGAAGGTCCTCGACCCTGTCAAGGCCGCACTCGAAGTCGAGGACTACCGGTCAGCAATCAGCTGGGCTTCACAGACAGCCCTCCGTGAAGTAATCGGAAAGTCATTCCTCTCGGACATGCTGGAAGGCAGGGAGAAAATTGATATTGAACTCCAGAAAATTATCGACCGGAGG
Source organism: uncultured Methanomicrobiales archaeon (assembly GCA_963758915.1). Classification (GTDB taxonomy): domain Archaea; phylum Halobacteriota; class Methanomicrobia; order Methanomicrobiales; family Methanospirillaceae; genus CAIKOD01. The sequence goes on from CAVWXH010000009.1 coordinate 80,827, forward strand.
ACAATTGAATGGGGCGTCCATGTCAGTTCTGTTGAGATCCGTGACGTCCTTATCCCGAATGAACTCCAGGACGCCATGTCGATGCAGGCCCAGGCAGAGCGCGAGCGACAGGCACGGGTCATCCTCGGGGACTCTGAACGGCAGGTCGCAGCAAAATTTGAGGAGGCCGCAAAGACCTACCAGAATAACCCCGTTGCCCTGCACCTCCGGGCAATGAACATGCTCTACGAAGGGCTCAAGGAAAAAGCGACCCTTGTTATCGTTCCCTCTACCGTCCTGAATACCATGACACTCGGGGATATGACCGGGACCGTCTCCCTTGCTAAAATGTTCTCTGAAACACAACCACAGAAAAATCAGGTTCCCGATGTAATCCCTGATCCAAAGGAACAGCCAAGAAAGCCCCGGTCAGATACTCCCCCGGAGACAGAGGGCACCCTCTGACCTCCCGGGTGGAAAGATACTACTGCAAAAAGGGCGGGAGTGCAGGACCACCTTCTTTTCTGAACCAGATTTGCAGGTACATCCCGGCTCCGTAAACGTTGTATTTCCTGGATTCAGTCCCTCTAACATATTTTTCGGCGTGGAAGTCCCTCCATATAGAGAACAGGGATAGCATTCATCCGCGCGTGACCTGATCAGTCCAATTGCACCGGACCTGGAATTTGCAGGAAATCTCAACATTATTTCTCCGTTACTACCCGGTACCGGGTAATTCCACGATATCATACCGTTAACCGCCAAAAAATTAGTGGAACTCTGCAATTTTACGGGTCAGGTTCCTTTCGGGATTGCAACCGGACCCGATACCCTTATCCTTCATTCATCCCTACAATTGTTCGATAGTCCATGCAGAGTGAGCACTTCCCCCGCCTGACACCATTTAAACCCTCTGAAAAGATGGTCACCTGGTTTATTATCGATTTCTTCATCCTCGTATTGTTTCTCCTGCTCTGTTTTATTGCCCCGGTTGTATCAATACCAGATGTTCCGTTGCTGGCTGTTGCCATAATAGTGGGAATTGTGTTTGTTATCGTGGTGCTTTACCTCATCTGGGTGAAAATGTACTATGACAGCATGTGGTATGAGCTCCACGATGACGAGATGAGGTGGAAACGTGGTGTAATTTTCCGCAGTACGGGCATCGTGCCGTATAACCGGATAACCAATATTGACATCAAGCAGGGGCCGGTAATGCGGTCACTTGGCATATCGACCGTTTCTGTCCAGACCGCAGGTTATTCAGGTGCAGCGGCCCCCGAGATACGTATCGAAGCAATAGTGTATGCTGATGAACTACGCGAGTTAATCCGCAGCCTTGTCCGTAGCTGTTCGGCAGCAGGGGACGGCACGGGTACCGGGAAACCTGAAGTAAAGGGACCAGCATCACCGGTCCACCAGCAGATGCTGGAAGAACTGAAAGCTATCCGTGAACTTCTCGAGAGAAACGCATAAATTTCCGACGATATTGATTTATTAGAATAAATCATTTATCTCTCCCGTTTACAAATTTACCGGCTTTGCTGACATTCTCTCAAATCTATCTTCCAGATTGGTAATTCCAAAATTTCGTCACGCTCCCGGGGCTCATGGCCCGCCGCTTTGGCGCCCCGGTTGGGATAGAGACTATCCCCCAATACTCTGAACTTTCCTTCCAATGTCCCAATCGAACCCTGCCCGAAGAATATCTTAATGGGGGTGGGGCAGGGAGGGGGTGAAACCCCCTCCTGTCTTCGTATTTCCCTCTTAATTTTTTTATATTACCAAAGTGTTTCAACAAATCCGGTCCCTTATAGTTCAGGGTGTTAATCTGCCGAACATGGATAAAATAATAATTGGATTTGCAGAGTTCAGAGCCTGGCCTCAATGCTCTTCCACGTGCTCCGGGATAGAAAACTACCGGGTGCGTCTTCCTCCATTTCTTTGTACATGGTAAACGGCACAGCGAATGTCAACACATCGTCCCCAAGGACATGCATCACCTGCTGGCGTGCGGAAGGATCGGTAAGACCAAGGACAGCACGGGGCGTATCGGATACCCCTTCCTTATAGGGGAGCAGCATAACCTGGTGACAGCCTGCACTGGCAGGAATTATTACGCGTTCGAGGTCCCCGTACCGGAAATTTGCCAGTGTGACAAGTGCCGAAACCTGGTGGGGATTTGCGATAAACACAATAACCTGGGGCACTTCCCCTGGCTTAACCTCTGAAAGCGGTTTGAAAATCACGTAGGTATACGGAATATCCGTTACCGGGAGGTTATGAATGAACTCTTTCACCAGGTCCGGGGTTTTCCTATAACCTTCCCCAAGAAGGAAGTGTTTTTTTATTTCAGGATTGGGGATATTATCTGCCAGATTCTTTAATTCCTCGCAATGGCTGCACCCGAGGATCCCGTTTGAAAGGAAATGCGAAAATCCTTCGATTCCTCCGGGAGAGGTCACAAAACAGTTACCAAACCCTGCTCCGGTCCCTCCCCCGTTACAACCGAACGTTTCCCGTGATATGGCAGCAGTACGGCCCTTTGATGCCTGGGCAAAGAGAGACATTAGGCATCCCCTCCTCCCGGGAACAAACGATAGTGCTGGTTCAGGCTTGGTATCAGACCATATGACTGCAACGGGTGAGAATTTCAGATGCAATATGTTAGCGATAACACTTTTCATTCGGTATCCACTCCTGGTTCAATGTAGGTGAATTTTGAATATAGTTCCTTGTGAGAAAGATACTGAGTCAGGTGCACCGGTAAAGTTCGGTCATATCACCTATGAGCATGAAACACTACCGAACTGAATAAAGGTATAGTACCTATTGCCAATATAACAGTGTTTAATCCGTAAAACCGATTATACCCGGTTTTACGGGTCTTTTTGAATAAAGTGTGTGTAACCCGTTTCCATTCTGCTGGGGTATTCCTGATAATCCGGAATTCCCGGGATATATTTTTTCCCGCCCTGCATCTTCCTGTCAATTGTCAACCCGTTTATTCGCCCGCTGGAGAGACGCGAAGATCCCTATGAGGCAAAGGACGGTGAACAGTACAAAGGCATATCGTACACTCAGGGTAACCGCCGGGTAATACTCATAAGTGATCTCAACATGGCCAATCACGATTGCAAAGATCATCGTGGCAATCCCCATGGAAAGCATCTGGCCAAGGAGTCGCATGGTACCGACAATTCCAGAGGCCACTCCATAGTATTTCTTCTCGACAGCACTCATAATCGCATTCGTATTCGGGGAGGTGAAAAAGCCGAAACCGGCCCCTATCAGCACAAGAGCCCCGAGTATATACCAGAGAGGGGTAGCATCGCTGATAAAAACAAGGAAGAAAAGCCCTACAGCAGACAGCCCCATACCAAACGATGCGATCACACCGGGATCGATACGGTCAGACAGTTTTCCTGAGAACGGGGAGATGACAGCCTGCATCAGCGGGGCTGCTATAAGGACAAACCCTGCGTATACGGGAGAGAATCCCCTGGAATACTGGAGGTACAGGCTCAGCAAGAAAGAGACCGCGTAGGTTGCACTGTAATTGATAAGGGCTGCAAGGTTGGAATATGCAAATAACCTGCTCCTGGTGAACAGTTTCGTTTCAAGTACTGGAAATTCCCTCCGGTGCTCGTAGCTGAGGAATAGTACTGCACAGGCCACTCCTGTAACGATCAGCACGACACCGGTAAGGTCAGGGAGGGTGGTGAAACCAAGCATGACCGCGACGATTGAGACCGCGTACATCACAGACCCACCGATATCTAACGGTTCCCCCCTGCTGTCAGCCCACTCTCCTTTGAGTTGCCAGAGGACCAGTATGATGGCGAGGATGCTGATAGGGACATTGATATAAAAAATACTCCGCCACCCAAAGTGTTCTGTCAGAAGGCCGCCCAGGAAAGGCCCTGTTGACAACCCGATATAAACCGCGGTAATATAGATACCAAGAACTTTCCCACGTTCACCGGGCGGGAATACCGAGGTAAGGATGGCTACGGCGGTCCCGAAGATCATGGAGCTCCCAATCCCCTGGAGGACTCGTACCATGATGAGCATCCCGGAAGATGCCACGAGCGTCATTATAAACGACGCAGCGGCAAAGATTACAATACCGATAAGAAATATTTTTTTTCTCCCGTAAATATCTGCGATTTTTCCAAAAGGCACGAGAAAAATTGCTGATGCAAGCAGGTACGCGGTAGATACCCAGGAGAGGGCAATCGCGTCCATGTGAAATTCTGCACCGATAACCGGGAGGGCAATATTGACCGCAGACCCGTCAAACGGCGTAATAAACCCGGCAAGAATCGCAATCAGGAGGACAACACGTTTCCCGGCCGGGGAGACCTCCTGGTCAGGCATGCTGAACAGTCCCGGTCTATCGGGAAAAGTACGTGGCGTTCTGGAACCGCTCGTCATTTCCAACCCTGAAAAATCCAATATCCCTAGCTTGTCATCCTGCTGAATTGAATGTATTGGCAATGAAAATAATCAGCGGTGGATCACCATAACTCCCTGGTTTCCAGCTGCTGACTGGTTACGGTACTGGAATAGTCCTGCAAAGACATTGAAACGACTGTTCCCTGCCCGACAGACGACCTGCCCCTTCCATAGACCTGTTATCTGTGCCATTGAAGTAGCCTGGCATCGTGTGTTTTGTATCCTGCACCCTGATTTTTTTCAGACGAGGTCCGGGTTCTCAACCTCCGATGCAATGTTTTTAGGTGATGTGCAACAAAAGTTATACCTCATCAGCTAAAAAAACCGGGGTGAACAGCTATACCAGGAAAGACAAGGATAATCACGTATATTATTGCTTTAACAGCCGTTACAATCATTTTCCTGCAGACGCTGTACCGGAATTTTTATGATACGTTTCCCTGGTCGGTCGATGCATTTCATACGGTAAAATACAAGGCCAGCCTTAGTTTCATCCACCCCGACAGCCTGACATTCTGGATCCTCCTCACCGGATTAATCCTCGCCTTCGTTGTCCTGTATTTCCACCCGGTGGAACAGGAACATGGTAAAAGAATGTGACCTGCCCAGAGCAACCCTGAAAAATGTAAACACTATAATAGAACATACAACGAAACTTTGAGTGAACCCGCATGGCCCTGTTAAACCGTGAAACAAAACTGCTGGTATTTCTGGCCATTATCGCAATAATCAGCAATACAATTCCCTTTTACCTGCTACTGAATTATGGAAGGCCATGAGGGGTTTTTCCATATCCTACCGATTTGCCCGTTTTTAACCGGCTTTCCTATAAACTATCAGGTCCTGTCTTTTTCGGGCGGACCTGTTTCCTGATAAGGTAATGGATGTTTTCTCCTTTGGGGACTGATAAGAAATACAGGTAGGCAACAACGACTGCGGCAAGCGAGCCGATAGTATGAGCTACGTTATCTCCGATGATATCAGAGAGCCCGTCATTGTATATGGTATGATTCAGCACATCGTTCGATATTTCTACGACCTTCCACATACCCCCGAAAAAGGCCATCAGCAGAAAAATAGCGATAAGTATTGTTGTTTTCCGGTACCTGACTCCCCACATATCAAGGAGGAGAAAAAAGACCAGGATAATCAGGCCTACCGAAAGACCGGAGACAAAATGTGCAACCTTGTCGAACAGGGGGAAGGTGGGCGACCAGTACCACCGCATCACACCGCCTGCAACATGGAGGAACAGGGAAAGGGCAATAATGCTTTTTACGCCGAACGGCAGGGTGATTTTTAACAGTTTTTCAACCAGCAGCGGGCATAGGGAAATTATCATAACCGCGATAACGGCGTACGATCTGGCAGTATCCCCAATCTCAATCGCCCATAACACGAGGCCAAAAAAAATTACCTCAAATATCAGGAGAATAAGTAAATCCACCGTATTTAAAAAATATTTTGATGGTGCCATTTCAACATCATAAATGGGTCTTTTTATTGGAAATACTTTTTTCAGGAGCGGCGTACCGGTGCAGGGTTGCCCGATCATTCCGGGGCGTTTTCTTCCGTCTGCTTTGCAGGGCAGAAATTGCATATTGAATAAAACACTTCTTTTTCCTTGTCCCTGATCAGGCAGTAAAAATCACTACCCCGCTGTTCCACGGTAAAACCCCCCGGGAACGGCATCCCGACAGGGTGACCGGGTTTATCGAGGACGAACATGGTAAAGGCAGAAATCAGGTAATAGAACAGGCGCATCCTTGGATTACGGAGATATGGATTCCTTTCCGATTGATCATCCCATGAAAAACATCCTTCAGGAAATACCCTGCAGAAATTACTGAATGTGACAGGATCACGCAGCGGCACGGAAAATTTGCAGGAGTCCCCGGAACGGGACATCAGGAGCAGGGCGTGGTGCATACCGAAGAGCTGTTCGATGAAGTATGGACGTATCGCCTCCCGATAGGGAGAGGGTAGTTTCCTTATCTCATTGTATAACCGACCCCCGATCAATTGTAAATCAAAAAGGGAATAATGCCCGATTTCTTCGGCAAGGATATCCAGGAGTTCCCTTTTTGTTGTTGCGTAACTAATCCGAAGTGCGATTTCACGAATTAAGTCAGATTCGCCTGGAAACTGGTCCATCAGGAGCGATACCCGGGCATCTGTGTTCATAGGGGTACATTACTGTATTGCATGCAAGGGCGTAAATCCAGCTGATCCAACAGAGTACCATATGAAGAACTGTTGGTTACCAGACAGACAATTATTCAAAATGCGACCGGAGTTGTATAAAGCCGCAATGGGAAAGATTATATTTTTTTAGGCTGATATGAAAAACTTTGGCTAAACAATCTGGAAGGTCACCTTTTTCATGCCCATCTATAAGCCAGAGGCCCATAGCACGCTTTGTTGAAACACACATGAACGGGAAGTTCATACCCGGGCTATGAAAATACCTCGTTCAAAATTTCTATATATGGGGGTCTGTTTTGTTATTTTCATGGGAAACCCTGCAAGATTAAAAAAAAGGGAATGCATTGACAGGAGGGGTTTCACCCCCTCCCTTCCCAACCCCATTAAGATAGTATTCGGGCAGGGTATCCCGAAGGCTCATTAAATTCAGAGTATGTTGGAATAGTCTCTATCCCCGCCGGGGCGCCGAAGCAGCGGGAAAGAGCCCCGGGAGCGTGACTAAATAGTAAGAATAACCTGAATGTTGCAAAATAGATTTAAGGCGGGTTTTTAAAAAATCCATTTTTAAGAAAAAAATGCATCCGACCCGGTTTTCTGGCTGAATAGGGATTAAGAGTTCGCAATAAAGGGTTTCCAATACAAGATGTATCAGTAATTTACGGTTTCTCCGGCCCACCTGTCAACTGGGCGAGTTCGTTGAGCACCACGCTCCACTGGTACGGTTTATTGATGTAACTCAGTGCCCCGGCCTTTACTGCCTCCTCGATATGGGCAACCTGCCCGTCCGCGGATATCACAATAATTTTTGCGTCTGGCTTCATCGTTTTAATTGCCTTTATTGCCTCTACGCCGTTCATCTTCGGCATGATCATATCTATAATAACAATATCCGGGTTCGTCCTGGAAAACTCCGTCACCCCTGCCTCTCCGTCGCCTGCCTCACCTGCAATCTCATAACCCCCGGATATAAGGATTTTTTTCAAAATATCTCTTGCATATTCGGCATCATCAATGACCAGGACCCGCGGCATATAAACGAGTATTCTGCCTTCACATACTATAAGGTCTTCGTTATGCAGCTCACCGGCGATATACCCATAGGTGTAACGGGGGTAGTCGGGGGGGCAGGGTATCATGTCCGCTGATCTGCCTGTCGCATTATTACACGGTCCTTTCTATCTGAAATGCCCCGGAATTGTTTCAGTTCACCAGACGATGAAGTGACCAGGGATGCCCCCGCTAGAATGAGGCCATATCTTTCCCTTCCCACCTCTTATATCCTTTCCTGACAAGCCCAAATGCCGGAATACCAAGCAATAACGCAGCGACTCCGAAATAGGGGTTAATAAACGCGAGTGTAAGGATAACCATCACCGGGACCCCGACAAGGACGATAAAAGCGAGCAGCACTTTCACATCGTACACAAGGACATTGGGTGTAAGACCGGTCAGATATATTGAAACCGAGAGGGAATAGAACGAAAACGCACACCAGAGGGCCATTGCAGGGATGAGGTACAGTATCCCGCCGGTAATGACGGTAACGATCACCATAAACACCGCCGGTATCAGCTGGAGCACGGTAAATGTACACATCTTGCTCGTGATAAGCGTGGAAACACTGACCGGGAGACAGGCATAGGAACTGAAGGTGTCAAATGAAGTAATCCACGTATACATTGTCGCTGAAATAATCCCGGTGGTCACCGCGAACACGAGCAGGACGGCGTAATCAGGTACGATTGCCCTCAACACAGAAAGGAAGAACCAGATCAGTCCAAGCGGGAGAAGAAACGAAAAAATTACCTGCCCTACCCCACCGCCACTCCTCCAGAGGTCAACCAGGTCCTTTGCAGCCAGGGGAGGGGTCGGAAAGAACGAGAGTTTTTCTGTAAGGGGGGTGAGGAGGTTTGAAAACCGTTTGGATCTCCCCGTGTATTCAGGGGTAAAGAGCGCAATTGATACCACAAACGGGATGGTAACAAGGACAAAGGACTCAATTAACGCGGGCCAGGAACCGTTATGTAGCAGCTGGAGAGGCGGGAACAGGTCTGCAAGACCGGTCCCATATGAAAGGTATGCCAATCCTGAAATGACCAGCACCGCCGCAAATATAATGGCAAGCGCAGGTTTCGAGCGTGAATACACGGTAGAGAGAAAGAATATCGCAGACAGCCCGAAAAGAAATGTCAGGGTAAGGCTTGCAAATAGGAGGAGCGGATAGCCTGCCTGTACACCGATGAACGGCGAAGCAACCGCGAACCCCAGTACAAACGGGAGCACCCAGAGGATAAGGTAGTAGACGATGTCTTTCAATACAAAATTTGTGAATATATAACGTTCAGACAATGGCAGGCTTCGCGCAGAATAGGCCAGCAGGCTCATCTGCCCGAACCGCCGGTTCATCACTTCATTCCCGAGAAGGCCAAAGCCCCCGACCATCACCCCCAGCAGGAGGAAGACCCCCGTTATAATCAGGGCAAGGTCACCTGCCGGGAGCACTGCCCGGAAAAGGGGGAGGAGGAATGAGCTCATAAAGACGATCCCAAAGATCAGCACCGGGAACAGGGCAAAACTGAGGCTCCCGAACATGGTGGAGTGGAGCCGCCACTCTTCTTTCATCATGCTGCTAAACAGCTCAAGCCCCATGACCAGGCCCCCTGGAACAGTCAGCTGCAGAATTCTCCGACATTCTCAATCATCCTGTACCGCTGAAAAGAAGAACTCTGACAGGTGCTGTTTTTTATCAGCAAGTTCACTAATCGCCCCGCTATAGAGCAGTTTACCTTTATGCAGGATTGCAAACCCAGTACAGATCTCTTCCGCAATCTCGAGGATATGGGTGGAGATAAAAATGGTTCCACCGGATGTTACATACTCTGCAAGGTACTCCTTGACCTTTCGCTGCATAATCGGGTCGAAATTGATAAGGGGTTCATCAATGAGGGCGAGGACGGGTTTATGGAGGAATGCCTGGGCAAACATCAGTTTCTGCCTGGTCCCACGGGAAAGGTCTTTGCAGAGGATATCGCGCTTATCTTCGAACTCAAGGAACCGGAACCACCACGCTGCCTTTTCTTCAATGTCAGGGATCTTCCTGACTGCCCCGACGAATGCAAGATATTCCATGGCAGTCAGGAAGCTCGGCGGCGTCTCCTGTTCAGGGATAATCCCCACAGACTTCCGCACACCAATAGGATCAATCAGGACATTGAGACCAAGCACGGAAGCCTGGCCTTTCGTAGGCCTGATCTGGCCGGTAAGCATCTTGATCATCGTGGTCTTCCCTGACCCGTTCGGACCGAGCAGACCAAAAAGTGATCCCTGCGGCACCGACAGGGTAACATTGTCCACCGCCGTGGTATCCCCGAACTGCTTCGTGAGACCCTGTGCTTCAATAACCGTAACCATTCGAATTCATCCTCCTGATCATTATTCGTAAACCGTACCTGTACGTCATCGGCGGTGCACAGGGATCATTCATGGTGCTCCCGGGCAACACACCGTAATGAGAGGCAGGGTTTCCTTATGCCAGTACCTGACATATGGTTCCTTGGGTATATGGTGATTACCTGACCGGGTGAATTGATCTATCTAAAAAAACAGGATTCCTGGTACAGATGACCCAGGCCCTCATGACGGTCCTGATGAAAGCAGGTGGTAATATTCCAATGGTCCGGACGATCCAGTACCAGCAGTTTACACACGATCTGCTGCTGCCCTGACCATGGTAATCAGGTCATTAATTTTCCCGTTCCCGGAAATTTCAGATTTATTGAGGACTATTTCCCCGGAGACACGGACTCCCTTCTTTTCGAGGGCTGATTTCATTATCGGCAGGGTGTCTTTTGCCGAGCTCCCGCAGGTCGCGAATATGACAGCATTTTTCCCTTCACACCCTTTAAGTGCAGCAATTGCCCCGTTGATCGCGGGTGTCGCTTTCCATGCCCAGACCGGAGTCCCGATAACGATGAGGTCATATAACGATACGTCTATGATATCCGGACTTATCGGGTCACATGCCCCCTTCCTTGCACGAATACATCCCACCGAGTAGGCGGACAGCGTTGAATAATTGTCCTTCGGTTTCACTTCAATAAGGTCTCCCCCACAGGCAGCGTTAATTTTTTCGGCGATGCCCCGCGTAACACCTGAATATGAATGGTAGATAATGCATGACTTCATAATTCACCTTTTTCCGGCTTTCCTCTCATTATCCTGCCTGCACTTTTCCATTACGCTACGGGATAATTCATCAAAATTTTCCTGGTAGCGGACCATGCTCTCCCGGTTAAATGAATAATACATGTGGTTTCCCTCCTTTCTTGACGTGATAATACGCACATTCTTCAGGATCTTTACGTGTTGCGAGACAGCTGGTTGCGATATCCCGAGCATTCCTGCAAGATCATTGACACCGAGGGCGCCACTCAGGTCATTTGCCAGGAAATATATAATGCAGAGCCGGTTGTAATCGCCAAGGGCCTTGAACACCCCTGCCATCTCTTCTACGAACTGCCTGTTGCATCCACTCATTATAATATAATAATATTCTTATATACTTAATGGTTATGGACAGGTGTATGCAAGACCCGGTCATCTCCGGTTATCGGCCATATTGAAGAACTTTAAAACAGGAATTTTTTTCCTTTTACGGTTATGCATTGTTTCCATACCCCTTCCGGAAACAATTTACGATCACATTTACAATAACTATCAGATGCAACAGGTTCCCGATCAGGCAGTTTCAGAAGTGATTGGGACAATCCTCATGGTTGCAATGGTTGTAATGATTGCGGGGATCACTGCAGCGTTAGTATTGGGAATGCCATTTGTCCCCCAGAAACCAACTCTTTCAGGGTTCACGGTAGAAATAATACAGGTTGCCAATGGCACCCTGCCAGGTTCACAAACCGTGCCGGTGATCAGTTTTTACCAGGTATCCGGAGATAAGCTGGCATTTTTCGGGCCAAATGGAACAAATATCAGGCTTACTGATCCCGGTGGTAATACCAGAAGTGTTAATTTCTCAGGCACAGGATCTGAAATCCGGATTGGGGAGCGGTTTCTCGTCTTCAGGGAATCAGGAAGCCCCGGTAATTACCTGGTCACTAATAATCAAAGCAGCATTCCGGGCATTGAACCATTCACCCCGCACGGTACCTGGCGCTTTATCATTACTGATGAAAAAGAGACGAACATGGTAATCTTCGACAAAGATCTAACTCTGTAACAGCAGGGATTGTGGCCACCAGGGGGGATACCGATTCAGGATTTACAATATTTTCTGCTGCTGTTGGCAGTACTAAATAGTATAGCTTTTTTTTCCTATTACCGTGACAAGAGGAACGCTGAGAATAACAGATGGAGGATCCCTGAACGTACCCTGTTGATGTGGGGTTTGATTGGCCCTTTCGGGTCATATCTCGCAATGCGGATGTTCAGGCACAAAACGCAGAAAACAAAATTCCTGTTGGTGCCGGTTTTTCTTGCAGTGCAACTGGTGATAATCACGTTCGTTGTGGCAGTGTTTTTTCCGGAGATTCTCCTCTGACCTTCTGATACCAGTCACCAGAGTAGTGAAATGTACAAACCCTGCTTCTTTAATACATAGTCCTATCATATTTTCCTCAATGCGGACCAACAGGCACCAATATTTTCTTGACCTGGCATACCGGTGTGCCCACCAGGGTACCTGCCTGCGGCGCAATTTTGGCGCCATCATCGTCGATGAGTATAATACGATCGTTTCCACGGGTTACACCGGTGCCCCCAGGAAACAGCCGGACTGCACGGAACTGAACAACTGCTGGAGAAAGGACCACAATATCCCATCAGGTTCAAACTATGAACGGTGCAGGAGTGTCCATGCAGAGATGAATGCCCTTCTCCAGGCAGGAAAACTTGCACGCGGGTGTACCCTCTACCTTGCAGGCTACGATGTGGAGACAGAAGACCTGACCCGGATCTGGCCGTGTTTTCTCTGTTCAAAAATGATCGTCAATAGTGGCATCAAAAACGTCATTATGAGGACCGGAACAGAAGAGTTCAGCGAGATGGATCCCATGGCCCTTTACCAGATGCGGAGCATGGAAGCACTGGGTGATGAGATACAATAAGCCTTTTGAGGGTTAAAAAACACAAATGCCCGGCTATATTGACACCCCCTGACATCTGTAGTATAGATCAAGGGGGTATTCTGAAAAACTATTCAGGTGAACCCTGCCCACAGAATAGTTAGGGGGGGCAGGGGGTCAACCCCCCCTGTCTAGCGTTGCTTCGCTTTCCACAACATACTGCAGGATATCAACAGGGCAAATAACTACAGGAATACCCGGTTTTGTTGAAACACTTCAAATTGGAATTTGTTTGTCATAAAAGAGATGGATTACCTTTTTCTGGTCCCGCTTAATGAACCGAACATTCCCCGGATAATTTCACGGCCGATCTGGCTCCCGATGACAACGGCTGCACCCTTTGCCGCCTTGCCGATGAGATCGCCCGTGCCTGACTGCCTGCCAGATGAAGGTGATTTTCTTGGAGTTTCCCTTGATTTTTCTGCAATTTCTGGCGGAACTGTTTTTTCTGCCCTGGATTTTAATTGTTCGTACGCAGACTCCCGGTCAACAATAGTAGCATATTGTGCATGGAATGGTGAATTCCTGATGACCTGGTTACGTTCATCAGGGGTGAGCGGGGCCATCCTGCTGTGGGGGGGATAGATAAGCGCCCGTTCGACGACCATGGGTCTCCCCTGGCTATCCAGCATCGAGACCAGCGCTTCCCCGATCCGTAGTTCCATGATTGCGTTAGCGGTGTCAAACGCCGGGTTTGCACGTAACGTCTGGGCGGCACCCTTTACATTTTTCTGGTCTTTCGGGGTGAAGGCACGGAGCGCATGATGCACACGGTTCCCGAGCTGGCCGAGGACTGCATCAGGGAGATCCAGGGGGTTTTGCGTGACAAAAAATACCCCGATCCCTTTGGAGCGGATCAACCTGACTACCTGTGTAATCCGTTCCTTCAGCATATCAGGTGTGTCCTGGAAGAGCAGGTGGGCCTCGTCGAAAAAAAAGACCAGTTTTGGCTTCGGGGGATCGCCTGCTTCGGGGAATTTTTCGAACAGTTCCGACAGGAGCCAGAGCAGGAGCGTCGCATAGACTTTCGGTGACTGCATCAGTCTGTCAGCTGCAAGGATATTGATCATCCCCCTGCCGGAGGGATCGGCCCTGGAAAAGTCCATGATGTTTAATGCCGGCTCACCAAAAAAGCGGTCACCACCCTGCTGTTCAAGGGTCAGCAGGCCCCTCTGTATTGCACCGATGCTTGCCGTTGATATATTTCCATACTGTGTCCGGAGGTCTTTTGCATGATCACCACAGTACTGGCAGATCGCCCTGAGATCTTTTAAGTCCAGCAATAAAAGGCCCTGGTCATCCGCAATTTTGAAAAGCATGGTCAATACATCTGACTGGATGTCACTCAGATCCAGGATCCGTGCCAGGAGCAATGGACCCATCTCCGAGACCGTCGTCCGCACGGGATGGCCAAGCTCCCCATAAACGTCCCAGAACGTGACAGGATAACCTTCGTAGGAAAAACCAGGAAGACCGACCTCTGCTGCCCGGTCGGTGATCTTCGGATTATCCCCGCCCGCCATAACTATACCGGAAAGGTCGCCCTTAATATCTGCCAAAAAGACAGGGACTCCCATGCTGCTGAAATTTTCCGCAAGGACACGCAGGGTGACGGTTTTACCCGTGCCGGTTGCCCCCGCAACCAGGCCATGGCGGTTCGCCATCCCGGGCAGCATATTGACTATCTCCCGCCCTTTTGCAATGGGAACGGGCGAAACAGTATCGGTCATCACAATCCGTCTCCAATATAGTGTCTGGTAAGATATGGTTCATTCGGTCACGGCTTTTTCAGCAAGACTTTTTTTATAAACAGCAACTCGGGAAAGAGTTCTTGTGCACTCCGCGGGGAATTCCCCCACCTCACGGTTCAGTGCCATCACGCTAAGCAGGTTTCCCTTCAATTTCATTCGCGGAGCGTAACGATCTCATAGTCATACCCGGCAAAACCTCTATCGTATTCTGCAACAGAATTGATGATCAGGATATGCAGGACTGTCCGGTTATACTGGTCCATGGCTGGAAGAGCCACCCGGGGATCTGGAAAAATCTTATTCCAAGACTTTCAGAGGAAGATATTCCATTCTGGAACTTTGATCACGTGGCGATGGATGATACATCACTCGGGGAGATAGCGACGGGTCTGCAGCATTATATCCATTCGGTGAGAGAGGAGACCGGTTACTCAGGGAACCTCGATATTGTCTGCCATTCCATGGGGACCTGCATCGCCCGGTACCTGCTTGAAGTGGTTGACGGAAAGGAAAAACAGGAGAAGGTACGGCAGCTTATCGGTATCGGGCCACCGAATAATGGTTCAGCTATGGCGGAGCTGTTCAATCACCCTGACCATGGCCCGAAGGTTATCAATACCCTGACCGGAGTCTTTGTGCCGGAAGGCTACATTCCTGAAGATGACGTTATTGTCCAGGAATTTCGCCCCGGGAGCCAGACCATGAAGACGCTTTCCCGGGCCGGGCTTAGAAAAGACATCACGTACCGGATAATCCTCTCAACTAACCGGACACAGACACCAGACCTCTTCCCGCAATTCAAAGGAAAGACGCCTGAACTTCTTCCCGATGGCACATGGCACCTGACCTGGGAAGGGGATGGAATTGTCACACATTCCGACTCACACCTTTCCGGGGCCGAAATCGTTATTTTGCCAAAGGATCTGGGAAATTTTAACCAGTACCCGGATCACTACAGCCATATTAAGCTGCCACGGAATTCCGAAGTGGTTGAACAGGTCATCAGGTTCCTGAAAATTCAACGGTAACTAATACATATCCTGGCTGGTATGAAAAACTACGGCAAAACAATCAAAATGCCAATTTTTTCATGTGAATCTATGAGCCAGAGGCTCGTAGCACGCTCTGTTGCTATGGTCAAATCTATCTCGCAGATTGGAGTATTCCCAAATTTACCAACGCTCCGGGGGTTCCGCCCCGCTGCTTTGGCGCCCCGGTTGGGATAGAAACTATACCCCAATACTCTGAATTTAATGAGCCTTCGCCGAAACCCTGCCCGAAGAATATCTTAATGGGGGAGGGGCAGGGAGGGGTGAAACCCCATCCTGTCTTCGTATTTCCCTGTTATTTTTTAAGACACCGAAGGGTTTAAACAAAGCCCACATCTTATGAAAAGCCCCTGATCACCGGGAACCTGTACGATCTGCATGGTTATGACGGTTTGCCTGGGCTGCCTGCCAGGCCCCTGGGTCACAGGTATCCATGGTTACCATAGATTTTCTGACAATTTTCACGGGAAGAACAGATAGGGCGTCATCCCTGTTTTAAAAACCACCCGGATACTAGAGCTGTTTTTATGAGCATACACGGAAAATAGCTTCCTGAATGCAAAAAAATACCCTGGTCCTTGCCATTATAGTTGTGGTGATACTCATCACGGCCTCTGCGATGGTTCTTACATCCCTGTTCAGGCCTGCCAGTGCAACAGTTTTCTCCGTGACAACGGACAGGGACCTTTACCATTCCAATGATGTCATGATGATGAAGATCCTCGTTAATTCCACCGGGTTTACAACCGATACCTTTCTAAAAATAGAGGGAATTAAGGATACATATGGCCAGACCCGGTTAACTCATAGTATGAATGCAAACCTCACACCGGGGCCGAACATCTTCCTGTACGATTACCATCTCCCCTCCTGCTCTAAGTGTTCAGGACTTGACCCAGGTAACTACCCGATCAATGTTTCACTGGTGAAAAACGGGACTGTCGTTTCAAATTTGTCGGTAACCGTTCATTTAGAACAATAATTTTTTTTACAGGACACATTTCTCACAGGCCTGGTTGCCACAGGCGATATTATCAATCTTTCAGTGCCCATCTTTTCATCCCCTTGTTGAGCTCCACAATCTCAAGTCCGCTTTCGGTGAGGGTATATTCACTCTTCACAGGGACAGGGAATAATCTCCAAATATCTGAAATTTTCTTCCAATGCCCAATTGAACGCTGCAAAAATGAATGTCTCACCAGGGGTGGGGCAGGGAGGGGGTGAAGCCAACTCCTGGTCTTAAGTTTCTCATTTTTTTAAATTAATACCCAGTTGATTGTTGAATTAACCAAAATTATTCATAATAATTCTTCCATAAACCCACAATGGCAATTATAATGAGAATAAATCCGGTGATAGCATAGAAGTAATTGAGTACGCCTGGATATAACGCCATGATGGATATGACTATCCCGAGGAAAAGCAGTAAGAAAAAGATAATTCTTGGGCTCATATACCTCTGTTATCTCATTATATGTGATAAATAGGTGGGAAGGGAGATCACGATTCCATCAGTACACCCGATCACTGCATTTATTTTTAAAAAAAAATATGCAGGGTATCCCCAAAAAACCCAGAATGATACAGTGCGTCTGGACCAACATTACGATGCACGTGATACCGGGAACCTGAATTATAGCCTGCCTGGGCCGTAAAGGGAATTTCTAATTGTGACCAGCCCTCCATAGAATTCCTCCAGGTATTCATCCATCAGAAGGCTCCCTTCCTCGAAAGGGCAGTCTTCCTCAATTATTTTGTTGATCATATCCCGGGTTGGGAGGATCATATCTATCGGGACACCAGCTTCATTTGACCCCCTGATAAAGGCCTCACGAAAGACCCCGATACAGTATGCGATCCGAAATTTGTAGACCTCCCGGGTCTTTTCCAGGTATCCTTTCACCCTCATGGTCTCTATCCTGAGGAAGTCGGCCTGGACTTTTTCATCTTTGCATTTTCCAAGCATGTACTTGTAATGCGCATACGGGTACATCTCCTCAAGTTCAGCAGGAAGGATCCCACACGTACCGAAAATAACAATATGATAGTCTGACGGTTCAAATACACCAGATATTATTTTCCTGATAATCCGGTGGCTGGGGCTTGCACTGTATGGTTTACGGACAGCACATGGCATAAAAATAGCAATGTCCCGGGGTGCGACCTCATATTCATCGATGATATACCGGTATGACGTTTCAAATTCAGGAAGGTAAAACGGGGGACCAGTCAGGAGATCTTTGGTTGTATTTTTATCCGCCCCCGGTTTTTCCTCGTCTGGCATGGTTATTCCATATCAGATTATCCCGGTGGCACAAGAATATTATTCAGGGGACGGGCCATCTGGTTGCAATGATCTGGTCAATGTCAGACAGACAGTTACAGGTCCCGTTCAATTCTCAATTGACTCCCAATTTATTCGCAGTCAACCGTATCATTAAGTGGTTCCGGGCTGACTCTACCATAATCAACAATGGGTTGGAACAATGAACTACTCAGTGATCCTGGTGGGCATTGGCATTATCTGCCTGATGACCATCGTGTCCTCAGGCTGCCTCGGCGCAACACCTGGCAGCCCGCAACCAGTACAGACACCGCCACCGGTACCTTCGGGGACGCCGGTACAGCCTGGGCACCAGGTGGTAGATGAAGAACAGAACAAAGCGACAGTGAATCTGGCGCTAAACAGCACAGTTACGCTGAAACTGAACGAAAATCCGACAACAGGGTTCCAATGGAACCTGACGACGACCCCGGGGCTCGTTGTCACCGCTGATAACTACCAGCCAGCGGCACCGCAACTCATGGGTTCAGGCGGGGCCCATACCTGGGACATGAAAGCAGTCAGGACCGGCACAGAGGAGGTAAAGGCGGTTTACAGGCGGTCATGGGAGCCAGTGACCGGCAATGAGACCACATTCTCAATGACCGTAATCGTTGCGAACACGTAAAAGAAATCAATCCCCGTACTCCGACCTCCTACTCTTTTTTCATTGAATTGTTCCATTGAAATAGAATATTGCCAGCTATACCTTAATTTGGGATATCCTCGGCAAAACCGGATAACAGATACACCAGCAGGCGGACATCATGGGAAGACCCCGGCATTGGGTGGACTTTTTATAATTTATGATCATAGTATCGCCCATGTCTCCAAGACACATCTCAAAAGAGATACCTGTCCGTTTACGATCACCATTGACGGGACAGGACAGGGCCCGCCACCGGGACTCCCATCGGCACCATCCCGAATCAAACCCTTTTCCCCATCCACCCCACCAGTCATATAGAAAGCCCGCACTTCCACCAAGGCACCACCCCCACACCAGACCTGTTGACCTGAATATCGATCACGGAAGCCGGCAGGACCGGCCTCAACCGGAAAAAATATTTAGCAAACTTAATAAAAATGAGTTCAGGCGGCTATAAGGAATTTTTTTTATTGAGAACAACCTTTTTTTCTGTAACAGCTGGACCGGACCGCATTGTAACACACCCATGTTGAAAAATTTTTACTGCTGCCGGGCAGAGGGGTCAGTCAGTAATCGGGGATAAGGATAAACCATTTCTACCACTAGTACAAATTTATATAAAAAATTCTTACATGAAGGTGAAATGAATGGGACTTTTTGATAAACTGGCTGGGACCAGGACAGTAGAGCTGAATCCTAAATCAGCACTAGTACTAACCGCGCTTACCGTTGTTGCAGCAGATGGTGTAATTGACGAAGCAGAAATGCTTGACCTGGCAAAGATTGTCCGTGGGGACAGGAAATCCATTGATGATGCAATGGCGGTCCTTAAGGTAAATTCACTAGAAGGATCGATGGACCTCGTCACAAAATGCTTAAACGAGAAACAGAAGATCGCGACACTCGCCATAGTAATTGACGTTGCCATGGCCGATGGGGTGCTCGCTGAAAATGAACAGAAACTCATACAGATGTATATTAACAAGTTTGGAGTATCCGAAGACATTCTCAAACCGATCTTTGATACCGTAGCAATCAAGAACGATTTTTCGATCTTCACATAATTTTTTTTAAAATATACCCACGATTTTTGATTACCCCCGGTTCCGGTAAAAAGGTCCCGGTGCAGGGGTTCCGATCGGAGTGGCTTCCATTCAGGCGGGAATAACCGTCCTGAAAATACCTGATTGCATTTTTTAGTTACTGGTCCTGCCCCATAGCCAGGGAGGGGATGGATATATGAGATAACGGCCTCCAGATACAATAAGGATCGCTACATGGAACTGATAAGCCAGTTTATCCTTCCCTATTGGCTCAACCTGCTTGCACTCTTCCTGATGGCATTAACCGGCGCAATCGCAGCGATTGAAGAAGGTTACGATATTATCGGTGTGACGGCACTCGCGTTAATTGCCGGGACCGGTGGGAGCCTTCTTCGGGACATGATCCTCCAGCAGGGGATACCCCTGTTTTTCCGTGACCCTTCGTTCCTCTATGCGGTGGTACTGGCAGTCCTGATCGGGATAGTGTTCCGTTCATATATATTTCAAAATAAAAGACCATTCAACATATCATTTCTCCTGTTCGATGCCCTCGGCCTGGGGATATTCGGGGTTGTCGGGACCCAGATGGCCTTGTTTGCAGGTCTGGCTTCAGCACCGGCAATACTTACCGGTGTGATAAACGCCACCGGCGGGGGCCTGCTCAGGGATGTGCTGACCGCTCGTGAACCACTTATTTTCAAGCCCAGCCAGTATTACGCGGCTACATCACTCGCCGGGTGCATAATTTTTGTCGCTATTGCACTGTTGCTGGGCCAGAGCGCGGTAACTGCTGCGTTCGCTGCGATATTTCTGACATTTTTCCTCCGTGCACTAACCATGTGGTTTGACTGGAAGACGAAACCATTGATTGATGTAACCATGCTCCAAAAAAAGAAACAGGAATGAACGGCTCTGTAGAATTTCCCTCAAATCTGTCTTGCAGATTGGTAATTCCAACATTTCATCACGCTCCAGGGGCTTGCGGCCCGCCGCTTTGGCGACCCCGGTTGGGATAAGGAATGATATTCAAATCTCTGAAATTTCCTTCCAATGTCCCAATTGAACCCTGCCAATGAATATCTTATCGGGGGTGGGGCAGGGAGGGGGTGAAACCCCCTCCTGTCACCGTATTCCCACTTTTTTTAAATATGAAGGGTTTCCCATGAAAATACCTGAAGGGAGCCCAATATAAGGATATTTTGAACGAGGCATTTTCATTGTTTGGGTGTGAACACCCTGTTCATGTGTGTTTCTACAGAGCGTGCTATGAGCCGTTGGCTCATAGATGAGTATGAAAAAGGTCGTCTTTCAGGTGGTTCGTGGAGTTTTTCATACCAGCCGAATGAACAACTAATCCAGGGCTTCGCTGAAAATTTCCCCTGGTACTTTTTAGCAGTAAAAAGGGAGATTGTACTGACGGGGTCTGAATTGCAGATCCCGGACATCCCCTTTTCAGTATTGTTTTTACCTGGTATGAACACGACACAGATAATAATACAGGCAACAATCTGGTTCTTCTTTCCAGCCGTGGAATTATACGTGCCTGATCCCGGTATGATCAGACAGCTCGGAATTTATCGTGCAAAGGTCCCCGGGGTTCATGCGGTGCACATCGCGGTACCCGGTGAGCCTTGCGAAATCCTTCAGCTCATTTGTTGAAACTCTCAGGTAATTCTCAAGTTTTTTTGCAGAAATATCAATATTCAGGCGTTTCCGCAGGAGGGGGTCCTGCGTGGTAATCCCCATCGGGCACAGTCCTGTACTGCACAACCGGTACTGCTGGCAGCCGCATGCCATCAGCGCAGCGGTGCCGATAGCAATGGCATCGGCACCGAGAGCAAGTGCCTTTGCAAAATCCGATGAGACCCTGAAACCCCCGGTGATAATCAGCGAGATATTCTTTGCACCTTTTTCATCAAGGTGTTTTCTTGCCCGGAACAGTGCGAACGGTGTAGGTACAGAGGTCGCGGCCTTGATAAACTTAAAGGCCGCACCCGTTGCACCCGGCCTTCCATCCACGGTGATAAAATCTGCACCTGCATAAATAATCGCGTCCATGTCTTCTTCAATGTGCCCGGCTGCAATTTTTACACCAACCGGTTTCCCCCCGGATTTTTCGCGGAGCCATTCGATTTTTCTCAATAAATCATCCTGGTTTCTGATGTCCGGATAGATGGCAGGGCTGACGATGTCAGTACCCACCGGGTACCCCCGTACCTTTGCGATCTCAGGGGTGACTTTCTCTGCCGGGAGTCGGGCACCAAGCCCTGGCTCCGCGGACTGTCCGATTTTTATCTCAATTGCATCAACAGATTGCAGGTTTTCATCAGTGACACCATAGAGGTTCGGGACATATTCAAAGATATATTTATAGGCATTTTCCCTGGATTCCGGGAGAATTCCCCCCTCACCCGAACACATCGCAGTTTTTACCCCGGCACTCCCTTTCGAGAGGGCGATTTTCACTTCCCTTGAGAGTGCACCAAATGACATGTGGGTAATAAATACCGGGGTTTCGATTACCAGGGGTACTTTTGCAGCCGGGCCGATCACAGTCCTCGTCATGACCTCCTGGTCAGTACCCACCGGGATCTTTGCAATCTGCGCCCCCATAATCAGGATATCATCCCAGGAAATCGTCGGTTTCCGGGTCCTCATCGGTTCAATGATTGATTCACCGGTAATGGCCATGGTATGGATATCTTCCATGTAAACCTCCAGAGGATCTGTTTTTCTTGCCCACCCCTCCTGGTATGCGGGAGAGATCTGTTCATGGATACCTGGCGCGGTACCCGGATTTTCAGAGCCGCATACCCTGCATATATAAGCCCTGTCAATCAATCCCTGGCCGGGTTCCCGAGGGACCAGTGTGAGGTGAGTCCGGTCTGCACCGCATATCGGGCAGTTCCAGCCATCAGGAAATTGTTCAGGTTCCGTTCCTGGTTTGATCCCGGTTGTGGAACTACCCCGGCCAGGTTCATATTCAAATGTATTACAGACATTACACCGGTAGAGGGGCATGGTTTCACCATTGTATAAGAAATGAGTATTATATGGGGACAGCAAATAACCACCGGTTATTAATCCGGCAGCAACCCGGGAACTATTGACCCTGAACCGGACTGATTGCCACGGCCCCTTTAAATAAACAGAGTTGAACCCTGTGGAGGTCCGGGAACGCGGCTGGAGAGAATATAATCTGCTGACCACGCGAGGCCCTGACAATTTCGCCAGAAAAAGCGCTGTCAAAAATCAGCCCACTCGTCGCACGTTTGCCAGATAATATACCACGCTCCATTTCTTCACTTCCCGGTTTAATCCGGGATCTTGGAACAGGTCATAACTTATTGTAAGGATATTTTGAAGTAAATCCTGATTTTGGCGTGTTTTCAAATCTTTCAACCATTCAGTTCGAAACCTGGCGGAAGACATACATTAAAATTGAAAAGTATCCTACCGTCAGGTACAGGAAGTGAATCAAGAATGAGAAAAATATATTATATCTGTTTTATTGGCATTTTGTTATCCCTGGCTGCCATTTCCCCGGTGATTGCAATTTCACCGGTAACGACCTTACACAGCAATTATTTCTACTCTGCAACGCTGCTTAAACCCGGACAGAACAGGTTTGCCGGGTCGGCTGATATGTTCACCCTGGTAAAACCTGCCACAACGTACAGCCGTTTTGCCTCGTATACCCAGATGTCCACAGGTAATACCCAGACATTTACAGAACGTGATTCCGGTAAAACGGTGACCGTCACCAAAGGGCAGGTCGTAAAAGTCCTGCTTAACGAGAACCCTACAACGGGATACCGGTGGGAGCCGTCATTAAGCTCAGGCATACAGGTAATGGATGATACCTATGCTGCGTCAACATCAGGGAGAATGGGCGCAGGTGGGATTCCATACCTGGACACTCAGGATAACAGGTCCCGGGACCCAGCATTTCGATGCTTCCTACAAGCGCTCGTGGGAGTCCGGGTCTGCTGATAGTTATTCGATACAGTTTATCGTTGCATAAGATTACTAAATCCTGACAACCGATTTTTTTTACTCTGCAGCAGGGTAAATTTTAGTCTTGTTATCACCATCCAAAAATCGATCCGGCAGATTTCGGGTAACCCGGCTGGTATAAAAAACTCCAGGTAACCACTAGAAAGGCCACCATTTCCAATGAAAATACCTATCCGTGGGGATCTGCAGCCCCCTGAAATCGTTGCATGCCTGCAACTTATTTTCATTCTTTATGCCCGGCCGCTGGGATGTCATCGGCGGTTAATATGAAAATGATCCCCGGGCATTCAATTTTCATCCTGTATGCATGTGGCCTTCCGGCATCATCTCCGTTTTCATGGTTATCTATGTACCAAAGTGCTCATAGCACACCTGGTTGAATCCCTGCGTTATTAGAATAAGGAAGGCAAGATACGTAGACAGGGGGGGTTTCTCACCCCCGACAGGATATCCTTTGGGCAGCGTTTCCAGGCGATAATAAATTTCCGAGTATCGAAGTGCAGTCTCTATCCCAACCGGGGTCGCCAAAGCGGCGGGCCATGAGCCCCGGAGTATGAGTAAATCTGGGAATACCCAGGGTCACCAGGATGGATTTAAGGGCATCTCAACAGAGCCGTCATTCCAACATTCACTTTGCGCGCCCCTGACTCCACACCACCTTCTGGAAACCCTGATCATGATAGGGAAGACCACTCGAATCTCTGAAAAATTCCAGGGACCCATTGTGGGCATCCTGCCAATGGGAGTTATCCTAGTGAGTCTGGGGCAGGGATTGGGGGTGATAGGGAACAGAAAAAAAGAATTTTTAATGTGTTTTTCGCCTGAAAAGGAATACAGCAACGCAGCATATACCGAGCGCTGACAGCACACTAAGCGGGTTTAAAGGTTGTGTTGGCACCGGCGCAACGGGTGAGAGCGCAGCATTAATCTGGACCGACTGTCCCGGGCTTATCTTTCCTGATGTAGTATATGGCGTATACCCTTCCATTTTTATGGTAACCGTATAGCTCTGTGTCGAATCTATCGGGAAATTCTGTAGGTTCAGTGGGGTGACACCCTTGTAGATGTTGTTGATATAAACATCCGCGCCTCCTGGTGTGGACATTATCTCGGCACTTGCTGTTCCGGCGGGTTGAGTCCCTGAGGCCTGAAGGGTCGCAGCAACCTGTGCGGTCTGCCCCGCGACAATTTTGACCGTGGTCGTGTAGTCCTGGTAGCCGCTCTTCTTCAGGAGAACCGTGTAAGTAGCGGCCGTAAGATCGGTGATATCGAGCGGACCCGAGGTAGACGTAACCCCCTGGTAGTTACCATTGAGATAGACGGTTGCACCTGACGGTGATGAAGTCACAAGGAGATCGCCGGTGCTGGGGTTCTGCAGCGGTACAAGGGTAACGCTTGCATAGGTCGTCTGTCCCGCGTAGACACTATAGGTATTAGTGAAAGTCTGGTACCCTGCCATTTTGAGTTGAACCGTATGTGTGCCTACTACAAGACCACCGACAATCTGGTTCGTTTCACCTTTGTAAATGTTATCAACATACAGTCCTGCCCCTACCGGGATTGAGCTTACCGAAATGCTACCGGTTTGCGTAACCGGGACAAGATTTGCATATACATTGGTGGTCCCACCGCTGACCACCTGAACATTATTGTTCGAGTATACCTGGTACCCTGGCATTGAGACCTGTACGTTATGCCATCCAGTGGCAACATTGTAGAATGTTCCCGATGTAACGAGTGAGTCCTGCCCGTTATCAAGGACTGCAGTGGCCCCGGAAGGGGATGATGAAACATAGATATTTCCGATCTGCTGGACCGGTGTTAATTGTGCATAAATGTTTACAGTCTGTCCGGCAGCAGGATTACCTGCAACTGACTGGGTCCATGTCTGGTACCCGGTCGCCGAGACGACGATGGTGTGACCCGGCGTACCGGTTGTACTCACATCAACGGTCACCGGGGTTGTCCCGACATACTTACCATCAAATGTTACAGACCCGGCCGGACTCGACTGGATGCTGTAATATCCCTTTTCGCCTCCTGGCGGGGGAGTAGCCGGAAGAGTCACCGGTATAGGAATCAGTTGTGCATTTACTGACACAGTTCCCCCTGCTGGGGGATTACCAGAGTAATACTTCGACCAGATCTGGTACCCTTCCTTAGAAACCGTTATTGTATGCCCGGGTGTACCGGTCACATATACCGTTGCAGTTGTTGGCGTTGATCCGACATTTGTCCCGTCAACTGATGCCATCGCCCCGGAAGGAGATGACGAGATCGCGTAATAACCTTCCTGGCCCCCAATGGGGTTCGATATAGAGGGAGTATCCGATGCCGTTACAGGATATGTCGAAATAGATGGATATGTCGTTATCGGATACGTCGTAACATCTGCCGCTGACACAGATGAAACCGTTGCCAGTGCCACGACTAACACAAGCATGATCATGATCAGGTTTTTTGTTTTCATTTTAGTCCTCTGTATAGTGTTTTTAGTCTTTTCCTAGGGTTATATAGTAATCGATTGTATATGACTTTCTTTCCTTGAGGGATAGAAATACCCGGGGAATAAAAACAACGGGTCTTGGTTTTTATAATAAAAAGCTATCAATTCCTTAATTACGGAATTCTATGCCCTGATACAATCGGATAGAGGATCCACAGGCCTGTTGCGCCACAATGGATTATTTTTTAAGCCTCTGTGCTAGTGAACAGAAAGTATATACTTACCGGAATTGAAAATAAGACAATAATTTCAGTGTTTAAGCACCAGGACCGGTTAAACCGGCTGGTACCAGACCTCTGATCAGGAGTATTTAATGGATTACGCCATACCCCTCATCATCCTCGTGGCGAGGATTGTCGAGACCAGCCTTGACACCATCCGTACGGTCTATATCAGTAAAGGTCATTCAAACCTTGCTGCAAATATCGGTGTTGTAAAAATCGGTATATGGCTCCTCTCGACCGGGCTGGTACTTTCAAACCTGAATGATTACTGGAGCATTTTTGCATATATTGCAGGATATGGTATTGGGACCCTTCTCGGAACGGAAATTGAAAAGATCATATCGATAGGGTCTGTAATCGTCCGCCTTATCACGCGTGATGACCCCTCGGACATGATTGATCGGCTCTCAAAAAAGGGATATGGCCTTACAAGGCTTGAAGGATCGGGGAGTTTTTCAGATTCAGTTACCGTGATCCTGATGATTGTCCCGCGAAGCGAGCAGTCGGTGCTGGTTTCGATTCTATCGAGGGAATATCCTGATGTACTGTACACGATTGAGGATGTCCGGTCCTTAAAAGGCGGGGCTGTAATATTCCACAAGGATACCAAAAGCAGGATACTCGGATTTTTCGGGTTCTAAAAAAAGTCCCCAAATGAGATGAACTTCCTTTCATTCCATTACCATTCTCTCGAAGACCTGCAGGGATTACGAATTCCCTGCGCAATTGCTTTTACAACAGGAAGATACTAACACCCTGCAAACCACGTTGGCAATACAGTAACCGGATACCATCCCCTGGTTTTCATCGGGACTGGTACCGGTAGTAATATCCCGGGTTACCGCAATCACAACTCCTGCGGAGACATCGGATGCTTTGCCTGAATGTTGAGTATAGAGAAATCAAAAACCCGCAGGGCACGCATCGTCAGTCGAACCGGGAAACGCACGGAAAATTACGCTGTTGAAAAGCTATAATAGGCACCCAGAATCCTGATTTTTCTGAAATTTATCTACGCTCTCGGGGCTCCGCCCCGCCGCTGTGGCGCCCCGGTTGAGATAGAGACTACCCCCCCAATACATTGAAATTAATGAGCCTTCGGGAAACCCTGCCCGAAGAATATCTTAATGGGGGTGGGGCAGGGAGGGGGTGAAACCCCCTCCTGTCTTCGTATTTCCCTCTTAATTTTTTTATATTACTAAAGGGTTTCAACAAAGCCGAAAATTATAAAAATTCCGTCTTTTCAGCAATGGGGAGGACATCTGGGTTCGAAGACCGGCTGTCCAGGGTATGACCAAGCAGCAGATAATCAAGGTGTTCTCCCGGAGGGATAGTTTCCATTGATCGGTGTACAAGGTAGACCACAATAAGCAACCCGATAATATCGCCCAGGAAATCAGTTACCGAATCAACCAGGCCAAAATTATAGGTAGTAATGTAGATCAGGTCAATCAGGTACTCGGAGAACTCCCAGGCGAAGCTGAAAATTAACAGGATTACAACGATCCCGGCAAGGACGTCCCCTTCCTGCGTCCTGAAAATGCGTATCCTCTTTTTAAAAAAGGGCCTCTTTTTCACGTACTCCAGGTAATCGAGGTACTGGTACATGGTGAACAGGATAAGCCCGAGCGCAATCGCTGATACAACATGGGCGAGTTTATCAAAAAACGGCACCTCCCAGTACCACCGCATAATCCCACCTGCTACATGGAGGAACAAGGCAAAAGGTACTGCCATCTTCAACCCGAATGGCAATGATACCTTATCCCTCAATTCAAAGGCAAACGGGACCAGCGTAAGGAAAATAGCGATCAGGGGCCAGAGGGAACGGGTCACGTCACCGATGAGTATCGACTGAATGTACAGCCCGATAAATATTAATTCAAAAACAAGGGCAATAACAATCTCTGCATTCCTTGCGTTATACACTGACCCGTTTCCATTCATTAAAAGCTCATAAATACTGCCAGCTTATCATTAAAAATCGTTTGCACTGGTAGCGGGATTAACACCACCTTCAACCCGGCATCCCGCACCATTCGGACGGTCTATTATCCGGTTAAACGGGCCCCTGATCGATACAGGACTGCAAATGGGAACCAATATGAATAAGGAACCTTAATTGGGGCAGGCGGACATATGTGATTATTCAAACGCCAGTCAGTTGCCAGGAATGAGAACTGGTAACTCATCAGTAAGAGTCATTGCAGGGAGTCAGATCTGATTGGGACATGTATTACTATCACCGCTCAACTGGGGCCTTGGCCACGCATCCCGCGATGTCCCTGTCATACGTGAATTATTAAGGAACCACCACGAGGTCACGATTGCTGCCGGCGGAAATGCCCTCCAGCTCTTACGAAGGGAATTTCCCTCCTGTAACTGCATAGATTTTCCTGATTACCCGCTGGCAGACAACAAAGGCAGGTTCTTTTTTCCCCGGTTCACAGCCCACGTTCCCGCGCTGGTACAGGCACTTGCAGAAGAACGGAGAAATTTATACAAAATTCTGAAAGAGACCCATTACGACCTTATTATCAGCGATTCACGCCCCGGCGTCTACTCCGATTCTATCCCGTCCATCCAGATATCCCATCAGGTGCACCAGAGTTTTCCTTTTATTGTCTGGCCGATCGAACTTATTGCGCTCTATGTGAATGGCAGGGGCTTTAAAAAATTTGATTCTGTCATTATTCCGGACAACCCCCCGGGCCCGCTCTCTCTTGCAGGAAAACTCTCGCGTACTACCGGCAGCGGGACAAAAAAGATTTCATATTACTCCGGAATTCTCGCAAGCGTCCCTAAGGTCAGTTCGAGTACCGAGATCGATTATCTCTTCCTCATCTCAGGGATGGAACCGCAGCGGACAGCACTGGAAAAAATTCTGATGCCTCAGGTCAGTGATCTGCCGGGAAAAAAAGTAGTGCTGCTTGGAAAACCTTCTGATAACCGCGTAGTGAAACCCGATGATGATACAACAGTCTATTCATACGTTTCCTACCAGGAAAAAGCGGAACTGATGTCGGGATCGAAATTCATCATCTGCAGGTCAGGGTATACCTCAATGATGGACCTGGCCGAGATCGGGCTTAAGAAAGGCCTTTTCATCCCTACTCCCGGGCAATGGGAGCAGGAATATCTCTCTTCCTATTACAAGGGAAAAGGCTGGTTTATGTCAAAAAGCCAGGCAGGATTACGCCTTTTACGTGCTGTTGAGAACGCAGGGGGGTATTCGGGGTTCCCAACAATGGCGCACACAGAAGAGAATGTACGAAAATTGTACCAGGAACATCTCGTCCGGTACCTGGAGTGAGATTTTATGACAGAGGCTATGACCGTTATGTCCCGGAATTTATTTTCGTCCCCGGCTTCTCTCCCTGGAGGGGATCGATGAAAGTATTTGGGCGACAGGTTGAACCTCTTGTCATCTGGTGGGCGCTGGGTATTGCAATTGCCTACCTGTTTCTGATCTGGCTCATCGCATGGCTGATCTTTCAGGGAGTCCTCCTCGTGGAAGCATATAATACCGGTAATTTCTCTTATATTGACTGGAAACTCTGGCGCTATGCCCTCATGGCAGTGGTTTATTTTGCAATTGGCGGTTTCTTAAAGGCAATCCGTTTTATTTAACCCATTGCCAATCCATTCAGAGGCAAATCACCAGGCTGGATCTGCCTTTCAAACCTCTTATTATTACGATAGTGCACCCTACCATTCCATGAAAGTCTCATGTTCCGAACAGCAAGTAGGACTCTGCTCATTATCGCATTGATTCGTTATGTCATCTTCACGGGGGATGTTAAGTGAGACAGGGGTCAGGCCAGGCACCCGGGTCCGGAAAAATTCCGCCGGACTCATCTCTTCCACCTGCAGATGGCACGGCCGGACCCGTCCGCGCCCGGTATATCACCGGCGAGATCACAAACCTGGCGGATGAGGCGATCAGGGCTGCCAATTCATCACTTTACGAAATTGCGGCAGTACCACCTGAACAGAGGACCATCAGTAACACGCTCATCAGGTTCGAAAAGACAATGGGGGATTTCGCGCACAGCACGGCCCCACTTACACTCATGGCATATGTATACCCTGATCGTACGATTGCTGATGAAGGGTCGCTTGCGGAGGAAAAAGCAGGAACATTTAATGTTGAGGTTTTTACCCGCCGGGACCTGTATGATGCACTCAGGGGGCAGGTGCCTGAAACACCGGAAGAATTGCGGCTCTATACAAATACCATAAGGCAATTTGAGCGTAATGGTCTCGCACTTCCTGATGATACGGTATCATTAGTCCGGGACTGGAAATCCAATCTCACCCGCATGGAAACCCGGTTTAGCAGCAATCTCAATAATGATAACAGCTCGCTTGAATACCGCGCCGATGAACTTGAAGGTGTGCCCGGGGAGGCGCTGGCAACATTAGCGATGACGAAAAACGGCACCTACCTCGTGACAACAAAGTACCCGGACTATTTTGCAGTCATGAAAAATGCGAACAGGAGCGAGACCCGAAAACGCATGTTGTTCGCGTTTGTCAACCGGCAGGCAGGCGAGAATACGAAGCTGCTGGAAGACGCGATCATGGTACGGCAGCAGATCGCCCATGAACTTGGTTACAGGACCTGGGCAGATTACAAGACGGACGGGCGGATGGCAAAGTCGCAGGAAAATGTCACCGGTTTCCTTGCCGAATTAAAAGAGCCGCTGAAGAACAGGATCAGAACAGAACTTGCAGGGTTATTGGAGATTAAAAGAACTATTGAACCGGGGGCAACTGATATCAGGCCCTGGGATATCCTCTACCTGCAGGAAGTGCAGAGACGGCAGCAGTATGCACTCGATGACGAGATTATCCGCCAGTATTTTCCCCTGGATGTTGTCACTACGGGTATGTTTAACCAGTATTCCGGACTCTTCGGTGTTGATTTCGTCGAAGTAAAGGAAGCAAAGGTCTGGGCAGAAGGGGTCAGGCTGTACCGGGTGGTAAATCAGTCCAATGGGAAGACACAGGCCTACATATACCTTGACCTGTTTCCGAGGGAGGGAAAATATGGCCACCTGATGACATCCGGGCTTATCGGGGGAAAATTGGAGAATGGCAGTTATAGTATTCCGGTTACCGCAATCGTCGGTAACTTCCGTGCCCCGAACAATGGTATCCCCTCACTGCTGAGCCATGATGATGTTGTCGGGCTCTTTCATGAATTTGGCCATACCCTGCATAACAGCCTTACAACAGCACCATATGCAAGCCTTTCGGGGTACAATGTTGAATGGGACTTTATTGAGACCCCATCACAGGCATTTGAGAACTGGGCCTGGGAGCCAGAGGTACTGGACTCGCTATCAGGACATTATACAGACCATTCGAAAAAAATCCCGCCTGAACTCCGTACCAGGCTGATCAGGTCGCGGGAGATTGATACCGGGGTCATATATGGGCGCCAGCTCATGATAGCAACCGAGGACATGGAATTCCATTCGACTGAAGGGCAGGTAGATGTAACGGGCATATCTGAGAGGCTATACCAGGATATTATGGGGATCCCTCCGATTGAAGGGGGTCATGAACCAGCTACTATCGGGCATTTCATGGGGGGGTATGATGCCGGGTATTACAGTTACCTCTGGTCTAATGTTTATGCCCTCAATATCTATGAACGATTCAGGAAAGACGGGCTTTCGAACCAGAAAACCGGAAGGGACTACAAGCACTGGATCCTTGAACAGGGCAACATGCAGGACGGGTCCGTACTCCTCAGGGGATTCCTGGGACATGAACCGGGAATGGAGCCATTTTACAAACGTCTGGGCATTACCAGCGGGATAAATACAAGTAATCCCGCTGATTATGAAAAATGAGCGGAACAACCGCTCTTGTTGAAACAGGTTGACCATACTTCAGCCAGGGGCAGGCAGGTGAGATCGCAGGATCTCAGACACCACCCCCTCACCTGCAGGGGATCGCTATGTTACTTACTCCCCAGTTCATTTCACCATTGAAATCCTGTGCCCGGGTGAATGAGGGGGGAGGACATCCTCCTCTTCCATGCAGTTACCAGGTAAATGTACACTGCCCGGTCATGCAGAAATAATTCAGCCAGATAAGCGACCCGATAAATATTACACCGAGAATTATTGTCGGAAAGAGCCAGTCAATGGTCTCAATCGGGAAAAATGGTTGTTGTTCCATAAGTCAATGACTCCGGCGATATAACGTCCCGGTCTCCAGGCAGGTCCTACAATCATGCATTACACTAATTATATAAATACAAATTGCCATGGTTGAGCGGTACCAAAGGTAACGGGATGTAAATGTCCGAAAACCGGGTCTGCTGATATCCTGCATATTATATGTTAACAAAAGTTCAGACAAGAAGTTTTCCAGATAACACATGGACCGCGTGGCCTTCAAGGATTACGCGATCTCCAATCAGTTTGACACGGACCGACCCCCCTCGGGCCGAACACTGGAACCCGACCATCTCCCTCTTTTTTAATTTCTCCCCCCAGTAAGGCGCAAGACAGCAATGAGCCGAGCCGGTCACCGGGTCTTCCGGAACGCCAACTGACGGCGCAAAGAACCGGGAGACGAAGTCGATGTGCGGGAGGTCGGATACTGCCGTGACAATGATGCCCCGGGCCCGGATAGCGGTGAGGGCGTTTATGTCGGGTTCGAGACTACAGACATCATCCGCGAGTGGCAGTTCCACTAAGATATCGAACCGGTTCCGGCCGGTATACAACGGCTCGACCCCGAGCGCCTGGCCTAGACCGGGTACCGGCATGGATGTGGCAGCCGGCTCTGCCGGGAAGTCCATGCTTATCCAATCTTCCTCCTTCCGGATGACCAGTGCACCGGAGAGGGTCTCAAAGGTGATAGGTTTCTCCCGTGAAACACGACCGGTCTCCCATAGCACCGATGCGGCGGCGAGTGTGGCATGGCCGCACAATTCTACTTCCTTTTCGGGAGTGAACCACCGCAGTTTCCAGTTCTCTCCCTCAGGGAACAGGAACGCGGTCTCGGAATGCTTCAGCTCAGCCGCCACCTGCTGCATCCATGCCGCTTCGGCCTGACCATCCGGGATACAGACGCCCGCCGTGTTACCACTGAACGCGGAGCTGGTGAAGGCATCAACGAGGTGCAGTTCTGCTTGCATAGAGGAGAGATTACATGCCGGTGCGTATAAAAATTCTGGAGGGAAGGTAATCGTCGTTTAAAGAGGATTTCGTTATGACCGCCGCTTCAAAGCGATGATTAAGGGACAGGAAATACGGTTACAGGGAATATCCTGGCGGTTAAGTCCGGGTGGTTCTCCAGGGCCACTGGCCTTTCAGATTATTTTGCAGGAGTTTTTTATATCAGCCGATAGTTGAAAAAATCAGATTACGCCGGTTGCGACCCTCCAGCGGATGATACCATTACCGGGTCCACCGTCAGAAGGGTAAAGCGGGGTTAGAACACCCCATTATTCAGTCCTGGTTTCTTTCAGTGGATACCGGTAAACCGGTAAAAACCTACAGGCACTATTATTTCGAATCGTGCGCCTTTGCCTGGTTTACCGGTCTCCTGAATAATGATACCGGTAATAGACAGGATTTCCCGGCAGAGAAAAAGACCAAGTCCGGTATTTTTCCCAAAACTCCGTTCGAAGATCTTTTCTTTTTCATCTTCCGGAATACCAATACCATCGTCTTCAAAAATCAGGCTAAGTCCGTCTCCGGTTTCTTCGTACCGGAGAATCAGTTCTGTCACAACTCCGGCGTGTTTCAGGACGTTGTCAACAAGGGTTAAAAAGGCGTTCTCAAGCAGTGGATCTGCATAAATTTCCAGGTTATGTACATTAATCTTCCGTGACATCTCCAGGGGTGGCAGGTGCGAAATTGCCATGACGAACACATGGCTCACATTCTGCCACCTGGGTTGATGAATTCCCATATCCTGGTAATTTTTTGCAAACTGTAAGCTCCCAACTATTTTTTGCGTCAGCATTTCACTTTTTTCAAGGTGTTTTTTCTGTGTTTCATCGACGAGATCCATGCGGATTAACCAGAGATATCCGGAGAGGGTAAAGATTGCGCTGCTGATGTCCTGGAATGTAAGCGTGTTCAGGAGGTTCAGTTTCTTGCGGGCCTGTTCAAGGGCCTGCTGGCTTTTATTGACTTCCCTGATACCTTCCCGCAACGCCTGTTCAGTGGCCATGAGTTCTTCATATGCTGCACTGAGTTCCTCATTCGCCCGTGATAGTTCCGATTCAACCTGTTTACGGTTATTAATTTCCGTTTCGAGTTTTAAAACCGAGGCCGCAAGTTGTTCAGTACGGTCCCTGACCCTGGATTCAAGTTCCTCTTCTGTCCGCTTGCGGTCCGTTATATCCAGGAGGACACCCCTGATACCTGCAGGCCTGCCGTTATGAACGATGGTATCTGAATAGACAATGACCGGGAATGTGCTGCCATCCTTCTTTCGAGCAGTATACTCAATTCCACCAGGCTTTTCTCCCCGTAACTGAGCAGCAAAAAACATTGCTGCCCGTTCCCGGTCACCGGGTACCAGCATTTCCATGCAATTTATGCCATTCTTAAGTTCTTCATTTGTAAATCCAAAGGTTTCAAGGGCAATACGGTTTGTCGAGGTAACAGTCCCCCACTCATCAGTTTCAAAAATCGTCTGGGGCAACAGCTCAACGAAATCCTTGAATTTTTTCTCACTCTCCGCGATTTTACGATCAAACTCTGCCCGCCGGTTCTCGAGCCCCAGGATCCCGACCATAACAGCGATCATGGCAAGGATGCCGATAATGAAGACGACCATGTTTGCACGGTTCAGCCCTGCCATGACGACATAGCTGTCCATGTCAACACCAACAATGCCCACAACATTTCCTGATCGGTCTCTGATCGGGGAAAAGCCTGATAATACAGTCCCCCATTCATCTGTTGTAAATTCTCGGTTGGCCGTAGGGGTGAGGAAACCCTGGATTAGTCCGGGTTCGGGTCCAGGATACACATCTCCGATATTCGCCGCTAACGGGTCGTACCCGTAATCACCATCAACCACAAACTCAACCGCGTCACCGTTTTTTCGCATGGTATAGATGGCCCGGATATCCGGCGTCACCTGTAAAGCATGCCTGATCTGGTCCCTGATACGGACAAAACGCGGTGTATCTTCTTCGCCGCTTTTTATCTGTGCGAATTCATCACCATCAACCTGGGACGCCATTACCGATGCAACGGAGACCAGCTTTTCCTGTACTCCCTCTTTCAGAGATTTTTGCGTTTCCAGTGAAATTGAATATACGGCGAGGAATGTTATAACGAGAATCAATATGAGTAACAGAATTGAAATATTACGGGGAATCTTAACATTCATGCCAGGTTCACTCACGCAGTGATAATTTTATCAGGGGTTCCACGCTTATAGGTTTCGTTTATTTTAGGGGTTTTTCCAGATTTGCAATTTTTCGCTCTGTTGAAACACACATGAACGGAAAGTTCACACCCGGGCTATGAAAATGCCCTTTCAAAATCACTTCATATTGGAGTTCGTTCACGCATTTATACAATATGAAAATCCCCACTGGCAATTTCATGTTGTATGCTTGTGGCCCTTCGGCATCATGCCTGTTTTCATGGGAAATCCTCTCGAATCTATCTTGCAGATTGGTAATTCCAAAATTTCATCACGTTCCCGGGTCTCACGGCCCGCCGCTTTGGCGACCCCGGTTGGGATAGAGACGATTCCCCCAATACTCTGAATTTAATGAGCCTTTGGAAAAACCTGCCTAAAAGATATCTTGTCGGGGGTGGTAGAGGGAGGGGTGAAATTCCCTCCTTTTATGTATTTTACCTTCCTGTTTCTAAACAAGCAGGGTATCAATATAACCTATAATCCGAAAGGCGCGTCCCATTTGTGGGCACAGGTATTACAATGACATTTCGCTACCATTTGTCCGGTTTCAGTAGTGACAAGGTCGTCAAACTCTGTATCTTTTGATTTACAGTTCGGACAAAGAATATCTGCCATATGGAAAGATCACCGGGAAACCGAAAGCTACTGTCAGAATACTATGATTTCAGGGTATTTCAACCTCACTAAACACAGAGAAGGTTATTGCCATCCATTGGGGGGGCCGGGGGTTTCCTACTTCTTCAGCTGGCACCTGGGTCCTGGCGAGTCCCTGTCTGGCATTGTGATCCCGGGCCATGAACCTGACAACTACCTCCCGGTTTCCCGGATATAGTAGTTCAGAATGCAGACTGCGGAAGCGTCACCTCGGAAGGTCTAATATACACGGGGTACCTTATGGAATCCTGTAGGAGTTCACTTAGAACAACTCCTGACTCACAAATCAGGCTGGCAGTACCCTGGCCGTGGGCAGGATACAGGGGACCATGTTTGAAATTGCGGTCATCACCATAGTACTTGCGTTGGTATTCACCTTTACCAACGGGTTCCAGGACGCGAGTTCTCTCGCAGCTACATTTATTGCGTCCCGTTCAGCAACCCCGAAGCAGGGTGTTATCTTAATTGCATTCGTGTCATTCCTGGGGGCAATCCTTGGTGGAAGTGCCGTGGCATTTACCTTGTCGGGACTGATTACCACGGGTTCGGGGACCCAGACCATATGGATAATGTTTGTAGCAATAACTGTCGCGATCGGCTGGAACCTCATCACCTGGTGGTTCGGCCTTCCTTCTTCATCAACCCACGCATTAATAGGAGGCCTGATCGGTGCAGGAATGGCATCGGCCGGAATTGGAGGGGTTTTATGGGGCGTGGGGGGCCTGGCCGGGCCGTCGCACCAGCTTGAAGGGGTCGTTAAAATTCTCGTCTTTTTCATTCTCTCCATCGTTATCGGGTTTGCAGGCAGTTTTTTTTTACACAAGATCACCATGCTGCTACTCCGGAATGCAAAACGGAAGATAAATACTGGTATTATGCACCTGAACTGGATAGCAGCGGCAGTGATGGGTTTTTTCAACGGGGCAAATGATACCCAGAAGCAGCTTGGTATCATCGCCCTGGTGTTGTTTGCCGCCGGCCAGACTTCTTCCCCTGATCTGATACCCGTCTGGGCACGCGTTGCCTGTGCGGTACTGATGAGTGTGGGGATAATCGGGGGTGGATGGCGGATCATGCATACACTTGGCAACCGCTTGTTTAAGATTGAACCAGTCCATTCCTTTGATTCCCAGTTTTCTTCAGGTGCAGCCATAGCAGTTTCCACGATTGCAGGGGCCCCGGTCTCTTCAACACAGGTCATCACCTCCTCGGTACTGGGGGTCGGGGCTGCAGAGAATGCACGAAAAGTTAAATGGTCGGTAGGAAAGGATATCCTCATTGCAATGCTGGTAACAATCCCATCAACAACCATCGCAGCCGCCCTGATGTATACGGTTATTTCCCCATTCACAGGAGCCTGAACGATAATGAACGAAAAAAAGTCCGAACATGAAAAAAAGATGAAACAAAGTATTTTCAACTCAATCTTCCCGAGGGAATACAACTTTGAAGAAATGCTTGCAGAACAGGCAGATAAAACCCTTACAGGTGTAGAAACCTTCGTAATCTGGCTCAATTCCAGCCCCCTTACATACCCTGTTCACCTTGTGCAGATTGAAGAAGAAGTAGATGCCATGCGTCACCGGATGGAAGATCAAGCTGATTAACTCATTCTCCACCCCGTTTGACCGGCAGGATATCTATGACCTCTCCAGGCAGATGGACTATCTCCTGAATTTTTCAAAAGAGACGGCTATTGAAATGTATACGTTTGGCGTCGGGGCTGACAAAACAATACTTGCAATGGCAGAAGCCCTGCTAAGGGGTACCGCCTTCACGGTGAAAGGGGTGAAGATCATGAACACTGATAAAGGCGGGGTGGAAGACCTCATCAGGAAAGCCAGTGATGCAGACCACGAAATTAAGGCCCTGTACGTTGCAGGAATGGCAGAGTTGTTCAGGACTGATGACCCGATGAACGCCCTGAAAAATCGGGAGATCTACAACCACCTGCGCGACGCAGGCCGGGCATTACGAAGGACCCTTGACATCCTCCACCATTCGGTCGTCGGGCTCTTGTAAACAAATTCATAATAAAAGAATCAGGATGCGAGGGATGGGATTTGAACCCAAGAACCCCTTCGAGACTAGGCCCTCAACCTAGCGCCTTTGACCTAACTTGGCTACCCTCGCTCTCGCGCCATAACAATGAGGATGTCTATCTAAAATAATGTATCCATCTGGTTATCAAGGATCCCTTCAATCCATGAGTGTTCCCGTAGTAAGCCGGAGGAAAATCCATCCGGTACATTGAATACCACTACACCGATGTATTTTTATATCCACCAACAGGAGATCTCATTCCATGTGGTCTGATATCATTCACGAGTTTGCCGATTCCCCGTCCCAGAGTAAAGTAGTACGTTTTCTGCTCGAGAACGGTTTTGGTATCAACAATTCCGGCCGGGTAACGTGTAACGGGATTGAGGTCCCTGCCACGCAGATCGCAAAGGCAATCGGATCTGACCGCCGCGTTGTCGATGCAACAGCGCACCGTATCCTTACCATACCATCGCTCCGCGAGATCTTCATCAGGATGAGGGTGACTCCGGACCTGTCAAATGTCGCCGAATCACTCGGGCTTACGGTAATAACGGTCCTCCCTAAAAATGCTTCAGAGCGGGGAATTGTCGGCGCTGCAGTCAGGGTACTCAGCGGTCACAGCCTCTCTATCCGCCAGATATTTGTTACAGACCCGCAGTTGTCAGAAGAGCCAAAACTCGTTATTATTGTCGATGAAGTACTCCCCCATGGTGTCATCGAGGAGATCCGGGCCCTTCCCCAGGTAAGAAAAGTAATTATTTAGGCGGGTATAAAAAACTCCGGCAAAACAATCTGAAAGGCCACCTTATTCATGTTCACCTTTGAGCTAAAAGGCTCATAGCACGCTCTATCTCTATAGAAACAAAGCCAAAAATAATTTAAAAAAAACGACTTTGTTGAAACCCTTCGGTGTCATAAAAAATCAGAGGGAAATACGAAGACAGGAGGGGGTTTCACCCCCTCCCTGCCCCACCCCCATTAAGATATTCTTCGGGCAGGGTTTCCCGAAGGTTCATTAAATTCAGAGTATTTTTGGGTAGTCTCTATCCCAACCAGGATCGCCAAAGCGGCGGGCCATGAGCCCCGGGAGCGTGACGAAATTTTGGAATTCCCCATCTATAAGATAGATTTGAGAGGATTTCCCATGAAAATGCCTGAACGAACGTCAATATGAAGAAATTTTGAAAGGGCATTTTCATGGTTTGGGTGTGAACTTCCCGTTCATGTGTGTTTCTACAGAGCGAAAAAAACGACTTATTGTTATAATTGCGATAAGCTGCGGGAGAATTCGCTCACCCTGGCCGCTGCATCAGTTTTTAAGGGGCTGCCATGCCCCGGAAGCATCAGGTCATAATCGAGACCGGATAATGCAATGATTGAACTTTTAACTTCTTCCATGTTATCCGACGATTCTTCCCCCGGACATTGGACTTTCCCATCATCATAACCAAGCGTGTCTCCGGTGAATAAGATCCTCCGGTTGGGGTCATACAAGGCAATGCTACCCGCAGTATGCCCGGGGCAGTGGACGCAGGTGAGTCCTGCAATTTTGTCCCCGTCCTGTAATAATGTGTCCGGGGTCAGGTGCTGTATTGGAGTACACCTCTCTGGCATCTCCTTCTTTCCGGATACGTAGTCTGCATCATCGGCATGGATAGCAATTATTGCACCGGTGAGATTTTTTAATTCATATACATTCCCTGAATGGCCTGCATGATAATGGGTGAGAATAATCGTCGTCACATCATTTGGAGAACGCTTGAGTCCAACCCGGATGTAATTGATTATTTTCCTGCTGTTGCCGGGGAGTCCGGTGTCAATGACCACCATCTTTTTCCCGTTGATAATGTAACTGTTCCCAATGATCCCGTCAACCTGATGAACCCCCCGGACTATCTCCATAGTAACACCCGCTCAAATTTTGTCTTTTAAAAAATTATAAAAGATTTTTGTGCCACAAGCCGGGCACAGTACGTTGTCCTGTACATATTATCCCGCATTCCTTATTATCAGGATCTATTGGTGACGGAACGGGTCCGGCAGGAACGAGATCAAACGTTCAGTTAAAACACGGCAATTTCTAAAAAAAAGGGAGATATGATAGATTTAACCTGAGAACGGCCTTGGTAACAGCGAGACGAGTGCGCCAAAAAATGTTGAGACCACGCTGATGCCCAATACGAGCATAATCAGTCCCAGGACAACCGGAATGACGACAACAAATACTGCTTTTTCAAATGATAACCCGTTGTTGTCCCTGAACCCGAGAATAAGGAGCACAAACGACCAGACCCACCCGATGATACAGACAAAGGGGATCCAGCCAAGCAGGAGTCCGGGAGTTGCCGCGAACATGGTCGTTTTGAGGGTTTCCTTCACACCTTTCCTGCCATCCATCAGGATTACAAAGACATGGAGGAGGAATCCCACAAGGAAGACCCCGAACAGCAGGGCCATGAAAACCATGTACACGTAGAACAACTGCGAGACCATGACAAAGGTCCCGAATTTTGCCAGCTGTGCGGATAGTACCTTACCGATAAGGGGGACCATCGAAAGCTGCTGTACGTAGCCGTTGAACATGAAGGCCCCGACAGCGAGGGTAACAATCCCATAAAGAACAGTGAAGATAATCAGGAGCACGGCATAATACTGGTATGCAACTCCAAGGGATTTTGATCCTGCCTGTTTAAACGCTTCAACAGGTGACATGAGGAAACCCTGGACATTTTTTACAAATTCATCTAACATATACACACTTCACGATATGTGATTAAATAAAGATTTCTGTGGTTTTTCTCAAAATCATATAATAACACCACATATACTCATCCAATTACGAATCAGGGGCCTTTGCATTACCAACATTCGCCATACAAAAACAGGCAGTGGATCATTTCGAACCTGGCGAAGGAACTACATAGATGGGATGTAACGTATTCTTTGTGATGTGAGTTCCATGGCCGGGCTGAATGAGGACTATTACAAGGAGATTATCGACTTCCTGCCGGATGCGATGTTTGTTATCGATTCTTCAGGTACTATTATTGCCTGGAACAGGGCGATGGAGGAGATTACTGGTGTTCCGGCATCAGGGATGCTGGGGAAAGGGGACTATGAATATGCGATCCCATTCTATGGCGAACGGAAACCTATGCTTGCAAACCTTGTAATGATGGGGGAAGAGGAACTCACAGCAAGGTATAATACGGTCATAAAGACAGGGGACACCTTTGTCGTTGATATTTTCATCCCGGGCTTCAGGCCTGGCGGGGCCTGGTTCTGGGCAAAGGCCCGACCGCTCCGTGACCGGCAGGGGACGATAACCGGCGCTATCGAGACGATCAGGGATATCACAGACAGGAAACAGGCAGAAGAGGAAACGGACCGGGCACGACAGAGACTTGCAGAGATCATCAGCTTCCTTCCCGACCCGACATTTGTGATCGACCGCAACGGGGTTGTCATCGCATGGAACAAGGCACTCGAGGAGCTGACGGGGACCTCAGCAGAACAGATGATCGGGAAAGGGGATTACGAATATGCAATCCCATTTTACGGTGAGAGGAAACCCATGCTCGCGAACCTGATCTTCATGCCCGGAGAAGAGATCGGACTGCGGTACCACAGTGTCCAGAGGACCCGGGACACTCTCGTCGTCGATATTTTTATACCGGGTTTCCGGCCAGGAGGAGCATATTTCTGGGCTAAAGCAAGCCCCTTATATGACCCGGACGGCAATATTGCCGGTGCGATAGAAACGATCAGGGATATCACGGAGCGGATCCGGATTGAGCAGAAACTGGCACGTTCCAGTGCCGAACTACAGATCGCCGCAGAGATCCAGCAGAGCTTCCTCCCGGAGACATTACCGGAAATAAAAGGGTTCGATATTGCTGCCCGGAGTGTAATGGCGAAAGAAGTTGGCGGGGACTTTTTTGATGTGATTCCCTTCGAGGTGATCCCGCTGGAGCTGGGGAAGTATGGGATCCTTATTGCGGATGTTTCGGGGAAGGGAGTCCCGGCAGCACTTTTCATGGCCCTCTCGAGGATCGTTGTCAGGGTCAATGCACTCTGGCACCGGGACCCGGCAAAAGCAATTGGTTTTGCAAACGATATCATCACGCAGGACTCAAAGGCAGGTATGTTCGTCACCCTGTTTTACGGGTCACTTTCAGAAAAGGAAAGGACCCTCACCTATGTAAATGCGGGACACAATCCCCCGTTACTATACCGGTGCAGCACAAAAACATTTGAAGAACTCATGCCAACAGGCATATTCCTGGGGGGGTTGGAACATCAGGTATACTCGTCACGGACCGTTGAAATCAGTGTAGGTGATATTGTCGTTCTCTATACTGACGGTATTACTGAGTCTATCAACGGGGACGAGGAGATGTTTGGCGAAGACAGGTTGAGATTGATCATCCGGGATCACCCCGGGCTTTCCGCCATCGGTATCCTGGAAAAGATACTTGAAGAGGTCAGCTCCTTCGCAGTTGGCCAGCCCCAGTTTGATGATATCACCCTGATGGTAATCAAA
Source organism: uncultured Methanomicrobiales archaeon (assembly GCA_963758915.1). Classification (GTDB taxonomy): domain Archaea; phylum Halobacteriota; class Methanomicrobia; order Methanomicrobiales; family Methanospirillaceae; genus CAIKOD01. The sequence goes on from CAVWXH010000009.1 coordinate 123,825, forward strand.
GGTCTTTAATGAACAGGTCCGCAGATGAACAGTGAACCTTGGGTTTTCCAACTTCTTTTCCGGCTATCCATTACATCAGCTGTGTTTTAACCACATTTCATATTACAGGTTTTTCAGGTACTCTCTGGCGAGGGGATGTAAGAATCCCCCTTGGCCGGCAACACGGGTACATAGCTATAGTCAGGTACTAACGAGTATTGTGAGACCCGGTATCCCTGGTAATAAGGCCAGGTTTCTATCCTGAAACTGGCACGTTCCCCGGGATTCATATTCGTAAGAGTGTCGTAGGTCGACCCGAGCAACGTTCCGTTCGCATCGAAGGTGGTCGCGACCAGGTATACCTTAACAATTGCTGTGGTCCCGGTATTCTGGGCTGTACCGGTCACGATGTAGGTCCCGCTGTGTTTATTTATTTCGCCGCTCTGGTTAATGACCGTTAAACTCGGAACGGGTCGTGAATCCTTATGAGGTGACGAGAGCGAAAGCAGAGGGAAGAAAAGGTACAGTACAAGAACCGTGAGAATGATGATACACAGCATCAGGAAGTACAGTACTTTTCTATATTCCATACTATTCCGTATGGTTACTCTGATTTATTTATTCCCATTAATCCGCAGGGCTTGATCGTTGCCGGAATTGTTGGATAACAGAATAATCCCTTCAGATTACCGTGTACGAATTACCGGGGGGGACAACACTTTTGAAACCACGTCGAAAAGAACAGGAAAACTCACGGGTTTCATGACAAAATGTTCATAGTATTTTCCATACATATGGATATCATCAGGAGTTGGGGTTTTGCCTGACACCATTATCACCGGAATACGGCAGGAATCCGGATTTTTTTTAAGAGTCATCAGGGTCTGCCAGCCATCCATCGGCTCCATCATCACGTCAAGAAGAATCAGGTCCGGGACATATGCCTGGATCATATCAATGCAATCCTGTCCGCCGCCTGCTGTGATCACATGGTAACCTTTTCTCCGGAAGAACAGGGAAAATATCGATAAAATATCAGTATTATCGTCCACGAGGCATACGGTCCGCAATATGGTCCACTCCGATTAATGTGACAGGAGGCCTTTTTTCTCCTGGCAATCCGGGTTCCCATGGTGATAGTGCTCTATCAGGAACCTCCTGACCTTTTCAGATTCAAGCCAGCCTTGATCGAGCCGGGTGACAATCGAATCAATAATGGCCACCTGTTCCAGAATTTTATCCTGGAAGGGATTATCTTCGAATTCAATAATCGATTTAATCACCTGGAGCGGGTTCCTGATCTGGTCATTCAGGATCTGAAACTGTTCATTATTTTTCTCGATCTGCCGGATCCCCTTTTCCCGCAACTTCTCCTCGAAACTTACCCTGTCGGTAATATCCCGGGATACAACAATTACTGCATTAACTTGGTTGTTTTTGCTTTTCATCGGAATCAGAAGGGTTTCGTACCATTCAGTCCCATAGGGTGTCCGTACCTGGTCCTGGTGGTGAATCTTCTCTCCCCACCAGATTACCCTGGAAATGAAATTGTCGAGCGACGAGATCAACTCCCCTGTCAGCACTTCAAGGTATGGCTTTCTAAAGACACCGTTCTGGAAATCAGAGCCAAATCGCATCATTACGACACTGTTGGCATACTCGAGGATCCGCTCCCTGTTTACGATGAAGATCATATCTTCCCCCAGTTCAGCAATCGTGTGATAGCGTTCTTCACTCTTTCTCAGCCTGACTTCAAGGGAGTGTTTCTTGATAACCATATTGATGGTGATCTGCAGTTTATCCCCTTCAAGCGGCTGGATATAATAATCAAACTGGGGGGGAGGCGTGGTGAACCCGGAACAGCTGCAACTGGAATCAGATGCAATAAGTAGGAGGGGGATCTCACCATGTTCCCTGATTTTTTCGGCGCAAGGAACCCAGGCGTCTTCGCCATGCTGTGTGATATCAAGGATAATGAGATCGGGCTTAATATGACGGGCGATTTTCAGGGCACTATCTCCATTATCAACAATAGCCATTACCTCATACCCCATCGCAGATAGAACTGCATGAATCCCTTTCGTGGTAACCGACTCGTGTTCGATGAGGAGAATGTTCATGCCTGCCACCGTTTGAACCCCCCGTTATGAACCCGGGAGTGCAAATGCAGGGAAAACCATGTCTGGTTCAACCGCCATTTCTCCAGGAACGGAGTGTTTTTTAATTTTGGCGTTAATCCAGGGTATTTTAACCTTCTACATTGGTCACTTGACACCCTGAATTTCGAGCCGATGGACCTTATTATCCGGATTTAAGATTGCACATCAGTTAATATATTTATCACGTATTTTCAGATTAATCGCTGCGATTAACATTCATTAGAGCGATGAAACTTCGTCATCAAAACGAATGTTATCCAGTACAGTACCATTTTCTCCTATGGTATATTCCTACGAAGGTAGATCGTTACCCACCCATTGGTATGGGTACGAGATAAAACAGCGCTTACTTGTATTATTGATTGAATTTCTCAACGCCATCAAATTCAGCTCAGTAATTCTTGCGTTGACCGGGGGTGCCGGGATATATGCCTCCTGTTTTATACAGGGGATTCCGTGCACTCCGGCCCTGATTGTTGTTATGGTACTGGTATCATTCTCCGTCTACAATCTGAACAGGAAGACAGATGAGAAAGAAGATGAGATCAACCATAACGAGAGATTTTTATTTACGAAAAAATTTGAAAAGCATCTCTTTTATGCTGCACTGGTTTCATACGCCATTGCACTCTGTATTTGTTCGTTCCTAGGACCATCAGCCCTCCTTGTCGGACTGATACCAATCGTCAGTGGAATCCTCTATAGTGTACCTCTTTTACCTGAAACCTGGCATTTTCACCGGTTAAAAGAGATCCCCCTGATGAAAAACCTCCTTGTTGCCGGTGCATGGGCATTAACACTCTCGCTGCTGCCGGTTTATGCAAACAATCTCCTTCCGGGTATACCAGTCCTCCTGACCGGGCTGTTTTTCTTTAATTATGTTTTTATGGCATCCGTTCTCCCCGACATCCGTGACAGGGAAGGTGATGCACAGGTGGGAGTATATACAATACCAGTCATTATGGGGGTAAGAAATACAGAAGCACTACTTACTGGTGTCACGTTACTAATTGGTTGCGGAATACTGTTCTTAGGAACCGGGTACCTGCCTGTTCCAGTACTCGTTCTTCTTGGAGCAGGACTCTGTTATATCCAGTTCTGTATCCTTTCCATGGACAGGGTGCTGGATACTAATTTTGTCTGCGATGTCCTTGCAGATGGGGGATTTATCATAATTGGTGCAATTGCTGCTGTAATACCTCTCATAAGCGGATTTGCCTGAAAGGTCGTTGGCCGGGGATTCCCGGCTCCAAAAATTATTAAATTTTCCCATACGCACCAAAAGACCAGGTAATTGGTATGATGCAAGATTTGGTACATTGTTCATCTCACCGGATACGCAGATTATTTAAAGTTGTTGTCCTGATCAAATGATATTTACCGTTAAAAACGGAAATGGTAAATTCACTCAGGTGCATGATGAACCCACTCGACTCCTATGAGCTGTACCAGAAAAGTATCCATTCAATTTTCAGTTCACGACTGAAAATCCAGATTCTTTTATCGCTCCTTGTGGAACATCCTCCCCTTTCAAGGCTCCGTGAAATAACAGGGAGCACGTCGCAGGCATTGATACCCAAAATCCGGAACCTTGAGTCACAGATGCTTATTGAATCAAGAAATTCTGAGTACTTTCTCACACCCCTTGGAAAAGCTGTGGCCGTGGAAGTATCGAAATTTGTCAACATCATGAGTGGGATCAGCAGCCATAAGGAATTCTGGGCTATTCACGATCTTTCTGGAATTCCTGAAGAATTTCTGGAGAGAATTGGGGAACTGCAGGATTCTGAAGTCAAGCTCGATACCCAGGTGGATATTATGCATGTCTACTCCCATTTCTTGAAAATTGTCAGGGAGGCAGCCTATATCCATGGAATTTCATCAATTATGAGCCCCGGACTGGCGGAAACGGTTGCAGAAAGGGTCGTGGCAGGGGTCCCGGTAGAACTTGTTGTAAGCAGGCAGGTGATCAGCCTTCTTGGCAAAGAACCCTATATCGGGCAGATAAAACAGCTGTTCCAGTTCCAGAATTTCAAGATATGGGTAACCGGTGAAGACCTGAAAGTAGGGATTACGGTGACCGACAAATACCTCTCGGTAGGTCTGTTCAAAAATGACAGCAACCAGTATGACAGCTCTACCGACCTTTTCAGCCAGGGACGCGAGGCAATCGTCTGGGGTGAGGACTTGTTCAGGTATTACCGGGACCGTTCCGTCCTTCTCGATATCAGTACGGGATTCCCGCCAGAAGAACCCTGATGCAAAACGTAACTGCGAAGGTATCGTAAATGATACCGTACTATCAGCCGGTATTTTGGAAGTTCAGGCGACGTCGGGCATTTTAATACAGGGTTACAGAAGCAGGCATGAGTAAATCTGGCGGCTCGTTATGGAATTAAAGTAACCATCGCATTCCATTTACTGATTTTATCATTCTGACAGTATTCCGTATAGCACCCTTTATTTCCTGGAACATTTGTGCCATACGCTTTTATGCCCTGAACTGTTCCATCTCAAGCCAGAGCCGGTACATCCGTTTTCGTATCTTCCGCGGTAAGGCGAATGCATCCATCAGGTCCTGCTCTATCGATATCCGACGTTTTCCGCCTGCAAGGTTATCGGCATTGGTGATAATCCTCTCCTCCAGGGTTACTGGCATACAGTCTATTGGAAGAAGACCGAGCAGCGTGCATTCATCGGCAGTCAGTCCTGCACCCGTATGGCATTCAACAATACGTGCCACTGATTCAGGCTGCCCAAGTCCCCTGCATATCGCTGCTCCTGCCTGTGCGTGCCCAATGGAATGTGTCCGTGAACGCCCGATGTCATGCAGAACCGACCCGGCAAGAACAAGATCCGGGTCTGCCGGGGAGCCCTCATGCACGTATTCCATCGCAATGGCGCTTACCGTCCTGCAATGGGCAATTACTTTCGGACTGCACCCTTCCCGGACAAGCAGTCCTTCAAAAAAAAGGGCGTCGTTATGCATGCCCAAGCGTCTGTTTCATGGTATTGATACGCTTTTTGAGAGCGCGGAGGAGCATATCATTATCAAAATGAGCCATCTGCTGGTCACAGTCGGGACAGATAAAATTGACATCAATCGCCTGGTTAAAGGTGCAGATGATCCCACAGGTCTTGCAGATATAGAAGTCATTCTCTTCCTCAAACCGTGCGCGTGCCTCGAGCTTGTCGAGTACCCGTTCAAGGTCCTCACGGATCGCATCGTAAATGGTATCCATCCTGAGCTGCCAGAGGTAAGTGAGCCATCCGGTCTCGTTATTCTTAATCCTCCGGTATTCCGCGAGCCGCTTCTCATAGAGGGTGTAAAGGGTGTGGCGTACCGAGTTTAAGTTGATGCCTGTCTTTGCAGCAAGGTCTTCGTCACTGTATTCGTTATTATCGGGATATTTTGAAAGCAGGTCAAGCCCTTCCTCACCTATTATGCGTAGCAGGTATGCACGGATTGCCAGGTTACTCAGTAATTCTTCCATCAGGACGTCCTTCCTATATATTGCTGCACAGTGCTAATATGTTTATCCAGCATCAATATTGCGTCTCTGCGCGACGGGCCCCACCCGTAAACACTGACTATTGCACCGCCTTTTTCTACCACTGAGCCCTTCCACGGGACGTCTGCAACAAAAGAAAGCGAACTGACGTCATGTCCCACCAGGAGGTCGTCCCGGGCAAACAGAATTTTTCGCACCGCAAATTGCCGGGGTTCCGGCATTTTTTCAGGGATCCTGCCTTCACATGCAGCAACATGGAGTGAAAACAGGTTAATCCCGGTTGCCATTTCCACCGTGTCAACAGTCCCCTGGAACCGGGGGTTCACCTCAATCAGGTAAGGTTTCTCACCGACGACAAAATCAACCCCGATTGTCCCAACACATCCCGAAGCCGAGGCTATTTTCTCTGCATGCCTCACCATCTCATCCACATGAGGATGGATAAACGGTGTAACCGACCCCGAGAACCCATACGCGGCATCTTCTCCTCCCCTGAGCAGCTGCTCGTTTACCGCAACCGCCCTTGCGCGGGTACCGTCGGTTACGCAGCAGACTGATGCAGGGGTACCATGTACGACCTCCTGCCAGAGCGCCGGCGGCTCATCGAGGTCTTCTTTCCATTTGAGCCATTCATCATCGTTATGCAGTACCGCATTACGCCAACCCCCGGAACCGCTTCTTGGTTTTACCATCGCGGGATAGGTCCGTTCCGGAAATGTCGCAGGGACAGGTACTCCTGTTTCCAGAAAAAAACGGGATGTCAGGCTCTTATCGAGGAACGTTGCTGCCCTCTCCGGGGCCGGGCCATACCGTGGAATTCCGACCGGCAGCCTCTCGGCCCCGGAGGTCGGGACAAAAATATCACACTCGTGTCGTGCCGACATCTGCTCAATCGCAGCGGGTAACGAATCGAGGTCGTCAAAAGATAGGCAGTCATCTGCATACCGGGACAGGTCGCGGTCACAGAAGTGATCGACCGTGCATACCCGGTACCCTGCAGCATGCGCTGAACAGGCCACGTGACGCGTGGTAAACCCTGCAATCAGTACACGCCGGTTCAGAGGCTTTCTGTCTGTTTTCCTTCCCCACATGGGACAACCCTGATCCTGGCACCCGGAAACTCGGCTGAAAGTTCCGACCCTTCGAATAGCCGGTCTAAAAACACCGCAAGGCTTGCGATCTCGGAGTGGGGCTGGCTGGTGACCGAGATATTCCAGTCAGCAAGCCCGTACACCTCTCCCGGGACCTTCTCTGCCCCGACGACCACGAGCAGTTTGCCTGCACCCCGGATCTCCATCTCATGCTCTCGTAGCGGGAGGCCGTACATCGTCAGGTGGACCACTTTCCCACCACTTTTCTGCCATTCTTCGATACAACGGCGCCATTTAACCTTATCTTCAATAAAGAAATTTCCCCCCCACTGCTCCACGACCCTGGTGATGCTCCGGACAATGCCGCTGTCCTGCCCGGCAAGGTACATACCCTTCGCGCCAAGCGCACGCGAAAGTAACCCCACGTGAGTCGTCACCCTCTGGTCACGTTCCGGACGGTGACCAAGCCGCAGGACGACGACCTCCATATTATAGCTCCGTTTTTTTCACTTTTATCACGCCGTCCTCGATGACGACGGGGATGTCCTGCCCGTACCGGCACTGGCAACGGAAAAGCATCTCCGGTATTGATATCACATCGTAGTTGCCGTCCCGGCATTCGATAAGAAGATTCGACTTCAGTCTGATGAGCGATGCACTGATATCCCCGGCTGACAACCCTGTTTCCCGGACGATTGACCCTTCTGTTTTCGCACCCCCGTTTGAAAGGATATGGTAAACTATCCAGTCAATGTCCTCATCTTTCACTGGCATGTATTGCACCCGTTACAGGTTATAGCTTTTCTGGTTATACCATGACTTTTTTCTTGTCAGGCTGTGATATCAATGTGAATGACTGCCGGTTCCCAGGGGAATTCCTACCGCGATCTTGCAATAATTGCGGAAAGACTTTTTATGCAGAGTAATGATGACGAGGAGCAGCTCGCGTCAGCACTCGACTCTGTTGATGATGAAATCAGGCGGGACCTCCTTGCTTCTGACCTCCTGAATGCCTACCAGGTGTTTTACTACCATTTCCGGGAATTTCCCGGTGAACTGGTGAAGGAACGACTGTTGTTATTGCCTGCCTCGGCACTCTCCCACGGTGTAGTCCTGCTGGAGATCGATTATGTTGAGGTCGTTTTTCAGGTGGAGCAGGGGGATCCGGTAATCGCCCTTCATGATGAGGGCCAGGTGATAGCAAATTACCATGGTAAGGATGCCTATCAGAGCGCGATGCAGTTTATCGATGACAGTTATTGATACCGTATGTGCATTTCTATGGCTCTGACAAGGGGTAGCAGGTCGCTTGTCCGGACCGGGAATAAAAAAGTTGAAATGCCGGAGCAGATTACCTGATAACAGGGAAGGCCCTGTATCACCGCTATATCACAGCTGGCAACTAAAACAGGGACCGGGTATCCGTATAATTGTTCAAATCTATCATGAACTGGAACATAAAAGAGGGCTGATGGTGCGTGAAATGCTGTTAAAAGGAGTATTCGGGGTCTTGCTCCTTATCGGTATCATGGTTGCCGGATGTGCAACTATTAACCAGGACGGTTCAGTGCCTGTCCACACACTGAACCTGAGCCCGGATACAAATCCTGTACCAAAGCCGACTCTCTATATCGTAAATAAGATCCCATTCAGCTCGCTCCCGGACGTAACAATTGAACCAATTCCAGGAATGATTGTAAACATCAGCAGCTCAAACAAATCGCTGCAGATCGAGCCGCGTAATGATACCCCGATAACACTCCCGCCGGTATCAGAAAAGCCCCTGTTCACCACGTTCCATGCAGGAGAGAGTGCAAACGACGGAAATACCCGCATCACGCTGAATTCCGTGATGTATAACAAGTCCTTTGGTCTCGAACCATACAACCAGCATGGGGAATTCAGCAGTTACCGGCCTGGTTACCAGCTGGTGTTGCTTAATGTCACCATCCGTGACCTCACCGAGGGAGAACCGGGTAGTGAATCCCTTTTCAATGGTATAATAATAAAAGATCCCAAGGGTCAGCGTTATATCCCCGGACTCTCGATTATCACCAACGATACTGAGGGGAATAACGACAGGACCGGGTACCTGTTCTACGAGGTGCCGGATAACACAGCCGGGATAACCCTTGATTACCATTTTCCGGGTGCAATCGGGGTAGTAGCAAAATTCGAACTCAGTAAGTAAGAATTTTTTTGGTGAGAGATGAGATATTCATAGCCCCCATCAATCAGGTACACCCTGTTTGAGCCGAACTGCTGGCTTCATTGGATATTCCGGCCAGCCGTAATCAGGTCTTTTTTAACATTTGCCCTGACAAGAGGGGGTAACACACCATAACTATTCGTCCAATCACCGAAGACCGAAAAAACCCCGCTGACCTCCTCAGGGTTGATACGCAGTAAGACTGATGTATCACCCGGGCGTATCTCGTTGCAGACAGCGGTTGCCCAGGCATCTGCAAGCGCAACGTCGTGTGAGAAGACGGTTACTGCATCAGCTATCCCAAAAGATATTGAAGGGCCGACGGTCGCTGACGAGGTGCAAATCCCGATAATTTCGCTCGTCGGAGGCACCGCGAAAGCCACCCGGTCACTCAGCGGGGAGTTACCGGCATGAACCCCGATGAGGATCTCCTGGTCAGAAAAGAGTGCGATATCACCCCCATTATCAACCACGCCCATCCCTGCGCCGGCTTCCTTCATCGCTTCGATCCCGGACCAGGCAATTGCCCCTGCAACCGCAGCCATCGGGCCGACACCGGCCTTCTCAGCCGCCGACACCATGCGTAACACAACAGGTTCGTCAGATCCGGGGGTATAGGGCTCAAATGTTGCCCCGAAAAAAGGATCCCCTGCAATACAGCGCTCCACGGCCTGCCGGGCCCTGACAATTCCTTCCACTGCTGCATCGATGTGGGACTGCTCATCGGCAAGGATAGTCGTAATCGTCTCACGCAGTTCGAAGTGGTGGCGGATCATGTTCTTTTCAGCAGGTACCAGTTTGCAATCAGTATTATTGTAGGTTTGGGAGATACAATGCCTTATCCCTGGTAAATGGTAGAAACGAATGCCCCATGGTACCCCGGTAAAACACCGATCTCCATACCCTGTCACTCAGGCTCTAAATGTATATAGATAAAAGATGAAGGACTTCTGAACAGCAATGGTGATGGGATGGAGGTACCGCCCGTTGAAGAAATGGGGGCACCTGTGCAGGGAGCAGGACCAGTATATGCTCATGCTCCGGGTCGACGACTGGAAACTTGGCCGGAAAACAGCGGTTTTCCGTTCACTGGTGCCGGATTTCTACGCATTCCCTCCTTTTCCTCACATCACGTTATATGGACCGTTCCTGACAACTGCCGGGGAGGCCCCGGAAGCGGTGTATAACGCCATAGAATCAGCATGCAGAAGGAATTCCCGGCCTTTCCTTCAACCTCTCAGGATATCTCCGCCTTAAAGGCCGCATAGGACAGGCGGTTACCCACCGTGTCGTTCCCTCTGACGATTTTATCAGATTTCATAACCGGCTCTGGCATTCACTCGCTGCTATCACCCGCAGCCTGAGCTGGATCGACCGGGCCACCTCAATACGGCAGTTCCACATCACCCACGCTTACAACCTCAGGACCCGCGATGCGGACCTGATCTGTAAGACCGTGAAAACATCCCAGTCTATTGCAGGTGATACTGGTATCACACGGGTTCAGGACAAAAATAATGAGGAAAATCTTCTGTTAAATGCGAAAAAACCTCTAATAATTCCCGACTACGCCCCGCTTACCTCACTTCGGATCATTCTCCTGAAAAATGGAGTTGTTGATAGGGAATTCGATCTTCCTGCCCATGAATGGCTCAACAGGCAACTGGTGTTTAACCGGAACAGGACTGCCGTATCCCTGATGCAGTACCGCAAGCTCGCCGGGCTTGAACTTGCGACGCACCCGGAACCGTTGGAAAAACCTCCATTCATATTGTCAGACCTGCATCTCGGCCATTACAATATAATCAGGTATTGCAGGAGACCGTTTTCAAATGCTGGTGAAATGGACCGTGTGCTCATCGGCAACTGGAACCAGACCATTGGTGAAGCAGACGAGGTCATATACCTTGGGGACTTACGTTACAGCCCCGAGGCCCCTCCGTCATCAGAATACCTTACCCGTATGAACGGCAGGGTAACGATGATACGTGGAAATCACGATGCCGATATCCCGGATGCAATCCCATATCTTCGGATCAACTATAACGGGGATGAATTCCTCTTCATCCATGACCCGGACGATGCACCACCGGGTTTTACCGGATGGGTAGTACATGGTCATTACCATAATAACGACGTTGAACACTTCCCTTTCATCAACGTTGAGACCCGGCATGTTAATGTAAGTTGTGAACTGACCGGTTACCGGCCCGTCAGCCTTGAAACAATTCATACCCTTATACGGGAATATTCAGACCTGGGGAACCTGGCAATAATGCCGGGTGCCGGAGGTGCAGTAACAAAGAGGCCTGTACAGCCGGAAATCCGGTGATAATTCACATTGAGGGGTATTCTTCGGCTTGTGCTGACAAAAAAAACTAACATCAAAGCTTTGTTTAATTTTACCCGGTCATAGGTCTGTCAAGATAATTAAGAATAAGGAGACATGCCCGGGTTCTTATAATAAAAAGGAGACTGAATTTTTCAGAACTCATCTTTATGGTACAGGGCATGGTGCGGACATGCATCCATACAGCGACCACAGAGGACGCAACGCCCTTCCCTGACACGAACTACCCATTTATCATCGAGGTAGAATACTTCATGAGGGCAGACACTGATACAGGCACCACAATCCACGCATTCTGTCTCATCAAGGATGATCCCGTGTTCCAGGACTCTGACTGTCGCCCCCAGGCTTGCCATCTTCTCCTTGACGATCTTGCATGATTCGTCCGGTATGTCAATCAGTGCCTCGCCTTCTGAAGAATCAATAATTGCCCGCTCTACGTTGATCAGCACACCGGTTTCCTTTACCACCTGTGCAATGATCGGTTTCTGGCCCGCTTTTCTTGAAAAGTTGACAAGGAGTTTCATTTCAGCCACCTCCCGCCAATCAGCTTACCTAAATCAATCGCGGTGAGCATTGCAACCACGTGCATATCCTTGTCAACAACCGGCATCGCACTGATATTATGTCGTTCGAGTTTCTGGACTGCAATGTCTACCGGTTCATCCTGCGTGGTCGTGACTACTTTCTTTTTCATGATATCACGCACAAGGGTAGCTTTTCCCGGGTTTGCCACCGCTTTCGAAATATCGTAGGTTGTCACAATTCCGACAAGCATTCCATTATTATTTATCACCGGAAGGTGGTTTGTCTCACCTTTCAGAAGTTTCTGCGCCGCTGCCCTGATCTCTTCTGTCTCCCCGACGGAGACCACCCGCTTGTCCATGATATCCAGCACCCGTGGCCCGTGTACCGATTCATGCATCGGTTTCGCCCTTTTTTCAGGGTTGATTGGACGTGTCGGAAGGACAAGGGTCATCTTCCCCTGCTCCACCCAGGACCTGAGCATATCGGCGACATCTTTCGCCTTCCTGAAACTGGAAAGCGATGAAGACCGGATTTCTTCACCATTAATCTCGACCAGGCCACTCCGGAGTTCTGCATAATTTACCTTCCTGATGGCAGGCCGGTTCCTGCTCGGAACACCATAATCAAGAAGGTCGACCGAGATATCCTCGTCCCTGACAGCGGTACTCCGTACAACCTCAAGGTCAACCACCGGGATTGGGATACCAACCCCCATATACAGGGTCACGCCGTACCCCTGCATCGTTGCAGCACGGACATAGTCCTGTGACATCTCCTTCATATCACCGGTAACCATCAGTGTACCATATCCACCGGCAGGGGAATGCTGGGTCCCTTCACCGACGACCATCCCCTGCGCACCACCAAGGAAGATCGGCACCCCGCTCCCGATCATCCGAAGTTTAGGGTCATTGGAAAGGGGATTTAACACTCCTGCACCTGAAAATGTAATATTTCCTGAATTCGGGAGGAGCATTCCCATGTAGGTATGGAGGACCCGGTCAGTCGTATTGATCGCCGCGTTATAACGCTGGTAGGCATTCCTTGGGTTACACATGATCGCCTGGTTCAGGTGCTCGAGGAGCAGGTCAGTTGTGATAGTCCTCCGCGGATAACAGTCAGTCCCCCGTGAAATCGCCCTGAGCTCGACCGATTTACCGGCGATAAAGTCCTCGATAACATGGGCCCCGCCATATTGGTCCTCGCGTGTTGTTGACTGCTGGGTAGCCCCGATATAGGTATCTACCGCTGCAAGTCCCCCGTATGCCTCGACATCATTTAACCATATCCGCTCCATGCGTATCGGTGGTTCTGCATGCCCGAAATTAAAAAAAGCGCCTGATGAACACATCGCACCGAAGGTTCCCGTGGTAACGACATCCACTTCGCGGAGCGCCTCTTCCTCCCCTAATTCAGCGACAATTCCGGGCATTTCATCGGCAGTGACCACCCGTGCATTGCCATCCCGTACCCGTTCATTGATCAGGTCGATGGACTTCTTCATACGAGTATATATCATTTCAAGAATATTTATAGGTTAAGTATATTACTCACAGTAATATAGAGTATTTAAACTCCCCAACCTAAACCGGAGTATGGACATTCGCGAGTTTATTTCCGGGATGGAAAGGGTGGCACCTCCCGGCCTTGCAGAAGAATTCGATACAGGCCGTATTGGCCTTATTATTGAAGGGATAAAAGATATTACCAGGGTTTCATGTGCACTTGATGCCAGTCCGGGGGTAGTCGGAGAGGCGGTACGGCAGAAGGCGGATATGCTTGTGGTGCATCATACCCCAATCTTTCACCCTGTGACTGCAGTCAGGGGGCCACTGGTACCATTGCTACGTTCCGTGCTCAATTCAGGGATGAATATTTTCGTAATGCATACGAATTTTGACCATGCACCACAGGGTGTCAACGATACACTTGCCGGACTCCTCGGGCTCACGAATACCACCCAGATGACCCTTGGCCTTGTCGGGGACTGTCAGCTGGTACCTGAACAAATTGGCAAAATGCTCCATTCACCACTCAGGATATGGGGGGACCTGCATTCCATCAGCCGCCTGGCCGTTGTTGGCGGGAGCGGGTTCGATATAGCACTGATACAGGAGGCCAGGGCCCTCGGCGCGGATGCATTCCTTTCGGCAGAAGCAAAACACTCGGTCATCAGGGAATCGCCGCTCCCCCTGGTTGAGGCCACCCACTATGCCCTTGAAGCACCTGCCATGCAGGAGCTTTCGTCGCGAATGGGATGGCACTATATTGATGACCCGCCTAAGATGATCGCGAGCCCATGAGCGGTACCCCTGAAATGGATGAGCAGGCACTCTGGGATGCACTGGAACGTGACCATGCGCTTTCTATCGACCTGCAGGAGGAGTTACTCCGGATTTACGGGGAACGGGGAAGGAAGGCGATCCGTGCCGTTGATGAATCCCGTGTAAAAAAATACCTCGATTTCTTTGTCGTCGTGGGGACAAGCGATGAATACGTGGTCGAAGATGAGTTCTGCACCTGCCGTGCCCAGGTGTTTCGCAGCGGCTCCTGCTGGCATGTGCTGGCAGCAAGGATTGCAGATCTTACCGGCCAGTACGAGGTGGTCGATGAATGGTACATGGAGACCCTGAAATGATCGTTATCAGGCGTCCCAAACACTATTTATCGGAAAAACTCCAATATTTAAAGAGAAACGTGGTCTTTCATGCTCGAAGAAGAATACCAGCTCGATTATTTTAAACAGAATGGGCTTGTCAGGAAGGTCTGTACTAAGTGCGGTTCTGCGTTCTGGACACGTGACCCTTCCCGCGAGATCTGCGGCGATGCACCCTGCGAACCTTACAGTTTTATTGGAAACCCGGTCTTCCGGAGACATTCCGTGGATGAGATGCGGGAAGCATTCCTCTCGTTCTTCGAAAAAAACGGACATACCAGGATTGAACGGTACCCGGTTGTTGCACGGTGGAGAGACGATATCTACCTCACTATCGCCTCAATTGCTGATTTCCAGCCGTACGTTACCGCAGGGATCGTCCCCCCGCCTGCAAACCCGCTTACTATATCCCAGCCCTGTATCAGGTTAAACGACCTTGATTCAGTCGGAAGGTCAGGCAGGCACTTAACCCAGTTCGAGATGATGGCACACCACGCATTCAACAGCCAGGACACTGAGATATACTGGAAAGACCGCACAGTTGAACTCTGTGATGAGTTTATCAAATCAATCGGCGGTGACCTGCAAAAGGTCACCTACAAGGAACACCCCTGGATAGGCGGAGGGAATGCAGGTCCGAGTGTCGAGGTGCTGATTGCCGGACTTGAAGTCGCCACCCTCGTCTTCATGAACCTCGGGCGGCAGAAGACGGATGCCCCCGGGATCGACCTGAACGGGGAGATGTACTACCCTATGAAGAGCCGGATCGTGGATACCGGGTACGGGCTGGAGCGTTTTGTCTGGGCGTCCCGCGGTTCCCCGACCATCTACGATGCGGTCTTCCCGGAAATGGTCTCAAGGGTCATGGAAGCAGCAGGAATGGAACACCTGCTCGACGATGCCGAGTATACAAAAATCCTCTCCCTCAATGCCAGGTATGCCGGCCTGCTCGGGGATATTTCCGGGGCAAATCTTTTCCAGCTCAGGAACAAGGTCGCTTCTGCGATAAATGTCCCTCCCGACAAGCTTGACCGTATGATCGCCCCGATCGAGAAGGTCTATGCAATCGTGGACCATACCCGGTGTCTTGCCTACATGCTCGGGGACTGTATCGTCCCGTCCAATGTCCGTGAAGGGTACCTCGTACGGCTTGTTATCAGGAGGACGTTGCGGATGATGAACGACCTCTCCATAAAAGACGGGCTTTCAGACCTCGTAGAGGAACAAATAAAAATCATAGGGCCCCGGCAGTTTGAACAGGACGTCATGGTCATAAGGGAGATAATCGACCGTGAAGTGGAGAAATATGCCCAGACTCTCGAACGCGGTTCAAAAATTGTCCAGAGAGTGGCCCGGACCTACAAGGCAAAATCAGAACGGGTACCCCTTAGAGAGGTTATCATGCTCTACGATTCCCATGGTATCCCGCCTGACATGATCAAGGAGATTGCACAGAAAGAGGGGGCAGTCGTTGATATGCCTGACAATTTCTACTCGCATATTGCAGACATGCACTCCGAATCAGAGGTAGAAGTTGCAGAAGACCCGTTCGCAAAGTACCAGGCCCGCATCAGGGGCCTCCCTGCCACCGGGAAACTCTACTACGAGCAGCCCTGCAATACCGAATTCGAGGCAGTTGTAATCGATTTCTTTGATGGATTCGTCGTGATGGACCATACACTCTTCTACCCCGAGGGGGGCGGCCAGCCTGCCGATACCGGGATGCTCATTACCCAGGAGAACATGGTCAGGGTCAACAGGGTTGTCAAGATCGGCGATGTGGTTCTCCATAAACTCGAGGGGGGCATTCTCAGGCGTGGTGACCGCGTAAAAGGGATCGTCGACGAAGAACGACGCTGGTCACTGATGCGCCACCATACCGCAACCCACCTGCTGCTCAGGGCATCAAAAGAGGTGCTCGGGGCCCATATCCACCAGGCAGGTGCACAGAAGGGGGTTGAAAGTTCGAGGATTGATATCCGTCATTTCCGGCATATCACACCCGACGAGTTGCATAAAATTGAGATGGCTGCAAACCGGATGGTCCTTGCCGATACCTGTATCGATATCAGGTTCGAGGACCGTGTCAAGGCCGAGCAGTCGTACGGGTTCTCCCTCTACCAGGGCGGGGTGCCCCCGGGCAGGGAGCTCCGTATCGTATCTGTCGCCGGAGACATCGAGGCGTGTGCAGGGACTCATTGTATGAGCACGGGCCAGATAGGCATGATCAAGATTATGCGGGTGGAGCATATCCAGGACGGGATCGAACGCCTGGAGTTCTCAGCAGGACTTGCAGCCCTTGCATGGATGCACCACCTCGAGGAGATCGTGAACAGTTCGGCAGATGTGTTCTCAGTCCAGCAGGACAACCTGCCGGCCACATCGCAGCGGTTCTTTACCGAGTGGAAAGACCAGAAAAAGGAGAATGAAAAACTCTCTCAAAAGATCGTTGAACTTGAGATCGCCCAAATCCAACCCGAGATAATTAAAGGTGTACCGGTCGTGGTCAGGCGCCTCGACCTTCCGGCGAAGGACCTGACGGCCATTGCAGTACAGGTATCAGGGAAAGGGGGTGTTGCATTCTTCCTGTCGAAAAACGGTGAACGCGTGGATGCCGTAATCACCTCAGGCACCTCATCGGTGAATGCAGGGGAGATAATCGCACAGGTATCAGGACTTCTTGGAGGGAAGGGGGGTGGTACTCCGGCTCTCGGACGAGGAGGAGGACCTGCCATCGAGCAGATGGAACTTGCCATCAGGGTCGGGCGCGAGAGGATCACGGCCGCCCTCAACAGTTAATTTGCCTTATGCCAGACGACACGATGCCGGGTGCAGATGGTCCGGGCGGGACAGATACAGGCCCCATGCCGGATGCGAGGGACGTTATCGTCCTCGAACCCGGGGGCGAGCAGGCACAAAAGATCGCGAAGGCAATGGGGAGCCAGACGGCAGGCGATATCCTCCAGCTCTTAAAAACAGGCCCTAAAACATCCACCGAAATCACCGACCAGCTCGGGATTCCCATGGGTACTGCAAAGTACCATATTGAAAACCTCCTCGATGCAGGCCTGATAGAGGTCACAAAAACGAAATACAGCGTGAAAGGCAGGGAAGTAAAGGTATACGGGCTCAAAGACCAGCTCCTCATCGTCACGCCAAGTGTCACGAATGTAAAGGCTCTGCTCCTGAAGTATGCCTCGCTCTTTGGAGTGGTTACCGTTGCAACGGTCCTGATTGGGGCAGCCCTCCAGGTACTAACCCTTTCGGGGACCACTACGGTAATTAATAGTGATACGAAAAAAACAGGAATTGAGGCGCTGCCAGCCGCACCATCAGCCCCGTTATTATCAGGGAACGCCGGGGCACAGGGAGCGGGACTTGTCGCAGAAAACGGCTCAAGGGCCTTGGATATGAAGGATATGGTAACAACCGCAGTGCCTCCTCACGTACCTGAAACCGTTTTTTCCCAGCCTCTGTTCCAGGTTATTGCACCTGCAGCATTCCCTGTCAGGGAGGTCCTTATCGCTTTTTTCTTCGGCGGGTGCCTGGTCATTGCAGTACTCGTCCTCTATGAACTCGTCCAGCGGCGAAAGGACCAGGGCTCCTGATTCATATCATTGAAAAAAAGATAGATCCTGGTTATCCCGGTTAATTAACGGTTATATCTCCGGAGCATCAGGAACCCGGCAACACCAAGGCCTGCAATAATCCCGAACAAAGGTGCCCCGGATTTGGTGGGGGTTGGCACCGGTGTTTTTGTCTGCACCGGCCGTGGAGTGGTCGGAGTCGGGGTGAACATAAGTGTCCCTTCAGTAGTAACGACAGGGACAGGGGTTACCGTAACTTTTACGCCAAATGTTTTCTCCCCGATATACCCGGTACTGTCGGCAAACCGTGCATTATAGTTACCTGGTTCTTCAACGGGTATATATTGCGAGAAATACCCGTCCTGGCTTCCACCCCTGGTTGCCGTTGCAATATATGCCGGCCCGAAAACTTTTCCAAGAGGGCCGATCACATCAACTTTAACACCTGAGTTACCTGCCTGTGAAATATACCCTTCAATAAGGAGTGCATTCGGAATGACCTGGTTGGTCGGGCTGGTGACATGGAGCATATCTGAACGGTCGACCAGTTCAGTTACCCTGATTGTCATGGAATCGGAGCTGAGTTTGGACTGGTAGTCCCCGCGTGGGATTGCTTCCACCTTGTACATGCCACCTTTCAGCCCGGTTGTCTCGAAAACGACATTGAAGTTTTTATCCTCTCCAATCGTTACCGGAATACTGCTTATCTGGTTTGAGGTCTGGCCTGAACTGGAGAACGAGAGGTCAATCGTAGTCCCGGCCGGAAACGTGGTTGTCCCTGTGACAGGAAGGGGTGCACCAACCGGGAGTTTTCCAGGGCAATCGATCGTCAGCACATATGCGGATGCCACACCCACAACGCAGACCATCACGAGTAACACAATTAATGCGATCTTTTTCATACTGATCAGGTGGCATTATGAAGGTAAATGGTTTCTGGATAAGCCACGTTATACATCCACCGTTTTACCATTCTCATGCGCAGGGGAAATTTCCCTGGCACCGGACTGTTGTGGTTTCAAAAAATAAATGCCAAAAAAACGGGTTGGGCAGGCAGGTCTTTTCAGGGTCAGCACATACCGATATAATTTGATAGTAGCCGGAGTCCTTTTACCCCGCTCTTTTCCGGGTGGAACTGGACACCAAAGACATTACCGTTATGGATGGTCGATGCAAAGCGGCAGATATATTCCGTGGTCGTCAGGGTATATTCAGGGAGGGTGTCAGCGTAGTAAGAGTGGACAAAATACATAAATTCCTCCTCTGGAAAGCCGGCGAAGAGAGGGTGGTCAGGTTGTTCCAGACGCACCTGGTTCCAGCCCATCTGGGGTACCTTGTACCCGGGCTGGTGTGGAAATTTCCTGACTGTTCCCGGTACAAGGGCAAGCCCCTTATGAAGCCCGTGCTCCTCGGAAAATTCCATCAACATCTGCATTCCAAGGCAAATCCCGAGGAGCGGCACATCCCCCGAACTCCTGACCACTGCATCACGGAGTTCGCCGAGCTGGTCCATACCCTCACGGAATGCCCCTACACCGGGGAGGACGATCCCGTCAGCTGAGCCGATCTCTCCTGCATCGGCCGTGAGGAACGGTGAAGCACCGGCTTTTTCAAGGCCTTTCATGACGCTTCTCAGGTTGCCAAGCCCGTAATCAACAATTGCTATCTTCTTCATCTGCCACATCTCCTGGGATATCCCTTCCTGAGGCCTGGACTAAGATACCCTGGTCTTTTTTACGCCACCTGCTCTCCGTTGTCCACTCCGGTGGCAGGCCATGGTTTTTTCGCCATTCCTCAAGATGGTTGTACCATGAACGCATCAGTTCCGGGTTTTTGTTCCCGATCTCTTCAAGCACTGCAATATCACTGGACGGACACATAAAACAGCCGATCCGGTCAAGTCCCTTCTCATAGAGAATATTATAAGGTCCTTTTTCCCGGAAGATATACAACCAGACATGCATGGCAGTCCAGTTCTGGATCGGTGCTGCAGAGAGCTGGTTCCGAACATTGCTGTTCCGCCAGACACGGTTTGAAATCGCCCGTTTAAACGACTCGTACTTTCGCTGGCCAATGAACGAGAGGCATTCACCCCATTCCTCTGATATCGCCCGTTTTACCGGTTTCAGTTTACATACACCGCAACACCAGCGGTAATCGACTGCAGGCGGCCCCTGGCGGGCAAACGTCTCCCAGAACTCTTTCTCACCTGAACACCTGACCGCCGTAAGCCCGTAATGTTCGATTGTCTCCTCCACGCACTTGTATGTCTCGGGAAACTCAAGGCCGGTATCAGCGAAAAGTATTGGTACCTTCCCTATCGCTTTCATTACCACGAGAAGCGTGGCAAGGCTGTCCTTGCCTCCTGAGAACGAGACATTGACCGGGAGCGGGTTTCTCTCCGTGACCTCATGGATAAACTGGACCGCTGCAGCCTCAGCTTTTCCAAGGACGACTGCGTTCGCCCTGACGGCATCTTCCCATGTCGCCTGCCCGGGTAGTACATCAGACCGTACATTCCTTCGCGTCCTTACAATTGCACCCCGTTCCATCGATTCTGCCGTGGAGGCATCAACCTTGGCCCTTCCGACACCGGCACACTCACCGGAACGGGTGAAGATGAAGACCTCGTCCCCTGCATCGACCGAGGGGTCAATATGTACAAGTCCCGGCCTGAGCACACTTGCTCCTTCCAGGAGTGATTGTTTGGCACCGTCATCAACAATTACGAAGCGCTTCGTTGGTTTTAACAATACAGCCGCTTCGGGGCGGGGGATCGGCTCCCATGCCCGTCTTTCCGGCATGTAGCGTATGGACCCGACAACAGCACCTGCAACGACGATCTCCTCCATCCGGTCCGGGTCAGGGACTTTATTCAGGAGCGCAATGTGGCCCGGGGGGATCAAAGAGGCCCCGAAATGGTCAGAAAAGATCCGGTTGACGAGATCGATATCATATATGAAGGCGGGCCGGGCATCCCCCGGCGGGGTAACCGGCACCTCACGGGTGAATGCCCCGCAGGCACACTGACGCGACATGACCGGGGTATGACAGGAATCACACCAGCGGAGCAGGATTTTTCCAAGATAAGACGGGCACATTCTCGCGTAATATTCGAAGCAGGAGGATAAATATGGAGGGGATCATGCAACAGAACGGGGCAGGGCCGATAGGGTTGTCCCGGTTATTCTTATCACTCCACCTGACAACATGTTCATGTATGTTTGAATCCGTATCAAGGAGTTTTACCCTCATTAAGGAGAGCTGGAAGGTTCTTTCCCTGGATAGGGAGATCCTCCTTTTCCCGGTGCTTTCAGGGATTGCATTGCTATTCATCCTTATTTCATTCGTGTTACCGGTCCTGTTCCTGGGAGATAGCAGGCCGGCCTTCTCAGGAGGGCTCTTCCTTGTTAGTCTCTTCCTCTTCTACCTGCTCTGCTACTTTGTCGTGATCTATTTCAATACCGCACTGATTACCTGCGCACGGATACGGCTGACAGGGGGAAACCCGGTGTTTATGGATGGTATCAGGAATGCAAATGCACATATCGTACCGATATTCATCTGGGCAATGATATCAGCGACAATCGGGCTGGTCCTCCATTTGCTCCAGGAAAGGGCCGGATTTATCGGGCAGATCATTCTCGGGCTTATCGGGGCGGCGTGGAGCCTGATCACGTACTTTGCCATTCCCGTGATGATTTTTGAGGAGAAAGGACCGCTGGAGGCAATACAGCAGTCAGCCTCGCTGTTCCGTAAGACCTGGGGAGAGACCCTGGTCGGACAGGTGTCAATCGGGATCGTCTTTGTACTTCTCGGGATCGCCGGGTTAATCCCGGTTTTCCTCGCGCTGATGTCCGGTATTTTCCCATTGTTCCTCATTTTGCTTGCGGTTTTCATCATCTATGTTGCAATACTGATGGTAATCGGATCGAGCCTGCAGGGTGTATATAATACTGCACTGTATCTCTATGCAACGACAGGGAATGTACCGGAGGCCTATTCAAAAGAACTGATTGAAAATGCATTTGCCCCAAAACCCGTCGGGGGTATGAGAGGAAATATTTAAAATATGGCCCCCCCAAATTCGGGGCTATCCCCTTTTTTGCAGAATTTTTAGCTTTGTTGACATCTTCGAAAATCCATCTTACAGATGTTGGGGTTCCTCTGAATTTACTCACTCTCCCGGGGCTCCGCCCTGCCGCTCTGGCTGCCCTGGTTGGGATGGGAAAATGGTCACGGAAGTCTGAAATTTTTGGGAGTCCGGATGTTAAACCCTGGCCAAAAAGAATCATATTGGGGGTGGAGCAGGGACGGGGTGAAACCCCCTCCTGTAAACGTATTTTTCATTCTATTGTTACACACCGGATGTCAACAAAGTCGGATATTATTTTTTTATTCCGGCTTACGGCTCCGGCACCGTGTCAGGTTCCACCGGACGAAGGCATAGAGTGCTATTACAATGATAGCAATGGATATTCCGGAGATTACATATGCCCCGGGTTCGATGCCACAGGTTTCACTCCCGTTCGACCGGGCAGCGAGGTCCGCACATCCTGACGGTATTGCGACCAGGAGGTACCACACAATGCAGATATTCACGGCAAACACTGCAGTCAGGGCCAGTGAAACCGGGACCAGCCAGTCAGTCCCTCCCGTTCCGGGTGTAACGCAACAGGTGGCCACCTCCGTGGAATCCTCAGTTATATCCCGATCACTCATCAGGGATATATTATCCGTCCAGACGGATAAATATCGCGGGGGCTGCAAGGGGCCGGTGGGCCAGGCGTGAACAGGAGTAAAACCCCCTCTTGTGTAATGAATGGTCAGGGGGAACGCACAGGTTAATCCCGTACGCTTTTTTGTGTTAACACGACAATGGAACTTCAGCTGGTAAGCCACTCCGGGTTTTCAGATAAAAATGCATTTTCTTTCTGCTCCAGCTCTTCCGGGCTCAGCGAAGCAGACATGCAGATACAGAGGTGTTCAATATAACACCCTGATGAAAAATGACCGGGACGTTCATCCTTCATGCAAATCCCATAGGTCTTTTTATCAAAATCGTGATATACCTGCGTTTTGCCCTCTTTCCGGGCAATCTCCACTGCTTCCTGCCATGATTCCGCCATTTCCATTTCCTCGTATACCTAAATGAATGGGCGGGTTAAAAAAACTGCGGGAAGCTCCCCGTAGCACTATAGCTTTAAGGAGGGTAACACCCGGCGCAACCATTTTCAAGGAATCGAAACGATTCACCGGGTCGAACCTGCTGAGACAGATCATGGGATTATCAGGAAACACTGTCAGCTGTAGAAACAGCGGGGAAACCGAAATGGTAACTCTATCCAGGAAATAACAGAATACTATAGGTTTTCCTGTTTTCCACCTCAATATTACCTTTATATCCACGTGGATAAATCCAAAACATTACAACCTGAAAATGTCATAACAATAACTGATTCATCTGATATCGTTGAACTGGGGAGCTATGAAGTGAAACTATCATCCCGTAGCTGGCTGGCACTCTCGATACTCTTCAGCCTTACCGTTATTATCATAGTATTTGCGACAACTTTTAACCAGGAAACGATAGGTTACATTCTCAATTTTAACCTTTTTTTTCTCTTTATTGCCATAGCATTTCGTCTTATTGCGCTGGTGATCTGGGGAGTGAGACTCCAGGTAATGTCAGGGTCACTTGGGTACCGTGTCCCCCTTCCCCACTGTGTGAACATGGTACTTGCCGGGCTGCTCGCCGGTACCATCACCCCCGGTCAGGCGGGTGGAGAACCGGTAAGGGTTCACGAACTATACCGGTCGGGGGTCAAACTGGGGGACGCCGCAGCGGTTGTTATAATGGAACGGGTCCTTGATGGTATTATTCTGACCGTCATGGGTGTCATCCTTATGACCCTGATGACGCAGTTATTCTGGAACTCCTTCAGTCCGGCATTGTACTTGCTGGTTATTGTTGCCTGGATCCTGATGATCAGCTTCCTCATCATTCCTGTTCTCGCAATCTGGTATCCTGAAATGACCAAGAGACTGCTCATGAGACTGGTAAACTGGCTGATCCCGAAGCTCTCCTGGTGGTCTTCATCACCTGAAACCCTCGTTGAGCTGGCAGACAGGGAGATCGATAACCTTTTCGGGAGTATGGTCAGGTTTACCGGAACAGCCCGGGTGGGGCTGCTGGGAGGCGGGATCACAACCGGGCTTTTCTGGATCACAGAATTCCTGGTAGCTTCGTTTATCATGATGGGCCTCGGGCTCGGCCCGGCTATTATCGAATCGTTTTTCTTCCAGATCCTTATCGCGATCATTAACATGATCCCCCTCACACCCGGGTCTTCGGGGATAACCGAACTATCGACCACGTCATTGTATGCGTTAATCATCCCCACGGGGATGATAGGTATTTTTGTCCTGTTATGGCGCTTTATCACATTTTATCTCAATATCATTCTCGGCGCAATCGCCGGCCTGGCCATATTTAAGCGTGAGATTGATCTGAGGAACGTCGAAAAGCCGGACCAGGAAAAGGTATAAACTGCCGGCCGGTTACCCTTCCCGGTGTGGGTGGCAGCACCGGGTTATCTGGTACCCACTAAAAAATACCGAAAAAAAACTCAGCTGTCATCATCGGTGGCACTGCAACTTTCAGAAACGCAGTTTATTGTAGATAAACCTGCCTGATGGTGCCTTTTGTTATTGTTTACTCCCAAAGGGCCCGTTGTAACGGGTGGCCCCCCGGCGTCCGGCTTCTGGTATACCCGCTGGGTATAGGAGTATTTTCTGGAGATGCCTCCCACCAGGACGATCCAGTACCATTCATAGAGTGTTTTCCAGAATCCGAACTGTTCATATCTCCGGAAATCGAACCCGACTTTTAGGTTGAGATTAAATACTACCCTCCCCTCTTTCCGCACCCGTACCGCAACTTCAAGGTCATCCCCGGCATCCATGATCCGGTACATGCCAGCCCTTTTAAGGGCTTCATATCTGAAAACCGTGTTACAGCCGAGCGTATAATAGTACAACCGGGTAGCAGCTCCAAACCGCATAAGTGTGTTGAACAGCAGGACGTAGCGCCGGTTTACAGGATTGGCTTCGATTGGTGTAACCGGACCAAATGCAAGGACCACACGCGGATCCTTAAACGAAAGAAGAATCTGCTCAACCCAGTCATGGGCAACAATGCAGTCGGCATCGGTAGTGGCAACAATATCATGCATTGCCCTGGCAAATCCGTCGTTCCGTGCGCCGGGAACCCGCTCTGATTCCTGGATAAAAACGATATCTGCGTATTCTGCCGCGATTTCCCGTGTGTTGTCTTTTGAATTCCCGTCAACTACAATCAGTTCGTAGGAGCCCCGCGGGACGGTCTGATGAGCCAGTGCATCGAGACACCGTCGTATCGTTGCACCTTCATTGTACGCCGGGATGATTATTGATATCATGATATGCAGGCAGAATTCCGGGAAGAACCCGGGCAATTAATTATTTATCTTAAAATTAAATGAAACTCAATAGTTAAGAGATTTTCTAAATAATAACGCAACAGTCCTTTCTTTTCTATTACTGTACCAGGTTACAGAGCATCAGGGTTAGCCCGGTCACCAGGTACGCAATTGTTAGTCCGGAACGTCCGTTCAGGCAATACCCGGCTGAAGAATCCATGGTATCCTGTGAATAGCGGTGCCCACACCACGATTCCCGTTGCGTCACGCCGTGGCTTGCTGCCAGGGGTACCCTGGATGCAAAGAACCACATTCTTATTCAACTCTTCGCCCTATCTCTTCATACAGAACAGACTGCTATGCCACGACAACAGCACAAACTTTCGAAACGTGCAGGACAACCCCCGGGGTCACTCCGTGTCAACGGTGAACGAGGCGATCTCCCGGTCCTTATCACCGTCATCGACTATGACGCAACCCACTTCCAGGAGAAACAGGTGGGCCAGATCACCGAATGTTTCCCGTTCAGAGACACTGAAACGGTGACATGGATAAATGTCGATGGCCTGGGAAACGCGGGCGTAATCGAGGATCTCGGGAAATGCTTCACCATACACCCCCTCATCCTGGAAGATATATTAAATACCGAGCAGCGCCCGAAAATGGAGGACCTGGAGACATATATCTACCTGAACTTAAAGATGCTCTCGTACATCGATCCGGAAATGGATGTCAAGGTCGAGCACATCAGTATGATCTTCGGCTCGAACTTCCTGATCTCATTCCAGGAAGACATAGGGGATATATTTGACCCCGTGCGTGAACGAATCCGGAAAGATGGCCGTATCCGGAAATTTGGCCCGGATTACCTTGCTTACGCGCTCATCGACGGTATCGTTGACAATTATTTCGTAGTAATGGAAAAGCTCGAGGAGAGGGTGGAGGACCTCGAGGAGGAACTGGTGATCAACCCGACCCAGGAATCCCTCCATAAAATCAACCGGCTGAAAAAAGACATGATATTCCTCCGGAAGTCAGTCTGGCCGCTCCGGGAGGTTATCAATAACCTCGAACGATCAGAATCCACGCTCATTAAAGAGTCAACCACAATCTACCTCCGTGATGTCTATGACCACACGATCCAGGTGATCGATACCCTTGAGACATTCCGGGACATGGTATCCGGGATGATCGATATCTACCTTTCAGGCCTGAGCTATAAAATGAACGAGATTATGAAGGTGCTCACGCTTATCGCGACTATTTTCATCCCCCTCACGTTTGTAGTCGGGTTGTATGGCATGAACTTCCGGAATATGCCTGAAATCGATTGGGAATATGGCTATTATTCAGTGCTGGTCGTGATGGTCATCATGGTGGTAGGGATGCTTACCTACTTCCGGAGGAAGAAGTGGATCTGATAACCCTTCATGCGAGGACACCCCGGCAGGGTGTGGTTTTACAAAAACCCGGGTGATCCGGCAGTTTACAGGTCCTGGTTATTTCTTCATTCAGGGGATTTTACCCACCGCACTCCTTCAAGGGTCAGACAGGTGCAAATAGGTCTGTTTTGCCATGAGTGGCAGAAGTTCGTGCTGTCCCGGTTGCCAGCAGATTTTGCTTGTTTAACCGGTTAAAAACAGAAGAAGCGGCTAAATTACCATCTTTAAAGAGTGCGCGGACCGGGACTCGAACCCGGGTTTAGGCGTTGGCAACGCCTAGTGATAACCACTACACTATCCGCGCATTCGGGCTGATTTGTGCTCTACTAGATGCGTATGCAAATATTATAAGGGTATCGAATTATGGCACCCGGACTTCCCGCTTAAAGACCGGTAAGCCCGGTCTGCTGATGCGACCCCCATTATGCATAATCCATACTGTCCGGCCTGATTTCTTTTTCAACTCGTTTTTTTTAAAGATACGAACCACCAGGAGGCATCCAGGGTAGTCCCTGCAGAAAGATGAACACGTGTAATGAGATGCCATGGGTCCTGAAAAAGGTTGAATCAGTCGGCCTGTGGAACCGCAATTCAACATCTTAAAGTAACGAAATAACCCACATACTAATGATGATCCCCCTCATGATCGATTTTTCAGGAAAGCGGGTGGTGATATTCGGTGGAGGGGAGGTCGGTGCACGGAAAGCAGCATATTTCTGTGAAGAGACCGAAGTGACCGTGGTCAGCCGTTCTTTTTCACCGGCATTCAACGAGTTAACAGTCAGGAAGGTGGAAATGAACCTCGCAGGAGTCGGGGATTATGAGCTGGACTGCCTGATTAAGACAGCCTTTCTCGTAATCGCCGCAACGCAGG
Organism: uncultured Methanomicrobiales archaeon; assembly: GCA_963758915.1. Taxonomy (GTDB): domain Archaea; phylum Halobacteriota; class Methanomicrobia; order Methanomicrobiales; family Methanospirillaceae; genus CAIKOD01. The sequence goes on from CAVWXH010000009.1 coordinate 151,672, forward strand.
ACACAAACCTGAATGACCGGATCGGGCGGTACTGCGAGATCCGGGCTGTCCTGTTCAATAATGCTGACGGGAAAGCCGGAGATGTGACCCTCCCATCGAAACTGAAAGGGAAGCATTACACCATCTCAATCAGCACCAGCGGTGAGAGCCCGGGTGTATCAAGGTTTCTCCGTGAACATATCGGACAATCATACCCCAACCTTGACGGGATGATCGAAGTCCAGAACCAGCTCCGCACAACATTGAAACAAAAAATACCAGACCAGGAAAGGAGGAGCCGTATCCTGCACGAGGTACTTGACGATGAGAGTGTCTGGAAAGCGCTTGAAGGCGGGACCAGACCTGCATGGGAGATTATTGAGCGGAGGTACCTCTGTTGACTTCCAGGCATGGGGACATGGAGCTCTGTTTTACTCCGTTTGCGATAGCCGGGATCAATCATCATACGGCCGATGTCGCCGCTATCGAAGCCTTCAGGTTTTCCGACGAACCAGCCTTCCTTGCGGATGCGAAGGAACATTTCAAGGGGGTCATGCTCCTCCAGACATGCAACAGGGTGGAAATAGTTGTACACGGGGATGCGGAGGCACTACGGACATTCCTGCATCAAAAAGGCCGTAGCGAATTCACCATGTCTGAAGGAAAAGACGCACTCGGGCACCTCCTTATGGTGGCATGCGGCATTGACTCCATGATTGTCGGTGAAGACCAGATAATCGGCCAGCTGAAGAAAGCACTCGCAGATGCACAGGAAGCGGGTACCTGTAGCAGTGTACTGGAGCTCTGTATCAACAAGGCTGTTCACGTGGGGGTCGAGTGCCGGAGACGGACCCAGATTAACCGTGGGGCGGTCTCCGTCGGCTCCGCGGCGGTACTGCTCGCCGAGGAGCAGCTCGGGAGCCTGAAGGGAAAACACATCCTTGTCATTGGAAGCGGTGAAATGGGGCTTCTTGTCGCCCAGGCCCTTGCCGCCAAGGACCTCACCGCCATCTACGTCGCCAACCGCACGTACGAACGGGCAGTGATTCTTGCGAAGAAGATCGGTGGACGGGCGGTGAAATTTGACGAGATGAACCGCTACCTCACCCTTTCGGACGTCGTTATCTCCTGCACCTCGGCGCCACACCCGGTTATTAAGAAAAGCGACCTGTACGAGGTGATGAAAGGGCGTTGCTGGCCACTTGACGGACACCCGAGGCCCCTGATCCTGGTCGATATCGCGCAGCCCAGAGACGTGGAGGAAGCAGCAGGCACCCTCGACGGGGTCCACCTTTTTACCATCGATAACCTCCGGCATGTGAATGAATGTACCATGAATACCCGCCAGGGAGAGGCAGAAAAGGCAAGGGATTTTCTCATGGAGGAACTCGGGCAGTTCGTGTACCTCCTCAACAGGAAAGCTGCTGACGACACCCTTGCGACCCTCCATACCTGGGCCGAGGCAATAAGGATCCGGGAACGTGACCGGGCACTTGGAAGGTTCCCGGTAAAAGATGAAAAGACGGTGGAAATCGTGGAAGACCTTTCCCGTGTGCTTGTTACAAAAATTTTAAACGATGCAACATTTTCCATCAGGGCATGCGCCGAATCAGGTGACCTCGGAGCAGCCGAGGCACTTGTTGCAGCAATTATCAGAGGTGAACGGTTATGTACCCGCAACGAAGATTGAGGAGACTCCGGAAGCAAACGCTCCAGCCGCTTTTCAGGGAGACAATACTTCATACGACAGACCTTGTAGCACCATTATTTATAGACGAGACCGCAATCGGGAAAATTCCGATCGGGTCAATGCCCGGGCAGTACCGTTACCCGCCCGGTGAGATTGCACTTCACGTCCAGGCCCTCTACAATGCAGGGATCAGGGCAGTCCTCCTTTTCGGTATCCCGGCAAAAAAAGACGAGGAGGCAAGCGAGTCCTATGCGGGGTCCGGGGTTATCCAGAGCGCGGTCCGTTCCATAAAAGGGCTGGTACCTGGCATGACCGTAATCACGGATGTCTGCGCATGTGAATACACATCTCACGGGCATTGCGGGATCTTCCACCATGGAAGGTGTGGACCAGATCTCGATAATGATGCATCTCTTCTCCTGATGGACCGTATAGCGGTAAGTCATGCAGAAGCAGGTGCAGATATTGTTGCACCTTCCTGCATGCTCGATGGCATGGTTCACTCGATCCGGACGGCACTCGACAAGTCTGGTTACCAGGATATCGCAGTGATGTCGTACTCCACCAAGTTTGCAAGTGCCTTGTACGGACCGTTCCGTGAGGCGGCAGATTCTGGTTTCTCCTCCGGGGACCGGAGCACCTACCAGATGGATCCGGCAAATGCCCGGGAAGCGTTTCTCGAATCTCAACTTGATGCAAAAGAAGGCGCTGACATCCTGATGGTAAAACCGGCCGGTAACTACCTCGATGTGCTTTCTGCGATCTGCACTATCGGGCTCCCGGTCGCGGCCTACCAGGTAAGCGGGGAATACTCCCAGATCAAGGCAGCATCAGAACGTGGCTGGATCAACGAAAAAGCAGTCGCTCTCGAAGCCCTGACCTGCATAAAACGGGCAGGTGCAGACCTGATCATCACCTATTTTGCCCTGGATGCAGCCCGGTGGCTCTCCGAAAAGCCCGATGGACACCCCTGAAAAAGGAAGAACGATATGCATACCTGGTTCATGAGAATTCCCGAATTCAAAAAGCGATACAACGGGTGACAATATGAAAAGCAATGAAATTTTTGAGACTGCAAAGACCCTTATGCCGGGTGGCGTAAGCAGCCCGGTCAGGGCAATCAAACCCTACCCGTTCTACACGGAATCTGCCCACGGGGCACATCTGAAAACTGTTGATGGCAACGAGCTTATAGACTGCTGCATGGCCTACGGCCCGTTAATCCTCGGCCATTGCCACCCGGATATCAGGGCAGCAATCGGGCGGCAAATCGAAAAGGGATGGCTGTACGGCACACCAAGTCCCCTTGAACCGGAAATGGCCAGGAGGGTCACGGGGACCCACCCCGGTATGGACATGGTCAGGTTTGTTTCCAGCGGATCAGAAGCTGACGATGGCGGCAATACGCCTGGCCAGGGGGTTCAGCGGAAAGGAGGATATCGTTAAAATCGAGGGGGGGTTCCACGGTGCACATGACGGTGTTCTCGTCAAAGCCGGTTCAGGAGCTACCACGCACGGTGTCCCCGACTCTGCAGGAGTCCTCCCCGACATCGTCTCCCACACCCGCCAGGTGCCGTATAATGATCCTGATGCACTCGAAGAGATCCTTTCCCGGGATGATAACGTAGCGGCGTTCATCCTCGAACCGGTCCTTGGGAACATCGGCCCTGTCCTGCCCGAATTCAATTATCTCAGAGAGGTCCGTGAGATTACAAAAGCCCACGACGTCCTCCTTATTTTCGATGAAGTGATCACCGGTTACCGGATCTGCATGGGTGGTGCACAGGCCTACTTCGGCGTCCGCCCTGACCTCATGACACTCGGAAAGATCGTGGGAGGGGGCCTGCCAATCGGGATGTTTGCAGGACGACGGGAGATCATGGAGCTGGTCTCACCGTCCGGCCCGGTATACCAGGCTGGCACGTTCTCAGGAAACCCACTCTCCCTTTCAGCGGGTATTGCAACAATTGACTGGCTCGATACCCACCCGGAGGTATACTCCATGATGAGACTTGGAACAGAGGCGATACGGGACTCCATTCCGGAAGATGCCGGTGGTTCCTTTGTGATGCTCGGGTCCATGTTCAAGTATTTCTTCAGGGATGAGGCGCCGGCCAATTACAGCCAGGTGAAAGAATGCAATACGGAGGCATTTGGCAGGTTCTGGAAAGAGATGTACCGTGCAGGTGTTTTCCTGCCACCTTCCCAGTTTGAGACCAATTTTCTCTCCGCGGCGCACACGGAAGAGGATGTTGAACTGATATCTGATGCCTACCGGCAATCACTGGGACCATCCCAATGACGTTGAAACTCGGAACACGGGGCAGCAGGCTGGCACTTGTCCAGGCTGATCGGGTCTGTACCATGCTGAGAGCAGAGGGGGTTGATTGTGAAAGAACGATCATCGCTACGGAAGGGGACACAAATACCGGTGTACCGCTCCATGAAATCGGTGGCCAGGGGCTCTTTGTACGGGCCCTTGATGATGCGATCCTCCGTGGTGAAATTGATGCAGCCGTGCACTCCATGAAAGATATCCCGGCAATCCGTCCCCCGGGGGTACTGACAAGTGCCGTGCTCCCAAGGGACTCCCCTGCCGACTTCCTTGCGCATGAAAAAAGTATTGACCTGGTAAAAGTCGTCGGAACATCGAGCACGAGGAGAAAGGCACAATTACTGCGGCATGACCCCTCGGTCATCGTTGCAGCCCTGAGGGGAAATGTCGATACACGGATAAGAAAACTTACCGCCGGCGAATATGATGCAATCGTGCTGGCAGAGGCGGGGCTTGAAAGGCTTTCAATAAAACTCCCGGGTGTACGTCTTCCCCCGGAGAAGTTTGTCCCGTCACCAAACCAGGGTACCATTGCAGTCGTCAGTCGCGTTGACCCCTCGCTGTCGGAAACGATGAGCCTGCTCGATGACCCCGTCACCCGTTCTGATGTCGCAATCGAACGGATAGTAATGGAAGAGGTAGGAGGGGGTTGCTTCACTCCTCTTGGTATCTATTGCCGGAACGGTCACCTGATCGCATCTGTCCTTTCGCTTGACGGCACCCGGGAGGTCAGGGTCGAACATGATATCGCGACCGTAACAGAAGCCCGGGACCGCGGCCGTGAGCTCCATAACGAGGCCCGGGAACTGATTAAAGAGGCCTATACATTACTCGGAATCAGAACGCGGGACGACGGGACAGGAGGGTGCAAATGAAGAAAGACCAGGAATTCACCCCCGTTATCACAGATATGCACGGGAATGGCATCGTTATCAGCAGACACAATTATCAGGAAGCATTCGGGGATTACACATGACAGGAATAGTATATCTGGTGGGGTCAGGTCCCGGTGGCACCGGCCTCCTGACATTACGGGCACAGGAAGTGATCGATTCGGCAGAGGTCATCCTGTATGACCAGCTCCCGGGTGAGGAGATCCTGAATTCGCTCCCGACTACCGCAGAAAAGATCGACTGTGGCAAATATGGAAGCGATCACACCCTCGAACAGGACGAGATCGAGGCACTTCTGGTCGACAGGGCACAGGCAGGTAAGCGGGTAGTCAGGCTGAAGGGGGGAGACCCGTTTGTATTCGGGCGGGGCGGGGAAGAACTGGAGGTCCTCGTTGCTCACGGGATTCCCGTTGAAGTAGTGCCGGGTGTAACGAGCGCAGTAGCCGTTCCTGCTGCAGTAGGTATCCCGCTCACTCACCGGAAGTATGCCTCCCAGGTGACCATCCTCACCGGCCACGAGGACCCGAAAAAAGCCGGTACTGCACTGGACTGGGAACTCCTTGCAAAAGGGAGGGGGACGATCGTGGTCCTGATGGGAGTGAAAAATCTCCCCAATATCGCAGAGTCACTGCTCACTCACGGAAAAAGTCCTGATACACCGGTCGCAATCATCGAGCGGGGTCTCCGAAAAGACCAGCGTGTCACCGTAGCCCCGTTAAAGGATATCAGTAGCAGGGCACACGCAATTGGCGTCACTCCCCCGGCGATTATCGTGATCGGGGACGTGGTGCGGCTCTACCATAAAGACCGGCAGTCATTCGTAGCCAGGGAATGACAGTTCAGAAAGATCGGGTCATAGGGGTCCTGCGGAAAAGAAAGGCAGGTTAGCCCGGTAATCCCACCCTTCTTCGACGTCCGTAACCCGATTCCAAAGGTAAAACAAGCATTAATACCCTTACGCAACCTTATTTTAATGCAATACCATGGAACTTTCCGGCGGACCGACAAAAGACGAGGTGATGGCGATTTCGCTGTTCAAACTCGGGCTTCTTGAGGGAGATATTTTTGCCGATATCGGTTGTGGGACAGGTAAGATTTCTCTTGCAGTCTCACACCGGGCCTCGAAAATCTATGCTATAGACAGGCGGAAAGAGGCTATAGAGCTTGCCCGGGAAAAGGCAGAACGGAAAGGAAAAGAGAACATCCTGTTCTTCCACGGGGAAGCTGTTGATTTTTTGCCATCCATTGACCAGCTGGACTGTGCTTTTATCGGGGGTTCGGGTAACCTCGAGAGGGTGCTCCGGATCCTTCACACACTTGGCACGCGCTCAATTGTCGTAAACGCGGTGAAAGTCGAGACATTGCACCTTGCGATCACAACGATGGAGCAACTTGGAATTTTTAAGGAGGCGGTCCATGTACAGGTCTCCCGCTCTTCTCCACTTGCCGGTGGTACCATGTTTAAACCAATTGATCCGGTCTATATCATTGTCGGAGGGTCACAGGAATGCTTGTAGGCCTTGGTCTCGGACCCGGTGATCCCGAACTCCTTACGCTGAAAGCAGTACGACTCCTCAGGGATGCAGATGAAGTGTATGTCCCGGGATCAATTGCAAAAGAACTGGTGGCCCCGTACCGGAATGCCACCGTTCTTGAATTTCCGATGACAGAGGATGAGGATGAGATTGGCAGGTGCATGGAACGGAATGCGGATGTTATCGCACCTGTTGCAGTGGATGGCCTCGCAGTGCTTGGTATCCTTGGCGACCCGAATTTTTTCTCCACTTATTCACGGCTCTGCCGGACCATGCAGGAACGACACCCGGGAGTGGTATGCACGAGTGAACCTGGTGTAAGTGCGATCACCGCTTTTGCCTCGGTATCGGGGGTATCACTCTCGGGAGGTTTTCTTGTAACCGACGGAGGTGAGCAGGGCTGCCGTATCCTCCTGAAAGTGAAACGCCCAAGGGAAGTAATAGAAACACTGAAGGACGAAGGATACCGTGAATTTGTCCTTGTCGAGCGGATGTTCCTCCCTGATATGCGGGTCTGCCGTGGGGATGAAATCCCGGAAAAGAGCGACTATTTAAGCATCCTGTATGCAGGGCGGTGAGGTATGAACGTACCGGAAGTGTACTTTGTTGGTGCGGGGCCCGGGGACCCGGAACTGATCACGGTAAAAGGGCAGAACCTCCTTCTCAGCGCTGATGTCCTGATTTACGCAGGCTCGCTTGTGAACCCGGCCCTCGTTTCAGAGTCCCCGGCACCGGTAAAACTTGACAGCTGGGGGATGTCGCTCGAACAGCTAATCCCTGCAATGGTCATTCCTGCCAGGGAAGGTAAGCTTGTCGTCAGGCTGCATTCAGGTGATCCATCCCTCTACGGGGCAATTGTCGAGCAGATGGAGCTCCTTAATAACGAAGGGGTCACTACGCACGTAATCCCCGGAGTCTCTTCGATGTTCGGCGGTGCTGCCGCATTACAGGCCCAGCTGACACTGAAAGGTGTCTCAGAGAGCGTAATAATAACCAGGCCTGCAGGAAAAACTCTCGAACATGACCAGATACGCGAGCTCTCTTCCCACCTGACCACCATGGTCATCTTCCTCGGTACCGAGCAGCTCGAGGAGGTGCTCGCCAAGGTCTCACATCCACCCGGGACACCGGCTGCAGTGGTCTACCATGCAACCTGGCCGGACCAGAAGATTGTCAGGGGGACTGTGGCAGATATCGCAGTAAAGGCCCGGGCAGCCGGGATCCAGCGTTCAGCTCTCCTGTATATCGGAGGAGTGATTGACCCGGGAATGCGGGGTGAAAGGAGGTCTTTCCTTTATTCATGAGCGACACAGTCGTCATTTCACTTGCACGGTTCGGGCCCGTTGCAGAGCATATCGCATACAAACTGGACGCCGATCTTCTCGGGTATGAACCTGATGTTTTTTGCACCGCTTTTGCACAGTACCGGAGGATTGTTGCCGTCATGTCAACCGGGATCGTGGTAAGGAAAGTAGCACCTCTTCTTGTCGATAAGTGGACAGACCCGGCGGTCGTGGTTGTGAGCCCGGATATGGCCTTTGCTATCCCGGTTGTCGGAGGTCACCATGGGGCAAATGACCTTGCCCGCGAGCTTTCCGCGCTTGGAATCCAGCCGGTCATAACAACAGCGACCGAGACACAGGGGCTCGAATCTGTTGAAGGAATTGCCACACGTTTCGGGCGCCATATCGCTAACAGGGATACCACCCGTGCGGTAAATGCAGGGATCCTGGACAACCGGACTCGGGTATATACCGTGCAGGGGCCGGCGGTTGTGCTTGCGAGCCCCGGGGTCTCGTTCCTGTCGCGCCCGGGAATCTACACGGTCGGTCTCGGGTGCCGGCTTGGTGTGACCTCCGATGAAGTCATTGCAGTAGTACACCAGGCACTCGAAGATGCCGGAATCATGCCTGATGAGGTGATGATATATGCCACAACAGAGAAGAAGATCGGAGAAAACGGGCTCATCCAGGCAGTTGAAGCTCTTGGAGGATGCCTCATATTCCTCGATGATGGGACAATAAAGGCGCAGGTGCCGGAATCACCATCTGCGGCAGGCCGTATCGGTCTGCCCGGGGTCGCTGAACCTGCAGCCCTTGCGGTCTCGAGGAAACGGGAGCTTGTTATGAAAAAGAGAGTGTCGGGGAGGGTAACAATTGCCATCGCACGATGACATGGGGGCTCTGTATATCGTGGGGACAGGACCGGGATCACCCGGCCAGATGACCGGTGACGCACTGCAGGCGATTGAATCAGCTGAAATTATCATCGGAAATTCATCATATCTCACGGCTCTTGCACCTTTTCTTATCGGAAAAAAAGTCATACAAAGTTCGATGGGAAAAGAAGTCGAACGGGCGCAACAGGCAGTGGAACTTGCCCGCGATCACGTAGTCGCAATGGTCAGCGGGGGGGACCCGGGTGTATACGGGATGGCGAGCATTGTCCTCGAAGTGCTTGAAAGGAGTGGTAGTGTTATCGATGTAACGGTCATCCCGGGGGTGACGGCAGCCAATGCAGCAGCATCGCGGGTCGGGTCCCCGCTTTCGGGCGATTTTTGCGTTATCAGTCTCTCTGATCTCCTGACTCCGCTCCCCGTCATCGAACAGCGACTGACGGCTGCATTCTCGATGGGCGTTCCCGTCGTCCTTTACAACCCGAAAAGCCGGGGAAGGCCCCATAACCTGTCACGGGCACTTGAAATTGCGAAAGGACATCATGCACCAGGTACGCCGGTGGCGGTTGTAAAAAATGCATACCGGGAGGGCGAGGAAGTAATAATTACCACGCTCGGGGAAGCACCGGATATTGTTGATCTTGTGGATATGCACTCCACCGTTATTATCGGTGGCAGTGAGAGCAGGCTCTGGAGGATGGACGAACATGTCAAAGGAATCATCACACCACGGGGATACCATAGAAAATACGTATACTGATCTCGGGGCAACAACGAAAGAGGCCTTCGAGATATCTGAAAAGAGCAGAAAACTGGCAAGGGCTACCATAGGGAATGCCACACCCGAAGACCGCATTAAGCAGCGGTGTTCGGTTGCGGTTGGGGATTTTTCGATGGCTGACCTGATCATGTTCAGGTCTGACCCGGTACAGGCGGGCCTCGCTGCACTGGCTGCCGGCGCTCCGGTCATCACCGATATCAGGATGGTACAGGTGGGTATACAGAAAAAAGGGCACCAGAGCGAGGTGTCCTGTGCACTCGACTTTGATGATGGGGCAAAAGAGCAGGGAATTACGAGGACTTCGAAAGGGTTCCTGAATCTCGGTGACAAGGTCAATGGTGCAGTAATTGTTATCGGCAATGCCCCGTCTGCACTCCTGACCGTGTGCCGGATGATACGGGAGGGACATATACCTTCGCTCGTCATCGGGACACCGGTCGGGTTTGTGAACGCCTCTGAATCGAAGGAACTTCTCAGGACCCTCGATATTCCGTCCATTTCCACCGAAGGCCCCCGTGGTGGGACCCCGGTCGCCGTCGCAGCGATAAACGAGATTATTACCATGTATGCTGAACAACAGGACAGGAAAAAGTCCTGATCCCAACAATCAGGGATACACTTTGGGTATGGTATGGAATTTTCACCCGGCAAATCAGGACAGGTTGTAAACGACCCGGTCAGCGGATTTGAATACCCCCGCGAGTGGGTAACAGGGTGCAGGAAACCGGAGCTCCTGGGAATGGTTGCCAGGGGACTTGCCATCCTTACCTCGGACGGCACTATCCTGATGAGGGGCTACACGACAGGTACCACGGCTGCAGCGGCATGCAAGGCTGCAGTCCTGTCATTACAATCCCCCGTTACTTCGGTGCCAGTAACGACGCCATGTGGCATCGTTGTGGATGTCCCGGTGAATATCAGCCGGAAAGGGGCTGCACAATGCGCAAAATATGCCGGGGATTACCCCGGTGATGTCACCGCCGGTATAATATTCGTGGCTGTTGCAGAACAGGCACCCGCAGGGAAGACACTCCATGCCGGTAAGGGCATTGGACGATTTTCATACGATACACCACGGTACGCGAAGGGTGAACCGGCTATTGGCAAACCTTCGATGCACTGTATTATGGGTTCAGTTGAGGAGGCCATTGCCATAACAGGACTAACCGGGATACGGATCGAATTGTCGGCACCGGATGGGGAAAAAATTGCAAAAATGACTCTCAATCCCCGCCTGGGTATTACCGGGGGCATTTCGGTGCTTGGGACCACCGGTCTTGTTGAACCATGGGATGATCACCTCGAGGAGGCGGTACTGTCGCGGGTACGAAAGGCATCACGGGTGGTACTTACGACAGGCCGCACCGGGCTTCGATACGCACGGTTGCAGTTTCCGGGTCACGAGGCGGTCCTTGTCGGCAGTAAAATCGGGTCAGCCCTCCAGGCTGCAACGGGGGAAGTGATCCTTTTCGGACTCCCTGGCCTGGTCCTGCGTTTCATTAATCCCGGAATCCTCGAAGGTTCGGGGTGCAGGACGGTAGAAGAACTCATGATGAAGCAGGAATGGACCCCGAGGGTCAGTGATGCCCTTGACCGGTTCAGGGTAAAATACCCGCTCCTGCGGATCGTGCTTATCAGCCGCGACGGGAAGGTTACCCATGATACAGCCCTCGATCCTGCAGCACCCCGAAGGGGAGGCCCGGGGTCGTGAAAAATTCCGGACGGGACACAGCTATGTTTTCCCCTGTACAGCTCAGTTACGTTGTTCATGCAACAGCCCAAAGTACTGGTATATTTACTACAGGGAGAGTCGGGTCATGAAAATCGTCGGGGTCGGATGCGGTCCTGGAATGCTTACCGAAATGGCAATCGGGGTAATTTCAGGAGCTGACCTGATTTACGGATCGAAACGGGCCATTGAAACAGTCAGGCCTTTTATCGGGGAGGGGTGCACGGTCCAGGAGATCAGGGATTACCGGGGACTTGGGACACTCCCGGCCAATGCAGTCGTCCTTTCAACCGGTGACCCGATGCTTGCCGGACTTGGGTACCTGCCGGGGGAAGTCATTCCGGGGATCTCGTCACTCCAGCTGGCTGCTGCACGGCTCCACCTCTCTCTTACACAGGTATCTGTTGTCGTGGCGCATGGTCGTGACCACACTCACGCGATCGAAAAAACATTCCTTGAACTTTCCCGGGGAAAGGTTGTTTTTCTTGTCCCCGATCCAAAATTCAGTATTCCTGACCTGGCAAAAGCCCTTGTCCCCGGTTACCGTGAGATCACCATGGTTGTCCTTGAAAACCTCGGATATCCTGAGGAATGTATTCTCATGGGGACACCTGATAACCCGCCACGGACGACATCAGAATTGTTTTCGCTTATAATCGGCGACCTCTGACCCCTTTTAGATATTATTATTCCTGGTGCCGGCTCTGCTGATGTGGTAAATGGCCGGATTTCCGGTAACAATATCCTGAGGTGACCTGATGTGCAATCAAAGCCTGCGGGTAACTGGTATCCCGGGAATACATTCCTCATTTCGGGGCGAAACACATATAGGAGGCAGGGTACATATCTAATATTCAATCCGGAGGTAATGAATGGATAAAAAGGTAAAAAGTGATATCAGCCTCATTTGTTTTATCGCGGGATTTATTCTCGTCCTTTTACAGGACTTAAAGGGCCTTTCCACGATCCAGCTTGGTTTTGCGTGGCCATGGGCGATTATGTTCTATTCCGGGCTCCTGCTGATCCTGATCGGGTATTATATGCGGGGATAAGAGAGGATTTTTTTCCGGGATTTCCCTTTTACAATAATTGTGAGGGCTCAACCGTTTTTAAAAACAGCGGTATGATAACGTCCGGAGCTGGGCCAGACTCATGACGGGGACAGGTGGGCAGGAACGGGGACAGGAGCCCGATATCCCCCTCAGCCGGGTCCATTTTACGAACCTGAAAAAAATACTCTACCCGGTGGTGATGTAGTGACAGGAAGCGGTGAAAATTACTTTGTTGTCCACGAACACCACGCAAGGAACCTTCATTTTGACGTGCGGCTCCAGCGTGACGGCGTGCTGAAGAGCTGGGCGGTTCCAAAAGGCGTACCTCTTGTTCCCGGTGAAAAACACCTGGCCGTCCTTGTGGAGGACCACCCGCTGGATTACGGCCATTTCGAAGGGATTATCCCGGATGGCGAATATGGTGCCGGAACGGTCTCGATCTGGGATAACGGGCACTATGAAACAAAACACTGGGATCACGACAAGATAGAGATCACCTTCCATGGAAAGAGACTGGAGGGGCCGTATGCCCTGGTCAGGTTTAAATCGGCAGGGAAAAACAACTGGCTTCTTTTCAGGGCGGGCAGTTGAAAAACAATACCTGATTAATCTGAATTGGTCTCTGTTGATATTCTCATTGGAAAAAAGTACATGTATGCTGATAAGATAGAGGGTTTTCACCCGGAACAGGTCTCAATCCCGTATCATCACATAATGTGTTGGAAAGTTCTGCGGATTTCTCCGGACACCTGAAACTTCCGGGTATCGTTCATTGAGGGTACTATTACCTACCCATTGCAAGATCGAGAGCAGTCCTCGCACAGGCTTCGGCTTCATGTTGCTGGCCCAGTTTCAGGTGACTGATGCTCTTGTTATACCAGATTTCGGAATTGCCCGGGTCTATCTGGATTGCCTGATCATAGCAGGCGATTGCCTGGGTGTATTGTTCCATATCATCCAGGCATTTGGCCTTGTTCTCCCATGCGGTAACCAGGTTCGGATAGATGCTAATCGCCTTGTCGAAGAACATGAGGGAGTTTGAGTAGTCTCCCTGGTGCATATGCTCAGCTCCTTTGCGGCACCAGAATTCGGCATCCTTCCGGACAGTCATCATGTGTGGATCATTGGAATACATTTTATCTGCCTCCCGTTTTGTTCTCCTTATCTCCCCATTGCAAGGTCTATTGCCCTTTCTGTGCAGTGTAACGATTCACCAGGATTTCCAAGTTTTTGCAGTGTCACACCCTTGTTGAACCAGCTTTCCGCGTCATACGGATCAATTTCAATGGCCTTGTTATAACACGCTATTGCATCGCCTGATTTCCCAAGCCGGTCAAGGCAGTCACCCTTGTTGTGATAGGCCATGGCACATGCGGGGGACGATTCAATGACCTTGTCATACAGCTCGACAGCCAGGTCGAAATTTCCGCTGTTCATATGTTCATTTGCCTGTGCATACCAGGGACCGGCCTCGACCGGGATCCCTGCCTGAATAACCTGCATAGTTAGTCCGGTTATCATTTCTTTCTCCTCCTGGCCCTATTTTCCGGGCACAATCATGAATAACCGGGGTGTTATTATGAATTTTTGCCACTCACCTTTGCACGGCAGAGGGTGTCAGGATGCTTTTTTTCCTGTTTCTTACCGATGCATCGGCCCTCATAAACCTGTTAATTTTTTAAAAAATCATAGGAGCCGGTTCAGAGCACGTTCAGCGTGACAGGCTGTTCTCTCGTCTGGCCTGCCCCGGTCGCAGTAAGGACCCCGTTTATTGTGATCCCGGACGGGATGTTCGTCGGGATAGTAAACTGGTACACAGAGGTCTTCGGGAACGGGGGTTGTTCATCGCCGAGTTCGTACGTCTGGGAAAAAAAGAGGGCACCTGCCGTTAACGTAAAATGTACCGGTTCAGTCTGACCCTCCCCGCCACCTATACGGAGCGTGTACGAAATCGTCTCACCAGGTTTTCCGCTGGCCGATGCCGGGCTTACCGAGAGCGTGAACGGCTGTGGGGCAATAGTGCCGGACGAATCGCCATAGGAAGGTGTGACCGGGATACCGGTTACAGCTGGCTGGCCGGAAACAGCGGGGAAAGAAGTCGGATTTTGCGTAAATACTGATGTAAGGGGAGGGGTAGTCGCAGGGACCGGTGGGGAAGTCGATGACAGGGCTGCTGCAGTTGTGCTTTTAGTCGTCACATAATCCCGGGGTCCGGTTGTTACCGGGTTTGCCAGTGTCACTGCTTCCTGGGTATTGGATTTTCCCACTCCGGGGTTGGAGAGAAAGAATATACCTGCGTATACAATAAGCCCAACGAGGAGAATACCTGCGAATAACAGCACGATAAGAATTATTTTATTATCTGGATTGACCGGTGGTTCCATACAATCGTTTCCCGATGATGTTCAGGTACTAAGAAGCTGGAACAATAAAAAAAGCAGTCGCCGGGTATCAGGTTCCAACAGGTCAACCTTTGCCTGGCCCAGTTTCCGCTACCCTATGTATGAAACCTGACAGTATTATCTTCAATAGTAACAAATCCCTCCCGGACGAGTGCCAGAACGATCTCCCCTGTCCGCCCGGGTTGTTCGCCGGTTCGGGTAACAAGGTCATTTATTTTCATTGTGCCTTCCTGTAACAGCAGTTCAAGGACCCGGCCTCGTAACTGCCGGTCAGATCCTTCAAATGCCGGCTGCCGGTGGTAATGGGTGCTCCTGCGGTTAGGATTAGGGATACGCCGTCCAAGTACTGCGCCGTAGTCCATCAATGCATAATACCACTCACGCGGGTGCTCACGGTCAAGGGCCCTTGCAACCAGGGGCCGGATTTCCCGGTCTGAAACAGGCGCCTGGTCACTAAAAAAGCAGTGAATAAACACCCTCCTGATATTTGTCTCGATAAAAACCGCGGGATGATTGAACGCAAAAGCTGCGATTGAACCGGCAGTTGCCTTTCCAATACCGGGAAACCCGGAAAGAACGGCCTCATCATCAGGGATAACACCTGAAAAACCGGAGACTACAAGCCCGGCTATTGTGCGGAGTGCAATTGCTCTCCGGTTATATCCCATCCCTTTCCAGACCACGAGGACTTCAGCAAGTGTTGCCTCTGCAAGCGAGAATACATCAGGAAATACTGAAATAAACTGGGGATATTTCACCGTCACCCGCGGCACCTGTGTCTGCTGGAGCATGATCTCAGATACAAGAATATGGTACGGGTCAGTTGTCTTTCGCCACAGGAGATCATGACGCCCGTTTCTATGGTAGAAATCCAGGACATTTTCCTGAAAGCGGCAAATATCACGTTCCTTCGGCTGATTTTTTTCCTTTTCAGTACCTTGCATATCTGCTCCTGACAGCGCATTGTTGCAGGTGGGCCACAACCGTTCTTTTTTGGTCCCCAAAAAAAAGATGGGGGACGGGTAATCAAACCGGTGAATTATGCCCGGGTGTTGCTGTCCGGTTGCCAGTTGCTGAGGATTGCCATGCTGTTGTAATCCATGTGCCCACTTCGCACGGAAAACATACGCTCAATATACACATGGTCAACCAGGCCGGGGTTCGAACCTTGCAGCCTGTACCACGTCCCTTCCGAATTAACAATACCACTAATTTCGTACCTTCCTTCGCATGAATCACGGATAACCATTACAGCAATATCAGGGTCATACAGGGGGGAGTCCTCTGCTGGCTGGATGATATCCCCGGCAAAATAAATACCCGGGATCCCGTCATCAGCCTGCACCTGCCCGGGTAACGGGTAATTGAATAGCGGAGGCAGGTCTTTTTCACCGAAACCGGGAGTACCGTCAGGGAATGGATCACTATGGACAATCGCAGATCCCATGCAACCCGCGGTGTACACCGTTATTAAAACCAGGACCGCAAGAATCGTAACTCCGGATATTTTTTTATTCATGTTTCCCACCTCCTTTTTCCGTGGTTTGTAGCGGTAGTAATATGACAGGGAATTAATTGAAAATATCGATCAGGCCAGAAATTAACTTTTGAAGTTAAAAGATTTAAGATCGCCTGCAGGGATTGTCCTGGTTAAATCCGGGTCCCCGGACTACGTGCGCTTGAAAAGGAGATCAAGCCGTTCCCGTGTGAATGAGATCATCACGGGTCTCCCGTGAGGGCAGGTCCATGGTTCATTTGTGCGGTAGAGCTGGTCAAGAAGTCTCTGGCACTGGCCAGAGGTGAGCACACTCCCTGCTTTTATCGCTCCATGACATGCAATCGTCCGCGCAAGTTGTTCGCCGGAGTCGGTCACGTGTTTCCGTGGCAATGAGATGAGGTCCCCTATAATGTCCCGTACCATCTCCCCGTCACCGGGTTTCCCAAGGATTACCGGGACCATGCGGACCGCGTAGGTATCCTTCCCAAACTCTTCAAGAGAGAATCCCTTTTCCAGGAGGATCGGGAGGTAATCCCTCAGGATGCCGGATTCCGCAGGAGACAGGGTAAGTATCGTAGGTACGAGCAGTTCCTGGGCTTCCTGGCCCAGGTCCCGGAATGCGGTTACCTGCTCGTACAGGACCCGCTCATGTGCCGCATGCTGGTCGATCAGCAGCAGTTCCCCAGACGGTGCCTGTGCAAGGATATACGCCCCGGCGTACTGGCCGAGATAGATGAAATCCGGCGCCCCATCACCGCTGCTGGCTGTTCCTTGGAATAGTTCTGACTGCCGCAGCCTCCGGTCTGACAGGAGGACCGCCCCATGTCCGGCCTCGGCAACGACCGGTGCGGGCCTTGCCCGATGATCATATCCCTGTGAAACGCTACCGGAAGGACCGGACTTCCGAATACTATGAAACCCGTCAGGCACCCGCGGTACAAGGTCGGCCCCTTTCAGCGCCCGTGAAACAGCCCCGGTAACCATTGCACAGATATCACGTTCGCGGGAGATGTGCACGATGCGTTTTGCGGGGTGGACATTGACATCGATATAGGAAGGGTCCAGCCCGAGATCCAGAAACGCCACGGGATAGCGGTTGTCAGGGAGCAGGGTGCCGTATCCTGCCCTTACCGCGTCAACGACCGCCCTCGCATACACCTGCCGGTTGTTGATGCTCACGAAAACCTGGTAGATGTTCTGTCGTGAAAGTGATGGTTTCGATATGTAACCGCTCAGGTTCAGCGGACCCTCCGTTATAGACACCGGGATAAGTTCTTCAGCCGCACCACTCCCGTAGAGGGCAACAATGGTATCGAACAAGTCTCCGCTCCCTTCGGTTGAAACCCGTTCATTCCCGTTACTGGAGAATAAAAATGCAATCCCGGGATTCGCCACCGCAAACGCCTCCATAACCCGTGTAATTGCGGCAACCTCGGAACCAACAGATTTCTGGAACTTTTTCCTCGCGGGAGTGTTGAAAAAGAGGTCGCGTACCGTGATGCTCGTTCCGGCAGGGGCCCCTGTCCCGGTTACCTTCTCAATGTCCCCACCCCGGATTATTACCTCGGTCGCACTCTCTCCGCCATCCCGTTCCATGGTGACCAGAATAACCTCGGAAACAGCTGCAATACTCGCCAGGGCTTCCCCGCGGAACCCGAGTGTCCGGCAGCAGTCCAGGTCAGCGATACACTGGATCTTGCTTGTCGCATGCGGGGTAAACGCAATGCAGGCATCTTCCGCCCCCATCCCGCACCCGTTATCAGTGATCCTGACAGACGTGATACCTTCGCGGCCAGACTCAAGAAGTACAATTATCCTGGTGGCACCGGCATCGATGGAATTCTCCACCAGCTCCTTGACGACAGACGCAGGGCGCTCCACGACCTCGCCCGCAGCAATCTGGTTCACCGTGGCCTGATCAAGGAGCCTGATCCGGGGACTCTGCTTCTCCGCCATTTACCCGCTCCCCTGCCCGGTACTATCCATGTCCCCATCCCGCTTATCATCCTTGCTGATACCAGCTGAATGCCGGGGCATAGAGGGATTCTCCATATTCCTGAACTTTTCAGGGCCCCCGGAATTCCCACTTTTAACCCTTTTCTGGAGTTCATTGAGCCACGTGAGTGCTTCAACCGGGGTCATGGTATCTACCGAGAGTCCCTCTATCTCCAGCAATACGGGGTCTCTTGGAGCCACCGGTGTATCAACGAGGAGCATCTGGGTATACCTCCTTACTTTTCCGCCGGGATTTGTATCCCTGTCTTCGACATCGTTCATGATCGTGTTCGCACGGGCGATCACTTTTCTCGGGACCCCCGCAATCTGGGCAACATGGATCCCGTAACTCTTATCGGTCGCACCAGGGATGATCTTTCTGAGGAATACCACCTCTTTGCCGGTATCCCTTACTGCAAAGTGGTAATTTCTTACCCTGGGGAGGTCGGATTCAATTCCAACGATCTCGTGGAAATGCGTGGCAAAAAGTGTCCTCGGGCCGGAACCTCCTTTCCCGTGGAGAAATTCCAGTACCGCTTTTGCGATGCAGAACCCGTCGAGCGTGGAGGTTCCCCTCCCGATCTCGTCGAGGATTACCAGGCTCTTTTTTGTCACGTTGTTTAAGATATTTGCGAGTTCTATCATCTCGACCATGAAGGTCGACTGGCCGGAGGCCAGGTCATCAAAGGCCCCGACCCTGGTAAAAATCCTGTCAACGACCCCGATCTCTGCATAGGACGCGGGGACAAAACTCCCCATCTGGGCCATGATGGTAATCAGGGCAACGGAGCGCATATAGGTGGATTTCCCAGCCATGTTCGCCCCGGTGATGATCAGTACCTGTTCACCGGCCGCATCAATCATGACATCATTTGGGACAAAACCACCGGTCATCCGGTACTCGACAACCGGATGCCGCCCTTCCCGGATAAGGTGACGGTTCCCGGGATCAACCTTCGGCCTTACATACTGATATTTGCGGGCGGATTCAGCGAGGGCCGCGAACAGGTCGAGGTGCCCGATACCCTCCGCAGAGGACTGGATTGCCGGCACCACCTCCTGCAGTTCACGGAGAAGGGCTGAATAGAGGATTGCCTCCCGTGCGAGCAGCCGTTCGTCAGCATTGGCAATACTTGCCTCCTTCTCCCGGAGGGACGGAATGGTGAACCGTTCACCCGTCGACGTGGTCTGTTTCCTCTCGTAGGATGGCGGGACAAGGCTGAGGTTTGGCTTTGTTACCTCGATATAATACCCGAATACAGAATTATAGCCCACTTTTAAGGACTTGATCCCGGTTGTGGCCCGTTCTTCCTGCTGTAGCTGTACAATCCAGTCTTTCCCAGACCCGGACACACCCCTCAGGTCGTCAAGCTCGCTATCATAGCCTTCCCTGATCACCATGCCATTCTTTACCGTTGCCGGGGGATCGTCCACAATTGCCCGCTGGATGAGGTCAATTGTTGCACGATGGTCCATAAGGGACAAGAGTGCATTTCGTATCGCCTGGGGAAGATCATCAGTCCCTGTCTCGATCAGCGACCTGATATCCGGGATTGCCCGGAGCGACCAGGACAGGGTGAAGAGGTCACGCGGACCTGCGTTTCCATAGGATATCCTGCCGGCAATACGGGAGATGTCACTGCACCGGGATAACAGGTCACGGAGAGCAGCACGGACGGGTGCATGCGAGGCAAAATAAGCAACCGCATCAAGGCGTGCATTGATCTCTTCATGGTCAAGGAGTGGGTTGGTAAGGCACCGGACAAGAAGGCGGCTCCCCATAGGGGTCTTTGTCAGGTCAAGAGTCTTTTTCAGGGTCCCGTCCTCTCCCCCGTCACGGATATTGTTGAGCACCTCGAGGTTCCGGAGCGTTACGGCGTCGAGCACCATGGTACCGGTGACCGTGCGGTCAGAAATACCCGTGATATGCGGCAGTTCTTTCCCCTGCGTCTCTTTTGCATACGATAATGCTCCCCCCAGTGCCCTGACCGCCGATCCCCGGGATAAGAGGCCGAACCCATCAAGCGATGCCACATGAAAATGCGACATCAACACCTCTTTTGCCCTCTCAAGACCGAATACCTCCTGCTTCCACTGTGTTACAGGGACCCCGCGGTCCCTGATAAGGGTGATCGCCAGGGGGTCAGTGCCCGGTGAAACTATGCATTCCCCGGGGTGATACTTCGCAATTTCCGCATCAAGTGACTGGAAATGGTTCTCCTTCGGGCATACAGAGTAGAAAAACTCCCCGGTGGTGATATCAAGAAATGCCGCTGACACGACCCCGGCAGTGCTGTCTTCAGCAACGGCCATGAGATAGGCGGCAGCAGTTGAGGGTACCATTGATGGATCAATCACGGTCCCGGGTGTAATCACACGGGTGAGCTGCCTTTTTACGATCCCTTTTGACTCTTTCGGGTCACCCACCTGGTCGACAACCGCCACGCGGTAACCCTTCCTGACAAGGCGCGCGATGTACGCATCGAACGCATGGCACGGAACACCTGCAAGCGGGATTTTTTCTCCGTCTGAACCTTTTGAACGGGAGGTCAGGACGATATCGAGCTCCCTCGAGACCACCTCTGCATCGGTCCAGAAAGTCTCATAAAAATCGCCGATCTGGAAGAAGAGTATAGAGTCGCCGCACTCTTTCTTGAGCGTATGATATTGCTCCATTACGGGAGTAAGGCGTTTTCCGCTGCCTTCATTCCCAGCTCCGGTCTCCTGCGGCATTCTGGTTTACCATTAGGAAAACAGATCGGAAATATCTCGCGGTATGAGTACCAGGTTTCCTGAGTCTTCGTCCCCAATCACGGGAACATTCCCCTGGCTGTAACCGGAACATATCATTATCAGTACGAATGGAAGGTTAATAGCAGTCCAGAAACGATTGTATATACATGACGGATGGTGGAAAACCACGCATTGCGGTTCTTGAGACGACGATGGGAACTATTTCTATTGAACTCGACAACAACATGCCAATCACTGCAGGGAATTTTGAAAAGCTCGTAAAAGAGGGATATTATGACGGGGTCATATTCCACCGGATTATCGACGGTTTTATGGTCCAGGGCGGGGATCCGACCGGTACCGGGTGCGGAGGACCGGGTTATGCAATCCGCGATGAATTTACACCCCCCAGCAAAAACAACCGCGGTACCATTTCGATGGCTAATTCCGGACCGAACACAGGGGGGAGCCAGTTTTTCATCAACCTGGTAAATAACAACTTCCTCGACGGCCGCCACCCGGCCTTCGGAAAGGTCACTTCCGGGATGGACGTGGTGGATAAGCTCGCTAAAGTCCCAAAGGACGCCAGTGACAGGCCAAAAACGACGGTGAAAATAATTAAGGCAACGATGCAGTAAGACCTTTTTTTAATTTTTTTTCACGACACCAGGGTTTCAACTACAGGTAACAGCGCCCCATTACGTCTCCTCATTACGTTATACCTGTGTTCTACCAGATCATGCGGGCAGGATATCCCCTCCGGCAATAGTTCATACGTTGCCCCGGCAAAAACCCCTGGGAAATACAGAAATAAGCTCGTGACCAATTGACGGGTATGCCGTCCCATGAAAACAAGGGTCCAGCAGGAAAAAAAGGGCCGAAAAACCTGAATCGGCTCTCCGGGGAAAGCAGCCCTTACCTGCTCCAGCATGCAGACAACCCGGTTGAATGGTACCCGTGGGGGGATGAGGCATTCCAGCTGGCAAAGATTCAGGACCGTCCGGTTTTCCTCTCGATCGGGTACTCGACGTGCCACTGGTGTCACGTGATGGCGCATGAATCATTCGGGGACGAGGAAGTGGCCACCCTGCTGAACAGGGCATTTATCTGCATCAAGGTGGACAGGGAAGAGCGTCCTGACATTGATGCACTCTATATGTCGGTTGCCCAGGCACTCACGGGATCAGGCGGATGGCCGCTCACCATCATTATGACACCCGAAAGAGAACCCTTTTTTGCAGCGACCTATATCCCGAAGGAGAGCAGGTTCGGGTCGAATGGGCTCCTTGACCTCATACCCGCTATCGAGACCTTCTGGAAAACCCGGCGGAGCGATATCCGGGAGACGGTAGAAAAGATTACCCGTGCACTTCAACACGGGGAGAGAACGAGAGTGGGTCAGCCAGTGACCGAAACGCTCCTCCATGCCGCATACCACGACCTTGCACTGCGGTTCGATGCAAGCAACGGAGGGTTTTCCACTGCACCGAAATTCCCGACACCCCACACCATATCGTTTCTTCTCCGGTACTGGAGGAGGACGGGTAAAAAAAATGCACTCGCGATGGTTGAGAAAACACTTCACGCAATGTCATACGGGGGAATTTATGACCATCTCGGGTATGGGTTCCACCGGTATTCAACAGACTCACGGTGGCTCGTGCCACATTTTGAGAAAATGCTGTACGACCAGGCATTGCTCGTGACCGCCTATACAGAAGCATACCTCGCGACAGGTACCAGGTCATTTCGGACAACTGCAGAGGAGTGCCTTACATACCTCCTCCGCGATATGCGTGATCCGGGCGGAGGGTTTTACTCGGCGGAAGACGCTGATAGCGAAGGAATTGAAGGGAAATTCTATCTCTGGAAAAAGAAAGAGATCGAGGAGGTGCTTGGCGATGATGCTCCCGGGTTTATCGGCACCTACCACGTTAAGCAGGAAGGGAATTTCCTCTCACAGGAGACCGGGCAACGGACGGGAGAGAATATACTGCACCTTACGGACCCTCCGGGACATCCTGAATCAATGGTCAGGGTAACGGAAGATGAAGGTATTGCGAGGATTTCCCGTGGACGGGAACACCTTTTCGCCTTCCGGAAGACCAGGGAACCGCCCCTGAAAGATGACAAGGTACTGGCTGACTGGAACGGCCTTGTTATCTCGGCTCTTTCTCTTGCTGCGCGCGCATTCGGGGATGACCGGTATCTCGAAGCAGCAACCGGTGCAGCGGATTTCATTCTCGGGACAATGCGGTCCGGGAACGGGGAGCTCTTCCACCGGTACAGGAATGGGCAGCCGGGCATCCGCGGGGTTGCATCTGATTACGCTTACCTCTGCGCGGGGCTCCTTGACCTGTATGAACTTACATTTTCACCAGAATACCTGGAGGCCGCGATTGGGATCGAGGCATATTTCACCTGTCATTTCCTTGACAGCAGGGACGGAGGATATTTCACTTCCCACGAAGACGAGACAGATCTCATCATCCGGCAGAAAGATATCTATGATGGTGCGCTCCCTTCAGTCAACTCGGTTGCCATGAAAAATCTTGTACGGCTCGGGCTGATGACAGCCAACACGGATTACCACGCACGGGCATGGGACCTTGCAGGGACCTTCTCAACGCTCGTTGAGCAGTCACCTGCAGCATATACGGCATTTCTTTCATCCCTCGATTTTGGTCTTGGACCGGCATCCAGCGTGGTAATAGTCGGCGATGACGGGGCTCCCGGAACGGTTGCCATGAAAGCAGCAATAAATTCCCGGTATTTACCGTCTGTTGTGGCCCTCCATAGGCCTGGAGGGGACGGGCCGTTCGAAATCGACCGTATATCGGGATTTACAGGGGAAATGAGAGAAACCGGAGGAAAAACTACCGCCTATGTCTGCAAAAACCACGCATGTTCCTATCCGGCTACCGATGCGGATATCATGGTCGCGGAACTTGAAAAGATGTATGAACGGCCGGAGAACCAGGACCCCATAAAAAAGGGTTAGAGATTCTTCAGCGCCACAAGGTCTTTCACACCGGTAAGTTTCCAGACAAGGGACCGTTCCTCTCTTGCAATTGCTTCAGGCGGGTCAAGCGGGGAATGACCGAGCGCTGCGAGGATATTCATAGAGAGGTGCTTTTCCTTGATTAAATCGATAAATCGCTGCCTGATAATTTTTTTCTCGATCGAATCATGCACTTCTTCAAGGTACCCCTGCATGGTAACGAAGGTGTAACAGGAGAGGTCTTTCGTATATTTTTCCACCTCTACCGAAACATAGGGGCTTTTCCTGAAGTATTCGATCTTCTTCCCGTATTTTGTAGAGATGAAGTATATGAACTGACCGTCAAAAACATAAAGAAACGGGGCGATGTAGGGGTATTTTTCGCCCTGGAATGCAATACGGCTGATATATCCCTCTTCAATCAGGCGGTCATACTCCTCTTTTTCCATCCTTGGGATCTTTACAATCTCCATTCCGATCTTATGTGAATATCCGGCATGTATTGATAAATATTTGTAATTTATTTCCGGAATAGTACTCTCCATGAGACCACCCGGACAACACCTGAAAAACAACGGGTTATCCCGTTTACGAAGCCGGGATCAGACCGGAACACTGGTTGGACAACTCCTTACATCAGGCTGCTTTCATTGGAATATTCCAGTTGATAAAAAATGAAATGTACCCGGTTATTTTTCCACGGGAAGACCTGCCCCGGACCACCCGGCCATGCCACCAAGGATATTTGTTACACGCGGGTAGCCATGAATTGAAAGGAAACTTGCAGCAAGGCAGCCCTTGTACCCCGCATCACAGTAGAGAACAATGTCTGCGTCCCGCGGCACATCCACGATTCTCCGGGGGAGATCCCCTACATACATATGGTGGTCACCGGGGATATGTCCCGCTTTTTCCCGGTTATGGATATCGCGGACATCGAGAATGTATAATTCATTGATGGATGACTCAATTGCCGTATGGAGGTCATAAACAGACCATACCCGGTGCCTGTTGAAACGTTCCCCTGCTTTATACCATCCCGGGAAACCCCCGGCAAGGTACCCTTTCAGGTTATCGTACCCGAGCCTGATAAACTGCCGTATGACAGGTCCCAGGTCGAGATTGAAATCATCAACAAGGATGACCGGGGCCTCGTAGTTAAGGAACCAGCCCATGTATGCCGGAAGGCCTTCACGCCAGACAGAGAGGCTCCCATCGATATGCCCTGATCCGAAACTGCCGGGGGCCCTGATATCCAGGAGCTGTGCCCCCCTGCCGGCCAGTTCCTTCACATCGTGGTTATTATAGGGGATAAGTTCCGGTAGATGTCCGATAATCAACGGGCCTTTTTGGTTGACAACTTCCATCGTCCGGAAATACGGGGGGACGTAATGGTGCTCGCTTGTTTTATATTCAATAAAAGCCAGCCGGTCCTTCTGGAGAAGGGGGTTTGTTTTTTTCTCATATCCGGTTGTGGTCAACGGGTGATCAACAATGTCTGCCCCGCAGACCGACCCTGCTCCATGGGCCGGGTAGAGCAGGACCGCGTCTCCGAGGGGAAGGATCTTGTTCCAGATACTATCGTAGAGCATGCCGGCTGCCTCTTCACCCTTTCCCCTGCCAAAGAGATCGGTCCTGCCGACATCCCCCGCGAACAATGCGTCCCCGGTAAATACCAGGTACGGGTCACCAGAGACTTTCTTATCCCTGACGACAAGCGATATACTGTCTGGAGTATGACCGGGGGTCTCGAGCACGGAGATTTCGAGGTCCCCGACCATGAAGCTCATCCCCTCTTCAACCCTGGTCCCAAAGGAGAAGGCGGTCACAGGACCATGATAAATTGCAGCGCCTGAACGTTTTGCAAGCTCACAAGAACCGGTCACGTAGTCTTCATTCCGGTGTGTCTCAAAAATACAGGTGATCTGCTGATCGAGCCCCCCTGCGATATCGAGGTACACATCGCAGTCCCTGCGTGGGTCAATAACTGCCGCTTTCCTTCCGGACCCGATATAATAAGAGTGGTGGGCGAGGCCTTCCGAAGTTACCTGTCGTAATATCATCCATTTGTCCTCTCTTTCTTTTAGGACGACCGTGTATAATAGTTGTATACAGCACCGTCCCTGCTGGGACGGGGATACTTCATGGTTCCGGATACCAGCCCTTCCAGAATGGTCATGTGATGCAGGAAGTTACTTATTTTAGCGTGTGAAAAATCCAGACTATGAAAAAGAACCATGTTCATATTCTCCTGCTCGTTGTTATTCTTGCGATGTTTGGCATGGTTACAGGCTGTACGAATACCATGATTGCTGAACGGACATCGGTTGATGGTACCGGGGTTTTGAATCTCCCTGATAAGTTCGGTTCATCCTTGAGAATTACCGGCGATGACGGGCTTATCTATATCCCGTCACCCTTCCCGCACGACCACTTCAAAAACAATGACAAGGTCGCATTTTCGGGGAGCCCAATTCCTAACCCCTACTACCCTGTCCAGACAGGAATTCCGGTTGATCTCATCCTTCTGCGGCAAATATCCGGCGATAACGGGTACATCTATGGTATAGGCAACGTGACCTATATCACCACCGAAGGAGGATTTTATGGGATTGTGGTTGATACCGGGGGTAAATCTGGTGTCGTACGGTACTTACCGCTTGACCTCGATCCCGAGTTTTCACAGGACGGAATTAGGGTCTCGTTCACTGCATACGGGAGACCTGATGTAATAACGATTTCTCAATGGGGCCTTCCGATCAATATCGTCAGGATGAAAAAACTCACGTAACAGGGACACTACCACTTTTTTTTGGAACGCCACGCCAATTGTAATCGTATTCCCATTTTTTATTCGTTCACTGCCACGGTACATCACCGCCGTGGCACAATGGAATCAATTACTTGGTTTGAGGTGATATTCTAAGGCAGGATAATCAAATGGTGGATGACTATACCCCTGTCAACCGGACGCGCGAGGGGGTCAGCGCGGTTATATTTGACATGGATAATACCCTCTTTGACCTTATTGGTGCAAAGATGGCAGCCTGTGACACCGTATCAGAGTACCTTGGGAGGGATGATGGCCAGGACCTCTTTGGTTATTTTCTCAGGCCGGACTGGGGATTCGAGGACTGGCGGAACATACGTGATTACCTCATTGAAAGGGATATTTTTACAATTCCAGGGTATTATGAGGTCTGCAGCCTGTACGAGCAGGAGAAACTGAACAATATCAGCGCATATCCCGGGGTCACTGAAGTAGTCCTTGAAATCCGGGAAAAAGGGGTTCCCCTCGGACTGGTTACTGACGCAGATATGTACCATGCAAGACGCCGGTTAGAGAAAGCCGGTCTTTCCGGTGCATTCGACCACATCATCACCTACGAGATGACCGGGAGAAAAAAACCCGATACCGCACCATTCCGGCTCGCACTCAGGAAACTTGGCAGCGAAAGTTCTGTGACGGCGATGATTGGTGACAGCCCTCACCGCGACCTGGCACCCGCCCGTGAGGTCGGGATGCAGACATTTTATGCCCGGTATGGCGACCGTTTAGCGGATACACGTGGCGAAGTCCCCGCAGAATATGTACTGAATACGATTCTTGACCTTCCCGGGCTGCTCTATCCCCTATTCCGACAACCCTGCTGAACCCAGCCAAAAAAACAGGGGGAAATGGCACCCGGCAATTTGCTAAGCGAACCGGAGGGCATTCACCGGGTTGATTTATGGCCGGGCTGCGTACCGTGTCCACATAACAATAAACATTGGTGGCTACAACTAACAATAAACGACAGAATTTCCGGCCGGACTAAGCAGGCACGCGGATTGGATTGCTGCACCGCCAGGCTGGCAGAAAAGCGAAAGATAAGCGAAACATTACCAGATACAACGACACCGGTACCCGGCAACAAAGGGGATGAACATGGCAGAAGTTCCAGGAAAGATCACCTACATTTCACTCGCCGGAGATGAACATGTCCACCCGGCTTACGAAAGTGCACTGAAACGGGTTAGCAGGGAGTTGGGGAAACACCACGCGCTGTATATAGGAGGTAAAACAATCGGGGGGAGACCGGAGTTCCCGGTATACTCTCCGATAGACGGTAAGACCCTGATCGGTTCCTTCCAGGCAGGAGATAGTGAAGATACGGGGAACGCGATCCATGCGGCAAGGAATGCATTCCCGGAATGGAGCAGGGCCAGCTGGAAAGAACGGACACGTATCATCAGGCTCGCAGCAGACCATATTGAATCACAGGCATTTGACCTGGCTGCGCTTCTGACGTTGGAAGTAGGAAAAACACGCACCGAGGCTCTTGCCGAGGTTTTTGAAACCGTTGACCTTCTCCGGTATTATTGTAACCTATATGAAAAAGCAGGAGGCTATATCCTTCAGCTGGAAGCACCACTCACCGGTGAACAGTCCCTCTCTGTCATGCAGCCCTACGGGGTCTGGGCGGTGATTTCACCGTTCAATTTTCCGATAGCCCTTGCAGCGGGCATGTGCACAGGGGCATTACTAACGGGCAATACGGTAGTATTCAAACCAACGAGCGAAGCACCGTTATCCGGGATACAACTTTATAAGTCGTTTATTTCAGGAGGAGTGCCTGATGGGGTCCTGAACCTTGTTACCGGCCCGGGGGGACCATTTGGAAAAACTGTTGTCTCACACGGGGATGTTGACGGGATCGCGTTCACCGGTTCGAAAAACTCAGGCATGTGGCTATGGAGAGAATTCACGCAGGGGCAGCGGTACCCAAAGCCACTTATTATTGAGATGGGAGGTAAGAATCCCGTGATCGTCTCAGGAAAGGCTGATCTTACGAAAGCGGTCGATGGGGTGATACGTTCAGCATTTGGATTTGCCGGCCAGAAATGCAGTGCGACATCGCGTGTGTACGTGCAGGAGGAGGTCTATCTCCAGTTTATGGAGCATCTGATACAGAGGGTCGGGTCAGTCATTATCGGTGACCCGCGGGAGCGGGAGACTTTTTTCGGACCTTTAATTGACCGTAAGGCAGTGGATACATTCTCCGCGGCGGTCAGGCAGGTTATCGCAGATGGCGGTACCATCGAAACCGGCGGTGAGGTGCTGACCGGTGCCCTGTATGGAAAAGGTTACTATGTCAGACCGGCGGTGGTTACCGGTATCCCGCCCGGTCACCCGCTCCATAACAACGAATTATTCGTCCCGTTCCTTATCGTCACTACCTACCGTACATTACAGGAAGCAGTGGGATATGCGAATAAAACAGATTTCGGCCTTACCGCAGGGATCTTCTCGGAAGACACGGGTGAAATAAACTATTTCTTCAGTCATGTGAAGGCTGGGGTAACATATGCCAACCGTTCCGGGGGTGCTACAACCGGTGCATGGCCGGGTTCCCAATCATTTACCGGCTGGAACGCAAGTGGTTCAACCGGCAGGGGGTCAGGGGGCCCCTATTATCTCCTTTCCTTTGTCAGGGAGCAGGCGCAGACAAGGGTTTCATAATAACCGACTTTTTGACTGGTATGAAAAACTCTGCGAGAACCTCATGCCGGCCAACTTTTCATATTCATCTATGAACCGAAGGCTCATAGCACGCTCTGTAGAAACACACATGAACGGGAAATTCACACCCGAAACATGACCCTTTCAAAATCTCGTTATATCGGGGTTTCTTAAACTATTTTCATGGGAAATCCTGTGAAACTTAAAAAAGGTTTACAAAACTGCTTAGACAGGAGGGGGTTTCACCCCCTCCCTGCCCCACCCCCAACAAGATACTCTTTGGGCAGGGTTTACTAAAAACCGATTAAATTAAGAGTTTCTCGGAATAGTCTCTATCCCAACCGGGGTCGCCACAGCGGCGGGGCATAGCCCCAGGAGCGTTGGAAAATTAATGAATAGACCGAAACGGTAAGGACATGGGATGGGCAGAAAGGAACAGACAATTTTGAGGGCTTCCGGAGGTAATTTATTTATCCTTCCGGAAAAATTTCAGCATATCCCGGTTGCTCATGAGGTATCTTGATTTCCTATCAGGAAAAACTCCTTCTGCTGCGGATTTCACGTCCTCTATTGAATAAAACGCATTCGGCTGGAACTGCCTAATTATTCCGGTCACCCGGCCTGCATCCTGCCGTTTGATTACCATGAAGAGGACCTGCACCGGGCCGCTGGAGCCCTCCGCACCGATAACCGTTACGCCGTAATCATGGGCACGTAAATATCCCACCATCTCGTTTGCCTCCTGGTTTGTAATTACCCGGACAATTACCGTACCAAGTGATAATTTTTCCTCAATTGCCATTCCGACAAAAGTACCGGTTGCAAACCCGGCTCCATAGGCGATATACGACGCGACATTCGTGACATTATTCATCACCTGCCCGATGGCAAGGAGCCAGATAATCACCTCGAAAAACCCGATAACAGGAGCGATATACTTGAACCCTTTTGATATGAAAATTACCCTTATAGTACCAAGCGTTACGTCACATATACGGGCGAAAAAAATCAGGAGGGGGAGGACGACCCATGCAAAAAAGGGGGTTAAGGTAGCAGCGTCGGTCATTCCGGGTTTCCACCGTTCATTTCGTATTTACTAATTGTATTCGCTTCTATAACAATCGTGCCTTGTCCTGCCCCTGGCAGTACAGGATGTACAATTTCAAATCACTAGTCCCTGGTCATCTGACAGATTCCCGAACGAGAAAGAGACCACCTAAATATACCACGTAACAGGGAAAAATGGAAGAAGCAGGGGACCTACATTTTTTCCTTGAGAATCTCATCGATCCGTTTCCTGCGGTCAGTGTTGTCCGGCTGATGGGCAAAAACCCGGTCCTCGTAGGTCGGCATTACCTGTTGATAGAAAAGTCCCAGTGCTATCCTGGCATCACCATTATAGTCCCATTCCCGGGCCTTCCGAAATGCCATTTCAAATCCGGATGTATCATGGTCTTCCAGGTCATAGAGCCTTTCATTGTAATAATCGGTCATGTTGTTGTACGTCGCACAGATCTGTAGGACATCAATGAAAGAGAAACCACGGTGCAACAGCCCCTGTTTCACCAGGGACCGTAATTGTTCCATCTTCCTCGTGTAACCACGCGCAACGAACGTCGCACCACTTGCGAGCATCAGTTCGAGGGGGTTTATCGGGAGTTCTGTTGTGCCGCCGGGCGTTGAGCGCCCCCGGAACCCTAAGGGGGAGGTTGGTGTATACTGGCCGGTTGTAAGCCCGTATACCCGGTTATTATGAATAATCACGGTAATATCGGCATTCCGTTTCGCAGCAAATATGAGGTGGTCAAGACCTTCGGCATAGCAGTCCCCGTCCCCGGCACAGCATATGACCTTCAGCCGCGGGTTTGCCAGTTTAATCCCGATTGCAGCCGGGATCGTCCGACCGTGGATAGAATAAAAACTGTTTACGTTCAGGTAGTCGGCCATCTTCGCGTGGCAGCCAATCCCGGTCACAAGGACGACATCATCAAGTGACATCCCGGACTGTTCAAGTTCCCCGAGCACGGACTTCAATGCAAACTGGAGTGAGAAGTTGCCACATCCCGGGCACCAGGTGTTCTGTGCCGGGGTAATCAGGTTACGCCCGGTCATTTCAACACCTCCATGACCCTGCCGCGAAGTTCACCGACCGAAAACGGCCTCCCATCGTATCTGAGCACCTGTTTGTCCACGATAATGCGATGGCTTGCAAGGAGGGAGGCCAGCTGACCATCCATGTTATCCTCGACAGATACCAGCCGTTTTACACCTGAAAGAGCCTCTTTCATCTGGCGGAGCGGGAACGGGGAGAGAACCACCGGTTGAATAACACGAAGTCCAAGCAATCCTGCGACCTCGCAGGCCACCCCTTTATTTGAACCCCATGCCATAAGGGCCACCGGGCTGCTGCGATCCCCATACGTCCTCACCGCCTCGAGACGGTCAATCTCTTCCAACAGTCGTGCCCCCTTTTTCACCCTCTTTTCTGCCATGATCACGGAAATTCCCCCATCTTCGGTAGAGAGGCCTGTCTCGTCATGGGTATAACTGGTTATCTTGACAACCGTGTCGGGTGTACCGGGAAAGGCAGACGGGGAGACTCCCGATCCGGTCAGCCTGTAGCGCCCATACGCCGGACCGGTAACCAGCCCTTCACCTGTAATTTCTGGATCAGGGTGAAATTCCCCGAGTTCTTTCCTGTCGAAACTGTAGGTACCTTCATTTAGCGTTTTATCGCCGAGAATAATGGCAGGGATTTGGTATTTCCACGCAAGTTGCACAGCGAGTGAGGCCCACACAAATGACTCCTCGGCATCACCGGGAGCGACAATGAGACGCGGGAACTCCCCTTGTCCTGCATGCAGGACGAAATTGAGCTCGGACTGGCCGGTATACGTTGGAAGGCCGGTACTAGGTCCTGTCCGCTGCCCGACAATAATGACGACCGGGATCTCAGACTGGCCAGCAAATGAGAGCCCTTCGGTCATCAGGCAGAACCCACCCCCGGATGTCCCGACGGCAGCTTTTTTCCCGGCATACGCAAATCCGAGCGCCATGATAATAACCCCGATCTCATTTTCCGGGTGAACCACCGTCAGCGGAAGGTGTGGTGCCTGTTCTGCGAGGAAGTGGAGGAGGTTGGAAGTCGGCGTCATGGGGTATGAGATGTAAGCATCCAAACCACCATTGATAAGGCCAAGGCCCATCGCTTCATTTCCGGTGACGACTGGCAGGTGCCCCGGACCGATAACCGGAACGACCCGTTTTGTTTGTGCTACATCATAGGCCTTTCGTGCTACAGAGAGGTTTTTCCCCGTCTCCTTCGGCAGGTGCCTGCGGAAGACCTCTTCGATCACACTCCATTGTATACCAGCTGTTTTTGCAAAAGCACCGATGATTGCCGAGTTGCCCATGATCAGCGGGGCATTTTCTTCATTGAGGATCCCGCTGACAGGAACGGGAGTGCCGGTTGCCCTGGTGGCATTACCAGCATCATATATGATCTCAGTGTCCGGCCGCATCATGCCGGTATGAACGTCAATGGTATCATTATTCAATGCGAGAAGAAAGTCAGCAGTCTCACGGTGCGCCCCGATTTTATGTTCAGATGCCCTTACGATAGCAAAATTATGGCCTCCCTTGATGAGGGAGGGGTAATCAAAATACATATACACCCGGTAACCGAGATGGTTGAACAGGTGGGCAATCGTAAGACCTGCACTGTTGATTCCGTCCCCGGCTTTTCCTCCGATCAGGACTGATATGTCGTTCATGGTACCTCCCCTTGGCACACGAATGTGTGTCCCTGCGAGAAATTATAGGTTCCTGACTGTCCGGAGAAACAGGCATAATGTCACCAGGACGTTTCCTGACCAGTCTACATGAATCGGAAAGATGCGCTATGCATATCTAACAAGATAGGGGCATCGGTTGTTGATCAGGGCGGCAAATCGCACCATATGGACAGAAAATGCTCTGTTCCCTGATAACGGAAAAAAGTTATTTTGGCTTTTTCTGCCGTAATTCCGAGGCCATTTCGGGGTCCGGTACCCGGATCAGGAACGTCCCATAACAGGGCTTTGTATAGGGTATAATTACGTCGTCCCCGTCAACGGCGATGTAGAGCGGGGGTACGCCGATAAGATGCTTTTCAAATATCTTGTACCCGGGCAATACCACGAAATGTTCAGGAAAGTGCGACAGGATATATTCCCGACATTCCTTGAACGTCGTATCCCGCATTATAATCTCATGTTTCATAGATTCGAGACAACCCATGGGAACACCTCGTCAATTTTGGCCTTAAGCGGCATCGGGTTATGCACTGCATTTACTGCAATTATTTCGGCAGGAAAATCCACCGAGGAGGCCACTTCCTGGTAATGCTCACCAAAGATGATCAGGATTTGGGCGGCCGGGGAAATCGCCTTTACCGTTGCCGCGTAGGTGAGGCCGGCATCATTATGAATAAACGAAAAACAGTAATGGAAGTCCCGCTTTTTCTCCGCGAGCTGGGCAATACACCGGTCGATATCAATCACCTCGCCGATATAGTGGCGGTCAGGGTCTGCGACTTCGATATTCGTTCTCGCCGCCCGGTTCCCGGTGATCACCGTGGTTATTCCCTGCTTGCGGAGCTTACTGGCGAGGTATAATGCCGCACTTGTCTGTATCGGTACCTGCGGGCACCCAAGGAGGAGAAGCGCGTCCCGCGGCCCTGTTTTCGTATCCGGCAATTCGATCTACCTTATGTAAACTAGCGGGCTCCTCTTATTTCAATAGTGCGAGTTATGCCGGCCGGGCAGGGAACATAACGCATATCCCCATGTGGCAGACCGTGAATGGTACGATAGGTATAGGGAGTACGATCAGTCGTGCCGTTTTAATCAGCCGGACGGACTATCCTTCGCCAGTTCATCGTTAAGCCAGGCGAGATAGGGTGGAAATCCCCCTGTGACAGGAATGACAATCATTTCAGGGAGTTCATACGTGTGGAGACGCCGGATGGCATCCATCACCACAGTCTTTTTTGAATCCATTGTCTTGATAATCAGGAGGGTCTCGGCATCCTCGCAGAATTCCCCTTTCCAATGGTAATATGACGAAATTCCGGTCATGTTCACGCATGCAGCAATTCTTTCCCCGACGAGGGCTCGCGCAATGGCCTTCGCATTGTCAGGAGATGCAGTGGAGAGGATAATAACCGGGACATCAGTTGGCTGATTCATTTTCTGCTCAATCGTTCATTATGAGCAGCCCGATATATGAACCAGACGGCAGGCACGGAAATAATGTTCCGAAACCATCGAAAAAATCCCTGACTGGCAGATTTAATGAATGTAGGGTTTCAATCGGAACAAATTATGTACACAGTAAGGACACTCATGTTCGGGTATTGGTGTTTTTACCGTATCAGAGAAAACATCTAAAAGATTGATACAATCACCGGTCGGGATAACCCGGACCCGGTACTGAAGAGATATTCAGGGAATATTTATCTGGATTCTCTGATAATCATCAAAAATTGACCATACACCATTAAGGTATCAGTATGATCGACCATGAGATCAAGGATGCAGTCCGGAAGAGCTGGGACCACTCCTCAGTTATGTATGACAGCTGTCCGGGCCACGGGATCGGTACAGAGGAAGAGAAAGTCGCATGGAAACAGGAACTGGCCCGGAACATACCAGAATCGCCACAAAGGGTACTCGATATAGGGTGCGGAACAGCTGTTATGGGCCTTCTGTTTGCTGAGATGGGACACCAGGTTACCGGGGTCGACCTTTCGGAAGCGATGATAGCAAAAGCACGTGAGAAAGCTGATGCACAAAACCTTCCGATTGAGCTGAGGACAGGGGATGCCGAACACCTTCCCTTCAGTAACGGATCTTTTGACGTGGTTGTCAACCGGCACCTCGTCTGGACACTCCCTCACCCGGAGATTGCCCTGGAGGAATGGAACCGTGTCTTAAAAAAAGGGGGTGTGGTGCTCATCATCGAGGGGATCTGGAAGGATAATAGCGTTTCAATCCGGGTGAAACGAATATTGAGCGACGGGCTGGCAAAGATTTTTGGTCATACCCATGGCGGCCATTATGATGAAAAACTCAGGAGCCAGCTCCCCTATGATGGGGGAGTGCCGAAGGAAACAATGGTATCCGACCTGGAGCACGCGGGATTCACTGGCATCTGCTACCGGGATTTAATGTACATCCAGAAGATGCAGAAACCACAACAGCCGTGGTACCGGAGGTTCGCACCAGGCAAGACATACTATATCCTTGCTGCGACGAAATAGAACTGCATTGGGTTCCTTTGATGGAAATTTTAAGTTTTATTCGCTTTTTAGTATATCACCGTTAACAGTGTGTTAAAAAAATTTGTAAATAAACGGATATAAAAAAATGTCCCGGAGACATGACAAAATCCTTTAAGAGCAGATTAATGAGCGTTCATGTTCAATTATTACAGGACTTTGTACGAACAACGAACGTATGTGCTCGCTTTTTGCATACTTTTTTTATCCCACTCCCTGCCCTACTAAGCCTAATAAGCGGGGCTAAACCGCCGGTGCCTCCTGTCCGCAACCCTTCGGCTTCGCGAAAGGATTTCGCCTGGTGAAATCATGGAGCGGAAACCAGGAGGCCAAAAATATATTTAATACCGTTCAACGTGACTACCCAAATTATTCCGCTGTAATCCGGTCATAGAAAACCGCTGCACACACTGCACCAACAACGGGCCCGATTATGTAAATGGGGAATAATACCCAGAGGTTCGGTCCACCCAGGGCCCAGTCCATGATATAAGGCCCGAATGTTCTTGCCGGGTTGAGAGATGCTCCGGCAATATTACCCGTCGCAGTGATCATGCCGGCAACCGTAAGACCAATGATAAGCCCGGCGAACCCTGGCGGGGCCTGCTTGTCCACCGCCACACCCATGATCACCAGCATCAGAACAAACGTTGCGATAGCCTCTACGAGAATGGCCTGCCCGTACCCGATACCGGGGAACGGAGTGGTTGCCCCAAGTCCCCCGATTGTAACGGCAGCCATTCCTATCGTCAGGAAAAACAACAGGCTCCCGATGGCAGCCCCGATACACTGGGCAACCACGTATACGGCTGTGTCACGGGTTGGGAACCGTTTCGTCACCCAGAGCGCAATAGTCACAGCAGGGTTAATATGCGCCCCGGAAACGCGTCCAAGTGAGTAGATAACGGCTGCAATGACAATACCAAACGTAATCCCGATAGCAAACCAGTCAGCAAGTCCCCCAAGCATACCGATCCCGATGTTGAAACTTGTCGCCGGTTTCAATCCGTTCGCAAGCATCAGGGTAATTGCCGCGGCCCCTGCACCGAAATACACCAGGAGCATCGTACCGACGCCTTCTGCAATACTGCGGGATGTGAGTGATACCATTACTTTCCATCCCCATAAGCAGCATTGCAGTCCGGGCAGAGCATCCGGGGCATTTTTCCCGGAAGTTTTTTCGAGGGAAGCGGGTAACCCCCCTCCCACACATCGATTTCTTTTCTGATCGTATGCTTCATACAGGTCCCCATACCGCAGGCAACACATACAGCCACGGCGTCACTTTCTGTTCCTTCCTTTGCACAAACGTAACATTTCATACTTTTTCACCTGTCTCCATCATCATAATTGACCCACCTTCTCATATCAGAAAAGGCGGTTTTTCATATTCGTGTATAAGAATGGTATTTACCATTGAGCAGGATGAACATTTCGAAAAAAATATTGCGCACTTATAAAGGAAATGCTCAATATTCCCTGTTATAGAAAAATATTCAATTATTTGGGCTCTGTAGAAACACACATGAACGGGAAGTTCACACCCAAAACATGAAAATGCCCTTTCTACAATTTCTTCATATTGACGTTTGTTCAGGCAGGGACAAATAATATTCCGACAAGTGCGATGATAACAAGAATCGAAACATAATGATTTAAGGATTTATTGGCCTTTGTCAAAGATAGTCCCCCATTATCGATACCTAAGTCATGGAGTATAATAAATTGTCAGGATATGGCGGGTTCAATGGTTTTTTTCTCACGGATTGTCATTGTTTAAAAATATTACAAGGCAAAAATGACAGTGCAAGATTACGCTGCCGAAAGGGATGTATCGCATTAAATCAAAATATGTCCCGATGTACGCAAAACGAACGTAGGTGTTCGCTTTTTGCATACTTTTTCATACTAATTTTCTTATCGTTTTTTATAGTTTTTTAACATATTACACCGTTCACCGGGATAACAAAAATATTAAAAAAATAACCGATATTTTAAATTTTAATAGTTAATACAAGTTAATTCACAATTAATCGATGTAAGAGGATCGTTATGGACAAGACACATATTTCAACCCTGGTGATCGCCGTAATGATCTGCCTCCTCGTGACGGCAGGCTGTACCAGTTCCCCAGGTACCCCGGCACACCCGGTACCGTCACCAGTCAACCCGTAACTCCGGTAGTCAGGGCGCCATCAGCCTGTATCGTTCAACGCAACCCCTGTCCAGTATGCAAAGGTCAACGGAGTGACGCTGGGATACCGGGAATTCGGAGCAGGTGAACCACTCCTGATGGCCCAGGGATTCGGGGACACCATTGATGACTGGAATGAGACGTTCATTGGCATCCTCGCCTCGAAATACCATGTATACACCTATGATCACCGGGGAATGGGCTACAGTAGCGAATATAACGGGTCACCCACTATTGCACTCTATGCAGATGATGCCGCAAAACTGATTCCTGCACTTGGCTATGACAGCATGAATGTATACGGGGTCTCGATGGGTTCCTCGGTCTCCCAGCAACTGGTTATCGATCACCCTGAACGCGTACGAAAACTGGTACTGGATTCTGTGACCTACGACATCCGGATACCGGAGACCAGACTGCTGTACGTCCTCATTGTAACGGAGGGTAACAACCCCAACCAGACCCAGGGCGTTCATCAGGAGTCCCAGGCAAACCTCAACTGGAGCGGGTCCTGGGACCATCTTTCAGGAATCAATAAGACTGTCATGCTTGTCGTGGGCACCGCGGACGTACTGACTCCACAGAATGTTACGGTCCAGATTGCCGGGCAGATCAACGGATCGTGGCTCGTGCGGTTCAAGGGACTCCCGCATTTCGGGTCCAAGTATGCACCCGTCCAATACGGGGAGAACGCACTCGATTTCCTCGGCATGAATGAGTCCCCGCTGGGAACATGAAATCTTTTATTTTTCGCGGGACCTTTTTGTCCTCCAAAGTTGGGCCTTTTTCCCTATCATGAATGCACAGGCTGATTAGGCGGATCTGTATACCTACGGCCCCGGTGGATAATGTAAACTTTTTTTTAAAAAACCAATTCACGGCAAAGGTGCCCGGTTCAAAATCACGCTGCCGAAAGGGATGTATCGCATTAAATCAAAATATGTCCAAATGTACGCAAAACGAACGTACGTGTTCGCTTTTTGCATACTTTTTCTCTACTAATTTTCAGCTCAGATTTTCAAGATTTTTTAAAATAGCACACTGTTGACTGTGACAGCCGACTGGATTATTGTCTTTTTAGAATAAATCGGTCTACAAAATCAGGAATTAAGGGCGGAATAGAGATCAATTATCCTATTAAGTGTTTTCCAGCCTTTATCAGTAATAATATAATCCCCTCGTTCATGTCGCTGAAGGATCATTCCTGTATCGGTAAGTTTCTTGATGTGGAATAACAGGTTTCCACCACGGAGTCCGGTCACCTGTGAAAGTTCTGAAAAGGTTCGGGTCTGCCCGGTAAGGGATTTCAATATCTGGAACCGCTGGACATTAGCTACAGGCTCAAGGATATTCCTGACCAGGTCGTCATCAGATATAACGGCACATATTGGATTTTCCTTATTTGAACGTTCATAGATCCCAAGCGACTTGATGAGATCAACCTGTTTTTCAAAGAGCCTGCTGACTTCCTGGAAACAGGTATCACAGCGTTCAAAAGGGCCTTTTTTTCTCATGCCCTTCAACTGTTCCCGAAACGATATAACGAGATCTTCGCTTACCCGTTCATCTTTGATATGTGTCGCAGAGGCCTGTAAAAACTCCATGAATACTGCAAAACAACTTTCCTGCATTTTACAATCAGGAACCATGTTTTTCGATAATTCGGTATGTGCTGTATCGACATGGTGGTTCACGAAAAGGTTTGCATAATTGTTTTTCAGATCGCTTACTACAGCCTGGATGTTCTGTGTGTTCGCATTTTCGATAAAGCGTTTTAATTCATTCCGAAGACCGTTGATTTCGGTTTTTATTTCATTTAATTGAGATGCCGATGATGTACCTGCCATTCATGCCTCGTTACTCTCATGGTACGTGGTTCAACAATATTACTGTAAAGGTCATGCAACTGTAGTAACTTTATTTAGTATATTTTTGTGACGCTCACGTATATATCACAAACCGATCCAGTATGTGTTGGTAAGAACCATGACACAATCTGTAAAAGACCAGCTCCATGCGCAAATCACAGGAGCACTCAAAGGCGCAAAATTTCCTATCAAGACCCCAGCAGACCTCATTGCAGCATTTCCAATGGGTGCAGACACAACCTGCCAGGTAGGGGCTGTGAAGATGACCGCCGGAGAAGCAGGAAAGTTATTGACCGCCAGCGACTTCCCCTTCAAGAGTGCGGATAGCGTTGCTGACACAATTCTTTCCCGTGCAGGAATGTAATTTAGAGGATAATTATCCTCTCCTGCAATGGCAGGAATTATTTTTGATGAAAATTAAAGGATAGATTCATGCGAAGACGACAACCTCTGTGGTGACACAGGGGAGCCTTGAACGATTTTTCATCTGCTAATTTATAAGAGATGCTCGATTCCTTTAGCTCTGATCCCACCGCTGCAACGACGCTCTTACAGGCCGTTTTACGTTGATTTTGTTAGGAACGGGGCGAACATCGGTGCGATCGTGGGCAGGTTGAAGTACTCTCGCCAGAGTGTGATGCGCCCATGGTGCACTTCCATCACACCCGTGACGGGCAACTCAACCCAGCCATTTGGGAGGAGGTGCCGATCGAGTCGCTCCATAAATACGACGGGGCCTTGTGCCGCTTCGCGCAGCACAACAAACTCGTTTTCGAGCGTTGGCGCAAAAAATGGCTCCAGCAAGGCGCGAATACCCGCCGGCCCATAGACCTTGGCCTCGGGCATGGGCAGGTTATCGTACTCACAATCATCGGAAACATACGAAAGTGCCGTGTCGTAGTCGAGCGTCGCCATTGCAGCAAAGAATGCCTTGACGACTTCAAGGGGAGACTGGGGATTCGTCGTAATAGATGTCATAATCAGTATTCTCTCGGTATAGTGATTTAAACAATTCACACCAAATAAACTCAGGGAAGTTTAATGTCTGACATCGATTTGCTCCAGAAGATCGGTCTTTCTAAATACCAGGCATTAATTTATGCCTGCCTGCTCCGGAAAGGCCCACTTGATGCGAGAATTCTGTCAGGAGAATCTCATGTTCCTATGGGAAAAATCTATGAAACGCTCTCCCAACTTCTCATAAATGAAATAATTATCGAGCATTCCGGAAGGCCAAAAAAATACGAAGCCATCATTCCGGAAATTGCGTTTCAAAGAATCTATATGAAATATTATATCGAACACGAAAAACAGCGGGAGGATTTAAAAAATACCATAACTCAACTCGAACAGGGTTTAGAGAGAAAAACTCAAACATCACCCAATCTTCAGGATTTACAAATTATGTACAGCAATGAAGATATCCTGAATTATTTCATACGGATACACAATGAAGCGAAAAAAGAAGTGATATATGTTACTCAGATTCGTTATGGTTCTTTTAATTCAGAACCTGATGAAAGAACATTACATTCATTAATGAACAACCTGGTCAGTCTTTTGAAAAGGGGAATTTCTGTAAAAATAATTTACCCCAATTCCCCTTATTTAAATTTCTTTTCTCAAATCGCCTCCTGCATCCAGGATGATGATACCCGGCAACTGTACCATGATCTGGTTGAAATCCGGGTTTGCAACACTGAACATAACTTCATACTCGTG
Source organism: uncultured Methanomicrobiales archaeon (assembly GCA_963758915.1). Classification (GTDB taxonomy): domain Archaea; phylum Halobacteriota; class Methanomicrobia; order Methanomicrobiales; family Methanospirillaceae; genus CAIKOD01. The sequence continues at coordinate 193,077 of CAVWXH010000009.1, forward strand.
GACAAAACAACGTGCATTTTTGAACCTGAGGATCAAAGAGATCTCGCCCGGCCTTATGCAATGATCAGGATTCGTGATGCTATCCTGAATTCCCAGCTGAGAGGGGTTTTTCAAGAATTATGGGAAAATGCCATTCCTATCGGGAATGAATAAGGTCATGAAACTGTTTTTACATCATTTAATCTCATTTATCTGCTGAATTGATGGATCGTGAAGGAAGGTTACTCTCTTTAAGGGAACAGGGAAGCGAACGGTCGACCAGCGGGGTTCAGATAAGATGTCTGCCAAAAGACGGGCACTTTATACACCGCAAAGTTACTCGGTTCAAGATCACGCTGCCGAAAGGGATGTATCGCATTAAATCAAAATATGTCCCGATGTACGCAAAACGTATGGGCCAGCTTCCCCCTTACCTTTTTGCCCGGATCGATGAGATGAAGGCCGAGAAAATAAGGAGCGGCGTTGATGTCATTGACCTCGGGGTAGGTGACCCTGATCTTCCAACACCACAACATATCGTGGAATCTCTCTGCGAGGCTGCACAACACGTGGAAAACCACCATTACCCGAGTTACGCCGGAATGCCACAGTACCGGAGTGCTGTTGCAGACTGGTATAAAACACGGTTCGGTGTATCGCTGGACCCGGGCAAAGAAGTACTTGCCCTGATGGGATCAAAAGACGGAATTACACACATTGGCGAGGCCTTCGTCAATCCCGGGGACTACGTGCTTGCCCCAAGCCCGGGTTACCCGGGGTACTATACAGGAACACTGTTTTCTGAGGGAAGGGTACATGAGATGCCATTACTCAGGGAGAATAATTTTATTCCTGTCCTTTCGGATATCCCGAAGGACGTCCTTAAAACGGCAAAGCTGATGTTCATTAATTACCCGAACAATCCCACTGCAGCGGTGGCTTCAACAGATTTCTACCGCGAGGTGGTGGATTTTGCCGGCGAGAACAATATCATTGTTGTTTCTGATAACCCCTACTCGGAAATTGCCTATGACGGGTACCGTGCACCATCTTTCCTTGAGGTGAAAGGAGCGATGGATGTCGGGGTCGAGATGCACTCACTCTCAAAGACTTATAACATGACAGGGTGGAGGATCGGTATGGCGGTAGGTAACGCCGATATCCTTTCGGGGCTTGGCCGTGTCAAGACCAACGTGGATTCCGGCGTGTTCAACGCGGTGCAGCACGCCGCAATCACGGCCCTGTCAGGCCCGCAGGACTGTGTCAGGGAGGCCTGCGCAGTCTACCAGGAGCGGCGTGACATCCTTGTAAAAGGACTGAACGAAATGGGATATAACGTCCCCGCCCCAAAAGCTACCTTCTACGTATGGATGCAGGTCGATGACTGCATGAAATTTTCCGCCATGATGCTTGATAAGGCAGGTATTGTCGTCACACCCGGTGTAGGGTTCGGGCGCTCGGGTGAGGGGTATGTACGGTTTGCACTTACCCGGCCGAAGGAACGCATTATAGAAGCACTTGGCAGGATGAGGGGGCTTTCGGCGTGAAACTCCCTCCACACCTATCAGTGCAGGGCGGGCATCTCACCATAGGCCAGCATGACCTGGTGACCCTTGCACAGGAGTATGGGACCCCGCTCTATGTCACCGATGAACAACGTATCTGCGACAATTACACGCGGTACCAGAAAGCCCTGGCAACCCTGTACCCGAAATCGAAGGTGCTCTATGCCGCGAAGGCCAACGGGAACATTTCGCTCCTCCGCGCCCTGGGGAAACTTGGTGCCGGCGCCGATGTTTTCTCTCCCGGGGAACTCGAGCTTGCATTATCAGCAGGAATGAAACCGGCAGACCTTCTCTTTAACGGGAGTTCAAAGAGCCCTGCGGATCTAGCCCTTGCTGTAACGCATGGTATTACCGTCTCGGTTGACTCGCTTGACGAACTCCACCAGCTCGATGCTGCTGCCAAAGCAGGCGGGAAAAAAGCGCGGATCTCGTTCCGTGTCAACCCTGCACTCCACATTCCAACCCACCCGAAAATCGCGACCGGGGTTGCATCAAGCAAGTTCGGTATTGCCCACGACAAGATCCTGTCCGCTTACAGGGAGGCACTCGCATGCAGCAATGTAGTCCCGGTCGGGGTCCACTGCCACATAGGTTCCCAGATCCTCGAGATCGAACCCTTTGTGAAGGCTGCAGAAGTGATGGTAAAGGTCGCAAAAGACCTGACCGCGATAGGTGTAACTCTTGAATTTATCGACCTTGGCGGTGGTCTCGGCATCCCCTACCACCACGACACCGATCCCGCACCAACCCCTGAGGACTACGCCCGTGCAGTCGTGCCGGTGTTTGTCGAGGGAATCACCGCGGCAGGTATCAGCCCTGCGCTCTGGGTGGAGCCGGGGAGGTACCTCGTCGCCGATTCTTCGGTACTCCTCACCCGTGTGAATTCAGTCAAGTTCGCCCACAAAAATTTTGTCAACGTGGACGCAGGATTCAACCTCCTCATCCGTCCGACAATGTACGACTCATACCACGAGGTCATCGTCGCCAACAAGGCAGCATCTCCGGCAACAGAGACCTATTCGATAGCGGGTCCGATCTGTGAGACAGGGGATATTCTCGCGGCTGACCGGTTACTACCGGTTGTAGAAGCAGGGGACATAATCGCCGTCCTTGATGCCGGAGCGTACGGGTTTGCAATGGCATCGCAGTACAACTGCCGGCCGAGATGTGCCGAAGTCCTCGTAAAAGGAAAAGATAAGGCGCTTATGCGGAACAGGGAGACCACGGAGGACATCACCTCAACAATGGTCACACCACCGTGGCAGCAGTAAAAGAGGGATCACCCCGGTGCAGTTCCACTACGCGCTTGTTGATGACCTGCTCAGCAGGGATGAGTTCGAACGACGTGTAGAAGAGAAAATACGGGATTGCGGGGACCTTGTCGATGAACTGACCGGTGCAATGCTTGTCGTCGCCGATCTTGGCCGCCAGCATGTAAAGATACATGGCCTGGTGGCAAAATCAAGTCTTTTTTCTTTTTTCGCAAAAGTAATCGAGAAGGGCGAACCAAAGGAGTTCGACCGCACCGACGGGGAGAAAGGCCTCGTTGCCTCGATCCTTGTCGGGGACGAGACCGGGGAGACCAGGCTGGTCCTCTGGGACGAGAAAGCCATGGCAGCCCAGGAGATCGAGAAAGGCGACGTGCTTGAGGTCATCGGAAAACCGGGAAAGCGACCGGGTGACATCATGGCACTGGCCATCAGGAAGGCCACCTGCGAGATCGAATGCAGGAATAACATATCACCACTCAGCACGGCCCCGGCAGAGCGCTTAACGATAGAGGCCCGGTTGCTTTCGCTGGAGGAGCCCAGGCTTTTCACCCGCCGTGACGGCAGAGGGGGAGAGATGAGGGGGGCAGTCATTGGAGACAGGAACGGAACCGCGCGGCTAATCTGCTGGATGCCGGAAATCCTCGATGAGCTGGTACCAGGGACAACACTGCGTATTACCGGTGCGATTGATCGCTCACGCCCTCCTGTGAGGGAATATAGTGTAGATGAAAAAAGCACGATAGAGCAGATAGAAATGGAGATGGAGGTGCCGATGGACTCCATTGCCGCAGTGGGCGACGATGGTGTTTATTCTGTCAGGGGGACCATTTCACGGGTCCTTCCTGCAAGGTCTTTCATCGCGAAGGATGGCTCCCGGTCCCATGTCAGAAATATCATGGTCAGTGATGGCACAGGTGAAATCAGGGTAGTATTCTGGGGGGAAATGGCAGTGCCGCATTATTTTCAGGGAGATCCCATCACGATTTATAATGCCACGGCACGGGTCGGAAGAACCGGTGAGCGCGAATTAAGCATCGGGCGGGGGAGCACTATCTCGGTTGAAACCCAGGTATTCGGGCAGCCAATAGAGTTTCAGGGGACCGTCCTGGCCGACAGGAGAGGTACAGTGATCGATGACGGGACTACCTCTTACCTTATCAAAGGTGAACACCCCCACGGTCGCGAAGTCCGTGTCACCGGTACACTTACCGGTCATACTATTACCCCGGAAACCATCGAAGCAGCAGAACTTTCTCCTGAAAAGGTACTCCTGCGGTGCCGCCACCTGAAAGAGCAGATTGACCCGGTACGACCAGGCCTGAAGGACCATGCCGGCCACACCCACTGATATGCTGCCACGGTACACCGGGGAAACAGTACACGGCAGGAGAATTTCCATCTGACCGGTCCTCTTCACTTTCACCCTGCGCACATGCCGGATGCATATATGCGAGGGTATATGATGTTCTTTTAGTAAGAGGTAGATAAGAAATGACCACCACAGGTCCACTGGAACTTGATGACTTACCCGGCGTTGGACCAACCACCGCCGAAAAACTCCGGGAAGCCGGATTTGTCACCGTTGAAAGCATCGCAACAGCTTCCCCGCTCGATCTCGCGGAAACCGCGGAGATCGGAGAGTCCGTAGCAAAGAAGATGATTAAGGCCGCCCGCGAACTGGTCAACATTGGCGGTTTTAAAACAGGAAAGGATGTTTTTGAGCAGCGGAAAGAGATCAGGAAACTGCGTACACGCGTACCCGATCTCGACACCCTCCTTGGCGGGGGACTCGAAACACAGGCAATCACCGAGATGTATGGTGAATTCGGGTCAGGTAAAAGCCAGATCGTTCACCAGCTCGCGGTCAACGTCCAGCTCCCTGAGTCGGAAGGGGGACTGAACGGAAGCGCGATCTATATCGATACCGAAAACACGTTCAGGCCGGAACGTATCGAACAGATGGTGAACGGTCTCGAAATTGATAATGCCGATCCGCAGGAGTTCTTAAAAAATATCCATGTCGCGCGTGCCCACACCTCGGATCACCAGATGCTGCTCATTGATACAGCACGCGAACGTGCTGCCGAGATGAAGGAGTCCGATATGCCGGTCAGGTTGTTTATCATCGATTCCCTGACCGCCCATTTCCGTGCAGAATATGCTGGCAGGGGGACCCTCGCAACGCGGCAGCAGAAGCTGAACCGTCATATGCATGAACTGTTCAAGCTCGTGGACGAGAACAATGCCGTAGCACTTGTGACGAACCAGGTGATGTCGAACCCGGCTGTATTCTTCGGCGACCCGACAAAGCCGATCGGTGGAAACATCGTTGGCCATACCGCCACGTTCAGGTTATATCTCCGGAAGAGCAAGGGGGGTAAAAGAATTGCCCGCCTCGTGGACAGCCCGAACCTGCCCGAGGGTGAAGCACCGTTCATGGTTGAAGAGGCAGGTCTCAAGCCGTGCTGAGGGCAATCCTGACAGACGTGGACGGCACCATAACCGATCAGGGCCGTTACTTACACACCGGGGCTATAGAGGTGATCCGGGATCTCGTTTCACGTGGCGTAGAGGTCGTGCTTGCCAGCGGCAATACAGCGTGCTTCATGGACGCGCTGTGCCGCATGATAGGCACATCCGGGACCTTTATAGGAGAAAATGGGGGTGTATACCGTGTCGGGTTCCCTGGTGAACTCCATGTCCACGGTGATCAGCCAGTCTGTCTCGAGGCATTCGGGGTAATACAGAAGCATTATCATGATTCGGGGGCACCCCTCCAGTTACTAAGCCCCCAGTACCGGTATGCTGATGTCGCCTTCTCACGGACGGTCCCTCCTGAAGAGGTGGAAAAACTGCTCGCGGACTATAACGTGCGGGTAATTGATACCGGGTTTGCTATCCATCTCCAGGTAAAAGGGGTCAACAAGGCTACCGCATTTATGGACCTTTCAAATGACCTAGGGATACCTGCCGGGGAATTTCTCGCTATAGGGGACGCAATAAACGATGTTGAGATGCTCAAAGCCGCAGGAATAGGGGTCACCGTTGCAAACGGACATCCGGAGGCAAAGGCGGTTGCAGGATACATTGCAAAAAAGAGGTATGGAGATGGTTTTATCGAGGCAATGCAGCACTATTCATCTCATTTTCTTGAGAGATAACGGTCAACGACAATATAGTCCTTGATGTCTTTCACTGCTTCAAAATTTATATAGAGTTTATCGCCCTCAAGACGGTACCCTGATGTATCAAAGGACGAATCCGGGTGGATGATAAGATCGATTACCTGTCCTGTCTCATCGTCGACAATAATATTTTTGAGGGTCCCGATCACCTTTCCGTCATTGGTCATAATTTTCTTCTTTGAAAGCTGGCGGGCCAGTATATGCGTCATAGAAAAAAATGATGATATATTAATATTTAAAGATGTTTAAAAACCTCGAGAGATTGTTGAGAGAATCGGTAAAACGGTAAATTTTGTCTAGCTGAGGATCTCAGCGGCCATCCTGATATCATGCGCTGTAATCGTCTTCCGACTGGCATGCGATGCGAGTTTCAACGCTTCCTTCGCAATTTTCTGGCCATATTGTTCCATCAGGTCTGCAAGCGCCTCTCCTGCTTCGTTACCGACACGGTCAGCGCCGGCTTTCCGGATAATCCGTATTACCGGGGCAATCGGGATTTCTGTCATGGTATCCTGGTACTCCTTTTTCTCTTCCCGCCTAATGGTAGCAACCGGCTGGGAATCCCCGGGGGGACACCCGTGCTGGCAAAACCGAATCGTTCCTTCTCAGAAGGATTCACTCCATGAACCAGGGAGTAAATGACCGGGTATTTATCAGGAAGGTGTAAAATTTGTTTAGGGTAGAGCCATAAATAGATTAGCCAATAGTTTGAGCATCTGAATGTTATCACCTGCATATTTTCAAAATAACTGTACAGTTCCTGTGTCCCGGGTGGAACAATACCACGTCATATAAGCTCTCCTGAACGAAACGGTCAGGATTTTATTTCAGGGACCAGGTGAAAAGGTGCCCTTTAGCAGAAACCGGTTCAACGAACAGTTCTTACCTCAAAGCGAAGGGAATACCCGGATGATATCAGACTGAGTGAGAATACCGATTGGCACGTCCCCTTCAACGACAACCAGGCGGCCAATTTTACGTTCCTTGAACCTTCCAATAACCTCAAAGAGCTGGACATCAGCTGACGCTTTCACCACATCAGTTGTCATTACCACATTGACCTTTGTAGTCAGGGGCATCTCATCATCAATTGCTTTTATAACATCCGACAGAGTTATGATCCCTTCAAGACCCCCGTTTCCAATCACCGGGGCACCATGGATATGGCGGGTATTGAAGAGATGAAGTGCATCACGCAGCGTGGAGTCCGGTGGAAGTGAGAGGATCGGTGCACTCATATAATGCCGGATCGATTGTTTCGGGAGTGATATCATCTCCTGGGTGGTAATCAGCAGGGATTGTTCCACCTCGTCTTTCCCATACACCTCACCACGGATCAGGAGCTTGTTAACCGGGGTCGGGCCGATCGTAATCTGGTCGCCTATCTCGAAAATTTTTGCACTCCCAATCAGTTTTATTAACGCATGACAGATATCCGGGTGACACAGGGTAGTGAAATCAATCTCTGATACCTTTGCCCCCGTTACCGTCTCACCATTCCGGGAGATGCGGACATCATAGTCCTCATCCGAAATGTCAAGGTCAAGTTCCCGAAAGGCAAGAGCCGTCGGATTATACCCTCCCTTCGGACCGGGAACCCCGTCAACCAGGCCAATCGCTTTAAGGGATTGCATCTGGTTCCGTATAGTTCCAGGATTCCGTTTTATTATATCAGCGATTTCTTCACCCTTAATTGGATGAGAATGCTTTTGGTAGAGGGAAATCAGTGTAATCAGGATGTCTTTCTGAATAAGGGAAAGATCCATAATGATTAATCATGGGAGTACCATAAATAGGTTAGGTTGAACTTCTGTGGAATTTGAGAGAATCCCGACTGTACCGACCGCTGACGAAGTCCTTGACAGGTGTTTCCGGCGTGCTGCGGCTAAAATGAAATTAAAAGCGAATAAAGACCGCGCAAATCAGGATTTCGTACGGGCTGTCAGCCACTCCATTCACGACAGGCTGGTACACGTGATCCAGACATTCCCTGAATTCGAGACCCTCCCCCCGTTTTACCGGGAGACTGTAGATATCCTGTATGGAATTCCGAGGCTGAAAAAGGCCCTCGGGGCGATTGGCTGGGCCGCCAGGTGGTCCAGGCTTCACGGCCCTGACCTGATACTCGAGACCCGGAGAGGAGGGGATCCGCTTGCCGCACGAAAAAAGGCGGTTGCACGGCTTGCGTCAGTAGTCCACCAGATAGATTCCGAACTGCGTTTCTTAAATGAAGTAAGAAATGTGGTCCGGAAGCTACCCCACGTGGAGGACATTTTTACGGTGGTTATCGCAGGGTACCCGAATGTCGGCAAATCATCATTTATCCGGCTGGTTTCCACGGCAGACCCGGAAGTTGCTTCGTACCCGTTTACTACGAAAGGAGTCATCGTAGGACACCGGGTGGACGGGAGAAAACGGATGCAGTTTATCGATACTCCCGGCGTACTTGACCGGTTGCCTGAGGCGAGAAATCCCATCGAACGGCAGGCGATGGCTGCAATAACCAATATTGCCGATGTTATCCTGTTCATTCTTGACCCGAGCGAACACTGCGGGTTCCCGCTCGAGGACCAGATGAAACTGTATGAAGAAATTACCACCACCATCGATGTGCCGGTTGTTGCAGTCGCAAACAAATCTGATATAAAATGTCTGGATGGCTACCCCCTGATGTCAACAGGCCAGAACTCAGGAGTTGACGAGGTCCTTCTTATCCTTATGGAATACTGGAGGGAACCAGGGGTGGTTGAAGAGCCAATCCCATACTCCGTCACATACTGAAACCGGTAAGAAATCAATAATTTCGGCTTTTATTAAACCCTCTCAAATCTATCTTGCAGATTGGGAATTCACGCTGGTATGAAAAACTCCACGAACCACCTGAAAGACGACCTTTTTCATACTCATCTATGAGCCAACGGCTCATAGCACGCTCTGTTGAAGAGCTATAATAGGCACCCAGAATCCTGATTATTCTGAAATTTATCTTCGCTCCAGGGGCTCATGGCCCGCCGCTTTGGCGACCCCGGTTGGGATAGAGACTATTCCCAATACTCTGAATGTAATGAGCCTTCGCCGAAACCCTGCCCGAAGAATATCTGAATGGGGGTGAAGCAGGGAGGCGGTGAAACCCCCTCCTGTCTACATATTCTCCACTTCTTTTTTAAAATTCTCATAATTTCCCCTGTAAATGCCTGAACGGCCACCAATCTGAAGAAATTTTGAACGTGGTATTTTCAATCGTTCGGGTGTGAACTTCGCGTTCATCTGTGTTTCAACAAAGAATAGTATCGATAATTAATTGACTGAGGTGTTATTATACCAATATTTTGGAAGGATGGAGACATTATTTCCGGGATCAGATCATCATCCAGCCCCAGCTCCCGCTTATTGCACACCCAATCAAAAAACCGATAATTGCCCCACCATTTAGTGGAGGGAGCCCGGCTTGGGGTTTTCCCTTATTTACAAACCAAAGGAGGACTATAAGGCCGGCGAGCGATCCAATAATTGCACCCAATGCCGGAATATTAATAAATGGCAAACCACCCGGTTTTAAGAACATATTGGCCGAAACAACGAGGATCGCAGGCATAATGAGGTCGCCCATCCCCATGACGAATGCCCCCCGCTCTCCCTCACTAATCTTGCCAATCCCATCCCTGATATATGAATAGCTGACTTTTTTCGGGATAACGAAGAGAATGGGCGTTTTCATCTCCATTACTCCTTCTGCAAGGGTGATCATATGCCGGGTCTTGTAGACCGAGATGGCATCATAAATCGCGAGGAGGACAAGCAGGATTATTACCGGAATAATACCAAGCGAGATGCCAAAAATTGACGCCGCACCTGCGGCAATAAGTATTCCGAGTGTGTCAATGACATACCATTCCGGATACAGGTACAGGAGAGCAATCGCAAGCCCGGAAAGTATGAGGGGCATGACCACTGCGATGATCCCGTTACTGGTAAAGAGGGTTACAATGGAGCTGAAAATATAAACAAACGTAAAGAAAATCGAAACCGCAATAATTGCGACAATAAGTTGTTTATAGCGATATTTCAGCAGTACCAGGAGCACGGCGGTGAATGCAAGGAGTATCGCGATAAAGATCAGGGGATTTAACATTGACGAAGGGTCTTCGAAAGCTGTGATTCCTGCCTCTTTCATCGGTAGCGAGAGAAAAATAGCGCCGATTTCCACGAGGACCATCATTACCAGCATCCCTGCCAGCGGGACCAGCTGTTTCAACTCCATACCAGAACTCCATTCATCATAGGTAGTTTAATTAGTTGGCCTTCATTATCTAAAAGCATGGATATTCGAGATTACGTGCGCGACATTATTCTGATTATTATCCTCGTAATCGCCACACTCGCACTCGTCACGCGCCTCTGGTATGATAGTACAATTGCCCTGGGCGCAATGCTGATGATGCTTTCCCTCGGGGGGCTTCTCCTGTCCCAGAGCATCAGGATCCGTTCACTGGAGCGTAGTATCCAGGTGCGTGACAAGGCAATCAGGGCGAATCTTGAGGAAATTTCAGCGAAAATGATCCAGAAATACGATGCGAGTGCAGCCCATCTCGATGAGGTCGTCAACGAGTTTGGGAAACGTATCTACCGGTAGGATAGTAACTCCACAAGGTACCATGGGTGTCGCGTTACGTGATATCATTGCAGACTATAAAGTGCCCCTCGGATGGGAGGCACTCCCCGGAATAGCGGCAGTTGACGCCCATAACGCTCTCTACCAGTTCCTTTCAATTATACGCCAGCCTGACGGTACGCCCCTGATGGACACAAAAGGCCGGGTCACATCCCATCTTTCCGGTATTCTCTTCAGGAATGCAAATTTCCTTGAACGCGGTATCAGGCCGGTTTATGTTTTCGATGGCCCGCCACCGGATTTTAAACAAAAGACCATCGAAGAGCGAAGGAGTGCAAGGGTACAGGCTGGAGAGCGCTGGGAGGAGGCGCTTGCAAGGGGCGACACGGAAGAAGCCTATAAGCAGGCGAGGTCGTCATCAAAAGTCGATCGGGACGTAATTGAAACCTCAAAAGAACTCCTGTCCCTGATGGGGATACCCTGTATCGAGGCACCAAGCGAAGGTGAAGCACAGGCTACTCACATGGTTATGCATGGCGATGCATCCTACGTGGTATCGCAGGACTACGATACCCTGCTTTTCGGTGTCCCCATGCTGGTTCGGAACCTCACGATAAGCGGTAAACGGAAAATTCACGGGAGGAGTGTCATGTTAAACCCGGAAAAGGTCACCCTGGCGGAGGTTCTGAAAGGACTTGGTATCACCCGCGAGCAGCTTATCCAGATCGCGGTGCTTATCGGGAACGATTTTAACCCCGGTGTGAAAGGTATCGGCCCGAAGACAGCGCTGAAACTGGTAAAAGAAGGTTCCTTCGAAAAGACCATGCGTGAAAAGGAGCCGGATTTCGATCCCGGACCGGTTATTGACTTTTTCTTAAACCCGCCTGTCACCAGTGATTATAACCTGGCCTGGCATCCTCCGGACACGGTTAAGATCGAGGAGATGCTCTGCGGGGAGTATAATTTCTCGGTGGAACGGGTGAGAAAAGCGCTTGAAGGGATTGCAGGGAAAGCAGGTCAAAAAACACTTGACAAATGGTTTTAGAAATATCCCAGATGAGTGGTTCCCTGATGTTTGAGTTCTCGCTGTAATCCTGAATACCACTACATATTTTTTCGTCATTGTTGAAATTCAAATGAATGGGAAGTTTAAAACCCGAATATGATAATTTCCGTAGCAAAATCTCCTTATATTGTTATTTGTCTATAAGCATTTTCAGGAGAAATGCTTCTCATAAATTAGATAGCCTGAAAATGATTCACGCTCCAGTGGCTCATGGCCCGCCGATTTGGCGACCCCGGTTGGGATGAGGGAATGGTCTCTACATTTTTTGAATTTTTCAAGAAACCACAATTGAACCCTGCCCAAAGAGTATCTTATTGGGGGTGGGTCAGGGAGGGGGTGAAACCCCCTCCTGTCTGCACCTTTTCTTTTTCCTCATTTCATACAACCAAAACAGAATTTTCTTTTTTAAAAAAATAAAGGCCAGATTTAAATTCCATCACTCAATTTTTCTCCAGGTATGCACAAATCGCTGTGCTGCTGTGAAATGGCCGAACACCCCGAATATTACGAGTAACCACCCGAGTAGCGGCATCCCGAGCACCCCCTCAGGGAATACCAGTGTCAGGATCCCGGCCACCATGATCAACAGCAGGCGGTCTGCCCGCCCAAGCACCCCGCCATAAAATCTCCCGGCACCTACAGCCTGGGCCTGGGTCCCGAGATAGGAGGACATGAGGACGCCGGTCAGGGCAAAAATACCAAGCAGCCAGCCGGCATTTCCCCCGCCGATAATTCCGGTGATGATGAAAATATCTGCATAACGGTCAACCACGTGGTCGAGGAAATCCCCCTTCGGGCTCTGGATATTCATTGCTCGCGCCAGAGCGCCATCCAGTGCATCCAGGCCCGCATTCAGCGCGACCATAACGACAGCTGCAGCAATATAGTTAAAATAAAAAAATATACCTGCAGCAATTGCTGCGACCAGTGATCCAACGGTCAGAATATTAGGGGTCAGGCCCATTTTCATTGAGGCCGCGATGAAAGGGTTGAACCAGTCCTTAACATGCGGTCTGAAATGGTCAAGGGTCATATCATTGGCTCCAGGTAGTCCGACCAGTCGTTCTTCCCATAAGAGGAAGGTATCTCCCTCCGGATAAACTGCTCTATATGTTCCACGCAGACGGGGATCGCGGCATATGTTGTTTCAATTTCAAGAATATGCCCTGGCGGATGAATCTCAAGGGCCTCGACAAGAATCACATCGAGCGCTTCGGCTTCAACATTCTCCCGAATTTTCTCCCACGGGTATCCCCGCTTCTCCAGCCTTGATTTGAGGATGTCCGGCCTGCAACGGAGAATGATTACAAGGTCACAAGGGAGGAGATGGGCAAGGTGACCTTCAACGAACCCTTCGACTGGCGTGAATGATGCAATCCATGCTTCCTCGTCAATAATAACTGTGTCGCGCTGATTATCAGCCTCAATAATAAATTCCCTGGAGGATTCTGTCGCATGGACTACACGGTAACCCCGCTTTTCCAGCTCTTCTGCAATCGCAGACTTTCCTGTACCGGGGGTCCCGGATATCCCGTACATCATGGATTCAGGCGCCCGAAGGCATCAATACACATTGTGTTCTCCCAATCGGCCCCGATACTTACACGGACATAATGGTCTTCGAGACCACGGAAACTCCGGCATGACCGGGCAAGCACACCCATGCGGGCGAGACGGTCAACTGCATCATCAGATGTGAGCGGGGCAACGTCCACCATAACGAAATTCGCATCCGACGGCATGACAGGAAAATTCAACCGCCCTGATAATTCCATTCGCCACCGGATTACCCGTGCCCGGGCCCTTTCAACATGTTGTGTATCTGACAGGGCACCCACTGCCGCGGCAGCCGATACCGCATTGAGGGTGTGTGGTGTGGCAGCACGGAGGTAATAGGGCCGGAACCATTCCGGCACAAAGGCATACCCAACCCTGAGCCCGGCAAGTGAGTACGCCTTTGAAAAGGTCCTCCCGATGATCAGGTTATCGAAATCCCGGAGTAACGGGAGATAATCCAGGTCTGAAAACTCTACATATGCATTGTCGAGGAACAGGACACATTCGATCTCCTTCAGGATTCCCCGGATCACTTCCAGGGAGGTCCCGTTTCCTGTCGGGTTATTGGGGGTGCACAGGAACGCCAGCTTTGCTTCTTCACACGCTTCGATGAACCCGGCAGGCTCAACGGTAAAACCCGGGCCCCTCGGCACTTCGACGACCCCGGCCCCCTGCGCAATGGCAGAAAGGCGGTAAAACGAGAAAGTAGGGGTGGAAATCGCGACAAGGTCACCTGGCTCCACAAGTGTCCGGATTGTTGTCTCGATGACCCCGTCCATGCCAACGCCGGTAACGAAGGGGAAATTCCCATGCGCCGCGACAAGGGCGTCATTCAGGGAGACCTGGCGCTCATCAGGGTAGCGGTTCGCGTTGCAAAGTGCTTCGTAACCCTTTTCCAGGGCAATTTCTGAAGGGGGATCCGGATTTTCGTTGCTGGCAAGCCTGGCAACCCGATCAAGACCATGTTGTTTCCCGATCTCCGCAGCGTTCCTGGCAAAGACATAACCCTCGCTCTGGTAGCAACCCCTAACCGATCGCTTCATTGACCACCTCTATTACGCGATCTATCTCACTGTCGCTGATAACAAGGGGGGGCATAAGCCGCAGGTTCCCATCCGCAGCACAGTTTACCAGTACACCCTTTCCGGCACAATTGTCCCGGACGGATACACACCGGTCACCGAGAGTCATCCCGATCAGGAGGCCGGCAATCCGGGGGTTATGCCCGGAAAGCCCCTTCCTGAACCGTTCTGCCTTTATGGGAATGGACGGCAGAATATCCTCAATGATCCCTATCGTTGCAAGCGCCGCTGCACAAGCGAGCGGACCACCTGCAAACGTGCTCCCGTGCTCACTTTTCTGGAACTCGAGACCTTTCCGGGCCACAAGAGCACCCATTGGAAAACCACTGGCAATTCCTTTTGCAATTGTCACAATATCCGGCGTTACCCGGGAATGCTGGTAGGCAAACCACTTCCCGGTCCTCGCCATCCCGGTCTGTACTTCATCGGCGATCATCAGGGTGCCGTGCTCATCGCAGATCTCCCGGACCCCTTCAAGGAAACCTGGTGGTGGAATGATGACCCCTGCTTCACCCTGGACAGGTTCAACAAGGACGGCTGCTGTAGTATCATCGACTGCCTTTTTCAGTAATTCGAGGTTGCCGTATTCTACAAATGAACATTCAAGCCCAAGTGGTTCAAACGGCTCACGGATTGCCGGTTTGTGGGTAACCGCAAGTGACCCTATCGTCCTCCCGTGGAACCCGTGCGCAAATGAAACAAATTTTTTCCTGCCTGTCCGCACACGGGCCAGCTTCAGCGCTCCATCGTTAGCTTCGGCTCCGGAATTGGAGAAAAACGCCTTTTCAAGACCCGAGATCTCGACAAGTTTCTTCGCAAGCTCTGCCTGGTGGGGAACATAGTACAGGTTGGAGCAGTGGATCAGGTCATGCGCCTGTTCGCAGATCGCCTTCACCACGGCCGGGTGACAATGACCGGTGCTGCACACAGCAATCCCTGCAACGCAGTCAATGTACTCCTTTCCGTCTGAGTCCCATACTAATGATCCCGATCCCCGGGTGATCATCATGTCCCGGGTAAATGCGGGCATAACGTACTGTGCATCCAGTTCCCTGAAATTGGATGAATTTTTCATGTATATCCTTCCTGGTTAGTTATCCTGGTTGTTCATCTGATTATGTTCCGGTGGAAATAGTATATACCGAATCTTCCTGGCGGGAAAGCCCTGGATGTAAATCCCACCCCATCCCACCCTTTTCATTCATACTCAATTGTCGCCGGAGGCTTAGGTGTAATGTCATAAACTACCCTTGAAACGCTTCTGATCTGCCCGGTGATCCGGGACTCGATTTTTGCCAGTACCTCGTACGGGAGATGGATCGGGTCCGCGGTCATACCATCACGTGAGTTGACCGCACGCACGGCAACTATCCACCCATGGACCCTGTTATCTCCCTTTACCCCGGTCCCAAGACCCACCACGGCAGCTAAACACTGCCACGGACGGAACTGTTCCACCAGTTCGTCCTCGACAATCCAGTTCGCTTCCCGGACGACCTCAACTTTTTCAGGGGTAACTTCCCCGATTATCCTGACTGCGAGGCCCGGGCCCGGAAATGGCATCCTGTGCTGGATTTCTGCCGGGAGTCCGAGTGCACCGGCAACATCCCGTACCTCGTCCTTGTAAAGGTCACGGAGCGGTTCAATCACGCCTTCAAATTCCATGTGAAGTGGCATACCACCGACATTATGATGGCTCTTGATACCACCTTCGCTCTCTATCCGGTCGGGGTAGATCGTCCCCTGCAGGAGCATTTTCGCTCCCGTTAACCTTGCCTCACGTTCGAAAACACGGATGAACTGCTCACCAATGGCTTTCCTCTTCGCTTCCGGGTCTGTGATCCCTTTCAGGACTGATAGGAATTCCACCGACGCGTCAACGACCTTGAGGTTCATATCGCCAAACAGGTGACAGATCCGTTCGGTCTCACCCTTTCTCATGAGCCCGGTATCGACATAAATAGGCACCAGGTTACACCCGATCGCCTTTGCCGCCAGCGCTGCTGCCACTGAGCTGTCAACCCCGCCTGAAAGGGCCATTACAACGCCCCTGCCGGCCGCAGAATCCCTGATCTCTGTTATTGCCTGATCGATGAATTTTGCTGTATTAACCATTCATTCACCTGAATTCAGATTTTTTTATTCCTTTCACGGCATGCGTCCACAAACCCGAGGAACGGGGGTGACGGTCGCGTCGGTCGCGACCTGAACTCCGGATGGAACTGGGTGGCAAAGAAGAACGGGTGTGCCGGCACCTCGAGGATCTCCATCCTGTCCCCCCAGGCCCCTGAAAACACTACACCTGCCTTTTCGAGCGTTTCTATGGAGCCCGGGTCTACCTCGTACCGGTGGCGGTGACGCTCAGTGGTCTCGTTACTCCCGTAGAGCTTCTTCGCCAGTGTCCCGTCCTTAATGGTAACCGGGTAGTTCCCAAGTCTCATCGTGCCACCCAGGTTTTTCACGTTCTCCTGCTCGGGAAGTATTGCTATCACGTGCCGGCCTTCACCGAACTCTTCGCTCGTGGCATCAGTCCACCCGAGCACATTTCGCGAATACTCGACAACCGCCATCTGGAACCCTAGACACAGGCCGAGGAACGGGATACTTTTTGTCCTTGCATAGGTGATGGCATCGATCTTTCCCTGTATTCCACGCGGCCCGAAACCACCAGGGACCAGGATCCCGTCATATTCCTCAAGGTGTGACGGTTCGTACCGTTCTGCATCAAGCCAGCCGATCTTCACCTCGGTAGAAAGGGCACGTCCCGCATGTTTGAGTGCTTCCTTAATACTCAGGTAAACGTCCTCAATTCCATATTTAGAGACGATGGCAACACTTATGCGGCTAGTGTACTCACGGTTCACCAGGCTGTACCAGTCATTGTTCACCGGTCTCTTCTCAAGGCCCATGTGCTTCGAAAGGACATCTGCCAGGCCCTCCTTCTCCATCTCCATCGGGACCTGGTAAATGTCCGGGACCGTTGCTGCACTAATCACGCCTGCCTGCGGGAGGTCACAGAACGCCGAAATCTTACGTTTCGTGTTGGGGCCGATCGGCTGCTCACTCCTTCCGACGATAATATCCGCGTACAGACCAAGTTCACGGAGTGCCTTGACCGAGTGCTGGGTCGGCTTGGTCTTCATATCACCCATCGAGTCAGCCGGAATAAGGGTGACATGGATAAGAAGGCTGTCTGCTTCAGGTAGCTCGCCCCGCATCTGCCTGACCGCTTCAAGGAAGGGCATGCTCTCGATGTCGCCCACCGTACCACCCACTTCCACAAGACACATTTCTGCCTGGTCTCCTCCGTTGATGGCGGTTTCTGCGGCATTCCTGATACAGGTCTTAATCTGTTCAGTTATGTGGGGAATGATCTGCACGGTCTCGCCGAGGAAATCACCCCGGCGCTCCATTTCGATAACAGTCCGGTAGACTTTACCGGTTGTGATATTGTGGGTTGCACCGAGGTCGATATCGAGGAACCGCTCGTAATTTCCAAGGTCGAGGTCTACCTCCCCGCCATCGGAGAGGACGAACACCTCGCCGTGCTGACCGGGATTCATCGTGCCGGCGTCGATATTGAGGTACGGGTCAATTTTTACCGCCGTTACCTTGTATCCACGACTTTTGAGGATGCGTCCAACAGACGCTGCGGTAATCCCTTTTCCAAGCCCGCTCATTACTCCGCCGGTAATAAAAATATACTTCACACTATCCCCCGTTCACCTGTACAGTTATGATTACTCATTATCACTCATTTTATGATAGTTCTATTCCCCTCTGTCACAGGGGACCGGGAAAAAGATGTATCAGTTGTCCGGTTGCTCCCGTCCGTGCAAAAAAGATTGCGGCCATCTCAAAACCCCTTGTCGGGAGATCTAACCGGATTGCCCCGGGAACCACTAAACTATTGGACGGTGGAGAGAGATTACGAAAGACCAGGTTCAGTTTTTTTTACGGTGGATGAAATCGCAAACGAAGCAGAAGAACGGGCGATACTATCCTCCTGGCCCTCAGGTCGCACATCAGCTTCTGAGAATACCACCCTCCTTCCTTTTTTAATAACACGGCCTTCTGCAACCAGGACCATCCCGGGTCCTGCCCCCCTCATGAAACTGGTTGATTCTGATATAGTGGCAATGACCTGGTCTTCTTCAAGCAGGGCATAAACAGCAAGCACCATGGCCTCGTCAGCGAGCGCGGTAAACATTCCGCCCTGTAAAAAGCCTTCCCCGTTGAGCATATCGTCCCGCACCCTCATGCTGAGCGTGGCCTTCCCATTATCAAGCGAGACCACGTCGATCCCCATCAGGCAGAAAAACGGGTTTGCATCCCTCCCTCGATCCCGGATCCTTTCAATATAACTCATTTGTTTCCCTTTAATCTTCGCGAGCGATACAATAAGGGTTTTGCCGCTCTGTAGAATCACACATGAACGGAACGTCCACACCAGGGCTATGAACCCCGTTCAGAATTTCCATATATTGGGGTCCGTTTTGTCATTTCCAATGAAAATCCCATCGACAATTTCATTCTTTATGCCCGACCGCAGGGCGGCCATAGGCGGTTAATATGAAAATCCCCACTGGCAATTTCATGTTGTATGCTTGTGGCCCTTCGGCATCATACCTGTTTTCATGGGAAATCCTCTCAAATCTATCTTGCAGATTGGTAATTCCAAAATTGTGTCACGCTATCCGGGCTCATGGCCCGCCGCTTTGGCGACCCAGGTTGGGATAGAGGATGAACTCACAATCTCCGAAATTTTTAAGGGATTCTACCGTTGAACCCTGCCCGAAGAATATCTTAATGGGGGTGGGGCAGGGAGGGGGTGAAACCCCCCCGGGTCTGCGTATTTCCTTTTATTTTTTATGACACCGAATGGTTTCAATAAAGCCGGTTTTCCAAAAAAAAAATCCTGTGTATTCATCTTCTTGTGTGACAATTCTTTCAGCATGCCGGATAAACCATCAAAGGAGAAAGAGGTGACGGAGTTACTCCGTGACCTGGTATGGCTGAATGCAGTCATCGCAACCGAATTGATCCAGATCACCGAGAACAGTTCGCAAATTCTGCGAAAGAGCCCGCCTCCGGATTCCTGTCTCCGTGACCACCAGTCACTCCGTGAAACGGCCCTGCTGATAGCAGAGCGTTGCCGGCCGGGAACTGCCTTAATGGAACACCTTACAAAACACCAGCAGGATAAATCTGCGTAATGTATTTGCCATTGCGCCCCGAAACATACAGGTACAACGGTACGGCTGAGTTCGTACCCGGGTGCCTTTGAAAAGCAGTACCCGGGTACAGCTCCGTTACCACCTGTTACCAGTTACACGGTACCAAGACCGGGCTACATGGAAATATACAGGGCATGATATTGTGAACAAGGTGTGTAAACGGCCTATCTATCCGGAGTGAGTATACTGGAACAAACAGAGATCAAGGCAGAGATGGCAGCGTGTACCCTTGTTATACCGGCCTATAACGAGGAGGAGCGTATCCATCTCCTCCTTTCAGATATAACGGGTTCCGACGCAACATTTATTTTTATCTGCGACGGGAACGATAAGACCTCAGAAATAATCCATAATTTTACAACAGCAAATCCGGATATGCGGATAAGCTGCCTGGAATATCCCGTAAGGCTTGGAAAAGGAAAGGCCATCAGAGAAGGACTTCAAAAAGCAGGCACACCGTTTGCCGGCTACATGGATGCGGACGGTTCGACATCAATAGGGGAGATGAATGCCCTTCTTCACGGACTGGGGGATGTGGATGGCGCGATCGGCTCCCGTTACGTTCCCGGGTCAAAAGTCACCACGCCGCAGGGCATATTCCGGAGGCTTGAGAGCAGGACATTTAATCTTATCATCAGGTTACTCTTTGGCCTGCCGTATAACGACACCCAGTGCGGGGCGAAAGTCTTTAAATCAGTTCCATTGAAACTTATTCTCCCAAAGGTTACCTCAACCGGGTTCGAATTTGATGTAGAACTGATCTGGCGGATGAGAACTACAGGATTTTTGTTAAAGGAACTCCCGATTATCTGGCAGAACCGGGGAGATTCACGGGTAAAGGGCCAGGACGCCTTTTCAATGTTTATGAACCTCCTGACACTCAGGTTTGGAAGGGGACATACTTGACTGGTTTAGGCGAGAAAAAACGGCAGGCATTCCAGCTTTTTGAAGACGGGGACTATGATGGGTCCTATACCACCTGCATGACAATCCTGGGCGGGAGCCAGGAACCACAGGTTGAGGTACTGGCCGCCACCAACCTTTTCTATCTCGGACGCCTCGAAGAGGCGGAACTACATTTTCGTGACCTTGCAAGGAAAATGCCGGATTCTTCACACGTTCACGGGTTCCTCGGGAAGGTCCTGCGTGAAAAAGGAGATGAAGGGGCTGTTGCCGAATTTTCCGCTGCTGTGCGTCTGGACCCGGATAACCAGGACGCGCTCCGGAATTACACAAAATGCCTCGTTGATGGCAGGGATTACCGCAGGTCGCTTCCTGCACAACGACGCCTTGCAGAGCACTCCCGCAGGGAAGACGATTGCAGGGACCTGATTGCTACACTTATTGCCGTGGGAGAGGGTGTTGAAGCGCTGGACCAGTACCAGAGGTTCCCCTCCCTGAAAGCGAACGCTGACCCGCTCTATATCGATGCCCTCATTGCTGCAGGAGAGTTTGCAAAGGCAGGGGATGCCGCATCTGCTGAGTTTGAACGCTCGGGAAACAGGGAATTTCTTCGGAAATATCTTGGGGTCCTGTCACGCTGCAATGTCGCACTTGCCCTTTCAGGATACCGGGACGCCTGCATGATGGAGGCGGACCATGGTATTGCGAAGGACTATATCAACCTCCTTATTTCAGTCCGCGATAATGATGAGGCACTCAGGATGTGCAGGGCACTGGTAACGAATGATAAGGATACGGACAGTTCAATACGACTTATTGAATGCAGGCTGCTCGCCGGACTTGGGTTGAAAGAAGAGGCAAGATCAACCTACGAAGAACTGATCCGTTCGGGCATCGGGAGTGCAGGGAGTGACGCGTTGCTCCGTGATGCACTCCCGCTCTACCGCGAGTTCCTCCTGACATATTACCCGAAAAGTGAGACCATTAAGATATTTACATCGGTCGTATCTCCAGGCGCCAACCCGGTATGCCTGTATGAGACAGGAAATCTCTACGAACAACTGGGGGATGGTACCGAGGCGCGGGGGTGGTACTACCGGGCATACCGGAGTGATTTCCTTACCGGAGGTCTCGAATATGCAGCGTTCCTGGCCCGCCATAAGGAGTGGAGGGAGTGCGAAAAAGTGATGCTGTATATCCTTTCCAACATTAAACGGAGCCAGGACATCATCAGGGTAGCACAGGTAACCACAGGAGGTAATCTGATTCACCATACCCCGAGGCTCCTGTTCAGGCTTATCGAACGGCTTGAAGAGCGGCGGGACAAGTTACCTGCAGACGGGCTCGAGTTCCTGGCTGTTGCATACCTTGTTGCAGGGACAAATGCAATAGGTGAAGGCAATTATTCGGCATGCAAACGCTACTGCCTCCAGGGACTTGATATCCTGCCCGCATATTCAACCTGCATTGCAACGGCTGATTTTGTTGCCGTCCTCGGACGCTGCAAGGAGCGGGCGATAGTCGACCTGCCGGTAATGGATGATGCAGAAGGAGCGGCAGGAATTTCCGTGAGGGAATCGCCACAGGTCAGGATTAGTGGTCTGGAGCCGCAGGAGGAAAAAATCCTCGAGTTCCTGAAATTACACCGCAAGGCCAGCGAAACTGACCTTCGAAAACTCCTCGGGACCCGCCGGGTAACGGGGATAATGAACAGGCTGATTGCTAAAAGTGTTGCACAGGGTGTGCGGCACGTTGCAAAAAGAGGAAGTGGAGAGCAGGGGGAGATCTATGAGTATACGGGAGGGTGATCGGATGGATGAACAGAAACTGGAGAGCCTGAATATCATCAACGCCCTGCGACGCGGGACCGTGCCTGCCAGCGGACTTGAACGGATTGCGGTCGGTCTCGACGTGGAAGAGGATGTCATCGCCACGCAGCTGGATTATGTCTCTTCCGGTGGGGGTGACCTCAAGTTTATCAGGGGCGATTATGGGAGCGGGAAGACGTTTCTCGTCGCACGGTCACTTGAGATTGCACGTGAAAAAGGATTTGCCACGGCCCATGTTATTATCTCTCCCTCTTCCCCCCTCCATAAGCTGAAAGGGATTTACCAGCAGATATGCGGGACCCTGCGGACGAAGGAAGACGAACACGCGTTGAAGACAGTCATCGACAACTGGCTCTATGCTATCGAGGAGCGAATAATCCAGGTCACCGGGGAAGGAATAGATGAGCAGGGGCTTGAAACAGCGACCGAACGGGAGATAGAGTCCGCCCTTGCCGGGATAAGCGAGATGAACTCGTCACTTGCGGCAGCACTCAGGACGTATTACCGGGCGAATAATACCGGTGACTTCCAGCTTGCGCAGTCTGCGATAGGCTGGCTTTCCGCCGAGCCAAACATCGGCCGCGATTTCAAACAAAAGGCAGCGATAAAAGGGGATATTGACGAGACCGTGGCATTTGTATTCCTGAAAGGGATTGTAAAGATTATTATCGGGTCTGGATGCCGGGGCCTGGCCGTCGCAATTGATGAAGCAGAGATTACGCAGTCCTCCCCGCGTGCGACCCGGGAAAAAGGGTATTCCCTGATACGACAGGTGGTTGATTCCCTTGACGGGGGCGAAATGCCCCACTGTTATTTCCTGGTCACCGGAACACCCTCGCTCTTTGAAGGACCACGCGGATTCCGCTCACTTCCTGCCCTTTTTGACAGGATCAATGTTGTCCAGACCGATAAATTCAGGAACCCGAGGCAACCGCAGATCATTCTCTCGCGGTTCAATACAACCAAGCTCGAAAAAGTTGCCCTGAAGGTCTGTGACATCTATTCTGTTGCCTACAAAGAGGTCGACCGGGAGCGGATCTCGCACCGGTTTATCAGGGCGATGATCAGCAAGGTGACGGGAAAATTCGGTGGGAGGGTGGATATCATCCCGAGGATTTTCTTAAAGGAATTCGTGGACGTTCTCGATAAATGTGAGCTCTACGAAGATTATGACCCGTGGGCTGCCTATGAATTTGACACGGCCCGGTTAAAAGGCGAACTCCGTGAAGAGGAAGAAGCGGTCATGACGATTGAGTTCTGAAATCACTAACCGGGGTTGACCGGCATAATATCACCCCGAAGAACAACCTGCCGGAATACCTTTTTTTATTACAATTGGACAGGCAAACGTAACCATACGAAAAGATTATCGATGCATACCCTTTGGGTAGAGTGCGACACCTGTGCTGGTATGTCTCCCGGTTATCATGGATCGTTGGATACAACTCCCGTTTTTTTCGGTGAAGAACAATTTATATTAAACAATAATACGTGATAGATAAGATTATTAATGGACCTACGGGCGAAAACACTCATTATTTTTGGTGTCGGATTATTGCTTATCCTTGCCGGGTTTACTTTGTATTCCACCTATGTCCTGCAAAAAAGCTACACAGATATTGAACATGCGGAAGTCCGGCAGGATATTGAACAGGTCAAATTTGCAATCGACAATGAATTATCCACACTTGATTCCACGCTGCTGGACTGGTCCTCCTGGGATGATACCTATTATTTTGCACAAGGAAACAACTCTGATTACATAGAAGAAAATCTTCCAAAAGAAACATTCCAGACGCTGGACCTCGATTTTCTCCTGATGTTCAGCCGGTCTGGTAACCTGATCTATGCCAAAGCGTATGATCAGAATACCGGTGATCTTGAACCGGTCTCTCCTTTCTTGCTCAATAAAATAATTGAGAACTATCCTCTTTTTGGTTTTGAGTCTCCTGACAGGAGTTCATCTGTACAGGGTATTTTCTTTGCTGATAACCAGCCAAGGTTTGTGGCGGTCCGTCCAATCCTGAAAAACAATGGGGATGGACCCGCCGAAGGAATCCTGGTAATGGGCCGCAATTTTGATGAAGGCCGGATGGATAAGATGTCAAAATCCACCGGTGTTTCCGTAACTTTGATTGATTCAGCCACCCTGTCACAAACCCCGTCAACAGGTCCCATTCGGGACCAGTTTACTACAGAAAATTTCAGGGTAAATTACCCGGACAATTCGGATATAATCGAGGGTTACACGCAGTTGAAGCAACTCAGTGTCACCCCTGGCAATTATATTCTGGCGGTGAAAGAACCCCGGGTTATCTACCAGAGCGGGATTTCGACGATCTATTCATTCCTGTTCATTGTCCTCCTCGCTGCACTGATCTTTGGAATCCTTGGCTTAATGTTAATCGATCGATTAGTCTTGTCAAGGGTCAGTACCATCACGACCGATGTCCAAAAGATTGGATCTGATAAAGAAATCACCAGGATCACCGAAATTGCGGGAGATGATGAATTAACCCAGTTGTCGAGGGCCATTAACCAGATGCTCGAAAAGATTTCGCTTGCCCGGTTACGCTACCAGAGTATTGTTGAGGACCAGACCGAACTGATCTGCAGATTCAACCCGGACGGCCGCATCACATTCATGAATTCCGCGTTTAAACGTATTATGCCGGGTTTTTGGGAAGATCTGGATACGGTCACGTTTTACGACCTCAATTCACCTTACATCTCCAGGGAGCGAATGGAAAAAAATTTAAAGACCCTCACACCGCACTCACCAATCGGTGAAGGAGAGCAGGAATTCGCGCTTGAAAGGGGTTACCTTTCAATCTCCTGGACAATCAGGGCAATTTTCGACTCGGAGGAGATAGTACAGGAATACCAGTTCGTAGGGAGTGATATTACCATGAGAAAACAGGCGGAAACTGCATTACAGCAGGTTACCAGAAAACTGACGCTATTGAACCAGGTCACGTTTAATGACATCCATAATGCAGTCTTTACACTCAACGGGTACCTCGCGCTCGAAAAAATCCTTCCTGATGGCGAAATGGTCAACAATTACCATGATATGGAGGTGGAATCTGTCAGGAAGATTGAGAATTCACTGAACTTTGCAAAAAATTACCAGGATCTGGGCCTGAAACCCCCCGAGTGGCAGAATGTTCACCAGGTATTCGTTATGGGCATTTCGCACCTGGATTTTTCATCCATGCAGCGCATCATTCATCTTGATAACCTGGAGATTTATGCAGATTCACTCCTTGAACGGGTTTTTTTCACGCTGGCCGGAAATGTTCTCCGCCATGCAAAAAATGCCACTGAGGTTACCCTTGGGTATCAGTTTACCGTGGACGGCCTCATGCTGTTTTTCGAGGACAACGGAAAGGGAATACCTGATGCCAATAAGGAAAAGATATTTGAACGGGGATACGGTGCCCAGCAGGGGATGGAATTGTTCCTGGTACGGGAAATCCTCGGCATTACAGGCATCAAAATACGGGAAACGGGAAAACATGGGTTCGGCGCACGCTTCGAGATGAATGTACCAAAAACGGCATACCGGTTTACGGATAACAGATAACCCCCGGGGTAGATCTCTTCAGATTTCTGCATCGGAAGTTCGCGGTAAATAATTTCTTTAAGGAAAGATCCTTTATTCTAAAAAATTGGCTCTGTAGAAACACACATGAATGGGATGTTCACACCCAAACCATGAAAATGCCCTCTAAAATCTCCTTATATTGGTGTTCGTTCAGCCATTTTCATATGAAATCCTTCGGATATAAAAAAGGTAACAGAACTGCATAGACAGGAGGGGGGGTTTCACCCCCTCCCTGCCCCACCCCCATTAAAGTATTCTTTGGGCAGGGTTTTCATAAATTTCAATAATCCAGGTCATTTGTGACTGGCCCCTATCCCAACAGGGGTCGCTACCGCGGCGGGGCGGAGCCCCGGGAGCATGACAAAATACTGGATAAACCTAAAACTCCGTAAATGGATTTGAGAGAGGTTCAACATCAGCTAAATAATGGGAAATAATAGAAAAAAATTTGTCCCGGTCTATTACCAGGGACGGGGAAAAAATAATTGTTGGCCGGTACTTATGTCCCGGATTTCATCGTTCCATTCGTTTTCACAGCACTTGTATTGGCCGTCTGGTTAACTGCCGGAGCAGGAGGTATCAGGACCGCATCGATGACATGGATAACACCGTTATCGGTCTTGATATCAGTCGTAACAATCTTGGCATTGTTAATGAATACTCCTTCCTTGGTCACATTAACGGTGAGGTTCTGACCCTCGAGGGTCTTGATGGTCTTCATCTTGACAACGTCATCTGCTACGTA
The DNA here is from genome assembly GCA_963758915.1 of uncultured Methanomicrobiales archaeon. Lineage (GTDB taxonomy): Archaea > Halobacteriota > Methanomicrobia > Methanomicrobiales > Methanospirillaceae > CAIKOD01. The sequence continues at coordinate 219,715 of CAVWXH010000009.1, forward strand.
CATCCCTGATACCACGTGATATTTCAGGACATCAGTCAGCTGGCTCTTCGGGTCCAGCAGTAATTTTTCCACAGTCCCGTTAGGCAGTTTTTTGAATGCTGCATCGCTTGGTGCAAAAACGGTAAACGGTCCCTGACCGCTTAATGCGCTGTCAAGATTGGCGGCCTTGAGAGCTGTGACAAGCGTCGTGAAATTACCATTTGCTACTGCAGTGCTCACAATGGTCTTCATCGGGGGTGTTGTTGTCTGTGCTGCAATGGTAGTCGGTACCGGGGTCGCAATTGTTGTAGCCTGAGTCGTTGCCGGTGGAGTTGTTGTTGGTGTCGTACATCCGGCGATTAATACACCTGCCAGACAGAAACATATGAATAATAATAGCATCTCTTTTCTCATTTTTTCCAGCTCATGCCCGTAATATGGGTAAAATACTAATAATTAACAAAATATTTATATTTTCTTAAATATCAGTGGGATCGTCTTTCATAAAGTGAAATAAACGTATTTTCATTCCTGTGAATAATCCATGAACTGTTCTGCTCAAAAGGTCTTATATGCAAATTTGTCGGTCCTGTGGAAACACATGAGAATGATTTGAGAGGTTTCCAACACAGCCGAAAAATTGCAGGGATTTGTTGTTATATTATGAGTTTTGCCGTTAAGGGCGTCTACGACGGACCCGTACCGATTCCGAGTGGGCAAAGAGCCCTTCAGCGTCTGCGATGGTCTCAACAGCATCCCCGATCAGTTCAATCCCTTCACGGTCGATGATCTGGACGGTCGAGGTCTTGGTGAAATGCCGGACATCGAGTCCTGAATAGGTCCTGGCATACCCTGCTGTCGGGAGGACATGGTTTGTACCCGATGCAAAGTCCCCGCATGCGACTGCGGCATTCGGCCCGACAAAAATAGAGCCGGCATGCCTGATCCTTGAAAGGACATGCATGCTGTCAGCAGTCTGGACAGACAGGTGTTCCGGGGCAAGGTAATTTACCGCATCGATGGCGTCATCCATGCAGTCAGCAATATAATAGCCCGAATTTTTCAGTGCTTTTTCGATTATCGTCCTGCGGGATGCCGTTTTCATCATGGTTTCAACAATTGCCCCTGTCTTTTTCGCGATGCTTTCATCGGTGGTGATCAGGACACAGGCCGCATGGGGGTCATGTTCGGCCTGTGCAAGGATATCAGCCGCGATGAACTCCGGATCTGCTGTTCCGTCGGCAATAATTGCGATTTCGCTCGGGCCCGCGGGAAAATCTATCTCGGCATGTTCTCTTAAGAGGACTTTTGCGGCGGTGACATAGACATTTCCCGGGCCAACAATTTTCTGGACAGGTTCAATGGTCTCGGTCCCGAGCGCCATCGCGGCGATTGCCTGGGCCCCGCCGACCTGGTAGACTTCATCTACCCCGGCGATATCGAGGGCGATTAACGTGGCAGGGTGGACAGGTGGCGGGGAGCAGCAACAGACTGAGGGGACTCCGGCGACCCTGGCAGGCACGGTACACATCAGTGCGGTTGAGGGGTAGGCCGCCCTTCCGCCAGGCACGTAAGCCCCGATCCGGTCAAGTGCCGTGGTCTTCACCCCGAGCGTGATACCTGGGGAGACCTGCCTGAGCCAGATGTCCTCAGGCCGTGACATCTCGTGAAAAGATGAAATACGTGCCTCTGCTTCGATGAGGCTCTCAACAAGCCGGGTTTCGACTTTTTCGTATGCCTCTTCCCGCTCCTCATCGCTGACCAGGAGGTCTGAAAGCACGGATGTTATCGAATTTCTCCGTGAGGTCGAAAAGGGCCTTGTCCCCGCCTTCCCTGACCATGCGGATAATTTCTTCAACCGGTCCTTTCACCCCGGATATCCCCGATCTCCGCTGTTCCACCCATGTTTCGATATCGACAGCCTGCCACATGTGAGGAGTGGTTCGATGAGAACCAATGTTAAGGTATCGACGGGGTGCACCTCCTAAAATTCCATCGGTTTCTGATTATTCGTATTTCCTGGTTCCGGAGATTTTTTTCGGTGAAATCCCTGCCCTGTCCCGAAAATTTAACAACGATTTCTGCGAAAGCTATTCCTACCATGTGGAAGGAAGTCAGGGTAGATACCTGGATCAATAACCGGACATCGAGCCTCGAGGGCGTCCGTGAGAATGTTACCGATATCATCGGACGGGTCCGGAAAGACGGGGATGCGGCACTCAGGGCGATGTCCCGGCATGTCGTCCTCGAAGAAGTCGCCGTATCTGAAAAAGAGATTGCTGCGGCATACGATACGGTCGACGGGAAGGTAGTTGAGAGCCTTGTGAAGGCAGAGGAACGGATCCGGAGGTTCCACGAACTCCAGCGTCCACGAAATCTCTGGCTCGACACGATCGAACCGGGGATTGTCCTTGGCGTAAAAACGACACCCCTGAACAGGGTCGGCATTTATGTGCCCGGGGGGCGTGCGGCTTACCCGTCAACGGCCCTTATGTGTGCAGTCCCGGCCAGGGTAGCAGGCGTCCGCGAGATCTGCGCCTGCTCGCCGCCACCGATCAAACCGCTCACGCTGGTCGCCCTTGATATTGCAGGGGTTACTGAAATCTACAATGCAGGTGGGGCCCAGGCAATTGCAGCAATGGCATTAGGAACGGAAACGGTAAAACCCGTCCAGAAAATTGTCGGACCAGGGAACGTGTACGTTACCATGGCAAAAATGATGCTACGGGACCACGTGGAGATTGACTTCCCCGCCGGCCCGAGCGAGATCGCCGTCATTGCCGATCATACGGCTGACCCTGATTTCATCGCGGCTGATATCCTCGCCCAGGCAGAACATGACCCGGATGCGGCCTGCATCCTGATTACGACCGATAAGGCGCTTGCGGAGAAAGTTGGCCTGAAAGTCGCTGCAATGACAGAAAAAGCACCGAGAAAAGAGATCATTGAGAAAGCGCTCGTCAATTCCGGTTACGTTGTGGTCAGTGACATCGATGAAGCGATTCGCGTGTCGGACCGGATTGCCCCGGAGCACCTCTCGATACAGACTGCCGATTCACTCTCAATTGTCACCCGCGTGGAAAATGCCGGGGCAATATTTGTCGGGAAATACTCAGTCGTTGCGAGCGGCGATTATGCCATCGGGACAAACCATGTCCTCCCGACTGCGGGCTACGCGAAACTCTATTCCGGTCTTGATGTAAACCATTTCTGTAAGACTGCTTCCGTTGAGATGGTGAGCCCCGAAGGGCTCGAGTCAATCGGTGATATTGTTGAAACGATTGCCGGTGCGGAAGGCCTTTTTGCCCACGCGGAATCCGTCCGGGTCAGGCGCAGGAAACACTGATTTTCCTATCCAATACTTTTTTTTCGGTGATTCATCAGTTGGAACCACCACAATACATTTTTGTTCGCTAAATCGGGAGAGAATTGTATCCGGTTTAGGTAATTCTTTTCATTTTGAGAAATTTCAACAGTCCAGGAACTATCCCAATTGGGGGCTGCCGCAGCGGCGGGGGCAATGCCCCCAAGAGCGTCTTACTTTCCAATTCTAACTACATTTTTTGAATTGGTTATGAGTCAGAAAAAAATTGTGTGCCGTTTGTTGACGAATCACCTTTTTTTATAATACACTGCTGACTGTGTATTGTTATTGTTCTGAGGGGTTCAGGCAGAGTTCAGACCCGGTCGGGACTCCGTATTTACGGTTAAAAACTCCTCTTCATGCCCGTTCCGCAGTTGGACCAATGGACAACCCCCGGATGTGGTACCCCACCAACATTGTGGTTCACGCACTGGAATGCGTTGGTATCAATGACCCCTTTGAAAAGGGTGTTTAAGGCTGCAACATCAGCGATCCTGGTCGCACGGGTAGGACCGGACGCCTGACATTTGCAGTCCGGACTTTAATCTGCCATTTATTTTCACTCCTGCCCCTTTTGAGATTTAGAGAGGTTAAGAAGGGGAATTGGAAAACAGGGGGGGGAAATGTAACCCCGGAACAGCGAACTAACAGGGAGAAGACCTGATAGCAACCAGGGGAACATATACCACTCCCCCTTCCAATCAAAAATTAGTGAAGAAGAATGATCCGGAAGAGTTCTCCTCATTTCTTCATCGTTACAAGATAACTGTTATCAGCGGATTGTTCCCATGTCACATCATATCCCTGGCTGATAAATTGTGAACAGGTATTGTCGACCTGCTCCCGGGTGGCAAAAAATTTTAGTTCTCCTCCGTTTGCAAGTTTTTTCAACAGTATTTTGAGTTTAATCATCAGGTTTGTACAGGTAAGATCGGTAAAATCGCTGGGTTTTGTCGTATCCATCCTAATCACATCCTCCGGTTTTTAGAAAAATATCGTCCTCACAGGGCGGGAATTATTTGCATGACCCGTGACTCCGAGCAAGGCTCCAAGCCCGGTACTGTCAATCATTTCGATCGATGACAGGCACTCTGCCCTTTCCAGTCCCCGTTCCGCGAGGGAAGGGGAGTATACATAATAGTGCAGTCCGGTGATATCGGAGGTCGCTTCAACCATCTCCTGTACATTAAAAACCCGGTCATCCGGGGTTACTTCGTGATTCCCGCATAGCGAATAAACTCCCTGCTCGATGAATATTACCCTGGTCTCGATCCCACCCATCGCGGCTGCAACTGCCATGGAAAGTCCACCAAAAGTCCATTCAGATACATATGGGGTATTGGTGATCATGACGGTGAGGATTGGATTTGCCGTGTCCGTTCCGGGTTGTTCTTTTATCCGGGATACGGATGTGCCTCCGCAGGAATGCGCCAGTATCGGGTGATGCCCGATGAACCGGTCGAGGATCTCTTTCAGGGGCCTTATAGTAATGGCATCGATGCAGGATACCGGCACACAACCTCCTGTTTCCGTGTTTTTAACATAATACCCGCGGGCTGTTGCACAACGCGAACATGCACCAAACCATGGGTCTTCACCCGATCCACCCGCGACTGTTGAAAGGGCTGCTATACCCTCCCCGATATTTTCAAATTCCGAGGGCCTCTGGTACATGTGGGCAGCATGTACACCATCCAGGTAACTATACAGCTCGGGGGTCAGGCCGGCCTCAACAGCACTTTTTAAAAACCTGAGCATATACACCGGAATGCGGCTCATGTAGGGAGAATAGCAGAGGAGAAATGCCACCTTGTCACTCCCCGTCCAGTTCTCCTGGATATGATTCACCAGTGACTGCCAGAAGGTTATTTCGTCGGCGGATCTGCGATCACCAGTGACATTTACATCCGGATAACGGGTAACCACTTCATCGCGAATTCCATGCAACCGTCAGCTCGTCCCCGTCGGCAATAACACTCACTGTGGAATCCGAAAAAAGGGAACCCCATTTTTTCTCAAGCCTGGCATCTACGAGGCTCATGAGTGCATCTCCAGTGAGATACAGGTTACAGCTATTATTTGTATCCGTTATCTTTGCAGGTCCACTACTCCCGGGACTCTCCTTTTCGGGAAAACATCCTTTGATCCATTGGAGCCGTTCGGGAGATACTTCCCCGCAGAACAGGAAGTAAGAGGTTATCATCGGCAACAATCCTCGTCTTCTGGCAAAAAATTCAATATATACATCTCATACCCCGAACCCTATTAATTTCATGAGAACTACGACGGCTCCCGATACCCACGCGGCAAAAATAATTGAGCCAATACACATCCCGACGAAAAACCAGGCCGCTTTGTAATTTCCTTCCGATGCCATTACGGTCTGCCTGATAGGGCAACCCCCAAGGTACACACAGATCAACCCGATGAAAAAACCCGGGATTATTGCAAACAGGAAATATGCAGCGGGACTTAAGCCCCCCGGGGCACCGGGTATTGCTGTGAACAGGCCGTTTGTGTTCGCCCATAAAAATCCCTCCATGGCACTCGGGATGATGAACCAGAAGAGGAGGTACCCGGCAAACGATGCGAGAATCAGGGTTATATACCCTGACAGGAGTCGTGTGTGCCGGAAAAGGTAATAGTCACGGAACCCGCCAATCGAACAATACCCGGACCTCTGGGCTAAATATCCAATGAGGAGCCCGAGCATGAGTGTTACTACGGGGACCGCATAGATGGCGATATCCCTGGGGAGAATTCCTATCGCTACCATTATGCTTCCTCCCGTTCTGCCCATTTTAACATGATATATGCTCCTGCAATTACACCTGCGGCCATAGAAATAATGAAGACAAGAGCACTCAGGTCACCATACCCGGTCCGTAATGCAGCCCGGTACGGGCACCCGCCAAAGATCATGGCAAGTTGTAAGACAATTACCCCGGCAAGAAAATAGATGGCATAATCCCAGGTTGTCCCTTTCCGGATTTTATGTTCCTTTGATTTTTTTGCTGCAACATAACCCCCGATAAGAACACCGACAATACTCATCACTGGCAGGACCGCATTTGCGGAAATGGGGGCAAGGGCAAGGTGCGTACCTGCAACAATATTGGTAAGCCCGTTCACGAGGTCACGGGTATGACAGGCAACACAAAATCCATAGGCGACGGGTCCACCGGCGCTGATAAGGAGGGCCTGGGTAAAAGCAGCGAGAATACCGATAAGGGCACCAAGAAACGCGGGGTGTCTCATCCAGTCCCGATGAGACTGCCCTGTATGCTCACTTCCAGATTGATCTGACATGTGAGTATACATTCATCCCTTATTGTTATAACTTTTTTTGAAATGTTTTCCATATTGGATTTTCATCATTTTGACGCTGCAAAGGTTTTAACCCAAATTTTCTACCGGAGAAATACTAAGAAATATCGGGATTTACAGTGATCTTTACCGTAATGGACAGGTACAAGGGGTTGTTATTCCCACACGCATCCGCACCCGCTGCGATGAGGTAAAGCACGAATCCGGTCTTTTTCCTTGACAAGGCATACATCACAAAGGAGGACAACGCCCAGTTCCTGGTGATTCACCCTGGTAAAAGATATGCCGGATTCACCACAAACTGCACACTTCATTTGCGGACCGCCTTCCGGACTGCCGCAACCAGTATCTCGATCTCATCGAACCTCGGGTCCGCCATCCCGTTCTTTTCAATCCCTTCTTCGGTCGCGATTATATGGATATGAGGGGTTATGCACAGGCTTTTCAGTTTCTTCGCTGCACAATGGTCCTTACAGCCGTCAAGGACCAGCACCTTCCCACCGTTGATAACGTTCTCCATGTCATGCGTGGACTGTTTTGCATTCAGGTGCCCTTCGAACAAATCCGGTTCCCGCTGCACAAGAACTGCTGCTACCTGAGCAGTAAGTTTTCCGGTATTGGAGATCCCCGAACAGGTAACGAGGACCAATGAATCGTTGTCATCAGGAATTAGTCTCACCCTGTGTCATGGTGTTACCCTGGTCAACATTTACATTCCAACTCGGATTTCAAGTGGATGACCGTTTTACGGCCCTTACTTTCACGCTTCGTATTGATCCCTCAATCTTCGGGAACAGCGGATCGGTAGCGGAAAGGTCGAATGGGACTCGTACCTCCTCAAGTACTGCCACATCGGTTAAATTAGCTTTTCTTATCAGGTCAAGATACGCATCCTTCATTATCGCACCCGCGACACAGCTCGTATAGGCTTCAACCGAAGTTCGTACTGACTCAGGGAGTGGTTGGTCGAGGACAATATCGGAGACCATGAGCAGTCCTCCTGGCTTTAGTACGCGGTATGCCTCCCGGAAGACTCTCGCCTTATCAGGAGAGAGATTGATAACGCAATTCGAGATTATGAGATCGACGGAGTTATCAGCAACCGGAAGTGCTTCAATCTCTCCGAGCCGGAACTCGACATTGGTTACCCCGGCTTTCTTTGCATTTTCCCGTGCCTTTGCGAGCATCCCGGGGGTCATATCGACCCCGATAACCAATCCGGTCTTTCCGACCTTGCGGGCCGCAAGGAAACAATCAAACCCGGCACCGGACCCCAGGTCAAGTACGGTGTCCCCTTCGTGAATCGCAGCATGGGCAAGCGGGTTCCCACAACCAAGTCCGAGATTTGCGCCAGCCGGGACCGCATTCATTTCTTCTGCCGAATACCCTGCTTTCCCGCTCATCTCTTCTGCGGTTGTTGTGCTGCCGCAGCAGGAGGATGATGGGCCACAGCAACCGCAGCCCTGCTCCGCCACCTTTGCGTAGCCCTTTCGTACATTTTTCCGTATTTCATGTTCGTCAGTCATGATTTCACCTGGTATGTACTCGTTATTATTTCGTCAGTTATTGTCATATTGTTCAATCCATCCTCGTTTTCTTCTCTTCCGCTGCCTTTGCGGCACTTCGTGCCTTCAGCTTCTCGATCATGTCGAGTGCTCGTTGTTTCGCGGCCCGTTCCTTGTCATCCTGTGGTTCAGACCACGGCTGTACGACCTTCCAGGTAATCTTCCCGCTCAACGGCGGTTCCGGCCATGCCCCGGGATCGCAGAGAACCTGGCCTTTGAAATCAACCGGTTTCTCCTGGTAACAGGACCACACGGCCTTCCTAATTACTTCTTCTGTCTGGAACTGGCAGTCAACAAGTGTCAGCTGGTCACGGAACCTCTGGATGAATTCCATCGGGACATTATACAGGACTGCGGTAAGTCCTGTAGTCCCGATAATACGTTTCTTTTCATCGACCCCGTTCCGGAACAATGCCTTGATTGCATCTCCTGTCTTGTGTCCTTCGGATTCGGGGCCTCCAAGGATGAGGAATCTGATGTTCGGGTTCGCAACGATATTGCAGATAACCTTCTCGATGCCGATATTTGCCGTCTGCAACGTCCCTGATAGTGCAGCCCCGCTCTCCACGCCTGTCCGTACAAGGCGTTCAATCTCGGGTGGGATCTCTTCGGCATCGGTAGTCAGGATGATAATTACTGCGACAGGGGAGTAGTCGTTGCCTCTCAGGTAACGCCCCTCTTCGGGCGGATAGGCCTCATGAGGGGCCACTTTAAGCATGACCATTCACACCGTTCCTGCCTGTTTTTTCCGGAACTCTTTTCAGTATCTGGTCCATCTCATCACTGAATTTTTCAAGTCCCGCAGCAGCCAGCGCTTCTTTTGGAATACTATGGAGCAGCTGCCGGACATGCAGGGCCCCGGATACTTCTTTGTCACAGGTCTTCCCAAACCGGGGTGCAACACAGTGGTGGCAGATCCGGAGACCGAAATGCCTGAGCGTTTCGGTGTTGAGTTGCATATTAACGCATTCAGCAGCAGCTCCCCGTGTCGAACCGCATGGGGCTTCCCTTACAATTTCAATCCCGGTGATCGTTCCGTTTTCCACGGTGGTCACAAAACCGGGAAGTCCGAACTTCTCCGCGTATAAGTCGATCTCTTTGCACCCGGTCGTTGGTTCAAGGGAGCACATGGTCGGGGCCGAGGCAACATGGGGGTTGATCTCTATCGCCTGGCGGACGAGACCGGGACCGGGGGTGATACCGAGCACTACCGGTATTCCCTGTTCGACAATGGCAAGGATAACATCCGGGTGCCGGGCATAGGAGATACAGAGGTCACATGGTGGCAGGTCTATCTCGACATCCTCCATGATCGGGGATCCTGAGTATGGAACCGTGACCCACCGGCAGGTGAACTGCCGGCAGATATTCTCAAATGCCCGCTTCCCGAATAACCCGTCGCTGATGATGTTTATCTGCATAGGCTCTCCTTTACCACCTTCATACCGGAGACCCCGCCGTTTTTTCAAACTCTTTAATCCGGCGTCTCCTTCTCAATGACAACCATACAATTCCCAGCATGACGGGTATTTCAATCAATGGACCGACAACCGTGGAGACCGCGACCATCGGCATCGCTGCAAATGCTGTCAGTGCGATGGCAATCGCCAGCTCGAAGTTCCTGCCGGTACAGTGGAAACCCATCGTTGCCGAATCTTCGTAATTGTACCCCATACGCCTCGTCGTATAGTAGACAATATGGAACAGCAGGAAGAAGAACAGGACAATGGGGACCGCCATCTGCCAGATTAAGCTCGGGTTATCGATTATCACCTCGCCTTTCAGGGCGAACATGACAACCATGGTGAACAGTAATGCGAGCAGCTGGAGGACATTGAAGCGTGGTATGAGTTTGGTGTTCAGCCATTCCACGCCTTTCCGTTTGATTACCTCCCTGCGTGTAATAACCCCTAAAAGCAAGGGCAGACCGAGATAGAGAAGGACACTCTGGGCAATAAGGACGAAATCTATGGCAATGTACGTGCCTACCAGGAGAGCGATGAAGAAAGGTGTTGTAAAAATCTGGATAATGGAATTCCATGCCATGAGTACGATCCCGAGGGGGCCGTTACCTTTGGCAAGGTCCGTCCACACCAGCACCATCGCAATGCACGGTGCGACACCGAGCAGGATAAGGCCGGTCCACAGGGAACTGGCGGTTTCAGCCGTGATCCAACCCATGCCCAGCAGTATCTGCTCAAAGAATACCCATCCGATGAAATAGAGCAGGAAGGGATTGACAACGTAATTGAAAAAAACAATGATGGCGACCTGTTTCTTACTCTTGAAGGCATCTTTAAGTTCTCCCAGTTCGATCTTCGTCATCGCCGGGTAGATCATCAAAAATAATCCAATCGGGATACCAATTGCGAGATGCTGGCTGAATTCAGGGAAGTATTTCCCGATTGCTAACCCGGTTACAATACAGAGAAATATCCAGAGGGCCAGGAGTTTTTCAACCCAGCCCAGTCCTCCTGTACTTTCTGTCATTGCGATGCGCTTTCCCTGCAAAATGGCCTGTGACCCTCAGGAAATGAGGGTTTTCTGACCTGGTCCATCGTGTCCATCAAAATTCACACCATCAGAGGATTTTTTCAAGAATTGCTACGGCACCGGCAACCAGTTCAGGGCATTTCGTGACGAAGAGTCTGCTTTCACGTGCCCGTTCATATTCATCCGGGTTGCTGAGGTTATACCCGAGCAGTTCCGTGCAGTTGACCGAACCATACCGGGCGGTAAATTCCTGCATGAATTCCCTGACCAAAGCCCGCAACTTTTCGGTTGCCGCATTATCCCCCTGTATTGTCTTCCCGTATTTCAGGCCAATCACCATAATCGCCCCTGATACGGCACCGCAGATGTTCCCTGTTTTCGAGATACCTGCACCAAAACCGCAGCCTATTTTCTTTGCCATATCCGGGTCCAGTCCGAGCTCCCCGGCAAATGTGGAGAACACTACTGACGAGCAGGTAAACCCGCTCTGGAAACTCGCAAGTGCATCATCGGATTTTGTCATTGCCCACCTTCAGCAGCTTCCTCCGCAACGGTCCCCGCAGCCGCAGCCTCCTGGTCCCGGTTTCTTATCGTTTTGTTCCGGGACTTCTGTTCTTCCGGCTCCTTCCCAGGCTGCTGATACGACTGTTTCAATATCGGCATCTGTGTAGTCCCTTGACCCGGACTTCACAATACCCAGTTCAGTTACGATGATATGCTGTCCGGGGATGATTCCCTGCTCTGCTGCTATCTTTTTCGCACACAGCATCGGGCAGCCATCAAGGATGACCACTTCGTCAGCCTTCTTTGCATTGGCGACAAGCCCTTCGGCACCGATTGCAAGCAGAGCTACACAGGCGATATTCCCGTATCCTTCCTCGGTTAACTGGATTGCTGCTAGGTTGGTGAGCTGCCCGGTGTTTGCCTGCCCGGCACAGGGAAAGATGATCCGTTTAGGTTCGTCCTGTCCGCATGAACAGGTAGGTGTTTCTGCCATCACGCACCTCCACCCAGGAACTTTTTGATTTCCGGGACATCGGCGACCCTGCCTGAGATTTTCAGGTCTCCGTCCACAATAACCGCCGGCAGCATCATCACGCCCCGTTCCATGATCTGGGCGATATCATCCACTTTTACGATCTCTGCGGTGATACCAAGTTGTTTGACCGCTGCTTCGACATTGCTCATCTGCCGCTTGCAGTTTGCGCAACCGGTCCCGAGTACTTCAATGGTTACCATGATTCTGACCTTGGAACATTGTTTCTAATTTATTTGAAATATCAGGGATACTACCAGATAAAGATATCTATTTCATATTAAATTGAACCTGACAACCGGGTGTGGGAGGGACTGACCCCTGTCACTACCCTAGTATCACGTTAAAGAGCAGCCCGGTAATGGTTATCGCTGCAAACATAATTCCTGCAAAGACCGCGATGAGTTTTATTTTTATTACTTTCCGGAGGATAATCATCTCCGGGAGTGATAACCCGATCACCGACATCATAAACGCGAGGGCAGTCCCGAAAGCCATACCCTTTGAGGTCAGGACATCCAAAATCGGGATCATCCCGGCTGCATTAGAATACAGGGGTATACCAATGAGCACTGCGATTGGGACTGCAAGAGGGTTATCAGGGCCTGCAATATTCACGAGGAAATCAGCCGGTGCATACCCATGAATTATCGCCCCGATTGCGATACCTATGAGGATGTATGGCAGGACCTTCAGGGTGATGCTCTTTGATTCACCTATTGCAAAGTCGGTCCGGTCCCGCCAGGTCATGACCTTGTCCGGCTGGTCATGTAACTTGCATTTATAGACGAACTCTTCGACCTGGTTTTCGAGGTGGAGCCTCCCGATAATAATTCCTGCAACGATGGCGATGATCAGGCCTGATACGATGTAGAGTGCTGCAATCTGCCACCCGAATAATGCAAAAAGCATCGCGATGGCAACTTCATTGATCAACGGCGAAGCGATGAGGAAAGAGAACGTGATCCCCAGTGGCACACCCGACTCGACAAACCCTATAAAGAGCGGGACTGCCGAACACGAGCAGAACGGAGTAGGAATACCAAGAAGGGCCGCAAATACATTCCCCACTCCTTCGGTCCTCCCGCCTACCCATTTCTTCACTTTCTGCGGGGTAACGAAAGTCCGTATTATACCGACAAAGAATACGATGACCGCGAGAAGAGCGGTCACCTTGATCGAATCGTAGATAAAGAAATTGACCGAGGAGGCAAGCGGGGTCCCTGCTACTAATCCTAAAACCGTATACGTGACCCAGTCCGCAAACATCTGTAAATAGTCAGGAATCATCACGTGCTCCCCCCTCACATTCATAAATGTTCCATTCAGTCATCGGCGGTCCCTCGTGTGCCATCGTCGGTATTCAGAATTATATCAATAACCATTCTACCAGAATTCCCATGAACCAGCAGTTAGAGATTCAAATTATCTTGAAATTATATTGTCAGTGGAAGACATATATACCTTACCATTTCATATTAATTTGAATCTTTTATGCCACAGACAAAAACACGTTCACGCCCGGCCAAATGCTGCGATGTTACAAGGGATATCCCGGATCCAGTCCGGGACGAACTTAATAAAAGAGGCGGAATGGACGGACTACTTGCCCGGATCCCGGACCCGGCTTCACGGTATACGAGCAGCCGTCTTGCCCAGGCACTGGCCGATCCGATCCGCCTTACTGTCATGTACGCGCTTCATTCCCAGCCGCTCTGCGTCTGCGTGATCAAGGCAGTCGTCCAGATTGCAGACTCAAAGCTCTCCTACCATCTCACGATCCTAAAAGAACAGGAATTTATTGTCGGTGAACAGCAGGGCAACTGGATTATCTACTCAATTACAGACCGTGGCCGGCAGGCACTGAAGTGTATTGAAAAAATGGGAGTCTGAACAGATGGACCCCTGGAAACCAAAATTAATAATTCCCCTGGTCCTTGCCTGCATGATGATATCCCTGCTTTTTGTTGCAGGATGCTCATCTCTCACGGCAAATGAGGGTAAAGGTGCGATTTCTCCATCGACCGCGAACATTACCCGAAGTACTGTCGAACGTGTAGAGGTAATGCATTTCCACCCGGCCCAGCAATGTTATTCCTGCAGGACGCTTGGGGAATATGCAAATGAGACACTGAACATCTTCTTTGCTCCTGAACTCGAATCCGGAAAACTGGTATACCAGGAAGTGAATATCAACCTCCCGGAGAACGCCGATCTCGTGAAGAAATACGAGGTGACCGGGTCATCGCTGTGGATCGGTGTGTATGACACGAACGGGTTCCACAAGGAACAGAATGTCAACGTGTGGTATAAAATCAATAATAAAGCAGAATTTGCGCAGTATCTCCAGCCGATAATCAGGGACAGGCTTAATGGAGTCATTACCTGATGGATTTTATGCAGGTAATGGAGACGATGGGTACCAGCGGTATCCCGGTCGTCGCCGCTTTTTTTATCGGTCTTATGACCGCCTTCAGTCCTTGTACGCTCGCGACCAACATCACCGCGATTGCGTTTATATCCAAAAAAATTGACAACAATCGTCACACGCTCCTGGCCGGTTGTGTCTATACGCTCGGAAGGGTGGTCGCGTATGTCGCCGTGGCATCAGTCATTGTTTTCTTCGGGATGAACATCCAGTTTATTGCCCTGGGACTACAGCATTACGGTGAACTTCTGCTCGGGCCGTTCCTTATTGCGTGTGGGATTTACCTCCTCGATATCATCCCTTTCAGCAGTCTGCCAGGATCATGCAGGATCGCAACCTTTTCTTCAGGGGTTACTGCAAGCCTCGCAGAGAGAGGTTATCTCGGCGCATTCCTGCTCGGTGTTATCTTTGCCATGAGTTTCTGCCCGTTCAGTGTCGTCCTCTTCTTTGCCATGCTGATCCCGCTCGCTCTTGGGTGCGGGCGACCCGGTACTCATTCCTGCGGTGTTCGCCATCGCAACCGGTTTACCAGTAATTGTGATCTCGTACTTCCTCGTGACGGGTGTAGGGAAGTGCAGTGGAATTGTTAAGAAAGTGGGGGAGATCGGGCCCTGGATCCAGAGAGCGGTCGCAGCGGTGTTTATCGTGGTCGGGTTGTACTATATTGCAATTATCCCCGGAATTGCAGGTAGTATCTCTTTTTAGTTAGCAGGAAAATGAGAAAATTCATTTTTTCCTGTTAAAAATGATTGAAACGATACCCGTAATTGGGACCACTGACACCAATTTCCGACAGTCAGAACGCACCATTGTCCCCGATATGTGAAATCCCCGGTTCGTTCATCGCGGTCTGTTCCATCCGGTACCCTATCAGCATGAACGGACAGAGGTAACCGTGTAAGTCCCAAACCATTGTGGAATTTCAACTTTTTCTGAAGTTCTCATGGGTAATACCCCATCTATTCTTACATTAATAATTTGCCAGGGGATGCAGTATCAAATCCGGTTTATTCTGATAACCATAAAAGGATCCCTGCTTTAATGAAAACATCTAAAAATACCCTAAATCCCCCCGAATTAACTTGAAGCCCTGTAAAATTAGGTAGTCGCGGGGGGATACTGACTATGTATCTCCTTAAATAAAAAAAATCATCTTTCACCCATTTCAGGCGGCTCCCGGTTCATACCCCGGTTTCATAGAATAAACCATCAATTGAATCGAAATACGGATTATTCGGAGTTTTTTAAACAACTATAAATACCAATGTGGTCACCCCTGATCAGGTAATCCAGTTATGAGTGACAGCAGCACCCGTCAGAAAATGACCCCCAGAGAACTGATGATCGTCCTGGTAATATCCCTCGGATCGTTCATGGCCGGGCTCGATGGTACCATCGTGAACATCGCCCTGCCAACAATCGGCAAGGCATTTGACGTCTCGACGGTGACGGTCTCCTGGGTGCTGAATGCATACCTGATTGTCCTTGTCAGCCTGCTCCTCTTTGCCTCCCGTCTCGGGGATATCAAGGGGTTTCGGAAACTATTCCTTGTGGGATTCGCAATTTTTACCCTTGGTTCTGCTATGTGCGGCCTTGCCCCGTCACTCGACATCCTCATCATCTCCCGCATGCTCCAGGCAGTAGGAGGGGCGTTTATCGCTGCTCTCGGGGCAGTGATGGTCACCACGTACCTATCCCCGTCCCTCCGGGGACAGGCGCTTGGGATGGTGGCGATGTTCACCATGCTGGGTGCCGCTCTCGGTCCGGTACTCGGGGGTTTCCTCACCAGCGCCCTTTCCTGGCAGTTCATCTTTTTCGTGAACCTGCCGGTCGGGATCCTTGCAATTCTGCTCGGAATATATTATCCTTCCCCGAACTGACCCGGTGACCCCGAATGCATCGATGGACCTCCCTGGAGTCATCATCATATTTCGCCGCCCTCGGTACACTGATACTCGGCCTGAACATGCTCACCAGCCCGACTCCCGTGAATGGCATTGCAGCACTGGTTGTATCTGCGATATTCTGGGGACTATTCTATATCCGCGAACGGAAGACTGCTGAACCGCTGATCAACCTGAAATTGTTCAAGAACAGGGCCTTTACACTGCAGAACGTGAACGTCACGCTCACCCAGATTGGCCTGGCAGGGGTGATGATCCTGATGCCATTCTATCTCGAAATGGTCAAATTAGTCCCGACCGACAATGCCGGGACAATCCTCCTGGCCCTCCCGATCGGGATGATCCTTACCTCACCCATCGCCGGAAGGATCTCGGATGTGATCGGGACGAAAAAACCGATTATACTCGGTTTTATTGTAAGTGCAATCGCCTTATTCCTGCTTTCCACCCTGGGTTCCCATTCGAGTATCGGGCACGTGGAAATCTACCTCTTTCTGCTTGGTGCCGGTACCGGGTTTGCCTATGCCCCGCTGAACAGTGCCGTAATGGGTGAAGCCCCGGTGAAGGACAGGGGGTCAACATCCGGCCTGATCAAGATGATGTCCAACCTGGGTTCATCACTGGGGGTCGCACTCGTCATGCTTGTCACCACGGTCGCAGCCGGGTCCAGGATGGCCCAGGAAGCAACCCACCATCTGCTTCCTGCAGAAATGGCCAGCGCTTTTGATACCGGGTTCTTCTTCCTGATGTGCATCGAAATCCTTGGGATTGTTTTAATGCTCCTTGTTAAGGAGCACGATACCGGTTACAGCACTGAGGGAGAACCGGTTGCAGCGTATTGAAAATTGGAGACTGGAGGGTTCGATTTTTTTTAGGATATGGAAATTCACAGAGGCATTTGAAAAGAGGGACATAACCCTCCAAATAGAAAACGATTGTACCATTTCAGATGCAGTTAAAAAATAGTGTACCGAATCAATACGCAATTACAATCCTTTTCTTACGTAATAGAATATTATTACTCCCCCAATCAACCCAACCACAATAACAATTTCAGCAATCATGATCCAAGGGGAGGATGAATTATTTCCAGTTTTAATCGGTTGAGTTGATACCGGATTCACCACATTTTGAGGAGTTGCGGTCTCTTTCGGTGCTTCTTGGGTCGCTTTTTGATTGACAATGTTCTGAGTCACTACGGGTGTGACTACTGAGGTTTGAACCATTTGAGTAGATGTCGTAGTTGCAATGGTAGTTGTACCGCTGCCGGTAAATGAATAGCCTGAATAACCTCCTCCTCCACCCCCTCCTGAATAACCTCCGCTGCTGCTGGTAGAGGTTGGTATTACGGTCCCACCTCCCTGGACTAATGAGCTGGGCATCGGTCACCGTTGGAACAACTACCCCCCCACCATCTGCATTCATCCGGATTGAATTAATTGAAATACCTGTTGTGCCTTGTGATACGCCACGAACAGTAATCGTCCCAAGAAGGATTTCGTTTGCACCAGGTTGAACCATTTTTGCAATATCAACACCACTTGTTCGAACCACTCCTTCTGACAAGTACGTGGTGTTATTCAGGGATTCCCAAGTGGGATATACAACCCCTGTAATCTCTGCAACACCCGGATTTGAAAGAATGAGGTTCAGGTTATATCCTGCAATTCCATCAGGTGCTGAATCGAGTATTAATTTAAATTCTGTAGTCGTTCCCTGTGAAATTGTTCCCTGTGATGGCTCAATCATAATTGTTGCTGCAAATGCTGTTGATACAGTAATTATGGATACTATCATCAGAGCCAGTAATGAGGTGTGAATTCTTTTTTTCATTATCTGCACCATGTGGAGCTTGATATTCCTATGAATAAATTTGGTTATCTTTTTTATCGTTTCTCGGGAGAATTAATCAATCGAAAAAAAATCATTTGGATATTTCTCATCCAAGCACTATCCAATACAGCAGGACCAGATCATCGTAGTCGATATAGCCATTGTGGTTGTAGTCGTAGGGTGCAACACCCACATCGTATTGAGCTGAAATCCAGTCCATGTTCTGGTAATAAACGACAACATCATCGTAGTCGATATAGCCATTTCCGTTGATATCCTCAATGAGGTAATCGCCGTTTGTATCGGTTGGTAAATTCGTGTAGCCTGGGAAAGGCTTCACAAGCGGCGTTACGTTGATATAATTCTGCTTGGTGCTTGTTGCCTGTGTGTAGGCATTGCTAACTGTTAGATTCACGGTATAATGACCGGGCCCATGATACCTAGCCACCGGGTTAACCTGCGTTGAAGAGACGCCATTACCAAAGGTCCACTGCCACGATGAGGGCACGGGATTACCAGTCGAGAGATCTGTAAAAGAAATATCTAGTGATACATTGGTAGAGGCCATTCCAGAAGTCCTGTTTGCGTTGAAGTCAGCAATGATAGGACTATAGACATTTATCTGCCCATTCATTATTGCCGGATTAACGATACCGCCACCATCTGCATCCATCGCGAACTGAACTGAGGGTAATCGGACTTGTTCCCGGTACATCCCCACGCACTGTCACAGATGCTATTACTGTGTTTAGAGAACCGGCCTGAACCAGATGTTGAGATCGACAGCACTGATTTTTACAGAACTAGCGGGTAAGGCACTAGTATTTGAGAGCCCCACCCATGACGGATAGGTAACGTTCACAATCTTTCCAATATTTGGATCAGTCAGGGTAATTACCAAGTCATAGCCTGCGATACCATTGGGTAAGGAATTCATTACAAGTTGGTACTGTGCATTTCCTGCCCGATGGGGATGTTGTCCAGCCACCGGGACCAGTGACAATGTTGGGGAAGAGGGTTGTGTACTAATTGGAGTCAGGGTGATTGATGCGACCTTTTTCACAACTTTGCCCCCTGTAACATTCTGCCCGACTAACCGGAGTGGCCAGCTGTCGCCGGTCTCCGCAAGAAGGGTTCCGTTAAGTGAATTGGCAATAATGTAATTGTTGCTGCGGATTGTGTTCCTGCTGTTAACGGTAACAGAATACCCGTCTGTGGCAGTAATAGTGACGTTATACCCTGCCTGGGCCTTTGTTTCGTTGTAGGAGTTGCTTGAATGCTGGTCGGCATCGTCAACAAATCCGCAGAGGAACCAGAGTGGCATACCAGACCAGACACGGCTGCTGCTATCGGTGTAATTGACCTCGTGGTTTGATCCGAACTGGCATGCAAGTGCCTGTTCAAAGTAGACCTTGCCGATGGTAGAGTTGAGTCCGCCGATATCACGCCCGTCAAGCATGAGGTTCCAGTCTGATGCAGGTGACGAATAGATCTTCACCGTTGTGACCAGTTTTGCCGAAGTCCCGGCACAGGACGGGTAGTTGACCCCATTCTGCGTGTTATAGTGCCAGTATGCCGAGGGGAGTGACTCATGCATGTCCCACTGACCGTATACGTGGTCGTCGGGCATGAAGAAGAGCCGCATCCCGTCCTGGTAACCCGGGACATACTGACCGTCCGCATACCAGGCGAGGATTGCATCTCCCTGGCGTGCCTGGACTGCCGGGTTTGTGTATATGGAGGAATAGGGCAGGGTCGTTTCGTACCCGTCACTCGCGATGAACTTGATATCGGTTCCTGATCCCATGCCACCGACGAGGTTACACAGGTCCATAACCCTGCTTCCCTTCACGGCATTGGAAATCTTGTATCCGCCGGGGTATGTCTCCTCAGGGTCCCAGAGGTTGGTCGGGACCAGCGTGAGCCCTTCGTATTTGTACAGGGTTGTGCCATCTCCCACAACCGCGAGGTTCTGCTCCATCCACTCCCGGGTTACGGTTGTCTCGTTGACAATGGTAACGCCATCTGCTGCATATTTAATGATATGGAGCGGTGCTGCAGTCGTCGGAGTCTGGAACTCGGTAAGTTCAATCTCCACGACATTTCCGACACTGTTTCCACCGGTCGCACCTGATCCGACAAGCCTGAGTGGCCAGGGGGGATGACTGCCGGTGGTAGGTAATGCTGCACCATTCATCACATTGGCGAGAATGTAATTGTCATTCTTGCCGATCGCAGCGCTGGTAAACTCCTTGGAGTATCCATCCCCGGCTTTTACAATTACTTTGTAACCAGCTGATGCAGCGGAATCATTGAAACCGTTTGAACCATGCGGGATCCGGTCATCAACCCATCCCATCAGGCGCCAAAGGGGAATACCCGTATACACATTGCTGCTGTCATCTGTATAGGTTGACTGGTGGTGGGCGATCCATTCTTCCAGTTCGGGTTGTGTGATCACATCGCTTATCCGACCCTTAAGTGTCAGGCTGTACGCTCCGGCCGGGTAGGACGGGAGTCCTTCGAGGCGGATTGTGGTAATATTGCCGACACGCTGGCCATTCGATGTGGTTGCCGGACCGACAAGTTTGAGGTGGCCGTTCGATCCTGATAATGCGCTCCCATTTAACGTGTTGGCCACGATAAAGCCGTCGTTATGGCTCACAACCTGGCTGGTGAAGGTCCTGTTGTAAGTCGCCAGCCATCACCCTGACGGTATATCCTCCTGTGGCACGGGTATCGTTAAACGTCCAGTGACTCGATGGTCTCAATATCATCAACACTGCCGACCAGGTCCCAGAGGGGACACCAGTCCAGACTGATCCACCGGCATCAGTATAGGTCACATTATGGTGGCAGACAATTGCCTGTTCGAAATACTGCTGCGTGATAACGTCAGTTACATCCCCTTCCATGGTCAGGGTCCAGCCTGCTGCCGGTTGTGGTAGGCCGACGAGTTCAATTTCATTGATTCCACCGACCTGCTGTCCACCGAACACGCTCGATCCCTTGAGCATCAGGGGCCAGCAGGGTTTGCCACCAGGCGTAGTTGTCGGGAGGGCCGTGCCATTCAGGGTATTGACTACGAGATAACCGCCATCCCGGGCAATATCTGCGCTGGCGAGGCTCGTGTCCCAGTCAGCAGCTTTTACTTTTACCGTGTACCCCTGGGTAGCGAGTGCGTCATTGAATGTGTAGTGACCACTGCTTTCCTCGTCATCAATCATGCCAACAAGGACCCAGAGCGGAATTCCTCCCCAGACACTGCCATTCGTATCTGTCCAGGTCACGTTATGGCCAGACGGGACACAGGCGAGTGCTTCCTCGAACTGGGCCTTGGTAATAATCCTGTTTACTTTGCCCTTCATTGAGAGGGAATAGTCGGTTGAAGGTTCACCACCGGTTGAGACCGTTATCAGTGCTGCAGCGATTGCATTTTGCGGGGTGACAGGTTTCACACCGTAATAGAAATTGACATGATCGCCATTGGCAACGGTTTTTATGTTGAGCCCATCAGTGGAGGGGAATCCGTAATCATCCAGGGTAACCCCGTTTACCTGGCAAATCCAGGTCTTTCCTGCTGTTTTATTATAGTCGTAACTCCCGATACCATCGAGCAGGAAGTACCCTTGAGTCCCGAAGTTCTTGTCCGAAATTTTGAAGGATAATCCCGCACCATTCAGCGCCCCGAGTGGGGTGGTTGTGTTGATATCATAGGATGCACCTGAATTGTATGCCACTTTATTGAAGGTTCCTGTGCTAAGGGAGACGGTGCCGCTATAGATTGTGTCCACTACCGGTCCCGCAGATGTGACATTAATATAGTTACTTTTCAGCGTTGAATTCGAGCCTGCGGCATTGCTTACCGAGAAGTTCACCGAATACACGCCTGCAGCGGAATACGTGTATACCGGGCTTTGGATTGTACTGTCGATAGTCCCATCGTTATTGAAGTCCCATGACCAGGTGGACGGGGACCCTGATGATGCATCAGTGAACTGGACCTGTAGTGGCGCAGCCCCCATTGTCATATTTGCGGCGAAGTCAGCGACAGGTGCGATCGGGGCTGCAGGGAGCCCAATCAGTCGGATTTCGGTGATATTTCCCACGCTGTTGCCACCAGTCGGACCGGAACCAACCAGTTTCAATGCCCACCAGATTTTTGAAGGGTTTGTCGGATCTGTAAAAGGAATTACTGTGCCGTTAAGCGTGTTTGCTACGATATAATTGTTATTGCTGGCAATGGTGGAACTTGTAAAGGTCTTGTTGAACCCATCCGCAGCCCTAACCTGGACTGAGTAACCCATAGAAGCCCGCGTGGTGTTGAAATTGTATCCGATTATCAGCGTCATCAACTGCTCCGACAAGATACCACAGCGGAATACCCTGCCAGGTGCGCTGATTAGTGCTATCTGTCCAGCTGGCACTCGGGCCACTTGTAACGATTGCTTCAATTTGTGCTTTTGTGAGAGTAACTGAATGATCGCCGGTTAACAGGAGAGAGTATTCAGGGGAGACTGGAGAATTAACAACAATATAACCGGTTTTGATCTCGCTGTCGGTCCCCTGCACATTTGTTACCGTTAGATTTACGGTGTAAGTCCCCGCGGTAGTGTACGTGTAAGCCGGGTTCTGGATCGTGCTGTCAACTGTCCCGTCATTGGTGAAGTCCCAGGCATATGATAGTGTGGATGTTCCGGTTGATGCATCGGTGAACTGGACAGTAAGAGGAACAGTTCCACTAACCGTGTCCGCAGAAAAAGCTGCCACCGGTGCGACAGGGGCGGGATCATTGCTGTAAATAAGTATCCTATTGGTGTTCTGCACCGAAAGGCCTGTTGCACTTGGTTGTCCAGGCTGGTAGTAATACCAGAATGCTTCAGGATAGGTTTCGTGCATATCCCAGAGCCCGAATACATTGAGTCCCCAGGGGTTGGTGGTAGTATCAGCAAAATTGACATTGCGCATACCCTCGTTATATGAACTGTCCACATAACCCAGATCAGCTCTGTACCA
This sequence comes from uncultured Methanomicrobiales archaeon, assembly GCA_963758915.1. Classification (GTDB taxonomy): domain Archaea; phylum Halobacteriota; class Methanomicrobia; order Methanomicrobiales; family Methanospirillaceae; genus CAIKOD01. The sequence continues at coordinate 242,660 of CAVWXH010000009.1, forward strand.
TGTCAGAACAATTGGTCCTGCACGGGCAGGTGGTGAGTAAACGCTGGAATATGCAAAAAATTTGGAGAAACCGTCAGATCCCATGAGTGTGACATTGTAATCGCCAGAATCCATACCCCCAACGAGATCACAGAGATCCTTTACATTCGTGCCTTTGGCAGCACCAAAATCTTTTGTCAATATGGCCGGATCGTTCTCTTCCGGATTCCATTTATTGGTGATACTTGCGTTAAATACAGGTCCCTGCACATAATAATGAGTGAAACCGTCCCCATATACAGGTAGGTTAGTCTCCATCCAATGGAAGTCAACCGTTGTCTGGTTCAGGATTGTTGTCCCGTCATTTGCATATTTAATGATCTGTACTGAAGTGGTCCCCGCTGCACTCGCTTGGGCGACAAATAACGTCATTACCACAATTAAAATGATAATTGGTGTCCATTTTCCTTTCATTTTTTGATAAACCCCCACCATGAGATCGTGGATTTATGGAAATTGTATCAATACGAGTGACTAAAAATATTGTGTTTTATTTTTTAACTATGTTAAATTAGTTAATTATACTAGAATAATTTGAAATAACAAATTACTAATAAATATAGATAAAAATCTGTTAAATTGTTGAAAATACCAACAGGAGATAGATTGAAACATAGAGTTGCTTTTATTGTGTTAATTATTTGTTTATTACTCGGTAGTGCCTTAAGCGACCGACCGGCAAACGCGACAAACGAAGTCCAGGGAATTATCACGAGCACGAACATGGAATGCCTGGGAATAACAACTGAAACAGATCTCATTTCTTGGTCCGTGGAAGCCCCGGCGCGCCCGAAAGACTATGCAACAATAAAATTCGGGATAGTCGGCCTTCCACCAAACCTCTATTCTGCAATTCGCCGGGTTTCAGATGGAACAATCGTAGCGAAAACAAGTGGTAGCGGGACAATAGCATCAACTCTTAACGGAGACCTCTACCAGTTCGGGTATACCAATGGAATCATATTCTGGCCTGTAGAAAGTGGAACTACGTTATCCGACGGATCTGCTTACAACGCACAGTATGATCTTACCCATGGATTCGGCATCGGTAATTCGTTAATGGACCCTGAAATGGTGTATTATTCGGCAGGTTACAATGAACAGACCGTTGCAGTGTCAGGAAAAACTACCTACATTAAGTCTATGGCGTTATCAACCGCCAATAAAAATTCTGGCGAGAGCAATATCAAGTCCACAAAAAGTATCCAGTTTGTCGGGACCAATTCAGGAAGGATAACTTCATCCGAAGACCTCCTTGTTGACGGATCAGGTACCTGGTCACGAACCGGAGACAGTAATCTCTGTCCCGTTTGGCTCGCAGGATTCGGAATTTATTCCAGCCTTTTGTAATATTGCACAGGCAGGAAGTTCTATTGATATGAATCTCGTGTCCATGACAACCGATATAGATAGCAGGTTTATAGCAGCCAATTCCGCTGATTCCAGTGGTACTTAATTATGATATCAGTGCAGGGGGTTTAACACGGTAATGGGTATTCTCCTGCAACCGGGTCAGTTTCTGCATTTATTAAGGTCCATACGCAGGAAGCGAGGGGTAATATCTCCAAAAAGTCAGAGGATCTTTCATATTCTGAAATATCTTCAGCGAACGGACTCATCAAACAATTTACCAAGAAAATGAATTATCAGTCAGGGACCAGACTGAATTAACATCCTTTTTTATACCCTTTTACCGTTTTACTGTGACTGCGGTAGATCTGGATATTTTTCAGACAAAAATTCGGACTTGTTTTCCAAAAACCGGAGTTGGTCTCTTAATAAAATGACAAAGATTTATTTCCTGCGATGGCGGGATCTTTGTTATCAGCACCCTTTCTCCCACCATCCCTTCCGGTAACACAACAATCTGTTTATCTTTCACCTCTGCGACCGGGACAAACTCAAGCAAAACCTGTTGGGAATTCACAGTTACCCTCATGTAACCGAGTGTGTTCTCCCGGCTGTTGACGTAACCGGGGGGTTTGTCCGCGGAAAGTGCGTAGGAAGGCGCACCACCGGTCGCGACCGTGAAATAATGGACCCCGTTCACCTGGAAATGCTCATACGCATGGACATGGGCAGAAAAGACAGCATCGACCCCCCCAGCGTTGAATACTGGCCCCCATTTTTCCTGTATATCAGCATAACCACCCCAGTGATTGACCTCGGAGGTATAGAGCGGATGGTGAAGAAAAACGAAATTCCATGTTACTTTATTGTCAAGTGTGGCATTCAGCCATGAGTCCTGTGAAGATGCCACAACCGGCGAAACAGCATTACTATTGAGGGCGGTAAAGCGGGCATCACTGCACATGAACGAATACCATGGGAGGCATGCCAAATCGTTCCTGATATACGGATAAGATTCCCTTCATGGTTCCCGGGAACCGGGTAAAAGGTCGTATTGGCAAGCATGGGACCGGCAGCCTCAAAAAAACGCCCCCATTCACCCTCATCGGCAGGGTCATTGACGAGATCCCCGGTATGCACCACAAAAAGACAATCCGGTTCCTTCGCAATCCGTTGCTGCAACTAATGCATGGTGGGTCGACTGGTTCCACCTGGGCAGTTGTTCCCGTGTGTCACCATAGACGATAAACGTGAACGGACCATCGAGGGACAGAGTCCGGAACGAATAATTCCCCGGGTTGTTCCCGATCCAGTACGAATAGCGCTGACCTGGCTCGAGGTTATTCAGTTGTACATGGTGAAGTATCGATGGGTTTTCCTCTGATACACTCTGGTCGGATATTCCAGGTGTTTTGATACCTGAATGGGCAAAACCAACACGGCCGATTGAAGGTTCCAAAGTCTTCCAATGGAGGATGGTGGAATTGTGAGTAGTGTTTGTAATGTAAGGTCCCCATACTATCACTTCATCCCCTTGGGACATCCCTTCAAAGTTGCCTATCACCGGATCTGCATATGCAACAACTGGAAAAAGGATTGTAAGAAGAATCAGGGAAATTAGCATTCCCCTCCATTGGTATGCATACCAGCGCCCGTTGTAATTCATAGAGAGAGAATTGTATTTTTTACCACACTTTTGATCTGCGGGTAAATTATCCGGAACTGGAAGGTCGGTATTCATACCCATCCCCTCACTTCAGGCCACACTCCCTTTTTCCTTAAACATCACGACCTCGCGGTGGCTCTCACCGGGTTTTACATTGACTTCGATCGTCCGGGTTTCACCATTACGACGCACAGTTACCTGGTGTATACCGAGTGAAAGGTGTTTGAAGGTATACGGTGTGATTTCTCCTGTCACAATCCCGTCAATCAGGATATCGGCCGCAGGGGGCAGCTTTCAAGGGTAACCGGGCCGCTGGCATACGTATCCAGGATAAATGATACAGGTTTGCGGACAACTGGACTATCGGTGATCGGTATCTCCGTGATGGTTTCTCCGGGAATATATCCCGGCAGGGTGACAATTATCCGGTGCAGCCCTGTTGAAAGGTTCGGAATAACCGCAGGGGTAGTATACCCCGACCACAGGCCATCAACAAATATTTCACCACCGGGCGGTGAAGATTCTACCGGTAATTTGTAGAGGGGGGGGCTTGAAACCGGAACCGCAATACTGTTTTCGTCCGAGGTAATAGCAAACGGCCTGTATGAAAGGTACGCCCCTTCACGAATAACCGTAAAGAAATCATCAGGTCCGGTACATTCAATTTCAGCCGGGGTCTTCCTGATCGGATAATACCCGTTTACCGTGAATGAATACGAGGTATTATCAGGGGAATTAATCCGGATTTTTCTCGGAATATTGCCCGAGATCAGGTTAAAATCAGCAGTAGTGACCGCATCAGCATATACCCAGACCCGGAGGGATCGTGATACAGTGGTCTTGTCCATCTCTGATGTCTGTCTCACTTCGACAATGTGAATGCCTTCTTTCAGCCCGTACACTACGGCAGGAAGGACCGCCTCAATTTTTTTCGTATCCACCCTGAGCTCTGCATCGGCCGGGTACGAGGTGATGTAAATACCCCCGCTGTGTGAGGCTGGTTTGCGTTGCAATGTTGTTCCGGGGTTATTTACCACATTTGGCTCCTTTTTTACTGCAATCACCGGGGATTCTGTTGGGTACCCTGTTACCGGAACCGGAGTTATTAACGCAGAATTTTCCACCGGGAAAGAATCATCGCCCGTGGGAAATTCTCCTCGTAATGGATCTGCATGAGGGATCGATTCCGTTGAGTTATCGGAGTGGGCGTCTTCAATAATTACATCATTAACTGAATTCCGGTCAAGGGGAACCATGTCGCCAACAAGGGAGAATAGAAACACGAATACCCGGTCGAGCGTATCAAAACCCCACGAAGAAAATTCCTTCGAGGTGGGTCCAGGTATTTTTTTCACCGGAACCGGCCCCGGGGTATTCCGGACAGGAGTAGTGCTTACAACAGGGTTTGTTTTTCCTTGAGAACTGCTCACGTTTTCAGACTTCCCCGGTACCGTAGTATTGACTGAAGTCTGGGCCGGTACAGGTTTTTTCACCTGTCCATTCATAGTAAAAATCGCTATCCGGGTCTCACCATAGAGTACTGATGATTCATTGAGTATTGCCTGGATTGATGTATGCACTTGTGATCCTGCCTGGGGAGCAGGAAATGATATGGCAGCGGTCCGGACAGGACTTTTCGGGTCTGTAAATGTTCCGGGAAATGTCTCACCATTTATTGCTGCAAGGTAACGGGACTGGGTATCATACACCATACTGGTACTGATAAATTGGAGGTCTGCGTGAGAAAATGCGGATCCTGATGGTTCAAGGTAGAATTCAGCGGTCGTCTCCGCATCGTTGTTTTCCCTGCCGGGCGGTGCAGAAATCACATCTGCCCCTTCGTGGAGCCAGTACGAGATAGTGGGTCCATTTTCATTTCGGGAAACTACAACAAGCGCCGCACCTTCAAGTATACATGAAGTTCCAGGTGAGTTGTCCATGATAAGTTTTATTGTCTGCCCCGGTTTGGTAGAATTCGGCAGGATAAAGCAACTCGTTGTTACTAAACCGGATGTTGCATTCAGGCCATGGTCCCTGTATACACGGTCTGGGTTGATCGACGTTGTTCCCTGCACCACGATGAAAGATGGATCGGCTCCTGCTGCCCGGGTTATATCATAACCCGCTGATGAAAATACATAGAGCCGGATACATGTGATGTCCCCGGTCGTTGCCAGTAACGGGAGGGAAAATGTCTGTTCACCCCCACCTTTTACCGGTCCTTCCAATACCTTAACAGGCATTATCGAGATATTGCCACGGATATTCTCATGCCTGTAAAGGTCAAGTGTGGACCCCTCTGTGCCATATACGGTATTCTTATCTGATCCTAAACCATCAGATCCAGCTTCAGCTCCGCTTGCAGGGCCGGGAGACGTCTTTTGCAATGTAAAATCTGCAACGGATACCTGGTTAACAATCACATCAACCACCAGCGATTCTGGGATCTCGTATTCCTGTTTTTGTACATTCACAACATGTGGACCCAAAGAAACACCCGTAATCTCCGCGGGAGTGAGCTTGCCGGTGTCCTCGTCATCAACGAGTATCGTTGCGCCAGCCGGCTCTGATGTAACACGGATCGTTCCCGATGGTTCTTCCTGGCTGAAAATTAAGAATTTCTCCCAAAGACTGGACGGAGACCCCGGTGGTGGTGGGATATTTTTCATTCCCGTTATAATAGTAATACCAGTATTTTTCGGCAGCACTTTCATGCCAGTCCCAGGCCCCCATCGCATGAATCCCCCACGGGTTGACCGAAGTATCGGCAAGGAAGACGAGGCGCATCCCGTCATTGTACGAAGGAACATATCCCTTATCTGCCCGATACCATGCGATGACCATCGGTCCCTGCCGTGAAGGGGGCTCATACACATTTTCGTAGGCAAAAGTTTTAGAAAACCCATCTGTTGCTGTCAGTTTCAGTTCATCACCCGAAACCATACCCCCGACAAGGTTGCAGAGATCCCTGACATCGGTACCTTTTATTGCACCCATGTCCTTCTCCTGGACATTGGTATCTTCCGCTATGTTCCACCGGTCTTCAGGCCTATCCACAAATACCGGCCCCTGGAGATAGTAATGAGTTATCCCATCACCTTTCACAGGCAGGTTTTGCTCCATCCAGCGGTAATCAATCCTTGTCTCGTTGAGGACCGTTGACCCGTCAACCGCATATTTTACGATATGGAGCTCCGTAGACGCGCCGGAAACGGTAATAGTCCCAAATGACAGCAGGAAAAGACATGTGAACGAAAGAAAAAACCACTGGTTGTGCTTCATGACATGGACCCAAACCTGCGGGATCAGAGAATGATCCCGATACCTGCTAGGTACTCAGGGATTGCAATAAAAGAATATTATCTTTTAATGTCGTAAGTTAATCACATTAATTTAATTTCATTATCCGGAGCCGGTGCAACTGGCAGTACGAGCACGTGGTCTCTGGAGAATGACAACCGGACCGCATCGCCATTCTGAAATACAGGTTGCTCCTTGGTTTTTCTTGGAATCGTAACGCTCATTGGCAGAGGTCCTTCGACAGAGAGAGTACAGGTATAATCAGTGATTATCTGCGAGGCAACGGTCCCCTCAATAATATTATCCTGGTCTTCCGGGACCCGGCCATTTTTATGGATAGCAATATCCCCGGCCCGGATGCAAACCACCACCCTGCTACCAGGGGGAAATATTTCCTCTGCGGTAATGGTTACCCCATGGACTTCGATAGAACTCATTCCAACGGTCTTTGCGTGGACAATTCCCTCAAAAATATTTTCAGTCCCGGCAATCACCGCGGCTCTCAGTGTTTTGGGATGTGAAAAAACATCAGTGGGACGACCGGTCTGAACGATAGAACCGTTGTCGATGAGTGCCACTTCATCTGCCAGGGAGTATACTTCATCCCGTGAATGGCTTACCTGGAGGATCGTAAGACCCTGGTCACGATGAAGGTCCCTCAGTCCCTGCATGCACTCCTCGCGGGAAACAGGGTCCAGGGCCGCAAAGGGCTCATCCAGGAGCAGTACAGTCGGATCTATTGCCAGGGCCCTGGCAAGGGCCACCCGTTGTTTTTCACCGCCACTTAACGTCGTGGGGAACCGGTCAGCCAGGTGGGATATCCCGAACTGTTGCAGCAACCCGCAGACTTTTTTATCCTGATCAGAGGGAGATTTTCCCTGCATTTTCATACCAAATGCGACATTCTTAGTAACCGTGTAGTGGGGAAACAGGGAATAGTCCTGGTAGACAAACCCGATGTTTCGTTCTTCCGCACGGGCACCGGTGATATCACTACCATCCAGGAGTACCCGCCCTGAACCAGGGACCTTCAGGCCTGCAATAATCTCGAGGATAAGGGTTTTTCCCGCACCGGACGGCCCCATCAGGAAATAATACCTGCCTGATGTAACATCGAGGTTGATGTCATTGAGACTGAATACACCCCTTTGTAACGAGATATGTTCAAGCCCGATCATCAACATCCCCCTTTTTCTTCAGCAGTACCCTGAACAGGACGAATATTATCCCGCATATCACAATCATTACCAGTGCAACGCTCATGGCCTCCGAAAGCCCTCCGGAAGCGAACCGGTAATAAATCAACGTCGATATTACCATCGGGAAGTAGGCAATCATGATGACAGCGGCAAATTCCCCGATCGCCCTTCCCCACGCGAGCAACGCCCCGTAAGAGATATGGCGGGTGGACAGCGGGAGGACTATATGCCAGAATGCACGGAACCGTGAGGCACCAAGCGTTCTTGCGACATTCTCCAGCCGGACCGGGACCGTTTCAAATCCCTCGCGGACGGTGTTGACATAATAGGGAATTGCGACAAATACCATCGCGACCACTATTCCGGGATAGGCATCTTCGAATACGATTCCTACGTTACCAAGCGGTGCTCCTATTATTCCCTGCGACATGAAGAGAAGATAGACCATGAGGCCTGCGACGGTATGCGGGAGGATCAGCGGTAAATCGATGATACTTTCAACCAGACCTTTACCCGGGAATGTACTTCTTGAGAGTGCGTAGGCGAGAGGGGTCCCGAACAGGATTAGAATTACCACGGCATTCAACCCTGCAACCATAGTAATCCCCAGGGTGAGAAGAACAGAGGGATCGGTTACAACCCCTGCAAGATGAGCAGGGTTTGATAATTCAGGGATTGCAATGGAGAGGATGGCGAGGACAATGAACAGTACAAGGAGCCCGCCGATTAACCAGAAACCAAGGATACTCCTGTCAAAGACACCTCGTTTCACGTTCAGGGGTGCTTTCTGCATGGGGCTACTCCCGGATGATTTCTGTCTTGTTTAACGGGGCTGGCCATCCCGGTCTCCCCTTCCGGGCTTCACTCGCGATGTAGTCCACAAATTCCTTCGCAATTTCCGGGTGGGAAGCACTATAGGGTATCGTGACTGCGTAGACAATCGGTACTCCTACCCGCTCGGTTCCAATCGAGCTGAACCGCTGGAACCCGAGAATAACAGTTACATTGCGATAGTTTCTGGCATACTCAGGTGATCCAAGATGGATGGATGACGGAAGACGTATCCACCGGAGGTTCTTCCCTTCCGCCACGCTGCGGTATTCGAAGGCATAATCGATACCTCCAGTCTCCAGAAGAGAAAGGAGGAAGATACTCCCGTCCCGGACAACCACGTGATCATCCGAAGGTTTCACAATCTCGGGGAGTATAATTGTCGTAACCTGGCCAACGGTCGTGACCGGTAGCGGTGGATCAAAATGGTCACCGATAAGAGTCCCGAATAGTTTACTGGTGTGGTATTCGTTTTCTGCCAGCTTTGCGACCATCAATGCGCGATACCCGGCGGCGTCAAGCATCGGGTTTGATAGTCCCACCTTCACATCAGGCCGTGAGAGGACCACGTACCAGTTTTCCTCCGTAATTTCACTTGCATACCTGCTCTTGTTGGTGAAGGCGATGACCATCTCGTTTCCACCAAACGGCAGGTACCAGTCGGTGTAGTTGCGTCCGTCCCCCCCGGCTTTCCTGTACATCAGGTCCGGTATCAGGGACTCATCCGCTACGGCAATCACGTCCCCTGGGCGGTGCAGGTCCGTAACCTGCCGGATGACCTGGATACTCCCATGCGGTTCCAGCTGGACATCGACATCGGGGTGAAGGGCTTCAAATTCTTTCTCGGCCTCCCCGAACGGGATGACAAGGCTCCCGGCACAATAGACTTTCAGGGGGACCTTCTCCTTCGCCGTCCCGGTACACCCTGCCGTCCATGTAACAAGAACGACGATAATTGCGAGGATAAGGATCCAGGACATGGATAACGCCTTCATTTCCGGTGGACTTCGATTCGGTCTACCCATTTGACCCAGGCACTTCCTTCTGTGACGATCCCAGGCGAGTCCGAAACGATTGCGACCCTCGCCGGCCCCCCGTCGTTGTATGTGACGGGTTTTCCATCCTGCTCGTACATGAGGATGACCTTCAGCGGCGGGGACGGGACTTCACGGAGTGACTCGTTGAACGTAACAAACCCTTTTCCGTTGAGTTGTCCCGCATCGAAGACCCAGAGGTACCCATCTGGTGCATACACCCATACCTGGTCTTTTTCACCGATCCCGCCAACAAGTGCCGCAAGATCACGGAGGTCCACACCTTTACAGGTATAGGGTCCGAACCGGATCCCGGTTGTGGAGACGGCGTACCCATTGGCCGTGACTGCTGGGAGTGCCTGAAGATCTGAAAGTGTCAGCACTTTTTCAGTCGTGCCATTGAGGGTGAGATGCCAGTTGCTGATTGAGGGATCTTCTGCCGGTATGGATTTGCCGATAGCGTTTCCGGTACACCCTGACGTAAGGACAAGGCCCATGCAAAGGCAGGCGATCACGAGGAAACCCAGGATCTTCTGTCCGGGCATCAGAATCTCCTCCTCATGAACAGGATGCCGGTAATAATGAGAGCCGACGGGACGAGCAGGAGGGAGGAGGGGCTTTTATTCGTTGGGGGGGCAGGATATGTTTCGTCCATTTTCGAACTAAACGATTTTGGCAGGAGATCTGTTGAACCTTGATAACCCCCTTTGTATACCCGGACTTCATCCACCCACTTGACGGTATACCCGCTTGTCGAAGGATAGAGATTTTCGAACAGGTGAATTGATTCGGGCGGCATTACTGCACGCATGTCCTGGTTGCCGAACACATGTTTCCTGCCCGGGTTTGTTGAATTATCGGCAAAGAACACGAGTCGCATCCCTACATAATAGTCTGGAGGGTACCCGGTTCCCTGCCGTTCCCCTATCGTCGATTCATTACCGTTGAACCAGGTGACGGTGACAGGACCCTGCCGGGGTTCCGGTTGGTAAATGTTTTGGTAATCAAGTTCCACATGGTAACCGTCACCGGATTTTATCATAACCTGGTCTCCGGGGGCCATTCCCCCGACCAGGTCACAGAGGTCTTTTACCGCTGTCCCTTTGACTGCCCCCATATCCTTGAAATTCGTAGTCTCGTTGGTATCCCATTGTGCTTCCTTTGATTCTACAAAGACCGGGCCCTGGTGATAGTAATGGGTGACCCCGTCACCCTGCACAGGGAGGTGGGACTCCATCCACCGGGTACTGACCGTCGTCTCATTGACGACCATCGTCCCGTTATCCGCCATTTTTATTACATGGAGCGAAGAGGTCGGTTCACCCGCAACCGGGAATACGAGGATTGCGATTCCAGCGAGGAGAATCAGCAATAGGAGGACCCCGGTCCCATTACATCTCCCATGCAGGGAAATCGAACGATTCCGGACGATATTTGCAGGTAATTGTAGTGATCTATGAGGCATGTTATCGTCTCCCCGATGCGAAAAACAGGGTAATCCCAAGTGCGGCCAGGACGAGAGGCAATCCAAAACCGGGAGCCTTTCCCGGTGTACCATGACTTGTCGCGGCTGGTTGTGAGGGTTGCCCCGCCTGGTAAATCGTTACCTCTGAAATAGACTGTACTGAAAGACCGGTTGTGGTCGGGTACTGCTCATTTCCCTGTGTGTAATAGTACCAGTATTCCGGGGAAGCAGAATCATGCCAGTCCTGGTTCCCAAAAGCGTGAAGTCCCCATGGATTGGTGGAAGTGTCAGCCAAAAAAACGAGACGCATTCCGGTGGTATAGTTTGGTACATATCCTTCGTCTGACCGGTACCAGGTAAGGACCATCGGGCCCTGTGATGATGAGTAATTATAGACATTCTCATAGGCAAATGTACGAGAAAACCCATCAGATGCTTTTAGCCGCAGGGTATCCCCCTGGCCCATTCCCCCGATGAGCTCGCAGAGGTCCCTGATATCGGTCCCTTTTACTGCACCCATATCCTTTTCTTTGACGTTTTTATTCTCTTCGGGGTTCCAGCGCAGGACTTCCTCAACAGCAGGGTCTGCATTATCAACGAACACCGGCCCCTGGTGATAATAGTGGACGACACCATCTCCCTGTACGGGCAGGTTCTGTTCCATCCAGAGGTAATCCAGGTTTTTTTCGGCAAGGACGGTCTTTCCATCAGCTCCTATTTTCTGGAGATGGAGGCTTGTGGTTGAAGCGGACACCCCTTGTGTGATCAGTAAAAATACGACGAGAAAGACCAGGGCGTGAGTATAGTTCCTACCGGACCTTACTATGAAAAAATTATCGTTTTGAGAAGATTTTGTAATTTGGACTAGCACAGTATTATTAGACCTCCATGGATTGAGTGGAAGGGTATGTGCTGTACGATCTCACAGGTACTTTGAAAAATATTGCTATTTTATTTTATTATTTAATCAGATTAAGTTAATTTAGTTAATTTCAACTAATTCCACTCACCTGGGTATTTCAGTCAACCCTTAAGGTGGTCATGGACTTTGGGTGGACGGAAAAGACTGACTGACGGGGATGAAGTCAGTGAGACTAGGGGCCTGAACGAAGGGAATCTGCCAGCAACCGCCTTGTCTCTAGTTCATCACCACCCGAGGAACAGGGTCTTTGTCCTGGTGTACCCCTCTAATGCCCTGTAACCATTTTCCCGTCCGGTCCCGCTTTCCTTTGTCCCTCCAAATGGAATTTCCGGCGGTACCGTCAGATGGCGGTTTACCCAGACAATACCGGCGTGCACATCCTGGAAGACCTTCCTTACGGTTGCAAGGTCACTTGTCCACACCGAGGCCCCAAGCCCATAGGGGCTGCGGTTCGCCTGTGAAATGGCAGTATCGAGGTCAGAAAACACCACGACAGGGAGGACAGGGCCAAATATCTCCCCGGTTAACAGGGACGAGTCCTCTGCAACGTCCCCAACCAGGGTTGGTTCAAAGAAATACCCGTTATCATACCCCGCACCCGTTAGCGGACTTCCACCGGTGAGAATAGTACCTTCCGCGTTCTCCTTTACAGATTTCATAATCCCTGACAGGGTATCATACTGCTGCCGGTTGTTCAGGGGACCCATTTCCACCTGGGGATCAAGCCCGTTCCCCACATGAAGCGATTCAACACGCCCTTTTAACTGGCGGATAAATGATTCGGCAATATCCCTGTGCACGAAAAGACGTTTTACCGCGGTGCATACCTGTCCTGCATTGTAGAAACGTCCCCGTAATGCACCCTCAACCGCTTTCGGCACATTGGCATCATTCATGACGATCATCGGGTCAGATCCGCCAAGTTCCAGGAGCAGGTCTTTGTTATGTGACCCTGCAAGTTCCCTGATGCGGCACCCGGTCGCACAACTGCCGGTGAACGAGACTTTTTGTATCGATGGATGGGTAATGATCGCTTCACCGGCAGAACCACCACTTCCTGTCACTATATTCAATACCCCGGGTGGGAGTCCTGCTTCCTCAAGGATTTTAGAGAGTGCGAGGACTGTCAGGGGGGCCGTAGAGGAAGGTTTCATGACCATGGTATTTCCGGCGAGTAATGCCGGAGCAGTCTTCCAGCCCATAATGAGGACGGGCATGTTCCAGGGGATGACAGCCCCGCAAACCCCAAGGGGCTCATTCATTACCATGCAGTCGCCCTGGCTGCCCAGGCGTACTGCCTCTCCCGCAGGCTGCGATGAGAGCCCGGCGTAAAATTCAAGGATATTACAAAAGCCCCTGACCTCATCGGTGGCCTCACGGAGAGGTTTTCCCTGTTCCATGGTAAGAAGTCGTGCGAAGCGCTTATGATCATCCCTGACCATTGTTGCTGCGCGGAAAAGAAGGGCTCCACGTTCCCGCATGGTTTTTTCTGACCATTTCAGAAAGGCTGATTCTGCAGAATCAACTGCCACATTTACATCTTCAGATGTTCCATCCGGGATGGTATCGATTACCTCACCAGTCGCCGGATTTAACACATCCCGCCATTTATCGCTGGCTGAAGGGACTTCCGCTCCATTTATGTGCATGTACATTTTCAGAGACACCCCTGGTGTTGATTTGATTGTTGGTGACTATAATTACAATCGTGAACTACTGATCAGGCAGAGAATTACTGCTCATATGAAACGCTATGCTGATAGATAAGCACCCAATGGTAAGAAGTCGTTGTTATACCATAATACCGCCCTTTGCCCTGGACGAATATCAGAACTCCTGATTACCGGGCGTAGAAAATAAAAATGGCAAGATGCCCGGGATAGGACTATTTTCACGGATAAACGACAAGCATTGAGGTCTTATGAATACCCGGGGAAGAGGGGTTAATCAATACCCTGCAGGACTAGCCCAAGGGGTGTAACGAACTCCTTCAATTCCCGGAATACCTGGGAGATAGCAACAATTCCCGGCCTGTAACCGGAGGATATTGCAGTTATGTAAATCTCCTCCGGACCTGGGGGGATCAACCGGTTCCGCACCGATACCGAAGTAAGAACATTAGCACCGGCAATAGTCCGTTCCCTGTGAATGGCGCCGGTAATTGCAACAAGTTTTTCATACCACCCTTCGCACGGTTCATCATTGAAACTGATTCCTGCAGTTAACGACACAATAACCCCACGATTATCGCCGGCAATGCCAGGAAGTTTCTCCGATCTCCCGGTTTTCAATTTGTTCCCCTGGCAGGTGTTATAATCTTTAGTACAGTGTGCACATTCCGGAGGGACTGAATTCTTTTCCATCCATTGAGCCCGGATCTTCTTTTCCTGGCCCATTTTTAGTTTGTATCTCCGGGAAAACAGAAAGGCCATTGATGACCTGGTCGACAGAGGGGTCCGCCATCAGTGCATTTGGAGCCGGAAGGTCACCGAACACGATACAGGGGATTTCTACTGATTTGAAACCCTCAATAATTACGAAGTCCATGCCAAGGTCTGCCAGGCGACCAAGTGCGTGAAACAGGTCAGGGTCCCGGAGAAGGATGACAGATTTTTCGCTATCAATACCTTCGGAAATATTCACACCGGATTCAAAGAACAGCGTGGTATCCTTTCCTTCCGGAAGAGCGTAGGTATGGTGCCCGAGGTGCTTGATGGTCGCAACAGTCCCCATTTTTCGCAATTCAACAACCAGCCGGGTAATGAATGTTGTTTTACCCGAACCAGAATGTCCGACAATATGAAGCACTTTCAACAGGGATCCGCTCCTACCATATTCTTTACTAATAATACATTTGAAGAGTAAAAAACCCACATGACGCAAACAGGGTAGAATCAATTACCCGCCTTCTGGAATTGCGAAATAATAGTGAAATTATGGTAGCCTGACATCCGGTATCTACGAATTGTTGTCCTGAAGGCACCGTGTATTGCCTTACCAACTGATACCTCAACTGATACTCCAATTGGTATACAACTGGTTTACATTTTCATAATGTTAAATGAAAACATTCATATCACGTCATCGGTAAGTTTTACTGATCGTACTATGACCAAAAATTCACACTATGTACTCATCGTTGCACTGATGGTGTTGCTCGTAGCCGGTGCAGGCTTTGCCGGTTGTACCGGTACTACTCCCCAGCAGACAACCCCTGTTGCAACCGTGACCACCACCCAGCCGGTAAGCACACCTGCCGCCACGCCGGTAACCGTGGTCGCCACACCCGTAAAACCAGCAGGTACTCCACAGACCCTGCTGGTCGCCACAACAACAAGCCTGTATGATACAGGGCTCCTCGACTATCTCCAGCCGATGTTTGAAAAGCAGTACCGGAACGAAGCTGAAGATCACTTCGCAGGGGACCGGAAAAGCCATTGAACTTGCAAAACGTGGCGATGCTGACATCCTTCTCGTCCATGACCCGGCAAGCGAAATGGCATTCATGGAGAACGGTACCGGGTTGAACCGCCGGAGCTTTGCCGACAATTACTTCCAGATAGTCGGACCTGCCAGTGATCCCGCCGGTATCAAGGGCATGACTCCTGAAGATGCATTCAAGAAGATCATGGCTGAGGGCAAGAAGGGGACACCGGGAGTTGCGTTCATCTCAAGAGGTGACGGTTCCGGAACTCATTCCGCCGAAAAGAGGATCTGGTCAAATGCGAAGTACAACTACGCAAAGGACGTCCAGAACTCAGGGAAATGGTATGTAGAGGCTGGAAAGGGCATGGGAGAGACGCTCCAGATGGCCAGCGAGAAAGGGGCCTATACCCTCACCGATGAAGGGACCTACCTTGCCTACAAGGGAAAACTCAACCTTGAACCGGTTGTCGCATCGGGAGATTCCCTCTTAAATGTCTACAGCGTCATGTCGGTATACAACGCAAAACAGCCTGTTGAAAAGATCAAGGCGTCTAACGACTTCGTCAATTTCCTGATTGCACCTGATACCCAGGCAGCAATTGCAGCCTATGGGAAAGACAAGTACGGCAAGGGCCTCTTTACACCGATGTCCGCAGGAGTGCCAAAAGGCATACCCGCAGGTATCCCGGTTGATTATACAACACCTGCCGTTGCGACAAAACCACTGATCGTCTTCAATGCAGGAAGCCTCACAAACTCGTTCACCAAACTTGCAGTTGTCTATGTGAAGGCGCACCCTGACACCGATGTCCTGATCTATTCCGGCGCGAGCAGCGCCATGATCGACAAGATCACAAAGAACGGGGAGAAGGCAGACATCCTTGCCAGCGCTGACGGCGTACTGATTGAAAAACAGATGTTCCCGAAATATGCGGATTACTATGTCAAGTTTGCAAAGAACTCAATGGTCCTGATGTATACGAACAAGAGTGATTATGCAGGTGAGATCACTTCAGACAACTGGTACAAGATTCTCGGGGCTGACGGAGTTACACTTGTTACCAGCGACCCGAATACAGATCCCGGCGGATACCGTGCATACCAGACCATTAAGCTTTCAGAGCGGTATTATGGTCTTGATAACATCTTCAGCACTATCGTAGGATCACACAGCAAGATCACATCATCGGCTGTAGATGGGGCATATGTAATCGACGTAACAAATCCTGCCCCGGATGGCAAAGGCCTGATCATTGCAGTAACCGGACCGAAACCCATTGACATTCTGAAAGCGGGGAATGCGGATTACTACCTCGGCTACATGAACACTGCCGTGGAGAACAAGGTATCATATATCACCCTGCCTCCAGAGATGGACCTGTCTGACCCGAAGATGGCAGACAAGTATGCCACGGTGAAGGTAAAACGGAACCTCGGCACTGGCACAACCACTGAAGCGGGAATACCGATTGAGTACGGTATTACGGTCCCAACCGTTGCAGTCAACCCATCTGCCGGTATCCAGTGGATCCAGTTGCTCCTCGATAGTGAAGGCAAGGCAATCCTGAATGGAAACGGCCTGCCACCCATTGTCCCACCAAAAGGAATTGGAGCAGTCCCGTCATCCCTCATGCCACCCGTGGTAAAGAGCTGATAGGGCAATCTTTTTTTTTTATTTCGTATGCTCCTCGCGCGCGACTGATCAGGTACCCTGAAATGGCATTTCCGATTCGTATACAGGAGAACGACCAGGGGGTCCCCTGCAAGGCCCGGGTAATGATGCTAGGTATAATATGGCTTAAAAAGGAACCTCTTAAACAGGAAAATAACTCTTCCGAACCTGGAGGTGAAGTGACCCATGGAAATATCTGAACCTGTCATTGGAATGTCGGAAACTGGCTCGTCTTGTGAAATAACGAACGGCTCCAGTTTTTGCGTAACGCTGAAGCCGGGAGGGCTGACTGAAAAAATTGTCAACCGGTCTCCCAAACACTACCTTAGTGCGGTTGTTGACGCATCTGTTGCCTGGGTCGACTTTACCACGAAGGAACTGGAAGTTGAGATAGAGATTATCGGCCCTGCAATGGGGTTCCAGAAAATTGACTACCAGAAAATTTTTTCAGGTTTTTATTCCTCGTACGAGGACTACGATGACGAGCTCGGAATTATGCTCCCGGCAGTCGCCATGACCGACGATGACATTCTGGTGCGCCCGATTATCATCCTTATCCGAGGGAATACAATCGTCACCGTGCATAACGAGGACATCAACCGGCTCCTTCAGTTCTCCCGTTATGCCCAGCCTTTCCTGAAAAAACTGAATGCGGACAATACGCCGGATAGTATCACGCTTGTGCTTGAACGGATTATTGATGAAAACAATGACCGTAATTTTGAATTCCTCCGTGGGATTGAGGCACACGGGGACAGCATCAGTAAGGCATTAATCGAGGAAAAGATGGGCAGGCAAAAGATTGCCCGTGATATCTATAATATGAAGCATATCCTGATCGATTACCTGAATGTCCTCTGGGCAACGAAGGACGTGACAGAATCGCTCCGTTATGGGGATTCGGACCTCATCACCGACGACGAACACCTCCTTGGGAGGATTGGGATACTGTCGAATAACATCGACCGTCACATCGAACTGTCCGAGCAGATGTCAACAGTGCTCGCATCCGGCCTTGAAGTGATGCAGAGTATCTACAATAACCAGTTGCAGAGCCTGAACAACCGGTTTGCCCTGGTAACAGCCTACCTGACGGTGCTCGGCACGGCATTCCTTGTCCCGAATACTATCGCGACTATTGCCGGCAGCGGGGTGATGGAAGGTACGATGGCGGCGCAGTGGTGGTATATACCACTGCTTGTTCTCTCAACAATCGTGGCAACACTGGCTTCGTTCCTCTGGGTGCTCTATGTCTGGAAACGCCGGAAAGACGATGTATAAAGATTTGAGAGACTTTTCGTGAGGGGGGGAAAGTTTGTTTCCCATCCACAATTTTAATATTTTAAGTAGTTTGGGATTTTCCTATTTTAGTTGCCACTTTTTCCCGTAGGTGCGGGTGGAGGTCCGGAAACCGGTAGAGCATTTGCAATGCGGTAACCGCCTCTTCATTTCCTTTCTTCGCATAGTCACCGAGGAAGTCAACGGCCTCGCGCTGGACGTCATTAATCATTGGCGCATCGGTAGTCTTCGCAATAATGTAGAGGTTGAATACGTTTTCATCCTTGAAGATCACGGTGGATCACCAGACCATGATTATATATTATATATTAATATAATACTTATGTTAGCTATTACTAGTTTACAGAAAAAGCATCACTGCAATACCCGTATATTTCCAAGTTTAAATAGTAAACAATAAGGTAATGTAAAACGGGTTTTAAAAAAACACGGATACACCATGCAGGAACAGCAGGCACCCGGAATACAATTCAACCTGTCTGAATTAGCGGGTGCGTTCGGGGACTTCGGGATAATAGTCCCCCTGATGTTTGCGGTTGCAGTGGTCTGTAAGCTTAACCTCGGTATCATTCTTCTTTTCTTTGGGATCTGGTTTGTCGTTACAGGAGTTTTCTACCGGTTGCCGGTTCCGGTTGAACCAATGAAGGTGATTGCAGTTGTTGCGATATCCGGGGCTCTTGCGGGACCTGAACTTGCCGCAGCAGGAATCCTACTTGGGGTCCTCTTCTTTTTCCTCGGATTCGGCCGGTGGATGCAGGTTATTGAGCGCTATGTACCACCTGCAGTTATCAGGGGCATTCAGCTAGGTCTTGCACTCCTACTCCTTAAGGCAGCAGGGGACTTTTTACTTAAAGACCCCGGTTTCTTTGTATTTGGTGTGGGTGTCATACTTCTTGTTTTCGTTATCTCGTACGTGCGGAAATTTCCAGACCTTTCCGCACTCATCCTTATGATTATCGCAGGAGCAATGGGGGTGTTTCTTTACGGGGTGCCAGAGATATACCTGATCGGGATGCCTACCCTAATGATCCCGGGTATATCGGATTTTATCAGTTCAATCCCAGAACTCGTGCTTCCGCAGGCGCTGATTACTATCACGAATGCCATCCTTGCGACCTCCCTTCTTTCAAAAGACCTGTTCGACCGCGAAATCCCCCCTGAGAAACTTTCAAGGACAATCGGGGTCATGAATATCATTTCAGCCCCTTTTGGAGGGTTCCCGATGTGCCATGGTGCAGGTGGCATGGCCGCACAGTACCGCTTTGGAGCGAGGACTGGCGGTTCGAATATTTTTGCCGGAATCATCCTTCTTATCATCGCAATATTTTTTGCAGGGCCTGGATTTCAGCAGCTGATTTCACCCGGAATATATGGAGCCCTGCTCCTCTTTGTCGCTATCGAGATGGGAAAGCACGGGTTAAAAACAGACTCCCTGCCAGTCACCATCGTTACCGGCGTCCTTGCATTACTCTCTGTCGTAGGTGGATTCATTGCCGGGATGGTCCTCGCGTACCTGATGAAATGGAACGGGGAGAGAAAACAAAAGGGGAAAGATATCACACCACCCCAGACCCCATAACAAAAACTGTTCGCTTAACATTTTTATCTGGTTAAGTAGTAGTATAGAGGAAGAACCGGACGTGACCATATGGATAATGAACGACCAATCCAATCATCCAGTGACCAGTGTTTTGATACTATCGACTGGATTAACGTCTGGAAGGAGAGGAAACTCCGGCAGCTCGCAACACCGCACTACCAGAATAGTATCGATTTCTGGTCTGACGAAGAGAATGTCAGGCGCCTGTATCTCTACGACAAGAAAGGGAGAGCAACGCTTGTCATGGAGCAACTGGGTGGCATAAAGATCTACCCGGGTGCAAAGGTCCTTGATATCGGTGCCGGGCCGGGCACTCTTGCAGTACCTCTCGCTCGAAGGGGCTGTAAGGTCACCGTAGTTGAGCCTTCACCGATGATGGTGTCCGCACTCAGAGAGTACCAGGCTTCAGAGCAGGTGGAGGATATCCGCATTATTGAGAAGAGATGGGAAGATGTGACGATCGAAGAGCTGGGGGGGCCGTTTGATATTGTCATTGCATCATATTCGCTCTCGATGGTGGACATTGGAGAGGCAGTCCGGAAAATGGATACCGTCTGTTCAGGTACGGTCTACCTGTTCTGGTTCTTAAAGCCGTCACCATCTTCGGAGATCCTCCATCATCTCTGGCCAAAAGTCCATGGAGTCCCATACTATTACGAGCCGAAGGCGGACTGTCTTTTTATGGCCCTTCTCCAGATGGGGATTTATCCGAATTTTGAAGTCTTGAAATCTGATCACAGGCACCGCTATCCCACGATTGGGGACGCAACTGCAGATTTTCACCGGCGCATGGACTGCACTGACGAACACCAGGACAAAATTATCCGGGATTATCTCCGCACAAAGTTATCCATGATCGGGACAGAGTTCCAGCTCAGGGGTTCATCCTACGGGGCAAAAATCTGGTGGACAAAGGACCATTAATCACCGGGGATCCCTGGATCCAGGTCAGGAGACGGGAACGATCTTTCAATAGGAATTCCACACGTGAAACCCAACTTTCAGGTGGCTAAAAACCCACCGAATCATCTCATCCAGGGTTGGAATTATATGTAACACGTGATTTTTCTGTATGACCATGAAACAAACTGTGAAACCAGAATCACTCACTATTATCGGCACAATCAGTTCACCATGGAAATCAGCTGAAGGTATGCCTATTCAACCCACAGGAGCGATGGGCGTTAAGGGACGTATTGATATCTACGAGGAATACCGCCCAGGGCTCTTGGACCTTGCAGGGTTCTCACGCATCATTCTGATCTACCTGTTCCACCAGTCAACCGGGTACGACCTGACGGTAACCCCGTTTCTTGATACCAGGCTCCACGGGGTATTTGCAACACGGGCTCCGAGACGTCCCAGCCAGATCGGGTTATCCGTGGTCAGGCTGCTCAGTGTTAATGAATCCGGGGTAGAGATCGCAGACATCGACATCCTGGACGGTACTCCCATCCTGGACATAAAGCCATATATCCCGGAAATTGATTCATACCCTGGTGAAAAAACAGGCTGGCTTCAGGAAGCAGGGAGTATGGCTACGTCCCGGGCAGATCGCAGGTTTGCGGACCGTTGATAAAAAGGATGCAATTGTTCTGCCAAATCTGATGGAGACCTGTCAGGGAACCAGGGTTTCATCTTTCGGTATAGTTGTTCGGAACCTTCCTAAACGTAATCAAAATGTAACAATTCCTTTGTAAAAGGTTATGCCGGAAAAATCCATGCGGATTTCTCCCGGAAACCTATGAAGAGCTGGAGCGGGGATTACGATGATCGCTTTGGCCCTGGCTGTAGTGTCTGCCGGACCATAGGGATACAGATTAGATTACCCTGTGCCGCAAAAACCCCCAATGCGGCATAGTAGTGTTATGAAAGGTCCAATAAAAATATGTTGTTTTTAGATGATGTTAAATACAAATAGTTAATAGGGGTTTATAATCCTTCAATGGATTATTCAGCACGTATCACGGTCCCTACTTTTTCACCCTTCAGGAGTTTCGGAAGATTTCCCGGGACATGTCCGTTGATGATATGCACTTCCCTGACATTCCTTGCATCAGGAAGAAGACTTACGATCATGGGTTCGAGGACCATGTCATCAAGGTCCATGGCGAGGAGTTCTTTTGCAGTAATATCGGCAATGAATTCAGCATCCGGGATTTTTATGCGGGTTTTCTGAATAAAGCCCGTTCACATTCTTCAGTAAGATGCATCGTTTCGCTCCAACAACTTCAGCCGCGAGGAACGCACCAGTATCAGTCCGGTGAGGGGGAATGGCCCCGTGTTCACCCGGGTGCTCGTATAACCCGTACGGCGGGGTGCCGTGCATCACGGGTAATGCACCCAGGAAGAGTTGTGTTGGCAGTTCGAGGAGGTCTGCGGTATGGATACGGACACCATGCCAGGGGGCCAGCAGGATCGAGACCATGATCGCGTTCTGTTCGGATATTTTTCCCGCAAGTTCGGCGAGCACCCCGGTAGGCATCCCGAGGTCAAGCCCGATATCCAGGATATGACGCGCCCTGACACCCCCGCCGGTAACAACCAGCATCTGGTTATCTTTCGAAAGCCCCCCGATCTCATTTACCAGGGGAAGGAGGACCTCCCGGCCGTAGTCTATGATGCCGTGCCCGCCAATTTTAACGACATTCAGTTCAGGCATTAACCTGAGCCTCGGTCGATTACGGTATGCGGCAAGAAGGCTTCTTCGTGAAAGGGTCTCCCCTTCTAATTTATTGACCAACTCAAATCTTCGGTGCACAGAAATCAAGATATGTTTATATGCCTGAATAGTTAATAGTGTAAGTGATAAACCAGTTGGTATATCAGCAGGTGCAGAACATGTTAAAAATATATGTACGGGAACGCCAGAAGGTTGGCGAAGGTGTAAAGCAGCCTAAATACCGGATTGTCGCGGTTACAGGCGGACAACTACAGATAGAGGCGACCCACTTCCGAAAGGTCGAGATCGAGCAGATTGCGAAGGATATGGGGGCCCAGGTCGTTTACATGGAACCGGTACCCGAAGAAGAGAAGCACAAATTCCAACACTAATAATCTTTTTTTCATCACCGGTACGGCAAATGGCGCAGAACAGTGCCTGGTGAAGTACTGGTATAATCCATCGCCCGGCACCTCTCGACCATTGCGTCATGGAGGTTCATGAGTCGCATCCGGGTATGCAAGTCTTAATGGCAGTTAATCAGAATATATAATCACACTATCATGGCACAGGCGCTTTCTATCGATATCCTTTTTGACGCGGCCATTCGGATACAGGTCCTGCAAGACCGGAATATTTCGGTCTCGTTCTCGGAACGACAAATCCAGGTAAAGTTTCCGACAACGCGGAGACTGGCAGAGTTTCTTGATGTGCCACATTACTATGTCTTACCATATTTTGCCATGATGGAACAGGAAGAGCTGGTCACACGGGCAGAACGGGTAGGTATTCTCACTACCATGAAAGGGACAAAAATTCTCGTGGGTTTGATGAAAACACATTACCGGCCGGAAGCAGAGAAAATCCTCGGACCTGAATTGTTCAATGATATTATCAGTGCAATATCCCGCTACGGGGATCCATAGATACCCAGGCTCTGCAACGCCCAATGTCAATACAGTTTAATGTACATCACCGGAATTTACCAGAGTATTCATTACTTTCCAGAACAAATGCCAGATAGCGGGAATTGAGTATTGTTACTATTCCGGGTAATTCTCAAACAGCAAGCCCGGACCAGGAGGGGTATGTTGCATGAACGATATTATTGAGGGTTTCGCCCAGGCAATCCAGTTGATCGTCACGCTGAACCCCGAGGTGATGGAGATTGCGATGAGGACCCTCATGATATCCCTCACCGCCACGCTCCTCGCATCACTGGTGGCCATCCCGCTCGGGTGGTGGATCCATTTTCATGAATTTTCCGGCAAGCGCGTGGTCATTAACATCATCCAGACCCTGTATGCGGTTCCCACCGTGCTTGTAGGCCTTTTTGTCTACATGCTTATCTCAAGTTCCGGCCCCCTCGGTATGCTCGGACTCCTCTTCACGCCGGCAGGTATGATATTGGCCCAGATGCTCCTTGTTATCCCGATGATGATCGGCCTTACCATTACCGCATTTTCCGGTGTCGACCGGACCGTCGTAGACACCATCACCTCACTTGGCGCAACCGGGTACCAGTCTATGATTGCGATTATTAAGGAGGTCAGGTTTGCGGTGTTTGCAGCAATTATCCTCGGGTTCGGACGGGCAATATCCGAAGTCGGGGCAGCAATGATGATTGGTGGCAACATCAGGGGATACACCCGGGTGCTTACGACCAGCATCGCCCTTGAGACCTCGATGGGGAACCTCCCGCTCTCAATCGCACTTGGCCTGATCCTTCTCGCCATCGCCCTCGTTATTACGGTTATGCTAAATATCGTCCAGGAGCGGCACAAGTCATGATAGAAATCTCCGGACTTTGCAGGAAGGTTGGGGACCGGGTACTGGTAAAGAATATCAATGTCACTATCCCTGATGGGATGATATTCGGGATCATCGGGCCGAGCGGGTCCGGGAAGACCACGCTGATGAGGATGATCGACCTCCTGGACAATCCTACCAGGGGCACCATCGAAATCAACGGTACCCGGGCAACAAAGGATAAGAAACAACAGCTTGAACTCCGGCGGAAAATGGGGATGGTCTTCCAGAAACCGATAGTCCTCTCTACCACAGTATTTGAGAATGTTTCGTACGGGCTCCGGTTCCGGGGCGTAAAAGGGGATGAGCTGAAGTCAAGGGTATTGGAAGCGATTGACCTTGTCGGGTTGTCCGGTTACGAGGACCGTTATGCCCCCACACTCTCCGGCGGGGAGATGCAACGGGTCGCAATTGCACGGTCAATGGTAACCCGCCCGGAGGTGCTCCTCCTTGACGAACCGACTGCAAATCTAGACCCGGCATCGACCGAAAAGATCGAGGAACTTATCAGGGCAATCAATTCCCGGTTTGGGACCACGATCATCATCTCGACCCATGACCTTGACCAGGGCCAGCATATTGCCCACCGGATTGCTGTGGTAATCGGTGGCAGGATCAGCCAGGCAGGGACCCCGGAAGAGGTCTTTCACAAGCCGGTAAACAGCGAGATCGCCCGGTTTGTGGGGCTTGAAAATATTATCGGGGGGACAGTAACAAAATCAGAAGAGGACCTGGTAACAATTTCCACGTATGGAAAAGAAGTCGAGGCGATCTCGAATGACGAAGTTGGAAGCCAGGTGTTTTTCAGCATACATCCCGATGATATCACACTTCACAGCGGAGTTGATTTTGAGAAGAATACGACCAGCGCAAGGAACTGTATTGTTGGAACCGTCACAGTTACCACGCTGAGCGGGCCTTTTGTCCTTGTTACCCTGGACTGCGGATTCCCGCTGAAGGTCATCGTTACCAGGAGATCGGTAGAAGACCTGGGGATTCAGCCCGGGAAGGAGATGCAGGCCTGTTTCAAGGCATCAGTCGTGCATGTAATGAAGAGGTAATGCAGACCACTCTGTGGAAACTCTCCGTAATAAAAAATAAATCAGTGTTATAGAGACACGAAGTGGATTTCACCCCATTCCAGTTCCAATCATATCCTATTAATGGGGCTGGCAACGAAGATTATCCAGTATGCGGTGTATCACTCTCGCGAGCGGCAGCAAGGGTAATTGTACGTACATCGAAGGTGAGAGCGGCGCCATCCTCATCGATGCAGGGCTGTCAATCAAAGAGACGCTCCGGAGGCTCACGGAAGCCGGTGGGAGCCAGGATATGATCAGGGCAATCCTCGTCACCCACGAACATGGTGACCATATGAAGGGGCTTGCACCGCTTGCAAGGAGACTGGATGTCCCGGTGTATGCTACTGAAGGTACGCTCTATTCGTTCCTGACGAGAAAAATCCCGGAGAGAAAACCGGTGCATTATACCACGCTCCGTTATCATGAACCGTTTACCCTGGATGAATTTACCGTCGAGGCATTCCCGACATCCCATGATGCACGGGAGCCGTGCGGTTTCCTGGTCGCTTCCGGCGATACAAGGCTCGGGTACTGCACCGATACCGGGATCGTTACCGAACGGATGATGGTATACCTGAAACGGTCGGATGCGATCGTTCTCGAGAGCAACCACTGCCCTGAAATGCTCCGCACCGGTCCCTACCCGGAAATGCTGAAACGGAGGATCCGGTCGAAAAACGGCCACCTTTCGAATACCCAGGCATCAGAATGTATCAGGACACTTGGCCAGGACGTAACACATATCCGGCTTGCCCATTTAAGCGAGGTAAATAATACACCGGATATTGCCTTAAAAAACGGGCAAACGGGCCTCGGATTATTCATCAGCGATACCAGGCTCACCGTGGCATCAGAGGTAGGGCCTTCCCCCTGCTGGTCAGATGAAATTAAGCTCTGATGACCTATACCGGAAGCACTGGCAAAAGAACACGCTGATTATACAGGAATTTTCAGTCCGTCTTCATCTTCAGAATTTTCATGCAGTAGAGGTCAAGAGAATCAAGGAGAGCTTTTTTTGCCGCCTTTGCACGTTTTTCCTCGCCTGAAAAGGCATCTTCCGTGGCATATTCTATCAGGACAAGGTAATGACTTTTCGGAAGGGCCCGGTTCCTGATCTCCTCAAGGCAGGCATAGGCCTCGGTCTTTTTTCCGGCCACGAGTTCGAATTCAAAATCAAGAAGAGCGAGGACGTTAGAGGGCATCTTTTTTCCGGCAGCGATCTTCCGGAAACTGCTGTATGCGGAGGTCTGTGATGAGATTATCGAGAGCTGCATCCCATAATAGACGGGTTCCAGTTCATCCGGGTGCTGCTGCATCATCTGCCTGACTACGGCCGTGGCCCCGCTTGCATCACGGATCTCAATTTTATAGTGGTAGAGGTCCCGGAGGAAGAACATATCACTGAAGTACCGTTCTGACGCAATTTTCAGGAGTTCCCCCCTCATATCCCTGTTACCATCTTTCCTGGCCTTTTCAAGGCCGATTTTCAGGAACTCCACTTCAGTGGGGAACCAGTCTACTGAAAGCCGGAGCATGTACCAGAAAATTTTGTTGATCTTCAACTCCTGGAGTACATGAGGAAATTTCAGCCGGTTCACCGGGGGACGAAGGCGTACAAGCTCAATCATCTGTTCCCTTGCTGCCAGCGCTTTTTCACTCGGCCTCCGGTTGTGGGCAGGCACTCCGTTTTCTTTTAGGTGCTCTTCTGAAAGGGCATAATAACAATAGGAGATCGCAGTACAGATGATCGCATCGGTGGTCCGGTATTTGGTAAGGACCTCGGCAGCCTGGTTATATTTCCCGAGGTCTATTAGTTTGAAACCAAGGATGACATCAAAAATCATCTTCCCTGTCTGCCGTTTCCTCATCCGGACTGCATGGGAAAAAAGGCGTTCAACATACTCGATATCCCCGGAGCGCTTGCTCACTTCCAGCACTTTCATCGTTACATCATCGATCAGGCGGTCATGTGCCTCATCGCTGATACCCCGAAAGGAGTTCTCTATGATGGACATGACATGCCCGTAAAAAACCGGGAGGTTGGTATCTATCTTATCAGCATTCTTCTCGACGTATTCCGATAATTCTTTCCTTACCTGGGCAATTCTGATGTCGAGAACCGCATCAGGCTGCCACTCTTCTTCCATAGGGTACCTTTGACTTTTCAGACTATAATAATTTTTAGAAGATGGCCGGGATTTAGCAAACAGGCAGAGATTCCACCATATTATTTTCTCCGTGACCTGGTGGGAACTCTTATCCGGGACAAGCGACAATTATTTGTCAGACTAAAGGTATTTCAATGCTCTTCCGGGAATTTTCCGCCATTTGTGAACAACTTGAGGCAATTTCAGGCCGTCTCGAGATGATCGACCTCGTAAGCCGGCGGCTCCCGTCTCTTTCCGACGAGGAACTGCCGGTCTTCGTGCGGTTCATCATGGGCCGCATATTCCCGGACTGGAGCCCGCTGAAACTTGGGATTGGCCCGAACCTCCTCTATGAAGGGGTTGCATACGTCGTTGGGACAAAGAAGGAATCGGTCATTGAGACCATCAACAGGACAGGCGAAGTAGGAAAGGCCGTTGAATTCCTCCTTGCGGGGAAAGAGCAGACTTCCTTTTTTTCCGAAGAACTCGACCTTGTCATGGTATACCATGAGTTCGAAAAGATCGCGGATACCGGGGGTAAGAAATCACAACGGGAAAAACTGCTGGGCGTCCGGAAGCTCCTTGCAAATGCCACGCCCCTTGAAGGGCGTTACCTCGCCAGGATCATGCTGGAAGACCTGCGGATCGGCATAGGGGAGGGAAATATCAGGGAGGCTGTTGCCAGGGCATTCGGGATTGATCCCGCCATTGTTGAACATGCCGTGCAGGCCTTAAACGACCTCGGGTATGTTGCACAACTTGCAAAAGCCGGTGAGTCCGCCCTCAGGGACGTCCACATATCCCCCTTCCGCCCGGTAAAGATGATGCTCGCCCAGCAGGGGTCAATCGTATCAGCAATCGGGGAAAACGGGACAATCGCTGCCGAATACAAATATGACGGGAGCAGGTTCCAGTTTCATCGGCAGGGCGGGCTTTCACGCCTGTATTCCCGGAAACTTGAGGACGTGACAAATGCCCTCCCGGATGTAATTGCCATCCTCAACGGGTCAACGACCCATGATATCATCCTCGACGGGGAGGTAATTGCGATTAAGGAGGGAAAACCTCTCCCTTTCCAGGCAGTCCTCCGCAGGTTCCGCAGGAAACACGGGATTTCTGAAATGCAGGAGGAGGTAAACCTGGTCCCGAATATATTCGATATCCTCTACCTCGACGGGGAGACCCTGATCGACCTCCCGTTATCAGAAAGGAGGAAGCGCCTTGAAATGGCTGTCAGCAACCATGTCGCACCGCAGCTCGTAAGCGATGACCCGGCGGTTGTTGAAGAGTTCTACCATGCTTCCCTTGGTGCGGGTCACGAGGGGATTATGATCAAGGCACCGGGATCTCCCTATACACCCGGGATGAGGGGGAAAAACTGGCTGAAAGTCAAGCCGGAAGTGGACACCCTGGACCTTGCCGTTGTCGGTGCCGAATGGGGGGAGGGAAAACGGGCCCATTATTTTGGTTCCTTTCTCCTTGCATGCCAGGAGAATGGTGAGCTCATCACCCTCTCAAAAGTAGCTACCGGGTTTTCTGACGAGCAGCTTGCAGAGGTATATGACCTCCTCCATGACCGGATCATCTCGCAGGCGGGAAAAGAGGTGCGTTTTGAACCTGAACTTGTCTTCGAGGTCGGTTACGCGGAACTACAGGTAAGCCCGAACTACCCGGCAGGATTTGCATTGCGTTTCCCCCGGTTCGTCCGGATCAGGGACGACAAGGACACAACCGAGATTGAAACACTCGGCAGCATAAGGGAACGGTACCAGCGGCAGCCAAATAGTTAGGGGAACGGCTTTGTTGAAACCCTCTCAAATCGATCTTGCGGATTCCGGTTATTCGAATAGTTAGTCACGTTCCCGGGGCTCGTGGCCCGCCGCTGTGGCGACCCTGGTTGGAATAGAGACTATTCCCCAATACTCTGAATTTAATGAGCCTTCGATAAACCCTGCCCGAAGAATATCTTAATGGGGGTGGGGCAGGGAGGGGGTGAAACCCCCTCCTGTCAACGTATTCCCTCTTTTTTTAACTATGCAGGGTTTTTAACAAAGCCAAAAGAACGTTTTTAATATCTGGCAGGGCACGGAACTTCCGTGGGTAAAGAACCTCTTTTCAGGTCCCAAAATCAAACAGTGTCCTCTGGTTACGTATTTCGGGAAGGAGCGTGCTGTAACCTTCCCAGCCGGGGAACCCCGATGCAATACCAGCCTTCATTACCGCCTCACCAACGGTCTCACAGGGGATGCCTGGCTGCTTCATGGCTCCCCTCGTTGCCTCCCTGATCACCCAGGTCCCAAGTGGAGCCCAGTACTCAGCTGAAACACTCCTGATTACGATAACTCTCGCACACTGCCTGGTTGCTTCCAGGTATTCGGCTACGGCGAGCCTTGCAGAATAATAGGCACCGCTTATCGGGGAATACCCCCTCTTCTTCAGTCCCTCACGGTCAACCGTGATACTGTCCGACTCCCCTGACCAGAGGCTCTGTCGTTCCCACCGTTCAATCATCTCGTAACGCCAGTCACCCGGCAGTAACATCACGACGATCCGGTTGGCATAGAGGTGATTCGAGAACACCCGGATTTGATCAACCGGCGTGTAACGCACAATTTTTTGTTTCAGGGAAGACGAGACAGCGTCATCAACAGCCGTAATCGACCACCGTGTCGGAACGACCTTCCGTCGCCTGCCAATTAGTCCGCCGGACATCAGGTGGCTGATCTGGTACACATCAATACCGGACCGGTGGAGCTCGGAGCAGGCACCCATCGCACCCAGGTCGGTATCCGATGTGACCCGGTCAACGGAAGGGTCGACTTTCGGGTTATCGATCACCTTCATCTTCTCAAGACTGCCGGACAGCCCGACAGGGGTAACCGTGCCGTCAAACGTCAGGTCAAAGGAAACCGGACGGGTGAACCTGACTTCAACATCAAGCGGGACACTGGAAATCGCCAGTTCCTGGAGAGCCGGAAGGTATGAGGCAACAGGGGATATTCCCCTGATTGTCCGGGCCCTGATATCCACGATATCATCAATCCCCAGCCCTGACGCGACCCATGAAGGAGGGTCGTCCGCATCGTTAATCATGAGAGGTCCCCCGGTAACCCTCGGGTACCCGCACGAACCGATAAAAAGTGAAGGGGAAGCCCCCATGAACTCCTGCCTGGGAACAGTCCTGGCCTGGGCATGGAACCGTTTCATCACCGGACATTGGGGGAGTCCGCACATTCCCTTTCCTTTACAGGTCGCGCACATCATAGGGGGTATTCCTCAGGGTAGATAACACACCCCCGCTCTCCAATAGCAGATATTTGCTCATTGACCCATGTATCCCATTCTACAGGTCCGTTTGGTATATTTTTGGCAATTTCATGCCCAAGATCATCATCCCGCCCGGACTTCACCAGGACCACGACTGAACCAGGCGCATACTTCGGTGCTATTACCCCGTCTGCATCACCATCGACAATACCAAACACCGGGACACCCCGGTGCGCACAGATATGCCCGCAGACCGAGGTGGTGTCGTCACCAATGGCGAGCACTCCCGCGACATCGTCACCGAGCTGTTGATACAGTCCATGACCGCAATGGTCTATTCCAATCACGCGACCTTTCGCCACGCCTCCTTTTATCTCAAACCCGCTGCCCGGATTCCGGCGCCTGACAACCCCGCTCTTACACCATGCCCTGGCAGGTGACACCGGCCCGAGACGGGCAAGTTTCTCAAATCCATGGGGTTTTGGGCGCAACCCTGATACGGGTTCGATCACTCCTTCCCTCCCCCGGATTACAACAGTAGCAGCGGTGGCGGTTCCGATTACAAGCCCGTTCACAAAGACCGGTTCCCCGGGGATGCACCCGCGAATTTCCCTCATACCTTCCACTTCCACGTCCGGAAGGGCACTACACTCTTCAACCGGAAAACCGGTTGCACGGGATAAAAAAAACACAAGATCCGGGTCTGCGTCGTTCCAGGCATAGATCGTCCGGTCACTACACTCAAGATGGACAAGTCCCGCCGGAAGCAGTCTCCCGGCAATAATCCGGCCAAAAATTCTTCCCGATTCCCCGGTCTTGCCACAGTTTGCGAGAAATGCAGGGTTTGCCAGGTCACGGAGGACATATGAAGGCGGCTGCCCGGCGAACTCAAGGGGGAGACCGGATTCCTCGGCGGCGGTGCGGGCCATGATCCCGGAAACAATCGTCCTTCCAGGCCGGATATTCTCTATCAGCCACCGGACGAAGCCGAGGTCAAAGATATCGGGGCCGTGGACGACCATTACAGGGGGATTTTTCAGCACCGCGGTTCACCAACAGCGATCATTGTACAGGTATCTGTTGCCGTGTATCTTTACCCTCCCGGATCACCCAAGCCAGGTCAGTGGGAAGTAATACCCCCAGCAACAAAAGCAATAATCACATGCAGGTCAACCTATACTAGTAATTTATTGCCTGTTTGCGAGACTATGATGACAGAATGGAACGATCGAAGGGTACTGATTACCGGTGCGGGGGGGTTTGCGGGTCCGTACCTCGCCCGCTACCTTCTCGACCAGGGTGCCCTTGTCCATGGTCTGGTGAGAAAACCCATTAAAGAGGACCTCCGCCAGAATACAGCAGGGTCGCGGGCTGCATCAGGGATGATACAGGTCATTGGGGATCTTGATAGTCCTGCGAGTCTGGAAGATGCGATTGAAGCAGCGGACCCGGAAATTGTCTTTCACCTTGCTGCACAATCATCTGTAGCGAAGTCATTTACCGATCCGCTTGGGACGATGCAGACTAATTGTATCGGGACTAATAACCTCCTTGAAGCGGTAAGGAACGGGGAATGCGACCCGGTCGTGGTATTCGCAGGCTCTTCTGATGAATATGGGCTGGTGGTGAGTTCCCCGCAACAATATGAGCAACTGAAGAAGCACTATGGAATAATCTTCCCGGAACCAATAATTCCTGAAGTACCAATCTCTGAAACAAACCCGCTCAGGCCAATGTCCCCCTACGCGGTAAGCAAGGTCTTCGGGGACCACCTGACAAGGAACTATTTTCACAGTTATGGGGTAAAAACGGTTGTTTCACGTACATTCAACCACGAAGGTGCAGGGCGCGGGGTTATGTTTGTGACCGCAGTTATCGCGCGACAGGTAGCACAGCTGGTTGCAGGTGAAACCGGTTCCCTCTCGATTGGCAATGTCAACGCGTTCCGGGACTGGTCCCATATCGACGACGTGATCAGGGGTTACTGTATTCTTGCCACAAAGGGAGTCCATGGTGATGTATATAACCTCGGTACAATGCGGACCACCTCGGTATTGTCGTACCTTCTCATGACTCTCGAGACTGCAGGATATCCGGTGCAGCAGGTGGAAGCATCTAATGGCGGAAAGGTCATTAAAGACCCGACGGCAACCGATACCACAGCCATGTTTGGTATCACGTTCCACAAGACAAAACTTGACAGGATGCTCCTTACCGGGGAGGTGGAATACCTGTTTGAAGATGGTGGGATCACAATCCGGACAGCGCAGGGGACCATTCCGGTTGTTTTCGATCCGGCGAAGTTCCGGCCTGCAGAGGTACCGATCCTGCTCGCGGATACCCGGAAAATTAAAAAAATAGGGTTCCGGGTGTCATGCAGCGTCGAAGATATTATCCGTGACCAGCTCGCATTTTTTTCAGACCCTGTCCACGGCGGATAACGTCATGACCGCATGTAGCGGTCATTGAAACGGATGATATCGTCTTCCTCAAGGTACTCACCGATCTGGACTTCGATCACCTCGAGGGGGATCTTCCCTGAATTACCTAACCGGTGTTTCGTTCCTTCAGGGACATACGTGCTCTCCCCACGTTTGAACTGGTATTCCTTCCCATCAAGGTGGACATCAGCCATCCCGCTCACGACAATCCAGTGCTCGCTCCGGTGGAGATGTTTCTGGAGGGATAGTTGTTCACCGGGCTTCACGGTAAGCCGTTTGATCCGGAAAAACTGAGACCGTTCAAGCTCGATATATGAACCCCATGGCCGTTGTACCTGCAGGGGATAATCGACCACCGGGTCACCTTTATCCTTGAGACGCCTGACCATCTCATTGACCCTGCCACTCTGAACCGTGTCCGCAACGAGCAGGGCATCCCCCGTATCCACTACCACGAGGTCCTTCACCCCGATAAGTGCAACTTTCCTTCCCGGTGCAGAGACAAAATTGCCGGTTGCATCAAGGTATTCAGCTTCACCGGTATTTCCGGCGGAATCATGATCGCGGTACTCGTACCATGCCTGGAACGTGCCCAAGTCCGTCCATGGAGCCTTAAGTGGTACTACCGCAACCTGGCCGGATTTTTCAAGAAGGCCGTAATCAATTGACAGCGATGGAAGTTCCTGGTAATCAGGGATACTATTTTCAAATGCCTTTAGAAATTCCGGCTGATACCGCGCAAGCTCCAGAAAAAACATTTTCGTCGAAAAAAGGAACATCCCGCTATTCCAGAGGTACCCGGATGCCAGGTACTGTTCCGCAGTAGGCAGGTCGGGTTTTTCCTTGAACTCCAATACCCGGTAACCTGATGCAAGCGGGGTGCCCTGGGCAATATACCCGTACCCGGTATTCGGGTGTGTGGGTGGTATGCCAAAGAGGACCAGGTAGTCGCCGGCGATGCCTGCCGCCTCTTTTATCTCATCCGTCGCAGACTCCCCGAGTTTATGGTCACTTGGAAAAATGACCACATCTGACTCGCCAAACCGCTTCCGTATCTCGGACATCGCCCAGGTAATCGCAGGAAGGGTATTTTTACCAACCGGTTCCATGAGGACCTGATATTCCGAAAGGACATACCCAATCTCTTCGATCTGGTTCCTGACGAGGTACTGGTGGACCTCATTGGTAACGATTATAATATCGGATGGCACACACAAGCGGAGGGCACGGAGAAATGTCTCCTGGAACAGGGAATGCCCTTCAATTTTAAGGAATTGTTTTGGCTGGTACGTCCGCGAAAGAGGCCACAGCCTTGTACCGACACCTCCTGCAAGGATCACGGATTTGAGAGAACTCATCGTTATTCATGCCAGTGTTAGAGATTATTCTCTCTTATCTGTTCCTGTCCATTTCTGCTGATGAAAAGAGACCTGAAAACAGGCACCCGGGTGATACCCCGGGTAGCGATAACTACCATGAGGGGGTTATGCACTGCCCTGGTGATCAGTGGGAGTCATCTGTCTGTACCACTTTTAAGGTAAATATCATGGCGGCACCTTGTGAAGGGTCATTTGCCACACGATCGTTCACCTTTATCTTTCCACCGTAGCGGTCAAGGAGCATCTTTACAATATACAGGCCCAATCCCTTTGTATTTCCCCGTGTGGAACCTTTAGACGAATTGATAAATAATTTCGGTTTTAATTGGTCCGGGATCCCCGGACCATTATCAGCAACCGTTACCGTCACCATTTCCCCTGTTTGTTTTGCCTGGACCCATATCGTGACAAACGGGCCCCCGAATATCACCGAATTGCTGATAAGGTTGGCAAAGATTTCCGAAAGCAGGTCATCTGCCATGACCAGGATACCTGTTTTTTCATAACAGAGGGCAACACCCCTGTTTCTGAGCGTTTCAGTCCTTATTATGGCATCAAGGTCGACAGGGGCAAGTTTAGTCGTTTTTTCCCTGATACGCCTGATCAGTGTTACCTTGCGGATTATCTCGATACTCTCTTCTATCCCCTTCCTGGTAGTAATCGCGTATTCTTTTAGTTTCCCATTGAGCATCTCGGTAAGGATGTCAATATACCCGAACGAGCGGGTGTTTGCATCGTTGATATCATGGACAAGGATGTCGAGGTACAGGTTTGCTTCTTCATGGAGCCGTTTTAGTTCCGCGTGGAGTGTTGCCTCTTCAATTACCCTTCCGATTTTTTCCCCGAGCGCTTCAAGGATTGCTTTATCGGTTTCATCGAAGGTATTGCTGTGCATCCGCCCTACAAAAATGATGCCTGTAACCTTTGAATCTGTCCTGATCGGCACAGCAGCCGCAGATTTCAACCCGGTATCAACCAGGTCACTGAGCATGCCGGGCCCTTCAAAATAGAGCGCACGACGATGGAGCAACAGGGGTGCGAAATCTTCGTTATCTATCCTGATCGAATGGAATTTTGTGGAAAGCAATTCACAAATGGGTTTACCGGTATTATACTGGCATTCAAATTCCCTCCTGTGGGAATCATACACGAATACCGCAGCGAGATCGAACCCAAGATGGTTCGAAAGGCGGTCCATGCTCTTCCGGAAAATGGTCTGGAATGGTTGTGTGGGCGAAATGATTGTAACGATATCATTAATGACCGCATGCTGGTGTGCTTGTTGTTTAATCTCAGATTCGCGCAGTTTTCGTTCGGTAGTATCGATAATAAACCCCTCAAGTGCGAGAAGGTTATCTTCACTATCAAAAACACCACAACCCTGCTCCCATACCCACTTTTCGGTACCATCGGCGCATAGTAATACGGTAGGTGAGTGTAAAGGGCCGTTTTTGCTCGATTGCCTTCTGAACGCTGCTCCAGACTTTTTCGCGGTCTTCCAGGTGAATGAGGCCTCCATAGAGACAGTTCCCTCCCGATAGATCCTCCGGGTTATATCCTGTCAGCAGGAAACAGCCATCGCTGACAAAATCCATCGGCCAGTCCGGCCGGTTCTGGCACCGGTATGCCATTCCAGGAAGATTAGATAGAAGGGTGGCGAGCATTCTGCGGCTCTCCTCGAGTGCCTTCTCGGTTCTTTTCCGCTCGGAAATTTCTTCCTGGAGGTTCCTGGTGCGTTCGTCTACACGGTCTTCCAGTTCCTCGTTAAGGCGCTTTAATGCCTCTTCTGCCCGCTTTCTGATGGTAATGTCACGGGTAATCGAGAGGACTGCCGGCTGACCCTCATACTGGATAAGGCGGCTGGATAACTCAATCGGAATGAACGACCCGTCCCTGCGGATATGGACCCCCTCAAAAAAGAGGTGTTTTTCAATAAGAAGTTCCTTGATTTTTCCTTTCACCATTGCCGCGTAGTCCGGGGATTCTATATCCATAAGGGACATCTGCAGCAGTTCATCACGTGAATACCCGAGCCGCTCAGTGGTAACCCGGTTTACTTCAAGAATCCGGGCATCAAGGTCGTGGATGATGATCCCATCGCTTGCGTTGTCAAAAAGTGTCCTGAATTTTTCTTCAGATAGTATCAGGGAGGCCTCTGTCTGTCGTTTTTCTTCCCTCAGCCGCTTTTCTTCGATTGCGTGGGCAACTGCAATGCCAAGACGGGCCATCCGGTCTTTCAGGAGGTAATCAGAGGCACCCTGCTTCATACACTCAATCGCAATTTCATCACCAATAGCCCCTGTAATTACGATAAACGGGATATCAAACCCTTTCTCCTGGAGAAGGCCCAGCGCAAGGAGCGCATCGAACTGGGGCATCGAGTAATCAGCCAGGATTACCTCAAGTGATGGATCCAGATGTGCAAGGAAATCCTCTCTCGTCTCCACGCGCCGAAAGATCGGGTCATAACCCACCTTTTTCAGCTCATGAAGCATCAGTTCGGCATCGGATGGCCGGTCTTCGAGGATCAGCATTCTCAGAGGGATTGACATGGCAGTGTACCTGGTATGGAGATGGTGTATGGGCTGGTGGAATTCGGGATGACATGACGTGCAGTGCAGCATAACGGTCTGCGGCAGCCAGCCACTGTTTTACGTATGTGCCCCATCGGGGGCCTTTCCCTTGTGCGGGTCATTGTACCACATTCGGGATCAGAGAGACCATGTTTCGTCACCGGTACCTCCGTCTATTGTAAAGAAAAATGTTGCGCCCTTATCAGTTTCTGCCTCTGCCCATACATCCCCTCCATGACGGTGAATAATCCGCTGGACAATGGCAAGACCAAGACCAGTGCCTTCGTATTCTTTAACTGGGTGAAGGCGCTGGAATACCACGAATAATTTTGGACGGTACCGCATATCAAACCCGATACCATTGTCCCGTACAAAGTAAATGTTATGGCCGTCTTTTCTAAAGGAGCCAACTTCTATCCGGGTTTCCTGGCATTTACGGGTAAATTTCAGGGCATTGGAGATAAGATTGATATAGACCAGCTTCAGCATATCCGGATCTGCCCTGCAGGGGGGGAGATCTTCAATCGCAATATCAACCACCCTTCCCGCCTTCTCACCCCGGAGTTCATCGAAGGCCTCGCGTGCAATATCAGCCGGATGTACTGTAACAATATTTAGCGATTTCCGGCTCATATGGGAGAAATTGAGCAGGTTGTCAATAAGTGCCCTCATATGGGTTACATTTTCCCTGACAAGAATGAGATAGCGTTTTCCTTCATCGTGGAGTTCTCCGCTATAATCATCAAGCACGATACGCGAAAACCCGTCGATTGCACGAAGCGGAGCCCGAAGGTCATGTGACACCATATAACTGAATGATTCTAACTCTTTGTTTATTGCCTCAAGCTGGAATGTCCGGCTGGATACCCGGGCTTCCAGCTCCTCATTGAGTTGCTGGAGCTCTTCTTCAATCTGTTTCCGGACGGTAATATCACTGTGAATTCCGATGAGACCGATGATGTTCCCTTTATCGTCTGTGATTGCATCTGCACGCAATTCAACCGGGAAGCGGCGCCCGTTTTTGGCAACCATGGTTACTTCCCCCTTCCATGAATCCCCACTCATAATTGTTGTAAAGACATCATGTCCGATACCCGAATCTGCATACAGAATGGTGGGGCCCAACGCTGAATGCAGTTCTTCAACCTGGTACCCGAATAAGTCAGAAAATGCACGGTTCTGATAAATATGATACCCGGCAGGGTTAGAAATCCCGATTGCATCGCTGGCGCTTTCTACCGCCTTAAGGATTCGGAATAGTTCATCCTCAGTTTGTTTACGGCCTGTGATGTCCTGGCCGGCAGCATAGAAACGGACCAGTCTTCCTTCTTTTTCATCCCATTCCGGCTGAGTCCTGTGGTTAACCCAATGGATCTCGCCATTTCTGCTGATCACCCGGAATTCACTTTCATGGCTCTCGTTTGAAAATAATTTCCGGCGGTGCTCATCGAGAATTCCCCGGTCTTCCGGGTGAACGAAAGAACTCCACCCCCCTGCTTTGAGAATTTCCTCTCTCGAAATTCCAATAATACTCCGGAACGCCCCGGTGGCCCATTCCGCAACAAACTTACCAGATGGTTCAACCCTCATCGCATAGGCATAATCAGATATCAGGTCGGAAGTCATCCTGTAACGTTCTTCACTTATCTTAAGTGCTGATTCGACCTCATTTTGCTTCCTGATTGTCTCTTTCAGTGTTGTTACCATCTCATTAATGCTTTTTTCCAGCCTTTGGAACTCCTTTCCGGTTGAGCTGCGTATCTTGTGGTCTAACTCACCCTGTGCGATCCTGTCAACATCCTCAACGATTTCCCTGATTGGCCTGGTGAGATAGTTCGAGATCAGGAGCGCAGCTCCGAGACCTATCAGGAGCGCTGTGAGGGCAATTACCAGTCTCGTCAGGAGGAGACGGTTCAATGCATCCTGGACCAGCTTATTGTTGTAGGTTAATTCAACAACCAGGCTTGGATCAGACCCGTAATCCGGATCTTTCAGGTCGATAAAAAGATATCTGATAGTATAGCCGGTCGAAGTATTGACATTTTTTATATCTTTGCGATTCTGTATAATTTTCTGGAATAAAACGGCCTCTTCAGGGTTTGAAATACCCGTGTAATTTCCTATCTGCTGTCCCTTTGAATTAAAGATCCTGATATTTTCAATGTACGGATTGTTCTCGGCAATCCTGTTGATAGCATCCCGGTATTGAAGACTGCCACGTTCCTTATCAAGTTCTTCCCCGGTCAATCCCAGTTCAAGGATATAGCGGTGGTCAGGGGTGGGTACATATGCAAATTTTCTTAATTTCCCCGTAGCAGTTTCGCGCACTACACGATCGGGAAAGAAGCCCTCTGAAAGCCTGATCTTGCTGAGGTACTGAAAAAAGTATGGAGCCGTCCCGAAATCAAGACCGATTTCCGGTTTATAGGTTGAATACTGGATGACCCCTGACTCATTGATAATATAAAGGTCTGTATTTTCGCCTATCTCCCGTTTGACCTTTTCGAGGTCCATTTTTTCAGGGTCCATTCCCGATCGGTTGTATTCCTCAAGAAATATCCTGAAATCTTCCTTCATCTGGCGGTTCAGGGTATTATCATAGAGCTTGAACCCCGAGTCGACCAGATAAAGGGACTCTTTGAGGTCCGCCTCTGTCTGGAACTGGACAATATTCGAATTTTGTTCAAACGCGGTCTGTTCATTGAGATAATCAATGACGGTTATGCTGGTGACTATACTGATAATGAGAATAACCATGACAACCAGCAGGTAACGTGAGAAAGACCTTGTTTTAAGGAATTCACGAATTCTTGGCAGCACCTTTACGGACCCCCTGTTAGCACTGATGGTTATAATGCAGCGGTTATGTATTGAATCTGGGGCGGCACCCCTGAAAATTTTTGTTATATCGATTTCCAATGAAAATCCCATCGACAATTTCATTGTTTATGCCCGACAGCGGGGCGGTCATAGGCGGTTGTCATGAAAACGGGCATGATGCCGGAAGACCACACGCATATACAGGATGAAAATTGAATACCCCCCCGGGGGTCATTTTTATATTAAATTTTGAATCCAACAACGCGACGGGTGTGAAAAGTAGGCCTTTCAAATTTTAATCTCTTTGGTGCGAGGCCCTTCTGCTTTATGAGGGTTTTTAAGAGAAAAACCAGTGTGAGGATCCGGGGAGAGGAATATTCATTCTTCCTTACGCCTTCTGAAGAGTATTGACCCTGACCCTGCAATCGCTATTGCAACAAGCAGTAATGGAAATTGCAATGGAGATTTCGTTGTACCCGGAACCCGTGACCCGGGTGGGATCGTCGTAGTCAGGTCTGTTCCGGGTAAAATCCCCCGAGGAATATCCTGGCCTGAATTCAATCCTGCAGTCTCATTCTGGTAAGCGACAGATTGATTTGCCCTGACTGCCCCACTGGCGAGTCTGTTTAGCAATCGACCGGTTTAACTGGATATCAGACCGCTTTGGGTTGATTGCAATTGCCCGGTCATAGCTTGCAATCGCTTCCGGGTATTTACCGGCATTCATCAACGCATCCCCCCTCTGTGCTGCTGCAGATTCATCTGACGGGTCAAGGAGGAGCACCTGGGTATACGCGATTACTGCCTCATCATAGCGTCCCATTGCGGACAAAACCTTCCCCCTGGTCATCCATGCCCGGACAGAGTACGGGTCAATGGACAGGGACTTGTTCAGCATGCTCAGCGATTGGTTCATATCACCTTCGCGGAAATAGTCAGAACCCTTTACGGCAAGCAACAGAGCAGAATCTGATGAACTTTCTGAACCGCTTACACCTCCGGTGGAACTGCCACCTGATGACCCGGAGTCGGATGCTGAATTCCCTGTTCCAGAGCTGCCACCTGATTCGGAATGCTCTGCGCCCGCGCCATCCGGTGTTGACCCCCCATTGGAGCTGGCAGGGGTATCGGGCCCGCTAAACCCCGGACTGTTCCATCCATAATCAGGGGGACTTGTATCAAAACCACCGCATCCACAATCGTCACCATTACAGATTCCAATAAGGAAAAGACACACTATCATCCCGGTTACAACAGCAATACCTGCCCCCTGAAAATTGATACTTCATTCCTCCTGCAATAATACGGTGTTCTTCTACCCGCATATAGATATTCAGACATTGGACACCAGGGTGCCCGGCTTATTACATATCGGGGTAGGAACGCTCGTTGTAAACCAATATGCAATCGGGAACAGAAACACCATTGGTTGACTTTATTGTGGCAGGAGAGGGCGGATTTTAGTTTGATCGCGGAATAAGCTGATAAATTCGTGTATTTTATAATTTTACCTGATGAAAACCTGACATTTATCAGACCCATGTCGTACATGTGTCAGATAAAATGCGATACCTTTTTAACAAGAATGTGATATCACAATTAGGTGTACCGATCAACCGCCCCCGCAATAGGTTGCCTGTGATATCGTCTCTATTGACGCCACCTTGATCTTTAGGCGATATTCAGGCAGGCGTCGCCTGCGGAACCGGTGCACCTTAGTTTTTTGTTAAATCTCCTTGTATATAAAGTATATTGGTCATGGGCGTATAATTCATCCCGCATTTTCAATTTCATATGAAGTCTTACCTTTATTTTCGAAAATAGTCCCCACAATGATGGGAATTACATATATGACCAATACGGGATTATTTTACAAATTAAATCGTTAATTATGCTTATATTCAAGGTTCGTGCCTTCTGCAAAGTCTGTCGTGGAAGATCCGTGCGAATCTATCTCTCTGATACAAATCCGTTAGGAGCGCATCAGCAAACGGAAAAGTAGACCGAAAACATACGACCCGCCGCAGTCTGAAAAATGAGAGACTCGTACCTCTTCTTCGAAGAAACACCGAATATGAAAATGGGCTCGAGGAGATTCGAACTCCTGACCTCCGCCATGTCAAGGCGACGTCATAGCCAGCTAGACCACGAGCCCTCAAAAATTGGCAAATGCTTCTTTAATTTGGATCATCCTAATATTAAAAAATTGGCTTTTTAATGCAGTTTCTTCCATTGGCGGTATACACATTGTATCCTGAAACGGTTTATTTTCCGGATAATCCCGGGGCTGATTGCCGGTTTTTTCAAAAAATATAAATTATATCCAGTTATCAGACAATTTCGCAAAGCGGCCTGTAAAAATCCCGACCTTCGCACGGATCTCGTCCATGATTTCGGGAGGTACCTCGCTGTCAACATTCAAAACCATGATAGCCTCCTGGCCAGGGTTGATACGTCCCACCTGCATACCCGCAATATTGATATTCGCCTGCCCAAGTATGGTGGATGCCCTTCCGATAACACCGGGCTTGTCAAGGTGACGCGATACGATGACATATCCTTCAGGGATCATATCCATGGTGTAACCTCCAATCGCTACGATCCTGCTCCGCCCCTTGAAGAAAACGGTCCCGCTGACCGATTCCTCACCCTTGTCGGTAAGGACCCGGATAGTAATCAGGTTTTTAAACCCTTGTGCATCCGCAGTTATAGTCTCACTTACCTTTATACCTCGTTCACTTGCGATATACTCGGCATTGACCATGTTGACCGGGACCTGCAGGATCGGGTCAAGCAGACCCTTGAGCGCCACCCTCGTGATGAATTTTGTATTATAGGTGCTCTGGGAGAGCTCCCCGCCGTAGATTATCTCCACCTTTTCAAGTCTTCCTTCAACGAGCTGGATTAAAAACCGGCCAATTCTCTCGGCAAGACGGGCGAACGGTTCAACAACATCCTGCTGGTCGGCCGGTACGAGGGGAGCATTGACCACATATTTTGCTGAGCCCCCCTCAAGGACAGAAATACATTGCTTCGCAATTGAAACTGCGACGTTTGTCTGTGCTTCAACTGTGCTCGCCCCGAGGTGTGGTGTAACAATTACCTGGTCAAGCTCGAGAAGGGGTGATTGAAAAGGCGGCTCTTCTTCAAACACATCAAGAGCCGCACCAGCGACCTTTCCTGACTTGATCGCATCATACAGTGCTTTTTCATCAATAATACCACCGCGGGCACAATTGATGATCCTTACCCCGTCCTTCATGGTGGCGATGCTCTTTGCATTGATGAGGTGCCGGGTCTCTTTTATCAGCGGGGTGTGGACTGTGATCACATCGGATACCCGGAAGAGCTCTTCAACCGACATAGAATCTACACCAAACTGGGCAGCTTTCTCCTTGCCGATGAACGGGTCATAACCAACAATATGCATACCAAGTGCGGTCGCTCTTTTTGTGACTTCGCGACCGATCCTCCCTAGTCCCAGGATCCCAAGGGTTTTTTCATTCAGTTCGACCCCCATGAACCTGGAGCGTTTCCATTCCTTTTTTTTCAGCGACGCGGTCGCCTGTGGAATATTTCTGGCAAGGGAAAGCATCATGGCCATGGTGTGTTCTGTTGCTGCCAGCGTATTGCCTTCAGGGGCATTTGCAACAATAATTCCCTTCCGGGTAGCAGCATCCATATCGATATTGTCGACCCCGGCTCCCGCACGCCCGATAAACCGTAAGTTTTTCCCGGCTTCGATAACTTTTGCGGTGACTTCAGTCCCGCTTCTGACGAGAAGGGCATCGTAATTCCCGATAATTGAAATAAGCTGATCTTCTTTCAGATCGGTCTTTTCATCCACCTCAAATTGTGTTCTGAGTATGGCGAGACCCTCTTCTGCAAGTGGATCGCTGACGAGTACTTTATAGCTCAATTTTAAAACCCATATCATATCAGCACTGTACTATTCAATGGTTTTCAAATCAGGAGCAGTGGTACTCAAGGTTAATCCGAAAAAAAAACCCGGGTTATTCGGGATGCACAATTATTTACTGGAGGAACAACGAGACTATAGTGGTGCGTGCATGAAGGAATTACCGGATATTCTATGGCTTGAAGAGATCAGGAAGGAGGATATTGCCGCTGTGGGCGGTAAGGGGGCCTCACTCGGAGAGATGGCAGTAATCGGGCTGCCGGTCCCGCGGGCGTTCGTAGTAACGAGCCATGCATTCCGCAGGTTCCTCGTCGAGACAGGGCTTGAAAAAACAATTTTTAAGAATTTCGAGAACCTGGATGTCGAGAATAATGCTGCCCTTGAAAAGGCTGCGGAAAAAGCGAAAGAGGAGGTCCTCAGGGCACCTATGCCCCAGTCCATGATCCAGCATATCATGGAGGCCTACCAGAAGATGGACGCCGGAGAGATGATCGTGGCTGTCCGTTCAAGTGCCACGGCAGAGGACCTGCCTGATGCCAGTTTCGCAGGTCAACAGGAGACCTACCTGAATATCAAGGGAAACCAAAACCTCCTCAAGGCAGTTCAGATGTGCTGGGCTTCGCTCTACGGAGCCAGGGCAATTTATTACCGTGCAAAACAGGGGTTCGACGATAATTCTGTGAATATTGCAGTCGTCGTCCAGCAGCTCATTAATTCTGAGAAGGCCGGTGTAATGTTCACAACCCACCCGGTAACAGGGGAGCCGCTGAGCATCATTGAAGGTTCATGGGGTCTTGGCGAGTCAGTCGTTTCGGGATCGGTATCCCCGGATAAGTACATATTTGACCAGCGTTCTGAGAAGGTTGTTGACCGCCTGATTGCGAATAAGAAGATCGAGATAATCGCTGAGGGGACACATGGCACGAAGGTGGTGCCGGTAACTCCGGACAGGCAGGACGCGCAGGTCC
This sequence comes from uncultured Methanomicrobiales archaeon, assembly GCA_963758915.1. Taxonomy (GTDB): domain Archaea; phylum Halobacteriota; class Methanomicrobia; order Methanomicrobiales; family Methanospirillaceae; genus CAIKOD01. The sequence continues at coordinate 287,530 of CAVWXH010000009.1, forward strand.
TCTCCGACGAGGAAGTCGCCAGACTCGCTTTGTTTGGAAAAATTGCCGAAAACCATTACGGTATCCCCCAGGACATTGAATGGGCAATAGTCAGGAGTACCTTTTATATCCTCCAGTCCCGCCCGATTACCACGATAAAACCTAAGGGTACGCCTTCCGCAGCCGGCAGGACAGAGTCAGGTAGTACAATAATTCTTAAGGGCCAGGGGGCCTCACCCGGGATCGCATCCGGGAAAGTGGTTATCGTACGCGATGCAAAGGATACCAGTGCAGTCCGGGAAGGGGATATCATGGTCACAAAGATGACCAATCCTGATATGGTACCGGCAATGAAAAAAGTGGCCGCCATTGTCACCGATGAAGGTGGTATGACCTGCCATGCGGCAATCGTAAGCCGGGAACTTGGGACACCTGCAATTGTCGGTACTAAAAACGGGACCCTGACACTGAAACCCGGACAGATGGTTACCGTGGACGGCGAGAAAGGTTTTGTCTACGAAGGTGCAGTCGAAGTCCCGCAGCCACAGGCACAGGTACAGGTCACTGCAGTCCAGGCACCGATTATCACTGCCACTTCAGTAAAAGTCAATGTCTCTATTCCGGAAGCAGCTGCCCGTGCAGCTGCCACAGGGGCTGACGGGGTGGGACTACTCAGGATCGAGCACCTGATCCTTGGCCTTAACAAGACACCGGGATGGTTTATCGCCAATCATAAAGAAGAAGAGTTCGTCAGGGAACTCTACAACGGCATAAAAATTGTCCTTGACGCATTTTACGGGAAGTCAGTCTGGGTAAGGACGCTTGATGCCCCTACGGATGAGTTCCGGAACATGGCCGGAGGGGAGAATGAACCGATCGAGCACAACCCGATGCTTGGCTGGAGAGGTATCCGGCGCGACCTCCAGAGTAAAGACCAGTTCCGTTTACAGGTTGAAGCATTCAAACGACTCTGGGAGCAGGGATATAGTAACCTGGGAGTCATGTTCCCGATGGTCTCCCACCCGGACCAGTTTATCGCAGCAAAATCAATGATGAGAGAATGGGGGGTCGATGTTGACCATGTCACCCTTGGGATCATGATCGAGATCCCGGGAAGTGCAATCCTGATTGAAGAGTTCATCGAAGCAGGGATTAACTTTGCATCCTTTGGTACAAATGACCTTGTCCAGTACACGCTTGCGATTGATCGGAATAACGAGAACGTCGCCTGGATGTATGACCCGAAACATCCGGCAGTGCTCCGGCTCATCCATGACGCAATTGAAGTCTGCCGTGAGTATGATGTTGAATGCTCAATTTGCGGACAGGCGGGTTCTGAACCACCAATGGTACAATGGCTTGTGGAGCATGGTATCAGCAGCGTATCCGCAAATATTGACGCTGTTGCAAAAATCCGTGAGACGGTAGCACGTACAGAAAGAAAAATAATCCTCGAAAACGCGAGAAGCCGTAATGCATAAACGTGGGTGTACAGAAGAGGAGATTTTTTCCTACCTCTCTTTAAAGCGGGGAGAGGACACAAGCCACGATTATATCCTGAGTTCCATGTGCACAGTCCCTCACCCTGTCGCGGTGAAAGCCCATAACCTTTTCATGGAGACTAATCTTGGAGATCCAGGTCTTTTTAAGGGCACCGCTGATATAGAACAGGCCCTCATCCTGCGGCTTGGCACATTATTTCATGCACCAGGGGCCTGTGGCTATGCCACATCGGGAGGGACCGAGTCCAATATCCAGGCACTCCGGATGGCAAAGGCCTGCAAAAAAAAGCACAGGCCTAATGTTGTCCTCCCGGAGTCAGTGCATTTCTCGTTTCGGAAGGCCTGCGACATGCTGGGTCTTGATATGCATACGGTCCCCCTCAATGCAGAGTACCGGATGGACGCGGGCGATGCAGAGAAGGCAATCGATGAGAACACCTGTTGCATCGTCGGAGTTGCAGGAACAACAGAATACGGCATGATTGACCCGATTCCGGAACTGGGGGAGATTGCATCGGACCATGACCTGTTTTTCCATGTCGACGCGGCATTCGGGGGCCTCGTTATTCCCTTCCTCGAACACCATGAACCGTTTGATTTCCTCGTGCCAGGGGTCAGCAGCCTTGCGGTCGACCCGCACAAGATGGGGATGAGCACAATCCCTGCCGGTTGTCTTCTGGTACGCGAGAAGGAAATGCTCTGCGCACTCTCGATCGATACGCCCTACCTCTCGGTAAAACAGGAGTTTACACTTGGGGGAACCCGCCCGGGCGGCCCGGTGGCCGGAGCGCTTGCAGTGCTTGATTACCTGGGTTCGGAGGGTATGGAGGCCGTTGTGCAGGGATGCATGAGCAATACCTGGCGGTTAATTGATGGGATGGAGACATTCGGATTTGCCCGCGCGGTAACCCCGGATGTCAATGTCGCCACATTCAACGGACCAAAAAAAGTGCCGCCCCCATGGAGGGTATCATGCACACGAAAGGGACACCTCCGGATTGTATGTATGCCACATGTCCACCGGGACATTATTGAAAAATTCATCAGGGATATCGGTGAAACCCATGCTTGAACGTCTTGTAAAATCTTTGGAAACATGCCCGATTGTGAAGCGGGGGGAGTATAATTATTTTATCCACCCCATAACCGATGGCGTGCCGATTGTTGATCCCTCCCTTCTGCGGGAGGTTGGTGCCGCGATGCTGAAAGCACTGGACTTAAACGGTGTAACAAAAATCGTCGTTGCAGAGGCGATGGGGATCCATATCGGCACGGTCCTCTCCCTGATGACAGATATTCCCCTGAATATTGTCAGGAAGCGGGAGTACAAGTTACCGGGAGAGGTGGCAGTCCACCAGGCCACCGGTTACTCAAAAGGTGAGTTATACCTCAATGGTATTACCAGGGGCGACCGGGTTGTAATCATTGACGATGTCGTCAGCACCGGGGGAACGGTCAAAGCACTCTTACAGGCACTTGAGATTGCAGGGGCCGAGGTCACGGACATCTGTTTTGCAATCCAGCGTGGGGAGCCTGAACTCGACCGCCCATTCAAGACACTTGTCCGGATTGAAGTCACAGACCGGGTGCGCGTGGTTGATCGATACTTCTGAACTGGTCCGGAAATTAAGAGCTTCGGGGGTAACCAGGATTGCCCTCCAGTTCCCCGAGGGGCTGAAACGTAATGCCGTGCATGTTGCTTCAGCATTAAGCGATGCCGGGTTTTTTGTTGTTATCAGTGGTGATCCCTGTTATGGTGCCTGTGACCTGGCGACAGGGCTTCTGGAAATGGTGGAACTGGTTGTCCACTTCGGCCACTCGCCGCTGGATGATACCCCGTGTATTATGTATGACCCCTACCGGATGGACTTTAATACAGACGTGCTCGGACTCGCGATACCGCACCTTGTTTCAAGGGATATCGGGCTTGTCACCACAGTGCAGCATACCCATATGGTCCCGGTAATAACAGAATACCTGGAATCCCGGGGGATTACGTGCCATTCGGTGGATGGGGGGAGCCGTGCACCAAACCCGGGCCAGGTCCTAGGTTGCTCCTATGGGGCTGCCAGGAAGTGTAATAAAGAGGAGATCCTGTTTGTCGGGACCGGGCCAGTTTCACCCCCTTGGTGTCCAGCTTGCAACAGGAGCCCGTGTTGTGGCCCTCGACCCCTACTGCAGGACCGTTGAAGTTGTCAGTGCTGATCGATTTCTAAGGCGCAGGTTTGCCCTTATAGAGGTTGCAAAACGAGCAGAGAATTTTGGCATTATCCTGACTCTTAAAAGTGGGCAGCAACGACGGCAACTTGCAGAACGCCTTGCAATGATGAGGAAAGATACCTTTATCGTTGCGGTTGCATGAAGTCTCACCCGGATGAACTCCTGAACCTCGGTTTTTCCTGCTATGTCAATACGGCCTGTCCCCGCCTTGCCTACGATGACCAGGAACGGTTCTCTGTCCCGGTAATCAGCCCGCAGGAATTTGAGATTGTATGTGGTTCCAGGACATTTGAAAATTACCAGATCGACGAGATAATCTGAAATGAAACTTCGTCAGCTTGAAATGCTTCTCGAAAAAGTGGCAGGATTTTCATCCCCTGCGGCTCACCTGGAGCAGTATCCTACTTCGGCCCCGCTCGCGGCCAGGTTATTGTTCCATGCTGCCCAGAACGGGGATATTACAGGATAAGACCACTTGTGATCTCGGTTGCGGTACAGGTATCCTCACCATTGGTGCAGCACTTCTTGGTGCGGAGCAGGTCAACCGGAATAGACATCGATGAAAAAGCACTTGAAATTGCACGGCTCAATGCAGAGAAATTCGCAGTGACGGCCAGTTTTCTGCAGGCTGAAATTACATCTTCAACGAAACTTCCCGGCAGATGGGATACAATTATTATGAACCCGCCCTTCGGGGCCCAGGTATTGCATGCAGACAGGGTATTCATCGATTGTGCAATTGATGCGGGAAATGAGATTTACATGATTGCAAACACAGGCTCAATACCGTTCGTCAGGTCCTATGTAAAAGACCGGGCCAACATCCGGGAAACTATTGAGGCGGTGCTCCCAATCAGGCACTGTTTCCATTTTCATAGGAAAGAGGTCCGGAATATCAGGGTTGAGATAATTCACATGAACAGGTGTGCCACATCACAATGACGGAAAAATCCGGAGATACCGTACCTATTGTATGGCTTTCCGGAGCGCATGTCATTACCGACCTCTACCTTCCGGTGGTAACGGCGATCATCCCACTCCTTATCAGCACCTACGGGTTCTCATATTTCCTTGCAGGTATGCTTGTCACCATCTACAATGTGACCTCTTCAATGATGCAACCGGTTTTTGGCTGGTTGTCCGATCAGTATGGGATTGTTATCCACATCTCCCTCTGTCTCCTGGTATCATCCGTATTCATCTCGGCAATGGGTCTTTCAGGTGATATTTATCTCCTCCTGCTCTTTGCATCGCTTGCAGCACTTGGCCATGCAGCATTCCACCCAAATGCTTTTTCAATTGTCAACAGGTTATGTACCCCGGAAAACCGCGGTAAAATAACTTCCTTTTTTGTTGTCGGCGGAAACATAGGATATGCGGTCGGGCCACTCCTTGCCGCCGCTATTATCTTTTATTTTGGTCTTTCAGGGCTTCCATTGCTTGTAATTCCTGCACTGCTGATGGCAGTTGTTCTCTGGAAATCGTTTCCGGTGAATACTCGTATGACTGGTAAAACCAGGAGATCTTCAGCTGATAAGGTCCCCCTGGCAACATATCGACCAATTATACCTTTATTTTCAGCCTCTGCCCTCCGTGCCTGTGCCATTTTCTGTGCATTGGCATTTTTCCCCTCTTTTCTGATAAACCGCGGACTTGACCTGATATCCGCAGATATCCTGATTTCCATGATGCTGCTTGCAGGAGTTGCCGGTCAGCTCGCCGGGGGGCATCTTTCTGATATATTCGGACGAAAAGAGTACGTCATTGCCGGGAGCATCCTTGCAATTCCTTCATTTTACGGGTTTATGTTCACCACCGGACTCCTTTCAGTAATATTCTCTTCTCGTGTTCGGCTTTGCCCTCTGGTCAGGGTTTGCCGTGACGGTCGCTATTGCGCATGAAATGATCCCGGGAAAGGTGGCATTTACCTCCGGTCTCATGCTTGGGCTCTCTCTCGGTATAGGGGGCCTCGGTGTCGCGTTTTTCGGTCTCCTTGCAGACCAGTATTCACTGGCGGCTGCGCTCCAGTTGTTACCGCTCCTGATCATTATCGCAGGAGTGCTGATTTACTTCCTGAAATATCCATGGAAATCATGGCATGTTTCATAAAGGTATCCGGTTAAGACCTGGTGCCGGTGAATTTGCGATCAGGCACTCCCTGAAAACCGGGAATTGCCCCGTTCAGCCGATTCGGGTCAATCACCTGAAGCATGTTCCGGGCTTATGTTTTTTAAGATTGAAGACCATATAACATGGAGTTTGGTACATTATGGATAAAATGGGTATTGCAGCATTAATATCCGGCCTGGTATTGATCGGGCTTGGTATCTATGGTATAGTTATATTCCTTCCGGAAGTCGTTTTCGTTTTAAAAGGTATCATAGGTATTATTGGTATCCTTATCGGCATTTTCCTTGCAATATTTGGTGTTTTACTGATTAAAGATTAATAATACTTTTTTCCACTCTGTACAAATCCAATCAGATCTATCTTGCAGATTCACTCATTCCGGAATTTAGTCACGCACGCGGGGCTCAGCCTCGCCGCTTTGTCAGCCCCGTTTGGGATAGGCTATGATCTCAAAATCTCGGAATTTTTCTTTGAATGTCCAAATTGAACCCTAAACAAGAGTATCATAACAGGAGTGGGGCAGGCAGGTGGTGAAATACCCACCAGTCTATGTGCCACCTCTTTTTTTATGCAGGGGAACTACAGAGCCCTTTTTTCAAACGTCATACCCAAAGTGGATTCAGGCTCCCGCATGTTTCTTTATCAGGATCAGATGAACCATGATAGTACCATGGCAATTACGACGGCAATAATAATCCATTTAAGTATTGTCCATGCTATTTTCCCGAGAAAGCCAAGGATAACAAAAATTACAGCAATAATTAGCAGAAGGATCAACAGGTTAATCATAATTCCAAACGCTCCTTACACATCATGTATTGCTGACTATAAAAGCAAGCACCTCGGGGATGAAAATTACCTAACCAGTTTATGAGGCAGAAACCGGGTTAATTTTCCAATAATCACTAAATCCCCGGTATTGCAATTTCACAGTCCCCGCTTTTTTAAAAAAAATTAATGGTACAAGGCACTCTGAAATCCTTCAGATAGCGGAAAAAAAGGATACATGGTAAAATGTCTCATTCCCCCAGTTTGAGGTTTCCTGCAACAAACTTTGAGGTAAACGTAAATACTGTAATTTTCCACCCGCCATCCTCTGGTACAAGGCTGAGGTCATAACTACCTACGAACAATTTTGTGTTCCGGTTAGACCTGTTTGGAAGATAATGGTAGGCAATACCATAACAGAATACAATTGCCTTATTTTCCTGAAACCGGACAAGGAAATTTCCAACCTGGTGATGAATTGCCTCGAGGCATTCAAGACCTTCCTGCCAGTCCCGGATGATCTGATCACACGATAGTATTTCCGGGTTTCCTTCGGTTAAGGTTGTATTAAAAAGGACCTTTTCAGTAAAACAGGCCCTGACTGCATCCCAGTCCCGGTTATCTATACTGACGAATAATGTTGTCACAGCCTCGATGACCCGTTCTCTCTCCGTAGCTAGCAGCGGTTCTCCGGTCATGGTATCTTCACTCGTTGTTATAAGAGGTATAGGGTAAAAAAAGGTGTTATAAAATGTTGATATTCATTAACGTCCGGAACCGGGCTATTCACCAGAGACAGTGCCGGATGAATAAATACTTTGGATTGGCAGCATTTGTGGAATAATCCGATGGCACACCGGGCGGTTGAAAAAAAGGCAAAAAAAGCCTATTGATTATCAGGTATCATTTAGATCTGACTCTGGTGCACCCATTTCTGATGCAATGATACGAAAATTGCTTGAGCAAGAGCTCAGGCTCTGTTAATGTAGATTAATAAAATAAAATCACTTCTTTTCGATGTAAGAAGGGTAATAGCAGCGAAGTAAAGTTCCCGAGGACTCGCGTACCTCAGTACCGTAGACTACGTGAGTTGGCTTAACTGCTGGGTTCGGAATGGGTCCAGGTGTTCCCCAACTGCTATGGCCGCTATTACCCAAAGCCAAGGTCCGGATTTGAACCGGAGTGTAGCTGATCTGCAGTCAGCCGCGTGGCCGCTCCGCCACCTTGGCAGCCGTGTAAGGCGCCAAATACATATAGTGTGTATTTGAATTATAGGTTTGCACTTCAGGATTTCGTCTAGGTTTGACGTGGTGAGCACTAGTGATTGGACGTTAGTACTTGCGGACTGAACACGTCGTTGCCTTCGTGCGTACATCCCAAGCCTATCAAACGAGTCTTTTACTCGTGTCCTCAACGGAGTCTCTTTTTAGGCCGGGTTTCAAGCTTAGATGCTTTCAGCTTTTATCCCTTATCGCGTAGCTGCTCGGCATTGCCCTGTCGGACAACCGATCGACCAGAGGCGACGAATGAAAGTTCCTCTCGTACTATTTCATTCTTACCCTCAGACTCCAGACACTCCTATTAGATAGTAACCGACCTGTCTCACGACGGTCTAAACCCAGCTCACGATCCCCTTTAATAGGCGAACAACCTCACCCTTGGCTGCTGCTGCACAGCCAGGATGGAAAGAACCGACATCGAGGTAGCAAGCCGCCGGGTCGATATGTGCTCTTGCCGGCGACGACTCTGTTATCCCCGGGGTAGCTTTTCTGTCGTCAATAGCCCTCATCAAAAGGGCATATTGGTTCGTTAGACCCGAGTTTCCTCTCGCGATCATTTGCTTTGCATGATCGCGTCAGGCCAACTTTTGCTCTTGACACTCTCCTGTGAGTTTCTGACTCACATGAGTTGACCTTAGGGCACCCTTGATATTTTTTCGAGGGTGTGGCGCCCCACCCAAACTGCCTACCTACCGATGTCCTTGTTAAAGTTAGAGTTACAGCATAACAAGGATGGTGTCTCATCGTTGGCTCCCCGTTCCCCGCAAGGAACGGATTAACACCTCCCATCTACACTGCGCAAGTAATACCGTAACTCACCGGCAGGCTGCAGTAAAGCTCCACGGGGTCTTCACTTCCCAATAGGAGTCCCTAGTCTCTGCACTAGGACAAAAAGTTCAACGGATTCGTGTTAGGGACAGTAGAGCTCTCATTAATCCATTCATGCAAGTCGCCAATTAAGCGACAAGGTACTACGCTACCTTAAGAGGGTCATAGTTACCCCCGCCGTTTACGAGTCCTTCGTCCGGTTGAACCCGGTGTTCAGATACTCGCACTGGGCAGGAATCAGTGACTATACTAGTCCTTTCGGAGTTGCAGTCACCTATGTTGTTATTAGACAGTTAGAGCTCCCTGGTCACTGCGACCTGCCTGATCACCAGGCAGGCACCCCTTCTCCCAAAGTTACGGGGCCAATTTGCCGAGTTCCCTTAACACGATTAAATCCGACACGCCTTCACCTCTTCAGCGAGGGGCACCTGTGTCGGTTCTCGGTACGGACATGTAATTCCCTTTTCATGGGCTCCAGGAATTTATCGAGTTTCCCCATCACGCTTTCTTCCGCTTCTCACCATTACGGTACTCCCCGGAATTATACGCTTAGACGGGACGACGGTCCCGCTCAATATACCCCGAAGCGTCAGGGCTTTCGCTTAAAACTACATGGTACAGGAATATTAACCTGTTTCCCTTTCGCTACGCTCGAATTACGGCGCAACTTAGGACCGACTAACCCTCGGCTGACGAACATTGCCGAGGAAACCTAGCCCCTGCGGCGGTTGGGATTCTCACCCAACTTTGCTTCTACTATTGCCAGAATTCTCAATACTACACGGTCCACTGGAACTCACGCCCCAGCTTCTACCCATGCAGAACGCCTCTCTACTAGATCACCTTTCGGTGCTCCGTGGTCTCTGTAGTAGGCTTTAGCCCCGTCCATTTTCAGCGCCCTAAACCTTGACTGGTAAGCTGTTACGCACTTTTTGAAGGATAGCTGCTTCTGAGCTCACCTTCCAGTTGTCTTTGGCCTAGGACCACTTTCAGTGTTGACACTGAGCCTACATTGAGGGACATTAACCACGGTCTGGGTTGTCTCCCTTACGGACTACAAGCTTACCCCGTAGCCCGGACTTCCAGCCTTCTAGGATGATAGGGAGTTTGGAGTTTGACAGGGGGGTGAGAAGTTTCCCTCCCAGCTCCCCCAATCAGTGCTCTACCTCACTATCTATCTCCAGCCGGGTCATGCTGCGACATGTTTCGAGAGGAACCAGCTGATGCCCAGTTCGATTAATCTTTCACTCCTATACGCAGGTCACACGAATGATTTGCATATCAATACCGCTTGCGGTCCTCCACGCAACTTTCGTCACGCTTCAACCTGCCCACGCATAGATCACTAGGCTTCGGGTCTTATCCTACTGACTCCACGCACTTTTAATACGTCGTCCCACGCTTGCGCTACGGACTTGTTGGTTTCCCTTCGGCTCCCCTTTTCGGTTAACCTTGCCAATAGAATAAACTCTCTGGCCCGTTCTTCAAAACGTACGTTACGACACTGGCATCCACACTCGTACTACCACCTCACGATGGGTTCCTTCGCATGGAAGATCCTTTCATGCCGTAACCCGCCATCACTTGTCAATTTCAGGCGCTTTTAACCACCTTTCTAGGGTTACTTTTCAGCTTTCGCTCACGCTACTAATTCGCTATCGGTTTCGAGTAGTATTTAGTTTTAGAGGTTGATGACCCCTGGTTTCACGCGAGAATTCCAACCCACGTTACTCAAGACACCACCAGGCCTCCTCTGCTTACGCGTACGGGACTATCACCCTCTATGGTGCACCGTTCCAGGTGACTTTCGCTTGACATAGGAGTACCACACGGTGGGCTTACAACACCACATCTCCCTTGCGGGATTCGGTTTGAACTGTGTCGTGTTCGATCGCCTCTACTAACGACATCTCGATTGATTTCTTCTCCTGCCCCTACTAAGATGTTTCAATTCGGGGCGTTCCCAATCCTTACGGATCGACACCGAAGTGTCAGGATGTCCCATTAGGGTACCTCCGGATCATAGATTCCTTGCGTCTACCCGGAGATTATCGCAGCTTGGCACGCCCTTCATCGGCACTCGAACCGAGCCATCCACTGACAAGCTTAATACTAATGCTCCGTCAAACCTATTTAACGTCCTGAGTGCAAACCTATACACGGCTTCTTCAGGTCAATGACCTTCAGCCCTTCCCTGGAAATTTGCATATCCAGGTGCATCGAAAGTGGACTCAAAGGGATTTGAACCCCCGGCCTCCGCCCAAGCAAAGGCGGCGCTCTTCCAGCTGAGCTATGAGCCCTGTCCTTGTTGACACCGGCAATTTTACAGTTTGTTTAGTAACCGCTTGACTCCCCTAAGTTATTTCATTAGGAGGTGATCCAGCCGCAGATTCCCCTACGGCTACCTTGTTACGACTTAACCCCCCTTGCGAAACCTAGATTCGACTATGGCGAATACCATAGCCTCATCAAGACCTCACTCGGGTGGTTTGACGGGCGGTGTGTGCAAGGAGCAGGGACATATTCACCGCGCCATTTTGAGACGCGATTACTACGGATTCCAGCTTCATGTGGGCGAGTTGCAGCCCACAATCCGAACTAAGGACAGGTTTAGGAGATTGCCTTCACCTTTCGGTGTCGATACCCATTGTCCTGACCATTGTAGCCCGCGTGTAGCCCGGATAATTCGGGGCATGCTGACCTACCGTTGCCCATTCCTTCCTCCTCTTTAGCAGAGGCGGTCCCAACAGTGTCCCCTTCATCCCGGAGGACAAGCTGGCAACTGTTGGCGTGGGTCTCGCTCGTTGCCTGACTTAACAGGATGCTTCACAGTACGAACTGACGACGGCCATGCACCTCCTCTCAGCTAGTCAAGTAGAGTCTTCAGCCCGACTATCATTCCGCTGTCTTATCCGGTGAGATTTCCGGCGTTGAGTCCGATTAAACCGCAGGCTCCACCCGTTGTGGTGCTCCCCCGCCAATTCCTTTAAGTTTCAGCCTTGCGACCGTACTTCCCAGGCGGTACGTTTCACGATTTCTCTTCGGCACCTCGGTGACTCGTGGTCACCGATACACCTAACGCACATCGTTTACAGCTGGGACTACCCGGGTATCTAATCCGGTTTGCTCCCCCAGCTTTCGTCCCTCACTGTCGGAGCCGTTCTGGTGAGACGCCTTCGCCACAGGTGGTCCCCCAAGGATTACAGGATTTCACTCCTACCCCTGGAGTACCTCTCACCTCTCCCGGTCCCTAGATTGCCAGTATCCCTTGAACGCCTATCGGTTAAGCCGGTAGATTTCCCAAGAGACTTAACAATCCAGCTACGGACGCTTTAAGCCCAGTAATAGTGGCCACCACTCGAGCCGCCGGTATTACCGCGGCGGCTGGCACCGGTCTTGCCCGGCCCTTTCTCCACCTGCTTTTTACACAGATTAACAGCCCGAATTTACGGGCACTCGGGGTTCCCTTATCACGATTTCTCGCATTGTAAAGTTTTCGCGCCTGCTGCGCCCCGTAGGGCCTGGATTCGTGTCTCAGAATCCATCTCCGGGTTCTTGCTCCCACAACCCGTACTGATTACAGGCTTGTTGGGCCGTTACCCCAACAACAACCTAATCAGCCGCAGACCCATCCTAAGGCGGCGGACCTTTCGATTACAGAGCATTCCAGCTTCTGTAGTCTATGGGGTATTATCCCCAGTTTTCCGGGGTTATCCCCCTCCTTAGGGTAGGTTGTCCACGTGTTACTGAGCAGTATGCCGAGGTCTTGCACCTCTCGACTCGCATGGCTTAATCGAACCCCGATAGCAGTGGCCTCTGGCAGGATCAACCAGAATTAAGTAATGCACACTATCGGTTTTAATTTTGAAACTTTTGAGGAATTAGCGGTTACTAAACAAATTTCCGCATTGCCGATATCAACGTCAGAACCAATTTCGGCACAGGGGCCGGGTGTTTGGTTCTCCATCTACAGAGGTTACTAATGTTGACTGTGTAGGTATATAATACTGTTTATATGATTTCCAGACGGGATTTTAACCCCGTTCTGTTGACCATTTCCAGTGTAATCCGAACCAAGCCTGTACCTTGCAGGGTGTTTGGTTCATCATTATCGAGGCTTACTATGTTACCATTATGAGTATATAATGGCTTCCACCTATCGTTTCATGAGGGTGAGGAGGTAGGCATCAAAACGATTCACACCTTTCACCAACAAATGAAGTATCAGGGCTAATTCCGGTTGTACCGGGTATTTAGTCCATCATTCGTGCGGGAAATAAAGTTGTTTTTTGTTCTATATGAACATTGTTGCGAAGGGAAAATATCCTGCATAGCGTACAAAGAAAAAATTGTTAATAATTTCCAGTATTTTGAAGAAATTCGTTCGCTATTCCGGTATATAGGATATAATTCAGCACGTTATCATGGCATCCAGATAACCATGCAACGGGATTATTCTCCGGCACGCGCAAGTGGTATAATGAAGAGGTCTCCGAGAAATTCTTCCTGTTCCATCAGGATATCCCCCTCAAACATGAGGAAGAGAAGAGGGATGTAAACTTCCGGAATGCTCCAGCCTAATTTTTCAGTAATCTCTGTAAGGGCGATTCGCTCATTGCCAGGGCATGCTTCCGTGCAGCAGGACAGCACACGTGAGGCTGCCACCTGGTACCCTTCCTCGTGTGCGATGCTGACGACATCATCTGCATCAAAATATTCGTCAGGACCATAAGAACTGAGGCGCTGCCTCCGTCTTTCCTCTTTCTCCGCGTTCTTCAGCTCGGTAATCAGCTCATATAATGTAATAGGATGTCTCCGGAACTGCTTCCTTTCAAGCCTGCGCTTGATCTCTCGTTCCAGCCGGTCGACCGGGCCAAGTCTTCCGCTCACGTCCCCGTCGATATCAAAGTCAAAATCGTCAGTATCATCTGCTGTTTCATCATTGTCAAAGCTGATATCGACCTCCTGTGCCAGCTGCTCAAGGTGGTCAGACTTCATCCGGAGTAATATTGCGGCATAGAAAAGTGTGCGCCCGGAGATACGGAGGTCCAGCTCTTTTCTCCGTTCAAGTTCCGATAAAAACCGGTCTGTTACCTCAACAATATCGATATTCCAGGGATCTATCTCCCCCCGCTCGGCCATCTGGACAAGTATTTCGACAGGCTCCTCAGCCATTCACTTTCACTCCGGTAACCAGCGTACTCTTATCTGAACGGACTGTTACACCCATGATACGGTCAGCTCCTTCAATCATGGGTTTCCTGAGCGAAACGATGATAAACTGGGAGGTACCTGCACTCTCGCGGATCATCTTCGCGATACGTTCCGCATTAGAGCCATCAAGAGACATGTCCACTTCATCAAATGCGTAAAATGGCGCGGGGATATATTTCTGGATTGAGAAGATGAATGCAAGAGTAGTAAGTGACTTCTCACCCCCGGACAGTGAATTCAGTAGGTGTACTTTTTTATCCC
>CAVWXH010000010.1:0-193207 GCA_963758915.1 uncultured Methanomicrobiales archaeon
AGTGGATAATAAGCGCGAGGTATCAGAAAGCAGGACCCCGGAAAGCGTGGTTTTTTCTATCACAGGACAACCGGAACCTTCACAACCACCCCCTGCAACATATAATCCTGCAAATTTTGCGCCCGAAGGTGCAAACACCGTCACCAGGTATGTAAACCAGTCAGGTATGGTAAATGGTACATCAGCTTTTATCGTCAATACCCGGGTCCCATAATGTGATGGTAACAGCGATGTTCCCGAACCCGATTTCGAAAAAGTTCATAATTGAAAGTATTGCAGATGGTGACCCCTGGTATATCGAGTACGAAGTAATTCCCGATGCGGTTCCGAATCCATATCTTCCTGCAAACGGGGAATCCATGTTTTCAATTATTTATACACTTCTGGACCAGGACCGCAATGGTCTGCAGGCGAAAGATATCAGGATCACTACAAGTATGGGTGAAGAATTCCTCCCGGGTACCAATGCGACAGGTCAACTGGGGATAACATACGGTCCGAGTTCTGAAGTTGGTACTATCGATATCTCCGCACAGTCTGTTGATAACAGTTCAGTAAATATCACACAAACAATTGAATTTGTCAACACATCGGCATATACCATGGTATTCACGGCATCACCGCAGTCAATGCCAAGTGCTGATGCAAAGCCTACCCAGTCAGCGGTCTTCGACGCACTGGTGCTGGATATCGAAGGAAACCCGATTATGGGAGAGTGGGTACAGTTTACCCTTCCAAGTGGAAGTATCACCTATGGTGGTATTTACCATGTCAACGAATCTCCCTCTCTACAGGTTCCTCCACTGTATAACCAGACGACTGTTATGGCCCAGTCAGGGTCAGACGGAATTGCGCGTGCCTGGCTGAAACCAGGTGCATTCACCTTGAACAAATCTGATAACGACCCCGCCCATCCGTATAGGGCTTCGGCAACAGGTCGTTGTTCTGTTACTGCGCACTGGACGAATGCAACAGGCGACCTGATTCCCCGGACTCTTGATTTTACCTATAAGAATTACCCATATCTCAGTGCACAGACAATTGTTTCTTCAAACAAAATTGCTGTAAATGATACGGTTGATGTCACACTCTGGTTAAGGGGTGACGGGTGGTCCCTCCTTCCGACGCCGATTGATGTAGTGCTCGTTTGTGATCGTTCCGGTAGCATGGGAACTTATGATATGGAAGACCTGCAGGGTCACCCGGAACATGGTCGCTGGGCAGGCTGAACGACAGGCGGCAAACGATTTTATCAGCGCGATGAACTCCTCTACCGACAGGTTGGGTCTCGTCAGGCATAAGTGACGGTATCACAGGGACCATCAGGTATCCTGGATCTGTTCCATACTCCACCATTCGAAGCGATATCAATGGAACAACCGCAAGTGGATATACCGCCACACGTTTAGCGTTAAAGACCGCGATTGAAGTCATGAAAAATACCCCCATGCCGGAGGGTCAGACCCCGATCAGGGCGATAATCCTGATGACGGATGGGGAATTTAATAATTACGGGGATCCTTTGGCACGAGGTATTGGATACAATTACTCGCAAAGGGATAGCGATTACAAGTATTACAAAGATAATTCCTGGAATGTGGATGCGAATATTAGTCATCATACCTGGTTTACCGGTTTAGGTGGGGTATTGAAGGGAGTTTCCGGTGCAAGTGTTGGTACAAACCAGAATATGACCATGTATGCATTAAATAATCAACCACTGCGGATCTACACTATATCATTGTCGAATGCCATTGCACCGGGATCTGTTACGTGGAATACGATGGATAATTTGGCGAATAACACCGGGGGAACACATTATCATGCGACCTCAACTGCCGAGTTAAGGAATATTTACACCCTGATAGCAGGGGAATTGAAAAATAAGGCCGGTGTGAACACACAGGCAACAATGGATTTCGAAAATGTCATTGTTAAGAATGTGACCGTGCCTGGGGCTGATGCCTTTAATTATACATATGTAAGTGGTGTTTCAACCTTCATCCATAAATGGAACACAACCTATGACTACCAAGAGGTCCGTGACGATACCACGATATTCTGGAATACGGACCATTTATTGGACTTTTCAGCAGGCACTATCTACGTAAATGATAACTGGCTTGCCACCTTCCGGTTAAAGGCCATTACTGATGGGGACATCCACATATTCGGGCCTTCATCGATTATCACGTTTAATAATGGTGTGGATACTTTACAGGTACCTGATACGGTAATTACCGTCACACCGCTGCTGGAAAATCAAACAGTTGAATCGGAGAATTCGCTGAAACTGATGTAAATGTAACCCCACTATCAGATACTACATACAAGTGGGATTGGAAACGACATTATACCGGAAATCAGGAGGTTTCAGAATACGATTTCATTTCATTTGATGGTGGACAACAATGGACCCTGATTGGGGACAACAAACTCAGTCCCCGGAGATGCCCGGAATCAGACTATGGGTAGTTTCACATACGATATCAGGAGCCTCCTGCCCATGGATATAATCTCCTCCGGAGTAACAATTGATTTTAGGATTAAAGCGTATGCCTCGGACGCGCCATCTCCAAGAACCCCGCGTAGCCTGCCGGTTAGTGTCCAGCGGATATTAGATCAGAAATATATAACCCTTCAATAAATCTTTTTCCGTGGGAAGGTGAATAGAATTATTGATTCCGTTTCGGTATAAGCGTAATAACGGGTTTTATTTTACTTTGAAATACCTGCACCGGAATAGGCATTATAAAGGTACTCTACTGGTGAGTCTTTCGTAATGGTCAGGGTGTATATTCCATTTTCCAGATTGATCTCTCCTTTTTATCCCGGGGTCTCCGAACATCGTTCCCACTTGGGTTTTATGCAATATAAAAAGATCTTTTGGCAGGATGATTTCATCAACCAGTAGTGTTTTACTGATATTTTTTTCATTCCATGGATACATCCATACTCCTGGTCTTGATATTCGAAGTAAAACTGGGATTGATTATTCTTTACCGCTATTATCCAGTTTTTTGCGTTTCCCGAAGTGTCAACGTCCTCACCGTGAATATAGTGAATAGAGTAGTTACCTGCCCGTGCCATTCTTCCGAAATCATCTGACCTGAGTGCCATAATGGCCTCGTCGAGATGGAACCCATTCCTGTACTCGTTATCTGGATTATTAAGCAGTGTAAATTGGGTTTTATCCGATGACTGCCCCAGAATCAACCCGTATGCAAAAAAAATACCAACTATGATTCCCAGAAATACAAGGATAACAACGATAATCATGAAATTAGGAGCCAGTCTGGATTTCATAACAATAATGCCTCTATGGGTGTCGCATTGCTATAATGATAGCGATTCCACAACAGTCTTCTTAATTATCCGTGAATAATAGAATTATCATTCATGCCCACCACCACAACCCCCCTCACCCGCGAGTCTCACCGTTCCCGAATTCCCGCTTGTCAAAGAAGTGTGGTACCACTACCACCAGCAGGAGCCCAACCCCTCCGAAGACCGCATCTTCGGCGCCTTTATCGACGGGACGCTCGCTGCGGTTGCGAGGTGCCGGCTCCACCCGGACGGCCACGAAGTCGACGGGGTCTTCACCCTTGATGAATTCCGTGGGCGTGGCCTCGCCAGGCTCGTGGTACAGGCACTCATCGATGCATGCGGGAATGAGGTCCTGTACATGCACTCAACCCTGCAGCTCATCAGTTTCTACAAGACATTCGGTTTTGTTCCCCTTCCCGAGGACGCAGCCTCCGAAAGATGATCCGGGAGCGGTTCCTCTTCTGCTTCGGTGAAATGGCCGGGTGTAATGTCTGCCCGATGCGGAGGGAGGCTACACCGTAATACAGGATGTCGCTCGACAAAGGTGAAAGGGATGGGCGATGGATGTTTTTCCTGCAATCTGACGGAAAAAACATTGTAACCCGTACGGCGGACTGGTAAAGAACAATCTAAAACGGTTCTCCAACAATACCTTTGATAGAGAGCCGGTTCAACAGTAATCCTCGTTGGATGGTAAGGGCATTTCCTGCAGAATTCCTATATACTATTGTTCATAATAATGAACATATGTTCAAAAGCATGAACATTCTCGGAACTCCCACGTTCGAGACTCTCGTATTCCTCGGGCGACATTACCGGAACAGTTACTACGTCAGGGAGCTGGCAAAGATACTCACGATCAGTACCGGTGCTGCGAGCGGCCAACTCCGGGCACTGGAGGAATCAGGTCTCGTGAAAAAAGAGAAGAAAGGGAGGACTCTCTTGTTCAGAGCCAGTATCTCGCATCCGATCGTGAGGGAGGCAAAAATTTTTGCAACCCTCTTTGAACTCTCGCCGCTAATCGCAGCAGGGCAACGTGGGACAGTGCGAATGATTCTCTTTGGCAGTTGTGCGGTGGGAGAAGATTCTTTTGAAAGCGATATAGATCTTTACATAGAAACAACCGATCGTCCGGCAACAAAGACGTTGATCTCGCACTGTGAGTCCTTCGTATCACGAAAAATTTCTCCGATCATCGTCTCACCGGATGAGGCTGTGCAGATCCGGACACGTGACCGCCCGCTGTTCGAGCGGATACAAGGTGGGAAGATCCTGGTGGGTGAACAATTATGAGATACCATTTCGAGGAATGTCTGGAGCGAGGAAAGATCGTAAAAATCCCCATTGACCAAGGTCTTGTGGCAAAGGAACTCCACGAAGCAGAAGCGGATCTCGTTGCAGCAGAGCGATCGCTTCTGGACCACCAGGAGAAATGGGCGATCATTCAGGGATACTATTCGCTCTTCCACTCACTCAGGTCACAGGTGTTTGGTAAAGGCTACCGTGAGAAGAGCCATCGCTGCCTGAAGTATGCGGTTGAAGCCCTATTCGTTGATCAGGGACTACTCGATCCGGTAGTGCTGGAACATTTATCTTTTGCTATGGATCTTCGTGAAGGTGCTGATTACGGGTGCATCTATAATGCGGAGTCCGCCCATATCGTGGTTCTGTCTGCACGATCGGTGTATGAAATGGTCAGGCCTTAAAGAGTTCCGTGGGCGAGGGCCTCGCCAGGCTCGTGGTACAGGCACTCATCGATGCATGCGGGAATGAGGTCCTGTACATGCACTCAACCCTGCAGCTCATCAGTTTCTACAAGACATTCGGTTTTGTCCCTTTACCCGAGGACCAGCTGCCGAAAATGATCAGGGACCGGTTCATCTTGCTGCTTCGGTGAAATGGCCGGGTGTAATGTCTGCCCGATGCGGAGGGAAGCGGGTAGGTGAAGGGTATTGATGCGGCGTTTATTTTAATTAACTTACCAATCCGGACAGAGGTATGATCCTATGCCTGTTATAGTGATAGTGGCATTCATAGACCGGGAAAGGGTAAACTTGGAAAAGGAGCGGGCATGAGAGATAACTATTGTCTTTACGAGGATCACTTGGAATTATCTCTTTGTTTGGGGAAAATTTGTATAATCTCATAACTCCAAGGTTATAGTATGGAATATACGGTTGTCCTCGAACCACAGGAAGAAGGCGGGTATTTCGTCCAGTGTGTGGAGTTACCCGGGGCCATAAGCCAGGGGGACTCAAAAGAGGAAGCGCTTACCAATATTAAAGAAGCAATCGAACTTGTTTTAGAAGTCCAGCGCGAAGAACTCCATAAAAAAACAAACATCTTCCATTCGGAAATTGTCAAAGTTGACGTGGCGAATGTCTCGTAAACTTCCGGTAATCTCTGGTGAGAAGATCGTCAAGATCCTTGCAAAACAGGGCTTCGAAATCAGGCGGCAAACGTCAAGTCATATTGTTGTGCAGAAAGAATGGCGGGTATTTGCAGTTCCTCTTCATAAGGAGTTGAAGAAAGGGACACTTATTGCAATTTTGAAACAAGCGGATATAACGGTTGAGGAATTTAAGCAATTTTTTAATTGATCTGGTGATACATCAGATTGGCGGAATATCTGATGTGCGGAAACCCGTGAACTCACCCATGATGAATTCCCCCTCGTCAAAGAGGTCTGGTACCACTATCACCAGCAGAAGCCCGACCCGTACGAAAACCGCATATTCAGGACCTCTGTTGACGGGATCCTGGCTGCTGTTACAAGGTTCTCGGATTTGAACGTGAGGCGACCCCATGATATGTATGGATGTTGTATATTCTGAAGAAATTGAGTTGTTCTTATGAGCCGAAAATTTTCATCTCCCGTCTCAAGCCATGATGTGATGAGGCCTTGTTATTCCCGGTTTTTAACACTAACCATGTTTATGTCTATCATCACCGGGACGATACTCATTTCCGGTTGTACCGCTCCGGTAAAAGACCCCGTAATAGGAACGTGGGAATGGAGCGATGGGAAAGGATATACCGAGAGCTACACGTTCAATCCGGATCATTCCTTTTCCGCCAACGCACTTGGATCGGCCTTTAAGGGCACCTGGGAAACCGTCTCATCCGGGCATTACCTGGTGACGTATTATAACAGCGATAATATATCACAGAACGAGACCCTTACGGAACAGGTCCTCTATGACAGCAAAACAGACGCGATTTACTTCCCTGCCCATCACAGGGTGTTATGAGAAGGGACCGGGAGATTCTATGAAGGGTATTTCCAAACCAGTGAATTTCAGGAGATCCTCCATTCTCATCCTTCAAGTCCTTTGAAACAAATACTTCACTATGGTACATTCCCAAGCCCCAATACCGTCATTTTCTGATGCGGTTAAGTTCCACGGTCATACCTGTCCCGGCCTTGCCCTTGGTTACCGTGCCGCAGTAATCGCCCTCGAAGAGCTCAGGAGTGACCCGTCGCAGGATGAGGAACTTGTCGCAATCGTGGAGAATGACGCCTGCGGTATCGATGCCCTCCAGGTCGTCACCGGGTGTACGGCTGGGAAGGGGAACCTCATCTTCCTCAACTATGGAAAACACGTCTATACCCTGATCAACCGGCGGAACGGAAAAGCGGTCCGGATTGCGACGAAGCCCTCCTTCTCCACAGCATCTCTCGATCCGGCATTTGGTGATATCAGGTCAAAGGTGATGTCAGGGAATGCAACGGCCGAAGAAATGGAACAATTCGAACAACACCGTGATGCAGTCTGTCATTCAATTCTCACGGTCCCTTACCATGACATGTTTTCAGTCCGGCGTGTGGATATACAGGTCCCGGTCCCGGCAAAGATATACAAATCCGTCCCCTGTGACAACTGTGGCGAGATGGTATCAGAACACAGGGCAATAACCAATGGCGGGAAAACGCTCTGTATCCCGTGTTCGGAGAAAAAAGAGTAATTTTTCCGCTTCGACCAAACCAGGGGCAATATTGGGATTGAAGGCGCCCGATCGTTAAAAAAGCCGTAATCCCGTTTTAAAACTCCAGCTGGTCCATGGCAATGGCGGGGTCCTCGCAGATGCCAGGGCGGGCTTTTAACAACCGCATTACTTTTCTTAATCTTGCCCTGAGCCGGTTGTTATCAGCTTCCAGCCGCTTCATCCGCTGGTATATCGGCTCCCTGCCTCCTGCCCCGCACAGGCTCGCTATATACTGCTTGAGGAGGCGGTCAGCGGTATTATGCCGCCGTGGGATCCACTGGATCTCGATGTTCAGTTCCTTCCCACGGATAAGGTCCCTGATCTCAACAGTTTTTTTTATAAATGCAGGAGATTTTGTCCTGCGTTCTTCGGTAAGGTGCCAGACAACGGTCTGGCTGTCGGTACGTATCCGGGCGTGTGACCGTGGTGACAGGTTTTCAAGCGCGAGGATAACCGCATTGAACTCAGCCTCGTTATTCGAGACTCCCATCTCGTACATAAAATAGACATCGTCACCTGGAAACAGTGCCACGCTGTGACCATCCCCGCTCCCGTCAACGGTTATATCCACGCGCTCATGCACGTGGGTCTCACCCGGGGCCTGCATACCCTGGAACCTCTGTTTTAGTGGAAAACAGGGGTGCACAAGGGTGGTTCCGTCAGAAAAAAGAGAGAGCATGGGGGGAGAAGGGTTCCCGTCAGGGAATTGGACCATTGGGACATGTTCCCGTGGCAGCAGGTTAGTACCTCCCGTGACCTTGATAGATGGATAGATTCACCAAATATTTAATTATTGTCAAAAAAAGTGCCGGTGTGTTAAATCCCCGGCGCCTGTGATAAGGAAAATGTTTTTTTTTCTGAACATTCGACCCGGTCATATCAGCGCACTATCTTGGTAATGGGGATCTCGAGGATGTCTTCTGCGCCTGATGCCTTGAGTTTTGGAATGAGGGTGTTTACGAGGTTTTTGTGGACAACCGTCTCGATGCTGAAGAAATCAATCCCGTGAAGCCTGGAAACGGTGGGTTTCTTCAGCGCCGGCAGGGTGGAAACCACTGATTCGAGCATTGCTGCAGGGACGTTCATCGTGAGGAGCACCTTGGTGCGGGCCTCGATAACACCCATCAGGAGTGTTACAATCTCTTCCATCTCCCTGCGTTTTACAGGGTCCTGGAATGATTCACGGTTCGCGATGATGACCGTGTACGACTCCATGATCTGGCCGATAATCTTGAGCCCGTTCTTCCGGAGCGTTGTCCCGGTTTCAGTAAGGTCGACCACTACGTCCATCAGGTCAGGAACTTTTGCCTCGCTTGCGCCGTACGATGGGAACAGGCGGACCGGGATACCCAGGCGACCAAAAAAATCCCTTGTCATCTCGGGGTACTCGGTCGTCACCCTGCTGTCCGGTCGGATCTCGTTCACGGTTGAGATTGGCTCATCCCGGTGGACTGCGACCACGATCTTAACGTTCCCCTGGCCGGTCTTGCTGTAATTAAGTTTTGCAATCTCCTGAAACCTTTGCGCCCGACTCACAGACCCAGTCAAGGCCTGAAATCCCCATGTCGAAATAACCCATCTCGACATAGGTCGGGATTTCCTGTGGCCTCAGGATCTTAACCTTTCCTATCCGCTCGTCATTGATCTGCGGGTTATAATCGCGGTCTGTCCTCCTGACCTCGAGATCAGCCTCCTTAAAGAGCTGGAGGGTCTGTTCCTCAAGGCTGCCTTTAGGGAGTGCGATAGTAATCATAGGAAATAGAAATAGCAGGGAATGGATTAAACCCTGACGGTTCAGTCGAGCAGGTGGACCAGGAGGCCCGATAGGAGTTTTGGTTCAAACCATGTCGATTTCGGGGGCATAATACACCCGGCATCGGCAATGGCAAGCACCGTATCCACGTCCACCGGCTGCATGGAGAAGGCCGCCATAAACTCCCCCCGGTCAACAAGTTCTTCGAGGTCACCAACCGGCCTCGCCCCGCCGAGGTACTGGAGCCGCATGTCCCCGCGGGGATCGGTGATCCCGAGCAGTTTTTCGAGCACCATTTTCTGGAGGACTGATACGTCCAGGGAATCGATTGGACCTGCGCTCTCCTCGTATGGCAGTGAGCACTCGTACCAGATGCCGTTCAGGTACATGTGGAAGACATGGTGCGGTGAAAAGTAGAGGTCCCGTGTCAGGACCTGGTACGCCGTGGGGTCGACACCGGATATCGAGGTCACCATGAACGTCTGGCTGATCTTTCCGAGCAGTGTTTCCGGAGGGACCTTCTTCTGCTGCGTGACGAGCCGGCTGTAGCCGTGGATGGTGACCCTCCGGTGAGAGAACAGGACGCCCATGAAATGCCGGGCCTCTTCCGATTTGTCACCGTTTTCCCTCCGTTTTTCCGCAACGTTTACCGCTGCCCTGGCACGGTGGTGACCGTCGGCGATATAGGCGTCGACGCCCTGGAACATTTCCCGGATGCGATGATATGCCGCATCATCGGAAATACGGAATATTTCATGCACCGCTCCCTTCTCGCCCCGAACTGTGGTAACCGGCTTCTGGCCGTCCGTGACCTGCGACTCGATAAAGGTGTAGATGTCACCCGGGTCATTGTACAGGAGGACGACCGGGCCTGTGTGAGCATTGACCGTGTCGATATGCCGCGTCCTGTCTTCCTCCTTGTCGTAGCGTGTCGCTTCGTGACGCCTGATATGGTTCGACAGGTAATCATCCACGTCGAGGCAGCAGGCGAGGCCAAGGTAACTGGAGTCCCCATCAGTTACCCGGTAGAGATAGAGGGCCGGACCCTCGTCCTGTACCATCCTGCCCTCCCTGACGAGGCCCTGGAAATTTTCCCTTGCCAGGTCGTACACCGGCGGGTCATAGGGAGAGCCGTCCGGTAGCAGTGCATCAGAACGGCTGACACGGAGGAAGCTCACGCTGTTTTTTCTGATACACTCACGCGCCTCTTCTGCACTTACGACATCATAGGGTACGGCGGCTATCCCCTGTGCATATGCTGGTGCAGGACGCACCGCTGAAAAACGAAAGATCCCTACCATGGAAACCGGCACTCACTTTCTCATATAAATCAGCCCTGATTCTATATGATAGATATTATAGCAGTGACAAATGGTGATCGAGAGTTATGGAAGGCGACCAGGTTCAGATCAGGAGGGCCCGAATCACCGATGTCGATGCGATCGCCTCAATAGAGGCGGAATCGTTTCCTGACCCCTGGGGTGGGGATATTTTTTCAGAGTCGGTTGCCTGCTTTCCCACCACGTTTTTTGTCGCATCTTACGGTAACCAGCTCGCCGGGTTTGTTGTCGGGGGGCTTGAGGATACTGGTGATGAGGTTTACGGCCATATCTGTAACATCGCGGTATCAAAGGTATTCCGGAATGCAGGCCTCGGAAGACTGCTGGTCCGGCGTATCGAGCACCAGTTTGCTCTCGAATCTGCATCCGGTGTCCAGCTCGAAGTCCGTGTCTCGAACCGGAAAGCCCAGAAATTTTACCAGAAACTCGGGTACCAGGACGTGTTCCGGATCGTCCACTATTATGCGAACGGCGAAGATGCACTTGTTATGATGAAATGGTTCAGGTTTTTATAAAAAAAGGGCTTTGTTGAAACCCTTCGGTGTCATAAAAAATAAGAGGGAAATACGAAGACAGGATGGGGTTTCACCCCCTCCCTGCCCCACCCCCATTAAGATATTCTTCGGGCAGGGTTTCCCGGAGGTTCATTAAATTCAGAGCATTTTGGGGTAGTCTCTATCCCAACCGGGATCGCCAAAGCGGCGGGCCATGAGCCCCGGGAGCGTGACGAAATTTTGGAATTCCCAATCTATAAGATAGATTTGAGAGGATTTCCCATGAAATGCCAGAACGGACCAATTAAGAGATTTTGAACGGGCATTTTCATGTTCGGGTGTGAACTTCCCGTTCATGTGTTTCTACAGAGCCAAAAAAAGGTTTATTTTTTCAGGGCTTCGGACAACCGCCTGTTCACTGCATCCCAGTTTACGATATTCCAGAAGTTCTCCACATATTTCGCGCGGTCATTTTTATAATCTACATAATAGGCATGCTCCCAGACATCGAGCACCATGATGATCCGGAACGGGTAGGTATTGACCCCGTGCTTTTCCACCTGCATGATCATGGGGCGCATCGTGGTCAGGCAAAGGGTGAGCGCTGCCCACCCCGATCCCTCTGTGCTATTCGCCGCCTGGGTAAATTCCTTCCTGAACCGCTCGAACGATCCGAATTCTGCCGTTATCATCTCCCCTGCTTTCCCTGAAGGGACCCCGCCCCCGCCGTTTCCTGCGGGAGCCATATTCTCCCAGAACATCGTGTGCATCCGGTTCCCCCCGAGATGGAACGCGAGTTCCTTCAAGGTCGCCTTCATATCGAGGTCAAGGTTGCCCTTTCGCGCGTTGCCAAGCTTTTCGAGGACAGCATTCGCGCCATTGACGTAGGCCTGGTGGTGCTTGCCGTGGTGCAGCCGGAGCTGTTCTTCGGATATTGCGGGTGCAAGGGCTGCATAGTCGTAGGGCAGAGCAGGAAGAGAATAATTGTTTGGTTCAGTCATAGGATACATTCCTCGTATAGTCAGGGTGTGGTCGTCCGGTCACATAATGATTGGGGATGTGATAGACTGGGAAAAAGGCTGTAAATAAGGGGGATCCCCTCCAAAAGGCCTGACGTTCAGCCACGCCCGAGCTGCTGGTGGGCACGGGCAAGGTGTTGCGCACCGAGTGCACCGAGCAGCGACAACTCCCCTGCAAGGACACCGGATGCCACTATCTCGGCAAATTTACGCGCATGGGAGCCAGGAGGGTCACCGCCACCGGAAACTCCAAGGAGCGAGAGACATTCAGCCTGGGTAGCAATACCGGTACCCCCTCCGACCGTCCCTACATTCAGCGAGGGGAGCGTTATGGCAACGTAGACCCCACCGGGTGCCTGATCAACCGTGGTAATACAACTGCTACCCTCTACAACATGTGCCGGGTCCTGGCCGCAGGCGATGAACATGGCTGCGATTACATTTGCGGCGTGCGCATTGAATCCGAGTGAGCCTGCGCGTGCGGATCCAATGAGGTTCTTCCTGAGGTTCACTTCGGAAAGGGTTGCAGCATCGGTCTTGAGTACTTCGTGGATTAATGCGTCAGTGAGGAACACACCGGCAACCACGCTTTTTCCCCGGCCACGTACCATGTTTATGGCTGCAGGCTTTTTATCAGTGCACATATTTCCGGAAAGGGCTATAAGCCTCGCGCCTGTTGAATCCGCGATGAGGTCCGCCACTTTTGCGCTTGCGATTGTAACCATGTTCATACCCATCGCGTCCTTGGTGTCAAACTCGAGCCGGATAAATACACTGGTCCCGGTTACCGAGGTAGTAACATCAAGGAACTTCCCGTGCGAAGTCGTGCTCTCTGCCACCTTGCGGATCTCCTCGCGGTGGGACGAGACCCAGTCGGCGATCTCCCGGGCATGAACAACACTTCGTGCCGCGAATACGGGTGCGCGGGTCATCCCGTCCCTAACAATCCGGACCTCAGACCCGCCGGCCTTTGTGATCGCCCCGCAGCCCCGGTTGACCGAGGCGACGAGCGCACCCTCTGTCGTCGCAAGCGGAAGAAAAAACTCCCCGTCTGCATATTCACCGTGTACGGCAAGCGGACCGGCAACTCCCACCGGCACCTGCACTGTGCCAATCATGTTTTCGCAGTTTTTCTTCACAATATTCTCGATACCGATGGTATAGGAACCGAGGTTTTTGAGGTCAGAACCCGTTACCTGCTCGATATATGTCCTCCGGATGCGCACAGCTTCGGGCGGAGGAAGTTCCTTCTCAAGGGCATATAATTTAAGAGACCCGGACTTAAGTCTCTCAAGATAATCCTGCATGACATAATGTTTCGTCCCCGGGGTAAATGATTTAGTGGTGGAGTGTGCCGGTGAAGGTTGAACAATGGGCATTATTGGTGCCGAAAAAAAAGGGAGAGGCGACCCGTCAGCACCTCGTTGCAAATGGGCTGCTGGATGCCAGTCTTAAGCCATTTGTCGAAGGTGAAGGCATCTTTTTCCCTCTTACCAGGAGCGGCGGCGGAGGATTACGGGCATCGTTCGAGGCCCACGAAAAACGGGTGTCCCCGGCAGCACGCCATGAACTGATTGGCGGTATCGCGGTGATGCAGGAAAGCGACTGTGCAGCTGCAGAGGCCCTGCTGGCATCACGTCCTGGAATCCATACTGTGCTCGCCACGACCAGCGATGTCCAGGGTGAGTACCGTACGCGGGAGTTCGAGGTACTGGCCGGAACCCCGACCACCCGGACAATGGTCCTGGAGTACGGGCACCGTTTTACCGTCGACCTTTCTGAAGCATACTTTTCTCCCAGGCTTGCCACGGAGCGCCAGCGGGTGCTCCACCAGATGGGGGGACATGAGACCGTACTAGATATGTTTGCAGGGGTGGGTCCGTTTGCCATTATGATGAGTAAATTCGCCCGGTTCGTCGTATCCTCTGATATCAATCCTGCGGCAGTTATCCTGATGAAAGAAAACTGCCTCGATAACCACTGTACCAATATAATGCCCGTACTTGCGGACTCCGCCAGGCTTTCAAAGATCCTGCCCTGGAAATTCGACCGCGTGGTGATGAACCTGCCCCTCAATGCCCCGCAGTTCCTGGGGGAAGCATTCCGGCTGTGCCGGCCTGGCGGGACAATTCACTGTTACGCGCTCGTCTCGTCAGCAGGCGAGTATCTTGATGACATCCACATTTTTCAGCCTTCGGCAGTCCGGGAACATACGGTAAGGTCGTATTCACCGGGAAAATGGCATACCGTGTATGATATCACGGCGGGAACATAAGAAAAAAAGGGGGTAACTTAGTTATCAGGCACATATTTGGTGCCGTAATAAATAACCCCGCTCGCACCGTCCGCCGCTATACGGCGGAACGTCCCCTTCACGCGCATACCTATCTTCACATCTTCAGGTGTGCATACGATCTGGGCGGTAATCCTCGGACCTTCATCGAGCTGGACAATTGCGAGTGCATAGGGTGTGAGGTCTTCAAACTGGTCACTGGCTGTCCTGATGATGGTGTGGGTAACGACGGTCCCCGTACCCTTGAATTTGTACTCCACGACATTACCGCTGCGGCGGCAGTCGGGACAGAATGAGCGTGGCGGGAAGAAATGCCTCCCGCAAGTCTTACAGACTGTCCCGATCAGGTTATACCGCTGGGGGATCTTTCTCCAGAACCTTGCTACAGACATCGCATTCACACCCCGAAGATATGCACGGCAACCGTTGCACCGGTACCACCCACGTTGTGGGTCATTCCTATCTTTGCACCATCGATCTGTCTGCCTTTTGCATCGCCGCGGAGCTGGGTCACAATTTCGTAGACCTGCTTGATGCCCGTAGCCCCGACCGGGTGGCCGCAGGCCTTGAGGCCCCCGCTTGTATTGACCGGCAGGTCTCCGTTTAATGCGGTCACGCCTTCCATGGTCAGCTTTCCCGCTTCTCCCTTTTTGCAGAACCCGAGGTCCTCGATTGCACATATCTCTGCGATAGTAAAGCAGTCATGGACCTCTACGAGATCGATCTCTTTCGGGGTAATCCTGGCGGTTTTAAATGCCCGTTGTCCCGCGGCCACCGTGGCATCGAGCGTCGAAATATCTCTCCTGTCGTGCAGCGTAATGGTATCGCTTGCCTGCTCACTTGCGAGTACCCGAACCGGCGTATCGGTAAATTCCCGGGCACGGTCAAATGGGGCTACGATCACCGCGGCAGCCCCGTCCGTGATTGGTGAACAGTCGAAGAGCCGCAGGGGGTCTGCAACCAGTGATGACCTGAGCACCGTGTCAATCGTGATCTCCTGCTGGAACTGTGCAATCGGATTTCTTGCACCATTATAGTGGTTTTTCACTGCGACCTGGGCCAGCTGCTCGCGTGTCAGCGGGTAGCGGCTCATGTATTCGGTCGCGATCATCGCGTAGAGGCCGGGGAAGGTCGCTCCGACAAACCCTTCCCATTCACGGTCTGCAGCACCGGCGAGCGCATCCACGCTCGCACCTGTCCCGACGTCGGTCATCTTCTCGACTCCCGCCGCCACCACGATGTCTTCCATACCACTTGCGACCGCTATTACAGCCTGCCGGAACGAAAGGCCACCTGAGGCACAGGCAGCTTCCACCCGTGTTGACGGGATATGCCGCGTGGAAAGGCCGGAGTAGTCCGCAATCAGTGCGCCGATATGCTCCTGCTCGATAAATCTGCCTGCACTCATGTTCCCGACATACATCGCGTCGATATCCTCACCTGACAGGTTTGCATCGTCAAGCGCGAGGGTACCTGCCTCGACAAAGAGGTCGCGGAATGAACTTCCCCATTTTTCTCCAAAGGGTGTACACCCGATCCCGATAACTGCTACGTCTCTCATTCCTGCATCACGATTTTCCCTTTGTGTTTTGCATACTGTGCGTACTGGATATATACCGGGTTTTTCAGGAGGTATTCCACCGACGGGGCGGAAGCCCGGCAAAAGTCTGATGATTCGATCAGATCAGTCACCGAGAGATCGAATGCATCGCTTCCTGCCCCGGAACCGAACGAACAGACGAATATCCTGTCCCCCGCTTTTGCGATATCAAGGGTTGCTGCGAGTCCGATCATGCTCGAGCCACTGTAGGTATTCCCGAGCCTTGGAACAACAAGCCCCGGTTTTATCTGGTCATTGGAGAACCCGAGTGTCTTTGCGACTTTCTGGGGGAATTTTGCATTCGGCTGGTGGAATACTGCATAATCATAATCTTTGGCAGATTTACCGAGTTCTTCAAGCATGAGACGACTGGCGCCCTCGACATGTTTGAAATAACCCGGGTCACCAGTGAAACGTCCCCCGTGCCTTGGGTAGTCCTGCCCTTCCCGTCGCCAGAAATCCGGGGTATCGGTTGTAAACGAGCACGTATGGTTGATCCGTGCAATCGGGTCCTGCCTGCCGATAAGGAATGCTGCACCACCGGCAGCCGCGGTATATTCAAGTGCATCGCTTGGAGCGCCCTGTGCAACATCGGAACCGATTGCAAAACCGTACTCGATCATGTTACTTTTAGCAAGGCCCATGCATGTCTGGATTCCTGCAGTCCCTGCCTTGCATGCGAACTCGAAGTCGGCTGCCATCATCCTCGGGGTTGCCCCGATCGCCTCACCGACTGTGCAGGCCGTTGGTTTCACTGCATAGGGGTGTGATTCGCTCCCTACATAGACGGCTCCTATCTTTTCAGGGTCAATATGCCGCCGTAACAGCGCATTCCTTGCTGCTTCCACCGCGATTGTTGCCGTGTCCTCGTCGAGGTCTGGCACCGATTTCTCAAAAACTCCGAGCCCGCCAGTGATATCACCGGCATTTGCGCCCCATACTTTGGCGATCTCTTCAACTTTAATCCGGTATCGCGGTATGTATACACCGTAGGTGATAATTCCTACCATTTTTCTTCCCTCAATGCGCTTACGATTTTGTCAATGCTCATTTCTGTACAGAGTACCGTGATCCGGTCCTTTTCTGCCATCTTCGCCACCAGCGGGTGTACTTTCGACGCTTCGATCCCCTGCAGCACCACGCAACGTGGTTTGAACGGTGTGACCCTGATCGCGACCATGGGGGATTTTCCGGTGGACACGTTCGTAAATATCAGGGCACGTTCGGTGCTCCAGCCATAGATGCGGTTGAACTCGTTGGATGAGAGGTTCAGGATCGCGTTTAAGCTGTTAACGACCGTATAGCCGAAGATCGTCTGGTCCATCGACCCGCAAATGGGCGTGCAGGCAATTGCTCCGGAAAGCAACCCGAGCGGAACGGGGTTGGCATAGTCGTGCATGTCATAGATGACATCCTCGTCAAAGTCGCTGTACAGCATCTTTGCAAATTTCTGAATGTTTTTGCCGCCGTTCTCTTCGTCAATCGAGAGAATTGTGTCGACAATTTTTCCGACAACGGCAGTTCCGGGGCTTTTTCTCCGCCCACTCTCGTAGTCACTGATGACCGAAGGTGAGACTTCAAGATGCTCGGAGAGAACCCCCTGGGGAATGTCAAAACTCATTCTCCATTTCTTCAGGGCCTTCCCCGGAGAGTCCGATAGCGTGATCTCGCCAGCCATTTTTTCGGCCAGCTGATTCCGCAGTCCGGATTTCATGGTCAAGTACGTAAAACTCAAAAGATATTATAATTAACGAATGTGACTTCGACATTTCACGAATTAAAAGGTGTAAAAAAACACGGGGGCGTCACGGGAGGGAAATAGCGGGATGTTCCGGGCGATGAGATCCGTCCGGTACCATTGTGGTTCTGGTTATTGCCAATAAAACTGCCTGGAATCAGGGGAAAACGGGATTGCCCTGATACCAATGTTTCATAGAAGGTACTACGGTACTGTATTTTTTCGTCCCATGCCAACTCATAAATAATAAGCATCTCAATTTTGATAAGCATGATACCACCTGAAGACCTCCAGTGTCTCAAGGTAATAGCACTGCGGGGTGGTTGTAAGGGACCGGTCTTTGTTTCATCACAGACCATTGGTGAGATGCTTGCGATAAGCCAGCAGACGGCATCCCGGCGATTGAAAGGACTGGAGGCAGGGGGCTTCCTTACACGGACAATTATACCCGACGGGCAGCATGTCACCCTGACCGGGTCCGGAGAAGCAGAGCTCCGTAAGGAATACCAGGAATACAGCCGGATTTTTTCCGAGCACAATAAGGGATATGTCCTGAACGGCACCGTGGTAAGCGGGATCGGCGAAGGTAAATATTACATGAGCCTCGTCCCATACAGGGAGCAGTTCAATACCCACCTTGGGTTTGAGCCATACCCCGGCACGCTCAATATCCGCCTCTCTTCCTCAAGCATACCGGTTCGCAAGAAGATAGATGCGCTTGAATGGATCCGGATCAAGGGCTTTTCAACTGACGGCAGGACCTTTGGTGATGCAAAGTGCCTGCCATGTCGTATAGGGACGATATCCTGCGGTATTGTAATGCCGGGAAGGACCCACTACCCTGAGGATATCATTGAAGTGATCGCACCGGTGGCCCTCCGCAGGAAACTGGGCGTTGAAGATACGGACACGGTAACCGTTGAGGTGGAGTAGTGATCGATGAGGCGCTGGCAGCATTACGTGATGGTAAGTTCATCCTGCTCTACGATTTTGATGACCGGGAAGGCGAAACGGATTTTGCGATACGGTCCGATGTAGTGACCCCGCGCCATATTTTCCAGATGAGAAAGGATGGCGGCGGACTGATCTGCACAGCAGTCCATCCTGAAGCTGCACGACGTCTCGGGCTGCCATTTGCAAGCGATGCGCTCAGGGCAATTGCCGTGGCGGAACGGGAGGGGGATATCCCGTACGACCGGAAGAACCATTCATCCTTCTCGCTCTGGGTGAACCACCGCAACACGTTCACAGGCATCACCGACCGTGACCGTGCACTGACCGTCAATGCGATTGCGGAACAGGTAAAAAAGGCTCTGAATGGCGGGAGCGTGAATTTCCACGAGGTCTTCCGCACCCCCGGGCATATGGCGCTTTTGAGGGCGGCAGACGGGCTGCTCGACAGGCGGAAAGGGCAGACCGAGCTCTCTATAGCCATGGCAGAGATGGCATGTGTCACCCCGGCAATCACCATCTGCGAGATGCTGGATGACGAGTCCGGTTATGCACTCACAAAAGCAGATGCGAGGCTTTACGCACTAAAACACGGCCTTGAATTTGTCGAAGGTCCTGAAGTGATGGAGCGATGGGAAGAACAAAAAAGACATCATTAACCTTTCACTTTTCCATTATTCCTGGCTGAAAACATTCAGACCAGGGTTTGTTAATGCGTCCATGTAATGAAACCCCCAAAAAAGGTTTTCAGAACGTATACCCGGGTCTCTTATAAGGACCTGCAGATCTGGGGCCACCTGGTATCGTCACATTGCCCTGAATACTCCCCGTGACCGTGTGATCCGGTCTATTCATGGAGGATTCACAAGGATCAAATGCACGAAAGCCCTAATGGTATACAATGCAAGACGTCTCCCAGGCGCTCCACGGCCTCGGATATCCGGCATTCCGCCCGTTCCAGGAGGAGATTGTACGGGACGTCCTCGCCCGCCGTGATGTATTAGGTCTTTTTGCCACAGGTGCCGGAAAATCACTCTGTTACCAGCTCCCTGCTGTGTTACTTGAAGGAACGACCGTTGTTGTCTCGCCGCTGATTTCCCTGATGAAGGAGCAGGTGGACACATTACAAAAGAAGGGTATCGCGGCAGCATCGCTCAACAGCACCCAGACATACCGTGAGACAAAAGAGATTAACGAGGCGATCATTGCGGGGGATATCAGGATCCTGTTTGTCTCCCCGGAAAAGATTTCGACGAAATCTTTTTTTTCCCTGATGCAGAAGGCACGGATCAGCCTTTTTGCCATCGATGAGGCCCATTGCATCTCTACATGGGGCCACCAGTTCAGGCCTGAATACCGGAACCTCTCTGTCCTGAAGGAAAAGTATCCCGGTACACCGATCATAGCCCTCACGGCTACCGCGGTACCCGAGGTGAGAAGGGATATTATTAACCAGTTGCATCTTGTAAACCCGAAGGTCTATGTCGGCAGTTTTAACCGGCCGAACCTGTTTTACGATGTAAGGGTGACCCCCAATATATACCGGCACATTACCTCCGATATCTCGTCACGCAGGAATGTAACGGGTATTATCTACTGCCATACCAGGAAGGAGACAGAAACACTTGCAAAAAAGCTTCGCAATGACGGGTTTTCGGCTGCTGCATACCATGCTGGCCTTTCCGATGCGACCCGCACGCGTGTCCAGAATGCCTTTAACAAGGGCACAACGAAGGTAATCTGTGCGACGGTCGCGTTCGGAATGGGTATAGACCGCCCTGATCTTCGGTTCGTTATCCATTACGGGATGCCGAAATGTATTGAATCGTATTACCAGGAGAGCGGACGGGCCGGGAGGGACGGGGGCCCTGCGGACTGTATCCTTTATTACCGGAAATCTGACCGCCCCCGCTTATCTGCCCTCATTACCAAGGACTCCTCCTCGTACGAACTCCGGAAAAAGACACTGGAGAAACTCGACCAGATGGCCCGGTATTGCGAGA
The DNA here is from genome assembly GCA_963758915.1 of uncultured Methanomicrobiales archaeon. Lineage (GTDB taxonomy): Archaea > Halobacteriota > Methanomicrobia > Methanomicrobiales > Methanospirillaceae > CAIKOD01. The sequence goes on from CAVWXH010000010.1 coordinate 20,506, forward strand.
CCACCGGTTGCCGGAGGGCTGCCCTGCTCCGGTATTTCGAAGAGGACTATGATGGGAAGGTAGAACGGTGTTGCGATACCTGTAATCCGTCGGAACATCCGGTCCCTGTTTCACCCGGAGATGACACTACGGTGCCCAGGCTGGCAAGGAAACGTGCTGTTCGTAAGGCAGTTGATGTAACACCGGTTGCCCAGCTCATTGTGCAGTGTGTTATCGACCTCGAAAATCCGTATCCTGCATCGTATGTTGCCGGGGTCCTGACCGGGGCTGGCAATAAAAAAATTATGGAGTGTGCCCATGACCAGATGAAGAGTTACCGGACGGTCAGGGGCTGGACCGTAAAAGACCTCGCAGCCCTTATCCGTCACCTCGCTGACCAGGGTATCCTTCGGGAACTTGACGGTATCCCAAAGAAGGTGACACTCAACGAAAGGAGCGGCGAGGTATTCCGGTCGGGGGCAAAGATCCTCTATAAGATTTCTGTACCTTACAACGGGTAACAGGAAAAAGGATAATTTTTTTTTTAAAATTTTAATTGTGACAATGCATGGTAGACCATTTTCCGGTATGTGACCGGGTCGATATGGTATTTCTCGGTGGCATGCATTGAATCGGGGCCCGGAGCAGGGATGTCCAGGCGGTCTAACGTGGCCTTTGCTGTGTCGAGGATCCAGCAGTCCCTGATCTCGCGGTCGACAATCGTAATGGACTCTGCCCTGATCGAGACCAGGACCGTGCCATCCGGGGTCTCATACATCGATGGTTTTCCTACGACTGCCACGAATGCAGGTGGTTCTATCCGTGCCATCTGCTGCATCGCCTCGGGCTGGTAACTCCCGGCAACAACAAAGAAAGTACCGGTTGGATCCACAATCCGTGCCCGGTAAAACATGTTTTGTTCACCCTGGCGTTTCTTTTCAGTCATTGACCCGACAATAAACACCCTGTTGCACCGCTGCCCGGTGGGCAGGAGTACATAGGAAGGACTCTTTTCATCGGTCCCGTCACGGAACTGTTCCCTGATCTCGCGGAGTTCTCCCGCAAACACCCTCCGGGCCGGTTCGCGTTCGAACATGTTCTCTCTCTTTGGAAATCCACCGCTGGCAGGGGTACTCATGAGACCTCGCCTCCCGTGCGGTTTAATAATTCAGCAAGCAGTGTCGGCTCGAAATGGATGCATTCACAGGAGTTGACGATCAGCCTCCGGTCAATTTCCCTCCCCTCGCACCGCAGGTAGCGTCCGAGGATCTTCTCCCTCATGCGTAAAAATACCTCATCCATTCCGAGAGGGTTATTCTCAGCAAGTTCCTTCGACTCATCAAGGGTCATGCCCGTGAGTGACTCAACGACCTCGCGTTGCACCAGCACCTCCTCGGTACGGATCCCGTCATCGAGCCACCCCTTGATCCGCAGGTCGTAGTTAAATTTCGGTTGCATCTCATGGACCGGGCAATAATTCTGTCGTGAAAGTACCCTGTTACATCCCTCGGCCGTACACCGTTTGATTAGCCCTGAACCCGGGGCAATATGCACAAGTGCCCCCTGGAACGTAGAGGCCCCGGAAGTAACGGCAATATCCCCTTCTTCAGCGACAATGTTCGCCGTATTCATGTTCAGTGAGTGACGCCCGTTAAATTCGTCCACCAGGGCATAATAGATATTATACACACTGCCTGGTGTCAGGCGTTCCTTTCCCTCTTCTTTCCAGGTAACAAATTTCACGGTGCCTGTCTCATCCCCCAGAAGCCCGGACTGGAGCATCCGGTCGTGGGTGACGTCCCATTCCTGGATCATCTTCACACGGACGCTGGCAACCCCTGCTGCGAGTTCGGCAACGGGTGTTATTACCGGGATTAATACCCCGTCACCTTCAAGTTCCTTCACGGTCGTCCCGGAGTGAACTTTCAGGCTGAGAGCTCCCTTGAACTCATCAACAACGGCGGACTCAAAGCGGTACCACGAGTCCTTTTTAATCTCCGGGACCGATGCCTTCGACCAGACTACAAAACGGATTGCTCCTGAAGCGTCTGCAATTATCCCCGAATAGGCGATCGATGGTGAAGGTGAATTGCCAAGTGCAACGACCTTCCCCTCTATGGTTACCCATTCCTCGGGGCTGACCGAGTTGATCTGCTTCTGATCACCGGGACCCGCGGCACCTCCGAGCGGGATGCCATAATCACGTGCAATATCATACAATACGGTCCGCTCGGCATCAGCCGGCTGGACCCCGAACTCCTCAATAAGGCGGCGCAGTTTCTGCTCAATCTTTGATTTATCTGCCGCATGTCCTTTAGACTCAATTTTTTGGGAGATTCTGTCAACAATCTGGGAAATATCCATTTTACATCTCCAGATACATGTTCACCCGGCACCGCATATTAATGGTGGTCGGATGCGCAGGGTGAAACTGATCCGTGTTCCATCCCATGAAGGGCATCTGCTATAAGTCACAGGTTTAAGTACCGGAATAGTGAATAGTACCCCATGACAATAACAGCAGACAGCACCATTTATGATCTTCTAAAAGAAAAACCCGAATCATCCGAGGTTTTATTCAAGTTTGGAATGGGGTGTGTGGGATGTGCGATTGCCCGCGGGGAAACGATCCGCGAAGCAGCCGAGGCCCATGGTGTCCCGCTGGACGAACTCGTCGCAGCACTCGGAATCTCAAAATAAAGCCCGTTAATCAACCCATTTTATTATATTTTTTCATCTCTTCAAGCGAGGCCTCAGGGTGACGCCGGAGATACTCTGCGGGTTCCGGTGTGTGAAGAAGTGTGCACCGGCTGCAGTTCCAGACCGTCCCACCGTTTGAACCGTTAACCCACTGGCCGAGGGTTTCATCTTTACAGGGGTAAAACGGGCAATAACAATAATCGCATCGCTGGCCGGGAAAATGGCATGGATAATAGGGGCATTCCCCCGGATGCCAGAGGACGAAATGGCCGCCGCCCAGCCTCGAGTAAACGTACAGGGCGGGACCTTTTCTGCGGCCTTCCTGTTCCATTGCATGGGGAAGACCGAATAGAATACACTCATATACGCGCCATCCAGCCTCTGACTGAAGTCCTGCCTCTATGTGGCGGGCCTCCTGTTCAGACGCTACCATAACATGGTCATCTGAAGCAGCAGGGAACGGCAGCCCTGCATCGATGAATACCCGGGCTTTTGCACTGGTTACCGTAACGATCATCTGCAGGGTTGCATTATCAGACAACCCTTCGCCCGAATAGGCGACAATCGTGATCTGGTCAGGCTGGTCGTTAACACCGGCTGAAGCCAGGATAAAGACGGTGATATAATCATACTGGACAATGCAAAGACGCCCGATATCATTTCCCGCAATGAGGCCTAAAAAATCCCCAGGGAGACCTTCACGGCTGACCTGGCGGTTTACCTCCCTGCAGGAGTCAACATGAGCCTCACGATGTTGTCCGGGGCTATATAGTAATACCGTTGAAACGGGACGCAGGCCACCGCAGGGCCCGGTACTCGCGGCAGAAAATTTGCCTCTGACAAAAAGAGTATCGTTCCTGATATAATACTTCATGAAAAACCAGGATTTTGCTTATGCCACAGTATAACGGACCCGGTCCTTTAATTCCTGCTGTTTACCCGCATTCCACCCTGAAACATCCTGGAGGTACCCGGTGACCCGGCTTATCTGGACTACATCATGAGAGCCGCACTCCGGACAAACAGCTGCACGACAGAGAGGACAATAATCTATCCCCGACAGGATCTCATGGGAGCAGTGACAGTGGTCAAGGGGGCACATAATCTCAAGGTGTTCCTCCCCGCATTTCGGACATGGCGTCTCATCGACAATGAGGTGGCAGGTGTGACACTTATACCGCCGTTCGGCACCTGGGATATCATCGAGATTCTTGTATTTCTCTGCAATTTTTCTCTGGTCTGCGGTCCATTCCATACTATCAGATAGAATGCCATCCTTTTAAACTTTTAGACCGTTCAGGGAGAGTTTCCGCCTCAGTTGACTCATAGGGTTCATCTTTTTTTGTCAGTTTTCCTTTCTCATCATTGGCGGATACCTGCAAACTGCAATGCAGCCTCCTTTGGATCTTCTGCTTCATAGATCGCACGGCCAATTATTACTCCGTCAACAATCTGTGCGATTTCTGAAATATTCCCTCCCTGTGCGCCGATCCCCGGGGAATATATTTTCAGGTCCCCGATAAGCTCCTTCAGTGAAGCAACCCGTTCGGGTCTCGTTGCCGGTGCAATAATACCATCTGCGTTACAATCTTTCGCGAGCAGGGCAATCCTCTCTGCGATGCCACCATGGAAGAATTCTGTGGCCCCTGGGTGGCTCATCTCGGTGACAACGAAGCAGTCGCCGCCATACTCCCGGGCAACCCGGACGCACGCGGTGACCGAGTCGTGACCGGTAAACCCCTGGCAGATCAGTGCATCATAACCGGACGTGAATACCTCTTCAGCGATAAGCCGGCTGGTATTCGGAATGTCTGCAACTTTAAAATCTGCAATAAGGGGGAGGTCGAGGTCACCAAGTTCGTCAGCGATTGAGAGCCCTGCTGAAAGGACGAGGGGGTACCCGACTTTCACGGCATCAATATACGGTGCACAGCGGGAAGCAACTGCTATTGCCTTGCCTTTGTCAGTCACATCGAGTGCGAGTATCAGTGAAGTCATTGTTCCAGCCTCTCCAGCACCGCTGCGACCATGAAGGGGAGGAGGACTGTTGCATCGCCATAGACTGTCACCGCAGATGCCTCCTCTGTGATCTTGCCCCAGGAACGGGCCTCATCAAGCGTGGCACCTGAAAGGCCGCCGAGGTCAGGGCGGTCCCCGGTCAGCTGGACCGCGTAGGAAAAACCGTTCTCGGTCATCAGCATGCTCTGAAGGATATAATTTTTCGGCACGCCTCCGCCGACAAGCACCGCCCCCGCTTTTTTTGCCGTGAAACAGCGGTCGAGTAACATCGGCATATCCTTAAACGCGTCCACAACGACATGCCCGGTCTGGGAAAACAACCAGTACTGGAGGCCGATCATGGAGTCCTGGATTGCAGGGCAGAATACCGGGACCGATTTTTTTGCAGCAGTCGCAAGGATCCCGGAATCAAGGCCGGACCCGATATGGGTGAGCAGCTCGTTGATTGAAACAGTTGTTCCCTCAGGGAGCTCCGAATAGATCCCCTGCATGAACTCTTCAAATTTGATAAACGCATCATTCGGGAGATAGACATCGTAAATCCGGTTTATCTCCTCATGTCTCAGTTCAACATCTGAACATCCCGCATCACCGTGGTAATGACGGCAGCCAATTGCCTCAATAATATCGTGGGTAAGGTTCGCGCCGGTCGAGACAAGGACGTCGATATGTCCCGCATCTATAAGGTCCCGGACTATCCCCCCCATTCCGGCAGGCACCATGGCCCCTGCAAGACCAAAAAACTTCGTGACATCCGGGTCACGGAGCATCTTTTCGTAGATGCATACGGCACGGTACAGCGCACCGCCATTATATGCCCCGGCCTGCCCCATCTGTTCAGCGAGTTCTCCTACGGTCATTCCTGCTTTCAGGCGTACCTGCCTGACCGGCACACGGCATTCGTGACTCAACGGACTCACCAGATAATATTGAATTTATTGATCGTGTCCAAGGATAACATCTTCCCGGTGGATGACCGTGCACAAGGGGTCATGGGCCCCGGCAGAGTGGTTTTGCCAGGTGCCTCCGGGCGACCGGCGGGACTTCATACCACCCGGGCGCAATCGTCCGGTCATGAAGTGTGACCTGTGGGTCTTTTTCATGCGCCCCGCATTTCCTGCATTTATATCCTTTTAAAGAACCCGCACTGGTCATGCGGGCGCCACAGGAAGGACATACAGGTGGCCGCGTCGTTCCGGCCGGTGAAAGTATGATAATACAGACCTTTTCCAGGTTTATGCTGCCCCCCTTATAGCTCCCGGTAACGAGCACCCGGTCCCCCGGCCATAATGCACGAAGTACGTTCCGGAACCCCTTTGTCGGCTCGTATGCCATGCAACGGGTAATCATATCCCCGTTCCCGATCTCTATCGATACATGCCCCCCTCTACCTGTATGTGCATGGGAGCATACCGTACCGGTAACACGGTAGGAACAACCTTCTTTAAGTGCCCCGATTTGACCATCAACGAGGTGCGCATCGGTACCCTGGTTTGTTACAAAGATCTGTTCAACTTCAGTCGCCTCGGATTTCACCTGCATCCTTGCGAATGTAACCCATGAAGGGCTCTCCCCACGGATCCCAAAAAGGACCGGGTCCGGGGTATGCGGGACACAGACCACGCAATTATTTTCGATATCGACGGTATCCCAGGTATGCGGAAAGGTTGACGCCTCGGTCTCAAAAAGGCTTTCCCTGTCGACAAACCTCGGCGTGCCGAAGCTGCTGCCATATCTGTAGGACAGGTATTCAAATGTCATGTCAGGGAGCTCGCTGCAGACCGCAGCAGTGGCCCCGATAAGCCCCCTTCCATTTTTAAAACCTTTATAGCGGGCTCCTGCAGCATCGAGGACGTCTACCGCCTCCTCCGTTGTACAGAAGTCCCTCACTGCTTTCCTGTAAAAATCCGGTGGAGGGCGATTTTCGACGGCCACTACGCCAGGATTTGTATTTTCGTGTGAAAAATGGGCAAGTCCGGCAACCATTTCGCAGGCGGTCTCAAACACGCGGTCGGTGTCTCCGTCTACCTCGAGGCAGATCGCTGCATTCCCCCGTGTCTTGTAGATCACGTTCGGGTTCAGGCGGAGGAGCCTCACTTCCAGTACCGGCATATGCATTTTTATCAGTCGCCTGGCCAGTAGTGCCCCAAGATAGGTGGTGCACATGCCGGAAGGTGAATCGGTATCGTCAATGCCGAGAAGCATGCAAATAACCTATTATTTATTATATCACGTACTAAATCCATTCCTAACGGTAAATGACACAGGACCGGCTCCTCCAGATGGTGATCAGCGTGATGATCTCGGGAGGATATCTCGTCTCCGAACGGTTCAGCATGCGTCCGAGGAGTTTTGATCTCATCGCGAGTAACGGGCAGATGACGCTCGCGATAAAAGTCGTCTCTCATATTGACAGTGTCAGCGAGGAGACTGCCTCCGACCTTGAGCTGGTCGCACGTCATCTCAAGGGTTCAGCGATAATTATCGGGGAGCGTGCAAGGGATGCGGAACTTGAGCGTGGCGCCGTATATCTCAGGTACGGGATCTATGCGATCAGCGTTTCGACGCTCTATGATTATGTGGTTGAGGGTATCCCGCCCCTGATTTATGCCTCACCTGGTGGTCTGTACGTTGCTATCAACGGGGATGCCCTCCGTGAGCAGAGGGAAAAGCGGAGTATGTCCCTTGGGGACCTTGGCCACCTCCTCGGGGTATCCAGGCGGACGATCAGCAAGTATGAAAGCGGGATGGGGACAACGCTTGAAGTTGCCCAGAAAATAGAAGAACTGTTCGACAGCGGACTTGTGCAGTCGATTGACCTGCTGCGCCCGCATGGCGAGTCGAAGGAACGGGTGGAACACCCTGAAGAGGTGGTGCCGATGAGTTTCCTCGAGCAGATCGGGATGACGCTGCATACCATGCACCGGGCACCGTTCCAGGCCCTTATCACCTTCCATGATCACACGATCCTGACCGGCTATGGTACCGCTGATCGGGTCGTGAGGCGCGCTGCACTGATCGGGAACATCTCACAGGTGACCGGAACAAGGGCCATGTGTGTCCTCACCGATTACTACAAACAGAAAAAAATCGGCAAAACCCTGGTGATCGGTGAAGAACGCCTCCATCACATTGCAGACGGTGACGAGCTGATCGAAATGATCGATAAGTGACAACGTTTATATAGAACCACAAACCAACTTTTACCGCTCAAAGTGGTGAAAACTATGTCACAACAGCTTGGAGGACAACCGATTCTGATTCTAAAAGAGGGTAGTTCACGTACCCGCGGCCGCGATGCCCAGGGCATGAACATTACTGCTGCCAAGGCAGTAGCAAGTGCAGTACGCACCACTCTCGGTCCAAAAGGAATGGACAAAATGCTCGTCGACACCATCGGGGATGTCGTCATCACCAATGACGGTGTGACCATTCTCAAAGAGATGGACATCGAGCACCCAGCGGCAAAGATGATGGTCGAGGTCGCGAAGACCCAGGATGACGAAGTAGGCGATGGGACAACCACAGCCGTCGTTATCGCAGGAGAACTCCTGAAACGTGCGGAAGACCTCCTTGAACAGGACGTCCACCCGACTGTGATTGCAGCAGGGTACCGCATGGCCGCCGAAAAGGCACAGGAGATCTTGAAAGAGATTGCCATCACCATCAAGCCCGGTGACATTGCAATGCTCAAGAAGATCGCCGAGACCGCAATGACCGGGAAGGGCGCAGAAGCCTCGAAAGACAAGCTCTGTGACCTCGTCGTTAAAGCAGTCACCATGGTTGCAGACGCTGACGGCACTGTCGACACCGATTATATCAAGGTGGAGAAGAAAGTCGGCGGGTCAATCGACGACTCCGAAATTGTTGAAGGCGTCCTGATTGACAAGGAGAGAGTCCACCCTGCAATGCCAAAGAAGGTAACCAAGGCGAAGATCCTCCTCCTCAACGCAGCAGTCGAGTTCAAGAAGACCGAAGTCGACGCAGAGATCAATATTACCAGCCCCGACCAGCTCCAGGCATTCCTCGACGAAGAGGAACGCATGATCCGGAACATCGTCGATAAGGTTGCAGCCAGCGGCGCAAACGTGCTCTTCTGCCAGAAGGGTATTGACGATATTGCACAGCACTACCTCTCGAAGGCAGGGATCTTTGCAGTACGCCGTGTCAAAAAGAGCGACATGGAGAAACTCGGGCGTGCGACAGGCGCAAACCTCGTCTCAAGTATCGATGCCATCTCCAAGGAAGAGCTCGGACACGCCGGCCTTGTCGAGGAGAGGAAAGTATCAGGCGAAGAGATGATCTTTGTCGAGCAGTGCAAGAACCCGAAGGCAGTATCGATCATTATCCGCGGTGGCACTGAGCACGTCGTCGACGAACTTGACCGTGCCATGGAAGATGCACTCCGCGTTGTCAGCGTTGTCGTTGAGGACGGAAAGTGTGTTGCCGGTGGCGGTGCACCCGAGACAGAACTCTCGCTCCGTCTCCGCGAGTATGCAGCCAGTGTCGGTGGACGTGCACAGCTCGCCATCGAGGCATTTGCAAATGCACTCGAGATTATCCCGAGGACCCTTGCAGAGAATGCAGGACTCGACCCGATCGACATGCTTGTCGAGATCCGTGCAGCCCACGAGAAGGGCAAGAAGACCTACGGCCTCGATGTATTCGAAGGTAAAACAGTCGACATGCAGAAGGCCGGCGTCGTCGAGCCACTGCGTGTAAAGACCCAGGCAATTGCCAGCGCTGCAGAAGCAGCCATCATGATCCTCAGGATCGATGATGTAATCGCCTCATCCAAGTCTGCAGCCCCCGAAGGCATGCCACCAGGTGGCATGGGTGGAATGGGCGGCATGGGTGACATGGGCGGCATGGGCGACTATTAATCCACTCCCCAAAATTTGTTTTTTTAATCCTGACTGTTACCGGTACCAGACCGGATTATTACTTTTTGCTGCATGCCTGGTTACCCAGGATGACTCGGATAACTCAGGACTGTTAAGAAATGGCTTTGTTAATATCCAGGGTTTAAAAAAGAGAAGGGCTTTGTTGAAACCCTTCGGTGTCATAAAAAATAAGAGGGAAATACGAAGACTGAGGGGTTTTACCCCCTCCCTGCCCCACCCCCATTAAGATATTCTTCGGGCAGGGTTTCCCGAAGACCTATAAAATTCAGAGTATTGGGGGATAGTCTCTATCCCAACCGGGGTCGCCAAAGCGGCGGGCCATAAGCCCCGGGAGCGTGATTAATGTTGGAATGGGGAAATCTTCAGATAAATTTTGGGGTGTCAATACCGTGATTAGTCGCCTTTCGATTCAAAGATAATTGAGAAAACCATTCAGCTGTTCAACTGAGGTTTCCTTTCCAGCAAAAAATAAAATAGTGTAAATGTGAATGAACCGGGATCCCAGGGAAAAAAGGTTATTACTTTTCTTCACGGACCATTGCAATAGACTTCTTAGGGCACTCATTGGCGCAAATACCGCATCCCTTACAGAACCCGAGGTCAATTTCAAACTCCTTGTTAATTGCCTGGTCAGGGCAGTACATCTCGCAGAGCCCGCACTGGTTACATTTTTCCTTGTCCACGACAGGCCGGAATACCCGCCATGAACCTGTCTTACCGCACGCACCGACCACCGGTTTACTCACCGCAAGTCGTTGCCTCATAAGACCAGCTCCTGGTACGCCGCTTCTGCAGCTTTTACATTCCTGTCATCCGAAAACATTTCAGAGATCGCGAGCTTTGCGGATTCCTTGGATACAATCCCCATCTTTGCAAGGGCACCGATAACAGGGGTGTTTAGGATCGGACTCCCCGCTACTACCAGGTTTAACCGGAGTGCAATAGAGGTCAGGTCTACAGAAAGTGTCTTGAAACCTTTCATATCATGCGGCAGGGTACCGTTAAGGAGCACTTTTCCACCCGGCTTTAACCCGTGAAGGACATCGACGACGTCCATGATGCTGTTATCGAGGACGACAATGAGGTCCGGTTTTTTGATCTGGCTGTATACCCTGATCGGGCTCTCGTCAATTCTCACGAACGAGACCACAGGTGCCCCCCTCCGTTCTGCCCCGTAAAACGGGAAGGCAGTGGCGTACTTGTGGTCTCTGAACGCGGCAAGAGCGAGCAGCTTCGCAGCGGTGACACCGCCCTGTCCACCTCTCGAATGGATGCGTATTTCATACATCTGGGGTCACCCCGAACCAGGACTCTTCCCCGGGACGCCTTCCCCGGATGAACCCTGCAATATCGTCATAGGTCACTTCCTGCCCGCCAAGCCCGGCGATTACGCTATACGGTTCAGCCCTGCACTTTGACCTGATCGCCTCAGCAAGGATTCCTCCATACCCGAAGGAATAGTCGCGGTCTATCACGACGACGTCCCGGCCCGCAAGGTCAAGCTTCGGGAATGGCCGTAACCAGCGGATACGCATTGACCCGGCTTTAATCCCCTCCTTCCTCAGCAGATCTATTGAGACTTCTGCTTCTTTTCCGAGTGTTCCCATCGATACGACGACCACATCGGCATCCTCGCACTGGTAATCGTCGGTGACTCCGTATGAACGTCCGAACCGCCGGAAAAATTCTTTCTCAGTGGACTCGATGACCTTAACCGAGTCACGCATCGAACGTTCGATATCCCAGCGGAACTTGAAATATTCTTCAGGTCCGGTCAGGGGGCCGTATCCCCGCGGGTTTTTCACATCGATTGCATGGGGGAGCCGTAATGGTGGTATAAAATCTCCTAACTCCACGGTCTCAAGCGACTGGTTGATATGGGAGAGTGAAAAACCGTCAAGGTTGACCATCACGGGAAGGAGGACATCATTATGTTCTGCAATCCGGAATGCCATCAGGGTCGTGTCGTAGGCCTCCTGCACCGTGCTGACATACACCTGAAGCCATCCCGTATCGCGTTCCTGCATGGAATCGGTATGTTCTGCCCAGATGTTCCACCCTGGCCCGAGTGCACGGTTCACGTTTGCCATGACAATCGGGAGGCGTCCGCCAGCCGCCCAGTTCACCATCTCGTGCATATAGAGGAGACCGTGTGAACTGGTGGCCGTAAACGTCCGTGCACCGGTAATACTTGCCCCGATACAGGCTGCCATCGCTGAATGCTCGCTCTCGACCGGGATATACTGGCTTTTCAGCTCACCATTCGTAACATATTCGGCGATCTGCTCGACAATTTCAGTCTGGGGGGTGATCGGATAGGCCGCAATCACTTCCGGCGAGACCTGCTTTACTGCAGCCGCCACTGCCTTGTTTCCGGTTGCAATCGTCAGCATACTCCCTCCTCCTCTTGTGACAGTCGTTTGGCATTCCTTCTTGCGAGTGAGACCAGGGAATCGACTGCTTCCTTACTGATTCCCTTAAACCGTCCCTGAGGCCCGAGGTACTCCTCGACAGGCAGTGGTTTTATCATCGCGGCCTTGGATGGCCCGTTTATTGTGACCTTACCATACTCACGCTCAAAGAGTACCCACATACCCGTCTTCACGGCGAGTTTTCCCATCTCGACCGTCTGCTCGGTCGGGTAGCGCCAGCCGGGAGGACACGGTGCGAGGACATGGATAAACTTGGGGCCACGGATTGTGAGGGCTTTTGTTACTTTTTTGAAGAGGTCGTGCGGGTATGCGCTGCAGGCGGTGGCCATGTACGGGGGGTCATGGGCTTGCACGATCCGATCGATATCCTTTTTCGTGTCCGGTTTTCCACCCGGTGTGGTAGTTGTCCGTGCACCGGTGGGTGTTGCACCAGACCTCTGCATCCCGGTATTCCCGTATGCCTCGTTATCGTAACAGATATAGAGAAAATCTGTCCTGCGTTCAAAGGCACCGGATAACGCCTGGATACCGATATCAACAGTACCCCCGTCACCTGCATAGACAATTACATTGGTGGATCTCTTTGCGGCACGGAACGCGGCACTCATTCCGGAGGCACATGCCGCAGCGGCAGCAAATGCCACGTTATAGACCGGGACATTCATCGCAGTATTGGGATAAATACCCTGGATCACACTGGTACAGCATGCCGGCATTACAAGGACCGTATCGGGACCTGCTGCCTTGAGGACATACCGGAGCACCAGTGAAGAGCTGCACCCGGCGCAGGCCGAGGTACACTTGAAAAGATACTCCTCTTTTGGGATTTCCGTCATTAGATTCAGTATAATAGTTGTTGATTATCCGGTATTAACCTATTAGTAGGAGAAAAAAGGATGTCTTGGCTCCGTAGAAATCCTACGCGGAATAAAAAATTAACAGGACTGCTCAGACAGGAGTGGGTTTCACCCCCTCCCTGTCCGACCCCCGTTAAGATACTCCTGGGCAGGGTTCAACTGGGGCATTCAAAGAAAATTTCAGAGAGTTGGAGATCATTCCTTATCCCAACCGGGGTCGCCAAAGCGGTGGGGGTGAGCCACGGGAGCGTGACTAAATTTTGGAATAACCTAATCTTCAAAATAGATTGAGAGGGTTTCCCACGAAAACAGGCATGATGCCCAAAGGCCACACGCATACAAAATGAAATTGCCAGTGGGGTTTTTCATTGGAAATGCCTGAACGACCAGCAATATGAAGAGATTTTGAACGGGGCATTTTCATAACCCTGGTGTGAACTTCCCGTTCATGTGTGTTTCAACAAAGCCGATATCTTTGGAACTCACGAATTGTATAATTCCACGGTATACCCTGCATCTTCAAGGACTGATTTAACTTTCATGTCCCACTGTCCGTCCTCTTCAATCCCGAGTAACCGTATACGGTCATTCCACAGCTTTTCGAGGTCGGGTTCCGTGGTTGAGAGGCTGCGCCTGCCTTTTATGGTCCCTGCAAGGTTATTTGCACCACGATATATCCGCATGCGGCAGCATTTGAACTCCCTGCATGATAATGGTCGGGTGTTGTATACGATACAGGAATATCCCTCTGGTGTCCTGACAAGGAAGTGGCACTGGTCATTTTCCTCCTGGTATCCCCCTTTTTCCCTGAATACTGGCAGGTAGGGGGACTCCACGCGGGCTATGAAAAGGTTTTTCGAGATTAAATCGCGGCAATGGAAGTCTCTGTCTCCAAGTTTGCGTTCAATCCGGATGTGCTTTCCCGATACCATGCAGCATTTTCCGCACCGGGTGCAGTCAAATTTCATCAGGTACCAATACACCTCATCAGGTATTGTATTCTTTCCCGGCAGCATGCTGCCAGGCCTCCCATAACCCCTGTCCGGTACAACTGCAGGGCCTTTTACGGTTACAGTGTTTAAGGTTCAGAAAATATGCGACATATCGTTGCCATAACCCTGTGGTGGCCCTGCCACTCCCTAATAGTCCGCCCTCTTCTCCCTTCCTGCGGTAACAGTGTGAACGGCATGTCGTACGCCACATCCCAGAGCACGAGCCCCTCCGGTGGTGCAGGGTGGATTCCACAGGAATAATCCCCGTTCAGTCTCTCCTCAATGCCTGCCAACTCACAGGTCCCCGTGCCAACATCCCGCAATGCCGTTGCAATACAGCGCACCATGTGCCACAAAAAACTTTCCGCGGTGATCTCAAGATACAGGACACCGTCCTCTTTTCCAATTGATGCTGCGAGGACCTTCCGGTTGGGGTTTTTGTTGTCCACCCTTGCAAAACCCGAAAAGTCATGGACTCCCGGGAAGAGTGCCGCGGCGATCTTCATCCGTTGAACATCAAGCTCCTGCTCGCGGAAGAAATAGCGGTACGTCCGGTATTTTGCATCATAGCGGGGGTGAAATCCGGGCCGGGTGATTGAATATCCCGTACACCAGCAGTCCGGGGGGAGCTGGTAATTCAGGGCCGCAACAGCGCGGTCAGGTATACCGGTCAGGAATGAAAAGACCTGGCCCGTTGCATGAACTCCCCTGTCGGTACGCCCCGATGCAGCAAAACGGGCCTCCCGCCAGTCTGGGAAGAGCCCGAGTCGGATGCATGCCGCGATGAATTCCCCTTCTACGGTCCGGAAGCCGGGCTGCATCTGCGACCCGGTGAAGTGGTCCCCACAATAGGCGACACGGAATGCCAGTTTTACTTGTGATAAACCCGGCGTTTCAGCTTCTTCCATGTGTTTCTCAGCGACTGGCGGGTATAGGTGCGGAGGGGGGTCATCCTTCCCGTGGCAACCGAGTCCCCGTTCCGGATTGCTTCGAGAATTGAGGTGATGCCGGGCTCTGCGTTGACAAGGGTCTTTCCATAACCCACGTACCGGGCATTGTGTGCATCACTTCCACCTACGCAGGGTTTCCCCAGTTTTTTTGCAAACTTCGCGGCCTTCCGGTTGGCAGCCCCCATAATATACCTGCTGTTGAAGACCTCTATGGCATCGACCGAGCTGAGGGCACTCCTGAAATGAAGTGCTACACCGTGCCGCAACATGTGAAACGGGTGAGGAAGAATGAGAAGTGCCCCCTGTTCATGTGCAATGGCGATCGTTTCAAGGACATCCAGCCCTTTTGGAAATTCTGTCAATGTCCCGAGGGCGATGAGGTGGCCCTGTTTTGTTGAGATCTCGATCCCCGGAATAATGATGACCTTAGTGGGGATTGTAAGGGCCGCCCTTGCCCCCTCGATGGTATCATGATCGGTGATTGCAATGGCATCAAGCCCGATTAATTCAGCACGACGTATGATATCTTCTATCCTACTTTCCCCATCCCGGGAATAGTTCGTATGAATATGGAGATCGCAGGTGAGCATATAACCATATCAATTTTTAATCTCCCTGATATTAAGGGAACTTATGCGTATACTCCTCCCGACAGGTACAGCAACGTATGAGGCGGTACGAAAAGCAGCAGCCGGTCATGACGCTGAAGTGGTGGTGACCGGGGAAATTGCGTCGTTTTTAACCCCCGAAACACTCCGTCGCCTGATACAACAAGGCGACTATGATATCGTAATCGTCTCCGGCATGGTCACTGCCTCGTTCCAGCTGGTGGAGGAGGAGACCGGGATCCCGGTGTATCTCGGGCCCCGGCATGCCGCGGACCTTGGGAAGGTACTCTCCTCGCTGGATACCATGCCGCTTTCCAGGTCGGTCCCGGCAGATGAATTCCTAGCAGCCGTGAAGCGCGAAGAAGCCTGCCGGAAACTCGATGAGCTTGAACGGGGTGCTTCGTATGACTACCTTATCAGGGGGGTGCGGATCGGGGGGGCCTCAAGAATCAAAGTCCTTGCCGAAATCATGGATGCCCACCGGCATGAATACCTGGAAACTGTAGTCAGGGACGCATTCCGGTCGGGAGCTGACATCGTAGACCTGGGTTTCGGGTTTGATGCCACTCCCGCTGACGTTACCCGTTGTTTTGTCCAGGTAGCCGAAGTTCCCGGTCCCCTCGCAATTGATACGCAGGACCCGGCTCTGATTGCAGCCGGTCTTTTCCGGGCCGATCTTGTGCTCAGCCTTCATGATGGCAATATACCCGTTATCGGAAAAGCAGTTGCAGATGCAGGTGCTGCTGCAGTGGTTGTACCGTGCATGAAAACCCTTGAGGAGAACCTCTGTCTTGCAGAGGAGACCGGGATCTCCTGTATCATTGCCGACCCGCTGCTCCAGCCGGTGGGGTCCGGACTTGTCAGGTCTCTCACCACCTTTCCCGAACATTACCGCTACCCTCTCTTTTTCGGGGCTGGAAACGTGGTGGAATTACTGGATGCAGACAGCCCCGGTACGAATGCGCTCCTCGCCGGAATGGCAAAAGAGACCAGTGCATCAATAATTTTTGCGAGTGAACACAGCGACAAGACAAGAGGCTCATTCCGTGAGATGCGGACTGCTACAGAAATGATGGCCCTCGCTGCAGACCGGCCCTACCCGAAGGACCTTGGAATCGATCTCCTTATTCTGAAGGAAAAACGGAGGAGAAGGGAGCCCCCGCTGTCCTATCAATCATTGGACTGTACCATACAGGCAGAGGGGGAACTGCACTATGATCCGAAAGGTAACTTCAGGATTGGAGTTGAAGATGACCAGATCGTCGCGGTGATCAATGGCCGGGCAGTAAAAGGACGTTCCTGGATTGACGTATTTCACAAAATTTCAAACAATGGCGATGTGTCACTGCTCGACCATGCTGCGTACCTTGGGAAAGAACTCTACAAGGCAGAACTTGCTATCCGTTTCGGCCGGAGTTTTGAACAGGACGGGGATTTTTGACGCCGCAACTACAGTAAAAACTGTTACCGCGGTGAACGGTATGCGAAAAAAGTCTGATGTGGCCCCTGTTAGCCCCGTAACCTTTTTAGAACGCGTGCTCCTTTACTATACGTATGGTGCGACAGGTGCATGCAGCACATATCCTGGTCAGGACAGAAGACCAGGCCCGGGACCTGCAAAAAAGACTGAACAACGGTGAGAGCTTTGACGAGCTGGCAAAAAAGTTTTCCACATGCCCTTCAGGGAAAAAATGCGGTGACCTTGGCTGGTTCGGGAAGGACATGATGGTCCCAGAATTTGAGAAAGCTGCGTTTGGAGGGAAAGCAGGTGACATCGTCGGTCCCGTTAAAACCCAGTTCGGGTATCATATGATAAAGATCCTCGGCCAGAAATAGGCCTGGGATAAATATAATCCCGTGAAATCTGAATATTTTTAACCCGAATCTAAAAAAGGACCTGATACCACAATGAATATCCGGGGAGTAAGTCTTGAACTGCTGGACCTGATGTGCCAGATCGCTATAGAGAGCCATCCCAACGAATTCGTGGCAGTACTGCTTGAGAAAGATGGTATCATAGCCGAGCTGAATTTCCTTCCTGGCACGACGAGTGGTGAGAGCCATGCGAACCTTCACTATGACATGATGCCACTCGACCCGCACGTGGCCGGCAGCGCTCACAGCCACCCAAACGGGGCCCTCCAGCCTTCTGATGCTGACCTGAGGTTTTTTCCGAGCATCGGGCGGTACCATTTCATAATTGGATCACCCTATACCCGGTCTGACTGGCGGTGCTACCATGCGGATGGTACTGCCACTCCCATGGAGGTTATCCCGTGACCCGCGTCGTGGCAACCGGGACGTTCGACCTGTTACACCCTGGCCACATTTACTATCTCGAGGAATCAGGAAAACTCGGGGATGAGCTCTTTGTCATCGTGGCCCGGGACGCAAATGTAAAGCATAAACCGAGGCCGGTCATCCCGGAAGAGCAGCGGAGGAGCATGGTCGCTGCCCTTCGTGCGGTTGACCATGCAGTCCTTGGTGATCCTGCCGATATGTTCCGGCCGATAAGGGAGATAAGGCCGGACGTGATAACGATAGGGTTCAACCAGCACTTTGATACGGAAGTACTGGTCCGCCAGCTTGCGGAACAATCTCTCGGTGCCCGTGTGGTCAGGATAAACAGGTGCCCGGATAGTGCTCTCTGCAGCTCCCGCCTGATTGTAAAAGAAATACTCGGGCGATCCGGCTGTGACCCTGATGCATAACCTCTTTTAGTACAAAGCCTGTTTTCAAACATTCCCTGCCACTGGGGTCCCATAGAAGCGGGAAATCCTTTTTTCCTTTATTCGCTCTTCCCAGACTTGCCATAAACCCCGCATGCAGGCGGACATCGTGTCTCCAAGGAAACGGACTCTCGTAATGATTCAAGCAGGAGGACCGTTGCCTGCTTGTCAAGCGGCTGGTTATCATTGCCACATTTGGGGGAATAGATACAGGAAGGGCATCCCGTTTCACACCTGCAGTCCCTGACCAGGTCGGTTGTCATCCCGACGATCTCTTCAAATTTGGAAAATGCATTTTCTGCAAGACCTATACCCCCTGGAAAACCATCGTATATGATCACCGTTGGTTCACCAGACCCCGGAAATGCAGGGGAAGAGAACCCCCCGATATCCCTGCGGTCACACATTACATGAAATGGCATTACTGCAATGAGTGCATGTTCGGCTCCATGGAGCCCGCCCCCAAAATCCAGCATGCGCCCCTCTATATCTGTAGATACCCTTGGAGACGCGACAAACCACAGTGCCCGTGTATTAAACGTGACAGGTGGCAGGGAAAGAGGCTCGACGCTGATGATCGTGTCATAGAGCATGACCCGGTAGGAAGAACAGTGCTCGGTGACGGTCACCTCACCAAAGGAGAGCCTGCTGTCCCCAACCATCCGGTTTCTCTCCTCCCGGACGATCCCTACCTCAACCGACCGGAGTGGTTTCGTATAATAGTCAACATCGGTGCGTTCAACCCTGATGACATGGCGGTCAGAATCCATCGAAAGGACCAAAAATTTTTCACCCTGGTGATAGAGGATGGCCCCTTCATGGGCCTCCCGGAATGCCTGGGACTGGTCCATCGTCTCGAGGGTCTCCCCGTTGCACATGACCTTGAACGTGATGGTGGAGAGTGCTGACAGACTGGCCAGTTCAACCGGTCTCCGGGTCCCCGAGTAGATATAACCTCTCCGTGTCTTGCTGAGAAGGTGCTCCCCGGCAAGAGAAGAAAGGACCTGCTCCAGGTCTTTTCCAAAAAACCGGTCATCATTGCCCGTTGTTACCGGTAGTTCGGCGGCTGCACAGAGTACCTGGCCGGAGAGGATGTAAGGATTGTCCAGGTCTATTATCGCATGCTCGTGTCGGGACTGGAAAAATTGATCCGGGTGGTGCATAAAATACTGGTCGAGCGGGTCTGCATGTGCGATCAGGATAGCGAGTGAATCCGCAGTGGTCCTCCCTGCCCTGCCTGCCTGTTGCCAGGTCGACATGATAGTGCCGGGAAACCCTGTCATAATGACACCGTCGAGGCAGCCGACATCGATGCCAACCTCGAGGGCGTTGGTCGAGACAATACCCCTCAAAAGACCACGTTTCATCCGGTCTTCAATCTCTCTCCGCTCCTCCGGGAGGTAACCTGCCCGGTACGCGGAGACAAGGGCCGGGTCTGCGTTGTCCTTGCGGATAAGGTCATCACGAACCTGCAGGGTGATGAGTTCGGTAAGCTTTCGTGAACCCGTAAAACAGAGCATCCGGAGGTCGTGGTTCATGCACATCCTGAGTAATTTCCCGCTTTCACACAATGTTGATCCTGACATATCGCCATCCGGGAAGGGATTATAAGTGACAAAGTTTTTTGTCCCCCCCGGGGAGCCGTCAGAAGAGATGCAGTTAATTCGTTTTCCGGTAAGGCGACTTGCAAATTCCTGCGGGTTTGCGATTGTTGCCGATGAGAGGACAATCAGGGGGTCCTTCCCGTGGTGTGCGCAAATCCTCCGGAGGCGGCGGATGACAAATGCCATGTTTGAGCCGAACACACCGCGGTACTGGTGGGCCTCATCGATTACTACAATGGCAAGGTTTTTTAAAAAAACTGACCACTGGTGGTGCCAGGGAAGGATTGTATGGAGCTCGTAGGGATTGGAGATAATAATACGGGACCCGGATCGTATCAGCGGTCGTCGCCCGGCCGGAGTGTCCCCGTCATATATTGCGGAATTTAAAGAAATTCCCGTGTTTTGCTCAATATCCAGCAATGTCTTCAACTGGTCGTGGCTGAGTGCCTTGGTTGGGTACAGGTAAAGGGCCGTGGCTGCCGGTTCATTGAAAAGGCGTTCAATAATGGGAAGAGTGAAGGCAAGTGTCTTCCCGGAAGCCGTGGCAGTGGTAAGGATAAGGTCCTTCCCGTTACGAATGGACTCGATCGCATCGCACTGGTGGGTGTAAAGAGACAACCCGCGCTCGCAAAGGAATGTCTCCAGTGGCTGGGGCAGGGGTTTCATTAATGTACCATATATCGCATCCCTGGCCGGGATAGTCTCGATATGTGCCGTATGTTCACGGTATTCCGGGTCGTTTTGTAACTTGGTGATAACCTCTCCCATGGTCATGCCGGGCCCTCCAAAAAGTGAAACAGCAATTTTGCGAGACTGGTGACGTCTTCAAGGTTATGTTGTACAATTGGCACAAGAGGGCCCGGGTTTCCCGATTGAAGGTATGTCTCGTAGAATTCAGGTACCATACTTCCCGGGAGGTCATGTGATCTAGAGGATCCAAGGAGATGCTGTTCAATGGTACTGAGCCTGCAGTCATGTAAAAGGTGTCCTGCATTACGCCTGGATGCATGGAGCAGGTCGACATGATGGCGTGGTCTTTCCATCGTACCTCCATAGAATGCGGACCTTGAGATAAGGTAGGGGATATCAAACGTTTTCCCGTTATATGAAACAACGACCGGTTTTTCCTGCAAGCGCTGCAGGATCAGGTCAAGAGCAGGTAATTCCTCCGCCATGTCCCTGACAAGGAACTGGCGTACAACAACATGCTGGTCCTCGATAGTTGCAAACCCGAAAAGGATGACCGGCCTTCCGAAAAACCCCATGGTTTCAAGGTCGAGGAAGAGATAGGAATCATGCCCGTAGAGTCCCGATGCGAGGATTGCCAACGGATGTGACGAAGAATGCCGCCGTTCAATAAGCGATACAACCTCGTCAGGGTTGCCGTTAAGTACCCTGCTGACACAATCTTTCGCCCCGTCGCGGAAACGCCGGTGTGAGACAAGGTCTTCTACCGTCCTGTGACCTTTTCTTCGCAACACCCCTGCAATTACCGGGCCGATACCCCGGACGAGCGTAAGGTCTTCAAGAATCCTCCTTCTTACCTGGTCGGAGTCCGGGTGGGGCAACCGGATACCGGTGGGTGTGGTGATCTCGAAGCATTCCCCCTCCGGGGTGAATATGGTCCTGCCATTAAATACATCCTCGACAGCCATCCCTGCATGTCTGTCCAGAATTTTTTTTTTAGATCACGTGCCTTTCTGAACTCAGATTCAAAAACAGAAGACCCGGAAAAACCAGCCCTGAATACCGAATCGTTTCTCACCACCTGGAAATCATGCGACGTATCATTCTTTGATCGCCATTGCCTGCTGACCGCTTCATAGGACGATTTGGAGATCATGCTGATCGAACATATACCTCCCCCTTTTCAAAGGTATGCCGCGGGGGGTGAAAGTGAAAGATACCTGAGTATAGGCAAATTTTCATTGTGGTTTTACAATCCATCTGAAAATCCGGGGTTACGGTGTAGCAGGCAGGAGCATTCGGGAACCATGATCACATTTCCCAACAAAGCATCCGGGGAAAACAGCATTAAAGGAAGTGGACCAAGAGTATTTTGCAGTAATGATAGCGCTATTCCAGCATGGGGCCGGTGAGTCGCCGGGATATATTCTTGAGCTTCTCAGTGAGGGTGAAACAAAGTATAACATATTCCATATTTATGAGACCTGTGAGGTGCCGGAAGGAATTAAAGCCACTCACCTGGTATTTCTGGGCGGGCAGATGAGTGTCAACGATGAGAAAGAATACCCCTGGCTTTTACAGGAAAAACAGCTAATCCGTGATGCAATCCTGTCCGGCACACCTATCCTCGGTATCTGTCTCGGTGCCCAGCTTATTGCCTCCGCACTTGGGAAAAAAGTGTTCCCCTGCCAGGAAGAGAGGGGGTGGTATGAAATCCGGAAAAACATACCGTCCGGGCTTGCGAAGCCCGGGAACAACCTGACCGTGTTTCAGTGGCACGGTGAGAGTTTCGAGCTCCCGGGCGGGGCCGTATTGGAATACCAGGGGGACGGTGTCCAAAATCAGATGTTCACCATTGGCTCCGCAACAGGTGTGCAGTTCCATCCGGAAGTCACCGAAGGCATTATCCGTGACTGGTTACTTGCTGCGGGGCGGGAAGAACGAGATGAAATCATGTCGCAGACTTTCCGTAACATCAAGGGCAGTAACCGGATCTGCCGGTCAATTTTTAATGGTTTCCTTGCGGGGTCTGCCATATGAACGTGAAGGGTGTATTACTCGACCTTGACGGTGTGTTGTATACGGGTGAAGATACCGTACCAGGGGCACCCGAAGCAATCCGGTACCTGAAGGAACAGGGGTATATCACCCGGTTCGTCTCGAACAGCACCAGGAAAACCCGGGCCTCAATTGAGTCCCGCCTTCAGGGATTTGGATTCGATATCGGGAAAGATGAGATCTTCACACCGTCCGCTGCAGCAATTAACTCTATTACAGGCTCAGGTCTGAAACGGGTTCATCTCCTGACAACAATGGACCTCCATGCAGAATTTAAAGCCGCAGGACTGGTTCACCAGGATAACGGCGCAGACTGGGTTATTATTGGCGATGCCGGGGATAATTTCAACTACGAATCGATGAACAAGGCATTCCGGCTGGTACTGACAGGGGGCCGGAATAATTGCACTTGAGACAGACCGGTACTGGATGGGGAGTGACGGGCTGATGTTGTCTGCAGGACCGTTTGTGCGGGGGATTGAATATGCCACGGGAAAAACAGCAGCCCTGGTGGGTAAACCTTCACCGGGATTTTTCGGGATGGCTCTCCGGGACATGGGACTGACACCCGTGGATGCAGTAATGATCGGGGATGACGTGGTGACCGATACCGGTGGCGCAATGAAAGCCGGAATGCAGGGTATTTTAGTCAAAACCGGGAAATTCAGCCCTGGCTCCCTTGCTATGGCCGACCCCGGACCCACGGCAATTATCGGTTCAATTGCGGAAATCGACACTATTCTATGAACCCCGCTGCCGGTGTTTCATCACCGAAAGGGGGATTACCGGTAAAATAGGAGGTAACGGCGGGAGACCCTGATTGATCATTCCAGGTGGATTATTTGGGGTCCCCGGTTGCCGGATATGGCGGTGACTATTTCTGAATTATGTATCCTCCGGAGCGCACAATTACAGTAATCTTCAGAAATATCAATGCCAATAAAGCGCCTTCCGAGTTTCCAGGCGACGAGTGACGTCGTCCCGGCGCCATTAAACGGGTCGAGTATAATATCGTCCCGGTACGAGAAGAGTTTCATCAATCGTTTCGGTAGTTCCTCAGGGAACATTGCCGGATGACCGTAGTCCTTCATCCGGATTTCGGGAGGAAATGACCATTTTCCTATCACCCACTCCTTAAACTCTGTATCGGTAATATCGATCCGTTCCCGGTCCCCTGATTTTTTATGGGTCTCCTTGTCAAACACCTCGATAAATTCCCACGTGTACTTCAGGTATGGCATCGAAGGGGACTTCCAGCTCCCCCACGCCGTGTATTTCGCGTTATAATTGTTCTTCTCCCACAATATCTCCGCCTTCCAGAGAAAACCCAGTGCCATGAGCTGGTTGGAAATCACGTGGTGTGTCGGGATGTAGTCTGAGAACAGCGGCTGGACGTTGACAGCGATCCGCCCACCTGGTTTCAGCACACGGTAACACTCGGTCCAGATCCCGTTGAGGGTTTCAAAATATTCATTCCATTCCCGGGTATCATCGCGTTCGTCCTGTGCATAGGCATGCCCGAAATTATAGGGTGGTGAGGTGATCACGATATCAATGCACCGGTCAGGCATGGAACGTAATGCCTGGAGCGCATCACCGCAGATTATCCGGTTGACATATTTCCCGATCTCCGGGGGATCGGGGCACACAATCAGGTCTTTTCTGGATCCCGTACCCCTCCTGATCTTTGCTTTACCCGGTTTGTCCTGCACCTTGTCAGTTCTCCCGTTCAGGGGGGCCATTCACTGTATATAAACACTGATGGCGGTTAAATTCTCTCGTCCAAGCTTCCGCGGAGTAATTACTGGCAGACAGCTGGCCAGGGAAATGGCAACATCTCACCGGGACCGGGACCCCTGCCTCAATATACGTGATAAAACATCTGGATTAGCTCTTTGAAAAGCGTTTAATGGTTCGGTTACCATACACTCTACCTGACTTGACTATGCTCGATATTGAAGACCTCCATGTGAGGGTAGGGGACCGTGAGGTCCTCCATGATGTCAACCTCCGGATTAAGGAGGGTGAGACCCACGTGCTCATGGGGCCGAATGGTTCCGGAAAGAGCACTTTACTCATGACAATAATGGGATTTGCAAACTACACGGTTACAAAGGGGAGGATTTCGTTCAAAGATAAGGATATCACCAACCTTCCAATCCACGAGCGGGCAAAACTCGGCATCGGCATTATGTTCCAGAGACCCCCTACCATATCGGGCCTGAAACTTGGGAAACTTCTTGTCGCGACATCAGGCAATAAAACTGAAGAGGTCGCCGGGTACGCAAAAAATATGCACATGGACCGGTTCCTCGAGCGGGATATCAATAAGGGTTTTTCCGGTGGGGAGATCAAGCGGAGCGAGGTACTCCAGCTGATGGTGCAGAAACCGGACTTCGTCATGCTCGATGAACCCGAAAGCGGTGTAGACCTGGAAAATATATCCCTGATCGGGGCTGCTATCGGGAACCTGCTGGAGAAGGACGCTCACCTTATGAAGCGAAAAAAGAGCGGGCTTGTCATCACGCACACCGGGTATATCCTCGATTATCTTGACGCGGATAGAGGCCATGTCATGTGTGACGGGGAGATCCGGTGTCACGGGAACCCGCGGGAAATCTTAAAAGATATCAAAGCACGTGGTTACAAGGAGTGTCTCGAATGCCGGCAGAACTAGGGAAGGACCTTGGTCTTTCAGCGGAAGACCGGGAACGCCTGGCCCAGTCCGGAATTGACCTCAACATGGGAAACCGGTGTGGCAGTTATATACAGATGAACCAGGATGTTGTGCAGGAAAGTTGCAGCGAAAAGGGCATTGAAGTCCTGTCCGTAGGGAATGCACTGAAAAAGTACGACTGGATCAAGGACTACATGTGGAACCTGGTCCCGAAGGATAAAGATGAATTTACAAGGTATGTCGCCGAAGCCGCCGATCAGAAAGGTTATGTAATCATTGCGCACAAGGGCAGCAGCAATATACTGCCGGTACAGGCATGCCTCTATCTCGGCCGGGAAAAGATCCAGCACGTCCATAATATTGTCATTGCAGAGGAAGGCTCTGAATTACATATCGTATCAGGCTGTGCAAGTGGCCAGCACGTGGGAAAAGGCGGGGCACATTATGGGATCAGCGAATTTTACGTGGGTAAAAACGCCAAGATCAGTTTTACCATGATCCATACCTGGGGAGAAGACATCGATGTGTATCCCCGGAGCGCCGCAAAAATTGAGGAAAACGGCGTGTTCTTATCCAATTACGTCTGCATGAAACCCGTCCATAAAGTCCAGATGTACCCTACTGCCCACCTGGTCGGTGAGAATTCAGTCGCCAGGTTCAGCAGCGTCGTCATTGCAACACCAGGGTCACACCTCGACTTAGGCTCCCGCGCAATCCTTGGTGCGAAGGGAGCAAGTGCCGAGCTGGTCACCCGTGCGATTACCAAGGGAGGCACGATAATCTCCCGGGGGCACATTCTTGGGAAAACCGAGGGGACCAGGGGCCACCTCGAATGCAAAGGGCTGATCCTGAAAGACGGAGTAATCTATGCAATCCCTGAAATAGAGGGCAACGTTGTCGGGACTGAGCTCTCCCACGAGGCCGCGGTGGGAAAAATTGCAAGGGATGAGATTGAGTACCTGATGTCCAGGGGACTGGATGAGGATTCCGCGACTGCAACGATCATCCGGGGTTTCCTCGATGTGAAGATCGCCGGACTGCCGGATGCACTCCAGGAACAGATAGATGCGGCCATTGATGTGGCTGAAAAGGCCGGGTTCTGAGTCCTGACGGGATAGTGGTGGCAGGGTCAGAACGATGCCGGTGGATTCGCGGACAGAAGAACGACTGCGAATGGTCAGGGACCAGGTCGAGGCCCGGGGTGTTGATGACAGGAGGGTGCTCGATGCGATGCGGGAAATACCCCGGCATCTTTTCATTCCCGATGAGTACCGGGATGCTGCATACCATGACCGTCCCCTCCCTATCGGTAGCGGACAGACGATATCCCAGCCCTATATTGTCGGGCTGATGACCTCTCTTCTCGAATTAAAACAAAGCGACAAGGTGCTTGAAATCGGGGCCGGGAGCGGCTACCAGGCAGCTCTCCTCTCAAAGCTTGCCCGGACTGTGGTAACCGTCGAGCGGCTACCGGAAATCGCGGCGAAAGCAAAAGAGGTCATGCAGCACCTTGGGATTATCAATGTAAAGGTCGTGGTGGAAGATGGCACCCTGGGTTACGCCCCGGATGCCCCGTATGACGGGATAATTATTACTGCTGCATCACCGGATATTCCGCCACCGCTTATCGGACAACTGGCAGATAAGGGGAGGCTGGTCGCACCCGTCGGTTCACGTGACATTCAGCAGCTTGTCCGGATTAGGAAGCAGGGTGACCGGATCAGCCGTGAAACGTTTGGTGGCGTGGTGTTTGTACCCCTCTTAGGTCACCATGGCTGGCAGGAATGAGAGTATGAAAACGTTCTACGATATAACCCATGCATTATCTGAAGATACCCCGGTATACCCCGGGGATATCGAACCCCGTTTTTCCCAGGAGGATTGTGGGCAATACCTGCTGACAGGGCTTCGGATGAGTACCCATTCGGGGACACATATCGATGCCCCGTCCCACTACCTGAAAAACAATGAAAGTATAGACCGGATACCGCTTGCTGCGCTTATTGGGCCTTGCAGGGTGATTGATCTCTCCGGTATACCAGGGGAGATAACGGCCGACGATTTAAAAGACAGGATAGAAGGCACCAGGAGAATTTTGTTAAAAACCGGGTGCAATTTTTACGGGCAGTTCGATCCTGACTATATCAGCCTGAGTGTATCAGCCGCAACAACGATCTCGGCGAGGGGAATCATCGCAGTTGGTATCGATTCCCCATCCATCGAGAAGTTTCATGGTACAGGGGAGGTACACCGTGAGCTCCTTGGAAAGGGTATCGTGGTGATTGAGTATCTCGATCTTTCAGCGGTCCCTGAAGGGGATTACCAGATGGTTGCCCTGCCACTCCGTCTCCGTGGACTGGATGGCTCCCCTGCAAGAGTGGTGCTCTACGATTCAGATTCCCCATCCATTGGAAAACCCGGTCGGGCTGGTCAGGAGGTGTTGCTGAGATGAGTATGATTGAAGAATCGGTTATTCTCCTGGAAGAGCGTGTACAGGGTTCAGGCTGCGAAGACGGTGTAGTGAACCTCCGTGTCGACCCTGATTGTGTGAAATGCCCTTATGAACATGGTATTTGCATGGTCGCAACATACGGTGGAAAATCAGCGGAATTTGTCACCAGTGACCCGACACGGGCCACGACGAAACTATCGTTTATGTTTGGCGCAACGTTTGAAAATCCGCGGATAAGGGCCGCAGCCTGTGCGATAATTAATGCCCTGACCGGTTTTCTCTGTATCAACCGGATCAGCCATGCCTGTATTCCCGGATGCCACCAGACCTGCCTGGATGAGTTGAAAGGAAAGATTAATGGACGGAAGGTCTGTCTTATCGGCTCCTCCAGCCGGCTGGAAATGGAATTAAAGGCACTTCTGGTCGACAGGATCGAAGATGCAGAATTGATCTTGGTTAACGGGGATGGCCTGGAATCTGATGAGGGTGCCAGGTTGTTGGACTCAGAATATCCTGGAAAAGAACTGCTTTTCACAGGCCCCTCAACATCCGGGGTTGCAATCCTTGAAAAAATTCCCCACTGGTGCCCGCATGGGAGATGATGAAAAAAATCCCTTATTTACCCCATGCGATATGATTCACATAACGGGTATAAAATATTGAAATATCAGGCCCTTGTGTAACATAGTGCTATAATAAAGAGAAATATTACTATAATACATATATTTCAGAACAGGATCGTGTAAAAATATGACAGGATGTAGCATTTTTCAATATTCTCATGATAGTAACTGGTAATATGAATCCTGATAGCAAACCTAAAAGATCATCCGTCGTAATTATCGGTCCTTCGCAGAGGTTTCTTTCCGGTATCAGCTATTTAACCCTCTGCTTTCGAATTCTCTGGCAGATTATTGTAGCGTCACAGCTGTACTATTTCGGAATATGCTCCCCAAAAATTCTTTTCCGGGATATAAGAGGGTTGGAGCAGACACTGGCAGATTTTGGTTACAGGTGAGATATTCCGTGGTTGAGTTGCTTGACTGGTATAATCCCTTCACCTGGTTACGTAGGCCAGAGAAACATGGAAAAGGAGATGTTATTATTCTCCAGTGGTGGACCTCCAGCGTTGCTCATATGTATCTCGCAATTTCGCTGATGAATCTAAAGAAAAAACCGATAGTTATAGAATTTCACGAGATAGTTGATCCCCTGGAAAATGGTTTTTTTGCTCTTCGCCTCTATTCAAAAATATTGGGGTCGCTGATAAGACGTCTTGCAACGTTTTACATTGTGCACTCAGAGATTGATCGCCAGTTAATAAGTTCACATTATGATATCGATCCTGGAAAAGGTCAGGGTGATCCCGATTGGTATTTTTGATCAATATAAAAAAATCGATAAGGACCTGGCAAAAGACCAGCTCGGGATCAGGGAATCAAATGTTATACTCTTCTTTGGGTTAATACGCCCATATAAAGGGGTTAAATTTCTGGTCAAAGCCTTCGAGAGTCTCCCCCCCGATTGCATCCATAATTCTCGACTTTTAATTGTGGGGGAGGCATGGGAAGATCAGGAATTAGGCAAAATCATTGCGAAATCCCCCGTTAAGTCCCATATCTCTCTTATTGACAGGTATGTAGGGGACTCTGAAATTCCATCTTTTTTTTCTGCTTCCGATGCACTGGTAATGCCATACATAAGGGCTTCCCAGAGCGGAGTTGCCCATATTGGTATGGAATTTGGTATTCCCATCATTGCAACACGGGTTGGCGGGCTTGAAGAAAGTCTTGGAAAATATGGGGGTACCAGTTTCATCAATCCGATGGACCCTGATGAACTCGCAAAGGTAATTGAACAAACATTATCAAACAAAAAACTATTCGAGCCACCGGGAGAACTGAGATGGGATGTTATTGCGGGACAATGGAACGATCTCATAAACAGACTCCAAAGTAATAAAGAGGGATAAAACAAAAAAACCCTTAAAAGCTGTATTGAGATCCGAGGAAAAAGATCTGTGGAATGTCGATTGGATGTCCCAATTGAACCCTGCCAATGAATTTCTTATCGGGGGTGGGGAAACCCCCTCCTGTCTATGCATCTGCTCTTTTTTTTCAATATGAAGGGTTTCCCATGAAAACAGACATGATGTCGAAGGGCCACAAGCACACAAAAATCGGATTAAATGTTTTTAGACGACTTATCCTGCGTGATTAAAGATATGAATATGAATCATTATGGGATCATGGGATAAACCAGTATAATGTTTCACTTCATAGTAGGGTTATGAATCCCGTTTTTCATCTGGTTTTTCGCCGTCGTCCGGTTTCTTAGCCTGGACGGAGATACCAATCAGCAACATCACTGATAAACAAGCAGAGCACCGTAACAAGGGATAAAGTCTCAATCCTGCTCTATCTCTTAAAAAAAACTCTGCAACTCTTAACCTGATAGTCCCGTTGGAAAATAACCGCCACAAAATCTTATCATATCTCCTATCTTATAATTATTCAGGTTTTCAATTTCAAAGGATGATCTCAATGATAATACAGGATCTATCGAAATACCGGAATTATATTCTAATTGCTCTTTTGGCAGTGTTAACCGGATTTGTGCTCTGGCTAAGACTTCTTCCACTGCTCCAGGCAGGAAATGTTGATATTCTATTCCTGGCAGGGAGTGACGATCCTCTGTATAATCTCCGGCAAATAGAACAGATGATCGAGGAATTTCCCCATATACGGGTGGTTTGATGCAATGACATTCTATCCTACCGGGCAGACCGTTCACTGGGGGCCACTGTTTATCATCATCAGTTCAGCATTTGTCAATGCTGGCCGGGGCTTCCACCCGCCCGGAAATCATCAAATTTTCGCTTATGGTCCCACCGATCATGGCAGCACTCATGGTGCCCCTGGTATTCCTTCTCGTCCGGAAAATTTCTGACTGGAAATGTGCTATTTTTGCGTCAGGTCTGATTGCAGTAATGGGTGGCCAGTATTTCTTCAGGTCGCTCTACGGATACCTGGATCACCATATCGCGGAGGTGCTGTTCGGGACCCTCTTCATTTTTGCCTATGTATATTGTATGTGGTGGGCGAAGGAGAACCCGGTTGACATATCGAAAAGAGAGACCCTGGTAAGGCCTGTTATTTTGGCTCTCCTCGCTGGTGTGGCGTATATTCTCGGGCTTTTTATTATGCCAACCATGATCCTTTTTGCGTTGATCATTGGTGTATTTACTGTAATCCAGTTCATATGGGATTTTTATCGCAAACAGTCCTCAGATTATCTCCTGGTCACAAATGCTGTAACATTTGGATTTGCCACCGTGGCATTTTTCATCGTTGGGATTCAGACCGCAGGATTTCAACTTAATTACTATACCCTCGCCCACCCGTTATCGTATCTCCTCCTGGTTATTGGAACTGTTCTCCTTTACCTTCTTGCAAGATTCCTGAACGGAAAAAAAGTGTATTATTACCCCGCTGCAGTAATCGGGATCGGGATCATAGTAATTGCTGTTACAATTGCTGTTGCTCCTCTCGTATCCAACACGTTTATCAGTGCAATAACCGAATTTTTCGGTCAGAACTCGTTATATCTTACCATCCAGGAGGCAAGGTCATGGACCCTCACCGAAGCCTGGGAGACCTTCAATTATTCCCTAATCCTGATGGCAGGTGGCTTATTAGTCCTTATATACCGTTCATGGCGGGAGGAACGCCCCGATCAACATCTTATACTGATCTGGTCCGTGTTTATGCTGATCGCGGCCTGGCAGCATATCAGGTACGAATATTATCTTGCAGTCAATATTGCCATTCTCGGTGGAATCTGTATTGGCTATGTCTTCAGCCGTGGATGGAAAGATCTATGCACCATTGCCAAGACCGATGAAAAGTGATGAGCCGGGCAAATCCTTACCGCCAAAAGAAGCCTCCCAAAAGGGGAAAAAGGCTCCACAAAAAGGGAAAAGTACCCAAAACCGTCAAGGCTCCAATTACTTTAATATCGGCGCTATCGTCCTCGTGGTGCTCCTGTCATTATTATTTGTCTCGTCATCATTAGGGAGTGAGTATGCTGTTGCATCATCGGGCGCTCTAAGAATGAATCCCGACTGGAAGGAATCCCTCGAATGGATGGGGGCACACACTCCCGATACAGGTGTTGACTATTATAAGGTTTACAATCGCGATACGTTCTCCTATCCCGCTCAGGCTTACGGTGTAATGTCATGGTGGGACTATGGACATATGATTACCTATATCGCAAAGCGAATCCCCAATGCAAACCCATTCCAGGCGGGTGTTGCAGGAGCTAACGGTTCAGCTGCCTTCTTCATGTCCCAGTCTGAAACGGGAGCAAATACCATCCTGAAAAATGACGGTACGCGTTACGTTATCACCGATATCGAGATGGACACCGGGAAGTTCTGGGCGATGGCGACATGGTATAATACAAGTGCCGGGGCCGGTCCCTACCAGCGACCCTACCTGGTCCCAAGTCCGGATAATCCGGGCCAGTATGGTGCAGTAACCCTCTATGATATCCCCTATTTCCAGACGATGGTATCGAAGCTCCATAACTTTGATGGTTCAATGACTGAACCAACAACGGCATATTACGTTGAATATACAGAATCCGGGAGTTCAGGAAGACCGTACCCCGTCATAACAAGGGCGGAAAATATGGACTTCGCGAAGGCAAAAGCGAATGTTGACCTGTTTAACGGCAAGGCTCCTGCAGGTCAGCGTGCTGCAATTCTCAACGATATAATGTTGAAGCCGTTATCCTCAATTCCTGCACTTCAGCATTACCGGTTGGTACATGAGTCCCCCCGGAATGTGCTGAGCAGCAGTCCACCGGATGTAAAATATGTAAAAATCTTCGAATTTGTGTCCGGTGCAAAAATCAAGGGTGAAGGCATCATTGAAATTCCGCTGGTATCCAACACGGGAAGGGCGTTCGTATACCAGCAGGCCAGCACCAATGGTGAGTTTATAGTGCCATATTCAACAACCGGAAACCCGTACGATGTCAAGGCAACTGGTAAGTATCATATCATCGGGACTGACCGGCAGTTTGATGTGAGTGAGGACGCGGTCATGACGGGGGCGCAGATTAACTAAGATGAAAAGGAAATGTTCAGCCTTAACCGGAGAAATATTTGCCTGCCACGAGATAGAACTTACCAGCGAGTGTAATGCCCGTCTCACAATGGCGATCTCCGGTGTTCCCGACTGGGTGGAGGTAATTGAACCGGGCCCTGCAACGGTGTCAGATCTCGAGCGGGTCCATAAACCCCATTATATCCGCATGATCCGTGAACTCTGCGCTCTTGGCGGGAAGCGTTACATCGACATGAGCACGTACCTTACTGCCGATACATTTCAGGTCGCCTCGGTCGCGGCCGGAGCAGTTATTGGTGCAGTTGAACGCACCCTGAAGGGTGAACACTCCTTTGCGCTTGTCCGTCCCCCGGGTCACCATGCAGAGCCTGAATCTGCAATGGGCTTTTGTATTTTTAATAATGCTGCAGTTGCAGCCGCGTATGCACTTGAAACCGGTAAAAAAGTTGCCATCCTTGACTGGGACCTCCACCATGGGAACGGGACCCAGAAGATGTTTTACCCGAGTGAACGGGTACTGTTTTGTTCCATTCACCAGGTAAACAGTTTCCCGAGGACCGGCTGGGTCGATGAAATAGGTACCGGGGATGGAAAGGGTTACACACTCAATGCACCAATACGGGAAGGCTCAACCCTGTCTGATTATCTCTACGTATTCAACGGGATCTTTCTCCCTGCAATTGAAAAATTTTCCCCGGATGTTGTAATAATTTCTGCAGGGTTTGATGCACTTTCTGATGATCCAAAAGGTGGGATGAAATTAAGCCCGGAGGATTTCGGGGTCCTTACCCATATCACCGCCAATTCTGTACAAGTGCCCCTTGCCCTTGTCCTTGAGGGGGGGTATGGCCCGTCCCTTGGCCCGGCAGTGCGTTCGGTATTCAATGCACTAGG
This sequence comes from uncultured Methanomicrobiales archaeon, assembly GCA_963758915.1. Taxonomy (GTDB): domain Archaea; phylum Halobacteriota; class Methanomicrobia; order Methanomicrobiales; family Methanospirillaceae; genus CAIKOD01. The sequence goes on from CAVWXH010000010.1 coordinate 54,183, forward strand.
TGGCGAATGCCCTGAATATTCACCGGGGGAGGCAAGGGATAGTACGAAAAGGGTCGTCTCCCAACTGAAAAATTTAATTTCTTAAGTCTATAATACCGTAATTTTTTGTTTCGTCTGCCGGTTTTGTTGCATTAATGGTTTTGTTGTAACCCTTTCAAATTTATCTCTAAATTAGGGTATTCCAAAATTTTATCACGCCCCCGGGCTCCACCCCGTCGCTCTGGCGACCCCGGTCGGGATAAGGAATGATCTCCAACTCTCTGAAAGTTCCTTGGATGTCCCAATTGAACCCTGCCAATGAATTTCTTATCGGGGGTGGGGGAGGGTGGGGTGAAACGCCCCTGTCTTTCGCAGCAGGTCAGCATGCAAAATTTGATATTTTGGATGTATTACATAGTATCAGGGGATCACACAATGGTGGGTGAAGTGATAGAGGCAGGGATGCGGGTACGCTATACAGGGACCGGAACCACAGGGACGGTACTCCGGTTTGAGCGGCAGGAGGGGAAAGAATATGCAGAACTCGATTCAACACACCTTCTTTACCTGACTGATAAACTTGTCCCGGTTGAGACTCATATCGAGAAGAAATTCCAGAAAAGAGAAGATATTAAGAAGACAATTGAAGAAGAGAGAGAGTTTATTTCAGGCTCAGCGTTTCAGGAATCGCTTAAAAACATCGATCAGAGTTGTGAAGGTGGCGGGTAACCTCCCCCGGATTTTTTTCCGGTCCCGGGACGATGCCGGATTTTAAGTCTCCACATTTTTTTTGCTTATATCTTCTTGGATATCCGAACATATGATCATCATGTAACCGGATTTTTAATACCCGGAAGATCCGGGTTAATCTGGTTGAAACAGTGGAAAAAATAATCTTTTGAGAGCAACCGGAGAATGAATTGGTTTTACTGATTACGTATAAGTAGGATCATTATATATTCAATAGGGAGGTTTGATCACATTTGCGTGATGTAACAATTCCAAGTGTCAACATAGGGGTTGTCGGACATGTGGACCATGGGAAGACAACTCTTGTGTATGGGCTCACTGACACCTGGACGGATCGGCATAGCGAAGAGATAAAACGCGGTATCTCGATCCGTCTCGGATATGCAGATGTGACGTTCTATAAATGTTCCGGGTGTGAAGGATCTGATGCATTTTCTCCAAAACCGGTATGTCCGGTATGCGGGTCCAAAGCGGTACCATTCCGTTCTGTTTCGTTTGTCGATGCACCGGGACACGAGACCCTGATGGCGACCATGCTTTCCGGGTCAGCCCTGATGGACGGTGCAATGCTCGTTATTGCCGCAAACGAGGTCTGCCCGCAGCCGCAGACGAAAGAGCACCTCATGGCGCTCGAGCTGGTGGGAATTAAGAACATTGTCATCGTCCAGAACAAGATCGATGTGGTCAGCGCAAAAGAGGCGAGGGCCCATTATGACCAGATTAAAAAATTTATCAAGGGGACTATCGCTGAAAATGCCCCGATAATCCCAGTATCTGCCCAGAAGGGCATTAATATCGGGGGATTGGTTGAAGCACTGGACCAGACAATTCCAGAACCCGAACGTGACCCCGAGGCAAAGCCGATGATGCTGATTGCACGGTCCTTTGATATCAATAAGCCCGGTTGTAACTGGAGAGAAGTAAAGGGCGGGGTTATCGGGGGTTCACTTATCCGTGGGGAGTTCAAGGAGGGCGATGACATCGAGATCCGCCCCGGACGGCAGAAACAGGTCGAGAACCGGATACGTTGGGACCCGGTTGAAACAAAAATCACCTCGATCAACGCCGGCTCCAAGAAAGTGCTGGAGGCATCGCCCGGGGGGCTTCTCGGGATAGCCACCAAATTAGACCCTGCTCTTACGAAAAGTGATGCACTGGCAGGCCAGGTCGCAGGTCACGTGGGATCCCTGCCCCCGGTCTGGGATAAGCTAAAATTCCGTGTCATGCTGATGGAGCGTGTGGTAGGGGCGACAAGCGAGTTATCGATCGAACCATTAAAACACAATGAACCACTGATGCTCTCGGTAGGAACTGCGGTGACCGTCGGTATCGTGACCAACACCAAGAAAGATGCGGTCGAAGTGACCCTGAAGAGGCCGGTATGTGCAGAACTGGGTGGAAGAATTGCGATCAGCCGGCAGGTGGGGGCGAGATGGCGGTTGATCGGGATGGGAATCCTCACAGAGTGATAGTCCTCCTGGATACCAATGCACTGATGATGCCGTCACAGTTCAGGATAGACCTGTTCGAAGAGTTGAGGGAACTCCTTGGCTCCTATGAACCGGTTGTCCTTGCCGAAGTGGTGAATGAACTGATGCGCCTGTCCGCAGGACATGGGAAAGATGCCGCGGCCGCAAGGCTTGGTCTTGAAATGTCCCGGAAGTGTACCCTCGCGGAGAGTGGATCAGACGAAGGTACTGTGGATGAGAGGATTTCAGCCTATGCCGGACGACACAGGGGTATGGTGCTGACAAACGACCGCGCACTCCGGAACCAGCTGCTCACTCAAAGAATTCCGGTAATATCACTAAAAAATCAGAAAAAACTCGATGTAATAAGGAGATAATGGATTATGTATTACAGGATGAAGCTCAGCGATAAGGTGAGAGTACCTCCTCACCGCCTTGGCGAAGCACTTGATAAGGTAATTCTCGATGTCCTCCAGGAACAGCTCGAGGGTAGTATCGACAAGGAGATCGGGATCTTTATCGGCGTAACAAAGGTGCTGACTATCGGTGAAGGGGAAATAATTCCCGGAGATGGTGCTGTATTCTACGACGTCGTTTTTGAAGCCATGGTCCTCCGGTTATCACTCCAGGAGGTCATGGAGGGACTTGTTGTCGAGACCACCAGTTTTGGGGCATTTGTTAGCCTCGGGCCAATCGATGCGATGCTCCATGTCAGCCAGATATCAGACGAATATATCAGTTTCGACGAGAAGAACTCACGACTGATCTGCCAGGAATCAAAGAGATTTATTGCGGTCGGTGAACCCATCCGCAGCCGTCTGGTAACACTCAGCCTCAACGAGAGGGAGCCAAGGGACAGCAAGATCGGGCTTACTATGAGGCAGTCAGGTCTTGGGACCGGCGTATGGCTGGAAGACGATATGAACAAGGAGAAGGAGAAGGAAAAGGGTGGCGAACGTGGTAGCCAGTAGCAGGAAAAAGCATGGTAATGTCTGCCGTGAATGCCACCGGGTGGTTGAAGGCGAAGCCTGCGCGGTGTGCGGTTCGGGGAACCTGAGTTCCGACTGGACGGGCTATCTTGTCATTATTGACCCTGAACGGTCAGAGATCTCTAAAAAGATGAATATCAAGCTTCCTGGGAAATATGCATTGAAGGTCAGGTAATGCTAATCCTTCCAGAGGAGCGGAGAAAATTTTTCAAAGTACCTTTTGGAATTCTTTATCCTGACATTGCTGACATTATTCCGCTAATCAAAGGAAAAAAGGTATACACGGTTGGGGATGTGGTCACGCACCGTCTCCTCCAGCATGGGATAACACCTGATATCGCGATCATCGACGGGCATACCATGAGATCCCCGTGTGACAGGACGCCCGTCCTCTTCGACCACTGCATCCGGGTAAAAAATCCTCCCGGTTCGCTATCTGATGAACTGATTGAGGGGCTGAACGAGGCCCTCAGGCATCCGCAGGTAATGATCTATGTTGATGGTGAGGAAGACCTCGCGGTGATTCCCCTCGTTATCGCTTCAAATGAAGGTTCCGTCATTTTGTATGGGCAACCCCGTGAGGGTGTCGTATTCCGCCTGGTTGACAGGGAAGCAAAGGAGAAGGCCCGGGATATGCTGACCCATTTTATTAAAGACCCACAAAAAATAGTTGAATGATAAAATAGTGATTTCCAGCCATTTTTTGTTCCCCATGAACGTCATGATCATGTTTTAAATAAAGTCGTTACCTATAATTAGAGGATATCGATGGAGTTTGAGATAACGAAGGATAAGAGAAACGAGCTTCTCATGAGGAGAGAACTCAATTTCGTCCTCCGATACGATGGTGCTACCCCCTCAAGGATGCAAATCACCGGTAAATTATCAGCACTTCTCAACACAAATGAGAAGCAGATGGTAATCGATTCATTAAAGACCGGTTTCGGAAAGATGGAACTCACAGGCATGGCCCGGATATATGATAACGAAGAGACAAAGGTGAAAACCGAGCGACAATTCCTGATGACCCGCGGGATGCCAAAACCGAAGGAAGAGGCTGCATAATCATGGCAGCGAAAAAAGCCAAGGAATCAAAGGCAGCCAAACGCGGTTCATACTACAAAGTCGAAGGTGACAAGGTCACAACTGACAAGAAATACTGCCCAAGGTGCGGTCCCGGAATTATTATGGCCGGGCACAAAGATCGCGCTGCCTGTGGAAAATGTGGCTATACCGAATTTGCAAAATAAGATTAGATGCCTGTTTTTGGGCCGGTTCTGGGGATTGAAGGCACTGCCTGGAATCTCAGTGCCGCTGTTTTTGATACGTCTCTCCGGGCTATTCGTTCCCGTCCCTATAAGCCTGCACAGGGGGGTATTCACCCGAGGGAAGCCGCCCAGCACCACGCATCGGAGATGAAATCGGTCATCTCTGGGGTTCTTGAGGACTTTGGTGATACGTCAGGGATTGAGGGGGTTGCATTTTCTATCGGCCCCGGTCTTGGACCGTGTCTCCGGACCGTTGCTACCGCATCACGTTCGCTTTCCATGGCGCTGGGTGTCCCGCTTGTAGGGGTGAACCATTGTGTCGCGCATGTTGAGATTGGAAGGTATGCAACCGGCTGCAATGACCCGGTCACCCTGTATGCCAGCGGGGCGAATACCCAGGTAATCGGGTACCTGAAATCCCGCTACCGCATTTTTGGTGAAACCCTTGATATCGGGCTTGGCAATGCTCTGGACAAGTTTGCAAGGAGTAAAGGACTCCCGCATCCGGGAGGGCCTGTTATCGAGGAACTTGCCGGAAAAGGGAGTTACATCGAACTGCCTTATACGGTGAAAGGGATGGACCTGGCATTCTCGGGCCTTGTAAGCGCAGCGAAAGAGAGCCGGGGGGCAATTGAAGACGTCTGTAACGGTCTCCAGGAGACTGCATTTGCCATGTGTGTAGAGGTGACCGAACGGGCGCTGGCACATAGCGGGAAAAACGAAGTGCTTCTGGTCGGCGGTGTCGGGGCGAACAGGCGACTTCGCGATATGTTGCAGGTAATGGCAGAAGAGAGGGGTGCATCCTTTCATGTGCCTGATACAGGGTTCCTGGGGGATAATGGCGCCATGATCGCATACACGGGCAGGGTAATGCTTGAGCATGGTGTCAGTACCCCTCTTGCCTCCTCCCATGTCAACCCCTCCTTCCGGGTTGACCAGGTCGATGTTGTATGGAGGTCTGGTGAGACGGTTCTGCCAATACCCGTTCAAAAGGGCGGACGCACCACCGCAATCGGAGCCGAGGCCATGGTAACAATTGGCAGGGACGAGGTCTGTAAAGAACGGGGGGGGAAAAGTTACCGGTCCCCGGGCCTCGACCGGCAGCTCATCCGCGAACGCACCCGCACTGAGGCACGTCTCATCTCAATGGCGAGAAGGGCAGGGGTACCAACGCCTGTTATCAGGGACATCACTGAGAATTCCATCCTGATGGAAAAAATTGAAGGCCCGATGCTCAAGGAATGCCTTGAGCCAGACCTCGTCTGCGAGGCCGGGATGATGGTCGGTCGTCTTCACCGGGCGGGAATCATCCACGGTGACCTTACAACGAGTAATATCCTGGTTCGTGACGGCCGGTGTATACTGATTGATTTTGGTCTTGCACAGGTGTCCTCAGAGGTTGAACCGCGGGGTGTCGATATTCACGTATTTTTCCAGACCCTGGAAAGCATGGTTGAGAACCACGAAGAACTCCGGCAGCGCTTTATTGAGGGGTACTCAGTGGAATTTGACCATGCCGGCGAGGTCGTTGACCGTGAACAGGAGATCCTGCAGAGAGGGCGATATTTATGAAACTGCTTGTCGTAACGAGTAACCCCCACAAGGCTGACGAGATCAGGTCCTATTTCGGGGCTGGTATAGAGGTGGAAGATGTCCGGCTCGAATGCCCGGAGTGCCGCCATGATGACGTCGCAGAGATCGCACGCTATAAAGCGGAATTTGCCTGGAGTAAACTTAATAGCCCCCTGATCGTGGATGACACGGCATTCTGTATTGATTCGCTGTCAGGGTTCCCGGGTCCGTATGCGGCCTACGTGTTCTATACAATCGGTAACGAGGGGATCCTCAGGCTAACTGAAGGAAAAGGCAGGGACGCCCATTTCGAAACTGCAATTGCCTACGCGGATTCGTCGGGGATCAGGGTCTTCCGCGGTGTGTTACCAGGCTGCATCGTTGAACCCCGTGGGAGGGAAGGGTTTGGGTATGATCCAATTTTTGAATGGAACGGCCGGACCCTGGCAGAAATCCCGCTTGATGAGAAGAGCAGGATATCCCACCGGGCATTAGCCCTCAGGGAATTACATGCCTGGCTGCTCGCAGGAGGCTACTTATGAAGTGGTTTCCCACAACGGTTAAGTGGAAAGAGAGCTTTGTTTATAAGACAGAATAAATCTGGAATGTGGTGTAGAAAATGGCAAGATTTCCTGAAGCAGAAGCCCGCCTTCTTAATGTAAAAATTTGTATGCGCTGTAATGCAAGGAATGCAATTCGTGCAACACAGTGCCGAAAATGCGGGTACCAGAATCTGCGCCCGAAGAACAAAGAGCGAAAAGCCTGATTCAGGCGCTATAGAACGTCACTCTTTTTCCTTTCTGGGCGTATTCCCCTTTAAAAGTTTCAATGTTACGCTTGTAACCCAGCCTGTCCGCGAACCCGAGGCTACGCAACTCTTCACGTACCCGCATGACTTCTGCCTCGTCCTGCCAGTCGGCAGTATAGACATAGATCACTTTCATCTGGTCTCTTGAGTCTGGGTTAGGTTTTGCCGTGCTGACCTTGGCAGAGATCCCCAGAATATTTTCACATGTGGCGTCCCGAACCTTCCTCCACGCATCGTCAACCTGGTCCGGGGGGAGGAAAATGAGCCATTTCCCGGCAAGCTCGTCTTCAATTGCTTCAGGTGCAATTTCCGGGGCTTCCTGGATAATCCAGTACATCTGTGTCGTCCTGGACGGGACTACCCCCTCTCCCCCGGTTATCATCTCATATATCGGATCAATTCCCCCGTATTTCACCAGGAGAGCTTCGGCAAGCTGTGGGTACTCATCCCGGAACCGGGAAAAAAAAGCGATAAAATGGTCTTTGAAGTCGATGTTCTTTTCGACCAGCTGGAACAGGTAGTTCCTCTCCGCGCGGAGCTCTTTATTCAATGCCAGCTCGAAGAGTCCGTACGCCACATCAGCCAGTGCTTCAGGTTCGACTTCCGCCATGGTTATCCGTCCGATGTCGTGTGAAAAAAAGGTTCTGTTTGGTGTCTCATATATCCTTCCATCGGAGTCCCGTGATCCTATTAATACCGGGTCATCAGTTATGGGGGCAGTTCATCCGGATTCCGCGCGGTATTTTTGCCATTGTCGAATGTTTTAAGAGTAGCAGGGACAACGTGTACAGGTTATGAAATGGAAAAGAGACTGGGGTCTGACGAGCAGGGTCATATTAACCATGTTCCTGCTGTTTGTAGTATACCTGGTTTTCATTGCAGTACTTCTGGCGCTGGGTATCTCAATGTCATTTATGATCCTTATCGTAGTGGTCATGGCATTTATCCAGTACTTCTTCTCAGATAAACTGGTACTCTGGTCGACCGGTTCAAGGGTTATCCATGAAGATGAGTACCCGGAACTGCACCAGACCGTGGAAAAACTCTGTAAAGAGGCAGACCTGCCGAAACCAAGGATAGCGATTATGCAGAGTCCCGTGCCCAATGCATTTGCTACCGGAAGGAGCCCTAAACATGCCGTTGTCGCCTGCACGGATTCCATCATGCGGCTGCTGTCAAAAGATGAACTCGAAGCGGTGCTCGCACACGAACTGTCACATGTAAAAAACCGTGATGTCCTTACCATGACCATTGCCAGTTTTATTGCCATGCTTGCTGCAATAATCATGCAGAATTTCCTCTTCGCATCGTTATTCAGCAGGCGCGGGGATGGTGCCGGGGCGTGGATTATCGCCGGAATTGTGGCGGCAGTTGTCTGGTTTATCGCAACACTTCTCATGATGGCGCTTTCAAGGTACCGCGAGTTTGCGGCTGATCGGGGTAGCGCATATATCACGAATAACCCGCAGGCCCTGATATCTGCACTGAAAAAAATCAGCGGGAGGATGGACGTTATCCCGCCCGAGGCGAAAGCAAAAATTGAAGGTTCGAATGCTTTCTTCATTATCCCAGCACTTTCCGGCAATAAGTTCCTGGAATTGTTCTCGACCCACCCACCACTTGAAAAACGAATCGCGAACCTTGAAATGGTAGAAGAAGAACTCAGATCCGCATAATTATTTTTACAATATCTCTTTTCCGGGAACTCATTACGGCAACAGTCCCGTGTCAGTTATGCCGGAGGCGGAAATCTCTCACTATCGTGGCACGGCCATATCCAAAAAATTAGAAGCACGTCCGGCTGGATTTTTCGTGAGCAGAACAAAAATAATAAAGGGGGTTACCTCAATAATAAGAAGGCACATTGATTCGCATCGATGGTCTAGAGGTATGACTTAGGCCTTCCAAGCCTATAGCCCGGGTTCGATTCCCGGTCGATGCATTTTCTGGGCTCGTGGTCTAGCTGGTTATGACGTCGCCTTCACACGGCGAAGATCTCGTGTTCGAATCACGACGAGCCCATCCTGTTTTTTCGATAATGGAAAGTACAATGGTGTTTCCTGAAGTGTACTATACAAATGGCTAATATTCATAAGGACAAAAACAACTTATTACCTATGGGTACCTGGCGATTATCACGAGCGGCAATCCTGGTGCTGGTTGTAGTGGTATCCCTTCAGCCGGTCATTGCTGATACCTCCTTTGAGGGGGCAGTATTACTGGCACAGAAAGGAGACCTCTCCTATAGCGCAGGCATGTATGCGGAGGCCCTGGCCGCCTACACTGCCTCCGTTGAACAGGACCCCTATAACAGCATTGTCTGGAATAAACTCGGGATGACACAGGACCAGCTTGGCAATTACGCGGGTGCAGTGGATTCTTTTGATCATGCCATCAAACTAGACCCGTATTTTGGAAATGCATGGGTGAATAAGGGGGATGCGCTAAGAAATCTGGGTAAAACCGGGGATGCGATTGAGGTGTATGACCGTGCCATTGCAATTAACCCAAATGATCTCCGTGCTCTGGTCAACAGAGGGGAGAATCTGCAGGACCTGGGAAAGCAGGAAGAGGCACAGAAAGTCTTTAACGAAGTAATCAGGATATCAGACAAGGAAATCCGTTCACATCCCAATGATGCGAAATACGACGCCGGACTGTGGTCCTACAGGGCTATGGCATTCACGAAACTGGGAAGGTACAGGGAAGCTCTCCAGTCGTATGACCAGGCGCTGACGATAGACCCAAAGCATATTGACGCACTAAAAAACAAACAGGCACTCTTACGAACACTGGATTCGATTGGGAACGTATCATTACCACAACCTGTGCCAACGACAGGAACTGCGGGCCTGCGGCCGACCAAAAAACCAGCACCTTTAATGCCTTATGTTCCGGCCCTTGGTGTCATTGTCCTGGCGGTCTGGTTTGGTTACGTTAAACGCCGGCATCCCTGAAAAATAGTCTCGTTAACAATACAGGTCCTTTTTAAAAATTATACGTCATAGGTGAGAGGGATCTTTTGTTTTACCATATTATCCTCACGGACAACTGCAATCTCTGCTGCAGCTATTGCCGGGGCAAATCGTTTGAGGTATACGGAGATCCGGTTGTAGACGGGATAATAATAGATCCGGACCTTCCGACCGAATTCAGCATAAGTCTCCCGGTACTCTACCATTTTTTATCGCAGGACCCCGACGCCGTCCTCACGTTTTATGGAGGTGAACCCCTGATGAGGTCTGACCTCGTCCGTGAAATCCTGCATACTGCCCCGGTAAACCGATACATGCTCCAGACCAACGGGACGCTTCTCCATACCATGGAACCCGCCGATCTCAGGAAGTTCGAGACCATACTGGTCTCAATCGACGGGCCGGAATGGCTGACTGATACCAACCGGGGCTCCGGGACGTACCGTCGTGTGGTCGATAACCTGAATTACGTCCGTGAAACGGGCTATCACGGGGAATTAATTGCCCGGATGACGGTAAACGAGAGGACGGACATCTACGATGCAGTTACGTTCCTTTCTGATAACAAAGACTTTTGTTTTTCGTCAGTACACTGGCAGATTGATGCGAATTTTGCGAGTGACTTTCATTCGCGGCACTTTGAGGAGTGGGTGGAACGCAGTTACAACCCGGGCATCACAAGGCTTGTCCGGACCTGGCTTGATTATATGAACAAAGACCGGAAGGTACTGCGTTGGTACCCCTTCATTGACCCGACCGAGGACCTCCTTAAAGGCCGCCAGTCACGGCTGAGGTGCGGTGCGGGGTATGCCAATTACAGCATTATGACCGATGGGAGTATTGCAGCCTGCCCGGTGATGGTCGGGATGAAAGATTATTACCTCGGGCATATCGATCATTCTGACCCCCTGCATCTGCCGGAACTCCCCGTGCAGGGGAGATGTGCCGAATGCGAGATCCTGCATTTTTGTGGAGGGAGATGTCTCTATTCCACAATCACAAGGCCCTGGACTGAAGAACAGAACATTGTCCTTTGCAGGACGATCAGGCACCTCCGTGAATGCCTGACGGGATCTCTCCCTGAAGTGTCAGAACTGATCAGGAACGGGATTATCAGCCCTGAGTCATTTATTCATACTAAATTCAACGGGTGCGAGATAATCCCGTAACTGCGTATATCATCGGTACCTGATGACCTGTGCTCCCCATGTGAACCCTATCCCGCTGCTGGCCAGGACTACGAGATCACCGGGTCTGATCAGGGCATCATCCTGTTGCAGGCCCAGTGCAAATAAGGTGTCCCCGGAACCGATGCTGCCAAAATCCTTCATTGTCGACCGGGTGTTTTTTTCATCCAGACCGAGTTGTGCAAGGATATCCAGTACCCGGATCTTTTTAATCTGGTTCGTCAGCAGCCATTTTATCTCGGGTGTCTGGTAACCGCTTCTATTAACTGCTTTCCTGATAACGCCGGTAAAATTGCCAAGAAAAATATCCGGGCTGATATCAGCGAGTGCCTTCGCCGGGTCGACAGAGATTCGCAATGCGGGGTTGTTGTTGTCACAACGCTCTGGTGATCGGGTACCAACACAAGGCACTTTTACATAATCCCCACAGGTACCGTCTGTAATCCCCTCATAGGTGAGAAGTTCATTTGACGGCTCACCCCGGGTAAGGACTGCCGCCGCAGCCCCGTCCCCGATTGCGAAAAACGGGAGAGTATCCTTATTTTCGTAATTCATCACCGGGGAAAGTTTATCGCTGCAGACAACCAGGGCACATTTTTTTGACGGATCTGCCCGCAACAGGTTGTTACAGATATTGATGGCAAGAATCCCCCCATTACAGGCACCTTTCATATCAATGGTGAAAGCATTGGGGGCTTTGAGTAGATGCTGCAACCTCGATGACGGTGACCAGAACTGGTGATCGTAACACCCTGCACCACAATATGCAATAATATCAATATCATCAGGGTCAATCTGCCCTTTTGCAACCGCAGATGATGCGGCCTGTTCAGCCATCGATACCGGGTGTTCATCCGGGCCGGCGACATGTTTTTGACCAATCCCGAATTTCCCGGTAAGTGTTGAGAGCGGTACCCCGGAAATCGCAGATATTTCTGCGCTTGTGATTACCTTTTTCGGAATATAATACCCAATCGAAGTAATGCCAACACTGGGATTGCCCTCCGGGTGTACCATTCTGATCTGCCTATCTATGAAAACCCCGGAATCAGGTATAAAGGTTCCTTTTAATTTCGAAACCCGGGAATAATACCTGGATTATGGTGCAAAGATTGGCTTGTGTACTGGAACCTCATCGTTATGGTGAGTACTTACTCACTTTCACCCTGCACACGGCCGCACTTTATATGTTGAGTAATCGGATGGTTGATTGCAGAGGCGGGCTGATACCCGCAATAAAGTGCTGGTGCTTCTATCCACCTCTGTATACCCAAGAAAACCTTGATCGGAGAAATCCTGGTTACCCTATTTTAGGGTTTCTCCAATAAACCCTTTTATCTGATTTCGGAAAGACACTCTTCACTGTATTGACCGGACCGGAATACCCCGGATATTGAAGGACCTTTGCGGGATTGTGTCCTGGAGATAAACTGAGGAAAAACAGGTCTTTTCCCCAGGTGCCGTGCTGCCCGCATAGTCACTCCGGTCAACTGATGACCCGGCTGTGTGAGCACGAACTAAAACTCATATATCCCACGGGAATGATTGTAATACAGATGCAGAAGAATACCATCTTCCTGGTTATTGGCATACTTATTATTGCCCTGGTTGCGGTCCTTTTATTGGTTTTTTTTGGGGGTCCACCCCTGGAGAATTCTGCGGCGTTGAAACCGGGTGCGGCATTATCCCCGGATAATAATGGCAATGGAAACGACTGGAACGAAGTCCCTCTCCGTGACGTTTCCACATCCCGCATGTTCAGGGTCCGGGACCTGGCAGGGAAACCCGTATTGCTGTTCAGTTTTACCACCTGGTGCTCGATCTGCACCGCACAGCAGAATGAGATCAAACGGTTGCAGGCCGTGTCTCCCGGTTCATTTACTGCTGTCGGGATCGATATTGACCCCTATGAAAATGAAGCCCTGGTGAGAAAACACCAGTCTGACAACCAGTTTTACGGGCTGTATGCGGTTGCACCCCCGGAAATGACCAAAAAGCTGATGAATGAATTCGGCGTGGAGATCATCTCCCCTGCGAGTGCACCGATGGTCCTTATATGCAGCAATGGAACGGTTACACGCCTTGATCGCGGGGTAAAATCAGCGGAGGTACTTGAGCAGGCGATCCGGATGCGGTGTTAAGTTTGGACCCGGTATCAGCCACAGCCATTTCATTTCTTGCCGGACTGTTAGCCCCCCTTGGCGCCGTGTGTGTTCTTCCCCTTTACCCGGGATATCTTGCGTGGCTGGCAAACCAGGTCGGCGAGGGAAATGACCGTATATTACTCTTCCGTTTCTCCCTTATTGTTACCGCCGGGATTATCTTTGCATTTTTTGTTGTTGGTTTTATCTTTACCTGGCTGTTACGGTCTTCAATGAGCGAGGCTATTGGTATGATTTCCATGGTTGCCTTTGTAATTCTTGCAGGAGCGAGTATCTGCCTTATTGCGGGTATTGATCTTTCAGGGATTATTCCCTCGCTGAAAATATTGCACCCCAGAGGGCCATACAGGAATGCGTTATTATTCGGCCTCTTTTTTGGCCTGATCATATTACCCTGCAACCCCGCCCCCGTAATCCTTCTCTTTGCGTTAAGCGTAAATGCGGCAGACGTGTTGGAAAATATTGCAATTCTTATCGCTTTTTGCATTGGTATTGCAATTCCGGTCCTGCTGATATCACTCATCCCGGCTGCAACAAACTATCGCCTTGTGGGTTTCCTTACTACCCACCGGAGAGCGATTAATGTTTCATGTGGTCTTCTGATGCTGGTCCTCTCGCTCTATTACCTCGTCTGGGTATTTCACCTGCCGGAACTGATGGCAGCATCGATGGCAAATTTTTACCGGTAAATAGTGAATATACTAATATATTTTTACGTCTTTTTTCATACGAGATGTATGGCGCTTCGGTCGATTAACCTTCCCGGAATTGGCACAAAATATGAGCTTGTTACAGAAAAGGATGACACAATCGCCATTTTTTTCCTAAAAAACGGCAATATTCAGATGTACACCCTCCCCCATGACGGTCATACCCCCTGTGTGGCTGAGCTCAGCACCTCCGAAGCGAGGAGGCTTGGTACCATTATGACCGGGGCGATTATGGAAGCTGACAAGGAGAGCGTGGAGATCGCGTTTTCAGCCCTCTCTGACCTCCGGATAAGCATTCACACCTATGTTATCGGCAAGTCAATGGCCGGCAGGTGCATACAGGATCACCAGATCCGTGCCAAAACCGGTGTGACAATTATCGCCGTTTCAAGAGGTGATACAAATATTGTCAATCCACCACCTAGTTTCATGTTCCAGGAAGGCGATGCGGTCGTTGCCATTGGAGAGACCGAGCAGCTGAAGACATTCGAACGTGAGTTCATGGTGGGTTAATGGAAGGACTGGTAATCGCCCTCTTTGTCTGCCTGGTACTTCTCATCATCACGAAGTACCTCTCCTGGCCGGTGATACCCTTCTATATTATCGCGGGAATTGCGCTCGGGGTATCAGGGCTGAATCTCGTACAGGTCAGCGAGGCCTCAACGTTCTTTGCCGAGCTCGGGCTGATTTTCCTCCTGTTTTTTATGGGGCTCGAGATCAAACCGGACCGGATCCTGTCCAACCAGAAGACCTTCTTCTCGAGCGGCCTGATCGACCTGAATATTAATATGATAATCGGGTTCCTGGCAGCCTACATCATCGGGTTCACCCTTACCGAGTCGCTTGTCATTGCTGCAGCATTTTTCATCAGCAGTACGGCAATGACCGTTGCGTCCCTGGTGGAAAATAAGAAGCTGATGATGAGGGAATCAGAAACAATCGTCTGGATGATGGTTTTCGAGGATATCGTACTGATTATCTTCCTCACGCTTCTGTCAACGTCGATAAACAACCCGCTTGTATTTATAGGGAAGATAGCCGTAATCCTCCTGGCTTTCTATCTTATATCGCATTTCGGAAAGAAATTAATCCAGAAGGCTATCAACCGTGACGATGAACTTCCGGTGTTCCTTACCTTTGCCGCAGTGGTCATCATTGCATTCGGGTCAAAGGCAATCGGTGTACCTGAAACCCTGATGGTAATCGCGTTCGGAACAGCACTCGCTTCAACGGACCCTGCCGCGTTTGAAGCACAGGCCCGGCCATTTAAGGATGTATTCCTGATAATATTCTTCGTCTTCTTTGGGATTACCGTGGATTTCTCAGGCGGGGTCCCAGTCATGCTGATCCTTGCCCTCAGCATCCTTGCCATCATATCCAAACTCGTTTCCGGCCTGTTAATCGGTAAAGTTGTGCACGGAAGTAAGAGGTCTGGTATTGAAATCTGGGCAAATACGATTGGAAGGGGGGAGTTCTCCATCGCACTTGCTGCATTGTACGGGTCTCCGGTAGTATCGTCGGCAATTGCGGCAATGGTAATTATCACTTCAATTGTGGGCTCGTTTTCAGCGAAATACAGTGGTCCCCTGCAGGACCTGTTTACAAGAGGCAGAAAAGGATCCCCTGATCAGGTACCTGCAGGAAACAGCGAATGAATTGTCTGAAATAACAAATCGCATATCGCAGGCTACACCTGCGTCAAAAAACAGTTATGCGTCCCCGGTGTTAAAAACCCGGGGAGTAGAGTGTGTACTTCCGCTGGGATGAAAAACTCCAGGAAACATCCATGCATACAAGCTTTTCATACACATCTATGTGATGAGGGCTCATTACACGCTTTATTGAAAACCTGCGTAGTAAAAAAGACGATGAAAATACGGAGACAGGAGGGGGTCCACCCCCGATAAGATATTCTTTCGGGCAGGGTTTCCCGCAGGCTCATTAAATTCAGAGTATTGGGGAATAGTCTCTATCCCAACCGGGGTCTCCAAAGCGGCGGGGCATGAGCCCCGGGAGCGTGACTAAATTTTGTGATGCCCTGATTTACGAGATAAATTTGTGAGCATTTCCAATGAAAACAGATTTGATTCACGTTTTTGACAGAAGCATACAAAATGAAAATATCGGTGAAATTTTCATATTACATGCTTGAACTGACTCCAATATGTGGAGATTTACAATGGGTATTTTCAAGGTTCGGGTGTGAACTTCACGTTCATCTGTGTTTCAAATAAAGCCAGTAATTCCTATGTGTTCCGAAAAAATTATTTCAGGGGTCGATAGGCGCCAGCTCTGATCTCACCGTGAGAAATACCGGTCCCCGGACATCGATCTTTTTCTTGTTGTCGGTAATAGCCCGCATTGCATACCCGGCCACCCTGATGTTGATATCACTTGGAAGTTTTGCCATCTTCACCTGGACGGTTTCGGGCCTCCCGCACCGGGCTGCATCTTCTATCCGTGCGGCTGCAAGGGACGATGCAGCGTCCAGGTAACTTATCCCTGTCGGCGCACCTTCTGTTCTCACCTGCTGCCATTTTTCATTATCCGGGACCCCGAGGATCGACCCCTGGAACACGAAAATTTCATTAAAGCAGGCAGGGCCGCACAATTTAGAATTGGACTCTGGTTCTTCTACAAAAACCGTCATCCTGTGACCCGACAGTTCCCCTTCCCATGCTTTAAATGAGCAGGGGCCCGGCTCGGCCGCATGTAATGCGGCGGTCTTCCGGACTGCAGCAGCGATCACCTGCCCGGTAGAAGACACCGGCTGCTCGCGGTACTGTATTGCACGGGCCACCTGCCGGTCGGTGAGGACATCAGGGAAGAACTGTGGATGGGTGAGCTGCCTCACGTCATTTGAAGTATGGTGTATCATTGCGAGCCGTTCCACCCCGAGGCCCAGGTTCATTACCGGGATCTCTATACCGTATTCTGCAAGGGCTGACGGGGAGTACATGCCGAATGTCGCCACTTCGACCCAGTCATGGACCGGGTGCCTCGCGTACACTTCCGTCTGTGTGTCAGGCATGTAGTATTTCGACCTCTTTTCATCCGGCCTGAACTGGAAATCTTTATAGCCGAATGCAGACAGGAGTGCCTCACTTACTGCCTTTCCCTCTTCGTTGGTCACATCCTCCCCTGCAACAATGCAGGAAGCAGAATGGTAACTCATCAGCCGGGTCGGCCCCTCTTCCTGTTCCCTCCTGAAACAGCGGTCCACGGAAAACTGCCTGATTGGAAGGGGTTTCCTGTCCCATATCGCCCCAAGTGTCATGAACCACCCGCTGGTCATGTGGCTACGGAGGGTGCTCCGCGATGATTCAGGTGAGAGGGCCCGGAACTCGGGAAATACCGCATCAAGGATATGGACGACGAGCGCGTCATCCACCCCGAGTACCTTTGACAGTTCATAGGTCAGTTCATCCCCGTCTATTTCAGACTTTTTGTATGCGTGAAGGGTCTCCCGTAACCGCTCTTCTGTCTCCGTTGTCATCGGCTGGTACGGTGAGTGATCTCCCGTTGTCTCGTAGTGGGCCGGGCCGTTGTGGGCAAGAGGTCCTGCGTGGCTTTTTAAGAGGTCATTGATCTCGTCGAGCTGTTTTTTCGCAATCCCCACGTTGGGCCGCGGGAGCCCCCCGAGGTAAAAAACCCTGTCAAGGACTGCCGACGCTTCGGGGCCGAACTGCCTGTACACGTCCTGCTCCTCGATGATGATCGGGTTTGCTGCCTCGTCAAAACCAATCGAGAGATAGGTCTCCCTGAGCCGGTTGATGGTCTCAAAAACCGGGTGTGCCTTAGCCCTCCTGTATTCAAGTCTCGGGTATGTTGCGTTCGGGAGCGGGGGTGTCAGGACTGACGGGCCCTCGTGCCATGCGTTCTCAAAATTTTCTTTTGACTTTTTTTTATAGGAATCAGCATCAAATCTCATGACTCACGCTCCATACATACAACCCGTGAGAGGGAATTCTCATCAGCTATCCCATATCCTGAATGCTCTGCAATCTGTTCTGCAAACTGTCGGACGTGTGCATGTTCAGGCATGTTGCTTCGCTGCAATCGTTTTCTACTGTATCCAAGATACATGTATCCCTTTACCTCGATGTAATCTGCCCCCGAGTCTGCCACAAGCCGGGCGTAGCCACGGGGGTCAGTGTCGTTAATGCCCTGTACAAGGGTAATGCGGATTGCAGATCGCCGGCTGTCGAGAATCGCCAGGCTCTCCTTCAGGCTCTCCCAGCTGTCTTCCACGGGCCTGCAGACCCTCTCATAGGTGGTCTGGTCCGGGGCGACCAGCGAGACATACATCTGGAACGGCCGGCACTGCCTGAGAACTTCCGGCCGGGTCCCGTTACTGACGAGAAATGTTGTGCAGCCCTCAGCGTTGAACATGCTGATTAATTCAGGCAGCCTGGAATAGAGGGTGGGCTCACCGGAAAGTGAAATTGCAATGTTTTTCGGTGCAAGCGCGTCTGAAAACCGTTGCTCAGTGACATACGGGGAGACTTTATACCCTGAAAGTGCCCTCTTCTGGAGTCTCTTATAGTTCCCGATGATCTCTTCCGGCGGGCACTCGGATTCCCCGGGCATTTCATGTTCGAAGGAACGCCAGCAGAAGAGGCACCGGTGATTGCATTGCAGGGTCGGGGTCATCTGCACGCAGCGATGGCTGTCAATCCCGTAAAACTGGTGCTTATAGCACATCTCCCCACCTTTCAGTGCACGCTTGCACCAGAGGCACGGCTTTACGGCAGCAGTTGACGTTTCGGAAAAAAACTGGTAGCCCTGCTTTTTCAGGGCTTCACATGGTGCTGATTGCATCGATACCAAGGGATTCCAATGATTCTCTGAGGGTGTTTTTTGCTGCCTTTACAAGGGTAAGGCGGCTTTGCCGCGTGATACCACCGCTTTTCAGGACGGGTTCATAGTGGTAGAACGCATTGAAGAGGTCAGCCAGCTCACGGGCATACGTGGCAAGGATGTGGGGTTTCAGTTCCTGCACCACTTCTTCAATCACCGCCGGAAACTTTGCGATCTGTTTTGCAAGTGCGATACCATGCGGTTCTTTCAAATCGTATGCCTCTGAAAAATCCCCTGCCTTTTCAAGGATGCTGCATGCCCGTGCGTGGGCATACTGGATGTACGGGCCGCTCTGCCGCTCGAAGTCAAGTGCCTCTTTCCAGTTGAATATGGTGCTCTTTTCAGGAGAAATTTTTACAATATCGTACCGTATTGCTGCAATTGCGACCGATACGGCAATCTTGTTCCTTGTATCTTCGTCAAGTTCGGGCCTCCTGACAGTGACTTCCTCAAATGCCCGTTTTGTTACTTCGTCCATCAGTTCGTCGGCAGAGACAAATTTCCCTGCCCTTGTGCTCATTGACCCTTCAGGGAGTGAAACGAACTCAAAATGGACAATCTCCGGGGCCTTTTCTCCAATCAGGTGCATGGTCGCCTGGAGCTGCCCCCCGATCAACTTATGGTCTGCCCCGAGCACATCGATGACGCGGTCAAAATTTTTACCCTTCCACATATGGTAGGCAAGGTCACGGGTTGCATACACGGAGGTCCCGTCTGTCCGTCTCAGCACGTATTCCTTTTCAAAACCGGCAGCGTTCAGGTCAAGCCAGACTTTGCCCTCCTCGTGATATTCAGGGAGCCGGTGGAGCCTTGAAAGGAACCTCTCGGTGTCACCGTTTCTTACAAAATCGCTCTCCCAGACAAACCGGTCATGGTGGACCTTCAGGCGGCCCAGCGTTACGTGGAAACCGTCGAGGCACCGCGTTACCGCAGAACGGAATCTTGTGACCGTCAACCTCTCGGAACGTTCAACCTGCTGCATCAGGCTGTCCACTTCAGATACAAGCCCGGGTTCGGATTCAAGTTCCCTGTTCGCAGCGATATAGATCCTCGCCACGTAGTGATCCGCCTTCTCCCCGTCATTTGCGCCGGTATCGAGGTGGTCGAACCCCCATACGACGATTGCGATCTGCCGGCCCATATCATTGACATAATACTGGACTTCAAGCCTGTACCCTGCTTTCCGGAAACAGCGTGCGAGTGTATCGCCCAATATGGAATTCCTGATATGCCCGACATGGAGGGGGCCGTTCGGGTTTGCACTGGTGTGCTCAAGGACAACCCGTTCCCTTTTGGGAGGCAGGTTACCATATCCGGGTTTCACCGCTTCTTCGAGGGTCCTGCTTACATAGGAGGGTCCGAACAGGAAATTAATATAGGGCCCTTTCACCGTGACCTGGATATGTTCAAACACCGGGTCGCCGCTCAGTTCCCGCGCCAGCTCTTCCGCGATTATTACGGGGCTCTGCTTCCTTTCCTTTGCAAGGGTAAATGCCAAGGTAGTGGCCAGGTCCGCGTGTTCCCCGCCATCGGTCAGCTGCACATCGCAAAGACCTGTCCTTGACTTCAACGCATTTTCAACCGTTGTATACATTAAAAGAAACATTAATAACCCGTCCTGTATCGTAATATGGCGGCAATGCCACCAAAAGCCGTAAAAAGAATTGAACCTTCTTCAAAATCGTCAGATATTATTTCCACCTTTGCACTGCTCTGGTCGGCAATTTTCGTCAGCTCATCGATGATATCCACCTCTTCATCAAGGACCAGCGGAGCGGTGCAATTCGGGCAGTTACCCAATTCAAGGTCTTTAACGGTTTTTCCCGCCTGTAGTACTACCGTGTAGTTTTTGGTATAGCCACAACCCGGACACCTGATTGTTAACCTGGATTTCCGGAGACTGGCTGAGAGCAGGAGTATTTCAACGGCGCCGAGTTCAAGGTTTTTCCTGATATTCTCCTCACCGTACGAAGCAGCCCCGTTATCCTTTACCAGCTCTTTCAGGAACCGCTGCATTACTGCCTTTTCCTTCACCACGGTCATTCCCTTGAGTGCGTCTTCTGCGGCATCGACCAGTTCGTCAAGACCGCTTTCATTGGTGTAGGCCACATCAAAAATACCGATGATACGTTTCTGGATCTCGTGGTGGAGGAAATTGCCCGCCTCAAATTCTTCCTTTGTCGGGCTTGGCCCACCTATCAGGACGCCCTTGAACCTCTCAAAAAAGTCTTTTTCTGCAAGGAAAATTGCACTTGAGCGTTCACCTATTTTTGTATAAAACTCGTTAATTGCGATCTCCCTGAGCCGCCCGAACCGGGCTGCCGACTGGCCGCCTTTTCGCTGTTTTCCGGGGACTGTGGACGTGACGCCTCCAATCGGTTCGATATGGTTACCGCGGAGAAAACCCCAGTATGCTTCCCTGCGGTCCAGGACCAGGAGGCCATAGACGCTCTTTTCCTCAAGCATCTGCCGTAGCGGCTCGAGCTCGAACTGTGAGCTGCACCGGTACATATAGAGATGGAGCGGCTCCGGGGGCTCGATAATGGTGCACTCCAGGTCGCTGCGATCACCACCGAGCAGGATTGTACCGCAGAGGACTGCAAGACCGTTTGCGGGCGGTCTTTTATAGTATTTCAGGCGGGAAAGGATTGAAGAGATGGCGCTCTGGACATTAACTTTCGTCTGTTTGCTCTTGATATTCGCACACTGGCCGAATTCGTCCTTGAGCTGGTTAGTCACATCATAGATCTGCTTGTCAGGGGGGATGTAGATCGTAATAAGTTCTGTCCCGCTCCCCTGCTTCGCTTCAAGCTTCTCAAGCGTCTTTTTAAATTCGTAGCGGCGTCGCGCCTCGTCCATCTCTTCAACTTCAGCCATACAGGAACTCCCGGTACCGGGTCATTATCTATTTCACGCCTTCAGCCATAAATTTGAGTATACTCAGCTATCAGTACCTGGTCGACCTCACCATTGACCCCGTGTGTCCCGTTGAATGAGAAGAACTCCTTTGGCTCTTTTGCAAGGTCAAACAGTTTCCTACCATCGCTGAATGGTATAACCGGATCATCCGGTGCGTGGAACAGGAATACCTGTCTTGGGGAAATTCCCCCGATATAGACGTCAGGGTCGATAGAGAGGAGGAATTTTCTTGCGGCCTCTGTGTAACTCGGGTTGTTCCCGGCCCTACCGAATCCCGATGTCGATATCCCAACGTACCCTGCGAAACCAGGGTCGATTGCGCTGGCAACCGCAGCATACCTGCCCCCGTTACTCTCCCCTGATGCATAGACCGGTACACTGTACCGCGATGTGAGGTACTGCTGTGCATTGATCATATCGCACACGGTATCATAGTATTCAGGGGTCCCGCCCTTCTGGTACAGGTCGAAATCTTTCTCAAAATCCAATGGATAACCCGGGGTTTCACCCCCGTTTCCCCTGATGTCGAGGACGAGGTAGGCATAACCGTTTTGTGCATAGGAAACGGCCCTCCCTTCATGCCCCTCTTTTTTGTTCCCCGCACCGGGTGCATGCACAAACGCGGCCTTGGGACGTGCACCCTCCGGTGCTGCCAGCAGGCCGAATACATCCCCGTGGGGTGTATGGAATACCAGCCGGCTTACGGTTACATCGGCCCCTGTTGAAAGGGCGGTCTCCGTGACCTGGACCGGTGGACACTGGACGGATAATATACCTGAAGAATTCACAGCATACGTCCGGCCCGCCGGGGGCGTCCCGGTACAGCCTGCCAGCAGGACCGATACAATGGCCAGGATTCCAAGCCACGCAATCCAGCGATATCGTTTCATAACCGGGCGCATTTTACCCCCAGAGGCAGCGGTAGACGACACTGATGGTTTTTGCATCCGAAACCCGGCCATCGAGACACATCTGCTCCAGTTCCCGGCCCGTTACCGTTACCAGCTCGATCAACTCGTCCTCGTCTTTTTCGAAGGCATCAGATGGCGAAAGGTTCCTGGCCTCAAAGAGGTGGAGTTTTTCATCCGAAAAACCCGGTGTAGTATAGATCCACCCTTTTTCAACCATATCTCCTGCCTGGCAGCCCGTCTCTTCGATGAGTTCCCTGTGTGCGGTCTCAACCGGAGATTCTCCTTCCTCCAGTTTTCCGGCAGGTGCTTCGAGAATGTAAGTGCCAACTGCAAACCGGTATTGCCGGATCAGGTGCCAGCACGTATCCCCGCATTTCGGGAGGACGACCACGGCATCCCCGGGGTGGGCTATGACACCCTCTTTCTTTCGCCCATCCGGGAGCGTGTACTCCACACGTTCAATTACAAGGCGTTTACTCCGGAACAGTTCCATTGTTCACTCCTTTGCGTAGGGAATTGGGTCCCGGACTCCCGCAGACCGAAAGGCCTCTTTTCTGAAATGGCAGGAACCGCATACCCCGCATGCCATGTCTTCCCGCTGGTAACAGGACCAGGTATGCTGGTAAGGAACACCGAGAGTGAGGCCCCGTTCAAGGATATCCGTTTTTGTCATCGAGATAAACGGGGTCAGCAGTTTAATATGGGTGTCATCCCTGGTACCGGTATCGACCACCTTCTGGAATGCCTCAATAAACTGTGGCCGGCAGTCCGGGTAGCCGCTGTAGTCCAGCGACTGGACACCGATAAAGATTGTATCGGCCTTCCGTGATTCGGCAAAGCTTGTGGCAATGGAAAGGAGGTTTGCGTTCCGGAACGGGACGTAGGTATTGGGGATTCCAGCGCGGGACTCATCGAATTCTTCAACCTCTATTGAACGGTCTGTAAGGCTCGAATCCCCGAACTGGGAAAGGTAACCGAGACTGACCTCGATAAATTCCTTTGCGTCCAGCAGTTTTGCAATAGTTTTCGCCGACTGGAGCTCACGCCGCTCAGTCCTCTGGCCATAATTCACGTGCAGTGCGTAGATCTCATAACCCTGGTCTTTTGCGACGTATGCGAGCGTGCTGGAGTCCATTCCGCCCGATAACAGGCATATTGCTTTCATTAGCGGACACCGATTATTTTATGGAGCTGTACCTGGAACCTGACCGGCAGGTTGTTATCAAGTACATAGCATGCCAGTTCATGGTAGTCTGACCCTGCCACGGGTGAGAAAAAGATCTCTCCCCTGATCGGGTGTTGCTGGATTACCTCTGACGCATATTGGCAGTCTTCCCGGTCACCGACTACAAATTTCACGCTATCCCCGGAGGTGATTTTTCTGAGGAGTGAAAGATCGCTCTGTTCCCCTGAAGACGGGCACTTGACATCCATGCAGATGGTGGCATTATCCTGGACCTGTCCGAAATCGATTGTACCATTGGTTTCGATCTCAATTGAATATCCAAGCCTGCTGAGACGGGAGAGCAGTACGCGGAGTTCTGATACCTGGAGAAGCGGCTCCCCGCCGGTAATACATATTTCCCTGCAACCGGACCCCTCCACTCTCTTAATGATCTCATCATTATCGATCTCCTGTCCACCCTCGTGTGAATGCGGTGTATCACACCATCTGCAATCCAGGTTGCACCCGGCGAGCCGGACGAACACAGCGGGTTTTCCCTGGTTACGTCCCTCTCCCTGGATACTTTTAAAAATTTCAACCAGTTTCATTCTGTAATCTCTGCAAAACAGGTGGGGGATTCCCAGACCCTGATTTTTTCAACAACGGCGTCGAGACCTGCTGTTGTACACTCGGTATTAATACGCACCCTGATGATATCTGCAAGCAGCTCGCTGGTCGGGTCTCCAGGTGTCCTGATGACCGGCTGGAACTGTTCAAGGCACTCGACCATCGGGTCCTGTTCGTTGAGGATCACCTGGTGATCATAGTATTCTATCGTCTCACGGATCCGATTATAGTCCACAAGGATCCCGGTGACCTTGTCGATGGAACCCCTGACCCAGACTTCCACCTTCCATCGGTGACCATGAAGGTTTGCACATTTGCCGTTATAATGGAGCAAACGATGACTTGCATCGAAATATGCGTTCTTGTAAATCCGGGAAATCATTGTAAGAATTATGCGGGACGGGGATATAATATTATTATCAATAGAGACTAACACATACAGGCAAGCGAGAGCAATTGCACAATATATAAATTTGTTCCGCGCGTTTGTATTATATCTCAGCGAGATACATATGCATCCATAAAAAACAGATTTACGAGGGTATTTAATGGGACAGGGTAAATTTGCAGCGAGAAAACTCACTCGCGACTCAAAAAAATTCAGGTGGAGTGATCCCACCTATGCACGGCGTCAGGACCAGCTGGACCTCAAATCCGACCCATTAGAGGGTGCGCCTCAGGGGCGCGGGATTGTCCTCGAGAAGATTGGAGTTGAGGCCAAGCAGCCGAACTCCGCGATCCGGAAATGTGTCCGTGTCCAGCTCATCAAGAACGGGCGTCAGGTCACTGCTTTTGCAGTGGGCGATGGTGCAATCAACTTTATCGATGAGCACGACGAAGTCGAGATTGAGGGAATTGGTGGCAGGCTCGGGCGTTCCATGGGAGATATCCCTGGTGTCCGGTATGTCGTTACCAAGGTCAATAACGTCTGCCTCCATGAAATGGTAATTGGCAGGAAGGAGAAACCACGCAGGTGATTTTTGTGGCAGAAAACGAGAAAAAAGAGACGAAGAAACTGCTCTTTAACCAGTGGGATATGAGCGAAGTCCAGATTAATGACCCTGCCCTTGTGCGGTATATCAACCTCCACTCCATGATTGTACCCCATTCATGTGGGAAATTTACCCGCCAGGAGTTCAACAAGGCAAATATGCTGATTGTTGAGCGCCTGATCAACCGGCTCATGAAGTCATCGAAGAATACAGGAAAAAAGACCCTTGCGATCCGGATTGTTACGGATGCATTTGATATCATCAATAAGAAGACCAAAAAGAACCCGGTCCAGGTACTCGTGGAAGCAGTAACAAATACCGGCCAGAGGGAAGAAACGGTACGGCTTAAATATGGTGGTATCAATGTCCCGAAATCAGTCGATACTGCACCCCTCCGCCGTGTCAATACATCAATGTTCTTCATATCAGAAGCGGTCTACAAGAGCTCCCAGAAGAGCAAAAAATCAGCTAGTGCGGCTCTTGCAGATGAACTGATCGCGGCATCAAAGGGCGATGTAAAGACATATTCTGTGAACAAAAAGGAAGAACGTGAACGGATAGCAAAGTCCGCACGTTAATTATTACAATCTCTTTTTCAAAGGTGTTTTTCAATGGCTCGTGGCAAAAAAATGGTTGAGCGCGTAATGGAGCTCATGACTGAACCGGTCCACATCCGGAATATCGGTATCGTAGCACATATTGACCATGGCAAAACGACCCTTTCTGATAACCTGCTTGCAGGGGCAGGCATTATCAGCGAGGAACTTGCCGGCAAACAACTCTTCATGGATTCCGACGAGGAAGAGCAGGCACGTGGAATTACCATCGATGCAAGCAACGTCTCGATGGTCCACGAATACAATGGTCAGGAGTACCTGATCAATATGATCGATACCCCCGGACACGTGGACTTCGGTGGCGACGTTACCCGGGCCATGCGGGCTGTTGACGGGGCAGTTGTCCTTGTCGATGCAGTTGAAGGGACGATGCCCCAGACCGAGACCGTTCTTCGTCAGGCATTAAAGGAACAGGTCCGTCCCATCCTGTTTATCAATAAAGTCGACCGGCTGATCAATGAACTCAAGGTGGATGAGATGGAGATGCAGATCCGCCTTGGTAAGGTTATTGACAAGGTTAACAAGCTTATCAAGGGCATGAACGAGGAGAGCTACAACAACGGCTGGAAACTGGATGCATCAAAGGGGACCGTAGCATTCGGTTCAGCATTGTATAACTGGGCCGTATCGGCGCCCTACATGAAAAAGAGTGGTGTCTCGTTCAAAGATGTATATGACAAGTGTAAGGCCGGGGATATGAAGAGCCTTGCTCAGAGCAGCCCGCTCTCTGAAGTATTACTTGACATGGTTGTCACGCACCTGCCAAACCCGAAAGATGCACAGAAGCGTCGTATCGGTGTGATCTGGCATGGTGACAAGGAGAGTCCCGAAGGGAAAGCCATGCTTAACTGTGATCCAAACGGACCGGTTTCCATGATGGTCACCGACATCTCGTTCGATCCCCATGCAGGTGAAGTGGCCACCGGCAGGTTGTTCTCCGGGAAAATGAAGCGCGGCGACGAAGTGTATGTAATGGGCACTGCCGGGAAATCGAACCGCCTCCAGCAGGTGGGTATTTTCATGGGGCCGAAGAGGGTCGAAGTGGAGGACCTTTTCTGTGGAAATATTGCAGCGGTCACGGGTCTTAAGGACGCAATAGTTGGTTCGACCGTTACCTCCCTGATGAATATCACTCCGTTCGAGTCCCTGAAACATTACAGCGAACCGGTCATGACCGTTGCGGTAGAAGCAAAGAACATGAAGGACCTGCCGAAACTGGTTGAAGTGCTCCGGCAGGTGGGAAAAGAAGACCCGACTCTCCAGGTTGCCATTAACGAGGAGACCGGGGAGCACCTCATTGCAGGGATGGGAGAACTTCATCTCGAGATTGTCACAGGCCGGATTAAGCGTGACAAGGGTGTGGAAATTGTCACCTCGGAACCGATTGTTGTGTACCGTGAGACGGCAGTCCAGAAGGCTGGTCCGGTGGAAGGAAAATCACCGAACCGTCACAACAGGTTCTACCTTGTACTCGAACCCTTATCTGACGATGTCGTGAACCTGATCAGGAACGGGGAGGTCTCGATGAACCAGACCGCTCTAGAACGCAGGGATATCCTTGTCAAGGCCGGAATGGAAAAGGATGAGGCCAAGAGTATCAAGGACATCAAGGGTACCAACATGCTCATCGATATGACAAAAGGTATCCAGTACCTGAATGAGACGATGGAGTTGATCATTGAAGGCCTCCACGAGGCGCTTGCAGGTGGCCCGCTTGCGGACGAACCCGTGCAGAACTTAAAAATCAGCCTTGTTGATGTCAAGCTCCACGAGGATGCCATTCACCGCGGACCTGCACAGGTTATCCCTGCAGTCCGGAGTGCCGTGAAGGCCGGTCTTCTCCTTGCCGGGGACTCGCTCCTTGAGCCCGTCCAGAAGATCCAGATTACTGTCCCGACAGACCAGATGGGGAATGCGACGTCCCAGATCCAGGGCCGCCGCGGTACAATCTTCGATATCATGAGTGAAGGTGACACCATTACGGTGGTTGGGAAGGCCCCGGTGGCAGAGCTGTTCGGGTTTGCCGGCGACATCCGCTCGGCAACGGAAGGTCGTGCCATGTGGAGTACAGAATTCATCGGTTTCGAACTGGTCCCGAATAACCTGGTCAAGGAAGTAGTCCTTGGAATCAGGAAGAGAAAGGGATTGAAAGAATCAGTCCCGACACCTGCAGATTACCTCGCATGAGGTAACCTCTCGGTTTTTTTCAGCCCCGGTTTCCAGGAATCAGCAGTTTTGCGACCTTGGATTATGGATCACATGATTTTATTCTGCCCGTATTGAAAACAGAGGGCCAGGACAACCCGGTATGCGGGAATTGGCAAAATTTTTTATAGTTTTGCCAAGAGAGGTTAATTCTGAATCTTTAAGAAAAAAGAAAGGATGAATGAAGAGGAATATATAATGTGGAAGAAGTCAGCGTTACCATTTGTAATCATTGGAATACTATGTATCGGGGTCCTCGTTGCAGGTTGTACCGGGACTGCCGGCCAGTCGAAAACCGTCCCAGCGGCGGTGTCCGGCGGGCCTTCAAAGGCACCTGAACTTGTCGTCCCGGCATCAGTCTCCGGGTTTACCCAGGAATTGAAATACGATCATGAGCAGCCGATGTTCCAGGACGAAGAATACCTTGCGACAGGGCTGTATAAACCTGAAATTAACTCCACCTATGAAGGAAATGTGGCGTACCTTGCTGTAATTGTTGACAAATTTGTGAACAGCACTGCAGCGTCCGGGTTTTATGAAGAAATTAACGGGACCCCGGTGACCGTATCCGGAAATTCAGGAAAATACAATTATGACCCTGATACGGGAATGGCATCGGTGGTCGTGATTCGTTCTGACTTAATCATCGGGAGTTCAGCACAGGCCCCGGAAAATATGACGTCGTTTGATGAGAAAGTCCTCCGGAATGCAGCATTATCAGGGACCGAAGCAGCTCTCCGGAACCTTTGATCTGGATATGGAGGATATCAAGGGGCTTTCTCTCTTCCATTTCTCCTCATTTTTTTTTGAAATCCTAAGTGGAATATTAAAAATTAACAGAACTGCTCAGACAGGAGGGGGTTTCACCCCCTCCCTGCCCCACTCCCGATAAGATATCCATTGGCAGGGGTCAATTGGGACATTCAAGGAAATTTTCAGAGATTAAAGAGATCATTCCTTATCCCAACCGGGGTCGCCAAAGCGGCGGGGCATGAGCCCCGGGAGCGTGACGAAATTTTGCAATTACCAATCTCCAAGATAGATTTGAGTATGTTAACAGAGTCGGTATAACCTAATCTGAAAGATAGATTGAGAGGGTTTCCCATGTAAATGCCTGGACTGACCCCAATATAAGGAGATCTTATAGCCATTTTCAATCGTCCGGGTGTGAACCTCCCGTTCATGTGTATTTCAACAAAGCCAAAAAACCCACAATTTCAAGCAGGTCGAAAGGATTATGAAAAATCCCGAAATTCCAATGGAAAAGAAAAAAAATTAGATATAGGGTATCCGGAGTCCCTTGCTGACACCGAATGTTTTCCTCTCTTCGACGGTCTTCTGGTTCTTGCCGATCTTTTCGTTTGCCAGCTTTGTGACAAGCTCAAGACCTGGTTTCACCGAGTCGATTGCCTTCGTTTCGAAGCATCCGGCTGCGACTGACTTTGCCCAGATATCATCTCCCTTCTTGGACCTTACAAATACCGTGCTCCAGCCATCGGGGCTGCCGACGGAACCGCAGGACACATCAGCGAGATTTGCTACGTAGTCAAGACATACGTGGCATCCTGGCTGCTCGTACTTGTGGGTAACCTTGAGTGGCAGTGGAACGACTGCGCCACGCTCGCTCATGAAGGTGAACTTGCCCTTGCCGATCTCCATCTTCTTGACGGACTCGAGGCTCATTGCCGCATGGTCTTCGGCCAGCTGCACGATGCTCTGGTACGGGAAGTTCTCCATGCAGAAGATACCGATTGCGAGTGCAATCTTGTCGCTTACGTCACGGAGGCCGATTGGATATAACTGGCCTTTCCTGACTGCCTGCATCTGGCACGGTGTGCCTACGATACCGACCTTGTCAAGACCGTAGCTGCGGGTTGCTTCCTTGATGAATGAGACATTCGGGCTGATGTTATATTTCGTACCACGAGCTGCCATCAACTCTTCATACGGTGGTTGCAATCATTGGGCGTGGTTTCCATGGCAGATCGCCAGGTCCGGCTACGATTGCGCCGTCAATGATGCCCTCTTCGAGTGCATACGCAAAGAGCGTGGTAACAATACCGCCGTCCTGTGCTCCCGCGAGGATTGCCTTGTCGGTGCTTCGTGCTGAAACGCATGATTTGTATTTACCGAGTTCTGCTCCCATTTTTGTCACCTCACTTCATCACCGTATCAATGAGTTCCATGATACTTTCGTATTCAGGTACCACATCGAAGCTGAACCAGCTTCTCGGGCACTGGTTGTAGCATGCGCCACACTTGATGCAGAGGTCTCTGGTCCCCTGGGGCTTCCCGAACTCATGGGTAATTGCACGGACAGGGCATGCTGCAGCGCAGCTACCGCATCCCATGCAGAGACCCTGGTTGATCACTTCGGTCATCAGGTCGCAGAAGCACGCGCTTGTTCCCTTCTGTGCCGCCATCATCAGCGGTTTAAGGTAGTTTGTTGCAAGTGCTTTCTGTTCCGGTGAACCCTTCAGCAACAGGTATGCCATAATACAGACATTCCTGATCATCTGGGGAGTCGGAGCGCATCCGGGGATATATACATCGACCTTGATAAGGTCCCCGATTGGCAGGAATGATTCGTGCTGCGGCTGGTTTTGCTGACCGCCGCGGCAGAACCTTGTGATGTTACCATAGCTGGCGCATCCGCCAACGGCTACCACAATTGCTGCCTTTTCTCTTGTCTGTTTAATCTCTTCAACTGAAAGTTTGTCATTAATGCAGACGGAACCCTCAACAAGCGCAACATCCATTTTTGGGATGTGACGAACATCTGCAAGCGTCAGACCGTATACGAGGTCTGCATACTTGTCCAGAATTGTCAAGAGTCCACCGTAGTTGTCTGCTAAGGACACAAGACAGCCAGTACATCCACTCATGTGCACATGGCCCACTGTAATCTTGTCTACCACAGGCTTAACCTCCTTTTTACTTGTTTCTGCCTTTGCTACGTCAGCTGGTTTCTGCTGATCGTCTTTCTTGAAGACACTTGATAGAAGTCCCATAATTTACCCCTACTGTTTCTAACACTATCCGAATCGTTTTCGGAATCGCCTTTGTTATCTCATCAGAGAGCCCGATTTCAAATTCGGGGCTGGTAACACGTTTAGGCTGGCACCCGATCACCGTGATGTTAATGTCATCTTTCAGGCGATGGAGCGGTTCGGTCAGGTCCCATGAATGAGCGTCACGATACGCTCCTGGTGGCAGATCCTCCACCCTGAGTTTGGTTATTGATCCAGGTTCTGCACCGAAATCGGCAATATCGATTATTACAAGCTGCCTGGTCACTTCCGGATCAAGGAGCGTAAAAATAAAGTGCGGGCCGCCAAGGCCTGCATCTATTATTGTCACATTGTCGGGAAGTGTAAGTTTCTGCATTTCCTCGATTACTGCCGGTCCAAATCCATCATCTGCGAACAGGGGGTTTCCACACCCTGCAATCACGATCTCGGTGAACAACATCGTGTGTTACAACTCACTGGATGAGTTTCTGGGCAACTAACTTGTTGTCTTCATCGATCACAATCATGTGGGTAGCACATGACACACAGGGGTCATACCCACGAACTACAATTTCTGCGAGCTGCCATGGTGCACCGGTGAGTGCAGCACTGCAGGTCGCGAAATTCCAGGTGGTTGGCACGAGCATTGAGTACCAGAGCACTTTGTTGTCCTTGACTCTTGCAAGGTGCACATCAGTGCCACGTGGTGCTTCGTTTGCTGACCATCCCATTGAGCCGTCACCACAGGGGATCTCGTCCGCAAGGACAGGGCCTGATGGATCGTACTCGTCAAGTGCATTCATCATCGCGTATAAGCTGTCCGTGTATTCCATTTCACGGGCGATGTTCTGACCGACGGTTCCCTTCTCGTCATACCCCTTGAATACTGCAAGACGTGCACGTGGGCCGACTTCAACGGGTGCGCCGTCATACATCGGGATACCTGTGCAGGCTTCCATCTGCGGGTTGACTTTTGTCCCTACCGGGGATGTCCCGCCAATCGGGTAGCTCGGGTCTGCGAGATCGACTTCCATCTCACCCATGTACCAGTCCCATGGCCGTGACTTCCTTGAAGCGGTCATAGTCCCAGGTCGGGCACTCGTCCAGGCTTGTGCTTCCATAGAACGGATGTGTTGCCATGTAGCCCTGGTTGTGGAACCCGAGGTCCTTCGGGATTGCAATCTTCTTGCCACCAACTTCTGCCCAGTCCCTCTTCTGGAAGTTCCGGAGGACTGCAATCATGAAGTCCATCTGCTGGTGGGCAAGTACAAGACCCTCTTTGGCGAGGTCGTACATTTTGGTCTTTGCCCGCGGGGTACATGCCTTGTACATACCACCGATGCGCGGGTTGCTCGGGTGCACGGCTTCTCCGCCGGCGATCTGACCGATGGTCTGACCAATTTCACGTAGCCTCTGGATACGCTTTGCAACGCTGCGCACTGGCTCTTCAGGAGTGAACGGGTTGATCTTCGTATCGGTGCCCGGAATATACAGATCGGGCAGGATCAGGATATCATGCAGTGCAATGCTGTGCAGTCTGTTTGCCAACTGGAGGATCACACGCAGGAGATAGGCATCCTGGGGTATTTCACACCCGATTGATGCTTCCATTGATTCTATCCCTGCAAGTGTGTGGGCAATCGGACAAATACCGCAGACACGGGACGCAATTTTGGGGACTTGTTCCATCGACTTACCGACGGCGAGTCTCTCAACTCCCCTCACCGGGGTAATGGAACACCAGTTACCCGTTTCGATGATACCTGCGTCGTTAACCTTCAAGACAAGTTTTGAGTGTCCCTCGTGTCTTGTGGTTGGGGAAATCTCTACAACTTTCGACAATATTATCGCCTCATCTTATGCTGAGTTGTTCAATCTTCGATACCGGTGTAATCCACACAAATCTCTTATAAGGAGATCTTTTGACCGTACCTAGTACGTTCATCTTAATTTTACATCTTCCAATTATATATCTTCTTTGCAATTCTCCTGATAGTGCCGATTTCACGGAAGAGAAGAGAGATAATCACTGCTTTTTTGGTTTTCCGGGAACAATGCGGGTGCAATTTTTTAAGCGGTACCTTTATCGTTGTGAAGATGGAAAGCAACAGCAAATGGGATCAATATATGGTCCTTATACAGGAAACCGGCTGGTTATCAGGATATCATGGGTATCCTGATGTACAGACCCTTTTGTGAGACCCTTATTGTATTGTCCGGGGTCATTCGGCCAGAGGGACAACTGGTCCTGATGGATGGGAACGATACCAAAACTGCGAAGACCTGATAAAAAAGAGAAAATTTACTGGATTTCGCCGTTCAGCTCGACGAAAAGCTCGGCGATTGTTGCCTGGCGTTCCGCGTAGGCATCGTGCTGGTGGATGCTCTCCTCGTTGGTCTGCTTTATGGTAACGAGTGCATCTCCGGAGAGATCATGGAATTCTGCGAGGACTTTTTTTGCCATCTCCCGTACGCAGTCCTCTACAAATCTCGGGTTTTTATGTGCGGAGAGAACGACGTAACTTTCATCGCCACGTTTGAGGAGTTCAAAAATCGGGGCGCTCATTGACTCCTTCAGGATATCGATGATCGTTTCGAGCTTTACGTGCTGGTCGTCATCTGTTTCAATGCAGAGAAACCCCCTGCCCCTCTGGTTGTGCGTGGCCATGGGGACTTCGTCGAAGAACTTTGAGATGGTCTCCTTGTCGACTTTAAGGTCCTCGAGGACATATTGTGCCCGCTCTTTCATGATATTCTGGGCACAGGGGCAGGCGGTCATCCCCATCACTTCCGCACCGATACTCTTCCTGACAATGGGGCTCCGGAATGTCCTCCTGGCAACTGCGCGTGCGTGGACACTGACGACCTCGTGGCAACTGGTCCTGCTGACCGGGGTCTCCCGTTTCACCATGAACTGGCTCCGCATCCAGACCTCTGTGCGATCGGCATATTCATGCCGGTCAAGCAGCTTTCGTGCGACCACGCTGCAGAGCTCTTCAATTTCCTTGACATCACCATCAATCGCCTGCTGGAGCACTTCATCTATCACTTCAAAATTTCGTGAGAGGTTCGCTCCTTTGAGGCTTCCGGGCAGGTCAACGAAGACATCAAAATTTGAAATGAAAATTACCGGGCGCTTATCAGGGCGCGAGACTTCCACGAGTTTTTTCACATTCTTGACCCCCACCCGGGTCAGATTAATGCGGATATCAGGGCATGTGGATTGAACATCAGGCAGAATGCCCCCAAATCTCGGTTCTGTTGTCTCATTAATGGTTGATCGCTCTCCAAAAGGGATATAACCCAAGGTACTCTGTTTAGTTTTTTTATAAAATATTTATGTGCTTGGTTGCTGATATAACAAGGAGAGACCATGCTGAAAAAATACTATGAGTCAGATGCGGACCTGAGTGTTCTGTCCGGGAAGCGTATCGCGGTTATCGGGTATGGTTCCCAGGGACGAGGCCAGGCACTGAACCTTCGTGACAGTGCGATCGACGTGATCATCGGGCTCCGCCCCGGGAAAAGCTGGGATGCGGCTTCAGCTGATGGGTTCAAGGTGTACCCGGTCACAGAAGCCGTTAAAATGGCTGACGTGGTGCAGGTACTCCTTCCTGACGAGAACCAGGCGGCGGTATACAGGGGCGAAATAAAGCCGTATCTTACGAAGGGGAAAACCCTGATGTTCTCCCACGGGTTCAATATTCATTTTGGCCAGATTGTCCCCCCGGCGGATGTCAACGTTATCATGGTCGCCCCGAAAGGACCCGGGTTCATGGTAAGGCGGCAATATGAAGAAGGAAAGGGTGTCCCGGCACTGATAGCCGTTCACCAGGACTACACGGGCGCTGCGCACAAGATTGCGCTTGCGTATGCAAAAGGTATCGGCGCGACCCGCGCCGTCGTGCTCGAGACTTCGTTCCGCGAAGAGACCGAGACTGACCTCTTCGGTGAGCAGGCAGTGTTGTGCGGTGGTATTACCTCCCTGATCAAGGCCGGTTTTGAGACCCTTGTCGAAGCCGGGTACTCCCCGGAAATGGCATACCTCGAGGTCCTCCATGAAACGAAGTT
This sequence comes from uncultured Methanomicrobiales archaeon, assembly GCA_963758915.1. Lineage (GTDB taxonomy): Archaea > Halobacteriota > Methanomicrobia > Methanomicrobiales > Methanospirillaceae > CAIKOD01. Next base: position 89,430 of record CAVWXH010000010.1, read on the forward strand.
GATTGTAGACCTTATTTACGAGGGCGGCTTTACGAAGATGAGGAAATATGTCAGTAATACTGCTCAGTACGGGGACCTCACCCGTGGCCCGCGTGTTATCGGTTGCGAGTCCCAGGTTGCAATGCGTGAGATACTTGACGAGATACAGAGCGGTGAGTTTGCGAGGGAATGGATGCTTGAGAACACGGTCAACCGCCCGGTATTTAATGCCCTGACGAAGAGGGACGAAGACCACCTGATCGAAAAGGTCGGTGCTGAGGTACGGGCGCTTATGCCCCAGTTTAAGCAATAACCCGAATATTTTTTTTTCTTCAGGAAGAGGGCCCCGGGTCTCTTCAGGTGCATTGAAAGGGAGAACTGTTTTTTTTTGGATGGGTGAGCCATGGCAGAGGGCAGGGAAAAAAAATCAACCCCGGTGCCCGGGAGACCATAGGTGACCGACCAGGCCGGGGTGTACTGTTTACCCATAATTATTACCTCGGACGTCCCTTATACTATACAACTATGGTCGAATCGTATGAGGCACTTTTAAACAAGGCATATTCACATATGCCCGAGGTCAGTGAGTCCCACGAACGGTTTACCGTTCCGGAAACAAAGAGTTATATTGAAGGGAAAACCACTGTCTTTGAAAATTTCGCAGAAATAGCCGACGTTGCGAGGCGTGACAAGGACCACCTGATGAAGTTCCTCCTTGGCGAGCTCGGTACTGCAGGGAAGATCGACGGTAACAGGGCGATATTTAATGGAAAATTCGAAAGTACCCTGATAAATTCACTGGTTAAAAGTTACGTGGAAGATTATGTGATCTGCTCAGAATGTGGCCGGCCAGATACCCGTCTTGTGAAAGATGACCGGTTCCTCCTCCTGCGCTGTGATGCCTGCGGGGGTCACCGACCGGTAAAAAAGAGGAAAGCACGGACGGAACCTATTACCAACGAGCTGCAGGAAGGGACTATCCTCGAGGTCGAGATCCAGTCAGTCTCGAAGCGGGGCGACGGCGTGGTAAAGATGGGGAAATACATCATGTATGTTTCAAATTCAAAGCCCGGGCAGACAGTAAAGGTGAAGATTGCCAGGATATCCGGGTCTATCGTGTTCACAGAACGGGCAGTATAGTCTTATACCGGCCACAACCTCCCCGTCTTTTTCTGACGGGCAATAATTACAAGGACCGGCCCTCTTCAAAGGTACCGGGTAAAAAAAATAATCTTTGTTTTGTTACTGATTTTTCATGTTTGAAAGGAGTTCATCGCAGTGCCCCGATATCCTGGTGCACGCGTCCCTGATCACATCCAGGGGGTCTTTTTTACCATTTGTGGTTACCAGGAGTTCAGGGTCTGAAAACTGGAATTCTATAACATATCTGGCCACATCGACATCAGGGTCCTTCAGGATCTCTTCCGTCAGGGTATTCATGAAGGTATGTCCCTCCCCCTGAATAATCAGCCTGGCCTTGTCTTTTTCCAGCTCGAGCAACTTAATATTCATTCACCTATGATTGGGAATGTGACACCCATAATGGTATTGGTGAGATACACCCGGTGATACGGGAAAACATTCCTGCCCTGCCTATCAGACATGCTACCATGGGTGCAGGAAGACCGGGATTATGTGAAAATAATCCCCGACAGAATAAATGGATTTTCCGGTTGAATTTTCAGCAAGACCTGCCGCCAGTTCAGCCGAACCGAAAACACTCCCCGTCTTTTCCAATATGGGGGAGGTCCCACCTGATTGCATGGCTCAGGTGGACGCACCGGAAATCTCCTGCTTGAAGATCGGTCGCCATCTGGCACGCCTCTTCATAGCTCATATGCTTGAAGACGTGGTAGCCACTGGGGGCAAGAGCATCAGCAAGAAGCAGATCGACACCGGAAAGAAATTTCCTGCTGCGCTCCGGAATATCTGCCCGGGTATCGGCAGTATAACCCACGTTTGAACCATCACATGATATCTGAAGACCACAGCTGTAGGCCGGCGGGTGGTTTACTTCGATAAGGGTGAAGGTAACACCGAACAGTGTGAAGGATTCGTACGCCTCAACAGGGTTATGGTCAAATGACATGAAAGAAAAAATACCCCCGCAATACCCGAGTACCGGCGGTGCTGCGTAGACAGGTGGCAGGTCCTGGACACGGTAGAACTCCCCGTACCCCATAAAATGGTCGTAATGCCCGTGTGTCCATATCACCGCATCAATGTGGGGTGAACCGCAACGGAGTAACTGCTGGCGGAGGTCAGGTGAGGAATCAACAAGGATATGCTTCCCTGCATGTTCCACAAGGAGGGAGGTGCGGAGCCTTGTCAGTCCTTTTTCCTGTGCGTGTGTACACTGGGGGCACCTGCAGCCTATTTTGGGCGTTCCTGTTGCATCCCCTGTGCCCAGCAGCGTAATTTTCATACTACAACCAGTTAAGGTTCCGGATTACGCCCCGGCCTTTCACCATCTGGATCCCTTTTTCAATATCGCTCTGAAGAAGGGCCTTCCGGCCATCCATGATCGATGAGAGGATCGCCTCTTTTACCAGCATCCGGAGGTCAGAACCTGAAAGTCCGTCTGTCTGGGCTGCGAGGTAACGGAAATCGCATTCGCAACCTACAGAATGGGTGATCTTTTTCAGGATCCGTTCCCGCATCTCTTCACTGGGCAGCGAAAACTCCACGACCTCGTCAAACCGGCGCCATGCCGCTTCATCGAGGAGCTGGGGGTGGTTGGTCGCACCGATAAGGAGCACCCCGTTTTTCACGAGGTTCATCTTATCGATATTCTTCAGGAGGGAGTTTACCGCCCTCTTCATGGCGCCATGGTCATCGGTCACCCTGCTCTTGGCGACGTAATCAAACTCGTCGATAAACAGGATGCAGGGCGAAAGTTTTTTGGCTAATTCAAATATCCTGTCGATATTTTTTGAGGTCTCCCCGAGGTACTGTGACGTGACCATCGAGAGCCTGACCTCAAGGATCGGCATATGCATGGCATGGGACATAGCGAGTGCGAGCGAGGTCTTTCCCGTTCCCGGCGGCCCGACGAATAACAGACTTTCCTACCTCGTGTATCCGGTGTTTCAACAGGAATTCACGGTGGATAATCGCTATCCGCATTTTTGCGATGATCTCTTTCTGCTCTGAAGTGCAGACGAGGTCATCGATCTGCTGCTCGATCTCATCGGGTGCGTTGATGATGATCAGGTCCATGGCCGTTCTCAGGCGCTCATCGGCGGCGATTATCTCTGAAATTTTCCCGTCAAGGTACGACCTGCTGTCCTCAAAAGGCGGGTTTTCAGCCTTTACTTCCCGATAAGAAATACCGGATGAGTTAATAGTTTCAAAATAATATGCCAGTGCCGGGTTCTTTTTGATATAGGTCATGCCCCCGTGGCCCAGGAACCATTTCGCGGCAGCTTCGAGTGCCGGTATGCGGAACCTCTGCCCGAACTCCTCGTAGATTACGACCGGGTTTTCTGCGACTTTTCCGCGCGGGTCCTGGATCTGAAGTACCCTCCGGATTGTACTTTCGCTGACAGTAACAGGCCTTTTAATTCCGGACGCAGAACCGAGTCCGAACATGATCCTATGCTCCGGCGTAAGGTCATTTACATCCAGATTCGGGTTCTGGTTAAATATTTCTGCGCAGAGGAGCACATCCAGAATTTTCAGGGTCTCGTCGTCTCCAGACATGGCTGTAACCTTTAATATTCAATCTGGCACCGGATAAGAGTATCTCATGCCGTTGTCACAACACAGCGATCCTCGGTAACAATGACCGTATGTTCATGCTGTGAGACGAGGGAGCCGGGGATGTCCGATAGTACGGGGTATGCGTGGACCACACCGGAACGGATGAGTGTCGCAAGGGCGATCTCCGGCTTGTTATCAGGGAGCCATCGTTTTGCGAAGGGCATGCCCTGCCGCCCGCTGACTGCTTCCAGGATCTTCCTTGCCGTGGCCAGTCGTACCGGCTTCCGGGAGATCTGCTGGAATATCTCCACCCTTTTCTTCTCGCTTACATGGCCGGAGCCGGTCGTTGCAAACGGCTCAATTGCAAACACCATCCCCTCTTCAAGCACTGCCCCCCCCTGCATTGCAACATTAGGGATGCTCGGGGGCCTGTGCACGGCAAACCTGCCAAGTCCGTGACCGGTGAGATTTGCGATTGGCCTGTATCCCCTGCTTTCAATCTCGGACTGGATGGCAAACCCCAGTTCTCCAACGGTCGCACCGGGGCGCACCTTTTCAATAGCCCGTGAAAGTGCTTCCCGGGATGCGTCCACGAGCAGCCCGTTATTTCCAAGGTCGATTGTAATTGCTGTATCTGCGATATAGCCGTCGAAATGGACTCCGAGGTCGAGCTTGACCAGGTCCCCTGCTGTAAATACCCGGTCATCTCCTGTCGACGCGGTATCATGCGCAGCATCTTCGTTCAGGGAGACGTTAAGCGGAAATGCAAGGCCTGATTCATCTGATGATGCCAGGTCTTCAATGAACTCGACGACCTCGAGGTAGGGAGCACCAGGCCTGATCTCCATGGCCCCTTTCCTGATTACCGATGAAGCAAAGGCCCCGGCCTGGCAGTAGTTATCAAATATTTCGTCTTCCATCATGATCACCTGAGTATAAATTCACGGGGCAATCGTGTAAACGATTCAAATCCTGCTGTGGTGATAACCCCGGTGTTTTCGAGACGCACCCCGCCAATATCCCGGTAATAGAGACCCGGTTCAACGGTCGCCACATTGCCGGCAGCAAGGGTACCCCCTGCCGGACCAAGGGTTGGCGCCTCGTGGACCTCGAGACCAACCCCGTGCCCCAGGTTATGAGTAAATCCCTCATTACCGGTCCCATATCCCTTTTCGGCGAAGAGGTCCACAACAGCCTGGTGGACGGACGAGCCGCTGGCCCCGTGCCTTACCTGGGACATGCCAAGGTCCTGTGCCTCCAGAACAGCATCATACATCTCAAGTAATTCGGCGGAGGGTTCTCCCCTTACAACAGTCCTTGTCATATCGGTGAAATACCCGTTCATGTCATCAGCAGGGAACGTATCAATAACAACCGGCTCTGACTCCAAAAGGGGTCCGGTCCCGAGTGCATGTGGCAGGGCGGTATCTTTTCCGCAGGTGACAATCGTATCGATTGCATGACACCCGTAATCCATCAGGGTTTTGTGCATGAGTGACCTGACCTGTTCTGAAGTAACCGGCCGGCCGTCGTGATACAGGACACCTTTATTTGGTCTGCTTGCTTTTAGCAGGGAAATTGCCCGTTCCATTGCGATATCGGTTGCGGCCTGGACACCCCTGATGTTCCTGATCTCATCGTCTGATTTTATTGCCCGGGCGGTCTCGACCGAACCGGGATCAAGGGTCACCTCGCAGAGTGACTCAAGTTCATGCCCGATCCCGTAGGGAAATGAAGCGGGTAGCATGATGCGTGGTCCTGCCTGATTTGCAATCATTTTTGCATAGGCCCGGTGCTTTACCGGCTCATCTTTGATAATATCAAGGAGGCCTGACTCCCCCCGGGTCATCACCGCGGCGATCGATTCTCTCGTTGCACGATCATATTCCATCTGTCCGATGACCATGAACCCCTTCTCACCGGGTTTTTTGATATAAACAAAAGGGTCCTCGGTCCGGAACCGGGTGAGATACCTGATATCTGCATTTTGTGACGAGCCGAATGCAACATATGCATCAGCACCAGAACGCCTGATCACGTCATCCAGCGAGTCCATGGGAGGAATATTCGCGGTAAAACCACAAGTACTTTTATGATAAGGATGACCTATGAGTAATGGAAGAGAAGGTAAAAGAACAGTTTAAATTAAAATTTTATTCGCTCACTATCCTGTTGAACGTGATTGTCCTTGTTGCCGCTGGTATTGTGATTGCCCTGTTCCTCGTACCCGTACCATTCAAATATTACATCCCTGCCATACTCCTGGTTATCGACCTCGTGATGATTTATGTATTCATCAAAAAATACCGGGTAACCAAGCAGTGGCTTGCCGAACACCAGGATCCCGGTCCGAAAACGGAAACAGAGAAAAAAGAAACCTGAGGTACGCTGACCCATGCTCCAGAAAATGAAAGACGAGATTGAACTTCTTTCAAGGCATGTTATTGTAATCAGGGCCGTTATGGAGCACCAGCCGATTGGTATCATGAAACTATCGGAGCTGCTTGACCTGCCCTTCCACCGGATCCGTTATTCACTCCGTGTTCTTGAGCAGCTTGGTTACATCAGGGCCACCCCTGCCGGTGCAATGGCAACACCCCAGACTGAAGATCTCCTGTGTCACCTGGATGATAACCTCGATGATCTCATCGGGCTTCTGGAATCAATGAAACTTAAACCTGGTAACCAATTGAATAAATGACAAGAATATCCAGGGGTTTAGTTTTTTTATGATCCGGAGTTCCAATAGTTACTTTTAAAAAGGCTCACAAAGAATCTATTAGGACACAACCAATGTGCCTCCCTAACTCAGTTGGTAGAGTGTCGGACTGTTAATCCGAATGTCACAGGTTCGAGCCCTGTGGGGGGCGCTCAATCTCTATCCGGGCCCGTAGCTCAGTCCGGTTAGAGCGCCCGGCTCATAACCGGGCGGTCATGCGTTCGAATCGCATCGGGCCCATTCTGGATGATTTTGTTTTTCAAAAACTATCTATGGTTAACGGTTAACAGAACCGTATGAAATGCCCCGTATGTGGCGGTGACTGTGTTGACACAGCTCATGATATCCTTCTGACAACAGGGCAGGTATTCTCCCCCTGCCCTGATTGCCATGGCAGGGTCCTGGATAAGAGGGCCCCGTTAAAAAACCGCTTTTACGAGCCGCCATGTTCATGCGGGAAGCGGTTTATTGACGAAGTTTTTGCGCATAGTTACGTGGTCATGATCGAGGAGGGCCTTTTTTCGGGTTCAGAACCCCTTGCCAGGGTGGGTATGCCGCTCATCCACCCTGGCTTTGTTATGCGTGAGCCCCCGTACCTCCCTGCACGCTCACTGGTGCTTGTATCCGCCGATGTGACCCGGGAAGTGGCGGTACGTCTTGTCAACGAGGTCCCGGAAATCAGGGGGGTGGTCAGGAGCGGGGACTTTGTCCCCGGGATTGCAGGCCCGGGACCTGGCGGGGTGCCCAGGACCTATGACCTCCTTGCCGGGTGTGATGTGCGGGCGAGTATTTTCCCGACCTCCGCCGGGTCACTGGTGTTGTACCAGCAGCAGTCGCAGATCCATATTGAGTTCCCCCGCAATTATAACCCGAAAATCGAGTCAGTCGAGCGAAAAATTACCCTGAATACACAGTGGTTTGTTGACGCTGCATGTGGTGTTGGTACGCTCGGGCTGACCGCTGCACGGCTCGGTGTGCCACATGTCGTAATGAATGATGCCTGGTTTTCTGCCGCGTTCTGGTCCGCATTCAATATTTCTGTGAACAGTGAATTTCTGGCCATTGACGAGGTGGTCATGCTCAGGTCCTACGAGGAGATGCAAGTCCGGCCGGTCGGCCGGATGCCCGAAAAAATAGCGGAAACCCATGGCAGGCAGAGCATCGAGGTGTACCAGGGGGACCTCGCGGATCTTTACCGGGTACTTCCCGGCATCCCGGTCCTTACTGCCCTCGATCTCTTTAATAAAGAGGATGCCGGGCTTATACAGCATATCACCACGCTGTACCGGGAGCATGTCAGCGGCGAGGTATTTATCCCCTGAAGTGTGCATTAAATATGGGGACTAGCCCGGGTGGCCCGGCGTCACTTGTAACCCGAAACCGTCGGTATGCGGGGGGCGAAGTTTGAGGAAGGCAACAGCGGGCTGCTGGAGCTGTTAGTATCCTGACGTAGAAGCCTCGTCCTGTGAGGTCGGTGGACAGGTATCAAGACTCCGGAGGGAGTGGCGACCTGCAGCCGCAGAGACCGGTCCAGGCCCGGAAGGGAGCAGACTTACTGTGGACATTCGGCGCCCACAGGGTCGCGGGGTGGAGAAAGGGTTCTTTAGTGAAGGCAGCAGCGTATTGTCGACCGATAACGTGTCCCTAATTTTGTGCTACAACCATGTCCAAAGTCACAATCATCGGTGCAACCGGCAATGTCGGAATGTTCGCTGCACACGCAATATCGGAAATACCCTATGTCAGTGAGATCCTGCTCTATGGCAGGCCGGGAAGGGAAGAACTCCTTGACGGTATTGCCCATGACCTGATGGACTCTTTTGCTGCCTGTGGAAATTATACTAAAATCGACTGGACGACCGATATTGAAGAAGTCAAAGGGTCCGAAATCGTAGTATTTACCGCTGGAAACGCACGGCTCCCTGGCCAGACCAGGCTTGATCTCGCACTCCAGAATGCGCACATCGTATCCGGGCTTGCGGAATCTATTGCGAAGGTCGCGCCCGACACGAAGATCTTTATGATCACCAATCCCGTTGACGTGATGACATCCGTCGCGTTGAAATATTCAGGACTGCAGCCCCAGCAGGTGTTCGGCCTTGGTACGCACCTTGACTCCATGCGGCTGAAATCGTTGATAGCATCGTATTTCCGGGTACACCCAAGCGAAGTGCATACACGAATTATCGGGGAGCACGGGGACAGCATGGTCCCGCTCTGGTCGGCGACAACAATCGGGGGCATCCAGGTCAGTAACCTGCCTGCATTTTCACGTATTCCCATCCGAGAGATGGTGGAATCGGTTAAAAACAGCGGCGAACTGATTATCCGGGGCAAAGGCTCGACAGTATACGGTCCGGGTGAAGCGATCGCGACACTTGTTAAGACAATCCTTGGAGACGAGAACCGGATCCTGACGGTATCTGCGTATATACGAAGGGAAGTCCACGATATCGGGGATGTCTGCATCAGTGTCCCGGCGCGGGTGAACCGCAGCGGCGTATTCCCGGTCACCATTAAAATTGATGAGTCTGAAGTGGTCCAGTTCCGGGAGTCGGTGGAAAAGATCAGGACAATAACCCAGCAGGTACTCCAGGCACTTGAAAATGAGAAATCCGATCAGAAATCCAGAAATAACGAAAAATCTGTTTCTTAACCAACCAATCGAAAAAAGATAAGAATCCTGTTCCTGGAATTCTTACAGGTTACATCAGGGTAAGTTCAATGATCTCTGCCCGCTCGACGCCTTTCAGGCCGCTGAGTTTCGCCTCAACGGCATCTGTCTCGCCGCCCTGATCGCCGACCACTACGACAAGTTTCAAGGACTTTAAACCAAAACCGATCGGTTCTTCCACAATCTGTTGTACGCGGGGGAGGACCCGTTTTATCTCCGCTTTGAGTGCCTCGAGGTCAACCTCCGGGGATTCCGGCATTACCCTGAGAATCAGCGCGACGTCTCCCATCGCTTATGGGCCCCCGAAACCGCATTTTGGACATGTATAGGGGATACTCTGTTCTCTACACCGGTAGCATCTCTTGATGCCGTAACCACATGAAGGGCATCCGAATTCTGTAGCGCCTTCTTCTGCGAGTGGAGCACAGCATGATGTGCATTTCTTGTCTGACATGGTAACTCCTGAGATTCCTTATAACTTCTCTTTTTAAACAATTAAAAGGTTGTACCGATCCTCGTACCCTCTACCCGTTCCCCCCGGAGTAATGCCTGGACCCGTTCGGTCCTTCTCCCGTTTATGATCAGCGTCCTGACGCCGTGATCGAGGACAAACCGGATGAAACCCGGGTCCAGTTCCCCGGATGTCATGGGCATGGTAACCTGTTCCATGTGTTCACCCCCCTTCATGATACCATCAACTGATTTCAGGACCACGAGGTCGAGCCCGAGGCGGTACGCGACCCACGCGGCGATGGTGTCTGAGGTGATATCCCAGTTGTGTGGAAGCGGGTCTTCTTTCTTCATCAGGGCATACGGGAGTAACACCGTGGGGTGCCCCGGTACCTGCAGGCCGGGACTGGTACTGATCCCGAACGATGCGATATACCAGCCATATTGTTCCATCCCGAGAACTGCCATCCAGTGGCTCTCATTATCCGGGGCGTGTAATGTCCTTACGAGATTTGTGAACGGCCCCCCGCCGGGAATGATAAGCACGGGGCAGGGTGATGAAAGGAGGGCGCGGGTGATCCCGGGTACCTGATCGATCAGGCTCCCGCCTATTTTCATCACACAAGGCCCCTTCATGGGTAAAGATCTATATCGTCAGCTTATTAAAACCGGACTGTGACCAGAAATAGTGAGGTTCCTCCCGGTATTCCTTCTTTTCTGCCTTCTTATTCCCGGTGTTACGGCCATCGCCATTACCGCGTTCTGCCCTGATACGTACCAGAAGGACGACCCCGATGAATATGTGGTCCTTTCAGGAACGGGGGGCCTGGATGGTATTCTGGTGTCAGATGGTGAGGGGGGTTTCCGGTTCCCGCCGGGATCACGGATAGACGGCCTTATCACCGTTGCGTATAATGGCAGGGCGTATGCCTCTGTGCATGATGAGCTGCCTGATTTTGAGTTCTACAATTACTCCCCTTATGTTCCGGACGTCATCCCGGCCGGGGCTTTCCGGCTTGCCAATACAGGGGACGAGCTGATGCTCTATGACCATGACACGTTGATACAAAAGGTGTCGTGGCCCGCCGATGTCAAACCACGCGAGGGGCAGGTCCATTTCGTGGAGAACGGGGTATGGGATACCCGTGTCCTTATGCTTGGCCAGTCCCGCATTGCTCCTGCAAACTTTACCGGCGTTTCCGGTGTCTGTTTTGTATCACCTGACTGTTCGCTTGAACTCTATCTGAATTGTATTGACCAGGCGAAGTACGAAATCCTCGTGAATGTATACGAATTTTCAAGTCCCGGAATGGCAGATGCGCTTATCGAAGCCCGGAAAAGGGGTGTCAATGTTACCGTCCTTATCGAGGGCGGACCTGTCGGGGGGATATCGCCGGAAGGAAATGCCGTCTGTGACCTGCTCACCAGGAATGATATTGTCGTCCGGCAGATGGGCACCACCGGTGACAGCCATGTCCCCTACCGCTATGACCATGCCAAGTACATCGTGGTCGATTCGTTGTACCTTTTTATCACCAGCGAAAACTTCAAAGGAAACGGGTTTCCTGCTGAAGGCAAATCCGGAAACCGGGGTTGGGGTGTATGCATAATCGACCCCGGGGTTGCGACCTGGTTCAGGGGAGTATTCCTGACCGACCTGAACGGGAAGGGTATCAGCCCCATGACCGGGAAGACCGGGGCGCCGGAACCTGGTGGAACCCTGCCTCATACCCGGGAATTTTCACCAATGCGCTTTGAGGGTGCGAAGGTCACACCGGTACTTTCCCCAGATACCAGTTATCTCATCCCGGAGCTCCTTCGTTCTGCAACAGGTGAGATCGATATCGAGCAGGCCTATATCAGCAACGAATCGAAAGGTGTTCCAAACCGTTACCTCGCCGAAGCGATCAACGCGTCACGCCGCGGTGTCCATGTAAGGGTCCTGCTTGACTCCTACTGGTTTAACACGGAAGGAGAGGACGATAACGATGAAATGATGGCCTATATCAACCAGGTGGCAGCATCCGAACACCTCCCGCTTGAAGCACGGTGTGCAGAACTGGAACGGAATGAACTGGAGAAAATTCACAACAAGGGTGTTATTGTTGACCGGAAGAAAGTCCTGGTCAGCAGCGTCAACTGGAATTACAATTCCCCGACGTTCAACCGGGAGGCCGGGGTCATTATCGAGCAGCCGGAAGCGGCCCGGTACTATACGGCGGTGTTTGAGGATGACTGGGGCCAGTCCACAACATCCGGTAGGAACCAGGGTGATACCACTGAATACCTGAAAATCGGGATAGCAGTTATGGTGGTTGCGCTGCTATTGATCCTGTACTGGCGAAGGAAAGATCAGTGAACTGTTGCCTGTCTGGGAGGAAATACATATTGAGAATTGTCCGTTCTGTCCAGTCCAAAGTCTGCGTGGATGGCTCGATGTTGAAAGAGTACCTGCTTGATGAACCGCTGACCGAGGAATTTTTGTCATTCCTGAAACATTTCGGGGCAGTCCGACTCCTCCCCCTGATGAAAAAGCCTTATTTTTCCTTCGAACAGGAAGATTTCATATCAATTAAGGGCTTTATAGGTGACCCCGATGTAGAGGTACGGTACCGGAAGGAGTTTCCGGACCTTACCGGGGACTATTTTCATCTCCTCCTGTTTTACTTTCGCGAAGGAGAGGGTGGGGTTGAAAAATTGCAGGGTATCGGGATGACGATACGGAAAAAAATGGATGTACGCCAAAGTCGCGATCGTGATATATCAGGTTAGTCAATCAGGAAATGGGTAAATCGGCTTTGTAGAACCCCTGTACATTTAAAAAGAAGTGAAATACGGAGACAGGAGGGGGTCCACCCCCTCCCTGTCCCACCCCCATTAAGATATTCTTCGGGCAGGGTTTCCCGAAGGCTCATTAAATTCAGTGTATTGGGGGATAGTCTCTATCCCAACCGGGGTCGCCAAAGCGGCGGGGCGGAGCCCCGGGAGCGTGACGAAATTTTGGAATTACCAATCTGCAAGATAGATTTGAGAGGATTTCCCATGAAAATGCCCGAATGGCCACCAAAATGAAGAGATTTTGAACGTGGCATTTTCATGGTTTGGGTGTGAACTTCCCGTTCATGCATGTTTCTACAGAGCCGAAAATACGAATTCTAATCCCATTTCAGCGTCGAAATAACAGAAAAAATCAGGGGTGGTGAAAATGAACTGGTATCCGGTCAGGAATTGCTGTCACAGCCATACCGGCTATGGTTACTTTTTCATTGCACATCTGCAGACATCACACAGCGTGATATGGTCATCTTCTCCGGCCACCGCCATCGCCCAGCGGTCTATCAGGCCGTCAATGTCCCCGCAGAGCTGAACCTCCGCACCACGCTTTTTGCTCATATATTGAGAGATTGCAGCGCGCGTAACTCCCAGCCGCTTCGCTGCATCGCTCTGGCTCATTCCCTTGTTGTTTACCAGCCGGTACACCATCTCGGCCCGGATACCCGGGAGGTACTTACGGGCGAGTGAATCGCATTTCATGATGTTGCATGGGCTTTCGCTCATGCACACACCATCGTTTGCGCCCGGCCCTGGTAGATGATCTGGCGTGCGTCCCTGAAGTTGAATTTCTCAATGATGAGGTGGTTCTCCTTCAGCTTCTTCAAGGCATAGCGGACTGTCCTCGGGGCCAGGTTACTCTTCTTTACAATCTCCTTATGGGTCATTGCCCCGCTCTCGTCCAGGAGGGAAAGGACGGTTTTCGATGAGGGGGGCAGGTTTGTTCCTGACATGCATTATATGTTAACACTGTTAACGATTAAAGCTACCGGTTATTACAATGTACGACAATAATCTGGATCTATGCTTACCCGGCAGGAACGAAATGCGTTCATCCTTCTCGCAATCGTTACGCTTGCCGTTGTTGCCGGATCCATAATTATTGAATCAGCTGGGAAATCCGCCTTTTCAACCCGGTATACCAGTACATCGGCCGATGGCTCCCTTGTCCTGCTCGAAGGAAATGTTGACCGCGTGATTGTCACCAAAAACGGGGCAGACCTGATCCTCGACCTGAATGGGACGTCTGTTTTTATTCCAGCCTCTTCTGCCAGCAGGGTTTCATTGAAAATGGGAGATACGGTCCGGATTTACGGGGTTGTCCAGACATACCGTGGCGCGAAAGAGATAGTTGTCCAGCAACCCGGGGATATCAGCCTGATATAACGGGCCTGCACTGGCACCCAGGTGTAAATGAATACCCGCTCCCTGCCATACAAAAAAAGGTGCAAGCACATTCGGGAATAGTGGCGATCAACAGTTGGGATTTTACCTCTATAAGGGAAGAATCGATCAACCGAGTTACAGATGCCCTTGACCGCTCAAGGCCGGGTAGTATGAGAACCGGCAGTTAACCCGGCATAACCGGGGGTCGGGGGATTAATATGACGACTTCGCTGGTTTTCGGAATGAAAAAAAGGGTTTGATCCCTTATTAATTACAATAGTCCCTTGTCCCTGATATTACCAGGACTCAGGGAAGGCCATATTAGTGTACATATCTTCAAGTCTTGCCTTGTGTCCCCGTTCCATGTTTGCCAGCTGGGAAAAGAGCAGCTTTGTCTCGGTATCACTGGCAAGGTTTGCGAGCTGGGTGTAACTCTGCATGGCTTCAAGTTCTTTCTTGATAGCGATAACAATACCATCGATTGGTTTCAGGTCCATGGTAAGGGGTGGTGACGCTACCGCATCGGCGATCTTGTAGTCATGTGACGGATCAAATTTCATCTTCGATACATCCTTCGTGAGCATTCCCTGAAGGAATTCGCGGTGCTGCTTTTCCTCCCCGGCAAGTTCTGCAAACAGTTTCTTGAGGTTAGCATCCTTTACTTTATCGGCAATACCATGATAAAATGTGTATGCCTCGACCTCTCTGTCAATTGCTGTTGAAATAATCTTCTTCGCATCTTCTGGCTTCATAGCTCTTCGTTCCTTTCTGTTTAGTAAAGTTATAGATAATTACCATATATAAGTCATTGGTTTTGACCACATTGATGGCTGATATACCCGACAGGGCGAAGAATGAACCGTTTTTCGCCATTTCTACTACGCTTGGCATGACCCTTGAAAAAGAGGTAATTCCGGAAGAAAACCAGACCTACCGGATGTAAAGGGAACACCCTGTCAACCTTGTGTGAGTATCTGGAAATGGAATAAGACTGCCTGACCGGAAGGGGAAGAAAAAACCGGTGTAGTACGTGCCAGGCATCAGCGAACAGGCTGATATAGGCCGGCTGGATAATTGTGTAAGGAATAGCGCCTCTATCGCAGACGGAGAGACAATCAAACGAGAACTAAAAAAAAGACGATTATCAGGTTAGTACCTGGGCTGCCTGTGTTTCGGGAGGCATTCCTGGCAATATACAGGTCTGCCTTCGGTCGGCTTGAACGGTACTTCACAATCTTTTCCACAATCTGAACAGACAACTTTTGTCATTTCACGGGGGCCGTAATTACTCGATCCACCAAAATTTGATTTATACATGATATTTCTCAAACAGCTCTATTAAAACTGCATACTATACATGCTCCACTAGGATAAGAAGCTCTGTATCAGTACAGATGGTTAACCGCTGGATGAAAAATGAGTATTCAGGGTTATTATAAAAATTCACTTATTTTACCTGCATTATTTTACAGGGTTAGCAAAGAGACCGCCCTGCTGATGGAAGTTACCTGTGACCAGGGGGCAGTGGCCCTGATAATCCGTTTGTTAATCCAACGAGACAATACACAGCATGGGGGGGTCAGACCGTACCGGGGAGGCATCATCCCCATGTACCTGGCACGGTTGGACCATTGGGATTATTTCTTAATGGCCTCTTTTAACTGGTTGTATTCCTCAAGGCTGATCTCACCCTTTGCCAGCCTGGTATTGAGGATGGCCATCGGCGTTCCTGTCTCATTCTGGCTTGTCTTTTTCGGCCTGAGGTTCCCTTTCAGACGCTGGAATAAATCCGACAACGAGGAGACCCAGTCGCTCCCGAGATCGTCCCGGAGTGTATGGTCCTGCCATAATGCGAGCAGTGCTGTGACCAGGGCTGCAATAATGGCAACAACCATCACAACCGTCTGTGACTGCTGGATCCCCGGGGCCGTCCCGAGTGTGACGATGGTAACGGGTGCAAGAATAAGGACTGCGATCCCGGCAATACTATGGGCTTTGAGCGTCCAGCGGAATGCCTTTGAGAGCAGCGAGCCAATTGCGAGGGCAAATGCAGACAGCGTGAGATATGATACTAACAGGAGCACCAGTAACACAAAAACCGGCCACGGGCCGCTCTCTGCCACTACAAGGTTTGTGTAGATAGCCTGGAGCGTAAAGAGGACGAAAAGGAGGCCGATACCGCATAGCACCTGGACGATGGCAATTGCCGCACGCAGACGAAACGGCTGCGGGATTGAAAGTTTTCCAAGACCGAAATAATCATGGAATACCAGGAGTCCGAGTGGTATGAACGAGATTAAAAGGAAGATGATGGTAATGATGCCGACGGGTATTACAAGGGCGGAAGAAGGAAGGGCGGATGTTGCAGGCACCTGGGTGCTGCTCACTGGCGTGGTGGCCGTTACCTTCGGTGTCTGGCCCGGGGACTGCTGAACTGTAGGTGCGGCCGATGATACTGCCTGACTGCCGGGCAGGATGACATTCGCCTCTCGTATTACAGCAGTACCGGGATATACCTCGTTTCCTCCGTTATAGACGCCTACCTTAACCAGGGTCTTTTTCCCGGTTGCTGATACCACAGGGACCTCCCCTGTCAGGTTGACCAGTACCGCGAGGTCCCGTCTTGACGGGTACGAGAGTACCCAGCCATTAATATCAACACTATTGCCGTTATCAGTCAGCGGGGGATTTGCATTACCGTCTAACACTGTCGAATATGACCAGCGGGCGTTTTCAAGGTCGGTAAACATATCGAGCGTGTTGCCGCTCGAAAATGTCATTCCCCCTTCGGGTACGAAATTGACCGCAAATGAAACGGAGACCTGTTTAGGCGGGACCTGCCCGGAAACGAGATCCCCGGATGGAGAAACTACCATATTTCTGACATTGATTGCTCCTGACACCGACGGGGTAACGAGGATCAGGAGTATTAACATACAAAGGTACCATGTAAGTCTGGCCATAGGTTTCCACTCTTACGCATTCTTTGTATGAGGTGAGAATTTAGTCTTTTCCAGTGATGACAAAATGTGTAACGAATGCGAGGGAGGTGATTCGAACACCTGAACCCCTTCGAGAATGGACCCTAAACCCATCGCCTTTGACCAGGCTCGGCAACCCTCGCAACACTAGATATCTGATCGGGCTTTATTTATTGTATTCTCACTTCCCGTTGTCGTTGTCCCTCATGGCAACACCCCCGGGTATTTGCCAGTTCGTCCATTTCCCGTCGAAGGTGTTCAGTGCATGAGGCTGCCATGGGGACCAGAAGCGCTGGTACGCATTTTTCCGCAATACCCGGGGCTAATGCGCCTCTGTCCCGGTATTACCGCCAGCCCGGCAGGCTTCATGGTCCCCTTTAAGGATATGGTACCCCGTGATCAGCAGGACAAGGATTAGCGGGCCCAGGACGAACCCAACGAGTCCGAGGGTATAAAGACCCCCGACAAACCCAATCCACATGATAACAGGATGAATGCAGGTACGCCGCCCCATCAGCACCGGACGGATGAATAGATCGGGAAAGGCGCAGACAACCGGGTAACCGATAAAAAGAATGA
Organism: uncultured Methanomicrobiales archaeon; assembly: GCA_963758915.1. Classification (GTDB taxonomy): domain Archaea; phylum Halobacteriota; class Methanomicrobia; order Methanomicrobiales; family Methanospirillaceae; genus CAIKOD01. The sequence continues at coordinate 106,732 of CAVWXH010000010.1, forward strand.
GCAACAGGGCCGTCATATCTGATATTGATACCGCGTACACGGCGAGAAATGCCATCAGAATTGATGGTCCGAGTATGGGGACTATTTTCAGGAGACCTGCAAGAGCGCTGAAAAAGAGGACATGCTCAAAACCAAGGAAATAAAAAAATGGTAAGGCGAGAAGGAAGGTAATTATCACGATAATCAGCTGGACCACGTAAACGGCATAGAGGGTATCGACTGCCGCGTGAGTCAGGTGCCTTACCGGTTCTTTTACGTTTACCGGGAGCATTGCGAACGATGAATGGTACAGTTCCTCTCCCTTGTAAAGGAACACGGAAAAGCTCAGGAAAAAAACCAGGAGCTGGAACCCGAGTGCCGGTATCTGCCCGATGAGCGAATCTGCCCACTGGTTAATCGTCTGGTTGCTGTTGCCAATTAGTCCGTCCAGCGCTGTCTGGTTGATGTGGAGCATCGTTGTGATGGGATTGTTCTGCCCGGGTCCTGCCCAGCTGATAATTGTCGATACGAGACTGTTGAGGAACTCCTGGTTCTGGAGTAATAATCCCACGGCAAACGCGATGACTGCAACAAAAATTAAAAACATTATTATGGTGACAAGGGCTGCCGAAGCCTCCGCACCAATCTTCCCGGTGAACCGTTTGTGGAGTGGCAGGGCAATAACGGCAATTGAGCCTGCGAATATAAGTGCCACCATGAGCTGCCAGAATATAATTATCGCGACAACCGCAATTGCTGCGACAAGGTACAGGGTGTAGCGGTTTCCTTCTTCTAACACACCGGGCATCAGGTAGTACTCTCTCCGGGATTTTTATTAAATTGTCCTCTCTAAAATCACCCGGTATGTTGTTACAATCATGGCGCAGCCAACCCGTTTGCCGGTTGGCTGCAACCCCGGAAAAACCAATCTGTTCTTAAAATAAGCCACTGAATAGTTCAGAAGAGGGATCATTACGGAATCACAGGAGTGCAGGCTCACGGTAATCGCATTAGGGGCAATCACAATCGTCTTGTTTATTGGTATGGTCGTACTTGCGACCATTGCAACCGGTGAACCGGCACCAGGTCAGGCCACTGAACACTATGAAATGCAGGGGGCGCTGTTAGAGGCAGCGGCGTCCGTTGGCCAGGACCTTGCTGCGATGGACACAGCGGTTACAGACGGTGCAACGAGGATAGGGTCAGTCGGGCTCAACGGGACTGGAACAAAGGCTGCGCTTGCGAGGATGGGCCGGTTTCCCTGGGCCGTTGACACAATAACGGTCAATGAATCAGGGTTCATTTCCATGGCCGAGCCGGAAATCTACGAGTCCGTTATCGGGGAATACCTGGGTGATCAGAAACACCTGCAGCGGCTTTACTCCGAGAAAGTGCCGGTAATGAGTGATGTTTTTCTGTCAGTCGAGGGGATACCTGCCGTTGATATCGCGTCACCAGTGTTTTCACCCGAGGGGAGATTCATCGGGGCGACCACCCTGCTTTTCAGACCAGAACCGTTTTTTGCACAAAACACCCCAAAAAAGTCAGATGGGACCCCCTGGCATCTCATGGTAATGCAGAAAAACGGACTTATCGTGTATGATCCTGATCAGGGACAGATCGGGAAGAATACCTTATCAGACCCGCTTTTTGAGCCGTTCCCGGAACTTACTGCACTTGCAGGGGTCATGTCCCGGGAAAGGATGGGAAATGGTACCTATAACTTTCATGATGCAGAAGGGATGAATGTTACAAAGGAAGCGATGTGGACTACCGTTGGTATCAGGGGCACTGAATGGCGTCTTGTCCTTATCCGAATTATCGAGCCCGCAAATTCATAAACAGGGGAAATTGAATTACCCCAGTTATTTACCGTTCAGTAAAGCCCCGGACATGCACGTTTACCCAATCTGGATCCGGTATTCTCTCTCTTTTATGGAAAATCAGGATATTATTTATTATTTTACCTGGTGACCCAGTTATTCGTCAGGCTTTGATCCTGTTAAGATGATCCCGTCCTGCCAAGCTTTACAGGAACAAAAAGAGGATCAGGAGCGCTGACGTTAAGAATGCCAGCAATATGACAACCACGGCGGACTTCCTGATTACCGCCCCCTCTATCCCGGGCTGGTCGATTACCGCCGCAGCGTTGATAATTTTGGCTGGTGCGATACCCGAAGCGATCCCGCCTGCAACCATGTGGGCCGCGTAGACGCTGGTGAAATCCAGGTTAAGGACCTGGGTGGCCTTTTGCAGGATCCCGTAAAACATCACGTTTGACGAGGTCTCGCTCCCGGAAACAAAGGACCCGAATAACCCAAGCAGGGGGCTGACAACGGGAAAGGCAATCCCGAATACCAGGGCAAGGGTATACCCGATCACGGCGTTCATGTTGAGGTCATACGACCCCGAAACGAAAGTGAGGGTATTGTTAATAACAGTCTGGCCTGACCAGTCCATCACGTAGGCGATTGCAAAAAAGATCGCAGCGGCGAGCGTAGGGCTCCATGCCCGTTTTAACCAGAGTTTTGTGATCTCCAGGCCTTCATTCCGTGACCTGATGAGGAATGGTGCAGCGATCAGCGTGCTGACGACCACCCAGAAATAAGCCTGGTTCATGATTTTCAGGTCAACCGCCTTGTTGGCAACCACGGTAATCTTCTGGGCATTTCCAAGAATATTATAGAGTCCTGCCTGTAGTTGAGGGAGACTGATGAAAATTACCAGTACCACAAGGAGGGCCCATGGCAGCACAGCCTTCCAGAGTGGCATAAGCGTGGGATCCCTGGCTATCGCAACATTATGCTGTGTTACTGTTCGTGCAGGAACCTTTCTGACCCTGAATGCCCGGTACAGGAAAAGGACTGCAATGGTGACAAGTCCTGCAAATACCCCGACAAGGCCGATTGCAGATGCAGGGAGGATATTGACAAAGACAATGGCGAAAATCCCCAGTGTGAGCCCTGCAAGGACTGCGGGGACAAAGCCTTTCCGCACACCGTCCATGCCATCCGCTACCCATAACATTCCTAATGAAAGGCCGGTGGAAATAACCGGCAGGAACAATGCGACGTTACTGCCCATAATGACGGCATCAAACCCGAATACTGCTGCCGGAAGGGTGATGGGGACCGCGAGGAGCGAAAATGACGTGAGCGGGTCATACCCTAGGCATGGCAGGGCAACGGATGCAACCGGGGAGAAGCCCAGCGCTATCATGATCGGCGGGAGCATGGTAACGGGGGTTGCCCCGATTGAAACGAGGAACGAACCGAACCCCACGTTCAGGATCATGATCTGTTCGTACCGTTCTGCTGCAATTGACCTGATATATTCAGAAATACTCCGGATCGCACCCGTCAGGTCCATCATCGTGACCTGGAGGATGGTAAAGAGGACCATCAGGGATATACCAAACGAAGCCAGGATCCCACTTGCAGAGGCATAAAGGGCAATTGCAGGTGAGGTATTGAAGAACATAACCGCGACGAGCATCGTGAGGAGCCAGCCAATCACTGCCATCAGGGTACCTGACTGTTTCAGAACTACAATACCCACAAAAATAATAATAATGGGTAAAATCGCAAGGAAAAAAAGGATTATCGAATTCAACAGTATGCCAGTCCTTCTACTAATTTCCTATGCAGTCACATAACTATTTTGGAATGTTCCACGAACCCGGGGTTTATTCATCCTGGGGCGCCCTTGAAAGAGTCCTGTTATAGTATCGGCGCACAGAGAGGTGCCGGGTATATGCCGGGATGAAAAAATTATGAAATGTCGTATGGTCCCCCTGCGTTTCGGATGGATCTCTGCATACTGCATCATGCTGGCTGGTTCTCGCTGCCTCCGGTTCCGGAATGCCGTTCATATTTACGCGGCAGGATTATTCTGCCGGGGTGCTTACCAGCGGTTGTTCCTGATTGCATCATGCCAGGCCTTCCGGGCACGGGCAAAGGTACCCCGCAATGATGGTCTTTCCAGGTACCGCATGAACAGGTGGAGTCTCCGGTCGTCTTGTTGTTTCATTTCAGTTCATCCCACGGGTTATTTTTCGCCTGTTACCGTCTCCCGGTACTTCCGGCTCCTGAGGGAGAATCTTCTCTGTATATTTTTTCGGCGGTTTCATATCAGCCTGGAGGCTCCAATCTTTCTGTTACCCCGCGGTGAAATAAAAACATCCAAATATCTGCCCACTTACTTCTTACCTGAGGGGTGAACCCGGGAATTATCCGGTCTCCATTATGTTTGAGCTGTATAACCTCAACGCAACCGTTGATGAAAAAACTATTGATAAGACCCTTCCCGGAATTAAGGAGCATCTGGGGGAACTCCAACGTGCCTGCCGCGATAATGGCATACCGGTCGTGATCCTGATTGAAGGGTGGAACGCATCCGGCATCACATCGGTTTCCGGTGAAATTGTCCAGGCGATTGATCCCCGTGGCTATAACCTCTATTCGATCGGTACGCCAACTGACGAGGAAAAAGCGCATAACCTGATCTGGCGTTTTTTTATTAAAACCCCTGCAAAAGGCAGAATTGCAATTTTTGCCAGGAGCTGGTACAGCCGTACCCTTGCAGAACAGCTGAGCGGCCTCAACTGGAATGAACGGCTGAAGGAATCCACCTCGGCAATACGTAACTTTGAGCGCCAGCTCGTTGATGACGGGACACTGGTCCTCAAGTTTTTCCTCCATATCAGCAAGGAGGAGCAGCGGAAGCGGATGATCGAACGGGAGAGGGATACCCTTACCGGGTGGATGATCACAAGGGGGGACTGGGATTTTCACCACCATTATGACCTTTACCTTCCCGTGATCGAGCAGATCATTGAAGAGACCGATACCCCGTTTGCACCGTGGACAATCGTTGAGGCGACCAACCCGGCATATGCGGGTTTCAAAGTTATTTCAAGGATCACAAAGGTCCTGGAAAGACGGGTTTCCGGGAAAGAGCCAGCTGGTAAAAATTACAGGGACGGATCCCCGAAACATAAAAAGCGCCTTGATGTTGATAAGGCCGACCTGACAAAAACCACTGTAAAACAGGACTACTCCGGGCAGCTCAAAGAGTACCAGGACCAGGTCAGGGAGGCCCAGTACCTGCTCTATAAGCGGAAGGTACCCCTGATTATCGTATATGAGGGGTGGGACGCCGCCGGGAAGGGGGGAAATATCCTCCGCCTTACCGCGAGTATGAACCCACGGGGGTACGAAGTCGTCCCGGTTTCCAGGCCGAATGACTACGAACTGTCGCACCATTACCTCTGGAGATTTTATTCCCGCTTCCCAAAAGCAGGTCATATTACCCTGTTTGACCGTAGCTGGTACGGGAGGGTGCTTGTTGAGCGGGTCGAAGGGTTTTGTTCCGAACCTGAATGGAAACGGGCCTTCAATGAGATCAACGAGATGGAACGGAATTTCGTATATGAAGGTGGTGGGATAGTAAAGTTCTGGCTTGAAATTGACCGGGACGAACAGCTTGCAAGGTTCCGCCAGCGGGAAACGGACTCGAAGAAGCAATGGAAGATCACGGATGAGGACTGGAGGAACAGGGAGAAGTGGGGTGAATACCGGGATGCTGTCAATGAAATGTTTGCAAAAACAGATACCCCTGTTGCACCATGGACACTCGTTGAGTCGAATGATAAATTTTATGCACGGTTAAAGACCCTGCAGACCACCATCGATTACGTGGGGGCACTCCTGTAGCCGCAGGTAGTTGCACAAGCGTAGTCCCTGCCGGGGCGGTGCTCACCAGCAACCCGGTGTGCAGGTTGCTAATCGAATAGTTCAGCCTTGAAACGGGGCTTTCTCCCGGTTTCGCCACGTTCTGTGTCCCTGGACTGTTTTGGTTTAGCCTCCGGTACAGGCAGGATAGCGGGTGAACAGAGGAGCACGAGACCGCAGACCTCTTTTTTTGGAGAAAACAGCATGCAGGGCTCTCCAACGCATTCCAGTTTGTCAAAAGGACAGAGTTTTCTTTTCATCAGGTAATCAGACTCCGCTGAATCGTTATGGTACTCTCATTTTTACCGCTATTCAAGTACGTGTTAAATACCTGTACAGGATACATTCTTGATATAACCCCCGGGAAAACAGGAAAATGGCCCGTGCAAATTATTATGACCCTGCATAAGGGGCTGCACGGGAGATGAAAATTCCCATGATCCGGAAAGAAAAAATCCCTGTTATGGAGTGATCTACATTTCGAATGAGAACGAAACCGTAAAGCAAATCGGATTTGGGAAGAACAGGATTGAATCCCTGAGTGACTGTATATTCGCCTTCGCGATGACATTACTGGCCATCGGGATTGAAGTCCCCGCGGATGTCAACGGGTTCACTCCTGCTCTTGTCCAGTCAACGCTGATGGAACTGTTCCCGGATTTTGTTCATTTTATCATTGCATTCCTCCTGATAGCTGCGTTATGGGTTATGCACCATATGCAGTTTCACAAGATCCATTATGTGGACCATAACCTTCTCTGGATGACCATCGGATCACTCCTCTTTGTAGTGGTTATCCCGTTTTCTACAGATCTGATTGGAGATTTCCCTGCCAATCCCCTTTGCGCGTTCATTTTTGAACTGAACCTGCTGATAACCAGCTCTCTCTTCTACCTGCAATGGAGGTATGCTACTGCCAACCGCCACCTTATTGACCCCTCAATAAGTGACCAGACGATCAGGGCCGGGAAACAACGTGCCGCCGTGATACCTGCCCTTTCAGCCGTGGGAATTATACTAGCTTTTGCAGGCGTCCCGTGGAGTACCCTGGTATACGTGTTCGCACCCATGGTATTCCTCGTAATACATCTGTATGGCCCGAAATTACCTGGTGGGAGCTGGGGGTTCTGACGTCACTACTTCTTAGTGCCTGTGAAAAATAGTTATGTCCCTTCATTTTTCAGGGGTCTCCCCCTTTTGCAGTGGCCTACCGCTTTGCAAACCGCAGGGAAGCGGAATTCATGCAATACCGTTTATGCGTCGGTGGCGGACCATCATCAAATACATGCCCGAGATGGGCTGCACATCGTGTGCAGAGTACCTCGGTCCGCACCATCCCGCCTGTCTTGTCGACCGTGGTCTTCACGTTCAGGTCTGATATCGGGGCATAAAAACTCGGCCACCCGGTACCTGAGCGGAATTTTGCATCTGAAGAGAAGAGATCCGTGCCACAGCAGACACAATGGTAGGTCCCCTTTTCGTGGAAATCATCGTACTTGTTCGAAAACGGGGGTTCGGTCCCTGCTTTCCGCGCAATTCCGAACTGGTCCCTGGTAAGGATGGCACTCCATTCCTCGTCTGTCTTCTCCATCCGGTCAAGGAGCTCAACACGTCCTGTTTTCTCCACGAATATTGGTACTTTATTATCCATAGCTCCGGCCTGGTTAGATGACATCCGGTCCTCCGGTTATGAGCAGTGGTCTATCGCATTATTAATATCTTTTTATCTGGCTATATCACCAGCCTGTAACGGGATAATTACCCGTCAGGCTGCACCTTAAAAGGGAGTACATAATTGGCATGACGGTAAAGGATGAAGAAGAGCGCGGGGATAAGCCTGGTACTTGTTACGTGTGAAGGGGTTTGTGAATGCCATTATTGCAGGGATTACCGTTTGAATCCGGTGGTAATCCACGTGTACTGATCCTTGGTAGTTTTCCAAGTCCGCTCTCGCTTGAGGCAGGAGAGTATTACGCAAATCCAAGGAACCAGTTCTGGAACATCATAGAGGTACACCTCGGTATTTCAAAGGGGTTACCATATACGGAAAAGCTCGCGGGCCTGAAGATGAACGATATCGCGATCTGGGACGTGATTTTCTCCTGTGAGCGTCGTGGGGCAATGGACACGGCCATCAGGAATGCCACCCTGAACGATATCCCACTCTTTCTTGATGACAATCCGACGGTCAGGATGGTGATTGCCAATGGTGCCACGGCAGGAAGGTATCTTGGGAAATTCAGGCAGGTCTGGCGCTCCCAGGCGGATATTCATATCCTCCCCTCGACGAGCCCGGCCAATGCCCGGACCCCGTTTGCTGAAAAATTAAGCGCCTGGAAAGTTATGCTGGGGGTGATACATAGTTCATAAAAAAGAGCCTGAATAATGATCCCCTGGAATGTTTTCAACCGGAACGACCAGGACCAGAACCTATTAATGGGTGGCAGTAAACCGGATTAAATGAACAGGTTGGGAGAGTGAATATGAAGATTATAGGTCTAAACGGAAGCCCACACGGGAAAAACAGCCAGACGCTGCGCCTTGTGATGAAGGTACTCGAAGGGGCGAAGGACTCAGGTGCGGATATCGAATATACTGACCTCTGCGAACTTGAGATCAATTTCTGTACCGGATGTGGTGTATGCTATGCAAAAGGGGATTGCATCAGTGCTGATGACTATCAGGAACTGCTTGAAAAGATCCTTGTTGCAGATGGGATCGTTCTCGGCTCACCGAATTACATCAATAACGTGACGGCCCAGGTCAAGGTAGTCCTTGACCGGATGGCAGACGTGATCCACTGCCAGATGCTTTCAGGGAAGTACGGTTGCTCAGTGTCGACGGCAGGCGGGTCCGGTGCAGAAGAAGTGGCAGCGTATCTCAACCGCTCACTTCAGCAGATGGGTGCTACGACCGTTGGCCTTGTCGGGGTGAATATCCTTGGCAATCCGGCAGCTATTTCCAACCGGGAGAACGAGGCCTATAACCTTGGAACCGTGCTCGCAGATGCGATCATTAACCACGAGGAATACCCTGAGCAGGAGAAACTTCACCGGGAGCGGGCTGAATATATGAAAAACCTTGTCCTCATGAACAAGGACACCTGGACCCACGAGTACGAGTTCTGGAAAGAAACCGGGAAAATCAACTAAACCCCGGGATTTTTTCTTCGTATCCGGGGTTTGTAGACTCCTGTTTCCGGTAGTCTCCCTGTTGTGATACAGCGTGGTGGGTTGCTGGTAAAACAGCCGGCGTTTCGGTAACCCGGTAATCCTGAAACTATAAACCCGTACGGAGGAGATAGTATACCGTCAAATGTCCCTCCCTGCCAGTCATACTCCGGCGGATACAAAAAACCCCCGGTTCATGGCATTTATCGTTTTTGCCGCTATTTTTATGGCAGTCCTCGACGGCAATGTGGTGAATATCGCACTACCCACAATTACCTCCTATTTCGGGGTGGATGTGACCTACTCCCAGTGGGTCGTCACCGCGTACCTCGTGACACTGACAAGTCTTCTCCTCATATTCGGGAGGGTGTCGGAGTATGTCGGGAGGGGGCGGATGTTTATTCTCGGGTTTGTAGTTTTTACCCTCGGATCGCTTGCCTGCGGCCTTGCGCCTGACCTCCCCGTCCTGATTATGTTCCGGGTTGTCCAGGCAACGGGTGCTGCAATGCTGTTCTCCATCTCGAGTGCGATCATTTACCAGCTGTATCCCCGCGGAGAGCAGGGAAAATCCATGGGGTATGTCGGCGCCACCGTCGCCATTGGCAGCATCGCCGGGCCGGTACTTGGGGGTTTCCTTGTTGATACGCTTGGATGGCAGTATATCTTCCTGATCAATGTCCCGATCGGTGCGGTGCTCATACCGGTCGCAATGAAATATTTCGGTTCGGGTGGCCCTGTCAAAAAAGATATCAGGATGGACTGGACCGGGGCCGTCACGATGGTCATCTTCATGGTATCCTTAATGCTCGCCCTGTCATCCCTTGCAGCGGACCTCGCGGTTACCCCGCCTGTAGCGTTCTATACCGCTATTTTCCTGGCCTCGTTTACCCTCTTCCTTCTCACGGAGCGGAGGGTGTCAAATCCCCTTCTGGACCTCTCAATTTTCCGCGTACCTGCATTCTGCCTGCCAGTCCTTGCCACCGCATTATATTTCATCGCTCTCTTCATGGTGAATATCCTCGGCCCGTTCTATTTTGAGGGGGTCCTCAATCTCCTGCCCTCGCAGGTCGGCCTGGTGTTCCTCATAATCCCCGTGATCATGGTAGTGGGCTCCCCCGTGGCGGGATGGCTCTATGACAACCATTATTCCCCGTATTATGCGGCAGTTGGTATGGCCGTTACGACAGGCTCTTTGCTCCTGCTGGCCGTCCTTTCCACGAGGATGGACCTGTTCCTGATTGTGCTGGCATTTATCCCCATGACCATCGGGATGGTCCTGTTCCAGAGTCCCAATAATACCGAGATCATGAGTTCCCTTCCGGCTGAAAAAATCGGTATTGCATCAAGTGTCAGTGCGACGGTAAGGAATCTCGGTATGGCGCTTGGTGTTTCGCTGGCAAGTATCCTGTTATCGATCAGTACCAGCCATGCAGGATACTCAGGGCCGGTACTCCTGGCCGGACCGGTAATCCTCTCTTCGGCATTTTCCCTGATCATGGTGGTTTCTGCGGTGCTTACCCTCCTTGCCGCCGGGGTATCATTGCTCCGGGCGGGAATAGCAAAAAAAGAGGCCTGATATGACCTGTAGCGGCGGGGGATAAAAAAAATCCGGTTCGATTTTTATGGTAACAGATTAACTATTTGTGCTTTGTTGAAACCCTTCGGTGTCATAATATAAGAGGGAACTACGAAGACAAGGGGGGGTTTCACCCCCCTGCCCCACACCTATTAAGATATTCTTCGGGCAGGGTTTCGGCGCAGGCTCATTAAATTCAGAGTATTGGGGGATAGTCTCTATCCCGACCGGTGCGCCACAGCGGCGGGCCATGAGCCCCGGGAGCGTAGATAAATTTCAGAATAATCAGGATTCCGGGTGCCTATTATAGCTTTTCAACAGAGCGGTTTTAAGAAATCTTTTCCTGGTTTACCTGTTCTGATTGAGTAGTAATGGTTGCAGGGTTGAACGGGGGCCCCCTCGCGTGTGGGCTTCGTCTTATTACCTATGGTACCTACCTGCTCTGTGCCCTGCTCCTCCATGCGTACGAGGCAATGGATGTCGTGGAAATCAGGGCGCGAGCCACAAAACGCGTCATTACTACTGCATTTTTTGTTGCAGCGCTCTGTATCTTCGGACCTCCCGCTCTCGCCGGGAGTCATGCAGCACCGTTCTGATCCGGGACTACTTGAGCGATTGTTTTTCCGGGCTACGGTAACCCGGGCAATACCCCCTGGAAGGCCTTGGCGGCAGGGCTCAAAATACTGTGAATTCAAGCGGATAATGAAAAAAAGGCCATAATTAGTAATAAAGGCCAGGGCCGAGACTCGAACCCGGGTCGGGGGATCCACAGTCCCCTAGGATAACCAACTACCCCACCCTGGCAAAATATCCCTCTTACTTTTATGATTGAATATACTTAAGCTAACTGCTTGAGACTCAGGCTTCCCGGATCCAAAAGCTTGTGAATTGCCGGTAATCGCAAGTAGCGGATGCCCGGTGACGCTGCACCTGATCTGTTTTCTGCTCCTTGTCCTTTCAATAGTGTCCCTGACATGGCAATAAACGCAACAACCGCCCGGATGCGATAAAAGAGACTATTTAATAATCACTATGCGCTATTACATAGCAGTGAGTGATGAATTGTTGTCTACCTGATGAATAGGCCGGGAGATCGCGGAAATCCGCGGATTTTTCCCGGATAGTTATCAGGGCCCTGCTCTCAACACTTCCATATCCTCCTGGCAATTGCTTCAGGGGTGGTGAATACGGCAACACATCAGAAGATCCGGACGCCTATTGTTTGCGTGCTCGGGCATGTCGACCACGGGAAAACGTCCCTGCTCGACAGGATACGGGGCTCATCAGTAGTGAAATCAGAAGTGGGTGCGATTACCCAGCATATTGGTGCAACGATGGTCCCGATAGATGCCATCAGGCTGATGAGCGGAGCAATGGGTAAGCTCTCAACCAATGTCCCGGGCCTCCTCTTTATCGATACGCCCGGGCACCAGGCATTTACCACCCTGCGCGCCAGGGGCGGGGCACTGGCTGATATGGCAATCGTCGTCGTCGATATCAACCAGGGTTTCCAGCCACAGACAATCGAGGCGTTGCAGATCCTCCGTGCCTGCAAGACCCCGTTTGTCCTTGCGGCTACCAAGATGGACAAACTGCATGGCTGGAGACCAAACCCGGGTGATCCATTTTCCACTACCTTCTCAAAACAGAATGACCGTGTGAAGGAGTTCCTCGAGAAAAAGATCTACGAAATTGTCGGCGAGTTATCTGATCTCGATTTCTCCGCTGAGCGGTTTGACCGGGTGAATGATTTCCAGAGGAACCTGGCAATTGTCCCTGTCAGTGCACATACCGGTGAGGGGATCGCCGAACTGCTGATGGTGATGATCGGGCTTGCCCAGCGGTACATGGAAGACTCCCTTGCACTGCTTGTAGATGGTCCTGGGAAAGGCACCGTGCTTGAAGTCAAGGAAGAGCGGGGCCTTGGGACAACCCTTGATGTAATCCTGTATGATGGCACGTTATCGGTAGGTGACGAGATTGCCGCTGCCACGCAGGACGGCCCGATCATCACAAAAGTACGTTCGCTCCTTAAGCCGCGGCCGATGAAGGAGATCCTTGTAGAAGACCGCTTTGAACGTGTCAAGTCAGTCACTGCTGCGGTAGGGATCAAGCTGACGGCGCCTGACCTCGAGGAAGTAATAGCCGGCTCACCAATCCGTGTCATCCGGGGAGACCCTGCAGAAGCGATGGAAGAGATCCGGCGTGAGATGGAGGATATCCACGTAGAGCTCAGCCCGGAAGGACTCGTTATCAAGGCAGATACCATCGGGGCCCTCGAGGCGATCTGCAAAGAGCTGACCGAGAAGAATATCGACGTAATGAAGGCCAGTGTCGGCCCGGTCAGCCGTCACGACATCATCGAGACCGGCACGATAAAAAACCCCTATTATCGTGTTTTATTAAGTTTCAATACTGCAATCCTTCCCGATGCGGGAGAGATGATAAAGGATCCCGTGTATGCCCATATACGGGTTTTTTCCGGGCGCGTGATTTACCAGCTCGTGGACGATTACGTTGCATGGCGCGATGATGTAAAACGGAAAATGGAAAAACAGCGGTTCGAACAGATCGTGATGCCGGCGAAGATCCGGGTCCTCCCGAATTGTATCTTCCGCCAGAGTAACCCGGCCGTGGTGGGTGTCCGGGTCCTTGGCGGCGCACTCCGGACTGATGTGAACCTTGTCCAGCGTGACGGCAGGAAGGTTGGTCATCTCAAGTCCATCCAGTATAACCAGGAGGCGATCAGGGAAGCCGAAGCAGGAAAGGAGGTCGCGATCTCGATTGAAGGTGCGACGGTCGGGCGACAACTGGATGTCGATGACGACCTGTATGTCGATATCCCGGAACGCCACGTAAAAGTCCTGGAGCGCGAAATGCTTTCCCATCTCCCGATCCCGACACAGGAAGTGCTCGGGGAGTTCACCTCGATGAAACGACGGGCAGAACCCTTCTGGGGAAAGTAGTATTTAATAGCACATTCGCCCAATGTAATTGGTACTTCCCGGATGGTTCCGCACGGGCGGGCCGTCACAGAATTCAGGATTTTCACCCCTGGTGTGGTCCTGTATCCATCTACAGGGCAGCAAACGGGATTGCGGTATCCCCCTGATCAGGATAAAAATAACCGGAGAATGAGATAATGGTTGAATTTAAAATAGTCTTATCAGACCCTAAAAACGGACAGTCCCACAAAGTCGATGTAAGCGGCGGCGCGGCAGCATTCCTAATGGGCAAACATGTCGGTGACGAAGTTGATGCCACATCCCTCGGCATTGCCGGGTACAGGATCAAGATCACCGGTGCATCCGACAGGAACGGTACTCCTGCAAAGCAGAACCTCCCGTTTGCGGGACGCAGGAAACTGCTGCTTTCAGGCGGTGTAGGTTTCCACCCGGTCATGGATGGCGAACGCCGCCGGAAACCAGTCCGCGGGAATGAAATTACCGCAGATTTTGTCCAGATAAATGCAAAGGTCACCACATACGGTGAAAAAGCCCTTGAGGAGCTCTTCCCGAAGGCCGCGCCCGCCGAAAAGGCAGCATAAATCAATACTTTTTTAACAGGTTTTCTTTCAGGGCAACAATATGTTCCCCAACAGGGACGCCGTAGCGCTTTGCAAGAATGATTACGGCAGCTTCAGGCCTGAGAAGGTCGTCAAAATCCTTGGATTTCATGCGGTTCATCTCTGCAACAATCTCGGTCTCCTGCCTGCCGCTTGATTTTACCACTATGTCGATCAGCGACTGTACGGGATCATTTAATTCAAAAACCGACTGGGACGGTTTGAAGCCAATAGGGACTTCCACAGAACTGATATCAAATTTCGGTGCGAGCATTTCCCCGTCATATCCGATGAGCCCCTCGTCCAGCGCACGTTTCAGGATGACATTGGCCTGCTCTATACTCATCCATTTTCTGTCAAATGCGAGGTAGTATACGACCTCATTTTTCTTAAGCCGGTCTTTCCTCGTATGGCGGAATGGTGCAGCTATCGTTGTGATCAGGCTCAATACCCGGTCCCCCTTGTGAGGATTTCATCCCTTCGTATCAATACGTGCCAGACTGCCATGTTGTCCCTTGTAGTATTCTGCGAAGGGCTGCTATCAATTCATTGGTGCCTGTGTGCCTTCCGGAGTACCTGCCGTTACCAGACAACTGGCATTTCCCCATCCATGACGTACCGTAACATGGTACCAGAAAAATTGCCATGGCCGGATATGCAGTAGGATCCTAACACCAACCCGGCACGCCGGGATTTCGTAAAAACCGGAAAAATAGATTTATTCGATCAGAATGGCGTTTATTACACCGTTCTGGCCGGGGCGGCTTATAATCCGTGCGCTACCGAGTTCGGTATGAATAATTGCGCCCTTGGTAAGGAGATTTCGCCGTACATAGTTGGGGTTTGCCCCGTTCTTCTCTACCTTTTCGATCTTGACTTTCTGTGCCTTTCCGGTTGAACGAGTGGATACGGTTGCAAAGGTTGCTTTTAATGCACGAATCTTCTGGTTCCCGCCAAATGTGCGGACCAGCCTGATCCTGTCTATGCCAATATGGGTATCTGCGGGTCCTGAACCGATCTCTGCTCTTCGTTTTCCCTGTGCAGGCCGGTATCTTCCACCGGTTGCCTGCCTGACTGATCTACCTTGCCAAAGCATTGTAATTGCCCCTTTTATGATATCATCGCCGGAATCCTTCCCTGCGATAGTGCTCTAAATATTGCCTCCTGTTCTATATATGTTGAACGGATCACCGGAGTATGGCATCGAGGAGGGGTGCGACACCGTCCCCGGTCTTTAAATTAGTACGGAACACCTGCATCCCGGGGTTGTACCGGTGCATGTCCCGCTCCATCCGGTCGAGATCCGCCCCTACCAGTGGCGCAAGGTCTACCTTGTTGATCACACCGATCTGGCAGCCGCGGAACATCATCGGGTGCTTGTTGACCACGTCGTCACCTTCTGTTGAACTCACGACCACGATGCGTTTCTCGGCACCAAGCCGGAAATCCGTGGGGCAGACCATGTTTCCCACGTTTTCGATAAAGAGCACGTCGATCTGCCCGAGGGGCAGGTGGTCAATGGCGTGCTCGACGATGTGGGCATCCAGGTGGCATTCCTTGCCGGTGTTCGCGTTCACCGCCGGGATCCCCAGGGCCACGATTCTCTTGAAATCATCGTCACCGTAGACATCGCCCGCAATAGCGCCTGCTTTTAACCCCTTTTCCGACAGGAGGGGGGCCATCCGTTCGATCAGGGCCGTCTTGCCGGACCCGATCGCCCCGAGCAGGTCAAAGGCCCGGACCCCGTGCTCCCTGAGATGGGATGAGTTAGCGTCGGCAATACTATTATTGACGTCGTATACATCTTTTTCAATTCTGACGTCGATATGGTGCATGAGTAGTATGTTTCCCCCGACATTGTTTATAGGTTCACTCCCAAACATATGAAATCATGAAAGGAGTGTGCATTCTCTATCCCTGCTATTTCAACGCAAGCCTGAAGCGCGAACAGGGGAGGAAAGTGCCTCTGTCAAAGGCGGTAAAAAACCCCACACTGGCTGACATCGAGAACTCACTGAAAAAAAGCGGTGTGAAATATCTTGCCGAACAGAAGCATCACCCCTGTCACTGGGCCAAGCGGGAAGGGCGTATTGTGGTCACGTGGGATAAATCAAAACCGGAACTGCTGAAGCGTGTATGTGCAAAACTTGAGGCCAGAAAATGACCGGTCTCTACGACCTCCACACGCACACGCTTGTGAGCGACGGAGAGATGCTGCCGGTTGAACTGATACGCCGGATGTCAGTCATCGGGTATACGACGGTTGCAATTACTGATCATGTCGATGCTACCAATACCAGATCAGTCGTTGAAAACCTGCAGGTATTACGTACCTCTGCCGGGCATTTCGGAGTCCACCTCCTGGTCGGGGTGGAGATCACCCATGTACCCCCTGTTGAAATCCCGTCACTCGCAGAACTTGCCAAAAATTCCGGTGCAGATATCGTGCTGGTTCATGGGGAGACCCTTGTTGAACCGGTCGCACCCGGCACCAACCATGCTGCCTGTGCCTGCCCCCTGGTTGATGTGCTTGCCCATCCCGGGCTGATCAGCGCGTCCGATGTGAAACTGGCAGTTGAAAACGGGCTTGCGCTGGAGCTGACTTCCCGGGGCGGACACAACCGTGCGAACGGTCATGTGGCAAAACTGGCCAGGGAACACGGGTGCATGCTTGTTGTGGACTCGGATGCCCATGCCCCGCACGATCTCCTTGACGAGCGCGCACGGATTTCGATTGCAAGGGGTGCAGGACTCGATGAGCAGGAATGCAGGCAGGTAATGTCTTTAAATATCAAACAATGGTTGTCCCGGTGAATTTCTCAATATCCATATTTAAAATTTCACAACAGCCTTTTATACTACGACTATCAATATATATAGATTGCTAAATCATTCAGCTGTACAAGTCAGCTGCCCGGCATTCTATCGAGGTAACTTCTGTGAGAGCAATTGGTCGCGCTCTGAATAGATATGGCAGGCGTATGCTGATCGTGCAATGTGATGCTGCACAACTCCCCCGTTTATACAGCGAGGTTATTGACAGGCGGATGAAACCCGTAGGGAAGATTATGGACGTCTTTGGAAAGGTCTCGTCCCCTTACGCGGTTGTCCTCTGTCGTAACCCGTGTGAGACGGTGGCTGGTGAGAAGTTATATTCGAAGTAGAACAGGTGAGGCAGTATGCAGGAAGTAGAAAAATTAAAAATTCTCCAGAACGAGAGGGAAGCCCTCAAAAATCGTGTCAAGGAACGTGTGAAAGAGCACGAAAAGAAGGCTGAGGACCACACCGAGACGGTATGTCCCGAATGTGGCAGCCGGCAGCTGGTACACGACTATGAACGTGCCGAACTGGTATGCCAGAACTGCGGTCTTGTAATCGATGATGATTTCATTGACCGTGGACCTGAATGGCGTGCATTCGACCACGACCAGCGGATGAAGAGGTCCAGGGTAGGTGCACCGATGACCTTTACGATCCACGACAAGGGCCTCTCAACGATGATTGACTGGAGGAACCGTGACAGTTACGGGCGTGCGATCTCATCCAAGAACCGTGCCCAGCTGTACCGCCTCCGGAAGTGGCAGCGCCGGATACGTGTATCAAATGCAACCGAAAGAAACCTCGCCTTTGCACTATCAGAACTTGACCGGATGGCTTCGGCACTCGGTCTTCCGAGAAACGTGCGTGAGACCGCAGCAGTCGTATACCGTGACGCGGTAGACAAGAACCTTATCCGCGGAAGAAGTATCGAAGGTGTGGCAGCAGCAGCCCTCTATGCGGCATGCAGGCAGTGCAATGTCCCAAGGACGCTGGATGAGATCGCCGAAGTGTCCCGTGTGTCAAGGAAAGAGATCGGTCGTACCTACCGGTTCATCTCCCGTGAACTCGGGTTGAAACTTCTCCCCACCTCACCGATTGATTACGTTCCCAGGTTCTGCTCAGGTCTCTCCCTGAAAGGTGAAGTGCAGAGCCGTGCGGTCGAGATCCTGAGGCAGGCAGGCGAACGCGAACTTACAAGCGGGCGCGGCCCGACCGGGGTTGCGGCAGCTGCAATCTACATTTCATCAATTCTCGGTGGAGAGCGGCGGACCCAGCGGGAAGTCGCAGAGGTCGCAGGCGTGACTGAGGTCACAATCAGGAACAGATATAAGGAACTGGCAGAAAAGTTAGATATCGAAATTATTCTTTAATAACCATTTTTTTAAAGGGTGGGCTTGTAGATCAGGGGTAGATCGTTACGTTCGCAACGTAAAGGCCGCGGGTTCAAATCCCGCCAAGTCCATGTTCCGTTCACATCAACAAAGATATCTGGTTTTTTGGAGTGGGGCAGTAAACCGCCCGGATAGAAATAATATTATTTTTTCTTTGACATCTCGCTGACTTCATTTTCGAGCGTTTCTTTGAGCCGTGAAAGGGCCTCCCCCGCATCACTGGTGGTCGTGACCATGAACTGGTTGTCAGTTTTGATGTCCTGGTAGGTCACTACATAATCAATCTGCCCGTCCTGTCCGCGTTTTGGCTCAATAATTATTTTTGCCATTGTCTGTCACTTCCTATTCAGAACTATATTCTGGATGTTTATCATTAAGTTTTAGCTGCTGGTTCTATATGGCCTGTCCCTGCGTATGGATTGATTCCATTATCTGGTTATTTCCTGAACGTTTCGTACGTGAGCCATTTCTTTTTATAACCCGGAATTCATTCGTTCTGGATTTTATCAATTCTGATTTTTTTAGAAAATCCGGATCTCTGGTTTTCAACCGTGTGTGCCTTTATACCAACCCGGACATTGAACCAACATGACATTCAGCAAGAGATATATGCGAACACATGGAACTAATATAGCGCAATCTGTGCGGGCTCGTAGATCAGGGGTAGATCGTCACGTTTGCAACGTGAAGGCCACGGGTTCAAATCCCGTCGAGTCCATTTTTCATTTTTCAGACTCTTTTTCAGGACCGAGAGGTCATGCCGGGATCGAAGGGCAGAGCCCTCGCGTTGGTACGGGTTCAAATCCCGTCGAGTCCATTTTTCATTTTTCAGACTCTTTTTCAGGACCGAGAGGTCATGCCGGGATCGAAGGGCAGAGCCCTCGCGTTGGTACGGGTTCAAATCCCGCTCACCTGCAAACCAATTTTTCTGAATATTCATCAGGGAGTGGGGATCCCCCTGGGTAATGACCTGTTTATTTTCTTTCCTCGGGCGGGGAATCTCTGGAACTATAGGTTGCCACTGTAGCATCCCCTCCCTCCTGCTGGCCTGGAAGTGCCCCTTTCGGGAACAGTTTTGCACCAATAAAAGCCCCCTGGCTCAATCCCATAAGGACAACCAGTGTAGGATCAATATCGGGAAGGTCAAGAAGCTGGGGATCTGCAATCGTTGCCGGGCTGAAAACCGTGGAAAACAGGATCACGATATAGAGGCCGATCCCAATCCACGTCCAGAGAAACATCTGGTATCGTGCCAGTGATGCCCTGCCGTTTTCCAGCAGCATCGAAGACCATTTATGCTTGTTCGGGATTTCATGGGTGGACCTGTCCTCGTGGTAGATCATACCGTTTACACCCGCGCTGACAATGGGGACGGCGGTGCTGATACCGAGCAATATCAGGATATTTGTGCTGATCGTGGACGGGGGATCATAGAGCCCTGAATAGATCCTGAGATAATATATCATCAGGTACGAAAATGCAACCACCACTGTCCATAGCAGGAACTGGAATATAGCGAGGCTCGGATAACCGGCCTCGTTTAAAATGATACTCCTGAACTTCTTATCGTTCCTGTGGAGAAGGGCCCGCACCACAAAACTGATAACGCAAACCGTGATCACCGCGTACAGCGCAGCCACCCAGATGTAACTCAACCCAGCCATATACCAGCATAAAATGATGATTATATAAAATAGTTGCTATAATATGGGCCGGGTTGACAATTAAATAATCCAACCCTCTGACTGTCCTCAACCGATATGAAATTCAACAGTTTTCGCGGGATTGTACCGGAGTTCCACCCGGTACTCAGGCCGGTCTGATAAAAAGCAACTAAAATCTGGGGATCAATTAATCCAGTCAAGCAACTTGCCAGGTTCTTTTTCAACCCTGTGGGGAATGACTATCCTCTTTTCAGGCTCCCTGGGTTTCCCGATAGTCCCCGGCCCACCATATTCCGGATAGTCCGGAAGGATATCCTGTTCCATACGGCCTGCCACAGGGCGTTCCTCTGCAAAGATCACGGGTGAGGGTTGTTTCATATCTTCCCGGATCCCGGAAAAATTCTCACTGCTCTCGTGATTACCGGTATTATAAGGGAAATTGGAATCCCTGGTAATGAGAAAGTCAATAAAATCTTCGACCTCACGTTGCTGTTCGGGGGTCAGGCGTGATATTTTATCCTCAATCATTTCCTTCTGGCTCCTTTCTCACTTACTCACTACAATATCTCCACATTTTTGCATATTAACCTGCATGGTCCAGCCTGGTCCCGATCCGTCATATATCGTGTGTATTGTGAATTACCCGGATCAGTTTGGATCGCCTGAAAAAAAGGTTCAGTCCTTTTTCCCCCACCTGAAAATATCCGTGATTTTAAATGACCGGAACATGTTGAGAATTATGGATGCAACTCCGATCAATGAGATTCCTATAATGAGCATGATTACCAGGCTGAAATTGTCCTGCACGATCGCAAGGTTCCCGAACAAATAACCTGCTATTACAAATGCACATACCCACCCAACACCACCAATTATGTTATAGGCAAGGAAGTGGCCATAATTCATACGACCAATACCCGCAAAAAATGGCGCAAAGGTCCTGACAAACGGGATAAAACGTGCAATAACGATTGTTAACCCCCCATACTTTTCAAAGAAGAAATGGGTCTTATCAATATGTTCCTGCCTGATAATGGACAGGTTCATATCTAGAATTTTCTGTCCAAAATAACGGCCAATCCAGTAATTCAACGTATCCCCAAGTATTCCGGCGAGAGATAGTGTAATCAGGAGTATTTCAATGTTCAGCAGATCTTTTCCTGCTAAAGCCCCTGCAACGAAGAGGAGTGAATCCCCGGGCAGGAAGGGGAAAATTACAATGCCTGTTTCAAGGAATATTATCGCAAAAAGGATCGCATATGTCCAGAACCCGTATGCGGCAATAAGGACCGGGAGGTACTGGTCGAAATTGAGGGCCAGATCTATAATAGTTGTAAGCTGATCCATGTATCTGTAGATATTGGATGTTAAGTTATAAAGCGTTCAACCTCGCGGTTCCATTGAAAAAGAATTGAATAGGTGCGAATGATTGTTTTCAAACAGACAGGAGATATCTTCGTCATTCACATCTCCTGATCAGGGTAAGCACCCGGCATGCATGCTCCCCGAGCGATGTGAAGAGATATGCCTCGTCGAGGGTTTTTCCGGCTGCAAATGTCCCGTGACCTGAAGCGATAGTAAGTTTAGAAAGGCAGAGCGAGTCTGAAACATTCATTGCAAGTTCATCAGACCCCGGAGTGCCATGCACAACAGGGATGACCGGGCAGAGCATCTCTCCTTCACTGTCCCTTGGGATTATCTCCCCGGTAATAATTGAAAGAGCGACCGCATGGGCCGGATGTGCATGGACAATTGCGTTATGGCGGGTTTTCTGGTATACTTCGCGGTGGACCCGGTACTCGCTTGATGCCTCCTTCGGGACCGGCCCGTTAAGGGGGACAAATACGGGCTCCCCCGGGTCGTCCAGGTAGGAGCCGGTGCAGGTGATAAAAAACCCGTCACCGGAACGGGCACTCATGTTGCCAAAATTCCCGCCAACGAGCCCCTCTGAAAATAATCTCCTGCCTATTCGTTTGAATTCATCAGTATACATGTCTCACACCTCTTTCTCCCACAATATTCCTTTGCATATTCAACGATATGTGCATGGGTCTGCCGGTATACCTCCGGGTCAGCTGGCAGGACCTCTTCAAAGAGTGCTTTCAGACGGGACTTCTGTTCCGGGATCCCGGCACACCCGCAAATACGGTGTGTATAGGCATCAATAACGAAACTCGCCCTGTGAAAACCGTAGCATAAGATACTGTCTGCGGTCTCTTCACCGATCCCGGATACCCGGAGGAGTCCCTCCCTCAGCAACGCTGTCGGGGACTCTGCCATCACCCCGGGCCCGCCGTACTCTCTCATGACGAATGTCGCGAGGGCTTTCAGGCGTCTTGTCTTGACCCTGTAAAACCCGGTACAGCGTATTGCACGTTCGATCTCTGCAGGGCCCGCTTCATAGAGGGCGGCGACAGAGCAGAGTGACCCCTCCTTCAGCAGGGCCAATGCACGGACGACATTTTCCCAGCGGGTCTGCTGGGTGAGGACTGCCCCGATCAACACTTCGTCTGTGTCACCCGGCCACCATGGGATGTGCCCATAATGACCGTTCAGGACACGCACGATACGGGCACATTCAGACGAACTTGATCCCGACATCGCGCATCTTGTTATACCGGGCGATATTGAGGAGGAGCGGGGTAAGACTTTCGATCATTTCCGAGACGGCAAGCGGTCCCGCATCATAGGCCTTCAGCATCGAGGTCCCGTTCACTATACCCATGACAACAGATTTCGCGTCCGTATCATCGCTGCATACCGGAACGGCAACATCGATTTCAGCATCGAGGTCTTTCCAGCGGTTTGCTGCAATCGTGTTGAATGCGGTCACGACCCGTGCACCAGGGAGGAGTTTTTTCACAAGGAGGGCTGCCGAGCCTTCAGGAGGTGGAACGGGGGTAAAAAAATCCTTCTTTTCCATCGGGTTTACCGGTGAGACCACAATTTTCCCTTCGAACCCTGAAAGGCCCGAGAGGGTACTTTCAAGGTGCAGGAATGGGACTGCGAGGATAATCACGCCTGCGGCATTAACGGCTTCCTGGTTTGAGACACCTGTACAGCTGCTTTTCAGCCCGCGTTGTTTCAGGAGATCGATTGTACATTCACTCGTAGTATGGGCCTTTTCGGCCTCGCGAGACCCGAGGACCACATCATAGCGTGAAGAGAGCCGCCTGGCCATACCCTCCCCGATATCCCCGGTACCGCCAACAATTCCAATCTTCACAAAACCCACCTGTCCAGATCCATCAGAGAAGAGGTTTTAAGTAACCCTCAAGGGTCTCCGCACCGGTCACGCCTTCAAGCTGATGGATGACCTTTCCATCCTTTTCGATAATCAGTGTTGGCACGACCTGGATGCCGTATTTCTGGGCGAGGTCCATGTTCTGGTCGACATCAATCTTTTTTAGTTCGAACGAGTCGCCCATTTTCTTTTTGAGGTCATCAAGGATTGGTCCCTGTCGTTTGCACGGTCCGCACCATTCTGCATGAAAGTCCATCAAAACTGGTTTCGTCATATTACAATTACCTTCCTCAGTTGTTGCAGGAAAAAGCAGATAAAGATTGTTATGAGACAGCTCAGCTGATAGTTGAATTATCTTTATACTGTGAATCTACGCAAAAACCGTTCAATATACAGATATTTTACCTGTTATCATATTCATACTAACCCATACCGGATCGCCTGCCTATGGCCTGATGTGGTGGTCTGATCTGGCTTGCAATGCTGAAAAAGAGAATGGGACTATTCCGAAGCAATCGATGAGCATGTTAGGTTTTATCTTCTCTTCCAATAGAATCCTAAATCATGAAGATCACATTGGCTATTCTTATCGTCATCATTCTTGCAGTGCTTGCATGCGGATGCACAACCCAGGCCCCTACTATAACTCAGGTGACAGCATCACCAACCGTGTCAACGAATGTGAACATCCCCAATATGACGGGTGTATGGCAGGGAACCGGCGATGGCTATACAACGAATGACGGGTTCGCTCATTATTCTACAACAACGTTCAACATCACTGCACAAAAAGGGCAGATATTTATTGGGAAGAAGGAGTATCCAAGAATAGATGGAAAAACATATTACGAGAACTTCTCTGGAGTAATCACAACGAACGGGGAGTTCTATGAAGCCGATAGCATCGGTGGCTTTTCATTTGGAAAGTTGATAACTCCCAACTCCCTGGAACTAAATTATCTCGAGGAAGGTAACGATACAAAAGCCCTTGTCATTCACCTCACTCGGCAAACCAATTGATTTCTCTTTTTTTAATAAGATGTATTTTAAATAAAACAGATAATTAGGTTGAAACCCACATAATAACCCTTAATTCCCAATAACCACAATCACAGGACTATGGCGCCAAAAACAGAGAAGGGCAAACTTAGAAAGATTGTTATCCGGGTATTCACCTAAAAAAGTTCAAAAAATTATTGGATTATTTTGAAAGGATAACCATAATGATCCGCCCATATGCCGGACGGGTGATGGTCACCCCGATAAGCACACCGAGGATCGTGATAATGGCGAATCCCCTGAGTGATGAAAGGTCCATCAGGGCAAGTGGCAGCATTGCGATGACCACGGTAGCGGCCGATGCGACGATGATACCAAGGGCCCTTGTAAGCCTTTTCTGGTAGATATTCGGTGAAGGGACTTTTCCCTCGTGGAGGATCTCATCCGTGATAATAATGAGCTGGTCAATCCCTGTCCCGAGGACCGCGATAAGACCGGCGATTGTTGCCAGGTCCAGCTGGATTGTGAATACACAAATCCCGAGCAGGATGATGATCTCGGACGCGTTGATACAGACCATCGGGAGGACAATTGCCGGTTCCCTGTACCGGTAATAAACGACCAGCCCGACCGTAATGAGTGCCAGGACCCCGGCAAGAAGACACATCAGTTTGAAATGATCACCGAGTGTTGCGGAAACCGAACCTGAACCGGCTACGGTTACATCAACCGGGAGCGCCCCGTTACGAAGGTGTATCTCGAGGTTCTGTGCGGCCTGCTGTCCTGTTGCACCTGCACCTGTCGATGCGAGCAACTGCCTGACAACTTCATGCTGGAGGTTTGCTGCAAGTTCTCTGGATAATGGTGCCGAATAGATGACCTTTCCATCAAGGAGCATCTGGAGCTCGTGGTTTTCAGGGTCTGATACCGCACCGTACTGAATTGCTGCAGCCTGCAACGCCTTTGCGCCGTCTTCACTCATCGTGAAGGAAACGCCCCATTTTCCGCTTCCCGGGGGCTCCTGGGTTGGATTCCCGACACCGGTGATCGAGTCCCCGAAGACCACGTGTTCGGACTGGTTTCCTGTGGTGACGACCCTGATCTCAAATTTACCCTGCTTGCCGACGACCTGCTGGGCCTCGCTCATGGTGACCCCTGCAAGCTCGACACGGATATACCGGGTGACCCCGTCAAGACCGGTCAGTGTATTAATCCGGGCATCGCGGGTACCGAGGCTGTTGATCTTGCTTTCAAGGATCCGTTTCACATCATCAGCGGTCGCCTTCGAGACTCCCTGCTGGTATGACGTGATCTTTCCACCCGCTTTTTCAAATATCGGCGTCAGTTCCGCCTGCGAGTAGAGTTTCCGGATCTCCAGTTTATCACCGACCAGGAATATTTCGGCATCAGTCTGGTTCTTTAACGATGCGATGAACTCGTCAACGGGTTTGTCTGTCTGGAACCCTACGACCTCTGATTTAAATTCAAGTTGTAACCACGCGCCTTTCTGAAGGTCAAGCCCGTACTGGAGGTTCGTGGTGAACTCTCCGTCTTCAAAATGCGGGTATATTGCGATGAGGGACGCTACAACGAGGATAATAAGGAGTGCAACTCTCCAGTCTTTTAAGAGAGTGATTATCTCATCCTTGTTCATTTGCCACCCCTCTTTTTCGTGTCCTGCCGGGGGGTCGTGGTGCCCGTTAACCCGGGGCCACCCTTTTTAGTGACGTACCACTTGATGATCCCGGCGTTGGTGAGCCATGTGTTCAGGATATCAAACGCAAGTCCGATCAGGAGCACGCTCGCGATCAGGTTAATGACCAGGACCTGCCCGTACCACGACACTACCCACATCGCTGCGACAGCCGCGATTGCGGTAGTTGTCATGATAATACCGGTGTGGAATGCGCCGGCAAGTTTCTCTTCGAGTTTCCCCTGCCGTTTGAGGACCCGCATGGTGAGCAGGATATCACTGTCCACCGAATACCCGATAAGCATCAGGAGCGCTGCCGTGGTTGGCAGGGTGAGTGGAATTCCAAGCACATTCATCGCTCCTGCAGTCATTACGATATCCGCAAATGCAGAGAGGACAACCGCGACTGATGGCACAAATATCCGGAACGTGATGAAGACCACGATGGCCATGCCAATAAATGAAAAGATCAGTGCCAGTACTGCCTGACTTTGCAGCGTTTTACCAAATGCCTCGCCGATCTGGTCGACCTTGGCGTCAGGGTATTTCGCCATTATCAGTTCTGATAGTGAGCGGAACTGCGCATCCGGCATATTGGAAAACGTCAGGTATTTTCCATCATTAATCCCCTCCTCAATCCCTTCAAGCGGATATCCTGCAAAATATGCGGATATCTGCTCGGAAGAATCAGTGGTGAATACCGTGACCGCGGTCCCCCCCGAGAAATCAATTCCCGGCTTCACTGGTAACCCAGTCTGGGCCATCGTGATTCCGATGGAAATGAGTGCCAATATGAGGAGGATCAACGGGATGATCACCATCTGTTTCGGGGTATAACGATTTACATCGTAGGTGAATCCCATGTCATAATAGTTGCACCCTGGTGAATAAATAGTTCCTGTCGCCCAGGCCATGCAATCCTCTAAAAATCTTCAATCCAACCATTTTTTCCAGATATAGCACCAAATATTAGTTTATCGCGCAATACCCCCCGGAAAAAATGAAAAGACATATATTACCCGGGGCGATAGTGATCACGTATGAGGGCCACGGCTGAGATCAAAAAGGTCATAGAATCCCGCCTCAAAAACTATGTTTCAAGAGACAAGACCGGAATACGGCGTGAAATGCTGAAACTGTTCCTTAAAATCAGATCTATTACAATCCCCCGGATGTTCGAATATCTTAACCGGAAATTTTCTATCAGCTACCATTCTGTAGCCGCGATGGTAGGGATTGTCGCGTCCCGGCTGGGGATTCTCCATGTTAACCGGACGAAAGAAGGGACTACAAGCGTATATGTACTAAAGGAACAATATTTCGACCTTGTTACACGGATCATCGGGCCGGTATAAGAACAACTGTGAAGGGTGCCCGATACCACCATTCTTTTTACCCTGGGTGTCCTATCTTAGGAGACAGGTTTTTATGCACTCCAATTTTTATAATGCGCCGTCACATGACCAGATACAGGTATCAGAAGAAGTGCTTGCATATATCAATAAGCGCAAATGTGATTTCCGCATCTGCACATCCTGCGGGGGCCCGATACTCCTGCCAATTTCAATGAAATCACCAAAACCAAACGATTTTCAGGTCAGGGCCGGGGATTACACGATTTTTATCTCAGTCCATCAGGTACGCTACCTCCATTCGATAGATATGGGCATGGTACCTTTTTTCTATGAACAGGACGAGGGGTCCGGCAGCTGCCTATGAGTTATGAAGAACTCGACCACACCGCCGACATCCGGTTGAGGGTGAGATCTCCCTCCCCTGACTTGCTATTCGCGGAAACTGCGTTAGCGATGATGAAAATTGTGTACGGGGAATCGCGCCCCGGGGAGGTCAGGAGGACCATCGAGCTCAGTGCAGGGAATACTGAAAATCTTTTATTGGACTTTCTTTCAGAGGTCCTTTTCTTATCAGAGGTTGAATATATCGTATTTTCGTCAGCAACAGTCCATATCACGGGGAACTCCCTCAGGGCACTGGTAACCGGAGAACCGTTCGACCCGGAACGACACCGGGGTGGGACCGAGATCAAGGGAATATCGTACTCGGGGCTCAGAATTGTTAAAGAGGATGAGGGGTATGTATTGGACATACTCTTTGATGTGTGAATGGTTGATACGATGCTTGAGCGTGTAACACGGCTGAGTGAGTACGAATGGGAGGTTCCTGCAGGGACGGTCCCCGGAATGAGGGTTCCCGGTCGGTTTTTCCTTTCCGATTCATTATATAAAAGCCTTGAAGCAGGGGCAGTGCAGCAGCTGGCAAATGTTGCAACATTACCCGGGATTATCAGGTACTCTATGGGAATGCCTGATATTCACTGGGGCTACGGGTTTCCGATTGGCGGTGTGGCTGCATTCGAACGTGACACCGGGGTGATATCCCCGGGCGGAGTCGGATTTGACATTAATTGCGGGGTGAGGCTTCTCTCTACACCCCTTACCACCGGTGACCTTGACCACCGGCGGGAGCTTATCGAGACCCTGTACAATGCAGTGCCAACCGGCGTTGGAGCAAAGGGGCCCTTAAAGTTATCCACTGGCGACCTCGAGGATATGATGGCAAAGGGAGCTGCATGGCCGGTTAACCAGGGATACGGACTCCAGGCAGACCTTGAACATTGCGAGGAACGGGGTTGCATGGCCCGGGCCGACTGCCAGGCGGTCTCTGCAAAAGCGAAGCAGCGGGGGATGCCGCAGAGCGGGACACTTGGCGCGGGCAACCATTTTCTCGAGATCCAGGTGGTCAGGGAGATTTACGACCCTGATGCGGCAAAGGCGTATGGTATCCACCAGGGCCAGATCTGTGTAATGATCCACTGTGGCTCACGCGGGCTCGGGCACCAGACCTGCACCGACCACTTAAAAGTGCTCGAAGGTGCAACAAAGCGTTACAAGATCGTGCTCCCCGATCGCCAGCTTGCCTGTGCCCCGTTGTCTTCTCCCGAAGGAACGGCATACTTTGGGGCGATGGCTGCCTCTGCAAACTATGCATGGGCTAACCGGCAGATGATCATGCATACCACCCGTACCGTATTTGAGAAGATGTACGGTATCGACTACGAGTCGATGCATCTCGTCTACGATGTTGCACACAATGTTGCAAAAATGGAGGAACATTCCTACGAAGGAAAAAGGATTGCGGTCTGTGTCCATCGGAAAGGGGCTACCCGGGCATTTGGTCCCGGAAGCCCGGACCTGCCTTCAGGGTATGCGAAGACCGGACAGCCTGTTATCATCCCCGGGAGCATGGGGGCCTCTTCCTACCTGCTCCGTGGTACCACAACTGCCATGGAACGCACATTCGGGTCGACCTGTCACGGGGCAGGGCGAATCCTCTCCAGATCGGCTGCAAAAAAGACAATTAACGGCGCGAAGGTGAAAACCTCCCTGTCAAGAGAAGGGATCATTGTCAGGGCGCCAAACGACTCGGCAATTGCTGAAGAGGCACCCGGGGCGTACAAACCAAGTGCCGAGGTAGTCCGGATTGTTGACGCCCTTGGGATCTCAAACCTCGTGGCCAGGCTTGAACCGCTGGGAGTGATCAAGGGTTGAAACCCCGTGTCGGGCTGGTATGGGACCAGCCCCTTGTCTTTGGCCGTTTTCTCGAAGAGTGCGGTGTGACGTCAATACCTGTTACACCACACCTCCTTGCGGCGCCTTTTTTCAGGGGGCAGTACAGCGTTCTTATCATACCGACGGGGTTTGCCAACCCTGCCTACTCACAGGTGCTCCCCGCACTCAAGGCATCTTCAGGAAGAATACGCCGTTTTGTAGAGAATGGTGGGATACTCGTCGTATATGGTGCGGCGGCCCCCCTCCCTGACCGGTACAGCTGGCTACCCTTCAGGGTGGACTACCACTACGATCCCGGAAACGGCCGGATCGAGGTAGTGCCGGGTCACCCTCTCTCCCCGATCATCAGCGACTACGACCCCGATCATATCGAATACGATGGATATTTCTCCTCTTTTGAAGGTGATAATGTTGGAATAATCGATGGAAAAACGGTATTATTAGAAAAAACCCTTGGCAAAGGGGTTATCGTGGTGACGAGCATCCATGAGTACCCCTCGAGGTCATTTGTAACGTCTCTCTGCATGAAGGCAGGGGAAACCTTTTTTTAGATAAAAACGAGGGAATTATGAGGTACGTCCGATGAACCGCTATATCATTTCTTCGAGCTCTGCCCCGGGAGATATTGTACCGGTCGGACTTGCAATTCACGAAATTCTCAATCACCTGCCGGTCACCGCAAGGTCCAGGGACAATCGGGGTATCAGGATTGAGGACGGCAGGGTAGTTGATTCCGATTATTCCGGGCCCGTCCTGGAAGAAGCACTGGCAACAAACAGGAAAATCCAGAGGACTCCCGAAAATGGACCATATCGTGGAGTCCCCGTTATCGTGGCCCCGGTCAGGGATGAAAGCGGTGCCGCAATTGCTGCGATTGGTGTGGTGGATATTACAGGAATTTTTGACCTCGCCACGCTGATGGAGCACCAGTCTGCCATCCTGAAGCAGGTCTGCGGAAAAGATCCCTGTCCCCTGCCGGGTGAGCAGATCGGGGCGAAAAGGTAAGATAATCATGGAAGCTGCTTTTCGTGTACTAGAGGTCCTGGAGAATGCAGACGGGCCGCTATCAGGGGAATACATAAGTAACGAGCTATCGATCTCCCGCTCTGCCGTATGGAAACATGTCAAGGAACTTCAGGCGATCGGGTACGATATCTCTGCCTCCCAGTCTGAAGGGTACCGCCTGACCAAGAAAAGCAACCGGCTCCTCCCCTACGAAGTCCATAAAAATCTCAGGACGACGGTATTCGGGAAAAAAATGCGGTATTTCGAGAGTACGCCGTCCACGATAGCTGTTGCAAAGGAGATGTGCGGATCGGAAGACCCTGCGAAGCTTCACGGTATGGTGATCATCGCCGAGGAACAGACCGGGGGTGTCGGCCGGATGGGCCGTGTCTGGGTGTCCCCCACCGGCGGTATCTGGATCACTATCATTCTCAAGCCCCGGATCCCTGTTGACCACGTCTTTATGGTCACCATGGCTGGCGCCGTTGCGGTTGCGCGGGCCATACGAAAGGAATTTGACCTCGGTGCCCTGATCAAGTGGCCGAATGACATCTACATCGGGGATAAAAAGGTCGCGGGCCTGTTACTCGAACTATCAGCTGAGGCCGATAACATCCATTACTGTATCCTCGGTATCGGGGTCGATGCCAACATTTCGGCCCACGAACTCACGTCATCGGTGACCGGGAGTGTGACCTCGATCAGTGCAGAAGTGGGACACGACGTTGACCGTGCATCCCTTCTCGCCCGGCTCCTGAAGGAGTTTGAAAGCCGTTATAACCTTATCGAGAGCCAGGAATACGACACGGTCATCCGTGAATGGAAAAGCCTCTCCTGCACAATCGACCAGCATGTCAGGATCAGCACGCTGAAAAATACATTTGAAGGTGTGGCGATCGATATCGATGAATTCGGGGCGCTCATCATCAGGAAAGATGATGGAAGGGTCGAGCGAGTGATCGCCGGCGATT
The DNA here is from genome assembly GCA_963758915.1 of uncultured Methanomicrobiales archaeon. Taxonomy (GTDB): domain Archaea; phylum Halobacteriota; class Methanomicrobia; order Methanomicrobiales; family Methanospirillaceae; genus CAIKOD01. The sequence goes on from CAVWXH010000010.1 coordinate 138,131, forward strand.
GCGCACATACATAACACTATTTTCTTCGTCAACCTAAAAATAAAAGAAGGTTGACGAATGCAGGGAGACCGCCAGCGAGCCCTGATTATAGCAGAAACGGCAGCATTTATAGGTCTTATCGCTATCGGGAGCTGGATTTCGATACCGTTCCTGCCTGTGCCTCTCACACTCCAGACGATGTTTGTCCTCCTGGCCGCAATGGTCATGAAGCGGTACGCGGTGATCCCGGCAACACTGTTCATCCTTTTTGGCGCCCTGAACCTCCCTGTGTTCCATAACGGGACCTCAGGGATAGGGGTGCTTCTCGGGCCAACCGGCGGGTACCTGATTGGGTTTATTCCTGCGGCATTCTTTGCAGGACTGGCCTATGAGAAACAATCCCTCGCATGGAATATTGCCGGGATATGCGTAGCAGAGGCGTTTATCTATGCTATCGGGGCTGGCTGGCTCGCGTTCTCGACAGGGATGTCCCTGCTCCAGGCGACTATTATCGGTGTACTACCCTTTTTACCCGGAGATGCGGTCAAGGCTTACGCCGCACATGCAATCGCAAAGCGGATCCCCTCACGCGATATGATACAGCCCGGGGATGAAAAAACCGGGGGCGAAAATACGCCATGATAGCTCTTTCCGCGATTAACCATGGGGTCCTCAATATTCCATCCCTCCAGATCCCTCCGGGTTCTACCGCGATAATCGGACCGAACGGGAGTGGAAAAACCACGCTGTTACAGATCATTGCAGGTATAACTTCCCCGCACCGGGGTTCCGTTTCAATTGATGGAAAAAGCCCTGCGGCGGTCAATACCGGGTGGCTGAACGAATACCCTGACCGGAACCTCCTGTTCGGGACTGTTTCGGACGAGATCGCGTCCCCGCTCCGGTTCAGGCATGACCCATGCCCGGATGTAGGGGGGCGGGTGGAAAGCGTTGCGCAGGATGCCGGCATCAGCCACCTTCTGGGCAGGCTGACACGTGACCTGTCCGGCGGGGAGAAGGTCCTGGTCTCCCTGGCTACGGCGATGGTGACGAGACCTCTCGTCCTGGTACTTGATGAGTCTGACTCTCACCTTGACGAGGAGAGTACCAGCACCCTGTCCCGGCTGACCAGGGACTCGCAGGCGTTGTACGTCGTGTGGTGTACACAGAACATGGAACTGGCAACGCGTGCCGATCATGTCATTCTCCTTGAAGGGGGTTTTGTTACCCGAAGCGGCACACCCCTGGAAGTTTTTTCCCATTTATCAGGGGACTGCCTGTACCCCCTCTCCTGGAGGCTTTCCCATTGACTCTCACCTTTGAAGAGGTCAGTTATCAGCGGGGCCAGTTCCGGTTCACCGCGAACGGAATATTCGATGAGGGGGTCCACCTCGTCAGCGGGTTGGTGGGGAGCGGAAAATCTACGCTGGCGTTTATCGCATCAGGCCTGGTACCACCTGGAACGGGTTCTGTTCATCGGACTGGAATTCGGAAATCTCTCCTGTCCATGCAGTTCCCCGAGTACCACACGACCGGGATCAGTGTAAACGATGAGATCCGATCGTGGGGCCTTGACCCGGATTCAATCCTTGCGTCCACCCGGCTTTCTGCCCGCGGGGAGCAGGACGTGAATGTACTCTCACGCGGGGAACTGAAACGTCTGCACCTCGGGTGTGTACTCTCTGCTGATTCGGACCTCCTCATACTTGATGAACCGTTCAGTGCCCTTGACTGTCGTGAAAAAAGGGTGATCTGCAGGAGTATAACGGAGCGCGGGCATGGGACGGTAATAATCTGCACGCATGAACAGACCTGGCTCCCCCCGGTGGACTGTATCTGGGAGATGAAGGAAGGGACCCTTGTTTCATGCGGACGTGTACCGGCGGCTATCACCCGGTGGAGCCTTGTACCACGTCATATCCGGGACCTCCTGGAACGGGGTCTGGTGCCGGGGAATATCTCTCCGGAAGCGGTCAAGGAGGCCACATGCAGGACCCGAGAATAAGGATACTTGTCATTATCGTGCTCTCGGTGGCGGCGTTTATCAGCATTGCCGGGGCCGCGCTTGCTTTCCTGTACTGGATCTGCCTTCCCGGGAGGTTCCGGTGTATAAAAAGACCAGCGGCCATCCTTTTTCTCTCCATGATCATAGTGGTCTCGGTAATTACCGAGTTCACAACCGGGAACGGCCTGTCATATTTCATCCGTATGGCGGTCATTCTTCTGCTCGCACTCTACGCCTATACCGCGTATGTCCCGGGAGAATTCTTCAGGGTATCAGTATGGCTCTTTGGGCCGCGTGGTTTTGATCCGGGTTTAATTGCAGAGATGAGCATGGAGGCCCTGAATGACCTTGAAGATGACAGTTCGAAAATACGGATCGCACTCCGCCAGAAGGGAGTACCTCTGGGTTTTCACACCCTTGTACCGGTAATCGGGATGTTTGTACTGAACCAGATCCGGCGTGCACATGACCAGGCAGACCTCCTCACCGTGCGGGGATACAGGAACGGAGGTACCCTCTGCCCACGGTTCCATCCTGAGATCCTGGATTATGTCAGCGGGATCGTGGCGATCTGTATGTTATTCATTGCAATCCTCCCGGTTCGTGATATTTTTATACTTCTACATTGAACTTTTGTGAGGCTTTAGCTTGTCAATATGCGGCAAGTTCCCGCATTCCATCTGAGGTGCAGAATGAGTGTTGCCGGTCCACAAAAATTACTAATCACGGATACTACGCTGAGAGACGCACACCAGTCTCTTATTGCGACCAGGATGCGGACTGATGATATGCTCTCCTTAGCAAAGGAGATCGATAATATCGGCTTTTTTTCAGTGGAAGCATGGGGTGGCGCGACGTTTGATACCGCGATCCGGTTCCTCGCGGAAGACCCGTGGGAACGGCTCAGCCTCTTAAAGGCCGAGCTGAAAAGGACCCCGATCCAGATGCTGCTCCGCGGCCAGAACCTTGTCGGGTACCGCCATTACTCTGACGATGTGGTTGATAAATTCGTAGAACTCTCATGGAAAAACGGTGTGGATGTCTTCCGGGTATTTGACGCACTGAACGATATCCGGAACATGGAACGGTCCATTGCGAAGGTAAAGGACGTCGGGGCCCATCTCCAGTGCGCTATCAGCTATACAACAAGCCCGGTCCATACCACGAAGACATTTATCGAAATGTCCAAGGAGCTCTATGCAAAAGATTGTGATTCGATCTGTATCAAGGACATGGCCGGGCTCATCATGCCGAAGTCCGCCCGCGAGCTGATCTCGGGTATAAAAGATGAGATTGATATCAAGGTGTGCCTCCACAGCCATTCAACGAGTGGCATTGCACCCATGAGTTACCAGGCAGCGATCGATGCCGGCGTTGATATCCTGGATACGGCGATGTCCCCGTTTTCGCTCGGGACTTCACAGCCCCCGACCGAAAGTATTGTTGCCTCGCTGGAGGGCACCCGGAGGGATACGGGAATAGACCTTATTGCCCTTCGTAAATTGAGAAATGCCTGCCTGAAGATAAGGGGGCGCTACGAGGGACTTATCAACCCGATATCAGAGCGTGTGGATAGTGACGTCCTGATTTACCAGCTGCCCGGGGGCATGATCTCGAACCTCGTTTCACAGTTACAGGAACAAAACGCCCTCGACCGGATGGACGATGTCTTCTCCGAGATACCGAAGGTACGAGAGGACCTGGGGTACCCGCCTCTTGTTACGCCGACCTCGCAGATTGTCGGTACGCAGGCCGTTATGAATGTACTGATGGGCGGACGGTACAAGAACGTGACAAACGAGGTGAAAGATTACGTACGGGGCCTGTACGGGCGTTCTCCAGCCCCGATTAGTGACGGGATCCGTCGAGAGATCATCGGGGATGAAACGGTTATTACGGTCCGCCCGGCAGATCTGCTCCCTCCCTCCTATGCGAAAATGAAAGAAGAGGCGATCAAAGCGGGCCTTGTGAAAAAGGAAGAAGACGTGCTCACCTATATCCTGTACCCGGCCATCGCCCCCTCGTTTTTGAAGGGGGAGCGGATCGCCGAGGTAATCCCCTCGAAGAAGGCACCGGTTGCAGGGATTCCCGAGATGCCAAGCTCCATGGAAGTGGAAGTTGACGGGGAGATCTTCTCCGTGCGCATTGTCTCGGTTGAAGGGAGCACGGTGGAAAAGTCGGGTTCCCCGGTGCCGAAGATCCCCCGCGGGGATATCCGGGGCGGTATCAAGAGTAACATGCAGGGGATGGTCCTTGAAGTAGCGGTCAGCCAGGGTGCAGAAGTCAAAAAAGGAGACCTTCTCGTTGTGCTCGAGGCAATGAAAATGGAAAACCCGATCCACTCCCCTGTTGACGGACACGTTACTGAAATCTTTGTTGATGCCGGAGACGTCGTCCAGAACGGCGATGTCCTCCTGGTGGTGGAATGAAATTTTTTGAGAAGATACTGGTCGCAAACCGGGGCGAGATTGCGATACGGGTGATGCGGGCCTGCCGTGAGCTGGGAGTGGAAACCGTCGCGATCTATTCTGATGCCGATATAAACTCCCTCCATGTAAAATATGCAGATGAGGCATTCCCTGTTGGCGAAGCCCCGCCATCCAAGAGTTATTTAAATATTGACCGGATCCTCGAGGTCGCAAAAAAATCAGGAGCTGAAGCGGTACATCCTGGATATGGGTTCCTCGCTGAAAATTATCGGTTTGCCCACCGTTGCCAGGAAGAGGGTGTGATCTTCATCGGGCCGTCATGGCAGACGATCGAGATGATGGGTTCGAAGATCGGGTCAAAGAAAACAATGCGGGATGTCGGTGTACCGGTGGTCCCCGGAACAGAGGGCGGAGTCCGGGATGCTGACGAAGCCCGGAAAATTTCGGCGGAAATCGGGTACCCGGTCCTTGTAAAGGCAAGTGCAGGTGGCGGCGGCATTGGCATGCAGATTGTCGAGGACGAGGCAGGCCTTGAAGATGCAATCAATGCAGGGATGCGGATCGCCGGGTCTGCCTTCGGGGACTCCACCGTATTTATCGAGAAGTACCTGGTGAAGCCCCGCCATATTGAGTTCCAGATCCTCGCAGATGAACACGGTCACACGGTCCACCTCTTTGAAAGGGAGTGTTCCATCCAGCGCCGGCACCAGAAACTGGTGGAAGAGTCCCCCTGCCCGATCATGACCGACGAACTGAGGGAACGGATGGCGGCCTCTGCCATCGCGGTTGCAAAGGCATCAGATTATACCAATGCCGGTACTGTTGAGTTCCTTTACAGCAACGGTAACTACTATTTCATGGAGATGAACACAAGGCTGCAGGTTGAGCATACCATTACCGAGCTGGTGACCGGGATCGATATCGTCAAACAACAACTGGCAATCGCTGCAGGTGAACAGATCCCCTTCGGGCAGGACAACATCTCGATCCGGGGCCATGCAATCGAATGCCGTATCAACGCAGAAGATCCGCTCAACAATTTTGCGGCTGACCCCGGAAAGATTGTCAGGTACAGGTCCCCCGGAGGTCCGGGTGTCCGCCTTGACTCTGGAATTCACGTTGGCTATGCGATCCCGACGAACTATGACTCGATGATCTCGAAGCTCTGTACGTACGGGTGCAACCGGATGGAAGCGATCGAACGGATGAGGCGGGCGATTTACGAGTACGTGATTATCGGGGTGAAAACAACGCTCCCCCTCCACCATGCGATTATGCATAACAAGCAGTTCGTCGAAGGGAACACGCATACCGGGTTCCTCCTTGAGGAACACATCGCAAAAACCCTGAACCGGTATGTCCGCGAGGAAGAGACCCGTATCCAGACTCTTGGGGCCTCCCTCAGGCAGGGAAAGGAAGTTGCAGCAATCTCCGCAGCGGTCAATGTCTACCTGCACCATAAAAAAAATGCGGGGTAACCCCCGGAAATCTTAAAATTCCTGTTTTTTGATGTTTCAATACGAATACCTATAGTCACACGCCCTGTTTCTCCTCCTGTATCAGAACCTTTAATAGCGCAAAAATCCTTCTTGTTATGCACTTTTGTGCGCTGCGGTGGCCTAGCTGGTTAGGGCGCCAGACTCATAGGGTTTTCGAGCAAATTCATTGGCGCCGTCATCTGAGACATCTGGAGGTCGCGGGTTCGGATCCCGTCCGCAGCATATACACGGCAAGTACGGAGCCCCCATTTTTTTACTGATTTTTGCAACCTTTTTTGCATGTCTGAAGTATTTCGGATAAAATCTGTGGCTGATATTGCATCGGCGCTGTTTTCATGGTGTCCAATATCGCTGATGTGGAAGCATTGGCGTTTTTATTTACGGGTGTTGTGCTTCTCGGAGGGGTCGCGGACCCCCCGGCCGCACGGGCCGCCGCCCCGATGTTGTCCCAGGATTATGATCGCAAAAATAAATCTGGATATGAAAGATCGTTCGCACCACTGCCGAGGCCATCGGGCCTCGTCTCCGAGGTGCTCCCTGGTTTAGTGGTTGACCAGATATAGGAGACGGGCATCATGTTCGCTCCCTCGTTTCCTCACTCCACTTCGTTCCGTTCCGGGCCTCCTCCGCTCACTTCATGCCCTGGTTCTTCTGAATATACCGGGGTGATACTGACGGCCAAGACTTCGTCGCGATGCTCCTCGTCATCGCCTGTTTCCTTCACGCTCCGGGACACATGGCTGATGCCATCGGTCCCGTTCGCTGTGTTCTGTTGAAGTGTAGACGCTCCGTGACTCCCTCGCTTCGCTCGGTCGGGCCGCTTGGCCCTTGATTATCTAAAATTAATATCGGCTGCTTACCGTTAGCACTTGCAGCCTGTACGGAAAGGAGGGAGCACAGACCCGGTTGATACCGTGTCACCTCCGAGTGCTCCCACCGCCCTCTGATGAATCAGGATATGGTCTGGACAGGAAATGCAGACAGGGCGGGAAGGCAGCCCGGTTACGGACTGCATCAGCAGGCCGTCGGAGCTGTCGGGTGGGCGTGGTCAGGCAAATGAGATCCCGGAACTACCACCCGTAGGGGTGGCGCTCGATGGCCGGGCCATCAGGACCGGACCGTGCGACGCCCCGCAGGGAAAAATTTGTCCTGGTCGATAATCTGATAAGAAAAGGGAAGCAATAGATTAACCGACCGTAGCCGGTTAATATGCGTTTGTGGCACTTCGACCGGCTGCGGTTACTTGTTCCTGTTCTCCCTGATAAATTCCATAAAGTCCTCTTCACTGACCCGCCACTCGATGCCGATTTTTATCGCTCCCAGCCGCTTTTTTAAAATCAGTGTCCTGACTGTCTGGACATGGAGATGCAGCATCGCAGCCACTTCCTCTGTCGTATAAAATTTATGAGGTGGGGGTTGAGCCACGTTAGCCATTAGTACTCAGTCCTCCCCAGGAAGCATAACAGTTATGACCGGCTCGTAGTCATCGCCGGGTCCGCAGATTGCTTTGAGTTCTACGGTCTCGCTGCTCCTGTGGTGTATGATACCGGTTGCCCTGGCTCTCTTCTGCAGTAGTTCGAAGGCCACACGGAATATGATAACACTGCTGCCTCGTGATTTATTCGCCGCCATTCGCAACATCCAGAGCAGGTCCCAAAGTCTGCCGGTCAGGTCCTGGTCGGGCATCTCGGGAAGATACGAGGGTTCGATGTACTGATACCAGGCTGCCCGGGTGAGTGCGACCGGTACCGAGATCCCGGCCTGCCTGGTGAGGTCCCGGGGTGCTGCGATTAATTCGCCATCGTTCAGGGCATCGTCCCGGGTGTATCTGCTGATGATGTCCTCCTCGGTCCAGAATGGAGAAGGGGTTGAGGTGGTCATACCCGACCACCCCGGAGACGTGGTTTCCCGTTAGTAAAACCAGGCCGGATAATAATATCGTGAGGGGACACTTTCGACCACATCCAGCCCATATTATGATTATGTGCATACACAGCAGCGAAATCAACCGCAGCACTATGATCGATGCACTCGGCGATGAGCTGAGGACCAACACCACGATTGACAAAAATTTTGTATTCCATCATTACACCTCGGCGTGATGGCCACAGGCTCGGACAGTTGTATCCTGCGAGATAGTACACGGACCCAATCCGCTCAGTTTCACCCTGGTATTCGATGCCGATCATATGATGTTCAGGAGGGACTATTTCACCGCAGCTTTCGCACCGCTCCTCGTCATCGGGAATATCCCCTAATACCTTTGAAATATTCCTGTTTTTCTGGGTGCAAAACTGGCAGATACCTTGTCCTTCTGAGTATATCCACGGGCAACGGGGGCATTCCTGATGTTCCCGCCGAAGTCGCAATGATGAAATATTCTTTTTAATCCGGGCAACCAGAAGGGAGAGGGAGGTCATACCCTCGCCTCCTCTGCATGGTCCCGGTCCCATTGTTTAGAAAACTCTGCAATTGCCTGAGCCCTTGAACGGTTGGCCTCGACCACTTTCAGGAGATCTTCGAATTCTCCTGCACTCCTGCTACCGCATATCCGGCAGCGGAAACAGTGTTCGTAATATTCGTCCTCGATGATTTCGAGGTCCTCCAGCCTGCAGCACATTTCAGGCCACCCCGTATACTTTCGCGATTTCTTCGGCCTGACACCGCAGGTCCTGAGCTTCATAGCTCAGGAGATCGGATTGTTTCTGAAGATTGGCCGCTTCATCACGGAGGGAGGAGATCATTAATCCGGCGAATACCGGGACCTTCTTCATGCTGACACCGCCAGAGGTGCTGCCTGTTCGGATACCTGGGTGATAGGTTCCCATGTGATTGTGGAAATGTTCGCAAACTTCCGTGAGCCTGCGATCGCTGCCCGGATATGTGAGAGCGGGGAGATATATCGCCTGCCGTGTATGTCGTACATGACCGCCCGGCCGGACGCGTTGATCCATGCCTGCCCTGCTTCTGTTGGTTCGCCGGACCCGGACCAGACCGGGGTCATGTCCCAGACGGTAACCCGTGCCAGGTCCCCGGTGAGCCGGGAAACATCGGAGCGGGCTATCGCTGCCTGTATGATTTTCACATCTATTCTCAACATGCCGCCGGACAGTTTCACGGTCCCGACGTGCTGAATTTTGGCAAAAAGCGTTTGTGGCACTTCATTTCACCACGTATAATATTAGGCGGGTGATGTTATAAGACAGCGCCATGCACGGTGTGAAAGTGAATCGCATTATATCGCAGCGTATAGTGTTGTGATATAAAACATGCGGTCGCCCTTCGGGAAGGCCCACTGCCGGCCTCCGGCCGTCTCCGAGGGCCTTCCCTCCGGGTATGTTGTCCTGGGATCTCTGTCGCTCCTCAACACCGCGACGGTCTGCCGACCGTAACCGGGTGTTGTCGTCGCTGGTTGTTGTTGTCCTGGTGCCGGGTGAAATATTACAGGACCAAAACACGCTGTCGCTCCTCGGCACCTCGACCTCGCTCCGCTCGGTAACCGGGTGCCTCGTCGCTGGGTCTGGTGCTCCCCAACCCAACCCTATCATGTTTTGTCGGGCCGTCGAAGGTGGCACGGTCTCAGCCGGGCCTCGGCCTCCACAAGTAGCTCGCAAGCGTTAGCGGAAAGCGGGCGATTTTATATTCAATCCAGGCCAAGCGGCCCGAGTGAACGCCGCTAATGGGGTGCGAAGGTAACGAGACGTTCTCAAACGGCTCGTCCGAGCCCCACATGCGTCGCGTGAACGAGTCACCGAGCGTCTGCACTTGCACGGTAATCAGCGAACGGGACCGATGGCATCAGCCATGTGTCCCGGAGCGTGAGTTTCAGGCGATGACGAGGAGCACCGCGAGGAAGTCTTTGCCGTCAGTGTCACCCCGGAACAATCATGAAAAACCAGGGCATGAAGTGAGCGGAGGAGGCCCGGAACGGAACGCAGTGGAGTGAGGACACGAGGGAGCGAATATTATGCCCGGTAAAATAAGGAGTATATTGTGAATTAGTTCAACTCATTTGTAAATCAGAGCAGTTTTGTTTCTTCCGTGGGTTTAGGTACCTTGACCACCAGCACCCGGAACACGACCTCACTCTCATTCAGCCACCGGTGTGGGATCCGTGCAGGACTCTCCACCAGCATATCTTTGCCAACGGTATTTCGTTCGTCACCGATCTCAACAATCCCTGTGCCTTCGAGCACATAGAAGAAGACATCAACCGGAGTAGAATGCTTTTTCAGCGATTCCCCGGGCTGAAGTGTAATTACCACGGCTATTGCATGTGTTGAGTCGTATATCTTTCGTGCGTCTACATGGTGGGGATTGGGTCCCGATACCACCTTTGCAACTTCAGTAATTTTCATAGTTAATTCACCTTTTCTATTGGAATATACGGAATTAATGTAAGTAATTCCGATTTCAGCGTATCGATACCAATTCGTTCCATGAACCGGGCGGTCCGTTCATGCTTGTTTGCATGGCTCCGGTAGTATTCTGAAAGACGTTGTGCACAATCCACCGCCTCACTGGCAGTAAGGTCCCACGCAATAAGATCTCCAAAACGTGGTCGTGTGCCACCGTTACCACCAAAGAATACCATCCAGCCTCTTGTAGTGCCGATGATCCCGATATCCCGGGTATGACTTTCACTGCAACAGCGGGGACAGCCGGAAACACCGATCTTGATCTTGGCCGGGAAGGACTGGTCTTTGAACTGGTTTTCAATAGTCCTGGCAAGTCCGATTGAGTCTTGTTTCCCGTATTTGCACATATCGGTCCCGATACAGGCATGGACAAACTTGACACATGGAGAGGTCTCTGGTTTTGCGAGCGGGCCAAGGTCAGCAAATACCCTTGAAACATCTTCGGGCTGAATCCCGGCAAGTAGCACCCTCAGGCCGGATGTGACCTTCAGGACGGGCACATGGTACTTTCGCCCGACTCTGGCAATTGTTTCGAGCTGTTCTGGAGTTATAATACCGGCAGGTATCCGGGTCGTGACCGCATAGGTCTTCCCGTCCCGCTGAAGAATTGCTCCTTCTGTAGAATTTGTCATTCTTTTTCACGACTCCGTTGATTTACTCTTTTTCATATCTTTTTCGGGTCATGTTCCTCGCTACACTGATATTCTCCCCTTCCTGTGTTATTTCATGTCGCATGTCCGATCATCTCTGAAAACAACCTGCTTTGAACACAAGTGATAAAAGGCAACGTAATAATGACTGCCATGCGGTTCCCGTCCTGATTGTAGATGAGCATCGATTCCTGGTCATCGGCTATGAGGATACACTCAAGTCTGAAGATAGCACCCTCGCGATTGATAGGCACGGAAAATACTTTTTCGAAAATATTCTCCCCGAAAAAGTCCCTGACTTGCCCGGCTTCAAAATACCTGATGCTGTCATGTATGAAAACCCCTTCTGCACCACCTTTAGGGAAAAGGATTCTTATCTCCCGGTCATTTGCGATTGAGAGGATCGGACCCTGGAATTTTTCAAGGGTCTCCGCATCGAAACAGAGAACAATGAGTGAACTGGTAACTCCTTCAACCAGCCTCTCAATGTTCCGCTGGATAGTCCAGTCACTATGAACGTACCAGATCGGAGAATAATTCTGCCGGGCATCTACCGACAACGCCTCAAGAGCCTTTACACTTTCAAACGCCGCTGTTTCGAGATCTTTTTTTAAGAAGGCTACAACTATGTCCGGGCGGACTGCCTGGTACATCAGCGGGCTTCCCTGTCGTATCTCAATGAATCCCTTCGCATCAAGTGCATTAAGGACATCATATACCCGTGGACGTGGGACTCCGCTGACTTCATGGATACTGCGGACATTTGCTTCACCGAGTCCGACAAGGGCCACGTAAATTTTTGCCTCGTATTCTTTGAGTCCGAGCTGGACAAGGTTTTCAATTGCTTTATCCATTTGTTACTCTGTAAGGGACAACATAATTAAATAGTTATCTGTCAAGCATAGTGTATGACACAACTATCCAGCGAACCTGAGAATATCGCAGTTGTCCGCAAATTTTTTGAGGTTGGCCCATCGAAAGGTGACCTTGCCGCAGCCGACGCAATTCTGGCACCCTGAATTTTCCCTGCATACCCCGTTGCCGACCCCGGGACCCGGGATCGAGGCGATGAATAACGTCATTATCACCTGCCGGGCTGCATTTCACGATCTTCATGTGACTATTGATGACATTATGGCTGATGGGGATAAGGTTACAGCCCGTTTCACGGCACGTGGCATGCACAAAGGGGAATTTATGGGCCTTCCTCCCACGGGAAAGGCAATCGCCATGACTGGCATTGAAATTTTCCGGGTGAAGGACGGGAAGATTACGGAGCTGTGGGGTGAAGCGAATGTAATGGGACTGATGCAGCAGCTGGGTATTTTACCGGTCCCGGCATAAAGCGGAATAAACGAAGGGTGAAATTTCATGGTTTTTTCACAGATTCCAAAAGCAATAGGGTTCATCTACGCCCTGGTAATAATTGGGGTTATTGCCTACCTCTGGTATTCCGGACGATGGCGAAAGAAGATCGCCTGGCTGCTTCTTGTTATTTCAGTTGCCCTGGGTTTTCTCATATTTTCACCGGTATTACCCTGGCAGTTCCAGCAGCTTGTATTAGGTGATGTGCAGGGACTGGGAGGGCCCCTGATTGTCGGTGTTATCGGGCTCGCTATTTTTTTATTGCTGACCTTCATTTTTGGAAGGTTCATCTGTGGATATATCTGCCCGGTCGGCACCATACAGGAGATCGCCTCCCATGCACCGGTCCCCAAAGTCAGCCTGCGTCCGAAGAAGATGTTCATGGGAATAAGAGCGGTGTTCTTTGTTCTGTTTCTCGTGATGGCATTCGTATTTTCAGCCTCACTGCTGGCCTTGTTTGGCATACAGGATTTCTTTTACCTGTCAGTTACTGCAGGGACACTCGTGTTTATTATCATATTGTTGCTGTCTATGACCCTGTATCGCCCGTTTTGCCGCCTTATTTGTCCGTATGGGGTGCTATTATCGCTCGGTGCGTGGAAGTCAGCGTTCAAAATACACCGGTCCAGTGCATGTATCGAATGTAAAAAATGTGAAAAAGCATGCCCCACAGATGAAGCAAAACGTGATGATGGAAAAGCGGAATGTTATCTCTGTGGAAGATGCACGGATGTCTGTCCGGTTACCGGGGCCCTGGAATATAAGCGTGGATGGTGAATGAAGCAAATGAGAGATGAATTAAAAATATTCTCGCATGGAGGATTGCATGGTAGAATTTAAACTGGAAAACCCGGATAAGCACGACAAAAAACGGGAGGAACTCGGTGCAAAAGTCCTCGATCTCAAAGAACTGGTCTCCTACCAGGACGGGACCGTTGCGAGCCGGATGATCGTCAACAACAAGGCCGGGAGTATCACGATCTTTTCATTTGACGAGAACGAGGGACTTTCCGAGCATACAGCACCCTATGACGCTGTGGTTACGATCCTTGATGGTGAGTGTGAAGTATGGGTTGCCGGCCAGACCCTCCAGATGAAAGCGGGGCAGACTATTATCTTTCCGGCAAACGCACCTCACGCACTCAGTGCCATCACAAAATTCAAGATGACACTGACTATGATCCGGGGGTAACCAGATGGGCGGGAATGAGCAGGACGGCTACTATTGCACAATCTGTGGAGGTATCCCTCCGGATAAAATTAACATCAGGCAGATTCTTGTTGACGGTAAAGAGACCGGGATCGATAAACTGGATTGGATTATCGCAGAGGTCAGGAAACTGAACCTTTCCGATGACACAGTTATCACCGAAGAGCTCTTAAAACGAACGAAGGCGCTCAACTACGTTCCCACCAAAAAGACAAATGATTACGGCGATGGCATTGCTGATGGAATATAAAAAATCCGGGGTTGAAACCGGTGCTTGACCATTGTCCCGGTTCTGCGAACCTCAGGACCCCAACACTTTCAATAAAAAAGTGCCCGGAATGCGGAGAGGAAATTGAAATTTTCTCAAATGACATCAAGGTGGCATGCAGCAACTGCGGCTTTGTTATCTATAACGATATTGTATCGTGTGTCCAGTGGTGCAAGTATGCGAAAGAATGCGTAGGTGAGGAGATGTACCGGAAACTGGTTGAGAAGAAAGAGGGATGATGGGAAGCTCCCGTATCGGGCATCAGTTCCCTGACCATATTTCAACACCGCCCAATTAATGACCAGACGCTCTGCACAGAAATTTGAATGAGATAAAATGAAACGTGAAAAGCCATGCCACCCCATTGCGATACGAGAGATGGCCCCGTTGTTAAGGCAGCGATTAAAGCACTCGAAACGGGGAATTTGAATTATGTACCTGATCTGGATCCCGAAAGAGTCCGAGGAAGAACTCGAAGGGATCTTCGAGAAAACACAGCGGGCCAGAAAATCCGGAAAGGATGCACAGGAAGTTGCCGATGACTGGTTCTTCGAGAATACCATCCGGCTCCACCGGGCCGGTGAGGGAGCCGCGTATACCGGAATGAAACCCGCTGGCCTCAGCGAAGGTCCAGTTGTGCCGAAAGCAGAGAACGCAATTGAGATCGAAGATCCCAAAGAATCGATTGATTTTATCTTAAAGACTGTTGAAGATGATCTGACCCATCGCTTCCATCATGTTATGGCAAAGAAAAAGTATGACGTGAACGATGTTGCTGCCGGCAGGGAATACATAGAGGCGTTTATCGGCTGGGTCGTCTATTCCCATCATCTCTGGCAGTCGGTGACAACTGCAGCCGGGCATGGCGAGAAGCATGAGGAGAAAGCCGGGTGCGGTCACCACTGATCACTACCTGCCCTCGCTCTTTTTCATAGGGACGCGATGGAGTATCAGGAAGAATGATGTCTCACATGGATTTCATTGTCAGAATAGTGATTTCTGAACACAACTGTTTTAGGTCATTGGACTCGAAGAAACGGTGAAACACCGGTGATTTTTAACAACCAAATTCTCCCCGGTATGCTTTGCCATTATCAGGATTTGCAATTTACAGCACGCAAACCTTGCAGTCCTGTTTACCACAGGGAATATTGTCAATCTTCCATTTCAACGCCCACTGCTTGATAATCCGGATCACGTCCACAATTTCAAGACCGCTTTCCGTCAGGGTGTATTCTGTCCTTACCGGGAATGCGGTTGCGTCCACATTCCTGGTGAGAATTCCTTCTTCTTCAAGTTCTTTGAGCCGTTCCGAGAGAATTTTTGGTGTAATACCGTCAAGAGCATCCCGGAGCTCGGAAAACCTGCGGGTATACCCCTTGCCTTTGTAGAGCTCAAGGATGATCAGCAATGTCCATTTCTTTGTCAGATATTTCACGGTCTGGTTGACCGTGCACGCATCCTGCATGATATGTATCTGGATACTCTCGGTTATTTATACCTTGTAAATTTTGATATCTAATATAAAAAAGAAATCAATGGAGTTAGTGAAACACATGACTAAAACAAACATTCCCGAAAAAGGAGCGATTGTCCAGCGCGACATGGAGACGTACCTGATTCATCCCCACATCCCCGGCGGTTTTGTCGAACCGAAATTGCTGAGGAAGATTGCGGACGTAGCTGAGAAGTATGGGGCGAAATACCTGAAGCTGACCGGGGCGCAGCGGATCGCGATCATCGGCCTGCAGGAAAAGGACCTTGACAATGTCTGGGCTGAGTTCGATGACCGGAAAAAGGCCATCGGCCTCACTATCCGATCCATCCAGATGTGCCCCGGCACACGGTCGTGCAAGAAAGCCAAGCAGGACAGCCCGGGCCTCGGATTTGCGTTGGACACTGAATACTACGGGAAGCCGGCACCTGCAAAGTTCAAGATTGGCATCTCGGGTTGCGACAACTGCTGCGCCGATTCGTGGATGAAGGATCTCGGCTTTTTCGGCACCGAGCAGGGATTCACCGCAGTTGCCGGCGGTAAGGGCGGCGGCACGGCACGGGTAGGTCAGGTCATCGCGACCGGCCTGACCGAGGCCCAGGCAATTGCCCTAGCCGACCGGGTGATCACGTTCTACCGTACAAACGGGAAAGGACCGGAACGCCTGGGTGGCACCATCGACAGGGTCGGGTTCGACACATTTATGAAAGCAGTGAAGTAATACGATTGCCGGGTGACCCGGCAACCATATCTGAAAATTGTTTGACGATTGGTGAACAGGATTCTATAATAGGAATCCTTTTACTGACAATTTAGCGCAAGTAACCATACTTGTTATTTTTTGAGGAGAATGTGTGTCCATTTCTTTGTCAGATATTTCACGGTCTGGTCAACCATGCACGCATCCTGCACGGTATGTATTTGGAAACTCCCGAGTATTTATAATCAGGTATACAATTGATATTTTGTATCAAAAAGAAATAATGGAGTTCGATGATGTTCTGCTACCAATGCGAAGAGACCGTTAAGGGGACGGGATGTACGGTTAAAGGTGTCTGCGGTAAGGAAGACGAGATCGCTGCATACCAGGATGTGCTTATCTACGTCTGCAAGGGGATCTCGGTCAGGAACCTTGCGGCAATGGATAAGGGTAAAGGAGATCCTACGGTGGGATTGTTCATCGCTGACGCCCTTTTTTCCACGCTGACCAATGTAAATTTTGATAAAGCACGATTCTTTGACATGATTAACCATGCTGTTGCGCTCAGGGATACCCTCCCGTCAACTGGTAATGCTGAACCGGATGCCTGTACCTGGAAACCGAAAAGTGACAGCGATATCCTGGAGAAGGCAAAAACCGTAGGGATTCTGGCAACATCCAATGAAGATGTCCGCTCGCTTCGCTCTACCCTGCTCTTCGGGCTTAAGGGTATTGCAGCCTATTACACCCACGCTGCGGTGCTGGGTAAAACAGATGATTCTATCACAGCATTTCTCCAGAAAGGGCTTACATCCACCCTGAACGATCTGACGGTCCCCGACATGATTGCTCTCGTAATGGAATGCGGGGAAAACGGGGTAAAGGTCCTTGCCCTTCTCGATTCAGCCAATACCTCCGCATATGGAAATCCGCAGATCACGAGCGTTAAAACAACAGCAGGATCACGCCCGGGGATCCTGATCACCGGTCATGACTTAAAAGACCTTGAGATGCTGCTTGAACAGTCAAAAGACGCAGGTGTTGACGTATACACCCATGGCGAGATGCTTCCGGCACATGCGTATCCTGCGTTCAAAAAATACACTCACCTGTATGGCAATTACGGAAGTTCGTGGTGGCACCAGAAGGAGGAGTTCGAGCAGTTCAACGGCCCGGTCCTGTTCACGACCAACTGCCTTGTTCCACCGAAGGATACCTACAAGGACCGTGTCTTTACAACCGGACTTGTCGGGTTTTCAGACACCAAACACATCACCGCGTCCAAAGATGGGAACAAGGACTTCTCATCGATTATTACGTACGCAAAGACCTGCCAGCCACCCAAAGCCCTCCCGGGAAGCGGGAATGACCTCATCACCGGTTGTGCCCATGGTGCGGTACTTGCGATTGCAGACAAGGTTGTTGCTGCGGTAAAGAGCGGGGATATCAAACGGTTCATCGTCATGGCCGGATGCGATGGCAGGCAAAAAGAACGGGAATATTACACGAATTTTGCCCAGGCCCTACCAAAGGATACGGTGATTCTCACAGCAGGGTGCGCTAAATACCGGTACAACTCTCTCAATCTCGGTACTATTGGCGGGATTCCAAGAGTACTAGATGCAGGCCAGTGCAATGACTGCTACTCCCTGGTCGTGATTGCACAGGCTCTTGCCAAGGCATTCGGTGTCGGTATCAACGAGCTGCCGGTCTCGTACAATATCGCGTGGTACGAACAGAAGGCGGTCCTGGTCCTGCTTTCATTGTTGTCACTCGGCGTAAAAGATATCACGCTTGGTCCAAAACTTCCGGCGTTTGTCTCCCCCACGGTGCTCGATGTGCTCGTGAAAAATTTCGATCTCAAACCCAACACGACTGTCGAGGCAGACCTTGCCCGGATGGTACCAGCCAAGTAAATTAAAACGAATGGTCCTCATACTAAAGGAAGAGCAATGAACGGTAAACAGATCGCAGGTGAATGCTCAGCACTCCGGTCAAAGAAGACCAAAGGTGAGCTTGGCGAAGCCATTGCGGCCATCGTCCTGCAGTATTCACCCCGCGACCTTCAGCAGATGCAATGGAATTTTTCGGGTGCAGTCCAGGACTATAACCCTGAATACCGGAAAAGACTGGAGGAGGCCACCACCGGTCACCTTAACGGGACGTACCAGGCACTCCGGCGAATGCATGAGTTGAAGAATTTTAGTACGATGAGGGAACACCTTGCAACGGATGCCGGCGATTACTGGAAGATGGTCTCGGTGCAGTGTTCATCAGGAGAGGAGGAACAGGTCCGGCTGAGGTTCTTAAAACTCCTGCTTGCAGGCTTCTGCATGTTTGTGCAGGGACTTCCCGGCCACCCGGTAGGGATGCCGTTTCCCGGGGGGAACACGGTTGAGCTCATAGACGGGGTGTATTACTGCCCGGTCCGGGAGAAGGCAAACGATGTCGATTCCGCCCTCTGCCCGTTCTGCCCGGCCCTGCAGACCCTGGAGATCGGGTATCTCAAACCGCCGGTGAATGCAAGCAAGCACCGGAAGCAGGAGTTTATCAATAACTGCTACGACCACCATAATTTCAACGGGTAACATGTTCCGCTTTTTTTCTTATTTTTCCCTGGCTGGGCACCGAAATAATTGCAGCAAATTGATATTGGGATTATCGGGCCAGATTTATGATAATCATCCTGCCCACGGCTCCATGATTTCGCCTGGCGAAATTCTTTCTCTTGACAGGAATGTGAGCGATAGAAGACCGGAACGGGATGAAGTGGAGCGAGGACACGAGGGAGCGAACTTGAAGCCGGACTGATATATCCACTCACTTTCATCCCGCACGCCCCTTGCACTTATCAACCTGAACCGGTAACCCATAGCACCTATCATGGATCTTGAATGGCCAGGCGATATCTGCATCCCGGAACGGACAATAACCGTAATCATTGGCCCCTCCAGTATCCTCGAAGCGGGACTTAACAGTTGTAGCGGCACAATGCGACGTTATCCATTCCTCTATGTTTGCAGCAATTATTCCGGCGTACTCCCGAACCTGCACAGGACATCGTTTGAGTTTTCTGTCCGACGAGGATTCACATCCGACCAGATGGCCACAATCATCAACGAATGTGATGCAACCTACCTCATTATCGAGCACGACCCTTCGCTCTATGAAGCTGATACGAAATTGATTCCGAGTGTCATTAACCGGTTGAAAACGTTTGCCCGTAACGAAGGCACGGTGGTTGTGTATTCCCGGTATCTCGACAGATTTATGCGATCTCTTCTCCGGGCATCAGGCAGGGCATATCTCTATGCAGACTGGGCAAATGTAATCAGAAATAGCCAGTTAAGGAAACAGCAAAAAAATGGGTCGGCCAAGAGAATTGTATCCAGGCAGGTCCGACTTGATCAGGTTAGTAGACCCGAAGTATCACAGAGGGATCTTGAGAGTGGACTAGCCGACCTCGTAGTAACAGATGAATGATGGTCCTCCTGCCCTCCGCTCCATGATTTCGCCGGGCGAAATTCTTTCGCGAAGCCGAAAGGGAGCGGACAGGAGGCACCGGTGGTGTGGCCCCGCCCTTTAGGCTTGGTAGGGCGGGGAGTTGGGGGTGGGTCGGTCGCAGGGGCGAAGGGCTTCCTGAATAAAAGGGCGACAGCTCCCGTACATTTGGATAGAAGCTCCGTACATTTGATGGATAGACTCCGTACATTAGGATGAGAACTCCGAACGTTTGAGAAAACCCAGAGCAGTCCGATAGTATATTCGGGTCTAATGAGGAATCAACCGTATAAGGCCCAGATTACTTCCAGATTTACTTATACAACCAAACCCATTCTAAATATACTAATAGCATACATACAGCGCTTTTTCGTAAATGCGTAAACTACAGTTAACTTAAGAACGCGGTTATATTGTAGATAAACCAACAGTATATCTGAAAGAGTTGTGGTGAATTATGGGACGGAAAGCTGGAGAATTTGTGCGACAGGATCGGGGGTATGATGCCTTCATCCCCAATCCTTTACCGCCGGATATTGAATATGATGATGAATTGCGTCTTCTTCTCTCGAAGGCCGATGCAGCCCTGGCCCGCCTTGACGGGGTAACTGAAGTCCTCCCGAATCCCGATATCTTTGTTGCAATGTACGTGAAGAAAGAAGCGTTGCTATCCGCCCAGATTGAAGGGACGCAGGTCTCGCTTCAGGGGGTGCTGGAATTCGAAGCAAATCTCAAACCAAAGGAGGATATCCGGGATATCAGGGAAGTTATCAATTACATACGAGCCATGAATTATGGCGTCGAGCATCTTCGGAATGGTGACCTGGACCTTGCGTTAATCAACGAGTCCCATAAGACGCTGATTACCGGGACGAGGGGTTCTGATAAAAATCCCGGCAGATACAAGGACAAACAGAATTTTCTTGGAACCCCGGGAGGATCTATCTTCCAGGCATCATTTATCCCGCCGCCACCGGCAAAAATTGAACAGCTGATGGGGGAACTTGAAAAATTCATCAAAGAAAAAGACAAGTTGCCGGTACTCATCAAAATTGCACTGATTCATGCACAGTTTGAAACGATCCACCCCTACCTTGATGGTAACGGGAGGATGGGACGGCTTCTTATCACGTACTATCTCTATTGGACGAAATCGCTATCGAGGCCCCTGCTCTACCTGAGTTTCTATCTCAAGAAATACAAACCGGAATATGCTGAACACCTTAACAGAATACGGTTTCATGATGACTGGGAGGCCTGGTTGAAATTTTTCTTAAAGGGCGTTATTGAAGTATCAGAGAACGCCATTCAATCGGCAAGGGAAATTATCGCGTTGAAGGATAGTTCGATTAAGAAACTGATCGAAAATAAGGTAGGTGGAATGAATGCGATCAGGTTACTTGATCTCTTATTCGACAATCCGACTGTTTCAATCAGAGAAGTGGCGGATGAACTGAAGATCAGCCCGGTCGCTGCAAACAAACTGGTCAACAAAATGGTGGGCCTGGGTATCCTGCAGGAAATTACCGGAAAAGAACGATACCAGATGTTTGCATTTGTTGATTTTATCAGGATTATTGAAAAGGGGACACGGGTGTAATTACCCGCGGTTTTTAACGGAACGAAAAATTGGGAGGTGGCTAAACCTCCCGGCTCCCTCTATGCCCCGAAGGGCAACTACTACTCTGTCGCAAATCAGTATCAACCTCTGCGAAATTGTAGCCCCGGAAAAATTAGGTACGGGAAAAAAGATCTATTGATTTACATTTGGTGGATTTTTCCTGCCTGCTACCTTTAAGGCATATATCAGGCCAATTGCAACTAGAAATGCCAGAATCGTCCCTCCCACAATTGCAAGAATTCCACCCGTAGAACCCAATCCCTTCACCAAGTGAATAATCCGGCATCGGGGCTGAATACGCAAACTTTCCTTCCAGATTCTCCTGAATTTCTGCATCAGGTGGAGTTGGCCCGATGAGTGATTTCTGTCCCTGGATAATCAGGGCTGTGCTTTCCATGCCATCCGGATCGCTTGATGCAAGGAATACTGCCACCACCCCGATAAGTATTGCGATGACAAGACCCCCAATTATCAGAGTTTTATTGTCGATCATGCAACTGCACCCGCCTTTGCTGGTAATACACCTTGATCCACCATATCAGGCCTCACGTTCATAATCAGGTAAATCGCACCTACCGTGATAACCCCCTCAACAACTCCGATGACTGCATGGTACAATCCCATCGCAATCATACCCATTTCGAGCGGGAATGTTCCGGCGAGCCAGAGTTCAACTGATGCACAGATTGCCGGAATAAAGCAGGCAAGCCATGCGGCGATGAATGCAGAGATCGGCATGCTTCCGGTGGCAGCTTTCAGTCCTTTGAAACTATAGAATCCCACGAAACCACCGACTACCCCCATGTTGAGGATGTTAGCCCCCATTGTCGTGAGCCCACCATCCCCAAACATGACACCTTGGACAATTAGCACCAATGTCAGGATGAATACTGCAGCAAATGGGGAGCCAAGAACAATTGCTACGAGTGCTCCACCAACAAGATGTCCACTCGTCCCCATGGAAACGGGGAGATTAAAAGACTGGAGCGCAAAGATTCCAGCCGCCAGAACCGCGACCAATGGTAATTTTTCCTCGGACAATTCATTTTTTGCCCACCGCAGGGAGAGATACACAAAGACCAGGGCTATAATCCAGTAGATTGCGCCCTGCCATATCGGAATAAATGCATCAGGTATGTGCAACGAATACACCTCATCATACTATTATACAATTTCGTAGCACTTCTAGTGTAAAAAAGATTGTGATTTCATATTTATTAAGTAAATATAAAAATATCGTATGGTTTAACTAACGGTTTGACATCAAACTAGAAAAATAGTTAGATTGATGAAGTAAACGAGCTCCACCTCACCCGCCCATTCACCACAAAGTTCCCAGCCAGCCCCAACCTTCTCCGAGGTCGTATGAACATACCCGAGTGCCGTAGTATTCCCAATCCCAATCAGAGATCGTGATCCCGCAGCAAAGCTACCGTAACCATTACCCGACGATGAAACATCCATCGCCAGCGAATCCGGCAGATCAATATCACCCTGGCTAATCGCACCAGCCGACCGATATGCAAAGCGAATCAGTCATAAACATCGTCGAAACCCCAGCATATTCACAATAAGCCTGATCGAGTAAGATTCGCCCCTTCAGCATCAAGCGAGTCCGATCCACAAGTCACCCCGGCAGCACGGTGATCCGACTGAATAAACCATCAACGACTCCGAGAGGATCCCGGGTCCCTGGCTGTCCACCTGCTGACCTGTCGAGAACTCGAGTATTTCATCCGCTGACAACGACCTATCTCCTGAGTACGTCCCGGGACCGTTCACCAGGACCGATCCGACATACCCACCACTGAGTACCTCCTGCCCGATTCCGAGCGGAGGTGTCTTCGAAAGGTCCCCATCCGATGCAGTCCAGGTCCAATCGGATGAACTGGATAGCATCTGATCTCCGGTTGCCGATATCGATACCTCACAAGAGGCAGCCTGGGCCGGGGTAATCCCGGTGCAGGCCACCCCAAGCACAACAGCCGCGAAAGATGCAACCGCCGATGACCAGCTTCCTCCGCTGCATCAGTCGCTTAATCATTTCGCCTCCGTCTTTCCCGAGCCCTTGATGAGCCCGTATTCAATGTCATACCAGGCAGACGGGACCGTGATCGTGTACGTGTCAAGTCTCTCCGCTTCGGCCTCCGCCACCTGCCGGAGAAGGCTCTCCTGCTCAATGGGTGAGTGGTCGAACGTCAGCCATCTCTTCGTACTGTCGGTCATCTTGTATGACCGGCCCGGGACCTCCGGGGGTGCAGTGGTCACCGTGTCGTCAGTCGCATCAAAGTCAGCTCAGTACCTGCTTTGTCGTCAGTTGTGCCTGCTGTGTATCAGCGGTCGCTTTCGTCGCTCTCATGTGCTGCACGTATGCGATGAACGCAGCAGCGAGCGTAATCAGAATCTCAATGAGGTTGGTTAATTCCGGATCCATGATGTTCTCCTTTTATTTTCTCATGCTCCGCACGCAGGGCCTCGAACTCCGCACAAATTACCTCATACTTCCCGATTTTCTCATAAATCAGGAAAAGCGAAGGGTAAAGCGGAAGTACGACGCCGAGGATCAGGGCCGTAGTTTCAATATCCATAGTGGACCTCCTCGAACAGGGAGGCAAGAATAGAAGGAGCAGGGATTAGGTCCGGCTCTCCCGTGTTCAGATGGCTGTTCAGGCGAGTGCGGGCTTTGTGTTGGCCCAGGTGTTCACGCGGGCGACAATCGCATTGTCCTCGTACGAGGAAATGGTGACTGCCTTCCGGGTGAACGTGACGGTATAGTCCTCGCCGTTCGCATCGTGACAATTCAGCGAAATGGAATACCCTTCGCCTTCGGTGTCCTGAATGGGGTCCCCGCCGATTGCGGTTGCAAGTGCCGTATTTCCGACAAGTGCGGCTGCAGCTGCGGTATAGCCTGCAACGGTTGATGCCTTTGCAGTTGCAGTACCCATGTTCTTCAGGGTTGTCGGGTTTTCATAGACCACACGGATGCCGAATGACTGTGAACCACGGACTGACTACCGGGATGAGTTTCACCGGCTACAACGTGGTCCACGCACTGGAATGCGTTGGTATCGATGACACCCTGGACAAGGGTGTTTAAGGTCGCTACATCAGCGATCTTGGTCGTAAGAGTACGGACCGACCGCTTGACATTTGCCTTCTGGACAAAATCTGACATTTCTTTTCTCTCCTGCCCCTTTTGGGACGTAAAGAGGGTAAGAAGGGAAATAAAAAAAGAAGGGATGGAAATGTAGCCCCGGAATTCTACGAATTAAGGTAACATTTTTTCGCAAAGCCCGGATGCAGTTGATCCCGAGCATATCCTTCAGTTTCAAAATAAGAAAGATCGAATTGAGATTCAGTCCGATCTGACATGCTGTTGAGATTTGGATCGGGATCCTCCACTGATAGGTAATCAACAATACATGATTCGGGGAACACTGCATGGCAATATGAGCATTTATAGGCAGTCCGGGAATGTTGGGAACGATAGAGACTTGGTCTCTTACAACATGGGCAAAGAGGGATTGGGCCTTCGAAATTCATACATTGTTGTGGGAATAAGGTGGTATGAACTCAGGGCGTGTGCAGGACGAAAGTGATGATCTTCGCAATCTCTTCCTCTACTTTATATCCGAATACTATCCAGAGGAAGGTATGAATCTCGAAAAAACAGCGTTATGGCTTGTAATTGTTGCAAACATCGTACTTTTTTCATACACGATGATTTACTATCCATTCCGTTGCAATGAGATTGCAAAATTGTCCGGTGGATCTATAACCTGCGGCTTGAACATAGGTGCATACCTTCTAGCGATCATTATGTGTGTGATTGCTGCAGGAGCTGCGATAATTCTCATCGAGGAATGAAAATCATCTCCAATTTTGGTTTGTTCAACCCCGGCCTGATGTCAATATTCCGGCAGTTACGGTTTTTTAACTTCCAAATGGAATAAAAAAAAGTGAATGGAACAATAAGTGGAAAAAACCATTTTTTGAGTTATCTCCTGAATACCCGCAATCCATTTCCTACCGCGAGAAGTTCGGATGCCTCATGGAAGACCACCGCAACCGTTACGCCAAGGATACCTGCAAGTGCGGCTGGAATCATGATTGCGAGCACTGCGAGCGAGAAGACGATATTCTGTGTGGAGATGGCCCGGGCCTTTTTCCCGAATGCGATAGCTTCCGGAACTTTCGACAGGTCATCGGCCATCAGGGCAACATCAGCCGCTTCAATTGCCGCATCGGTCCCGATCGTTCCCATTGCGATCCCGACCGTGGCATGGGCCAGTGCCGGAGCATCGTTAATGCCGTCACCGATCATCACAACGAAACCGTATTTCTCCTTGAGGGTGTCGATTGCTGCAGTTTTGTCCTCTGGCTTCAGGTCTGCCCGTATGTCGTCAATTCCCAGATCACTGGCTACAGCCCTTGCGGTAATCTGGTTGTCACCTGTCAACATGATCGTCGCTATCCCCATCGTGTGGAGCTTGTCGATCATCGCTTTTGCCTTCGGCCGTACCTCATCCCGGACCGCGATAAGACCAAGGACTTTGTCCTGCATTCCTACGAATATGACGGTCTTCCCGTTGGTACGAAGCTGGCTAATCTGCTGCCTGGTAACTTCATCTGGGGTGATCGAAGTGAAAAATTCCGGTTTTCCCACATAATATGTTGTTCCGCTGATAACCGCCGTCGCAGCCTGCCCGGGAAGAGCACATTCACCGACCGCTTCGTGAGGCTGAATGCCAGCCGTCTCTGCATGCCTTACAATTGCCCGGGCAAGTGGGTGGTCAGAACAGCGTTCGACAGTGTACGCGATCCGGAGGACCTCATGTTCGTCACCGTTCAATGGGATAATGTCAGTTACTGCAGGTGAACCGGTCGTGAGTGTCCCGGTCTTGTCGAATGCAACTGCTTTGGTTTTTCCGAGGTTCTCAAGGTGGGCACCCCCTTTTATGAGAATACCGTGCTTTCCCGCAGAGCCGATACCTGCCGCAACGGCGACCGGTGTGGACATGACGAGAGCACACGGTGCTGCTGCAACGAGGAGAACCACGCCCCGGATTGCAAGATCGTTGAACGGTATGCCGAAGAACGGCGGGACAATGATGATAATGAGCGACACGAGGAGGACCAGAGGTGTATATATCCGGCCGAACCGTTCGATGAAAGCCTGTGTCTTTCCTTTCTGCTCCTGTGCCTCTTCAACCAGGTGGATCATCTTTGCGAGGGAATTATTCTTGAACGTGGCCGTTGTTTTTACCTCCAGGGCACCGTCGAGATTGAGTGTCGCAGCAAAGACCTTCATCCCTTCCGATTTTTCGACGGGCACTGATTCACCGGTCACAGCCGCTTCATTAATACCGGACCGGCCTTTCATGATGATTCCGTCGGTGGGTATACCCGCACCGGGTTTCACAAGAAAAATATCCCCAACCTGGAGCTGATCGGCCGGGATAACCTGTTCGGTCCCATTCCGGAGCAGGACAGCTTCTTTGGGTGCAAGGTCGAGAAGTTTCCGGATCGATGCCCGTGTCCGGGCGTACGTGATATGCTCCACGCCTTCGGCTGCAGCATATAGGACGACGAGTGTCACAGCCTCCTCCCAGAGCCCGAGCACGATTGCCCCTAACGTAGCGGCGATCATCAGCATCTCGATGTCGATCGAATGCTCATGGATCAGCTCTTCAAATCCTTCCCGGGCCCAATGGTATGCTCCGAGGAGGATAGCAACAACGAAGAGCATGTTCACGACCAGTTCGGGGATAATCCCTAGAAGACCGAGAATGAAACCCAATATTGCAATACCTGCAGCTATCAGTGCGTTGCGGAGCGGGGGATACCTATACCATTCCCCTTCATATGCGCCACTACATTTATCACAGTCGCAGTTCTCTGAACAGGATGTACTCATGACTCATGACTCCGTTTGACTAAGGATAATTTTCTGATAGATAGTATCCGTTTAATAGTTGATAAGCAGAAAAGTAACACAACAGGTAGGTAGTATCCATGAAGAAACCTCCATCCGTGAACAATGATATCTGTTTCTGCCCGTTGTTTGGAATCCTCGATGTAATTGCAAAGAAGTGGGCACTCCTGATAATTGCGATTTTGGGTAATGAAGGCGAGAAGGGATTCAATGAACTCAAAAAAGAGCTCGGATGCATCAGCCCGAAACCGCTATCTGACACATTGAAGAATCTTGAACGGATTGGGCTTGTGAGCAGGGAGATCCAGGATAGTTCGCCGCCAGCCGTAAAATATTCGCTGACCTCAGATGGTCAGGAACTTCGCAAGCACCTGATCCCGATGCTGGTCTGGGTCTCGGAACGCGGAGGTCAGGAGATGCCGGGTTGCCCTATACGGACTGGGAAACATTAAGAAATAAATTATGTAGCCAACTGAACAATATCATTTCCCCTTGCTTTTTTTTAAGTTCCTCACACACACCGTCCCATTCCTGTTCCTACCTTCGAGCACTGCTAACACCAATCGTAATGGGAATTGCGTAATAAATTGTGTTATAAATACGAAATTTCAGCCGTGTTATTTTTCCGGTAATTTTCCACCAGTTCCCGAGAACCGCCACATCCCTTTCGGCACCGTCATCTCAAACCGTGCACCTTTCCCCGGTTCACCTGTTTCACGAATGGTGATACCGGTGATAGAGAGGATCTCACGGGACGAGGAACAAACCCAAGACCGGTGTTCTTTCCGAACCCACGCTCGAAGATTTTCTCCTTCTCATCCGCAGAGACACCGTTTCCATCATCCTCGACAAACAATTACACAATCACCATCGAGTTTCTCAACAGAGAACCTGATGGTCGTGATCTTCCCGCCGTACCGTACCGCGTTGTCCATCAGGTTGAAAAAGACCTTGACAATCAACTGGTCAGCGAATATTGTAAAATCATCAGGGATATCATTTACCAACCGGATATCGCCCATAGCTACGTCTTTTGCAGCTGTGTCCACCAGGGTACGGGTATTCTGCCAGACCGGTGCATTGACCCCGATACCCTCATACGTTTTTGTAAACTGGATCATCGCCTGTATCCGTTCGGCAGCATTGGTAATTTTGTTGAAATAGTCACTAAATGAAGTGTCCGGCTGCTTCATCTCCAGTATTTCGAGGAAACCCATCAGCACGGTCAGCTGGTTATTGATGTCGTGCCGGGTGATACCTGACAGGAGCGTGAGTTTCTTGTTCGAGGTTTCAAGCGCTGCTGAAAATTGCCTGAGTTCCTGCTCATGGTACTTCATTTCCTGTTCGAGTAGAACACGCTCGGTGATGTCAACACCCTGGGCGATGGTGGAAAGTATCCTGCCTTCAGGATCGAAGATGTTTGCTGAATTCCAGAGCACCGTCCGGACACTGCCGTCTTTGATGAGAATCGGGATCTCAACAGTTTCCCAACGCTCGCCCTCAACTGCCTTCCGGATTAATGTCATTGAGGCGATTCGTGTCTCATCCGGGAAGAGTAGGTCCAGTGTCTTCCCCAGTACTTCCTCCTGGTTTCTGCCAGTCAGATGTTCGAACGCATGGTTGAACCGGGTGATGTGGAACCCGGGATCCCATGTGATAATCGGGGCATTGGCATAGTCAAACAGGTTGTTGAGATATTCCGTTGTTTCACGAAGCGCCTCATTTGCGAGATAAATTGCGTCCTGGGCTCTTCTTCAAATCATCACGCTGGGTTTCAGCAACTGCCTTCATGGAGCGGTACGCCTTCACCTGGTTTGTAAGATCGGACATATCCTCAATCAGTATCAGGGCAAACTTCCCGGTTGATTGATGGAAGGGAATAAATGAGATCTTCTCGACCCGAAGGTCCCCACTGGGGAACTCACAGGGAATCAGGTGCGGATGGAACGTCGAAGAGAACAGCACTGCAGGACCGCCTTCAAAAATCTGGGAGATCCTCGAAAATACCAGTGGATTTTTTAAGGCAGGGTATCGCTCAATTAAATTTGTTCCTTTCGCCTCATCTGCAGGTATATCCGTCCATTCAACCATGCAGGCATTCCAGAAACAGATAGAATAGTCTGATCTGGATAACAATGATCCCGTTTGGGATCATGTCAAGGAGCCCGAAAACCGGGTTTTCACCAGGGGTTTCTTCCATGTTAGATACCTTTCAGGCCAGGACCCGGTTGATACTCTCAACAAGGGCGTTAAGGGAGCCGATCTCGAGGATCAGAAGAATATCTCCTTCAATGTTGAGCTTCTCGACAAGGAAATTGGTACGTGCCAGGAGAACGCATTCATCGCGGACACTTTTTCTTTTCAACCGGGCAAGGTTTGCAATCGGCCCTTCATAATATGTCGGAATCGAATAGATCAGGTGTTCTGACAGCACGTTTGCGATTGAGCCCATCACGGCATTAATGATAATATTCCCTACTTCTTTTAAGGCTTCAATTCTCATTGCATCAAGTTCAGGGCTTTTTTCATGCTCTCCGGTCAGAAGCATGACAAGGGCCGCTGCACTGTCCGGGGGAAATACCACTGCACTGATTCCTGAAAATGTACCCTTGAAATCCAGAAGCACGGCTGATAATGTATCTCCTGAAATGAGGGTATTCCCGGCCGCTGTGATTTCATTAAATGGGACAATCGTAATTGACGGGATCTGGAGGCGTATGTGTGACCCGGTCATCTCCTGGAGCTGACCGGCAGCCCTGCCGACACCGATATTAACAATCTCCCTGATCGCATCAATCGTCTGTTCATCGATCTCTTTCATCTCATTCCACCAGCAAGTGCCTTCTCGATTGCAGACTTGAGAAGATCCTTCTGAACCGGTTTGTTCATGAAGCCGAATGCCCCCAGGGCCATGCAGCGGTCCTTTGTTGTGGTCTGCACATCCGATGTGACAATAATGACAGGAGTCTTTATACTCTTCGCCTTCAGTTGTTCCAGCACCCAGATGCCATCATATTCGGGCATGAGCAGATCACTGAGTATAACGGCCGGTTTATCGGTGAGGATACGTTCTACGCCTTCATACCCGTTATCTGCGGTGATAACATCATAACCAAGATCCTTTACGATGCTCGATACGACTTTACGTTGAAATGCCGAATCCTCAATGAGAAGAACTGTGACCATATCTTGACCTCGGGGATTGTTCTGATATTCATTCCCTCAATGATTCTTTGGGATAAAATAGTTATCAATTAATTCCGTCTTAAAATCTGAATTGGTAAAAACTTACTGACGACGGTTTGTGACGTAATCTGACCTTTATTTTCTTTTTCCTGCCCCTTTTGGGACGTAAAGAGGGTAGGCAGGGGAATAAAAAAAGAAGCTATGGAAATGTAGCCCCGGAAAAAAGGAATCACCAATTTAATTCCGCTAATATATACGTAAAATTCCGATGATAATTATGAAAGGGGATGTGTCAAAATAGAATATTTTATCCCGTAGAAGTGGAAATATGAGCTTCCAAAAAATGAACGTGTGCTATATGAAAAGAATAATTGAAATCCTGGATTGCCCCACACTTATCATCGGAATAGCCCTGTTGATTTTATTTATTTTTGCATTATTGTCATAAACCTGAACTACGGGAAAATTTCTTTTTATTCTGCATTCTTTTCACACAAATGGTATATCCTGTTTCAACCGGGGAATACGTATGAGAAATGGATCGTCAAATTCAATTTTCGGATTCATTTTACCAATAGGGTTCATCATTGTCGGAGTGATTGGATATACCATTTCAATCCTTTTGACTACAGGTTTTACCCAGATGATTTTTCAATTGATTTGCATAATAGCTGTAATAGATGGGTTTATTTTTCTTATCCTGGATAAATGGGATGCATTGTGGGGATCTTAAATCAGTAGTTTGATCGTTAAAAAAGGATAATTAAAACGTTTTCATAATCCCTTCGAGATCACCAATTGTGGCGTACATGCCATCTTCGGCAAAAACGATTTCAATTATAAATGGCGGAAATGTATAAAGGGGATTGAAAATGAACCATTTACACCTGTCCCGATCCCTGCCGTATGAGAAGAATATCACGGGCTCGTGGCAGTACCGGAAATCATAAACCTTCAGGCAGTCACAATATCCTGATACATAACATCGGATAGGTACCTGTTTTACGGAGTAGTAAGCTGTGCAATCAATTGATCATGATGGGCATACATTCCAAGCCCGGATTATTCGAAAGATCTCCCCATACCTTTCGGGCCCATGGTTCAGGCTCGCCCTCGTGGCGATTATGCTGGTAACCTATGCGCTCGATCTCGAGTACTCCGCTTGGTGTGCCAGTCTGGCTGCTCTACTTTATCCCGTTGATTCTTGCTTTCTGGTCTAAAGCACCATACGCCGTTCCTGCGGTCTGTGCGGTAACAATACTCTTTCTCGCCTCAGGTTTCGTATTCTCTCCCCCGGGAATACAGACTTCAGCCGACCTTTTTATCCGGATCGTGTTTTCCATTGTGTTTATTGGCACATCTGTTGTGCTCTGGATGATACTTCGACGGCAGGGACGGGTTGAAATTTTGAAACCGTATTAAAAAATATTTGATTGCGGAAAAATACATTAAATTCAAATGTTAGTATTAGAAATTACGTTTCACCTTAGGAGACCCACGTAATGGTATTCAGCATACTTGCCGATGTCCTCATTATTTTCTTAATTGCTCTCGTAGTGGGAATGATTTTTAACCGGTTTAAAGTGCCCGCAATTGTTGCATTCATCCTTACCGGTGTCATTGTGGGCCCCTACGGGTTTGGAATAATCCAGGGGCAGGAGCAGGTCGAGATCCTGGCAGAAATTGGGATAATCCTGCTATTGTTCACAATCGGGCTTGAATTTTCCTTTAAAAACCTCTGGAAGATCAGGCTTATTGCCGTGCTCGGGGGAGCAATCCAGATTGGGTTATCGTTCATATTCTTCTGCAGTGTTTCGCTGGCCCTGGGCATTCCAACAGCTGAATCAATCGTACTCGGGTTCTTATTCGCACTTTCAAGTACAGCGATTGTGTTGAAACTCCTTCACCAGAGAGATGAGATCGATTCACCCCATGGCAGTATTGTCCTTGGCATCCTGATCTTCCAGGACCTCATGGCAATTCCCATGATGATGGCAATTCCGTTTCTTGCCAGCCTTTCGATGTTCGACCCCACCCCGTTGTTATCGACAGATTCTCTCATCAACCTGGTCATCAAGGATATCGTCCTGATCCTGGTAATTATTGTCAGTGCGAAGTGGGTCATCCCAAGGCTCCTCAATGAAATTGCCAAGTCACGTAACCAGGAACTGTTCCTGATATTCGTGATCCTTGTCTGCTTTGGTGTTGCCTGGCTGGTCTCGATTATGGGAATATCCCTTGCAATTGGTGCGTTACTAGCCGGGTTACTCATTTCCGAATCAGAATACAGCCACCAGGCAGTGAGTATTATCCTCCCGTTCCGTGACATATTTACCAGCTTTTTCTTCATTTCGGTTGGCATGCTCGTTGACGTCCAGTTTTTAATCGCCAACATCTGGATCGTTGTTTTCCTTATTATCGGCGTTATCGTGGTAAAAGCACTGTTTGCAACAGCCGCACCCCTTGCGATCGGTTATCCATTACGGACTTCAGTGATGGCCGGGTTGTCCCTCGCACAGGTGGGAGAGTTCTCTTTTATCATTGCGCAAAGTGCTGCAGTTGTGGGAATTCTTACAAAAGACATCTACCAGATGTTCCTTATTGTAGCCCTGATAACGATGGCCGCTACCCCTCTTGTCATCAGTATTGGAAATCCCCTCACGGGAAGGCTTTGCAGGGTTCGTTCCTTATCCCGGTTTGTAGAAGGATCATGTGGGACGATTGAGGACGAAGATGTGTCCCGGAAACTGAAGGACCATATGGTAATTATCGGGTACGGGGTCAACGGGAAAAACCTGTCCAAAGCAGCGGTACATGGTGGGATCCCGTTTAATATCATTGAATTAAACCCGGACCTGGTAAATGAAGCACGCAGGCAGGGTGCACCGGTAATTTTTGGAGATGCAATCTACGAGGCCGTCCTGGAACATGCCGCTATCCGTAACGCCCGGATTGCTGTTGTTGCGATTAATGATCCCATCGCCACGAGAAAAATTGTCAGCAATTGCCGCCACCTGAACCCTGGATTAACAATCGTTGTTCGTACCCGGTATGTAAGCGAGGTTGAGTCGCTCCATGCAGCCGGTGCAGACCAGGTTATCGCCCAGGAATTCGAGACCTCGATTGAGATATTTACGGTGGTACTGAACAAATTTTTCATCCCGCAGGACAGGATTGGCACATTCATCGAGGAGGTACGGGCTGACGGGTACCGTATGCTCCGGACCCCGGCCTCATCACCGGGGACATTACCGGACCTCGTCAATGGTATCCCGAATATGACTATCTCTGCACTCACCGTCGGTCCGCTTTCCCCGCTCGCCGGGGTAACTCTTGGGGAATTCAATTTACGAAAACAATACAACCTGCTGGTCCTGGCTGTCCGGAGAGGAGATACGGTCCTGACCAGTATTAGTGGTGAAACAAGACTTGAAGCGGGGGATATTGCAATTGTGTACACCACACCTGAGAATTTAGCGAAAAATGGCTGGGTATTTGTTAGGACGAATAAGATGAAGTGAGTTTCATACGGTTTTTTCTATAAAAGCGTAGTAAAGTTGATAAATATCTACTATTAGAGTATTAACTGTAATAATTTGCCCGGGAACGGTTCCCCGGTACCATGGTATTCTAAATTCCTTTGTAAAAATTTCAGCCTCTGAATTGTAGATCCGAATTAAAGGGAGACTGTAATGATCGCCGGTTATTTGTATGATTTCATCATTATTTTCACGTTTGCCATCATTATCATCGCAATCGGAAATAAAATTAAAATTCCAGGGATAATTGGGTTTATTATAACCGGTGTCCTGATTGGGCCTTACGGGCTTGGCCTCATAAAGGAACCCCATATTGTCGAAGTGCTGGCAGAAATAGGCATCATTTTCCTGCTTTTCACTATAGGAATGCAATTCTCCTTTAAAACTCTTTACGAGATGAGGAAAATCGTCCTGATCGGCGGCAGCCTCCAGGTCCTCCTGACGATTGCAGCAACAATGGCAATATCTTATTTCTTTGGCGTTACACTTGTCCAGGGGCTTTTCTTTGGTTTTCTAATCTGTCACAGCAGTACGGCGATTGCCCTTAAAATCTACCAGGACCGGGTAGAAATGGAGAGTCCCCAGGCAAGAGTTACCCTCGGGGTCGCCATTTTCCAGGATATTGTTACCATACCGATGCTCATCGCCCTGCCGATACTTGCAGGCGAGACAACGGATATAACCGGGGCCCTTGTTAACCTCGGAGTAACTCTTGTCGTGCTATTCGGGGCGATACTTGTTATTTCAGCATATGTAATCCCGAAACTGATGAACCGGATTACCGGTATGAGGAGTACTGAAATATTTTTATTATTCATTATCCTCATCTGTTTCGTCGTTACGTACATTACTGCCAGTCTTGGGTTGTCCCTGGCTCTCGGTGCATTCCTTGCCGGCCTGGTCCTTTCAGAATCGGATTATTTTAACCAGGCGTTTGCAAGCATCATACCCTTCCGGGATATTTCCACCAGTTTCTTTTTTATTTCAATCGGGATGCTCCTCAACCTCGCGTTCCTCGCGGGTAACCTTTTCATTATTATTGGCCTTGTCATCGGTGTCCTTGCTGTCAAAACAGTTATTGCAGCGGGTTCGACACTCGCTATCGGGCAGTCCCTGCGGACGTCAGTGCTTGCCGGCCTCGCACTGGCAAACGTTGGTGAATTTGCCTTTATCCTGTCAATTCCCGGGAAAGAGTATGGATTTTTTTCTGATTCAGGCGAGCAGATATTTCTTGCGATTGCCGTCCTGACAATGGCATTAACGCCGCTTTTTATCACATCAGGGCCACGGGTTGCCGATTTCTGTTCCCGTATGCCGCTTGGACCGCGTATCAGATCAGGGTGTGAACCGGAAGCCGGCCATACCGTACCAACACTCGAAGACCATCTTGTTATTGTGGGATATGGCCTGAACGGGAGACATCTTGCACAGGCGGCTGAAATTGGAGGAATCCCTCACATCATTATTGATTTAAATCCTGATACGGTTGCAAGAGAGAGAAAATCAGGAAAGAATATATTTTTTGGCGACGCTGCAAATGCTGAAATTCTATCCCACGCAACGATTGAAAAAGCAAGAATTCTCGTGGTTGTGATCAATGACCCGGCCTCAATACGGACGATTACATCTCTTGCCCGGCAGATGAACCCCGGGATCTTTATTATTGTCAGGACGAGGTTCCTCACAGAAGTGAAACGGCTCAGGGATCTCGGGGCTGACGAAGTAATTCCCGAGGAGTTTGAGACCTCTGTAGAGATTTTTACACGGGTAATGAAAAAATACCTGATACCGGACTCAAAAATAGACCGCTTCGTCAATGAGGTACGTTCAGACACGTACCAGATGCTCCGGAACCCCCCTGATAATACCGCGACCCTTTCCGATTTACGGATGAATATTCCGAATGTGGAGATTAATTCAATTGTCCTTGATGCATGGTCCCCACTGGAAAACAAGACACTCGGGGACCTCAATGTCAGGAAAGAATATTCCGTTTCGATCCTTGCGATTAAACGTAATGGGGAAGTACTATCAAACCCCTCGGGTGACATGACGCTCATGCAGGGGGATGAATTAATCGTCATTGGTTCATTGGATAATATTTCCCGGTTATCAAAACGGTTACAGGAACAGGAGGAACCCGGATAAATTTTCTACCTTTTTTTCCATATTACGTGCAATTCATTACTCCTGTATCCCGGAAGCACCCGCGTGTCTGACAAAGAAAAAGTCTAAATAATCCAGTCCCCATTTTATGTTCGGTGCTTCCGGGTATGTCCACGATGATTTGGTATATCTATAATGAATATCTAAAAAAATTGCGGGATATACGAAAAAAGCCGGGGCAGGACACAAATAAGCGCCCGGAATACAACCGTAAAAAGAGTGATGACAGGGCTGATGAGACCGATGAATAACCAGTAAAGCAGGGGCCGGGGTGAGAGATTATTTTCGGAGGGAAATTTAAAATTTCTCTTTTTCCCCAATTCCGGCTTTTTATATTTTGAAATCCGTCACAACTTGACAGATCTTAGACGGGGTCAGTTCAAATTGTCCGATCCATTGTTTCGGACAATGACTTCATAAAAACCGAGTTTCATTTGGTCAAAAGTGTGAGGTGTGTTGAGGGGATTCCGGTTTTTATCATCATCGCAGGGAATTATTCAATATTGTGATATCCTTTAGCCGGACTCTCCAGTCTGTTATCTCATTCACTGGATCCGTGCAGATCTGTAAGCACTCCACATGACAGAGATTGGGTGTACTACCTTGAAAAGAACTCTTTGGTCCTGTTCTTTCATTGGCCGCTCATGAGGAGGAGCGATAGTTATTCCTCTTCGGCAAGTGACACAAAATGATGGCTGCCCATAACTACCCGGATAGTAATCTGCATCTTCAGCTTCGAAGTAAATAGCTCCCGGGTCTCATAGAGAGCGAAAAACTGAATGTGAAATGGGAGCACCGCCCGAAAAGCCCAGAAACGAAAGGATAGTCTCCTGATAGGGAGAGAATATGAGCCCCAGGGAAGGGCTCCTTATATTTTTTTGTGGTTTGGTTTTTCCGGGATCACAATAGGACTGACTGTTGAGGATCTTTTTTATATTCATTCGCGACATTTTTTTCCAGGGAGATGTAATGTTTGAAAAAGTTTTGGTAGCTTTGGATTTTTCATCGTCTTCACAAAAAATCCTCGATCACATAGGCGAGATCCCCGGAGTCAAGGAAGTGGTTCTCCTGCATGTGGTGGATGCAACCAATCCATCACGGCACGGGTGGACACATGACGCCCATATCGAAGATGCAAAGATGCTCATGGCAGAGAAAAAAGAGTATCTTGAAAATCTCGGATTTTCGGTTAT
The DNA here is from genome assembly GCA_963758915.1 of uncultured Methanomicrobiales archaeon. GTDB lineage: Archaea > Halobacteriota > Methanomicrobia > Methanomicrobiales > Methanospirillaceae > CAIKOD01. The sequence continues at coordinate 175,290 of CAVWXH010000010.1, forward strand.
TACCAGCATTGATGTTATCGTAAATGTAATAACGCAGGGCTCGGTACATCAGGCGATCATAGAGGCCGCCAAAACCCATAATGTGTCCCTGATCATTACCGGTGCCCGGGGACTGAATCCGATAACAGAGTTACTGCTGGGCAGTGTATCCTCAACCGTTCTCCGCAATGCAAAGATGAATGTTCTCATCATGCGCCCCGATCAGGTTTCACGTGCCGGGCCGACAGTTCATCACCCGTTGTTTTCAAACGTACTTGTACCGACGGATTTTTCCCGGCCTGCTGATGATGTTGTCGCAATTCTAAAAACACTGGACGGATTAAAAAAGATAACACTTCTGCATGTTGTCAGCCATGCAAAATCCAAAGCAGAGATTGAAGAATTGGTTACAAAAGCCCAGGCCCGGCTTGCAGCACTGCAACAGGATCTTGCCGCCGCAGGTATTGCAGCAACTCCTTGTGTTCGTGTCGGTGATCCGACGGAAATAATCCTGTCCATGACAGAAGACGACGATGTGTCCCTGATAACGATGAATGCTCATGGCACGGACTGGCTACGCAATTTCGTCCTTGGGAGCACTACGTTTACGGTTGTGAGAAGGACAAAAAAACCGGCCCTTATCCTGCGTACCGCGAGTAAATCAGAAATGGACCAGGGGTAACCCTCGCGAAGGTAATCATTTCCGGGACTTTCCTGTGATAAAGCACACAATCAGATACCATATTGGGACCGTTCGTGAGAAGGATTCCTTCCCCGACCGGGAGGGAGAAGAATGCCTGCCCGAATGCAGCAACCCACTGGTCGGTATGCAAGAGAACGGAGAAATCCGGTGTGAACATGAACCGGATCCCCTCTTCAAATCCCGGCAGTGTCATGCAGAACAGCACCATAATCACAAGGGCGATAAGGATGACCGGGACCATCATGATCGGGACTTGTTCGATCCCGCTCCTGATCCCGCGGCAATGACAAGACCGGTCAGCATCACAGCATTAACCGAATAAACCACGGGAATGCACGAGCCGGTAAAATCAGCAAAATTAGTGGTATTCCCTGGAGCGGCAAAAACCGTGAACGCAAGGGTCCACCGGTGATCACGAGATAGCAGTTGAGGATTAAAAAAATTCTTGCACAGAGCAGCCACCCGGGGATGCGAAACTACGGCCGGATTGCTGCAAACAAACTGACCACCGTACCCCGGAAATGACGCCCCCTCATGATCTCGAGGATTATCAGGGGCAGGGCAAAGACGAAGGCCAGCGTTCTCCCATTTCTCTCCTTACCGGTACTACCTAAATCTCCTTAAAAAATCTATAGGAAAACCAGTTTCATGAAGGTCCGAATTACCCTGCTCTGAACTCGTTTCATTGAGAATTATCCTGCGTACGGCGCTTACATTGTCCGATGTGGTGAGGGTGAGCAGGGTATCACCTTCTTCAAGGACGGTGTCCCCGCGGGGGGAGAACTGCTCTTTACCCTTGGCAATAAGGATGATGAGAGTGCCGAAAGGCAGGCCAAGATTGACAATCTGCTTGCCGGACGCCGGTGAACCGGGAGGGATGACCAGTTCGACCAGTTCGCTCTCCGACTCTTCCCGATGTTCCAGTTCCATGCCGAACCGGGACCGGCCGGGAAGGGGAGTCGAGAGGTCGAGGAGCCGGGCCACAAATGGGATCGAAGTCCCCTGCAGGAGGGCAGATGCAATTACCATGAAGAAGACGATGTTGAAGAACACATGAGCCTGCGGTACTCCGGCAAGAAATGGGAACGTGGCAAGCACGATGGGTGCTGCGCCCCGGAGACCCACCCAGGAGATCATGAGCTTTTCGTTCTTCTTCATCTTCCACGGGAGGAGCGAGAGGTGCACAGCAACTGGGCGGGCAATAAAGATCAGGGCCAATGATATGATGATGCCCGGGACGAGTACCGGCAGGATCTCGGACGGGAAAACAAATATGCCGAGTGCGAGGAAAAGGGTGATCTGCATCAGCCAGGCAAAGCCCTCGTGAAACCGTATGATGCTCTTCTTGTGGACGATTGCGCTGTTTCCGATTACCATGCCGGCGATATATGCCGCAAGGAACCCGTTCCCTCCTACCATGACGGTGAGACCATAGATGAGTAGTGCTGATGAGAGGGTGAGTACCGCGTAGAGGCCTTCGTACTCCAGTTTCACGATATTGATCAACCATGCGGCCCCTTTCCCCATGCCATAGCCGAGGAGACCCCCTATTGCCATCTGCTGTACGAAGAGCGGTATAAGCGAGAAGAACGATGTCCCGGGCTGCATCAGGAGCGCAATCGCCCCGATTGTCAGGAAGATCGCCATCGGATCGTTGCTCCCCGACTCAAACTCCAGGAGCGGCCGCAGCTCTCCCTTGAGACTTGCCCGGCGCGACCGGAGGATGGAGAAGACCGCGGCTGCATCGGTTGACGAGACAATAGCGCCTAAGAGGAAACCTTCGAGCAGGGAAAAGCCAAGAAGGAAGATTGCGGCCAAACTTACGATCAGTGCCGTGAATGCAACCCCCGCGGTGGAGAGCGCGATACCTTTGGTAAAGACCGGCCGGACTTCCGACCACCTGGTTTCAAGCCCGCCTGAGAAGAGGATAAGAGCAAGGGCGACAACGCCGATAGACTGTGCTATCGCGGGGTCACTGAATTCTATCCCGCCCGGGCCTTCGGAACCGGCAAGCATGCCCACAAAAATGAATATCAGGAGAGCGGGTAGTCCGAGCCTTCCCGATACCTTGTTGGCAATAATACTGACCAGGATAAGGACTGCAACGCCAGCAAGGATGTATTCAATGGCGATCATGGTTGTTTTCTCCTCCATGGAGAGTCAGGGGCAGGTATTATTACGGCCTCTTTTCAGGAATAGCTCCCGGGTTGCAATTGATAGGGAAAGGTACCTTTACCTGCGCAATGAATTTATATAAAAGGTTGGATAATGAGTATTCCGGGTTTTTAACGTTAAAATCGGCGATGAAAGGTAAAAAACGGGGAGATGGGACTTCCGGCTGCGATTTGTTGGATCGGCAGACATTTACTCTGTGACCGGCACCAGCTTCCCTTTCAGTCTTTTCTCAATATCGAGTTGCATAATCCCGATGACATTGTTGACGACGCCCGGGGTATGGCAGAACTTCGCGACCAGTAGGACACAAACGTATGAGAATGCTGATGATCACGCCAATTGAAAAAGGGAAAATAGGATGGGTTTATTCGGTCGGAACGAAAGCACTCTTGCCGATCTTTGCATAGACCCCGCAGACCGGGCAGACATAACTGTCAGGCAAATCTTCAAAGGTGGTGTCCGGATTTATCCCGTTTTTAGGCTCCCCTCTCTCGGGATCGTACACATATCCGCAGGCAATGCAACGGTACCTGCCGGAGGGTGCGTCCATGGGATTGAACGCGGTCTTTCCGATTTTGGCTTTTCCACAGACCGGACAGGTGTAGGTCTTTGGAAGATCTTCAAAGGCGGTATCGGGAGGGATCCCGTTCTTTGGTTCTCCTCTGGCCGGGTCATAGATATAACCACAGGCCTCACATCTGTATGGCTTCATTTTTTTCATTATAATTCCTCATGATTCTTGTTGCATTCAGGCAACAGGTGGATTATTGACGGTACCAATAATAAAGATACCTGAGGATGAACACTTCCAGCCAGAACGGCCCTCAGCCGGAGATCGTTACCGGAACCAGCGAAATACCCTGCCGGTATACGTGCTGACGGTAATCCTCTCTGGCCACAATAATGACCCGACCAAAGATGCTATTCAGGAAACCCACATAGCCCCAAAAAAAGTATGGTATCACTCTACTCGCTTTGTATCGGGATAAATTCTTAACAAGACAGTTCATTCCGTGACCGGCACCAGCTTCCCTTTCAGTCTTTGCCTCGATATCGAGCTGCATAATTTCGATAACGTTGTTAACAATACCCTTGGTCTGACGGACAATCAGCTCATCGTTCCGGAAGAACTCCCGGTCCGTGCTGCTGTTGAACTGCGAACCGTGCGTCCGGAACGCAATGCCGAACGGCGCGAGGATAAATCCCAGCTGCTGGAGGTTCAGCCAGATATCCATCGCGGTCTTGATGGCGCCGTCCTCATGGCCGCAGACAAGGATACCCGCCACCTTCCCCTCGGTTAGCCCGGGTTTTCCCAGGTGGTAGAGGTTCTCCATGCAGGTTGTCCGGTCAAGAAAAACCTTCAGTCTTCCTGACATCCCGTTCCAGTTGATCGGGGAGGCGATGATCACTGCTTTTGCCTGTGCGAGCATCTGGTGGAATGCCGGCATATCGTCGTTTTTATTCCGGCACGGGAAGGCACAGGACTCTGCCCTGACCGCGTAGCAGCACCAGCAATAATCAATGGCATGCTCGCTCAGGTTGAACCTGCGGCAGCTCACGCCCCGTTCACGGAGATATGCTTCGGCAATATCGGCCATGTAACTGGTATTGCCGGCCCGGTGGGTACTGCCGTTGATCAGCAGCACATCGAACGGTTCACCATCATACGTGAGTTGGCGCTGCTCGTTCCTGCGGTATGAATTCATGGGACGGGCTGTGGCAGACCGGACAGCCTTTGGGCGGTTTTTCGCCCTCAAAGACAAAACCACAGACGGCACATCGCCATGAGGTCTTCTGTTCCGGACGGGAAATGTCCTGTTGTGTGGTTTGCATTGTTGTGATCTCCTCGGTACGAATCATGGTTTATACCGGTTTTGTCCGGAGATCGAAAAAGGTATGCAAAATACAAGTATCCTGGGGAATAATTTTTTCCAGAGGGAACGGGGAATTTTGTTGATGGTCTGGATTTCTCCTGCACAAGGACCATGTTTTTTGCGAAGAGTTATCAGGATCAAACGGGCGATTATTTTCTGATGGTTTTGATCAGGAGGAACATCGCACAGATCCCGGCGATGGCAATAAAGACGCCCCCCATCTGGACAAACGACTGGATATATCGTTTACCGACTAGGTAGGTGGCGTCGGTGGGATCGAAAACCCAGAACCAGGTGCAGAACAATGATGATTACCAGGATTGCGGGAATGATATATTTGCACAGGAGGAAGATGGCCCGCGTTCCCGCTGAACCCGCCGCAGGTCCGGCCCCTGTAGTCTTTTGGGGGCAGGAACCAGGTGAAGGCCAGAGCAATGATGATCGCTGTAGCGTAGAGACCGAGTGTGCCGATCGTTTCGTCCATGATATCGAGCACGGGAACACTCCAGAGGGAGAGGTGCGCTGCACTGTAACTCAGTGCCGGTCCAAGGCTTACGAGCAGCAGGATCGCGGTCAGGATCGTGGTGGTCTTTGTCCGTGACCACCCGGAGGCTTCCTGCAACGGCTGCCACACAGACTTCGAGCATCGAGATTGCTGACGTGAAGGCGGCAACAAAGAGCACGACAAAGAACGCGATTGCAACAAGGTGCCCGGCGGGCATCAGGGAGAACGCGAGCGGGAGCGTGGTGAATGCAAGCTCGGTGCCGGCTGCCGGGGCGAGTCCGAACGTGAAGACAACCGAAAAGATGACTACGCCGGCAAGGAGCGCGATTGCGGTATCGACAACCGTGATGATGACGGCTGATCTCGGGACATCCTCTTCCTTTGACAGGTATGCGCCGTACGTGAGCAGGATCCCCTCGCCCACCGAGAGGGAGAAGAAACGCCTGCCCGAATGCGGCAACCCATAGATCAGCCCGGGACAGGACCGAGAAATCGGGGGTGAAGATGAACAGGACGGCATCCCAGAATCCGGAAAGGGTGGCACAGAAAACCGCCATGAGGATGAGGATGCCTATCATGAGCGGGACGAGGGTAATGGCAATGCGCTCGATCCCCTTCCGGATCCCAAACGAGACAACAATGCCGGTCAGAACGATGGCGATGATCCCGAAAACCACCGGGATATAGGAGCCCGTGAATGTGGCAAATGATGTCGTGGTCCCGAGCGCAGAGAACGTGGCATAGGCAAGCGTCCAGCCGGTGATGACAATATAATAGCTGAGGATGAGGAAGACAACCGCACAGATAAGCCACCCGAGGATCCGGAACTGCGGCCGGAGTGCAGCAAAGGAACTCACCACGGTCCCGCGGAACCGGCGCCCCATGGTGATCTCAAGGATCATGAGGGGCAGCGCGAAGATGAAGACGGCGATAAGGTAGGGGATAAGGAACGCCCCTCCGCCGTTCTCCCCGACCAGTGAGGAGAAACGCCAGATATTGCCAATCCCTACTGCTGCACCTATGGTTGCAAGGATGAATCCGAGATGTGACGACCAGCGCTCCATGGAAATGGTCCTGCCTGAATTACCGGCACCGTTAGTCGTTCACTTTCCCTTAAACAGTTAATAATTTTCTGCAATGTCATCCCGGGAATTTCCCGTTCCCTCCTGTCCCGGACAGGACAACCGGAACCAGATCAGCCTTCCCACTCATGTTCCGGAACTGTGGCCGGAAGGATCAGCTGCCGTATCTGGTCTGCCTTGTCGGAAGTGGTAAGGATCAGGAGCGAGTCGTTCTCCTCGAGCACGGTACCTTCCCCGGGGACGAACTGGTCCTTGCCTTTTCCGACAAGGATGATAAGGGTGCCCGCGGGCAGGCCGAGGTTCACGATCTGCCGGCTGATGACCGGCGATTTGTGCGGGATCACATGTCCGAGCCGGTCGCAAGGGTAAAAATGTGTTGAGTCGCTTTCTATGGTTGTATCAGGGTGTCTCGCGGTTCCGGAATCAGATATTTTTTGTAAAGGGAGGTTAGGACTATCACCCCCTCTTTGGTATCAATGTCATGACGAAAGGCGACGGATTATATACTCCCGGAAAAGATCTATGATTGATGAAGTTCTCCCTTTCCGAGCGGATGCGGGTGTACCTGATAATCCTGATTTGTGTTGCTGTTGCTGGTGTGATCGGTCTTATAATTACCGAACAGCTCTCCCCTCTTGACGCGCTGTATTTTCTGATCGTGACCATCGCGACCGTGGGATATGGGGACATCCATCCGGTTACCCCTGCAGGCAAGGTCCTTGTCATCATCATTATCATCACCGGTGTCGGCTGTTTTGTTGGCATTGCCGCCCATATGATCGAATCGGTAATCGAGGAGCGGGAGCGGAAGAGCAGGCTTGAGAAGCTCAACATGATCATCGGGTCCTTCTTCTCCGAGATCGGGATCGAGATCCTGAAAAAATTCAGTGAACATGACCCGGCGGTTGATGAGATCCGGTCAGCACTTGTCGTTTCTCACGACTGGTCCGATGCAGACTTTGCCCGTGCCCGGTCAGTTATTGAGAAGCATCCCTACACCCTTGACAGCTGCTCTGTTCCAATGGAAGATTTGTACCATTTCCTTATGGACCATAAGGAATTCCTAATTTCCATGCTCCAGAATCCCCGGCTGCTCGAACATGACAGTTTCACGCCTCTTATCCAGGCGCTCTATCACCTTACCGATGAGATGATGGCACGGGAGAGACTCACCGGTCTCCCTCCGGCGGATTGCGCCCACCTGTCAGGGGACCTCAACCGGGTGTACCGTCTTCTGGTAACTGAATGGCTCGGGTATATGCAGTACCTCAGGCATGACTACCCTTTCCTGTTCTCACTTGCGATGCGGCAGAATCCCTTTGATAAAAACGCGTCCGTTATCGTTCAGTAAGGAGGCACCAGGAAGCAGTCACATATGATCCATGTTAGTTGGAAGAATCTATTCGTTTAAAAAAGTGTGACGGGAAAAATCATTGGTAACGGCGGCAGAACGCCCATGGTCTCCCGGATCTGATATTGCAATTCTTTTCTTCCGGACAACAACGGGTGCGCATGTTGTGGCGAGAATGAAACCTGTGGAGGATGACCAATTGCTCCAATGGTTTCCGTGCTCCTTCAGATATGGACCTTCGGGTGGCTGCCCCGGTACTCCAGCCATTTGATCGTTTCAACGATGAAGAACGCAGCCAGTGAAAGTATGATTACGTAGCCCCAGTGTTCGACAGCGAGGGGAACTATGCCGAAGATACCCGGTATGGCGTAGATGGCGATGAGCTGTAGCGCGATACCCACGCCGATACCATAGAAGATGTACGGGTTGATGGTGAGGCTTTTTTTAATATCCAGGAGGAACGGCTCGTTTTCCTGCTGGGCCTGGAGGCCGTTGAACCACTGGAGGCAGACAACAGACGTGAACATGATCGATACGGTAAGTTCGTACGGGTATCTTCCGAGAAGGTACCAGAACATGACTGCTGCAAGACTACCCATGGCAAGGCCAAATGTCAGAATGCGGCGCATCTGCCTGCCATCAAAGAACTGTTTTGCGGGGTTTTTCGGGGGGCGGTTCATCACGTTCCCTTCCTCTTTGATGAAGGGAAACGTCTTGTCCTGCACACCGTCCGTGACCAGGTTGATCCAGAGGATCTGGATGGGGAGGAGCGGAAGCGGCAGTCCGGCAAACACTGTCGCGCTGAGGAGCACGATCTCGGTGATCGAGGTCGAAACAAGGTAATAGATTACCTTACGGATGTTGTCCACGATCACCCGGGCGTTCCGGATTGCATCCACGATGACCGAAAGGTTGTTGTCCACGATCACCATTTTGGCCGCGCTCTTGGCTGCCTCAGAGCCGGATCCCATGGCAATGCCGAGGTCGGCGGCGCGCAGCGCCGGTACATCGTTCACTCCGTCACCGGTCACTGTCACGATTTCCCCGTGCTCCTGCAGCACCTTCACCACCCGGTACTTGTGCTCCGGGAGGATCCGGGCAAGAACGGTAGTTTTCTTCAGTGCTTCTGCAAGAGCATCATCGCTCATGACCACGATCTCCGGGCCGGTAAGGAGCCCGTCGCCCTCTTTCCAGATATGAACGGAACGGGCAATCTCCCGGGCAGTCAGCGGGTGATCACCGGTGATCATCATGACACGAATCCCGGCTTTCTGGGCAATCCGGACCGCTTCGGCAGCACTCTCCTTTGGGGGGTCAATGAACCCCACGATCCCGACAATGGAGAATTTCCATGCGGCAGGATCCTCCCCAAGCCATCGGCCGGCCCCGAACGCGAGCACCCGGAGCCCACGCCCGGCCATTGCATCGATCTGGATCTCAAGATCCCCTAGAGCATGAGCATTGTCCGCGTATTTCTTCAGTTCCTCGTACGCACCTTTGACATAGAACCGCTCCTCGTTCTCCACAACATTTGCCGTGGCCATGAGTCTCATTGCGGTATCGAACGGGTATACCCAGCGGCGGGGATTGTGCGACCGGGTATCCTCATACCCGGCTACCCACCGAGAAAGCGCAACATCGATGGGATCGCCCGAGTTGCCCCGGGCCTCATTGCAGAGGGCTGCGGCCAGATCGAGCGCCTCGGGGTCGAGTGCAAAGACATCATGAACCGTAAGGAGACCCTCCGTTATTGTGCCGGTCTTGTCGGACGCAATGACCGTGGCGCTGCCCATCGTCTCGACTGCCGGGAGGTACCGGACAAGGGTCTTTCTCTTCGAGAGCGCCATTGCCCCGACAACCATAATGATCGTCACGACTATGGGAAGGCCCTCCGGCACCGCGGAGACCATCTGGGCAACGAGCAGGTAGGCGATCTCCGCAGGTGGCCGGCCCTGAAGGAAAGCGATGGTTCCCACCAATGCAAAGATGCCGATAAGGAGGGTGATATACTTCTTTGAAAAATGGGCGATCGCTTTCGTGAACGGGCTGTCCGGAGAACGCTCCTGCGCAAGCGCCGCAATACTGGCAAAATAGGTTTTCTTCCCGGTCGCCACCACGTAACCCCTGCCGGATCCCCGCACGATAGTTGTTCCGGAGAGCAGGCTGTTTTTCAGGTCATAGGGAGGCGCATCTTCCGAAACAATTGCTGCGTGGTCTTTAACGACCGGTAGTGACTCGCCGGTAAGCGAGGATTCGTCAACAGTGAGTGCGGAAGTTTCAAAGAGCCGGATATCCGCAGTTACGAGATCTCCCTCGGCAAGTACAACGCAGTCACCGGGTACCAGATCTTCTGAAAGGATGATGCGCTCGGTCCCATCCCGGATGACCGTAACTTTGCTCTCGGTTAGCTTCTTGAGCGCTGCAAGTGATGCTTCCGCCTTCACCTCCTGCCAGAACCCGATGATGCTGTTGACGCCTATGATGAAGATAATGATGATAAAGTCCTTGATATCGGAGACTATGAGCGAGATCACCGCTGCGATGATGAGAATGTAGACAAGGATACTGTTGAACTGGCGCAGTAAGATGACCAGCCGGCTGGTCTTCTCTTCCTTCAGGATATTTTTCCCGAAGCGCACCAGCCGTGACGGTACTTCGGATTCCGAAATGCCCTCCGGTGACGTGGAAAGCAGATCCCTGACTTTCTCCGATGGAATTGCGTGGGGGGCATCAGAAGTTTTCATGATACCTTACTCGTAGATGAACACCGGCCTGTGAATTTTCCTGGTCTTTACCGGTTTTCTGACATAAAAAAATGGTCGGGTTATGATAAGAAAGAATGGGTTGCCATCCTCTGTTCTCAATTCCACTCATGTGCATATCCGCTGCGTGACCTTGGTATGGGTGGTATAATTGCGAACAAGCGACCCCGCAGCGAAATTCCTGACGATAACCTCAAGTGGTAACATCTGAAGATCGCGTACAACCATTCTCTTTTCATCCAGCATTTTCACAAAATGTGTTTTTATCCCATGATCTTCAAGGTACCGGAAGAAGAAAGCGGAGACCTCTGCGTTATAGCGTCCCTTGTCCGTCAGCACATCTTTTTTACCGCCATCGAAAGCGGTAATATCGTCACGGAATTCTATGATTAATCGTCCCGGAGCATCTGTTTGGTACACTGATTTTACCTTGCCGGATTGTAGGAGTTTTTGCTGTTTCACGTTACCCTCTCCTCATGTAACCATTGGTATGTTGTGTTGTACTTTCACATCGGATCTTCGATCACGCCCCAGGTTTCGATAGCCTGCTGCAGTTCCCTGCTCTTGTACTCGCGGGGTGGAACGCCCCCTATAACGGCATCGAGCATGTCACGTGCGGCTTTGGCACCGGCAACCGTGCCTTTCGGATGCCCATGAATTCCTCCGCCCATCTGGATGATCACATCATTGCCGAACGCTTTTGCAAGATATGGCAGGTGTCCCGGGTGAAGACCGCCGGATGCCACGGGAAAGACAGATTTCATCCCGTACCATTTTTGTCCCACGGCAAATTCATCGGGTGGGACATCCTCGCAGACCAGTGCGTCCCTGCTGCGGAGAACGGACTGCGGACCGGCATCGACCATTTTACCGACCATGGACCCGATATGAAGCTGGTCAAGACCGCACAAGGCGGAGGAACTTTGACAGGACCAGCATCGAGATCCCGTGCTTCTCGTTCCGCGTGTATGCTGCGTGCATTGCCCGGTGGGCATGGAGCACCAGCCCGAGGTCCTTGTTGTGTTCCCGCAGGGTCTGGAGTGTCGGCCATCCCACGATACACACATCGATCATGGCATATTCCCCGCCCTGTTCATGGACATACCCGGCTCTCTTTATTATCTCGTCCGTCGTGGCGGCCGTCACATTGGCCATGTACATCTTGCGTTCGCCGGTTTTACGCTCAGCCCGGTCCCGTTTCTTCAGGGTCTCCTTCACCCTCTTGTAAAACGGGTTGAACTTCTGCCCGGTGAGGTTTTCATCATCCTTGACAATGTCAACGCCGCCGACCCATGCATCGTACGCCTCCTGCGCATGGTCCTTTGTGTTCAGTCCCATCTTTGGTTTTATGATCGTTCCGATCAGGGGGCGTTGTGGAACCTTCACCAGTTTCCGAATACCCTTAATCCCGAATGCCGGCCCTTTGTGCGCTTTGACAATCTCCCTGGGCAGCCTGACATCCATCAGGCGCAGGTTGTTCACGCACTTCATGCCGAAAATATTGCCGGCGATTGATGCGAGAATGCAGGAAATGTCATAGGGGTCATACGCTTCTACCGGGTAAGCGGTGTCCACGATCCCGGTATTTTCGTCTATCCTGAAGACCTTGGCAGCAAGCCGCTGGGTATATTTCTTAGCCGTTTTGATCTCGGTCCAGGTTCCAATCGAACTCTCGGTTACCGTATTCTCTGCCGCTTCCTCAAGCGATAGTCCTTCTGCCGGCTCGATATACCAACGACAGATCAGATCGCTTTTCTTTGGCTGGTAGCCAACCTGGAGATACAGGGATTCCATGGTCATGCCAGATTCCTCCGGAACTGTCCGGCTGCAAGTGCCATCTTACAGTTCATATTGATATCCCTGACTATCTGCGCCATATTAAAATATGGATGGAAAACCGGTAGAGGATTTTTGATTTTTTCATCAACGAGCTGGTTCATTTTTTTATACATTTCCCATAATAATACGATCTGCATACTACTGGTTGTTGCATCGCCGTAACTGGCGGCCAGGAGTTTTTTGTAATAGTTCATTGCATCACCATCAGGACATCGCCGTTCCGGACGACATCCCCATTATCTACGAAGCCCTCGGCGATTTTTCCATCTTCATGGCAGTGGATGGGATTCTCCATCTTCATGGCTTCGATAACGATCAGTGTTTCCCCTTTCTTGACCGCTGCGCCCCTGCTTACATTCACCTTGAGTACCATTCCCTGCATGTTACTCTTTACTCCCCCGGTGACTTCTGCTTTCATCTTTTCATACGCGGGTATAGTAACGCTGGTGTTTACCACATTTTCACCCGGTCCAGTTCTCCGCCGATGAAGGTGCGCAACGTACCATTTTCATCAGTATCTCCGTACCGGTTCTTCAGTTCCTGAATCGCGCTGAAGCTTCTGATAGTGGCCAGCGCTGCGGCAGCACGCTGCCGGTTTTCGGGCAGTTCTCCCTTATCCCTGATACGGTCAATGAGAACATCTACTGAACGGCCGCTTCTCATGTTTTGCAGTCCAACAATCGCACTGCGTCGTATCTCCGGGTTCTGGTCCTTGCAGCTGTCAATCAGCGACCGTACAGCACGGGGGTCTCCGCTGTTTCCGAGTGTTGTTATTGCCCGGATCCGGACTTTCGGACTTTTGCCAACCATTGTTTTTTCGATGAGATCATAGATCTCGTCCATTGTTAGAAGGGAACTCTCCCGTTCATCGATCATACTATTCGCAATCATACCCATAATTCACCTGAAATTTTAATCAGAACACGATGCCTGTCCCGTCGTTTGCCGACAGAAAATTTCCAGATACGTTATCTGGTGAAAAACAGCTGACGCTTAGTCAGTTCGGTATGTACCATTCCGGATCTGATAGTGCCGGGATTTACACGATAGTACATTAATTAATCGATCAACCTTGGATCTTAAATAATTAATCATGATAGATACGGGAACAATCCGGGTTGACCCGAATGTGGTAGAGGTCGGTTATGGGTTCTACAAAAAAAACAGTTCTTCTGTCAACAAACGTGAATTTACCTATCCAGGCATCTGGTAATCGGAGATGATTGCATCGAATCTCCCCGGTTCAGGTAATCGGATTGCGTCAGCTGCACTCTGGACAGTAGTTACTGAAAAAAACCTGAACATTCAAGGAACAATTTGCCGACGTCAAGTAGATGGGGTTCGTCATCGACATACAGTACTGACATCGAGGGGGCCATTTCTATCCGTTATCCAGCGCCATTCGGTTCAGTTGGTATAATCGCATGGCACTATTTTTTAATATCAGCATGTCACCAGCGTGAGAAAATTCCAATGAATTATATTTAGAAGAAAACAACCAGGACTTACCGGTTAGCATGAAATTTTCCGGTTCCCGCGTTCTCATTCATTTCGTAAAAGACGCGACGATTTCCTAATTTCCCTGATGGTTGCCGCCATACCCTCTACCTGGAAAAGGGCCCGGGAGAATGTGCTACCCGCAGGGCTTTTACTGGCAGCGAACCGTACAAGGTACTGGCGGTACTGCAGGGATATAAGGTCCCGCAGGATATCATCCTGCTCTCTCATCGAGTCATTAACAGCCTCGTTAATCCCTGGAAACGATTCTGTCAGGGCTTTCAGGTTTATAGTGCATGGTACAAGAGAATCCAGGATCGCTTCCTTTGATTCGGCAGAAAGCATAATCCCTTTTTCCTCCAGCTGGTGGATGATCTCGCAGAGTTCCGACGTCTGTTCTGCCAGTACCTGCCCGAGCTTGGAGATCCGGACGAGCCCGGCAATGGTTGCCGCATCAGTTTCCGTTAGTTCCCTCTCCGAAAGAGCGAGTGCAGCATCGCTGATCTGCCCGTCGAGAAAAATGGCGTATTCGCGGAGCTGGCCGACTTTCCGTGAATGCTTACCCCCATCCACCATCATACGGAGCTCAATAATCAACCCTTCGGAAAGTGAGAAGAGGTGGACAATTTCCTTTTCAACCAGATGGATTACCTCAGGAAAATGTCCCGGAAGTGGGGGGGTGAGGTATTTGGGGGTAAACACGATATCGTCTTCGGAACCCCGCACAAGTGTCCGAACCAGTTTCTCGAACGGTCGTATCAGAATAAGGAAGATGATACAGCAGGTCAGGTTGAAAATAAAGTGGGCGTTTGCCACCTGGAGTGCCGGGCCCCCACCCAGTGCTTCGATAAACAAGGTGAACGGGCCGAGAAGTGGCAGAAAGAGCAGAACTCCTAAAAAGTTAAAGAGGAAATGCGCCGCCGCAGCCCGCTTTGCCGAGGTGTTCATCCTTGATGCGACCAGCAGGGCAGTGGTAGGTGTACCAAGATTTGCGCCCAGCAGGATCGGGATAGCCATCGCGGGAGTGATCACCCCATTCTGGGACATGACGACGACAAGCCCCGTTGTTACGGAACTTGACTGGAAAATAGTGGTGATAATAAACCCGAATGCGAGCTGGAGGAAGACGCTGTCCATCATGCTCACCAGTTCGATCAGTTGTGGATCGGTCCGGTAAGGTGCCATGACCGAGGAGATCATCGAGAGGCTGAAAAAAACCAGCCCGAAGTAAAATACCGGGCGCCCGAAGACCTTGTATTTCCCGCCGATAATGCTGATAAGGAAACCCGCGAGGATCAGGACAGGCGCAAACGCGGTCAGGTTAAGGGCGACGAGGAAGGATGTGACTGTCGTCCCGAAATTTGCACCGAATATTATGCCAAGGGATGCGGTAAAAGAAATGACTCCGGCATTCACGAGCCCGACCGTTATCACGGTAGTTGCCGTGCTGGACTGGACCAGTGCGGTTACCAGCGTCCCGACAATGGTACTCCTGTACCGGGGTGCGTGTAAGCCGCTGGATGAGACCGCGGAAATATTCCCCGGCAGCGACCTGGACTTCATGCGAGAACTGCTCTATTCCATAGAGGAATAAAATGATACCGGGGATAATTGCAAAGATTAATTCCCAGGATACCACGGTTCACCTCACTAATATGCTTCCTTCGACTCCGTTGCCGGATCTGTGTTTCCCATATACCCAAATCCCATATCTTAATAACAACAGGACAATCAGACCTGCGGGTTATCAATCCGGGGTAACCTGAAAAAACCGGTCAGGAACTCGAATGTGCACTTCTAAGTACCGAGCACCGGAGAATGTGCGTTCCGTGCCACATGTCCGGTTGTGCTGCCTAAAAGATTTGTCAGCAACCCCTTCTTTCCCGTAGACTTCAGGACTATCAGCGAACTCTTTTCCTGGCTGGAGCGGGAAATAATTTCTTCCGCAGCATTCCCTACACAAACACAAACCTGTACAGGAGTTCGGATTGTGGCGAATGTTTCTGTTATCTTCTCAAGTTGTGCTTTGCCGGCATCAATAGAGTCTTGAACTTCTTCCCTGGAAGTGCCTGTTGTAACAGCATGGAGCAGGGTAACCTTTTGGATCCATGGCAACTCATCCCTGCACCGGTATCCAATCTCCGGATCAGAGAAATCCGTGCATATCATGACGTTGGAAAAGAGGTCCGGGCAGGGCGGTTCATGACCCCTATCATTTGAACTTTCTGCTTTGTGGGAATGAACAAGAAGCAAATCCGTTTTCCCATAACGTAGAACGTCTGAGGCAACACTCCCCAGGATCAGGCTCTCAATTACTCCCTGTCCCCGTCTTCCCATCATAACCAGAGGTATGCTTTCCCGGAAAGCAACCTGATTGATGACGTCAACGATTTCGCCACCGGTAATTTCTTTGATAATTGTCTGAACCTGCATTCCTGAATTTTCCAAGTCTTTAACTAATTCGTTAAGGCGCAGTCGTGCATAGTCTGCATCCGGGGATACCCCGCACTCAAGGTTCGATGGATATTTGCTATATATAACGTGAAGCAGAATTATCTCCTTCACGTTTGGGATTTTCTTCAGGCATTGGACCACATAATGGGAGTCGACAGAGAAGTCAAACGGGACCAACAATTTTTCAAGCATACACACCCTCCAAGGTTAATTTGTTGCAACAATTCTCTATCTGCATGGTGCCGGTCGGAATCCGGTACTGTTCCATTTTCTGAATTCGTTGTTTCATGGTTTAATCATTTTGCCGGTTTCTTACAGGCCCTCCAACCTGATGAAACGGGAATCAATTGGGATGAAACCCATTCATCCAATCAGATCGCATCCTCGTCAACCGTGGGACACTCCCCCTTGTAGAACCAGTTCCGGTAGATTATTGGTGTAATAATCGTTGTAACGAGACTCATCAGGACAAGCGCCACGTAGATATTCTGGTCAATGATCCCCTGCTGAAGTCCAATTAGTGCCACGATCATTGCGACCTCACCTCTTGGTGCCATACCGAACCCGACAATAAGGGAGTCTTTGGTTGACATCCCCATCAGCTTCGCCGGTATTCCGCACCCAACCACCTTGGTAAAAATCGCTACAATGATAAGCACGATGAGGAAGATGACGATCCCGGGCGTCAGCTGGTGTAAATCAGCGAATACACCAAGCGAAACGAAAAATATCGATGCAAAGATAATCTGGAGGTATTCTGCACCCTCCTTGATATCCCGGCAGTGGGTAAGGCGGACACCCTCGAACGAGACTCCGCAATAAACGCCCCCACGATTGCAGAGAGGCCGGTCAGTTCTGCCATCATGGCGTAGAAAAACGCCATCATCATGGCAAAAATAAATATAAATTCCGGGAACTTCCTTGCAAAGCGGGACCGGTCAAGGCGCTCGATATACCTGCTCACGACGAAGATGCCAAAAGCCCCGGCAAGGACAATAAAGGCGATTGCTTTTATTATCACGAACGCAATTCCCTGCGGAGAAAAAACTCCCTCTACGACTTCTGAACTCACCGAAGAGCGACAGCGACAGCACATCATCAATCACTGCCGCTCCGATAATCGCTTTTGCTGCATCTGTCTGGAGTTTTCCCATCTCACGGAGGACGTTTGCCGTAATTGCGATGCTCGTCGCGGTGAGCGCCGTCCCGATAAAAATCGCACTCGATGTATCGAACCCGAATGCGATGGAGATCCCATACCCGCCAATCCACGGAACAATAACCCCAACTGCTGCAATCACCCCGTTGCGTATGCCTACGATGTCCTGGATTCTGAATTCGAGACCGATAACAAAGAGCAGGATCACCGCACCGAGATTTGCAAGGCCTGCTACGAAATCTGTGTAAGTAATCAGGCCTAGTGCACTCGGACCGACAAGGATGCCGACGAGAATCAGCCCGATAACAGCGGACTGGTTTATTCGCGAAGCAAC
Organism: uncultured Methanomicrobiales archaeon; assembly: GCA_963758915.1. Lineage (GTDB taxonomy): Archaea > Halobacteriota > Methanomicrobia > Methanomicrobiales > Methanospirillaceae > CAIKOD01. Next base: position 193,004 of record CAVWXH010000010.1, read on the forward strand.
GAGGTAACCGGCCAGGGCCACAAAGAGTAACAGGCTCATCTGGAATACCGGTTGCATCAGGATATTTTCCATCTATCAGGGAATGGGAATCAGACTAGAAAACCCTTTTGGATTCCCATGTATCTGGCATTATGCGAGGGTGTGGTGTTCCAACCCCAGATCCTCTCTCTCCACCAGATATTTTCACAAGAAAACCGAAACACT
>CAVWXH010000011.1:0-26328 GCA_963758915.1 uncultured Methanomicrobiales archaeon
CTTTCACCACGATTCCAGAAGCCCTGAAAACAAAAAGAATTCTCCTCAATTGCGTTTCTTTATCCTTTAAATTTTTACGAGTCAGATAGTACAGCATGAATCTGTCCTGTGTGAGGTTGTTCCCGTCATGAATTGCGAACAACATGTTTCGTGGATCAGCAGGGTTAAAGAATCGTTCCGCTGCTCCTTCGGTGAGATTGTCTTTGGCATGTCGGACGGTACCGTCTCGATTTTCGGCCTCGTGGCCGGTATGCTGGCGGGTGCCCAGTCCGGTGATGTTATCCTCCTTGCCGGTGCAACCGCAGCAATCGCGGCAACAGTCTCCATGATGGCGGGTGTCTTCATGGACCTTGAGTCAGAAAAGGATGCGGCCCGCGTGGAAGCGGAACGGCGGGCGGCAGAGATCCATAGTGATCCCGATGGTGCTGTGAAGAAACTGATGGGTGATCTGCAGGGCTCCGGCCTGAGTCAGACAAGTCTTGATGCGATCCAGTGTTGATCTCCAGACGAATCCCCTCACCATCCAGAAGTTTGAGGATGCGGTATCAGCCGAGGAGGAGACGCCGGCAGAGAAAGCCCCGCCCTATGTCCATGCATGCTGGATGGGGATTGCTGACTTCATCGCTGCGATGACCCCGGTTATCCCGTTTGCGTTCCTGCCAGTTGAACAGGCGAAGTATGTCTGCATTGCGGGGACTGCGGTGCTCCTGCTCCTGCTGGGTATCGGGCGGGCACGGCTTGGCCAGCGCCCGTTATTCCGGACGGTGCTCGAGACCATGGCAATTGCAACCGCTGCGGGTATTGCCGGTGTGATCTTCGCCCTGATTATCACCTGACGAGGAAGGGGGCAAAACCGGCTTCCTTGTGCCCTATATCCAAACACTTTTTTCAACCGGAGATACGGGAATTAATCTCAAGCGTCGTGTGACAACAGATATACAGGATAGTATGTATTCGAAAGCGTCAAATCTGATTTTTTCCACCCGGAATCACGGAATGTACTGTTGATTACGAAAAAAAATGAACGGTAAGAATATTATTCATCAAGCGGTTTGAAAACACCTTTTTTTGCCTTGAGGATTTTGCATTCAGGACAGCGCCAGGTGTCAGGAACATCTTTCCATGCTGTCCCAGGAGTTATCCCATTTTTTGGGTCTCCCTTTATCGGATCATAAATATAATGGCATTCGAGACACACATACCGAATCATTTTCACCAACTCTGCCATGGTTCATTCAACTCTGTTCAATCTCATTAATTGGTTGATCATTTCAACGTGTATTCTTAAGAATTCTTTTCACGAGGCAATTCTTAATTGTCCTCTCGTACTCTCCACCGTCCGGATGGATAGCGGGTACCTGAAATGTATCGCTCCTGAAAATTGTTAGAATTCCAGGATTTCAATGAAAAATGCGACAATTCGCAGTAACCAGGCGGGGAATAAAAAAGGATGAGGGGGTTACCTGATCAGGTACGTCACCGAAACGGTTGCCGTCACGGTCACATCACCCGGTTGGATTGGTGTTGGAGCTACCCCGGATGCCGAATCACTCCTTGCATAGTTCTGGAACAGCACCGGGGTGTACCCCTGGCCGACATCAACCGTCTTTACCGCGGTAATGTTGACACCGAGTGCGGTGGCAACAGTCTGTGCATCGGCGGCCGCCCTGGCAGTGGCCTCTTTCAGCGCCTCGGTCCTGAGCACCTGTGCCTGTTCATCCGAGAGGAGGAACTGGATGGAGTTCGCCTGGTTAATCCCGTTTGCAACACCGATGTCAATAACCTCACCAGTCCGGCTTACATCATGGAGGGTGACCGTCAGGGTATTCGTTACGCGATAGGCCTTGATCTTCTGCCCGATAGGGAATTTTGAATCATCGTATACCGGGTAGATGTTGTAACCGGTCGTCTTGAGGGCATCTTTCGGGATCCCGGCAGCCTTCAGTGCATCCATAACTTTTGTCATTATGGCAGCATTTTCCGCCTGGGCTGCTTTTACATCAATATTCTCGGTTTCGACAGCGAGTGAAATCTGGGCACGGTCCGGGGTACCGATAACAGAGCCGGTCCCTGAAGCTGTAATTGTCCGATCATCGCTTGTATCAGCCGCCGAAACAGTTCCAATCGCCAGAAGGGCAACGAGAACCACGAGGGCCGTCAGAATTGCTATTCTATTCTTCATGATTGATCAGGACACTGTTTCGCGGCGTTCTGTTTAATCTTTCCCTTGACTGCGAACAGAATGGCAGTCATGATGAGATCGACTGATACCTGGTATATCCGGGTGAATCACGATATTATTGCCCTGATTGCTTCCGTGCATCTTTTTTTTAGAGACCTGGTATAGTAATAAGATGATTATAGGAGTAGGACCATACGTTCCGGTGCTGACGAAGTGGTGAAAAAGATATGATTACGCAGGATATTGTACAGAAACTTTGGGATGCAGCGGGTTATGGGAATGTTGCGGTATGGGAGGACGACACCATGACGGTTGTTCCGCCGGATTATCCCGGTGAAACCGAAGGTAAAAAACCGCTTGTCATCCTCAAGCCCATCGCACTCGTGAACCGGTTTGAGCTGCTTGGTTTCGCCCTCAATGACGAAGAATTGCTGGGGAACATCGAAGAAACAATCCGTGCTGCCGGCGGACAGGTGACAAGAGGCCCGAAGTCATAGCCATTTTTATAGCAGTTTCCCGCTTAGCACCGGGTTACTTCAGGACCCGGCCAACCAGGAAAAACGATGCATAAAACAAAAACAGAGGCCTCTCTTTTTCACGGAACACGCACAATTCCGGACCTGAAACATTTTTGCACGGGGCCTGCAGCGGGGACGGTGATCCGGGGGAGTGAGGTCCTCCGGGGCATCGGTCCTGTACCGATAATCAACCTTTTAGAATGTGTTGATCTGCCATCAGGCTCCGAAAAATTGTCAGCCGCCTTCAGGAAAGGTCCCGGTTGTACATCAATCAGCTGTGCCCCGATAACACCGCGAAGACCCCCGCTGATTTTCGGGAAGTGTCCTGACCAGCAAGTATATAGTTAGGTAAAGCCTAACTAACGAAAGATCGACGTATGATAGAACAGGGAGAGGATCTGTGTGAAGCATTTGAAGGCCTTATCCGGCTCAAAAACGACTGTTCCTGCAATATCTTCTCTGAATGCGGGTTGTCGGATATAACGGTCAAACAGATCGCATACCTGAAAGTCATCGATCAACATGGGGAAATCACCTTCAGCAGGCTTGCCGAGATCACCCGGAACTCGAAACCCACCATCACCGAGATGATCAACAGGTTTGTCCGGATGGAATGCGTGTTCCGCGAACGATGCCCCGATGATGGCAGGATCCTGTACATCCGCCTGACCGAAAAGGGACAGAAGATCGCAAAAGCTGAACAAGCCGCTATGCAGCGGGTGATTGAACGGATGATGAATTCACTGGATGAACACGAGCTGGATCTCCTGGTTGAGATCCTGCAGAAAGTCAGGTAATATTTTTTGTCCTGATCTTAATTTTTGGTAAATTCGAACTATATGAACGAGGAAACAATGCAACAGGCACAACCTGATGACACACAGGAAAAAATTGTCATACCGCTCTTTGAGATCGTCGTCTACCCAAACAACCGGACAAAATTCCAGGTTGACCAGGTCACCGGAGACCTCCTGCTGGCCGAAATGAAAGATACAGGGGCTGCATATGCAGTCGGGCTTACCGTAAAAAGTGGCACAAGGCCATCAGAGCTGACCGGGGAGTCCCTGTATCAGACCGGAAACCTGTTTAAGATCTCGCACGTGCAGCCTGCCAACGACGGGTACCTGATCTGTGCGGAAGTTATGCAGAGGGTAAGAGTGGTCACCCTGGCCGAAAAGGACGGGCGGCTCAGTGCCATATATACACCGCTCCCGGATATCCAGGACCTTGGAGATGACCTTCAGGCCCGGATCCTCGCAGACATTAAAACAACCATCCACGAGATCAGCAGCAGGTTCCCGGGCTCCGAACAGTTCACCGGGCCGCTCGACCGGATGGACTCTATCGAGCAGATCATGGGGTTCGTCATGCCCTACCTCCCGGTTGACCTTGCCGAAAAACAGGCACTTCTTGAGCTTGACTCTGTCCTGCTGCGGTATACCACGTTCCTTGAGCTCCTCAACAAAACAAGGGATGACATCAACATCCGGATCGAGATGGCAAAGAAAGTCTCAGACCGGGTGAGCAAGTCCAACCGGGAAGCAATGCTCCGGGAGCAGCTGAAGGTGATCCAGGAGGAGCTGAACGAAAGCGAAGGAGATACCGGGGATAGCGGGTACCGGGAACGGGTTGAAAACTCAAAGATGCCGGACGATGTGCGGAAAAAAGCACTGGCAGAGGTGAAGAAACTCGAGACCGGGGGACCCCACAACCATGAAGGTTCAGTGATCCGTAACTATCTCGACCTCCTGCTCGACCTTCCCTGGGTGACGGAAGAGAAGAAGAGCATCGATATCGAAGAGGCCCGGAAGGTACTTGAAAGCCACCACAACGGCCTCGAAAAGGTCAAGGAACGGATCATCCAGCACCTTGCGGTCATGAAACTGAAGCAGGAGAAGCAGGGCTCGATCCTCCTCTTTGCAGGCCCGCCCGGAACAGGAAAGACGAGCCTTGGCAAGAGCATTGCCGAGGCTCTCGGACGGAAATATGTCAGGATCAGCCTCGGCGGAGTCAGGGACGAGGCCGAGATCCGGGGACACCGGAGGACCTATGTCGGCGCACTGCCGGGCAGGATTATCCAGGGGATAAAAAAGGCCGGGACGAAAAACCCGGTATTTATCCTCGATGAGATCGACAAGCTGGCAATGTCCTACGCCGGGGACCCGGCCAGTGCCCTCCTCGAAGTCCTCGACCCCGAGCAGAACAACACCTTCTCGGACCATTATCTTGAGGTCGCCTACGATCTCTCCGACGTGCTGTTCATCGCGACCGCGAACTCCCTCGCGACAATCCCGGCACCCCTCCTTGACCGGATGGAGTTGATCGAGATCTCGGGCTATACGAAAAACGAGAAATTCGCAATAGCAAAGGACCACCTGCTGCCCGAAACCTTGAAGGAGCATGGTCTCGATGCAGACCAGCTCCAGATAGATGACGAGGCATTGAAGGTAATTATTGAGAAATACACCCGGGAAGCAGGCGTCCGGTGGCTGAAAAAACAGCTGGCGAAGATTGCACGCCACGTATCGGAGAAGATTGTTTCCGGGAAGGCAGAACTGCCGTTCGTCGTAACACCAGATATGCTCTCCGTGATACTCGGGAAGGAACCGGTACGGCAGGAAGTTGCCCGGAAAGAACCGGTCCCCGGTGTCGTTACCGGCCTTGCATGGACCCCGGTCGGCGGGGAGATCCTCTTCATCGAAGGGACGTTCATGCCCGGGACCGGCAAACTGACCCTCACCGGCCAGCTCGGGGACGTAATGAAGGAGTCGGCAACGATATCGTTGAGCCTCATCCGGTCACGGCTTGCAGGAACGGAGAACGGTTTCGACTTCATCACGCGGGACATCCATATCCACGTGCCATCAGGAGCTACCCCGAAGGACGGTCCTTCGGCAGGTGTGACCCTCTTTACGGCGCTCGCGTCCCTGATCACCGGGAAGACCGTTGACCCCCATGTAGCGATGACCGGGGAGATCACCCTCAGCGGCGGAGTGTTACCCGTAGGGGGAATCAAGGAAAAGGTCCTCGCTGCTCACAGGGCGGGAATTACCACCGTGATCCTGCCGAAGGAAAACGAACGGGACCTCGAGGATGTGCCTGAAGATGTCCGGAATGAACTTACCTTCATCACCGTTAAAACCATCGAGGACGTGCTCAAAGAGGCGCTGGGGATTGAACTGCCACAGACCGTTGTGCAGTATTCCGGGAACAGTTTTGTCCCGGTGCAGAATATCTGAAGGTCAGGGTATTCGCAAAGATACGGGGAGTTGTGGGCTTTGAAAAGCCCATTCTCATTTCTTTTATTAAAGTCTTGTACCCTGATAAACCTGAAACGAAGGTGTTTGAGTCATGGTTCATTTAACAACCAGAACGGCAGAAAAAACAATACTCTCACCGGATAATTAGATCCCTGTGATCTCCCTCGTTGAGCCGGAACGGGTCCGGGTACTCAATAATGCCCCCGTACGCACCGGGGACTATGTGCTGTACTGGATGCAGTCCTCGCACCGGACAGAACAAAATCCGGCACTTGTGTATGCAATCGAACGGGCTGACCATGCAAACCTCCCGCTGGTCGTTTATTTCGGGCTCTGGCAGACCTACCCGGAGGCGAACCTCCGTCATTTCCAGTTCATGCTGGAAGGGCTTGTGGACGTCGCACATTCCCTGGAATCCCTGGGGATCAGGTTTGTGCTGAGGATTGAACCCCCGGACGAGGGAGTCCTTTCCCTCGCGAAAAACGCCGCATTAGTAATAGCAGACCGGGGATACCTCCGGCAGCAGCAGGTATGGTACCATGATGTTGCCGAACGGTGCACGTGCCCTCTCGTGCAGGTTGAGGGAAACGTTGTCGTGCCGGTAGAGGTGGCATCCCAGAAAGAGGAATATTCAGCCGCCACGTTCCGCCGTAAGGTCACCTACCATGTGGACAGGTTCCTGCACCATGTTGAAACGGACAGACCGGAGCGTTCTTCTCTTGCCCTTGACATTCCCACGCTTGCCGGGGAAACACCCGGTGCACTACTCTCACAGCTCACCATCGACCGGTCGGTCCCTGCATCGGATTCCTACAAGGGTGGGACAACGGAAGCGAACCGGAGGTTTCTGCAATTTCTCGACAAACGACTCGGGGGATATGGTGATAACCGCAATGATCCCGGTGGGGAGGGGAGTTCGGACATGAGCCCCTACCTCCATTTTGGCCAGGTATCGCCGGTTACCCTCGCAGTCCTCGCACAGGAACAGGGCGGGAACGGTACTCCGGCCTTTCTCGAACAACTGATTGTGCGCCGGGAGCTTGCCGTGAACTTTGTCCGGTACAATGACCACTACGATTCATTCTCATCACTTCCTGCATGGGCACAGAAAACGCTGGCGCTTCACCAGGCAGATCTGCGGGAATATAGGTATTCTCTCGATGAACTGGAGCATGCTGCAACCCATGACCCGTACTGGAATGCAGCCCAGCAGGAGATGATGAAGACCGGTAAGATGCAGGGCTACATGAGGATGTACTGGGGCAAGAAGGTCCTCGAGTGGAGCAGAACCCCGGAGGAGGCATATTCGACCGCCCTGTATCTCAATAATAAATACGAGATCGACGGCAGGGACCCGAACGGCTACGCCGGGGTTGCCTGGTGCTTTGGCAAACACGACCGCCCGTGGGGGGAGCGTCCGATCTTTGGCATGGTCCGGTACATGAATGCGCAGGGACTGCGGCGTAAGTTTGACATGGACCGGTACCTCGAGAGTGTCAGGCAGGTACACTGAGAAAGAGACTCACTGATAACCCTGGTCCGGACAAAAACGCGGGTATGTAATCTTATCCCTTATTTGAAGGCCCCGCGTTTTCCCGGGTGTCCGGTGCATTCCGGCTTTTCCAGACATCCCTGCCGCGGTCCGTGATATCTTCCGGCAGTTCCGCCAGCTCGATCGGGTACGGGGCAAAGAAGGTCTGGTTCAGGAGGGCTCGGCTCCTGGAACCTGATCACCCACGAACGGAGCAGGTCGCGGGGTTCAGCAAGCGTTGCATGACCTTCCCTGTAGCGATCGATTAACCTGAGGCAGTACGCTTTTTCCTCGGCCGAAACCCGGTTGCTAAAATATCCCATGGTATGGTGGAGGACATTGATATTGTTCGTATATCGCGGGACCTGGGCAAGTGCAGCACAGAGCATCCGGCGGTACTCGAAAAACAGCTCGTCCGGTTGAGTCTTCGCCCGGGATGCAACAAGCCTTCCCATCTCACGCATCAGCTGCTGGTGACAGGCCATCAGCAGGTGCTTGTTCGCAGCGTGGAACTGCACCAGTGCTTCACGATCCTGTTGGCTTTCAATTGCCCGGAAGGCGGCGAGAGTAAAGATCCCGGTAAGGAAATGGTCACGGATCCGTGCATTGTTCAGGCGGAGCTCATCTTCAACAGGCAGTTCTGGAAAACCGTTTCAGCACCTCCCGGGCAAAAAAGCCGGCAGGTCTTCTCTATAGCCATGGATTTTTCTGCGGACGGGTATACACGAACGCCACTTGCACCGGATGTAGGAGAGCCGCCTTTCAGGATGAACCCGTCAACCGGGGGCAGGTCATCAAGGAACCGGGAGGCAAAACCGGTCATCTCACGGGTTACGTCGCGTCCGGTCGCAGGCTGGATAAGATGATCGACACCATCCATCCGCACGATCCTGACCGTTGCCCGCGGGATGCCAAGACCTATCTCTACCTCGGGGCAGACAGGGATACAATCAGCAAAAGACTTGAGACGTGCCACGGTGGGGGATGGTATTTTTGAACCGTCATAACGGCACGGGTCAAACTCGATACAACGGCTGATAACAATGCGGGGACGCGGGTAATCTCGGGCCATGGGGTATCACACTACATTTTTCAGTACCCTCAGGATGCTTATGAACACTTGGGTCTTCAAGTATCCTTATCATCCCCCTGAATTAAAATACTCATACGGAGAGCTGATGATCAAAATGGACCCGTTAAAAATTCCCAGGATGCCAAAAGCTGAGTATGATGCCCTGATCGAACGCCAGTATGTATCAAGGATTTCGTTTGGCGCATGTGACCATCCCTACATAGCGCCATTCATGTATGTCTTTGACAAGAAGTACCTCTATTTCCTTTCCACAAAATATGGCCGGAAGATAGACTATTTTAATGCAAACCCAAAGGTCTCTGTCGAAATTGAAGAGTACGCCCCTGACATGTCTGCCTTTACGTTTGTGAGCCTGCAGGGAACTATCGAGGAGGTGACGGACCCGGCACAGAAAAAGAAGGTACGCCAGCAGTTTGTTGACATGATTGCAAAAAACCGGCTTTCACCCCGCGTGCTCACGGCTCTTGGTCACAGCCCGGATGACAGTCCGGACGTTATTGTCCGTGAAGAGCGTTCGGCGGTCTGGAAACTGGTCGGCGTAAAGGATATTGTTGCCCTGAAAAACGGGTAATCTCAAATTCTTTTTATTCGCCCTTTGTTGCACCGGTTACCGGGGGAAGCCAGAGGGATATGTGAATCCACCTATATATAGTTCAGTCCGGGACCAGGTACTGCTTCGGTGGAATCCCGGGATGAAAAATCCGACCCTTCCGGAGCGAAACATCCATAAAGACCCCGGGGAATATACCGCGTAGCTGGAGACGACACGATAATGGCTGATACAATACCCTATGAAATCACCGGGAAAGAGGGAGACATTGAATACAGGCACTACCCCGCAATGGTGCTTGCGACAGCAGACAGTCCCGGGAACGACAGCGGTTTCAACCTGCTTTTTGCCTACATCTCAGGCAACAATAAAATCCGGAGTAAAATCCCGATGACCACTCCCGTCATAACCTCAGAAAAGATCCCGATGACTTCCCCTGTTGTATCAGATGCAGAATCAATGTCGTTTGTCATGCCCGCAGGAAAATCACGGGAGGAGGTCCCCGACCCGCTGGACAACAGGGTCAGGATCACAACAGTACCCGAACGGGAGATCGCGGTTATCCGTTTCCGGGGATATGCATCTCAACAAGACGTGGATGAAGCGGTTTCACGGCTGCAGGAAGGGCTGAAAAACGCTGGTATTACCGCTGTGGGCCAGCCGTTCCTGATGCGGTATAATCCACCGTGGACTCCCGGCTTTCTCCGGCGGAACGAGGTTGGGGTAGAGATCCGGCGTTAGGTTAAATGGCCCTTGCAGCGGATCTCAATCCACCGGTCCGGGTACCTGGGACGGATGGCCGGGTCAAGGTAAGACAACGGTTCACCAGATTATATTATCATAGGAGAGGGTTCAGGAAAAAAGGGAGCAACACTCCTGCCCGGGCAGGATAATCAACAACCCCTTTGTGATACGATACGTAAGGGCCCATAATCAGAACTTTTTTTTATACAATACTGATTTGACATCCACATTTATTACCTGTGGAACCCCATTGGGCAGTATGCGAAAAATCCTTCTGGTGTCGTCTGCCGTTATAATTATCCTGCTTCTGGCCCTTTTTGTGCTGGCCCAGCCTGCTACAGAAACAATCCCCTACACAGTCAAAGGGAATACCGGAGAGATCGAGTTCCGGCACTACCCCGCAATGGTGCTTGCTACCGTGGACAGTCCCGGGAGCGATGCCGGTTTCAGCCCGCTCTTTGCCTATATCTCGGGCAGCAATAAAGCCCGGAGTAAAATCCCGATGACCGCACCGGTAATAACCTCGGAAAAGATCCCGATGACTTCCCCTGTTGTTTCAGATGCAGCATCAATGTCGTTTGTCATGCCGGCAGGATACATCCAGGGATGAGGTTCCCGACCCGCTGGACAGCAGGGTACGGATCGTCACGGTTCCCGAACGGGATGTTGCAGTCATCCGCTTTTCAGGGGATGGCACCCAACAGGATGTGGATGCGAAAACATCCCTGCTGCAGGAAGGACTGAAAAATGCCGGCATTAAGACGGTGGGCCAGCCATTCCTGATGCGGTACGATTCGCCCTGGACACCCGGATTCCTCCGGCGGAACGAGGTTGGGGTGGAGATTACTCGGTAATGTTACCCAGGCTGTTTCAATGGGATATCATCCAATCCGGCACGTTGCAGCCACATTTCCACGGGGCCCGGCCTGAACGCCGGTGCGGATTTGTGAATAACCAATAAATCAGACCTTTAATCTACCCGTTGATACCGGGCCCACCCAAATTTAAACACCGGTTTTGGTCCACGCGTGATAGCATGTTGAGGATGAGACAAAAAGACCGGACGACGAAGGGAGAAATTAAAAAAAAATCTTATGTGGTGGACACCGGATAACCGGCATTCACCCATGCTGCATAGTTCCCGGCAAGACGGTAGACATGCGGGAAACCAGCGGCAACGAGTTTTTGCGCCCCGGCAATACTCGGTTCATCACCGTGACAGTATACCAGGTACACTTTTGTTTTATCCAGGGATGGGATTTTTGAATCGAGCGTGGATAGCGGGATGCTGATGGCACCCGGGATATGGCCGTTCGCGTAATACGGTGAGACATCCACAATCACCAGGTTTTTTTCTGTTGCGATCAGGTCTTTGGCCTGGGCAGGGGTCAGGTCAGTGTACCCGGCTGTGGCCGGAGTTGGTGCCGGCGTTGAAATGATCGTCGTAACAGAAGTAGTCTTGGCAACAGGCGGGGTTGCGCTCTGGGTGCAGCCGGTGGCCAATACCAGTGAGATTATTACAAGGAACAGGATAATGGGAGTTATTTTCATTCAGTTCACCACCATCTCTGCGAGGGTCTATACCGCAGAGCAGGTTGTTGACATTCTGCATCCCACTATAATAACATTGGGTTTGGGATACACCGGGCAGCAGGAATCCCCGGCCCGGTATGTGTATGAGATAAAAGCCAGCCTTCCCCACCCGGACCACCCCTGATAAAAGACCTTAAACAGTCAGGAGAAGACTAACTTAGCAAATGGCACAGCTGACCGTCGATATCGGCGGACGCCCGGGGATCGACTGCCGGGGGTTCTGCGAGTACTGCTACTTCAAGCGGGTGAAGGATGTCCCCCCGCTCGGGTGCCGGTACTGCCTGCCCTTCAAAAAAGGCTGTGATTATTGTTCACGGAGCGTGCAGGAGCAGTATTCCGGGTTTAAAAGTTTCCGGGACATCGCTGACGACACCCTCGCCCGCCTTAACGTGCTGAACGAGGACGTAAGCCGGGTCACCATCAGCGGTGGCGGGGACCCAAGCTGCTACCCGCGGTTCAGGGAATTAATCGAGCTCCTCTCCAGCATGGAGGCCCCGCTCCATATCGGGTACACGAGCGGGAAGGGGTTTGATTCCCCAAAAATTGCGAAATTCCTGATCGATAACAACATGTCGGAACTTTCCTTCACGGTATTCTCTACAAACCCCTCGCTCCGGAAACGGTATATGCACGACCCATCCCCTGAAATCTCGTTGAAAATACTCGATGAACTCTGCGGGGCGATCGATGTTTATGCCGCTGCCGTTGTCCTCCCGGGAATCAACGACGGCGACCGGCTGATGGAGACCTGCCAGTGGCTCGAGGACCGTGGAGCAAAGGGTATTATCCTGATGCGGTTTGCCAACTCCCGCGAAAACGGATTGATCCTCGGGAATGAACCGGTGATCAAGGGCCAGCGGGTCCATACCCCTGAAGAGTTCCGGGACATGGTGACCGATATTGCAGGCTGTTTTGGGCAGCTCAAAATAAGCGGGACACCCCTCTGGGACCCCAAAATCGGTTCGCCGTTTACACTCCTGAACGAACCTGACCTCATCGCAAAACTTCCCAGGATCACGAGGAAAGCGAGTATTATTACCGGTTCCATCGCAGCCCCGTTCATCAGGGACGTCCTTCTCCAGTGCGGACACGGGGCGTCCGTTATACCGGTAACAAAAGATATTGCCTGCCTGATTACCATTGAAGACTTAAAAAACCTCGACCTTTCAGCACTCGAAAAGACGGTCATCATACCCGGACGGGCGTTCGTGCATGACCGGGAGGCATCGAGCGTCCTCTCGGCAGACGGGGTGGAACGATTAGTGGTCCGTGGACCGGAGACGCTCACGGCCGACGCGGAGACCAGCATGGGGATGACCCGCAACGAGGTCCTTTCTCTCGAACTGGAAGGGTTTGCAGACCTTATCAGGGTGATCAACCAGTATGGGCAGCCGGGATAGCCAAAAAAACCGGCGATACTATTATGAACGGAACCACCCATTTATAAACAGCACTTTTTAGTGCTGGCAGATGTAAATCCGACGTGCTATTCTTGCACGGCCCATTCGTGGCTGGGGATTACGGGGAGTCAGCAGTGGCGGCTCTTTTCCCGGATTTACTGATCGCACAGTTAGAGGTGAACTATGGCAAGAATGTATGCGCGAACGAGAGGTCAGTCAGGATCGGTCAGGCCATACCGGAAAGAAGCACCGGAATGGTCCAACACCGATGTGACCGCGATCGAGAAGGTCATTGTTGACCTGAGTAAAGAGGGTGTATCAACCGCCCGGATCGGCCTGGTCCTCCGTGACCGCTATGGTGTCCCTGACGTGAAACTCGCTACAGGGAAGCGGATTGGACAGATTGTAAAGGAAAAAGGGCTTGAAGGAGAGATCCCGGAAGATTTAAAGAACCTTATTGTTAAGGCACTCGGGCTCCGAAAGCACCTTGCAGAGAATAAGAAAGATGTGCACAACAAGCGGCAGATGCAGCTGACAGAATCAAAAGTCCGGAGACTTGTCAAGTATTATGTAAGCTCCGGTAAGCTGGCGAAGGGCTGGGTATACAAGCCCGAGACCGCAGAAATCCTGCTTTCAAGATAATCCAAATGTCGCTCGAAGAAGCAGCCGGAAGGGTCGCAGATCACCTGGAACGCCAGGAGTTTGTGGAGGTGTACGCTCACCATGATGCAGACGGTATTACGGCCGCGTCTATCCTCTGCATCGCGATGCTCCGGAAGGACATGAAATTCCGCCTCAGGGTAGTCTCTGAACTACCGGAGACCGGGATCGCTGCCGGGCAGGGGACACTCCTCTGTGACCTCGGGTCAGGCCGTGAAGACCTGCCCGGGGACGTGATGGTCGTGGACCACCATATCCCGGGTTTCTCAGGGAACTATCATGTGAACCCCCGGCTGTATGGGATCGACGGAGACCATGAACTAAGTGCATCGGGTACAGCGTACCTGGTCGCCAACCAGCTCGGGGACAACCGGGACCTCGCAGGCCTTGCGGTCACGGGGTTTGTCGGCGATGGCCAGGAACTCGCAGGGAAAAACCTCGAGATCTTCAACGAGGCTGTTGCAGAACGGATCATCACACCCGGGCGGGGATTACACCTGCCGGGGAGAGATGCACCCGAACGGCTCTACATGTCGATCAACCCCTACCTGCCGGGGATCAGCGGGAACCAGCCGGTCGTGGAATCGATCCTCGACAAGTGTACCGGTGAAGAGGACCTGGACAAATCCCTTCTCCTTTCGCTGCTCGTCCTTGAGGTTGGGCCTAAGTCCGGTGCAAATGCTGCATACCGGTTGTACGGGGACACGTACGGGCTGGAACGTGAAGTCCTCCCGGACGCCCATACCCTTGCTGCAGTACTCGATGCATGCGGAAAAGCCGGAAAAGGCGGACTCGCAGCATCTATCTGCATGAGGTCAGCCGCAGGGCTCAACGATGCATGGGAGATCGCCCGGTCACACCGGCTGCAGGTAGTCGGGGCACTCGACAATGCCTGTAACATGGCTGGCGAGGGCGGGTTCTACGAGGTTGAAGATGTTGTTGTGGCCAGTGACGTTGCCGATGCTCTCGCATATGACTGCACCGACAGGACCCCGATCGTCGTGTTTGCGTCCACCGGGGAAGTCTGCCATATCTCGGCACGGTGCCCGAAAGGTGTCACCCGGGATATCGGCACGATAATCCGCGAGATCGCCCGTGCATGCGGTGGAAAAGGCGGAGGACACCGGCTCAGGGCCGGGGCAACCGTTCCGTGCACGAAGGTCCCGGAATTCCGGTCAGCATGGCAGGAGGCGATGGCCTCATGAGCAGGTTAACAGTAGAAGGAGTCATTTTGACCAGGCACGGGCATTCCCCCGAGATGGCAGGCTCAATCCAGCCTGACAACCTCTCGAGCATGACCACCGGGGTGGAAGACGGGTGCGTGAAAACGGTCATCCGGAGCGAAAACCTCAGGTCCGTGATCGCTTCGGTTGACGATTACCTGATGAACCTGGGAATAGCGGAGGAGATATGTTCGTACGCTTTGCATTAGATGCCGAACTTATATTCAGCGCTGACCTCACTCCCGAGGCGGTGCAGGCAGTCGGCACCCTCGTAGAGGAGTCCAACCGGACCCTGTTCCGGAAAGGAGTACCGGCTGGTGCCGGGGAAGACGAGATCGGCCGTATTGTCAGCTGGTCAGCTGAAGGGTCCCGGGTCTTCCTCTCGATCGAGAGCGGCCCGTACACCCGTGCACACGATGGCCTGTTCCGGTTCCGGAAGCAGATCGCACCGACACTCGGGCGGTTCCGGGTCGGGCTCCGGGATATCGTCGTGAAAGCATTCAGGATCACGATGAAAGGGGACTTCCCGAAGGAAGTCCATATCCCGAAGCTCCCCTTCATTACCCGGTCATGCCTCCTTGGCGATACCCTCGAAATGGAACTTGCGATGACGGCAGCCGACCTTGAAAACCGGGTCCCTGACCGTGTCGTCCGCCTGGTCGAGGAGAAAATCCAGGCATGCAGCTACGGGGGTAAAACCGAGCACTGGGAGCTCGTCTTCGAAAGCGGTCCAAAACCCCGGTTCTTTGAGAGCGACCCCACTGAAGAGATGATCAAGCGGAACTGGGTCAGGCATGCATTGTCCCGCGGACAGTGGATACATGCACCCCAGTCAGTCCAGCTCTTCCGGGCATTCGAGCAGATCGTCGTCGAGAAGATCATCGGACCAATGGGCTTTTCCGAGATGATCTTCCCGAAACTCGTCCCGTGGGAAGTCTGGAAGAAGTCCGGGCATGCAAAAGGGGTCTATCCGGAGATCTACTATGTTTGCACACCGAAAACCCGTGACCCGGCCTACTGGGAGGATGTTGGCGACTACTTCAAGGTGACCGGCGAGGTCCCGGTAGAGATGATCCGGGAAAAGATCGACGGACCTATCGGTGGGCTCTGCTATGCACAGTGCCCCTCGTTCTGGCCGTTCCTGCAGGGGGAGACCCTTGCAAACGACTGTCTCCCGATCCGGATCTTTGACCGGAGCGGGACCTCCCACCGGTACGAGAGCGGCGGGATCCACGGGATTGAACGCGTAGACGAGTTCCACAGGATCGAGATCCTCTGGCTCGGCACCGCTGAACAGACCGTTGAGACTGCAGACCGGCTCCACGAGGCATACCGGCATGTCTTCGAGGACCTCCTCGAACTGGAATGGCGTGCAGCACGGGTAACACCGTGGTTCATGGCACAGGAAGGGATGATCGAGACCGAGACGGAAAGCAGCTGCGGTTGCGGCTCACGGATTGGGACAACCGATTACGAGGCGTTCCTCCCGTACAACAAGAGCTGGCTCGAGTTCCAGAACGTTAGTATCAATGGGGACAAGTACCCGACCGGGTTCAACGTGAAGATCCAGAGCGGTGTGGACTGCTGGTCAGGCTGCTCAGGCATCGGCCTTGAGCGGTGGACCGCTGCGTTCCTCGCACAGAAAGGCCTTGACATGGATAAGTGGCCGGAAGCGGTCGCAAAACTGGTCGGAGAGCCAAAAGAACTATTCAAATTCCTTTAAAGGTGATATTATGGCAAGAAAGAAACAGATTGGAAGAAGAGTTGAAGGCTGGAAAGCCAAGAGCTGGTACAAGGTGTACACACCCGACCAGCTCGGAAAATACTACATTGGGGATACCATTGCGAACGACCCGGAGAGCGTGGTCGGGCGTGTCATGCAGACCACCCTCGGTGAGATCATCAATGACTACTCACGGCAGAACGTGAAAATGCGGTTCCGTATCGCAAACGTTGCAGGCGATTCGGCCTACACCGAGTTTATCGGCCATGAGGTCACCAAGGACTACCTGAGGTCCCTCGTCAAGCGGCGGACCACCCGTATCGATTCCCACATCCCGGTAACGACCAAGGACGGAAAGAAGCTCCTCCTGACCGTCACCTGCTACACGCTCACCAATGCAAACCTCTCGCAGACTCACGCGATCAGGGGCATGATGACGAAGTACGTGCTCGAACAGGTTAAGGGCGGGGACCTCAACGCGTTTGTGAACGCGATTATTACCGGCGAGATCTCAAAAGAACTCTTCAAGATGTTGAAACTGGTCTTCCCGATCCGGCGTGTCGAAGTCATCAAGTCAAAAGTGGAAGTACCTTCGTTATCAGTCGCAACATAAGGGTTACCATACCCTGACCAGGGATTTATTCCCTGCAACGGTTTTTCTTATTTTCGTGTTCAGGATACCTTTGAACGGTATTTTAACCTGCGTTCCCGGTATCGGCACGTCAGGCGTAAAGGGGGACATGTTCACCGGACCGTAATCCCCCCAAGGTCCGTGAACATCATTACGTCAGTCACCCGGAACAGGAGAAGGTCTTTTTTAAAAAAAAAGGTTTTAGAAAAAGTTTTTGTCCCTGCGATAAACTTTTAAATTCCTTCTTATAACAGGATTGTGGGAAGCCATGCAATATATTATCCAGGTTCTGATCCTGCTGTTCGGGTTTATATTTGGTTATTTCATGTACGAATTATACCGGTACCGTGCAGGAGGTGTGATCGCCATCCCGATCCTCGTGCTGTACACCTTTGAATCCCCGATCGCACTCCCTATATTTATCTATTCGGTGGCTATCTGTTACCTGATCGGGTTCATTATCACCGAGAAGACGCTGATTTACGGGAGACGGCTCCTTTACCTCTACCTGACCACGTCACTCCTGGTTACCAGTTTTTCGTTTTTTTTCGTCCTCTATTACCTGAACATGGACCTCCTGACGATTACCATCGGTGCAATATTCCCGGGGCTCATTGCCTATAATATCTCCCGTGAAGCATATTCCTTCAAGGCAGGGTTAAATACAGTCCTGATGATGATCTGGCATTTCTTTATCGTCGTAATGTTCGGTGTTATTATCTTACTGGCATCAGGGTGGAGGCCTTGAAGGACTTTATCCCCCGGATCGATGGCCGGATACGGATGGTCCGGGATTTCAAGGAAAAGATCGATAAGGTCCCACTCAGGATCGTCGTGGAGGGTACCGGGGGAAGTCCTCAACCGTTATGATGGTTGCAGAGATGTTACGGGGACTGGACAGGGTCACCCTCGCCAAGGTGACAGGTGAGAACCCGATTGTAATGTTTGGTGGCGTCGTAATGCCACTGTACCGGGAGAATAATTCTGTCCTCCTTGATTACGAGATCATTCCCGAAGTCCTGAATTTTAATTTTGACTCGCTTGTGTTTGAAAACCAGGCAATATCACCCTACACGATGCAGTATTTTCACAAGGTGATCAACCCGACCCACGTGATTATCCCGAATATCAGGCTCGACCATGTCGAGAGCCTTGGGGAGGACCTTGTTGAAATAACAGAAAATTTTGCCCACAATTACTACGTGCACAGGTCAAAGGTTGAAGTCTATTATATTGAGCCCATTGAATCTGTTCACCGGGTCGTGTATCCCATCCTGAAGGAAGCCGCACAAGACCTCCCGGACATTGTGACCCTCCATGATGTCCCCGTCCCGGAACAATACCAGTACCTCCCGGGGGCAGAGAACATCCTGATCAGTACCTACTTTATCAGACACTATTTTGGTGTGGATATCGATGAAACGAGATACCTCCGGAGGCTCGAGGGAAACCTCACCATCAGGACCGGCCCTGACGGGATCCGTTATATCAGCCTCGCGAAAGTGAACGATCCGGCCTCGTTCCTATCAATGATGAAATATTTTCTGGCCAGAACCGAGGATGATGTAATCCTCGTGGGATATTTCCGGAGGGACCGGATCGGGAGAAATTACCTCTTTGAGACGATAATGCCGGAAGTAGAAAAATTATACGGGCACCGGATACGGAAGATCTGGCTTGCAGGGCACGCCTCAAAACATGCATTTGACAGGTTTTCTCCTGAAACCCAGGAAAAAACGTATTACTGGGTCGGCAATGAAAGCATTGACTCAATCATCGCATACGCTAAAAAGCATAATTACATCCTCATCACGATGGTTAACCGCGTGAATAAATTCATGGATGAACTCTATGAAAAAATGGTTGTGTGAGTAATGCAACTCAGGGGCAGTCATGTAGCATGTATCGTTATGCTCCTTGCCCTTTTCGTTTCAGCGATATCATCCGGGTGTGCACAGCTTGATGCCCGGCTGGAAGATGTGTACCTTACCCTTACGACCAGCCGGGAGCCCTGTACCGCGGGTAGCAGCCTGCCGCACCAGGGCAGTGTGCTGCTGCTCCGTGAAGCAGAACGGCAACTTGGCCGTATGAACGCGTCACGTTACTCCCATGAAACCTATATCGATGAAACGAACGGGACCTACGAGTACGATTGTTCTGGTTTTGTCGGGTATGCCCTCTCCAGGGCCGACCCGTGTGCAATGAGTGTCCTCCTGCATAAACGGCCTGATGCAGGGAATTTTTATTATCATTTCATCCAGTTCGGGCCTTCACCGGGCAGCGGTGGTTGGATGAGCGTTTCGACACCAACCGAGCTTCGCCCCGGGGATATCATTGTCTGGCTGAAACCAGATGAATCAGATGCAAAGAGCACCGGCCATATCATGATTGTTGCAGGAACCCCCGGGCCAAACCCGGAACGTGATGGTGAGATCCTCGTCAGGGTAATCGATTCAACAACGTCTCCCCATGCAGATGATACAAGAAAACCCGGCCAGACCGGTCTTGGAAAAGGGACAATTGGCATAATGACAGGACCGTCAGGGCACCCGTCCGGATATTACTGGCGGGGAGGGGTGTCTTCGGCCCTGCAGGAGACGAAAATGGTATTTGCACGGATTGCATGAGTGAAAAACGGGTAAAGATACCTTTAAATCATAACTGGTATAGTTCAGAGGTACGGCTATCATGGTAAAGGATGTCCAGGTAATACTGGTTGCATTTGTCATATCGATCGTGTTTTTTTCAGCACTGGCCCTCGTGTTCGGCGACGGGAAAGAGCCCGTGGTCCCAGGCCATGGAACCCCCGTAACACCAGCTCCTGGTATCACCGTAACACCGCCGGCACAGGTAACCCCTGCAGGACCTTTACAAGAGGTCCGGCTGGTAACGACCACGGATTTTTATAATACAGGCCTGCTCCAGTACCTGAAACCGCTGTTCGACGAACAGTACCATGCTGACCTCCGGGTGATTGCCAGTGACGCGAACGGGGCGGTTGCAACAGCGAAACGGGGTGATGCCGATATCCTGCTGCTGAATGATCCAATCCGCGAACGGGCATTTCTTGAAGAAGGGTACGGGGTGAACCACAGGACCTTTGCCAGTAATTCCTTCATCATCATCGGGCCTTCAGATGATCCTGCCGGTATCAGGGGTATGAATGCGTCGGGAGCCCTGCAGAGGATTTTTGAAGCGGGAAGCGCCGGAGAACCAGGGGTCCTCTTCATATCACGCGGTGATGGTTCAGAAATTCACCGGGTTGAGCTGGCAGCCTGGAATAGTGGGGGATCCACGCCAGGAAAAATGGCATTTTCTCCGGCCTTCTGGTACATTGAGGTGGATAAAGGGGCAGATGAGACCATAAAAATTGCCGGCGACCTGCAGGCATATACCATTGCCGACAACGCCAGTTACCATGGATACCAGGCAGACCTGACCCTCGAACCGCTTGTTTCGGGAGGGGGACTGCTGTTCAACGGTTACAGCACCATTTCTGTCTTCAATGACCTGCAACCGGTTGAACGGATCAGAATGGCCAATAATTTCACTAATTTTATGCTATCCACGGAGATACAGGACGAGATTGGAAGCTATGGCAAAGGGAAATACGGGATACCGCTCTTTATACCGACGGTAGGGAATACAATTCCAGTACCTGAGGACTACATGACGAACCTCACTGCCCCGGCTGTTGCGGTCAGGCCGTTAAAAGTACTTTACCCCTCGACAAATCCCTCAATTTTTGGAAAGTTCCGGAAAAAATTTGAGCAGCTCCATCCCCTGACCGACGTGCAGCTCTGGCCGGGGAGCAATGCAGATAACACGGATAAGGTCAGCCGGTATGGGGGCTTCAGCGACCTGCTTGCGACCACCAGCGAAAACCTCGTCATCGATGACCTCTACCCGGATGATGTGACGTTCCTTGTCACCTACGCGAAAAATGGCATGGTGATCGCCTACACCAATAAGAGCAGGGGTGCAGCGATCATTAACGAGACCAACTGGTACAGGGTGCTTGAAACCGACCGGGTAACGTATGCCACAAGTGACCCCAACGAAGAACCGGTCGGTTACCGGGCGTATATGGTCATCGAACTCGCTGAACGGTATTACGGCGATCCCGGGATCTTTGACCGCCTGGTCAGTTCCCATAGCAACATCACGGAAGTCACGTACCGGGACAGTTACCGCGGCCGCTGGACGGTTAATGTCACCAATACGTCCCCGGACAACCGGAAACTGTTCATTTCGAGACCTGGGGGGATATCAACAACACAGATGCTTGATGATGGCAGGGTTGATTACATCTTTACCTACCAGAGCCTGGCCACGAGGGAGGGGTTTAAGTATATTGCACTCCCGCCGGAGATCGACCTGTCGGACCCCAACATGTCCGGGCGTTACGAACTCGTGCGTGTTATCCGGGCGCCGGAAACAATCGTAGTCAGGGCAACGGGCACGACTATTACAACCTCCGGAGATGAGGGTTACCCGGGTACAATTGCCGGGTTTACCGGTATTACATCAGGGGCAGGGGAGGATATTCTCGTGACAGACATGGCTGCAGCAAATCCTGCTGTTTCGTTACGTTCGGGATCTCTCTGGATACTGCGATCAACAGGGCCAAGGACTGTCATCGGCAGGCCATTGACCTACGGTATTACGATACCGGCAAGTGCCCGCAACACGGAAGGGGCTGCCGAGTTTATCAACCTGGTCATCAGTGGGCAGGGGCAGGCAATTACCAGTTCGGAAGGGCAGGTACCAATCGTTCCTGCCATCGCGTACGGATATGGGATCCCGTATTTCCTGCTGCCAAAACTGCAATTCGTCTGATAATTCTCTTTTTTCGAGTTACACATCAACACCCGCCTGCCCCGGCTGGGAAATCAATGTCGTGTATTAGCGCCCCGTGGGTTTTTCCGGGGCTGTTACCTGGCCTCCGGAAATAGTTATTGGATACCCGTTTGGCAGCACGGCAGAATTACCAGGCTAACACGACCGAGACACTTTTAGTTCACGGGGAATATACTGATGAAGAGGGAACACAGGTGTACACGGGTCACCGGTGACTCCGGTTAAGAGAGAGCAGGATGTTGCAGGAAGGACCAGGTGACGGATAAATGCCTCACAGGAAAGTCCGGGTACTGGTTGTTGAGGATGACGGGAAGTTACGCGAAGTTCTTCAGGCTTTTTATCAAGAAATACGGCTACCACCTGTGCGGTGTGGCCGAATCCGGGGAAGAGGCCCTTGAACTTATCAAGGAAACCTCCCCGAACCTTGTCTTTATCGATATCGTGCTGAAAGGGAAGATGACCGGGATCGGCCTTGCACGCCATATCAACCGGGAAGTCAGAATCCCCTTCATCTATATAACGGGACACTCGGATGCACACATTATTGAAGAAGTGATCCATACGCGCCCCAGTGCATTCATCCTGAAGCCTTTTGTCGGCGAGGAGCTGAAAGTCGCAGTGGAAATTGCAATACGGAAGAAAACCTGATTTTTTCCCCATATTATTGCTAATATGAGCCCCCTGTTAATTCAGACCTAAAAGCCGGGGGGTAATTCATGAAATGAGAATTTTTCATGGCAGGTTACATTTTGTTATCTGGATAAAATTTTTGGCTTTTCTCCCGGTCCGGAGAGATAGAAGCCAAAAATGAACCCAGCATTAATGTTCCCGGAATTTGAGGTATATAACCTGATTAAGATGAATATTTCTAAAATAAAAATATTTAAATAAAAAAAATTTAATTAGATCAATGCTAATACCCTCTTAAAGAAGACTGGGGGGTTTCGGGATTAATGGCGGATACGAAAAATACTCGTTGTAGATAGTCTTGGAGAGAGTGAACGTCTCACATCCTTTATCAAAAAGTTCGGGAACCATCTTTGCGGTGTGGCGGAATGCGGGGAAGATGCCATGAAACTGATCGGTGAGACGAAGCCGGACCTGCTTTTTATCGACATGGCATTGAAAGATCAGATGAACTGTACGGGTCTTGCATGCCATATCAACGAGAATAAGATCCCGTTCATCTTTATGACCGAACATGCAGATGCACACATTATTGGAGATATTACGGGTACCCGTCCCAATGCATTCCTGATGAGGCCGTTCGGGAAGAAGAAATCCGTCTCGCAGTAGAGATCGCAATGCAAAAAAAATCCTGATTCATCCTGGATATGGATGATTCCGTGGCTTTTTCTCTATCCATCACGCACCGCTTTCTTTTATCTACCAGGTCAGAGATGTGAAACCAAACATTGTATTCGGTTATTCAGTCTCGAAACAACAAGGCAATGGAACTTTTCACAGACCAGGATTTTACAATGAGAATGATTATCATGTATCAGTTTTCATTACCAATTATAGATACAATGGAAAAGAGGTTTACAGAGTTCAATGGCTGAAACAAGAATTCTCGTGGTGGATGATGAAGAAAATATCCTGACTATTTTCCGCCTGGCACTTGAGAGCAGGGGCTACAAGGTAGATACCGCTGGCCACCGCCGCTGAAGCCCTCGAAAAGGCAAAGTCTACTACCTACCAGGTCTGTCTCCTTGATATCAATCTCCCTGATATGCATGGTACAGAACTGTTAAAATTGATGCATCAGATCGATCCGTCTATGAAAAAACTGATGGTCACCGGGGACTGGGCACCAAGGGATGTTGAACTTGCAAGGAAAAACGGGGCTGATGAGTTCGTTGCAAAACCCCTTAGCAAGGCGGACCTTATCGCAGTCGTTGAAAGTGTGTTGACGCCCACCTGATCCAGGTCATTCTGTCAATCCGGGTTATTGGTTCTTTCCGGGAGACCTTGGTTCGGGCATATCGGAAAAAAAGATAACCTCGTGAGAACAGCATATACATGAACGGATAATCCGGGTGTAGTACCATGACAATGAAACCCTGCAGGCGGAATTATTACCTCGCCATCGCATTGCTGGTATTACTCACCGTCATCGTCGCTCCTTATTATTGTCCTCATGGCAAACGCCGATGTCGTGACAAAGGAAAATATGGCACGGCAACAGGTTTTAAAAGAGCCCGTCAACCTCCGGGGAACCATCATAAGCGAAAATGGAAACCCGGTAAAGGGGGCGACGGTATCCCTGCAGGATAAGACAGCGGTCACGACCGGAAGCGGTTCATTTACCCTTGACGGGATAACCCGCCAGAACAGCCTGATGGTGATCGATGCCCCGGGTTTCAGGAGAGAGTTCATCCCGGTCCACCTTTTCCTTCCCGTTTCGGTCGGCGGGGTAGAGACTGGACCCGGTCTATATGATAGAGGCCGACCCCGGAGAGGTCAGGTTCCTTTTCGGGGGCGACACCCATTTCGGACGCCGCTATATTGACCCCATGGAAATTACCCCGAGAGACCAGCTGCCCCCTGATAACAAAAGTGCCCTTATCAGTGTTTCAGACCCCGGACCTGGTACACGCGAGGTCCTCAGGTACGTCCGGCCATTCTTCCAGGAGGCCGATTTCAGCAGTGTGAACCTTGAATCACCGGTCACCCTGAACGTGTCAACACCACACCTGACAAAAGACTATGTCTTAATGACCCTGCCGGGTTCATTGCCTGCATTACAATGGGCGGGCATATCCTATGTTTCGCTCGGGAACAACCATGTCTACGATTACCGTGAGCAGGGACTTTCAGATACCATCTCCTCCTTACAGGCTGCAGGCATCGCCTATAGTGGTGCAGGGCCCAATGCTACTGAGGCATTCAAAGCATATCGTGTCGTTTTGAACGGTACCCCGTATGCAATCCTCGCGATGAATTCCATCGATGGCATTGAACATCCCATCAATTATGTTGCTGATGACCGAAAAGGCGGGTCGGCAAACCTGAAAGATACCACGATGGTGACCTCTGCCATTGGGCGTGAACTGGATGAGGGCTTTGTTCCGATCGTACAGGTCCACGGGGGCGATGAATATGTCTATGAACCCCCGGATTACATCAGCGGACGGCTGGACATGGTGACGGATGCCGGTGCGGGGCTGGTGGTATCAGAACACTCCCATATTGCAGAGGGGGTCGGGATCAGGAATGGGGTTGTAGTTATAGAAGGTCTTGGCAACCTCGCCTTTGATGCCGAACGCCACGAGACGATGCTCGGCCTCCTTGCACGGGTTGACATGAACGGGAAGGAGATCCGGTCTGTCCGGCTCATCCCGGTCTACATCGGCAATTTCACGCCACGCCTGGTTTCCGGGGGGGTCGCTGACATACTCCTGCGCCGGGTTGGGGAGTTTTCAAAGGACTCACCGTACCCGGTCTACCCCTATAACGGACAGGGGTGGGTAGCCCTCGGGGAAAAACAGGTCAGCGAGAAACGCGATCGTACTGCCAGGGTGAACATTACCATACCCGAATCCGGTTCAACGGTGCTTTGACCTCCCCAGACTGGCCCATAGCAGTGAATCCCTGGCAGGTATCAGGATAATGTTACCGGCAGCCAGGTCCGCTTGGGCGTGACCTGATGATCTACGGGGACTTTGAAGACTGGAACGTTGATGATACGGTGGGGGTGGCTGACCAGTGGGATACTTCAGCGGGCTCAGTGGAACTTGCAGTTACCCAGCCGTACAGCGGGACCCAGAACCTCATGAGTATCCGCCAGTTCGGTAACACCAAAGACTCCGTGATCCCGTTCAGGAACAGGATCCGCGTCATGGGGGATGCCCGAAACCAGGCTAACCCAATAAAAATCTCACGTTTATCGGGTATATCCGGGGAAGGGATGCCGGACCCGTGAAGATTGTTTCGAAATACCTCGCGAGCGAAAATCCGGTAGATGGTGGACCGGGGATGACATTTGGCGAGGAAAAATCATGGCCCGTTCCCGGGGGGTACCTTCCCGTGGCAGCAGTATGTCGCCGATATCCATATGCCACCCGATGACCCCGGAGTCCCGAGAAACCCCGTAACGGACCCAAGGGCACTCCAGGTCTTTATCCACCATTCGGCATCGCCGAAAACCACAAGCATCGCTGAGTTCGATGATTTCGCCATTATTTCCTGGGAGGAGACGGTCAACAGTCAACGGGGTGCAACACTTAGGACCCCTCATGCCAGGGATTTCCTCCGGATTAACGGGACACCAGGTACCCACCAGCTCGACCCTGACGTTTGAATCGTATCCCCCTCTTTTTGGCGGTAAGCAGCACAGGGTAGTGATTTCCTCGCTGCC
>CAVWXH010000012.1:0-49144 GCA_963758915.1 uncultured Methanomicrobiales archaeon
GACACTATTTTGGTGTGGATATCGATGAAACGAGATACCTCCGGAGGCTCGAGGGAAACCTCACCATCAGGACCGGCCCTGACGGGATCCGTTATATCAGCCTCGCGAAAGTGAACGATGCGGTCTCGTTCCTATCAATGATGAAATATTTTCTGGCCAGAACCGAGGATGATGTAATCCTCGTGGGATATTTCCCGGAGGGACCGGATCGGGAGAAATTACCTCTTTGAGACGATAATGCCGGAAGTAGAAAAATTATACGGGCACCGGATACGGAAGATCTGGCTTGCAGGGCACGCCTCAAAACATGCATTTGACAGGTTTTCTCCTGAAACCCAGGAAAAAACGTATTACTGGGTCGGCAATGAAAGCATTGACTCAATCATCGCATACGCTAAAAAGCATAATTACATCCTCATCACGATGGTTAACCGCGTGAATAAATTCATGGATGAACTCTATGAAAAAATGGTTGTGTGAGTAATGCAACTCAGGGGCAGTCATGTAGCATGTATCGTTATGCTCCTTGCCCTTTTCGTTTCAGCGATATCATCCGGGTGTGCACCAGCTTGATGCCCGGCTGGAAGATGTGTACCTTACCCTTACGACCAGCCGGGAGCCCTGTACCGCGGGTAGCAGCCTGCCGCACCAGGGCAGTGTGCTGCTGCTCCGTGAAGCAGAACGGCAACTTGGCCGTATGAACGCGTCACGTTACTCCCATGAAACCTATATCGATGAAACGAACGGGACCTACGAGTACGATTGTTCTGGTTTTGTCGGGTATGCCCTCTCCAGGGCCGACCCGTGTGCAATGAGTGTCCTCCTGCATAAACGGCCTGATGCAGGGAATTTTTATTATCATTTCATCCAGTTCGGGCCTTCACCGGGCAGCGGTGGTTGGATGAGCGTTTCGACACCAACCGACCTCGCCCCGGGGATATCATTGTCTGGCTGAAACCAGATGAATCAGATGCAAAGAGCACCGGCCATATCATGATTGTTGCAGGAACCCCCGGGCCAAACCCGGAACGTGATGGTGAGATCCTCGTCAGGGTAATCGATTCAACAACGTCTCCCCATGCAGATGATACAAGAAAACCCGGCCAGACCGGTCTTGGAAAAGGGACAATTGGCATAATGACAGGACCGTCAGGGCACCCGTCCGGATATTACTGGCGGGGAGGGGTGTCTTCGGCCCTGCAGGAGACGAAAATGGTATTTGCACGGATTGCATGAGTGAAAAACGGGTAAAGATACCTTTAAATCATAACTGGTATAGTTCAGAGGTACGGCTATCATGGTAAAGGATGTCCAGGTAATACTGGTTGCATTTATCATATCGATCGTGTTTTTTTCAGCACTGGCCCTCGTGTTCGGCGACGGGAAAGAGCCCGTGGTCCCAGGCCATGGAACCCCCGTAACACCAGCTCCTGGTATCACCGTAACACCGCCGGCACAGGTAACCCCTGCAGGACCTTTACAAGAGGTCCGGCTGGTAACGACCACGGATTTTTATAATACAGGCCTGCTCCAGTACCTGAAACCGCTGTTCGACGAACGGTCCCATGCTGACCTCCGGGTGATTGCCAGTGACGCGAACGGGGCGGTTGCAACAGCGAAACGGGGTGATGCCGATATCCTGCTGCTGAATGATCCAATCCGCGAACGGGTATTTCTTGAAGAAGGGTAAGCGGGTGAACCACAGGACCTTTGCCAGTAATTCCTTCATCATCATCGGGCCTTCAGATGATCCTGCCGGTATCAGGGGTATGAATGCGTCGGGAGCCCTGCAGAGGATTTTTGAAGCGGGAAGCGCCGGAGAACCAGGGGTCCTCTTCATATCACGCGGTGATGGTTCAGAAATTCACCGGGTTGAGCTGGCAGCCTGGAATAGTGGGGGATCCACGCCAGGAAAAATGGCATTTTCTCCGGCCTTCTGGTACATTGAGGTGGATAAAGGGGCAGATGAGACCATAAAAATTGCCGGCGACCTGCAGGCATATACCATTGCCGACAACGCCAGTTACCATGGATACCAGGCAGACCTGACCCTCGAACCGCTTGTTTCGGGAGGGGGACTGCTGTTCAACGGTTACAGCACCATTTCTGTCTTCAATGACCTGCAACCGGTTGAACGGATCAGAATGGCCAATAATTTCACTAATTTTATGCTATCCACGGAGATACAGGACGAGATTGGAAGCTATGGCAAAGGGAAATACGGGATACCGCTCTTTATACCGACGGTAGGGAATACAATTCCAGTACCTGAGGACTACATGACGAACCTCACTGCCCCGGCTGTTGCGGTCAGGCCGTTAAAAGTTACTTTACCCCTCGACAAATCCCTCAATTTTTGGAAAGTTCCGGAAAAAATTTGAGCAGCTCCATCCCCTGACCGACGTGCCAGCTCTGGCCGGGGAGCAATGCAGATAACACGGATAAGGTCAGCCGGTATGGGGGCTTCAGCGACCTGCTTGCGACCACCAGCGAAAACCTCGTCATCGATGACCTCTACCCGGATGATGTGACGTTCCTTGTCACCTACGCGAAAAATGGCATGGTGATCGCCTACACCAATAAGAGCAGGGGTGCAGCGATCATTAACGAGACCAACTGGTACAGGGTGCTTGAAACCGACCGGGTAACGTATGCCACAAGTGACCCCAACGAAGAACCGGTCGGTTACCGGGCGTATATGGTCATCGAACTCGCTGAACGGTATTACGGCGATCCCGGGATCTTTGACCGCCTGGTCAGTTCCCATAGCAACATCACGGAAGTCACGTACCGGGACAGTTACCGCGGCCGCTGGACGGTTAATGTCACCAATACGTCCCCGGACAACCGGAAACTGTTCATTTCGAGACCTGGGGGGATATCAACAACACAGATGCTTGATGATGGCAGGGTTGATTACATCTTTACCTACCAGAGCCTGGCCACGAGGGAGGGGTTTAAGTATATTGCACTCCCGCCGGAGATCGACCTGTCGGACCCCAACATGTCCGGGCGTTACGAACTCGTGCGTGTTATCCGGGCGCCGGAAACAATCGTAGTCAGGGCAACGGGCACGACTATTACAACCTCCGGAGATGAGGGTTACCCGGGTACAATTGCCGGGTTTACCGGTATTACATCAGGGGCAGGGGAGGATATTCTCGTGACAGACATGGCTGTAGCAAATCCTGCTGTTTCGTTACGTTCGGGATCTCTCTGGATACTGCGATCAACAGGGCCAAGGACTGTCATCGGCAGGCCATTGACCTACGGTATTACGATACCGGCAAGTGCCCGCAACACGGAAGGGGCTGCCGAGTTTATCAACCTGGTCATCAGTGGGCAGGGGCAGGCAATTACCAGCTCGGAAGGGCAGGTACCAATCGTTCCTGCCATCGCGTACGGATATGGGATCCCGTATTTCCTGCTGCCAAAGCTGCAATTCGTCTGATAATTCTCTTTTTTGAAGTTACACATCAACACCCGCCTCCCCCGGCTGGGAGATCAATGTCGTGTATTAGCGCCCCGTGGGTTTTTCCGGGGCTGTTACCTGGCCTCCGGAAATAGTTATTGGATACCCGTTTGGCAGCACGGCAGAATTACCAGGCTAACACGACCGAGACAGTTTTAAATCACGGGGAATATACTGATGAACAGGGAACACAGGTGTACAAGGGTCACCGGTGACTCCCGGTCAAGAGAGAGCAGGATGTTGAAGGAAGGACCAGGTGACGGATAAATGCCTCACAGGAAAGTAAGGGTGCTGGTTGTTGAGGATGACGGGGAGTTACGCGAAGTTCTCAGGCTTTTTATCGAGAAATACGGCTACCACCTGTGCGGTATGGCCGAATCCGGTGAAGAAGCCCTTGAACTTATCAGGGAAACCTCCCCTAACCTTGTGTTTATCGATATTGTACTTAAGGGGAAAATGACCGGGATTGGACTCGCACGCCATATTAACAGGGAAGTCGGAATCCCGTTCATTTATATAACAGGGCACTCGGATGCACACATTATTGAAGAAGTGATCCATACGCGCCCCAGTGCCTTCATCCTGAAGCCTTTTGCCGGCGAGGAGCTGAAAGTCGCAGTGGAAATTGCAATACGGAAGAAAACCTGATTTTTTCCCCATATTATTGCTAATATGAGCCCCCTGCTAATTCAGACCTAAAAGTCGGGGGGTAATTCATGAAATGAGAATTTTTCAAGGAAGGTTACATTTTGTTATCTGAATAAAATCTCTGGCTTTTCACCCGGTCCGAAGAAATGATATAACCCCAAAAATGAACCCAGCATTAATGTTCCCGGAATTTTGAGGTCTATATCCTGATTAAGATGAATTTTATAAAATGTATTGAATTAAAACAAAAATTTAATTAGGATCAATACTCAATCCCCCTCTTAAATTAGTACTGGGGGTAAACGGGTCGATGTCAGATACGAAAAGAATTCTCGTTGTAGACAGCCTTGAAGGGAGTGAACTCATCACACTCATCATAAAAAAATTCGGTAATCAATTGTGTGGCGTGGCCGAATCCGGGGAAACTGCCATGAAACTTATCAGGGATACAAAACCAGACCTGGTTTTTATCAATGTTGCCCTGAAAGGGGAGGTGAACTGTACCGGGCTTGCATGTCATATCAACCAGCATGAGAAGATCCCCTTCATCTACATGACCGAACACGCAGATAAAGAGGATGTCGACGAGGTAATCCATACCCGTCCCAGCATGTTCCTGCTGAAACCATTCGTCGAAAGCGAGATTAACCAGGCGATTAATATTGCAACGCGGAAACAGGCCGGATAATTAACAACCACGGACAAGGGGATACCGGGGGTTCCATTGCATTGACGGATCCTGGTTTATAGTTCACCTGGCTTTTGCAATACCGGAATTGTATTCTTATCCAGTATATGATAACTAACAACGAAATGGATATTATCAGAAAACAGGACCGAATAAGAAGAAATCATTATTTACTATCATTTTCAGTACCATTTAACCATACAATGGATTTAAAGGAGTCCCTGGTCCAATGCCTGATGTAACAATCCTCGTTGTCGATGATGAGGAAAATATTCTCAATATTTTCCGCCTGGTGCTTGAGAGTAACGGCTACAAGGTTGATACGGCAGCTACTGCACATGAGGCACTCGAAAAAGTGAAGTCAGGCAAGTTCCAGGTCTGTCTTCTCGATAATAACCTTCCTGATATGCATGGTACAGAACTCCTGAGGCAGATCCACCAGATTGATCCGGCTATGAAAAAACTGATGGTCACCGGGGACTGGTCGCCAAGAGATGTGGAACTTGCAAAGAAAAACGGGGCTGATGAGTTTGTTGCAAAACCCCTGAACAAGGCAGCCCTCCTCGAAGCAGTCAAGGCGGTATTACCAACTGCCTGAACGGGCTGGTCCGGAGGCTTAATTTTTTTTGATTTTTTTCCTGGGCAGTTCTTGGAAGTATACCGGAAAAAAAGATAACCTCCCGGGCATAGCATATACATGAACGGTTTATCCGGGTGAGGCACCATGACGATGAAACCCTGCAGGAGGAACTATTACCTGGCGATCCTGTTCCTGGTAATTTGTACAGTCGTGGTTGCTGCTGTTGTTTTGACGGTGGCCGGCAATGATGCCGTGGCAAGGGAAAAAATGGCACGCCAGCAGGTACTGACGGAGACGATCAGCCTCCGTGGCACCGTGCTTGGCGTGAATGGAACACCGCTTGGCGGGGCAACAGTATCCCTGAAGGACAGGACTGTCACAACCAGTGCTGACGGTACGTTTATTGTCAGCGGCTTATCACGCCAGAACAACATGGCGGTGATCGATGCACCCCGCCACCGGAAAGAGTTCATCCCCGTCCACCTTTTCCTGCCGGTCCTGGTGAAGGAAGTGGAGCTGGCCCCGGTCTACATGACCGTAGCCGACCCCGGCCAGGTCCGGTTCCTGTTCGGCGGGGACACACATTTCGGGCGCCGTTATATCGACCCCCTGGAAACAACCCCGAGGGACCAGGTGCCGCCAGATAACAAAAGTGCCCTTATCAACGTTTCAGACCCCGAACCCGGGACACGCGGGGTTGTCCAGTACATCCGGCCATTTTTCCAGGACGCTGATTTCAGCAGCGTGAACCTTGAGTCCCCCGTAACTGCAAATGTATCAACCCCTCACCTGACAAAAGATTACGTTTTAATGACCCTGCCGGGTTCCCTGCCTGCACTGAAATGGATGGGTGTTTCTTATGTTTCTCTCGGGAACAACCATGTCTATGATTACCGGGAGCAGGGGATACTCAGATACCCTTGATTCCCTGAAAGCCGTAGGCATTTCCAATAGTGGTGCAGGACGTAATGTCACAGAGGCGTTCAAGGCGTACCGGGTCGTTCTGAACGGGACCCCCTACGCTTTCCTCGCGATGAATTCAATCGATGGTATCGAACATCCCATCGATTATGTTGCAGCTGACCACAAGGGAGGGTCGGCTAACCTGAAAGACACAACGAGGGTGACTGCCGCCATCCAGCGTGAAACAGACGCGGGATATGTCCCGATAGTCCAGATCCACGGGGGCGATGAATATGTCTATGATACACCGGATTACATCAGCGGCAGGATGGACCTGGTGGTGAACTCCGGGGCAGCGCTTGTGGTGTCAGAACATTCCCATATTGCAGAAGGTGTGGGGATAAGGGATGGTATCGTCGTGATTAAAGGGCTTGGCAACATGGCATTTGATGCCGAGCGCCACGAGACGATGCTTGGCCTCCTTGCCCGGGTTGACATGAAAGGGGAAGAGGTGCAGTCGGTGCGGCTCATACCGGTCTACATCGGCAACTATACACCAGTCCCACTTTCCGGCGACGCTGCGGACCTGCTCCTGCGAAGGATCGGTGAATTTTCACGGGACTCTCCCTATCCCGTCTATCCCTATAACGGGCAGGGCTGGGTGGCACTCGGGAAAAAGCAGGCAGCGGTACATGATAGGACAGTTATGGTGAATATCACGGTCCCGGCATCAGGTTCAGCTGTCGTGGACCTCCGGCAGCTTGCGAAAAGCAACGAATCACTGGCAGATATCAGGGATAATGTTACGAAAAGCCAGGTCCGGCTCGGGCGTGACCTGATGGTCTACGGGGACTTTGAAGACTGGGATGTCGATGAGATGACCGGGGAGACGAACCATTGGGATACAAACATGGGTTCAGTGGAAATGGCCGTGTTACAACCATACCGTGGAACCCAGAACCTTATGAGTATACGCCATTTTGGTAATAGTGCGGATTCCGTGATACCCTTCAGGAACAGGA
Source organism: uncultured Methanomicrobiales archaeon (assembly GCA_963758915.1). Lineage (GTDB taxonomy): Archaea > Halobacteriota > Methanomicrobia > Methanomicrobiales > Methanospirillaceae > CAIKOD01. Next base: position 7,314 of record CAVWXH010000012.1, read on the forward strand.
TCCGTGTGATGGGGGATGCCCGGGGCCAGACTCCGAATAAAAATCTCACATTCCTCGGTTATATCCGCGGCCAGGATGCGGGGCCCGTGAAAGTTATCGCAAAGTACCTTGCAAGCGAAGACCCTGTGGACGGTAGCGGGGGGATGACATTTGGCGAGGAGGAGGTCCTGGCAATCCCGGGAGGTACATTCCCGTGGCAGCAGTATGTCTCCGATATCCATATGCCACCCGACGACCCTGCAGTCCCGAGAGATCCGGTTGCAGATCCACGGGCACTCCAGGTCTTTATCCACCATTCGGCATCACCGAAAACCACAAGCATCGCGGAGTTCGATGATTTCGCCATTATTTCCTGGGAGGAGACGGTCAACAGTTCACGGGGTGCAACACTTCGGACCCCTCATGCCAGGGATTTCCTCCGGATTAACGGGACACCAGGTACCCACCAGCTGACCCTGACGTTTGAATCGTATTCCCCTCTTTTTGGTGAAAGCAGCACAGGGTAGTGATTTCCTCGCTGCCGGCTGAATACCTCACTTTTTTTTAAAAAGTCAAAAAAGAAATGTTATCAGCTCGCTGAAAACACTACTAATTCAGGCTTCAATATCAGGGGGGTTTGCCTAAGATCCGGTTACAGATGAATGTGGAAACCTCCTTTAGATTGGAACGACTTGAGGGTTTCCAAATGTACCTGAACGGGAAGATGTATTGCTTAATTTTGGTATGCACAGTTATTTGCGTATTATTTGCACCGGTTTTTGCGGCGAGCGATCTATTGCCAGGGAGGGACATTGGCTCAGTAAGTCCTGTTAGCGGGCAGCAGGTGATCCAGCCATCAGATGTGACGCCTCTGCCAGAGACTCCGGTAATAGTAACCGTAGAACCCACGCCGATTCCAACAAGCGAACCGATAACAATCGAACCTACTACGGTACCAACAACTCAGCCGACTACTGTTGAAACAACCGTATTGACCATGGAACCAACTCCAATCCCCACGACAATAAGTATTCCACTTGTACCTATAATTTCTCCAGAAGACCAGGCACAGGCAGGCAACGACTCAAATATCAGCAATATCGCTCCAGCCATCACAGGTACCTGTCAAAATGCAACAATAGAACTGAACCAGTCGTCCAGCAACCCCCCGTCCGGAGGCTTCAACCTTTCGTGGACCGCAAGCCTCACCGATCCCCCGCTCAACAACACCAACCTGCAGGGAACTGCGGGGGGCCAGTACTGGGAGATCAATGCGACCACCGGTTCCAATGGTTATTATCCCCTCGACCTTGTCGGACTCATCACCAATTCCCTGTTCGGGATCTGGATCCATGATGTAACCAATGTGACCCTTGACGGGATGGGTCATACCCTCCAGTATACCGGCTCTCCGGATATCGGGGCTACCGGAGTGGTAATTAACGGGACAACAACCAGCAATGTCCTGATCAGGAACCTGACCCTTCTCGGCTGGGACACTGGGATCTCGATCCATGACTCTGACAATGTCTATGTGATGGACAATGTCACGATTACCGGGAACAAAGGATCCGCTTACACCGGGTCAGGAATTGTTGCAACGGACTCCACCAATATTTTTATCGCATCGAACCCCTATGCCGGGCCAGTGACGGTTCAGAACAACGCCCGGGACGGGATTGTCTTTGACAACGTTACCGGAGGACTAATCAACAATACCTATGTGATGAATAACAGAAATAGCGGGATTAATCTTACCTTTACAGAAGGGGTTACGGTGCTGAATGTCACTGCTACAGGGAACTCCCAACACGGCATCATTCTCGAAAGTTCAGGCAACAACAACCTCACGAACAACACGGTGAGCGGGAGCGACTATCACGGCATCATTCTCGAAAGTTCAAGCTACAACAATCTGACTGACAACACGGCGAGCGGGAATAAACTATCCGGCATCATTCTCTACCAAAATTCGAACTACAACAACCTCACGAACAACACCGCAAACTCGAATAATGTAGGCATTTACATCGTTCAATCAGACCACAACAACCTCACCGGCAATACGGCGGACCAGAACGGTGGCGTAATATCCGGCGGAAACGGCTATGGGTTCTATCTCTACGGATCGAATTACAACAACCTTACCAACAACACCGCTACCAGGAATTACGGCGTCAATATGGACTGCGGTAATGGCGGTAACGGGTATGGGTTCTTCCTCAACAGCTCGAATAACAACACCCTGACGACCAATAATGCTAGAGGGAATTATGGCGGTAATGGCGGCTACGGAGGCTATGCCTATTCCGGCGGTAACGGCGGGAACGGGTATGGGTTCTTCCTCAACGACTCGAATAACAACACCCTCGCGGACAACAATGCCATGGGGAATTATGGTGGTAATGGCGGCAACGGAGGCTACGCCGATCCCGGCGGTAATGGCGGTAACGGGTATGGGTTCTTCCTCAACGGCTCGAATAACAACACCCTCGCGGACAACAATGCCATGGGGAATTATGGCGGTAATGGCGGCAACGGCAACAATATGGGCTACGAGGATAACGGCACTAATGGCGGTGGCAGCGGCTCTGGCTATGGCTTCTACCTCACAGGCTCGAATAACAATACCCTCATGTACAACAATGCCAGTTGGAATTATGGCAGTAACGGCGGGAACGGCGGCTACGGCTTTTACGGGGGAATCGGTGGAGACGGCGGCTCTGGCTATGGGTTCTACCTTACAAGCTCGGATAATAATACCCTCATGTACAACAAAGCCAGTTGGAATTATGGCGGTAATGGTGGGACCGGCGGAAGCGGTGCCGGTGGTGGTGACGGTGGCATAGGTGGCAACGGGTTCGGCATCTACCTCACCGGTTCGGGTTACAACAACCTTACCAGTAATAATGCAACCGGGAATTACGGCGGGACCGGCGGCACTGGCAACAGCTGGAACGGTGGTAGAGGCAACGGCTATGGACTCTACCTCACCGGATCGACCAATAACAACCTCACGAATAACACTGCAACACAAAATGGCGAAAATGGGTTCTATCTCGAGGGCTCCCAGTCGAACAACCTCACGAACAACACCGCAACCGGAAATAACGTAACTGGGTTCTATCTCGAAGACTCAGACGAAAACACATTCACGAACAACAATGCCAGTGATAATAACTGGAATGGTATTGTAATCCACGACTCCGATGATAACACCCTTTACGGTAACACCATCAGCAATAATGGCAGGAATCCTACCGTTCTCCCTGAGGGAATTTTTGGTATGCCTTCCCTGGGGGAATACCGTCTCTCCGGTGCTGATGACAATATCATCAACCACAACTGGATAACCGGAACAGCGGTACTGAATTTCTTACGAGATTCGCAAGACAACCCATTTACGACAATTATTTCAATAACACGCAGAATGCAATCGTTTTACGTATACCAAGTCACCGGAAAACGAACTTTTGACTACAAGCGGTCCCTCTTTCAACAACAATAACTGGAACATCGACCCCCACACCGGGCACCAACATCGCCAATGGCCCGTATATTGGCGGGAATTACTGGGCAACACCCGAACGGGACCGGCTGGTCGCAGACACATCCGGACATCGGAAGGGGTTCACCAACACTACGAAATAACCGGCAGCACCAGTTCATCGTTTACAGGTTGCAACTTCCCGGTGGCAGAATATCGACCAGCACCCGCTTACCCTGAATGGCCCCGTACCCAACCCCCACACCGACGCAATCCGGTCCATACAACGTGGTCATCCAACCGGTTACACCGGGTACACTTCCCTACGATGCGTCATTCACCGGCAATACCCTCCCCGGAACCATGCAGTCCTGCCACTCGTATACCGTTTCACTGACCGTGAAAAATACCGGGACAGTGAACTGGTCATCTGTAAACGGGGTGGTGCTGGTCTCATCTTCGACGAACGGATTCACCTTCGACCCCTCAAGATACCGCATTCCCGAAGGTGTAGTTGTGCATCCCGGGGATTCCTATACATTCCCGGTGACCATCAACGTGCCCTGCCCGATGAGCAACGGTACATACCAGTCTGAAATTCGCACTCCGTTACACGGTTCAGACAAAAACGGGTCCGGTTGAAGTCCCATTCGGAGATGTCCTGACCCCCAGCGTTACAATTGGAACGACAACGGGCGCTAAAATGGGGACGAAAATGCCCATTCAATCAACAACTCTTGCTGGTGGTTCATCAGGATCTACATCAAGGCAGTTTACAACAGTAATTCCCAATACAGAGGTCAGTAGCCAGGGAACAACCGCGATACCAGGGAACTACACCGGGAGCGGCAGAAACACGGTAACCACAACCGCTTTCCGGAATTTCAATGCAGTAACCGGGCTTCTATGGACGACATTCTTACCAGACAAATAAATCCTTTTTTTAATGAAAATTAAAAAAGAAATTGTTATCTGTTCACTGAAAACACTATTAAATCAGGCTTCAATATCAGGGGGGTTTGCCTGAAATCACTTTAATGAGTGATTTGGAAACCTCCCTGGAACACTATGTGTGGGGGACCACTAATTGATTCTGAATAGCAAGATCTATGGCTTAATTTTGGTATGCACGGTCCTATCCGTGCTATTTTTACCGGTTTTTGCAGAGAATGAAACGGTGACCGGGGGAGACCCGGGAACAATTGTGACAACCGGACCGACGGTAATTCCTACAACGGTGCTAACGACAGTTGAACCAACCGTCGTTCCAACAACTGTTGAAGTCACGCCGGTCCCTACCGGGATCATTACGGTACAACCTACGGAGACCCCAACAACCCTCCCGACTATCGTTGTCACCACAGAGGTTACCATTGAGCCGACGCTGATTCCCACAACCGCAGATGTCCCACTTATCCCGGAAAATTCTACAGATGTTCAGGGGACAACCGGCAATGAATCCATCATTAGCGCTATAGCACCGGCTGATGTTGCAGCAGTCACCCCTGGTACTGGTTCAAATAGTACGATAGAATTGAACCAATCGTCCGGAAGCCCCCAGGGCGGTGGATTCGACCTCTCATGGACTGCAAACCTAACCGACCCCCCACTCAATACCACCAACCTCCAGGGGACTGAAGGAAGCCAGTACTGGGAGATCAATGCAACCACCGGTTCCAACGGCTATTATCCCCTCGACCTTGTCGGACTTGTCACCAATTCCCTGTTCGGGATCTGGATCCATGATGTCTCCAATGTAACCCTTGACGGGCTGGGCCAGACCCTCCAGTACAACGGCCCTGCGAACCAGGGTGCAACAGGAGTCGTGGTCAACGGGACGAACCAGAATATCCAGATCGTCAACCTGACCCTTCTCGGCTGGGATACGGGGATTTCGGTCGCCACCTCCAATAATGTGTATATCAGCAACACCACGATAACCGGGAACCCGGCATCCACCAGCGGCCCAGGTATCGTCGTTACGGACTCCCAAAACGTCTATATTGCTACTGAACCGTCCGCGGGGTCTGTAACGGTTCAGGGTAACGGGCAGAACGGGATTCTCTTCAACAACGTCACCGGCGGGCTGATCAACAATACCTGCGTGACGAACAACAGGGACGGCGGAGTCAGCCTTACCTCTTCACGGGGGATCACGGTGCAGAATGTGACCGCCAGTGCAAATGCAGCGTACGGGTTCTATCTCTACAATTCGAGCGATAACATCCTCATTAATAACACCGCGGACATGAACACGGGCAATTTCCTTCCAAGCGGGATCTATCTTGACGAGTCAGAAAACAACAAACTGACAGGGAACAACGCGAGCGGGAACTCGCTGGGTATCTACCTCTGGAATTCTGGCAGTAACAACCTTACAGGCAACAATGCGAGCGGGAACACCGAGGATGGCATCAGGCTGGCATACTCGGACCTTAACCGCCTCACGAACAACACCGCGAATAAAAACACCGATAACGGCATTTTTATCTACGGTTCGGGCTACAATGACCTGGTAAACAATACAGTAAGCGATAACGGGCGTTTCGGGATCTTACTAACCGATTGGAGCAACAACAACAACCTCACAAATAACACCGCGAGCGGGAACTTCAACGGCATCGCACTCGGTGTTTCGAACAACAATAACCTCACCGGCAACATCGCGAGAGGAAGCGGCAACGCCGGGATCTTCTTATGGGGTTCGAGTAACGGGAACAACCTGACGGGCAACCAGCTGATCGATAATTCCCGGGGTATCTACCTTTCCGGTTCAGGTTTCAACAACCTCACCGGGAACACTGCCACGGGGGGCTACAACGCGGGGATCTACCTCGAATCAAGCAGCTCGAACAATCTTGTTGGCAACCATCTGACCGGGAACAACAGGGGGATTTTCCTCTCCGGTTCAAGCTATAACAATCTTACCGATAACAACGCGAGCGGAAACATAGACAGCTGGTGGGACTCTTATGGCATCTGGCTTAACAGCGGGTCAAATAACAACAACCTTACCAATAATACCGCGAACGGGAACATTTACGGTATCTATCTCTCCGGGTCGGGCAGCAACAACCTTACCAATAATACGGCGAACGGAAATATCGGATCCGGTACTACGGGTGGGACCGGGTTCCGGCTCGATTCCTCCAACAAGAACAATCTCACAAATAATACTGCCACCGGGAACAATTACGGCATCTATCTCTCCAGGTCGGGTAGTAACAACCTCACCAACAACACAGCTAACGGAAACACCGGTAGCGGCACCACTGGCGGAGCCGGGTTCCGGCTTGATTCTTCAGGCTCGAACAACCTGACCAGTAACACCGCGAACGGGAACTGCGGGACAGTCGGGATTGCCGGTAGTACCCCTGGAGGGACAGGTGGCACTGGCGAAAGCGGTTATGGGTTCTACCTGACCGGGTCGGATAACAACACCCTCGTGAACAACACTGCTACAGGAAACCTGGGCGGTAACGGGGGTAATGGAGGTATGATCGGGGATGTCCCCGGAGGTACCGGGGGCACTGGCGGAAGCGGTTACGGGTTCTACCTGACCGGGCCAGATAACAATACCCTTTTCTATAACACGGCAACCGGTAACAAGGGTGGTGCCGGGGGTACTGGCGGTGGCGGTAGCGAGAGCAACCCCCAGGGAGGTACTGGTGGCGACGGGGGTAATGGGTACGGGTTCTACCTCAACGGGTCGTACCACAGTACCCTCGAAGACAACAATGCTACCGGTAACCAGGGCGGCAGCGGGGGCAAAGGCGGTGACGCAAATCTCGCCATCCCGGGTGTTTTTGGGGCCAGGGGGGGCAATGGTGGAAGCGGTTACGGTATGTACCTCTATGAATCGGGCTATACCAGCCTCACAAGCAACTGTGCTACGGGCCAGTCAGGTGGAGATGCGGGCACGGGCGGCCTCGGCACTCCGGGTGGCTCCGTTGGTCCGGATGGGAACAGTGGTTTTGGCTATGGGATCTACCTCAACGGTTCGTTCAACAACACACTCGAACATAACACCGCGGACCTGAACCCTAATGATGGTATTTCCCTCGTTAGTTCTGTGAACAACACCCTCACAAACAACACTGCAAACTCGAATACTTACGGGAACGGGATCGTCCTCTCTGCGATGAGCGAAAACAATACACTCTTCAACAACACCGCGAACTCGAATACCATTGGAACAGGCATCCGGATCTCCCAGTCCGGCAACAATACTCTTGTCAACAATACCGCGAACTCCAACAAGTATGGTATCACCCTCGCTGCTTCTTACAATACCCTCGTCAATAACACTGTCAACCTGAATGAGCGGGGTATCCAACTCGACGGATCGGGATACAACCACCTTACCGATAACAACGCTGACCAGAACCAGGGGGGCATCTTCCTCCAGTTCTCTGAATTCAATATCCTCTCCAACAATTCTGCGGACTCGAGTACATTGAATAATGGTATTACCCTCTTCTATTCCGGAAACAATACGCTCATTAACAACTCGGCGGACTCTGGCCTGGCCGAGGGAATCGTCCTCTACCTGTCGGGGAACAACACGCTCACCGGCAACTCCGCGAACTCGAACCCGGGCGACGGGATCCTGCTCCAGACCTACTCCAACAACAACACCCTTACAGGCAACACCGCGAATATGAATGGCCTCAATGGTATATTCGTCTCCACCCTGAGCAACAACAACAACCTAACCAGTAACACCGCAACCGGGAACATTTTCGGCATCTCACTCTCGGATTCGGATTACAACAAACTCACCGGGAACAATGCCAGCTACAACGTTGGCAGTGGATCGGGTGGCGGTTTGTTGCTCCAGAACTCGGACTACAATATCCTCACGGGAAATACCGCTAACGGTAATTCCGGTGGTACCGGTGGCGATGGATTTGGTATCCTCCTTAAAGGCTCTGGCAACAACAACCTCACCGGGAATAACGCGAGCGAAAACGATTTCGGCCTGGCCCTGGCATTATATTCCCAGTCCAATACCCTTGAAAGCAACAACGTAAGCGGGAATAAAAATGGCATCTGGCTCGTCAACAGTTACCTGAATACTGTTACCGGCAACACGGCAAACGACAACACCGCAGATGGCGTCACGCTCCGTTATGCGCCAAGCAACCAGGTTATCGGAAACAACGCGAGTGGTAACACCGGAAACGGGTTCTACCTGGTAAGTTCGGATTACAACACATTTACTGGCAATACCGCCTCGGACAATAGCGATACCGGGTTCAATCTTACAACATCCCGCACCAACACGCTGAATGATAACATAGCAAACAGGAATGTAAACGGGTTTGTCTTCGAGGGATCTACCTCGAACAACCTGACCAACAACACAGCCAATCAAAATTCGGGGGGTTCCGGTATTGGGGATGGATTCTGGTTCTATGGAGGATCTGACCGTAACATCCTTTCCCACAATAACGCGAACTCAAATGGTCATGATGGGATCTACCTCGTATCCTCTGGCGATAACATCATCATCAACAACACTGTGAAATCGAATATTCATGACGGCATCGCGCTCTACAGCTCAGGGAACAACAACCTCACCGGGAACACCGCGAACTCGAATTCCTATGGGTTCTACCTCAATGACTCGAACTATAACAACCTCGCCGGTAACACCGCAAACTCAAATAGTAATCATGGCGTCCACCTTCAATATTCGAGCAATAACAATATACTCATCAACAACACCGCGAATGATAATGTGTATGGCATATACCTGGCCTCATCAGTTAACAACACGCTGGAGAATAATATCGCGAATAATAATGGGTATGGCATATACCTGGCCTCATCAGCTAACAGCACTTTGACAAATAACACCGCGAATGACAATTGGAACAGGTATGGTATCTACCTGGCCTCATCACCTGACTGTACATTGTCATACAACACTGCGGATACGAACAGGAGGTCAGGCATTTACATCATGTCTTCTGCGAACAGCAACCTGACGAACAACAACGCGAATGGGAACCGTAACTATGGCATCTACCTATCCTCTGCGGCAAATAGCATGCTGGCAAACAACACCGCAAACGGGAATGTATACAGCGGGATCTCCGTGAGTTCATCGGGTAACAGTCTACCTTCTGAATAACACCGCGAGCGGAAATACCGTATCGGGCATCTACTTCTGGTCGGACACCAGCACGTTATCAGGCAATAATGCAAATAATAATGGGAATACAGGTATCTGGGTCGCGGGACAGAACAACACGCTTTCGGGGAATACCGGGAATGCGAACAAGTATTTCGGTATCTCCGTCGCGGGACCGGGATACACGCTTACCGGGAACACTGCGAACGACAACGGGTATAGCGGCCTCTTCGCGGGAGGGTCGAATAGCACGATCTCCGGGAACACTGCGATCAATAATTCCGATTCCGGCATCGTGGTCGGGGGATCGAATATCACCCTGACCGGGAATATCGCGAATGAAAATACCGACAGCGGTATCCTGGTCGGGGGGTCAAATATCACGCTCTCGGCGAACACCGCGAATAATAACCACGTGCACGGCATTTATCTCGATAAAACAAGTTACAGCTCGCTCTCCGGGAATATAGTGAACAACAATAACGAGGCCGGTATCTATCTCGATAATTCGAGCAACAACAACCTCACCGGGAACATTATTTCCGGCAGCGGAAATTATGGTCTCTGGCTCAATGGATCGAGTAACGACAACCTGATTTACAACAATTACTTCAACAACACCAATAACACCCACGTTTCTTCCGGAAGCACCGGAAACACCTGGAACATTACCCCCGTTAATGGCACGAGCATCGTGGGCGGCCCGGAAATCGGAGGAAACTGCTGGGCAACCCCTTCAGGTACCGGCTGGTCGCAGACCCACCCGGACATCGGTATGGGTTTCACTGAACCCTATAATATCACGGGTTCATCGCTGAACGGATACCAAGTGTATGGTCCTCCCATGACGGTGCCCGTGAATATTGACTACCACCCACTGTACCTCTACACACCAACCCCGGTTCCCACTCCGTCACCGACACCTTCAGGCTCTTACAGCGTGGTTATCCAGCCGGTTACACCAGGTACATTACCCTTCGATGCATCATTCACTGGCAACAACATCCCGCAGAATATGGAATCCTGCCATTCGTATTCTGTTGGAGTGACGGTGAAAAATACCGGGACGATGAACTGGTCATCTGCAAACGGTGTCGTATTGGTCTCAACATCCTCGAACGGGTTCACCTTCGACCCCTCAAGATGCCCGATCCCACCGGGAGTCGTGGTGCAACCCGGCCAGTCCTACACATTCCCGGTTACCATTACCGTGCCCTGCCCGATGAAGGACGGCACCTACCAGCTGCGGTTTAAGATGGCCTACACAGTCCAGACCAAATCCGGGCCGGTTGAAATCCCGTTCGGGGATTCCCTGGCAGAAAGCGTTACTGTCGGAACTTCTTCGACAACTGGAGTAAAATCCGGGATGAAAGCAATCACACAGTCCAGCACCATTTCAGGTAGTTCAACAGGCTCAGTATCCAGGCAGTTTACGACCGTAATTCCCAATACAGAGGTCAGCAGCCTGACACCTGCACACGGATACCTGGCCGGGAGCAGAACAAACACGGTAACCACAACCGTTTTCCGGAATTTCAATGCAATTACGGGTCTTTTGTGGTATTCCCTTCAATTGGATGAATAACTCTTTTTTCAATTCAGGTCTTTGTTAACTCAGGCAGGTTTCAGTCTGCTGTTTTCCGGTAACCGAAAACAACAAGCCCAACCAGTAGATACCGTGCGGTATAATTATCCCTGCACCCAAACATTCCCGTTAATGACCGCACATAAAGTAATCCTCCTGGTGCTGGACGGGGTCTCGGACCGCCCCTGCCCTGAACTCGGGGGAAAGACCCCCCTGCAGACCGCACGCACCCCGGTCCTTGACCGCATTGCCAAAGAGGGTATATGCGGTATTATGGACACCATCGGACCGGGTATCAGGCCGGGTTCTGACACTGCACACCTTGCCCTGCTCGGGTATCCCCCTGAACAATACTATACCGGTCGAGGGCCCCTCGAGGCGGAAGGGACCGGGATCCACATGAAACCCGGGATGATCGGGTTCCGCTGCAATTATGCCACCATTGACGCGGAGGGTACGGTAACGGACAGGAGAGCCGGTAGGATCCACGATACGGATGCCCTGAGCAAGGCAGTCCAGGAAAAGGTCGACCTCTCCCGGTTCGGTGTCGAATTCGTCTTCCGTTCGGGAGCAGGCCACCGTGCAGCCCTCGCCCTTTCCGGGGAAGGACTCGGTGAGTGTGTCTCCTCGAATGACCCGAAAAAAGAAGGTGCCGTCCCGCCGGAGTTCGAAGCGCTCCGAGACCGCCCTGGAGATGAAAAAACGGCATTCGTGCTGAACGAATTTGTCGCACAGGCAACGCGGGTCCTCTCGGACCACACGGTCAACAGGGAACGGCTCGCACAGGGCCTTCCGCAGGCAAATGTCGTCCTAATCCGTGGCGGCGGGGAAATGGGGCATTTTGAACCGTTTAAAGAGCGGTATGGCCTTTCGGGGAGTGTTATATCTGCAGCATCACTGATAAGCGGTATCGGCAAGGTAGTAGGCCTCCGGCATGTCCCTGTACCGGGTACGACCGGATCGATTAATTCAGACCTTGATGCCAAAGTAGCTGCCACCATCCAGGAGTTACAGGAACAGGACTTTGTGCTCGTCAATATCAAGGGGGCGGACGAAGCGGGACACGATGGTCATGCAGGAGAAAAATCTGCCTTTATCGAACGGATCGATGCGGCAATTGCACCCCTGACTGAAGTTTCGGACTGCCTGCTGGTCGTATGTGCAGACCACAGCACCCCCTGCACAATAAAAGACCACAGTGCTGACCCGGTCCCGGTAGTGATAAGGGGTGACGGTGTCAGGGTGGACCGGGTGAGCCATTTCGACGAGTATGCCGTTGCCGAAGGGGGACTGCACCGGATCCACGGGTGTGACCTGATGCCGATTATCGAAGACCTGATCAACAAGGCGCACAAATATGGAGCATAACCTGGACGGTGCTGTTCATTGAAAGCTGAATTAATTCTTGGAATCGAGGGCTTCCGGTTCGTGGAGCCAACCTTTGCTGACCTTTCCGACGACCTGTGGACTGATATCCTGATCGCTGCACTGGGTGACCAGGGGCGGCTCCTGATAGATGAAAAGGAGGACCCCATTGCATTTGCCATCGGGGACGGGTTCCGCTGGAACGTGGGTTCCTTCCTTGCACGAAAACCGAACGCTGCACTTATCGAACGGTTTGAAGAGACCGCAGGTGAGATCTGGCAGGAAAAACGCGAAGTCTGGGCCGAAGCGGTCAGGGAATACTACAGCATTGAGGTGATCAATACTGTCGGGCCCGCGCTGGAGGACCAGAACCCGGACCGCCAGGCGATGGTGAACGAGTTGCTCGCCTATATCTGGGGCGATGAGGTGCCGGGAGTATGCCTTGACTGCTGCTGCGGGTCTGGTATCGGTGCCGTTGCACTACGAAAACTGGGGTTCTCGCCACGGTCTTATGATAACGATGCCTCGCTCCTTTCACTAGGTTTTTCGAAAAAACGCCTCATTCCTGAAGAGACTATGCTGATCGATGCAACTATTGCCAGCCAGTATACCGGTACTGCGCCGCACGGTCTCGGGCTGATGTTCGGCGATATCAACAATTTCACCGAGGCACTCTGGGAACAGATTACGGTCGAGTTGATCTCACTCACCAGTACTACCCTGATCACCGTGAGCACAGAAAAAGAAGCAAGAATTGTAGAGGAATGGGTGAAGTCCCGGGACAGGTCGGTCCGGGTCTTTGAGAATAAACGTGACCCGATATACGACCACTGGGTCCTCGATATCAGGCGGAAAAAGTAGGAGTCTTGTCCCACGCATGAACACTGCAGACGAACAGAAATCCCGCGATTACCAGGTGAGCCCGGGTGAAGGCGTAATGTTTCTGCCTTCACCTAGGTTGAAACTCCTCTATCTGACCTATCTCTTTTTCATAGTCTGGGCTGTCGTTATGCCGGTCCTCATGGTAATAAGCATCACATACCCCCCGTCGGTCAGTCTCCCGGTTTCAGTCGCAGCATTGGTCGTTGTCCTGATATCACTGGTCTGGGTCCGGAAATTCTACGGGTCTGTCAGGTACCTTTTCAGCTCCGGGAGGATCACGCTGTACCAGGGAGTCCTGTTTAAAAAAACAACCCGCGTTTCCTGTGACCAGGTACACAGGATCAGTACCCGGAGAGGGCCGTTCCAGCGCATTTTCGGTTTTGTAACGGTAGACCTGCTTACCACTGATCCCACTGCCCCGTCAGGCAGCCATATCCTCCTGTCAATCAACGGTGTGGTGAAACCTGATGCTCTGGAGCAGCTGATAAATTCCTGCAGGACAGATAGGGTAAAAAGATAAAACAGACCTTATGGTTTCCCGTGATACCTGGCCGCAATTCATCCGGGAGCGGGGTAAATGATGCCAGTTGCTTCAGAACTGCAGGCTTTTCCGACATTTCCGGTTTTCTGGATCCAGGCCCCAGCCTTGCCGGTTGTAGTTGCAATGATGAGGACCCAGGCAACCCAGGATGATTATTGTCTGGAAATCAGATATGACAGGGTTATTGCTTTTTCCCGTGTTGCATTTCCAGTTCGGTGATACTGACCGATGGGTTTCGGTACTGTTGTCTTTTTGCAGTCCGGGGCCCTGCCTGTATCGCTCCTGCAGGGCAGAGGTGGATACACCCGCAGCAGACCTCGCACCGGTCTTTCCAGACCGGCTTGCCCTGTTTGAGATCGATATTATCTGCAGGGCAGACTCTGACACAGGTACCGCAGGAGGTGCAGGCGCTTGTAACGCTGAATGTTTGGCCTTTATTACGGGCGTGGGAGGCAAACCAGGGATATGCGACGGAATGCAGAAGCTTGCCAAAGATGGCCATGCGGATGTCCTGGTGCTCGCAGCGTTCGATAACAGGAATGATCTTTTTGACCTGCTGGTCGGCAGATGCAAGGATATCGGCTTGTTTTTTCCCGACAGGTGGACTGTACATTAAAATATAATTGCCTGGCATTCTGATTGAAAAACCGGCGTCCAGCCCGCGACCGTGACTACTCACGATGAGGTGGTCAAGCTGTTTCAGGGCCGGGCTGCCACCGCTTCCTCCAAGTGTGACAACTGCAAAACTATATCGGCAATGGGAGTAATTAACCCGGCTGGCGAATTCTGCAACCATAAGGGGCAGCCCGGAGAAGTAAACCGGGCAGACGATCCCTACGCGTTCCGCAACAGGTGTGATTTCTCCCGTCGTGTCCCTGAGTGATGCAATTGGCACCACCTCGCAGTCTCCCACTGCTGCAGCGATCTGCTTTGAAACTGCAATTGAGTTGCCGGTGCCGGAAAAATAATAGATAACCGTCTTCATAGGGATCCCTGATTTGTAATCTATGGGTATTCTTACGATGTATCTTGGGAGTTTCTAACAAAAAGGTTGCGGTAGTCCCACGCTGAATTCATGCAAAGGTATGCGATAACCCAGGGGATCCGGATAAAAAACACCAGGTGGTTGTCTAACTCTTGCCCCTAACTTAATGCAATGGGTAAGCAGAATGACAAATGTGAACTTTTCCGATTTCAAAAGCATCACGTCAGATGAAACCCGATCCTTCGAACACTTGTATTATCGGGCTGGTATGAAAAACTCCACGAACCACCTGAAAGACGACCTTTTTCATTCTCATCTATGAGCCAACGGCTCATAGCACGCTCTGTTGAAACACACATGAACGATGAGTTCACCCCCGAACTATGAAAATGCCCTTTCATAATCTCCTCATTTGTGGTTTGTTTAACCATTTTCATGGGAACCCCTGAACATTTTTTAAAAAAGGATGGATACTCAGACAGTAGGGGGTTTCACCCCCCTCACTGTCCCACCCATGATAAGATATTCATTGGCAGAGTTCAGTTGAGACATTCAAGGAAATTTCAGAGATTTATAAATCATTCCTTATCCCAACCGGGGCCGCTAAAGCGGCGGGACTGAACCCCGGGAGCGTGACTAAATTTGGGAATAACCTAATGTACAAACTAGATTGAGAGAATTTCCTCGAAACCGGATTTTTTCTATTTTTACCAGCGGGAATTTTTCAGTGGGACTCCTGAAGATTTGCAGCCCATGGAGGCCCCTTATACGAGCAGGGGGAAACGAGTGTGTCCGCAGACTCAATGACTGGGAGAGAACAAAGGTTAATGTATTTACACCACCATTTAACAAAGACACGGTTCCGGGATCTTCAAATAATCAGGAACACCTGCGCGGGAACTATAGTGCGGGAATCAGACCGGGATGGTAAAATTACCAATAATTAAGGGCAGGCTCTGTCGGAACACAATGATGCCGACAAAGGGGCTCGATGATCCATGGTTTCATGGTGATGGCCCTTCAGGAAGAGGGCCTGCACTGTAACGTGTAAATTGTCCCGTGCGGTTCCCAGAGGGAATTTCGCCGGTACGCCGAAGATGGCTCGCCACCAGATTACCGGGAGCACCGGATGGAGGGTAAGGGAGATTTAGGAACCTGAACGGACCTGATCTTCAGGTTACCCTGCAGGCAACTCACTATATACCGATGTTACTGGTGGAATGAACGGGAAAACGTGGGAGCAGCCCCGGGCATGCGGATGCCGGAGTAAGATATCATCCTTATGCCGCGTATTCCGGAAATAGAGGGGCAATGATTATTCCCAGCAGGGTCGTGCCTGAAGACCGGCACCAGCTCATGGGTCCACAGGGAAACTGTATCCGGGACCGTAACGGGGCCGATGTCCGGCAACGCCGGTCCGGACGAACCATCGCGGGGATCACGTGATACCATAACAGACCGGGAAATAATCCCCACGAAAGAAACCAGTCAGAGATAAAAATTCAGGAGATACAACACCAATGGAAATAGAAATTATCGCCGTAGGCGGATACGATGAGGTCGGGAGGAACATGACCGCCGTCCGCTGCGGGAAAGAAATTGTCATTTTTGACATGGGGCTCCGCCTGAACCAGCTGATGATCCACGAGGACGCGGAGGTCGAAGAGATGCATTCCCTTGACCTGATCAAGATCAAGGCGATTCCCGACGACACCGTGATGCAGACCGTCGAAGGCACGGTGAAGGCCATCGTCTGCTCGCACGGGCACCTGGACCATATCGGGGCCATCCCGAAACTATCGCACCGGTACAATTGTCCCATCATCGCGACCCCTTATGCAACCGAACTGATCCGCCAGCAGATTTCAGGAGAGAAGAAATTTCTCGTGAACAACAAGCTCTTATGCACTCAGTGCAGGGCAGAAGTACACGATCTCGCAGAACCTTGTTCTTGAATTCGTGCATACACAGCACTCGATCATTGATACCGTCACGCCGGTGCTTCACACACCTCACGGTGCGATCGTCTACGCCTGTGACTTCAAGTTCGACCGGACGCCGGTCATCGGTAAACCGCCGGACTTTGCCCGGTTCCGGCAGATCGGCAATGAAGGGGTGATGGCCCTTATCGTGGAAAGTACCTATATCCATCGTTCAGGACGGAGCCCAAGCGAACGGATCGCCCGCAATCTTGTGCGGGACGTCATCACCAGTTTCGAAGATGACAAGAATGGCATCGTGGTGTCGACCTTCTCGTCCCATATCTCCCGGGTGAAGACCATTGCGGAATGCGCCCACGAGATCGGCAGGAAGCCGGTCTTCCTCGGCCGCTCGATGGAAAAATATTCCGTTACCGCAGAACAGATGAAATATGTCTCGTTTCCTGATACGGCAAGCGTCTTTGGGACCCGGAGGACCGCCGACCGTATGATGCAGAGGATGATGAAGGAGGGAAAGGAGAAGTTCCTGCCTATCATAACCGGCCACCAGGGGGAACCCGGGTCTATCCTTACCCGGATTGCGCTCGGTGAAACACCGTACCTGCTGGGTAACGGTGACAAGGTGCTCTTCTCGGCAAACATCATCCCGAACCCGATGAATATCGGGCAGCGGTACCGGATTGAACAGCACATCAAGAAAGTGGGTGCACGGGTATTCGAGGACCTGCATGTGAGCGGGCACGCCTACCGGGAAGACCATTACGAATTTCTCCAGATGCTCAAACCGCAGCACATCATCCCTGCTCATGGAGACCTGATGATGTCAGCAGCGTATGCCACGTTTGCCAGCGATCTTGGGTATACGCTCAACAAAGATGTCCACCCGATGAGGAACGGGCAGCGGCTTCGGATCAACTGAAGAAGTCCATCTTTTTTCGCCGGGGATGGTCTGGGTTCCTGAAAATTGTAACCCTTTTTACCCGTGCAATTCAATGACTGACTGAAGGGTAAAGTTGCTTATCGCGAAAACGGCAGGTGCGGGTCTCTTGAGATCGATGAATACCCATTAAAGCAGGGACCGGGGTGAGAGATTATTTTCGAAGGGAAATTTATTATTCCCTTTTTCCCCGATTCCGACTTGTTATATTTTAAAATCTGCTACAACTTTACTGACCTTAGACGGGGTCAGTTCGAATTGTTCGATCCATTGTTTTGATCCCATCTGGACAATAACCTCATAAAACCCGAGTTTCATGTGGTCAAATGTATGAGGCGTGCTCTCTCCCGGTGTCCAGCCGTTCAGGAAGATACTGGCACCTTTTGGAAGACTGTCGACTACGATTGTGCCTTCCCCGTAATTCTCCATGGGGAACAGGACCTTCTGGGGTGTAGTGTTTGAATCCCTGATTTCAAGGGTAACAATCTTTTCAACGGGGTATAATCCCGGCTTTGATAACATGATCCGGTGAAGACTCCCGGAAATCTCGGTAAAGGTATGGGGTGTAGTATACCCCGTCCTGAAGCCGTCGATGAAGATCTCGGCTCCCTCGGGAACTGAATTGACCAGCAGCGGTGGATGTGGTTCCTGTTGTTCAACAAGATTCATTGAAACCGTAGGTTGGTTCGTGCAGGGAATAAGGAAGGAGGTATATGCTTCACCTTTCCGTACACCGATAAACGACCCCGGACAGCCGGCACTGATTGTTGCCGGAAGCCTTCCTACCGGGTACCTGCCGTTAATGGTAAATTCAGCACCAGAATAGGCCCCTGGACTGATCGTGACCCGTTTCGATATAAGGACCTCCTCGGTATCGACATTGTACATTGTCAGTGCATCATGGTACACCCACACACTCCGCGTATAGGTGACCGGGCCGCTTGCCTTGTCGGCCCTGAGTATACTAATGGTGTGCTGGCCTTCCGGGTACCCGTAGTAAAGGAACGGGGTCCCTCCTTTGACCTGCACCCCGTCAATGGAGAGATCGAGCCTGTCCGGGAAAGAAGTCACATACATGCCGCCGTACCTGTTCTGCGCTGTCGATTTACCCGCTGTCACGAACAGGGCCTCCATAGTAGATGTGAGAGGAATTTCAAGCGTTTTATCCTCATCGAGGGTCAAATCTTCATCGTAGGCAAGATACCCGGTGCGGGTCAGGCTCAACGTATACTTCTTCTGTTCGAGGTCGGTCATGACAAACGGGGTTGTGCCGGTCCGGTTCCCGTTCAGCACGATAAGTGCACCACTGGGGTAAGAATTGACGGTAAGGTTGAATACGGGCATTGGTACCGGGGCCGGTGTAGGCTGAACGGGAACCGCTTCAGTTATAGTGAGGTTGGCGGCAGGCAGTAACGTGGGGGCTGATGTAACATTCCGGGCTGCACGGGCTGCCAGATTCTCCGGGTTGAGAAGGAACCGCTCTTCAGGGACAGGCCCGTATAACGGCGAACCGATCAGGTCATCGGCAGACCTGTTTGTCCAGATCGATTTATTTTCCGCTGAATAATTCCGGAGGCTTCCCCGGAAGGCCCGCGGGGTGACTTCAGTAAACTGGAGAATACTTTTGATAAGATTGGCATACCCCGTCCGGAGCATATTTGGTGGCGGGCCCTCCTCCTCATCTTCCGAAATTGTATCATTGGGGATGCCTGTTGCCGGGGTCGTAAGGCTGGAATACTCATCGGCATGAAGGGTCAGGTTGATACTGGTTTTCAGTCCACGTCCCGCAATTTCCGATAGTTCCATCATCTGGCCCTTCATTTCCTGGAACCCGCTTTCATTCCCCGACAAGGAGTCCTGCCCGGCACCGCCCTCTTTTTTACCAGGGCCTGCCGGTACCCCTGCCTGGCGGGTCTGGTTGATACTCCTTTTAATTCCCATTCCTGCTATTTCCAACAGTTCTGCGGAGTTCCCCTGTACTGCGAGATAGAGGTCTTTTGCCCGACCGATTGGTACTGGTAACACCCGCGATGTATCGGGTAATCTCCGTGTTGTTTCCTTCCCGGAAGACAATGGTCTGATTAACGGACTGTGGGACAGGACAGATGGGATTGCCAAACTGGTCAACTTCTGTGCAGGCCGGGGTAGCCGGATCTTCCGCTGCTGCCACAGCAACAAATGCTGAAAGTACGAGGAGAAGTATAACCGCATAGCAGAGGAGGCCATGCTTTGCATCTTCCTGTTGTCCCCTCATAATCCCTCCGGTCTTCGAATCCGGACATCAACCTGCCGGAATGGGATCTCGATTCCTTCCGCATGGAACTGTTCGACGATGCGGGAATTGACATAGTCCTGGACATCCCAGGAATTGTCGTAGTTGTTTGTCCAGAGAAGCAGTTGTCCGTTCAGGCTGGATTCCCCTAACTCCAGGAAATACACTGAAGGGGCCGGGTCCGGAATAACCCATGGAGTTTTCTCCGCAGCCTCGTGGGCAATTTCAAGAAGTAGACTTTTTACCCGTAGAATATTGGTCCCGTACGCCACGGAGAATGGGATCCTTACCTTCATCAGGTTATCCGGCTGTGCATAATTGACTACCACATTGGATGTAATCTTAGAGTTCGGGATCGTAACAATCTGGTTATCGAGTGTTTTCAACCGGGTACTTCGAGGCCCGATACTGATAATGTCGCCTAAGAACGTGTCAAACTTGATACGGTCACCAATCTTGAACGGCTTGTCTATCGTAATTACTGCTCCGGAAAAAAAATTCCCGATGAGATCCTGGGCGGCAAGGGCAAGGGCAATCCCTGCGATCCCGGCACCGGCAAGGAGCGGTGTAATATTGATATCGAAATTTGCAAGAATCAGGAGGACGGCGGCAAACCAGATCAGGTATTTTGTAATGATCTCGAGCATGGGCAGCAGCCGGTCATCGAAGTCTGTTTCAGTCTTCGCTGCAACAACCGAACCATATGTCCGTATCAGGTCGTGTGAAAACGACGAGACAATCCATCCCCCGATCAGGATGAAAAATGCATTTACGTACTGGTCAACCGTAAATCCGGCGATAGTTTCAGGCAGGATCCCGAAATGGGTCAGTGCAATGTATACCGAGCCCGCAAGGATCGTGATGACCAGCGGTTTTCCGAGTGCCGCCAGCAGGATATCGTCAAGTTGCGATTCGGTTTCTGATGCCTTTTTTTTCAGCCACCGGATAACGACGTGGGCAATTCCCGCTATTATCAGGCCTAAAACAATGGTAAGGCCTGCATAAAGTATCCCAGGGTCCATTACAGATACCCTCCTTATCCCGGTATCAGCGATGCTTATCGTGCTCACCCGATCACAACTTCTTATACCAGACATTCATGCTCTCCAGTGAGCCGCAGATGTTGGTATTATTGGGGAGGAGTCCCCCGAACTGGTATCCAGAACCTGCAAACGTGGTATTGATCGGTTTGGAAATTGCCCTGGCAATGGTGTATGCCAGCAATCCACCCTCCTTTTTTACTTCAGTTTCCATTGCATGAAGCAGGTTTACGGCAAGTCCTCTTCCACGGAACCCGGGATCGGTTGCAAAATCCGTCATCTCCGCAGTCTTATTGTCAGCATTGAACTCAAAAGACGCTACAGCAGCAAGCTGATGAGATTTTTTGATGATAAAATACCGCACCTGCTTCTGCATAGACTCCCTGATATATTCAGGGTCAGAAATGGGGAATGGGTATGTTTTAAAGACCGATTGGTACAGGGCTGCAATATCCTTCGCATCTCCGGAATGGCCATGCATCAGTGAGAATCCCTCCATCAGCTTATCAGGGGATCTCTCGCCCGCATATCCGAACGCTGCCGAAAGGACCTCTGCAATTACCGTTGCATCTGGGACATCCTTCCGTTTTGGATCTGTATATTTTGCCATGAAAACAGCAGTATCTGATCCGTTGTAAAAAAGCGGGATGGTCGCTTCAGCCTGCGTAACCCGCCTCCGTAAAAATATCCACCGAGGATTCCGGCACCTTGACAAAGATTTTCGTGTAACCTTCTTTGTGAGTTAGTTCATCGGCGTACCGGATAATATCCGGGATATCTTCCCGGGCCAATTTCATTATATATACTCTGTTATTGATTTTGCCGTGCTGGAGGACGCTGTTTCCCCGGTGCACTACAACATCACAATGCGTCATCATACCTCCTTTCAATCCGGTCATTATTTGCCGGGATCAGTGTCGTTGTTTCGTCATAATCTGCAAGAAGCCTGGCAACACCGACTACTTTTGACTCGTCCCCCCGGTCAATGTTCAGGTGGAGTTTACATTCGGCACAATCTCCGTTGCAGAAGATGCGGTCATAGTTGGCTGGTTCCTGGTAGGTACAGATCATCCCCTCGTAATTGCGGAGCACCACCTTGTGCACTGACCACGTCAGCAGGTAGTTAGGGAAGATCGGGATCTTTCCTCCGCCACCTGGTGCATCGATAACGTACCTGGGGACGGCGAACCCGCTGGTGTGGCCGACGAGGTTCTCCATGATTTCGATACCTTTGGAGACAGGGGTACGGAAATGGCTGATACCTTCGGACAGATCACACTGGTACAGGTAATATGGCCGGACACGGTTCCTGACGAGCTCATGGATAAGCGCTTTCATAATCCTTGGACAGTCATTGATCCCGGCAAGGAGAACGGACTGGTTTCCGAGCGGAATACCTGCATCCGCAAGTTTTGCAATAGCAATTCGCGTAGACTCT
Source organism: uncultured Methanomicrobiales archaeon (assembly GCA_963758915.1). GTDB lineage: Archaea > Halobacteriota > Methanomicrobia > Methanomicrobiales > Methanospirillaceae > CAIKOD01. Next base: position 29,904 of record CAVWXH010000012.1, read on the forward strand.
GTCATCTCCTTGGGGTGGTTGAACTGCATGTTCACCCAAAGAGGGTGGTGCTTTTTCAGCATGGTAACGAGATCATCAGTCACTCTGAACGGGAGCGTTACGGGTACACGGGTCCCGATTCGGATTACTTCTACGTGAGGAATAGCACGGAGCTCGGTGAGTATCCAGTCGAAGGTACTCATTGGAGAGCATGAACGGGTCACCACCGGAGAGCAGCACATCGCGTATCTGCGGGGTGTTCCGGATGTATTCAATACCCGCAAGGATCTCTTCCCGTTCGGGGATCGAATCAACATCGCCGACCTTTCGTTTCCGGGTGCAATGCCGGCAGTACATCGCACAGGTATTGCTGACAAGGAACAGTACCCTGTCCGGGTACCGATGCGTGATACATGTACACGGGCTGTCCTTATCTTCAGCCAACGGGTCGGAGAGCTCGTAATTTTCGATAATGAGTTCATTGGGAGATGGGAATGCCTGCTTGAAAATCGGGTCATTCTGATAATCATTCACATCAATGAGGGAGATGTAATAAGGAGTGATATTGAGAGGAAATTTATCGATCGTCTTCTGGAGCTGTTCCCGCTCCTCCCGATTGAAACGGATACCGAGGACCTGTTCGACTGTTGCAAGGTCCCTTATTGCATGCCGCATCTGCCAGCGCCAGTCTTTCCAGAACTCGGGAGTCCGTTCGGATTCAATGGTATTCCGGATAATTGATGGATCATCCGGTTTTTCTCCTCCCTCATAATGACCCCTCAGGACAGAGATAATATCCTTAACCGTATTTTTTACCTGGCCACTCACCTGCTTCACTGAGCGAAGGGTGGCAACAGATACCCCGGTTTCCTTTGGTTCTTTCGGGACATCGGAATTATTTGTCATCGTTGAGATCCCTCAAAACAACCACTGCATCTTCGGTTTTTTCACCGGTAGGAGATCACCGGGTTCAGTTGAATGGTGCCGGTAATCGTCAAACCAGCGTGCCAACGGGTTGCTCTGAAAAATCATGAACTTCCCGATTTGTGCCGGATCTGCTGACTGGTGGTATCGCATGAAGACGTGTCCAGCGGTCTTTCCTACCATCTCAATCTTGCCGGTCGCATGGGACATGATAAACCGGGCCCGCTTTGCAAGTCCTGAACAGGTCTCCCACGATTTCTGGAGGACTTCGTAGGATTGCTCAAGGGGGACCTGGAAGAACTGGTTACCGATGGTCGGCCTGCACTGGAAGACGTAATATGGAGAAATGCCGGCAAATGACAACCTCCGGAAGAGCATTGTCAGGGTTTCCGGTTCGTTATTGATACCGTTCAGGATCGGCGTCTGGTTGACAACGATAACCCCTGCCTTTCTGAGCGCTTCTGCAGCCTGTATTGAAACTTCGGTCAGTTCACGGGGATGGTTGAAATGTGCCATCAGGTAGATACGTTTCTCCGGTGTGCTGAGGCGTGAGAGGACGTCGAGCAGGTTGGGATCGTTCAGGATCCTGTAGGGATTATAGGCCAGCATTTTGCTGCCGATCCGGATGATATTGACGTGTTCGATCTCCCGCAGTTCCCGCAGGATCTTACCCAGATCCCGGGTTTCGAGGGTAAGCGGGTCACCCCCGGTTACAAGGACATTGGTGATTTCCTTGTGCTCCCGGATGTACTCGATATTATCAGAAACGTCCCTGATGGTTTCACGTTCGCAGGACATGAACAGGCGTTTCCGGAAACAGAAGCGGCAGATACCGCCACAAACATCAGTGAGGAGCAGAACACCGGTCTGGCCATATTTATGCTGCAGGCCGGGTTTTTTGGTATAGTCTTTTTCGCACGAAGGATCAGCAGATCCCCCGGTTTTTAGTTCACAAGAGTCGGGAATAACAATCCTGCGCAGCGGATCGTGCCCGTCTTTCCAGTCAATCAGCGAGAGATAATAATCGTTGGCACGGAACGGGAACAGTTCCGTCACCGTCTCCATCATCTCCCTCGCTTTAGGGGCGAGCCCGACAAGGTTGTCGAGCTCTGAAATGGACGTAATGTACTTCGGGTTCATTTCTTCACCTCATTCGGGGGTTATAGCCTGCCTGTCAGAGGGCAGGGGTAGAGTAGTGCGAAAATTTCTGATAGACATTAACAGAATTTGATCGTAGTAACGTGCACCACTCAGTAAACTTTTCTATTGGGCTCATCCTTTAAACCCTTTGTGTTATTTCAATTATAAATGACGGAAACGTTTAAAGGGGATTGAAAACGAACCATTTACACCTTGGCCCGATCCTGTTTGCGATGGAAGAATATCGCGGTCTCGTGGCAGTACCGGAAATCATAAACCTTCAGGCAATCACAATAACCTGATACATAAAGCAGAAATCCCGTAACTATTCCCGGAGTAATCGACTGTGCAATCAATTGATCATGAAGGGCATTACATTCCCCGCCAGGATTATTCGAAAGATCTCACCGTACCTTTCGGGCCCATGGTTCAGGCTTGCCCTCGTGGCGATTATGCTCGTCGTCTATGCTCTCGACCTCAGTAGCCCGCTTGGTGTCCCGGTCTGGCTGCTGTATTTTATCCCGCTGATTCTTGCTTTCTGGTCTAAAGCACCATACGCAGTTCCTGCGGTCTGTGCGGTAACAATACTCTTTCTTGCAACGGGGTTCGTCTTCTCTCCCCCGGGAATACAGACAACGGCCGCCCTGTTTATCCGGATTATCTTTTCTGTGGTGTTTGTCGGCACATCTGTTGTGCTCTGGATGATACTCAGGCGACAGGGACGGGTTGACAGGTAATTATTGACCCTGCTGGCGGTCATCTTTTTCAGGGCATCCAGGGATGCCTCCGCCCTGAGTTCCTGCCAGAACCCGATAACGCTGTTAACCAGTATCAGCAGGGAGATGACGAGAAAGTCCTTGATATCGGCGACGAAAAGGGAGATAATGGCTGCAAGGATCAGGATATAGATGAGCAGGCTTTTAAACTGGCGGAGAAATATGACGACCTTTGATGTTTTTTCTTCTGACAGGGTATTTTTTCCACACACCAAAAGACGCGTAGCGGCCTCAGCTTCTGTAAGACCATGGGGACCGGTGGACAGCTTGCCGGTGATCTCTTCAACAGGACATGCGTGGGGGGTTTCAGGCAGTTCCATGGGATACTATTGTAACCTTTATCCATGGATATAAAGCATTTCTGGTAACCCAATGCGGGTAAAAATAAGGGTTACATGATAAAAACGCCTGATAACTGTCCCTTTATACCCCAACTTGTGAAGACATCGACATAACAATGCGACACGCTACAGGATGAGGGATAGGGCTGGTATTTCCGGCTAAATCCACTCTCTTGATTGAATTCCGCGCAACCAAGAATGTGGGGGATTCAAACAGCGGAAAAATGGGCAGCGGTTATGGCCTGCGCAGTACGAGCACGGGACACTGTGCGTTCCGTGCCACGTGCCCGGTTATGCTGCCGAGAAGGTTTGCAAACATCCCCTTTTTCCCCGTTGATTTCAGTACGATCATTGAACTTTCTACATCCCGGGACAGGGAAATAATCTCTTCCGCTGCGTTCCCTACAGGTACCTGCACCGTAACAGGGATCTTCTTTGTCAAAAAAGCATCTTTCATATTCTCAAGTTTTGTTCTTGCTGTATCAACCAGTGCCTGGACTTCTTCCTCGGACGCTCCTGTCGTCACGACATGGAGCAGGGTTACCTTTTCTACCGGGGGCAGTTTATCAATGGAAATGGTCATGATTTCAGGCTCCGAAAAATCCGTGCAAATCATGACATTTGAAAAGAAATCCGGACAGGAAGAGTCGTGACTGCTTAAAACACCCGCCCCGGGGGGGTGGACGAGGACCAGGTCCTTCTTTCCATAGCGGAGGACATCTGATGCTACACTCCCCAGTACGAGGCTTTCAATCACCCCCTGCCCACGTCTTCCCATCAATACCAGCGGTATCTTTTCCCGCATGGCAACCCGGTTGATAACATCAGCGATTTCACCACCCGTGATTTCCTCGATGATTGCTTTGGCCTGCAACCCCCTGGTTTCCAGGCTTTTTACCAGTTCCAAAAGACGTAAGCGTGCATAGTCGGCATCAGGGGATACCCCGCACTCAAGGTTCGACGGGCACTTGCTATACAAAATGTGAAGCAGAATTACTTCGCGAATTTGTGGGATTTTCTTCAGACACTCGACCACGTAATTGGAATCTGCAGAGAAGTCAAACGGGACTAACACTTTTTCAAACATACCAGCCCTCCAGGGGTTATCATGAAGCGGTTCCTTGCCAGCCGATAATGGTCGGCATCCGGGAGTCTTTTAGTTTCATTGTTCTATTGTTTAGTCGTGTGCCCGGGCCTATACAAGACTTTCCGGTCTTTGGACACGGGTATTATCTTTGCTACCTCCGAATTCCCGGATCAGATCGCATCCTCGTCAACCGTGGGACACTCCCCCTTGTAGAACCAGTTCCGGTACACGATTGGTGTGATAATCGTTGTAACGAGACTCATCAGGACAAGTGCCACGTAGATATTCTGGTCGATGATCCCCTGCTGGAGCCCGATCAGTGCGACGATCATGGCGACCTCCCCTCTTGGCGCCATGCCGAACCCGACAATAAGGGAGTCCTTGGTTGACAGGCCCATCAGTTTCGCCGGTATTCCACACCCGATCACCTTGGTGAGAATTGCCACAATGATAAGCACGATGAGGAAGATGACGATCCCGGGCGTCAGCTGTCGTAAATCAGCGAGTACACCAAGCGAAACGAAAAATATCGATGCAAAGATAATCTGGAGGTATTCTGCACCCTCCTTGATATCCCGGCAGTGGGTAAGGCGGACACCCTCGAACGAGACTCCCGGCGATAAACGCCCCCACGATTGCAGAGAGGCCGGTCAGTTCTGCCATCATGGCGTAGAAAAACGCCATCATCATGGCAAAAATAAATATAAATTCCGGGAACTTCCTTGCAAAGCGGGACCGGTCAAGGCGCTCTATATACCGGCTCACGACGAAGATACCAAAAGCCCCGGCAAGGACAATAAAGGCGATTGCTTTTATTATCACGAACGCAATTCCCTGCGGAGAGAAAACTCCTTCGACGACTTCTGAACTCACCGAGAGTGCGAGCAGCGACAGCACATCATCAATAACGGCCGCCCCGATAATCGCTTTTGCAGCATCGGTCTGGAGTTTTCCCATCTCACGGAGGACGTTTGCCGTAATTGCGATGCTCGTCGCGGTGAGCGCCGTCCCGATGAAAATCGCACTCGATGTATCAAACCCGAATGCGATGGAGATCCCATACCCGCCAATCCATGGAACAATCACCCCTACTGCTGCAATCACCCCGTTGCGTATGCCGACAATGTCCTGGATCTTGAATTCGAGACCGATAACAAAGAGCAGGATCACGGCCCCGAGATTTGCAAGGCCTGCTACGAAATCCGTATAGGTAATCAGCCCGAGCACACTCGGACCGACAACGATTCCGACGAGAATCAGCCCGATAACAGCGGACTGGTTGATACGCGAAGCAACGAGGTAACCGGCCAGGGCCACAAACAGTAACAGGCTCATCTGGAATACCGGCTGCATCAGGATATTTTCCATTCAACATGAATGGGAATCAGACTAGAAAACCCTTTTGGATTCCCTTGTATCCGGCATATGCGAGGGTGTGGTGTTCCAACTCAGATTCCTCCTCGTCCACCAGATATTTTCACAAGAAAACCGAAACACTCAAGCCACCCTTTTCACAATAGAAAAGGCAATGGATGTCGCGATTGTTGTCCTGTTCCTGGGTGTCCTGATCTTCCTCGGGAACGTGTTCAACAGGGTATTTGCACTTACGAAAATCCCGGATCTTCTGATCCTGATCGGGATCGGGATCCTGATCGGCCCGGTCCTCGGCTTCATTACCCCCGAGGAGTTCGGCATTGTCGGTCCGCTGTTTGCAACAGTCACGCTTGCGGTAATCCTGTTCGAGGGGGGACTTCACCTCAAAACGGCGACTATAAAGTCAGCATTCCGGGGCACAATTGAGCTTACCCTGATTTCATTCATCGCGACGATGCTCATTTCAGCAGGGATTCTCTATTATCTGCACCTTCTCGAACCACTACCGGCCCTGATGCTTGGAGCTGCGATCGGCGGGACTTCATCTGCAGTCGTAATTCCGATGATCGAGTACCTTCATTTAGGGAAGGACGGCAATGCAATACTCTCCCTTGAATCCGCCGTTACCGATGTGCTATGTATCGTTGTAATGCTTACCCTGCTCGATGTATACATGCTCGGGGAGCTTGATGTCCCCTATGTCACAATCAGGCTTGTTTCATCATTCTTTGTTGCAGCAGTCCTCGGGGTAATTGGAGGGATTGTCTGGTCAGTGCTGTATCCCCAGCTCAAAACGATTAAAAGTATTTTCCTGACCCCGGCATTCCTCTTTATTATTTACGGGGTTGTTACCCTGCTCGGATTTTCCGGGGCGATTGCGGCCCTGGCCTTCGGAATTACACTCGGGAACCTGCAATCATTCAGTATCGTCAAATGGCTTCCCTCTTCACACGTTGAGCAGGTTGAACTCACTCCGAGTGAAGTCACATTCCTTTCGCAACTGGTCCAGCTGCTGAAGACGTTCTTCTTCATCTACCTCGGCCTGTCGATTATCCTTACCGACACAGAGGCATTGAAAATTGCACTCGTGATTACCGTGATACTGTTCGTTGTCAGGATCCTGATTGTCCGGTTCTTCATTCCGAAATCCATCCCGGTATGGGATGCAAGCATTATGGCGGTCATGATCCCCAAAGGGCTGGCCGGTGCAGTCCTTGCCGCCATCCCACTCCAGATGGGTGTCAAGGGGGGCCTGTTTATCGAGACGACGACCTATGGGATTATCCTCTTCTCGATCATGGCCTGCTCGATACTCGTGTTACTGCTCGAAAAGACCCCGGTAAAAAAACTCTATGCATTATTTTTCCGCAATTTCGGGAAGGTGGCGGAGGCGGAACCACCACCACCTGTGAACCTTGATTAGAGTCGTGGCTTTTTCCTGCAATAGAATTCACTATTTAATGGGATGAAAGAGTGATTTCCCTTATCAATATTTAAAATAACCGGCTAGGAGAATTATTTCCTTCGCCGCCCGCCCTTACGGCCACCGGTTTTCGGTCCCCCTGATCCCGGCCACCCGGACGGCCCGGCCTTACCTTTTTTCTCTTTCCCCCGGGACCCTTCTTGGGACCATGCTCTTTTTGCCCTTTCCCACCGCTGCCTTTCGTTTCCTTGAACCGTTCGTCACGGGTCTCGCGGCATTCAAGTTCGGCAACGATCTCGATCGGGTCGTTGACCCGGGTGACAAGGTACCGGATCTCGAGGAGCCGTTCCATGCCGATAAAGTGCTCGGCCATCACCCTCGCGAGGTCGGAAAGGATGATTTTCCCGCCTTCCTGCGTGACGAGCTTGTGACCGATCATCTCGTCCAGGACCGGTTCAACCGTCCCGACCATGGACTCGGTGATCTGGTGGAGTGCCTGGAGATCACCCTTGCATACCACCGCATTCGCCACCAGTTCTTCGGAACTCTGTTCCATGTCATGGACTGGTGCGACCTCTTCCATCTCCCCCTTGAGGAGCATGAGCGCCATCTCTTCCTCGGGGATCCTGCTCTCCCTCGAGTAGGTCGCACCCGGTTCTGCCAGTACCACGACCTTCCCGAGGTCATGGAAATCCGGGCGGCCTGCACGACCAGCCATCTGGTTGAACTCCCCTACCGACAGCCAGCTGATACCCATGGCAAGTGCATCGAATATCACCTGGGATGCAGGGAAATCGACCCCTGCACCAAGCGCTGCCGTCGTCACCACGCCGACCAGTTTCCCGTCCGTGAATTTTTTCTCGACGTCACGCCGCTCCTGCGAGGTAAGGCCGGCATGGTACGGGGCATACCGGGGACCGAGCGAGTCCGCAATCATGTGACACCGGGCCCTGGAATTCGAAAAGATGATCGTCTGGCCCTTGTACCCTTTCGAGGATTTATGGGTATATTCCTTCTCGGCAAGCTGCTTGATCGCAGGGATCTTCTCCTTTTTCGCCGTGAACATCAGGTAGCGTTCAAGCGCTACCGGGCGTTCGTCGTACCTGACCAGCGTGGCCCCGAGTTTTTTTGCGAGTAACTTCGGGGTACCGATTGTCGCACTCAGGTACAGGAACTGTGCCTTTGGTGCGAGGTATTTCAGGCGGGCGATCATCCCGTCGAGCCGGTGTCCCCGTTCAGGGTCTTCGAGCATCTGGACTTCGTCGATCACCACGGTGCCAATCTTTCCGATACTGCCACCGCAGCGGACCATGTGGTCAAGCCCCTCGTAGGTAGCGACAAGGAGCGGGGAGTTGGTGTTCCGGTCCCCGATCGGCCGGTTGTCCGGAAGGTTTAACCTGCTCTTCCCGATCAGGATACCGGAGCCGAGGATTTTTCCATACCGCTCATCAAACCGCTGGTATTTCTGGACGGCGAGGGCGACAAGCGGGACGAGAAACAGGCACTGGCCCCTTCCTTCGAGGTAATTTTTCACGCCGGCCATCTCACCGATGAACGTCTTCCCGCTTGCGGTGGCCGCAACGACGAGAAGGTCTTTTCCAAACAGGAGCCCGGCATCGACCGCCAGCTGCTGGGCTGGCATCAGCTTGTCGACCATGGCAAGGTCTACGAATTTCCGTGGCAGTGCCAGTTCTTCGAGGGACTGGGTATTGGTTACCGGGTGGGCTTCAAGCCGGTCAAACAGGGTCTGCCCGATTTTGACATTCTCGGCTGGATACTGGAAAGGACCCGGTCGATATCGCGGTATTTTTTTAAGAGCTCCTCCATGTGCCCGAGAGCACCGCGGCCGACGTGGCCCATGTGGGCAACTTCCCGGCGCAGTTCCCGCCGGGCACAGTCATAGCATATCTGTTCGCTCGATGGCCCGTACCTGACCGACGTCCCGGGGTCAAGCCTGGTAATCCGGTCTTCAAGGAGGCACATCCTGCAGACATCGGTATAGGAAAAGGCAACCTGGAAATCGTTGAGGAACGATTCGAACAGCGGGTCCGGCCGGGTCAGTTTCACGCGTGACTGCCGGAACGAGAGGAGCAGCTCTTTTGTCGGGATGTTCCGGTAGACCTTCTTTCCGCCCCAGCGCAGCCGGTAATGGTCAGGACGGACACCTTTCGGTGAATCGCTGATATCGACGATCCCGACGCCCCGTATATGCGACTCGTCATAAAACAGGATACGATAACTCCCTTTTACGGGCTGGACGAGGACATTCATGGCGCAATCAGGTCGTGGATTACATAGGTCAGTTCCACGCTCTCAAGCCTCTTTAAAAAGTCGGTAAATTCCTCATCGACGATGACAATCGCCGATTCAATCCCATGGAAGGCGGCCTCGATCACGCCCTCGCGTGCACCAAAGAACATGTCGGGTTTCCGCCCGATCTGCTGGAGCGCAATATAGGCTTCAAGGCCGACCGCTGCGACCATGCTGACACGGCCCGTTACTTCACGGAGGAGGTCCCGTTTCACCTTTCGCGAACCCCCACGCTGGACCCTTGGTACTTTGCATACATGGATGAGCCCTTCACTATGGGAGATAAGACCATTCAGCCGGGATATCCCGACATCCTCACCCTTCTTCGCGTCCATTACCGCGTTTCCCATCGCGTTCTGGGGTACCTTGCCTGCATAGAGCCAGCCACCCTCCATGTAGACCCCGACAGAGTCACCGGTTTTCAGGTCTTCTGCAGCGATTGCAGTCCAGACCGAGACCTGCTGTATAATGTCCCGGCGGATATGGCGTGCATAGGACTCGAGTGCCTCCGCATTGTTGAGCACCCATTCGATGCCGTTCCGGGTGACCTCGTAGCGGCCCCGTCCCTTGGCACTCACCATCCCGTCATCAATGAGTTCCCTGATGTATTCGGATACGGCCTGGGGAGTTACCCCGAGCTCGGTCGCGATCTCCTGCTGCCGGACCGCGGGCTGGTGTTCCGCGATACCTACCAGTATCTGGAGACGGGTGACTTCGCGTTTGCTTCTGAGAATAATATAGAGGGGGTCTTCCTCATGTCCTTTCAAGCAACACCAGTCCCTGCCCCTTCACATCGAGACTGGGCATCCGCTTTGCAAGGCCCTTGATAAAAACCGGGCTGACGTTGAATTTTCTTGCAATGTCGGCGATCGAACTGTTATTGTTTTTCAGCTCGTTCTCGACATGCTCGACCATCTCGCGAAGGGACTCATCGTTGGAGATGGAGATATAGATGAGATCTGAAAGATCTGAAAAATTGCACTGGAAATTAGCCCGGAACTTGCTGTAGGTCGCCCTGTACTCCCGTATGGGTTTCTGGCCTGATACGGGCATCCGCCACTGCTCCTCGATGAGGTTTCCCTTTTTCAGCAGTATTAGACACTGCTCCAGTCCGTCATCTTTCACCTGCGACTGCAGTTCCTCTTCGGTCATCCACGCTTTATTAAGAAGGTCATAGACCTTCTTGTATGAAACATTATGAAACGTGATGAGGAGGGGAACCAGTTCGACTGGATCATTTACAATCCTGATGTGGCCCGACAATGTAAAACCCTATAATTATATTGCGGTATAAATCAATAAAATTTTTGGAAAAATAATGCAGACTGCCGGAATTATCATCGTTCGGGGAATTGTACAGGGGGTCGGGTTTCGGCCTTTCGTCTTCCGGAAGGCGGTAGAATTCGGCATTAGCGGAACGGTTACAAATCTTGGGAGTGAAGTCGAGATCAGGGCTGATGGGGCACGGTTTTCTGAATTTTTACGGGAGGTCTCCCGTGGTCCGCCGATGTCACGTATCGACACGATTGATGTCCTGCCACTCACCGAAATTCCCTCCGCCGGTTTTTTTATTGAGCCAAGCCGGGAAGGGTCACTTTCCGGGATGATCCCCCCGGATATTGCGACCTGTGAGGAGTGCATCCAGGATATTGACCGGAAGGGCGGCCGGTACCAAGGGTACTGGGCGACGTCCTGCGTGAACTGTGGCCCACGGTACAGCATCATCCGTTCACTCCCCTATGACCGGGAACGGACCTCCATGGCTGCATTCCCGATGTGCCCGGCGTGTGAGAAGGAGTATTCTGATCCCCATTCCCGGCGGCATCATGCCCAGACGATTGCCTGCAGGGAGTGCGGCCCCGGGCTCAGGCTCCTTGACCCGTCCGGAAACCAGGTCATGACACCAAGACCCGGTGAAGGAAACGGCCTCGCTGCTCGACCAGGGCCACATTCTCGCGATACGGGGCATCGGGGGGTTCCATCTCGTCTGCATCGAACGGTCTCCGGCGAACTCAAACGGCGGCTGGGACGGACTGAACAGCCGTTTGCCATCATGGTGAGGCCGGATATCCTCGACCAGATCGTCCGGGTAACACCTGAGGACTAACGAAATGCTCAACGGGCCGGAGCGGCCTATCGCGGTGATGGCAAAACATGACCCTTCGTCTCACCGTGAGATCAGCAACCTCCATACCCTCGGGTGCATGCTCCCCTATACCGGACTCCACCACCTCCTGTTCCATTACCTGAAAAACCCGCTCCTGATCATGACGAGCGCAAACATGCCCGGGTACCCGATGGTAACGGATATCGACCAGGCGATGGCGAAGATGAACCGGGACGTGGACTATTTCCTCACCCATGACCGGGTTATTGTCAACCGGTGCGATGATTCGGTGGTCCGGGACGGCCATATCATCAGGCTTTCCCGGGGTATCGCCCCGAAGAGGACGAAGATCGATCTCGGTGACCGGACCATCCTCGGGGTAGGACCGGAGTTAAACTCCAACGCCACGATCTACAAGGAAGGGTTTACCGTCACCTCCCCGCACGTGGGGAACGTGAGAAACCCGCAGACGTTTTCGTACCTGCAGGAGACGATTGAAAACCTCGGACGGCTGCTGGGTGCAGAGTATGATGTGATCGCCCACGATGCCCACCCGCAGTTCCTGTCGACACGGTATGCACAGCGGCTCGCGAAAGAGTCCGGGGCGGAGCTGGTCGCAGTCCAGCACCACCGGGCACATATCGCTGCAACGACGACCAGGCCATGCATAGGGATTGCAATTGACGGGGTCGGCTATGGTGATGACGGGACGGTCTGGGGAGGGGAGATATTTGCCGGCCAGGCACCTGATTACAAGCGGGTAGGTCACCTCGAAGTGGTCCCGATGCCCGGCGGAGACCTGGCGACACGGTTCCCGGAGCGGATGCTCTACGGTATCCTTCCCGATAACGGGGTGCCTTGACCTCCTTGCTTCCCGTGGCTGGACGGATATCGAACTCGGGGTGCTGGAAAAACAGCTCGGTCAGAAGGTAAATGTCTCGTACACGAGCAGCACGGGCCGCGTGCTTGACGCTGTCTCAGCACTTCTCGGGTTATGCCGTGAACGCACCTATGACGGGGAACCGGCGATGAAACTCGAATCGGCGGCCTGTCTTGGTACTGCAATACCATGGGACCTTGAATTTATCACGAATGGCGGGGCCGAAGTCCTCTCTACCCGGGCACTCTGCCAGGAAGCATTCAGCCGGTTGAACAGGTTATCCCCGGATGACAGGCAGGGGATTCATGATATCGCTGCCTCGTTCCAGTATAACCTTGCAAGAGGGATTGCGACCATTGCCATCAATGCTGCAGGTGAACGGGGGCTTGAGGATATTGCCCTCTCAGGCGGGGTGGCCATCAACAGCGCAATCAGGAATACGATTCAGGACGAGATCGAAAAGTCAGGTCATAATTATGTCGTAAACCGGGAGTACCCCCTCGGTGACGGGTGTATCTCATTCGGCCAGTGCATCTGTGCTGCAATGGGAAGGGGCCGGTGAGGGCAGGGTAGCGGCAGAACCATAGGAAAAATAACAGTATGTTCTATCAGGACTGCCCGGTCATCCGGAACCCAGGGCAGACTTTTTTACACCCTTCGGGTAAAAATTATGGAGTAAAAAAGGGGGTAACTATCCCCAGTTAAATGGCAATATTTTCTGTAGCCATGACGGGAAGATCATCTTGTAGGACCACGCGCCCGAGGCTGTTGTTGGTACTATCGTTGGAACGGTCGTTACCTGGGTAATGGTTGTCGTGGGAATGGTCGTGACAACAGTGGTCCCGGGGGTTGTCGGGACAACACTGTTTCCAGGTGAGAGCCGCCGTGAAACCGTGGTCATCGCATTCGTTTTTACCTCGAAATTCGCCTGTAACTCATCATAACCAGCCATTTTCAGAACGACACCATGGGAGCCGGTTGGTAACGTCATGATGATCGGTGTAACGGCGCCCGAAGTAGTCCCATCAAGTACGATATGGGCACTCTGTGGCGTAGTAGAGAAATATACCTGTCCTGTCGGGCCTGTGTACGGAGTTGGGGTCGTTGTCGGTACTATGGTTGTTGTCGTTGGGACTACCGTCGTGGTTGTCGGCACTACGGTTGTTGTCGTTGGGACTACCGTCGTGGTTGTCGGTACTACGGTTGTTGTCGTTGGGACTACCGTCGTGGTTGTCGGTACTACGGTTGTTGTCGTTGGAACTACCGTCGTGGTTGTCGGTACTACGGTTGTTGTCGTTGGAACTACCGTCGTGGTTGTCGGTACTACGGTTGTTGTCGTTGGGACTACCGTCGTGGTTGTCGGTACTACGGTTGTTGTCGTTGGGACTACCGTCGTGGTTGTCGGTACTACGGTTGTTGTCGTTGGAACCCCCCCTCCTACCTGCAGTGTCCCTGCCTGGATAGTCGGGTAAAAGGTAGTGGCTCCCAGACCCTGACCAACAAACTCAAGATTGATCGGCGTTGAACCTGCCTTAAGTCCTTTCAGGGTAACGGTTGCAATTGGAACATTCGTAGCCCCTGGCGGGTTAAGAAAATCATTAGGGTTCTGATGCAGGTCTCCCGCTGTTACTACTACTTCGCTGGCAGGGAGTGTTGTTGCAATTACGTGCAAGCCTGCCCACGAAGGGAAGCTCACTGCCGTGACCTGTGCAATTGTGGGGTCTGCAACGGTGACCCTCATCTGGTAATAGATTAACCCGTTATTTGCAACATCCATTACGACAGGGACAGTTATCTGATCGCCGGCCAGGGAGATTTGTCCTCCTGATACGGTGACGGTCGAAGCATAAACCCCCCCCACAGTAATCGTTGCAAGTAATATCATAATGGATACCATCATGAGCTTTTTCGTGTAACTCATTTTTACCTCCTTCTGAATTTTTTCTTTAATGCTTTTTTCATTTTTATCGCTTTTTAATCTTGATAATCGGAAAATATGATGATAATGAGGAGAATGTTGTCCCCTCATATCAACAGCGGGATGTTATAATAGAGTGTTATGACATCCATGTAGTTCACTACGCCGTTGTGATCGAAGTCGAAGAATGGCTGGTACTCATTCGTATCGTCCGTAATGGGCCCGTAGTTGTTTGTTACCCACCAGAGATAGGTGAAGAAGTCGATGACATCGTAGTAGTTGTATATGTGGTCACCGTTTACGTCTTCATAGAGACCGTCCCCGTTTGGATCTGTTGGTATAAATGGTGCGGGTGGTACGATCGAACCAGGTAATGGTTGTAACCGCTCGACATACACCGTCAGGTTAGTATCCGGTGGGCATAGCGTGATATTATGCCCAGCATCATCGGTCATCATGTTGGTGGAATTAATGTGAAGGGTACTGTTCCCGATCTGGTTTCCATGGATGGTGATATTTGCCAGCCTTACATCCAGGGCACCTGGGAGGATCGCCAGGTTAATGTCTGCACCCTGGAAGGTCACGTTGTAACCATCACCGAGCGGGTAGAGGACATTAGATACCTGGAAGATATCGACATTCTGCGGTATCCATTCCGGCCTGCTTACATTTGTGATGTTGGCAACAGTGGTATTGGGGACCCATGGGAGTGGCGGGGTTGTGTTCCTGAAACTTAGCGTGAGGTTATACCCGGAAAGTCCCTGCGGTGTTGCAGCGAGGTACAGGCTCACTCTTCCTGTCCCATTCTGGGGTATATGAATATCGTTGATACCGGTGGTACTGTTCAACATGGTGAATTTCGGGCTTGCCGATGTTGGGACATAAATCACCTGCGAGGTTGAGCTAGTTCCCAACGTGTTCGATATCGTCAGGGTAACAGTGAAAGTGCCTCCATTTGAATACGAATGGACAGGGTTTGGTGCCGTTGAATTCGCGGTACCATCACCGAAATTCCACTGCCAGGATGTCGGGCCTCCGGTGGAAGTATCCGTGAAAGTCACGGGTATCGGCAGGCAGCCCCATGGCGAGGGGATACTGTAGGTAAAGTTTGCTACTGGGGATGCCGGTGTAGGCACGTTGTTGATATGCGTGACGAACCCTTCAACCCAGCCACTGTAGTGGTTCCCGTTATACTTGTTTGTTACCTTGAATGAATTTACACCAGGGTAATTCGTCGATGTCGGGAAGTCGTAGGATGTTGTAAACCCTGTAATAAAGATATTATTTGCATCGCTGACCGCGATACCTGTACCGGTATCATCGAGATTCCCACCGAGGAAGGTGGACATATTAATGTTCGTTAAGTTCGAGTTTATTTCTGTAATGAATGCGTCCTGGAACGGATGTTTCACACCAAATCCAGGTACCGGGTTGACTATCGGGAAATCGCTTGAACTGGTATATCCCGTGATATAGATATTCCTGAGGCTGTCCAGTGCAATACTGTTCCCGCCATCGTTATTCGTTCCTCCCATGTAGGTAGACCAATTCAGCTGGCCGTCAGGTTCCAGTTTTGTAATGAATGCATCACCGAACTGGCTGGTGCCAAAATTCGGTTCATCGAACGGTTCGAACGGGTTCTGGATCGGGAACGTATTAGAGTACGTTACACCGGTGACATGGGCGTATTCACTGCCGCCTACGTTTGCGACTGCAATTCCCCGGCATTCATCATTGCTTTCCCCACCAAGATAGGTGGAATAGGCAATAGTTGGCGTCGGAGCTGTCACCCAGCTGAACTTAGAAACAAACCCATCTTTTCCACCGGAATTTGCTGTCCAATATGCAGCTGGCGTAGTAGTGAAGTTGGTCGATTGGGTCCAGCCAGTTACATAAAACGTATTAACATCAATAGTTGCTATTCCAGTTCCCTGGTCATTATCACTGCCGCCCCAGAAAGAGGAATAAAAGGCAGGCAGGGCGGTTCCCATCTCATAATAAACGATAAATGCATCGCTTGCAGATGTTGGCGCACCCTGGTTAAGCAATCCTAGCGGGACCGGGTTGTTAAGCGGGAAATCAGGTGAGTTCGTGTACCCGGTTACATATACGTAACGCAGGTTATTCGGACTCTTGTCGATAGCGATCGAGGTCCCTACATCGGTAAGGTTCCCACCAATACATGTTGAATAGGGAAGTGACAGGCCATCCGGGGGTATAGCCGAAATAAAGGCATCAGCCTGGCCAAGGCATCCCGGGAACGGGCACGGGTAAGGTGTTGTTGAATTGCTGTTTTTCGGGGTACCGGTCGGATCAACCGGGAAGTTGAGGGAGGTCGTATAACCAGTAACAAATGCCCATCCTGTAGAATTCACCGCTATTCCATTTCCGGCATCGGAGTTATTACCACCAAGATAGGTCGAATAGAGAAGATATTTCCCGTTTGCGCTGACTTTTGTAACGAACACATCAGAACAGCCATTGGAGGTCACGTTAAAGGAATGATTAACAGGGAAATTCGTTGATGCCGTGTACCCTGTAACATACGCCTGACCAAGGCTGTCGACGTCAATACCATAGGCGGCATCATTGACAGATCCACCAAGGTAGCTCGAGTAGAGAAGTGCCGGGTCAATTACAAGGGGATAGGTCGTGTCATACGCCCCGAAATTAAACCCTGCTTTGCCATTGCCAAGGATATTATACCGGGCCGGGACATTGACCGCAACCCCGTTGATGACCTGGTAACAGACCGGTGCGGTCTCAGTCAGGACACCGGAGGGCGTCTGGACTTCAAGGGTGCCATCCGGGCCGTATGCAAGTCCGTCAATGTTGTCATATACAATGACAATGCCTGATGCATCTGCACCCGGGGCAACGACAAATTCACGCTTGAGGACACCGTTTGTGCCACGGTACGTCAGGTCAACACCAGGAAGGACGTTTTTGTATTCCACGCCTCCATATGTCGCGAGTCCGCTCTGCCAGTTTGCGGGATCATTTCCGATGAAGAAACTGGCGGTACCGGGAAGCGGGTCGACACCCACGACTGTCGCAGCAGGATTTGCCCCTGCAACCGTTGTTGAGAATACTGCCGGTGCCCCGTCGTTGTCAGCAACAAGGACCACATCGTTATTCGTGAAGAAAATCGTGTGGCCTTCGGCTTTAGCCTGGTAAAGGACTGCCGGGTCTGCCTGGCCCTGGTTCGGGATGAAACTGAGCGGCAGTTTTGAAAATTCTGCACGGACTGCAGCCGCCCCGCCTGCACTTTGTTCACTCGCACAAGCCGTCCCGGAAAGGACAAGCAGGATAACGAGCATGAAAAGAATCACTTTTACTGAATCGAATCTCATGAGATCATCTCCACCGGCAACAGGCGTCGTTCTGTGCCGGTCACATTCAAATGCCCCACATCCCTGTACCCGGGACAAACCGGTACGGTCCATACCATCGTATGGCCGAAGATGAAGTTGTCCTGTACGCGATAGGATGGTGCCACCATTGATACACTCTACCCCGGATCATCAGGAAAGGGGTAATTTCCCTGATAACCCTAAGAATGATAAAAAGGTCATCTTTTTATAGTTATATATATCTTTCTCTCAAAACCGCTTTTTCTTCATCCAATTATTGATTCACCCCCCAATTCCGTGAATAAGATCACGGTGCTGCAGGGTTACCCGGTCTTTTTTTTCCGGGCGCGCTAATCCATGGAAAAATGGACCCGGAATCTGTTTTGCGGAAAATACGGGGAAAACCGAAGATTATCGTTGAGAAAAAAGCCGTGGATCCCGGAGATACGTACCTCCACGGTACACAAATTGATACCCCGGAATGAGGAATTTTTTGATTTATTGGACCCCTGCGTAGGGGTCATACCGGATTGTTATTTTTCAATGGGTGCAATATCGACCAGACGAACCGGCACAACCCGTTTCAGGGAGATCAGGGTATCCGAACTGACTTCTTCTGCGGTGAATGTTACATAGAGGCCGTTATGTTTGTAAGCCCTGTCAGACTCGGCGGGTATGTACTGTGTCCCGTCATCCCCGAAAATACCATACGTCCCACCGTCCTGTGCACCGCTGATCCACCTGATGTGTCCTGTCATGACGATCCGTGGCAGATCGGGTTCACCGGTAGCGACGATTGTGATAAGTCGCACCGGAGTACCCCACATTGAGACCGTTGAGACACTGGCAGGGTATGCAGAGAAATTCACCCGCTGGCCGTCTACCCTGAAGGTGTCATTAAGGCAGGTGGGGAGGTACTGGCTGCCATTGTCTGCAATGATACCATAGAAACCGCCTTCAAGGTCTTCGTAATGGATTGTCCCGTTACCATCGATCCTTTGTTCGATCACACGCCCAACCTGTACAAGTTCCAACAGATCTACCGGGGTACCCCAGTTATGGGGGTCCTCGCGGTCATGCCGTTCCAGCACAAGATAGGTCACCCGTAAGCCGTCAACCTGGAACAGCGGGTCTATTTTGCCCGGAACATACAGTGAGCCTTCATCACTTACAATCCCGAAAAAACCACCGCCGGTAGTTATCATGGAGATAGTCCCGTTGCCCCGGGAGACCTTATTTGGCCCGGGGACTTTGGTCGGTGCTGTTGTCGCTATTGTTGTCGGTACTGTCGTTGGGACTTTGGTCGGTACTGTTGTCGCTATTGTTGTCGGTCTCGTCGTTGGGACTTTGGTCGGTGCTGTTGTCGCTATTGTTGTCGGTACTGTCGTTGGGACTTTGGTCGGTACTGTTGTAACTATTGTTGTCGGTCCTGTCGTTGGGACTTTGGTCGGTGCTGTTGTTGCTATTGTTGTCGGTACTGTCGTTGGGACTTTGGTCGGTACTGTTGTAACTATTGTTGTCGGTACCGTCGTTGGGAGTTTGGTCGGTGCTGTTGTCGCTATTGTTGTCGGTACTGTCGTTGGGACTTTGGTCGGTGCTGTTGTCGCTATTGTTGTCGGTACCGTCGTT
>CAVWXH010000013.1:0-18298 GCA_963758915.1 uncultured Methanomicrobiales archaeon
TTGAGTGTTTCGGTTTTCGTGTGATACTATCATGTGGAGCGAGCGGAACCTGTCGTTGGAACACCACACTCTCGCATATTATAAGATATAGGGGAATCCAAAAGGATTTTCTATCCTGCTTTCCATTTCATTGTTGAATGGAAAATATCCTGGTGCAACCGGTATTCCAGATGAGCCTGTTACTGTTTGTGGCCCTTGCCGGTTATCTCGTTGCTTCGCGTATCAACCAGTCTGCCGTTATCGGGCTCATTCTCGTCGGCATCGTTGTCGGTCCGAGTGTGCTCGGGCTGATTACCTATACGGATTTCGTAGCCGGTCTTGCGAATCTCGGGGCCGTGATCCTGCTCTTTGTTATCGGGCTGGAATTCAAGATCCAGGATATAGTCGGCATACGCAACGGGGTGATTGCAGCCGTCGGGGTGATTGTTCCATGGATTGGCGGGTATGGGCTGTCCATCGCATTTGGGTTTGATACTTCGAGTGCGATTTTCATCGGGACGGCGCTCACCGCGACAAGTATCGCAATTACCGCAAACGTCCTCCGGGAGATGGGAAAACTCCAGACAGATGCAGCAAAAGCGATTATCGGAGCGGCAGTGATTGATGACGTGCTGTCTCTTCTCGCTCTCTCGGTGAGTTCGGAAGTCGTCGAAGGAGTATTTTCTCCGCAGGGAATTATCCTGGTAGTAATAAAATCAATCGCCTTTATCGTCCTTGCCGGGGCATTTGGTATCTTTGTCGTCAGCCGGTATATGGAGCGCTTCGACAGGTCCAGTTTTGCAAAGAAATACCCCGAATTTTTATTTATTTTTGCCATGATGATGGCATTTTTCTACGCCATGATGGCAGAACTGACCGGCCTCTCGGCAATTGTCGGGGCATTTATTGCAGGTGTCTCGTTCGAGGGAGTACGGCTCAGACACTGCCGCGATATCAAGGAGGGTGCGGAGTATCTCCAGATTATATTTGCATCGATATTTTTTGTCTCGCTCGGGGTGCTCGCCGATTTCAGGCAACTGACGCCGGGAATCGTCATCTTCCTCGTTGCGCTTATCGTTGTAGCAATTATCACAAAAGTGGTCGGGTGTGGAATACCGGCCAGACTGATGGGCATGTCAACAAAAGATTCCCTTATTGTCGGGTTCGGTATGGCGCCACGAGGAGAGGTCGCCATGATCGTAGCACTGATCGGGCTCCAGCAGGGGATTATCGACCAGAATATCTACGTGGCACTTGTCCTGATGAGCCTGGTCACAACAATCGTCACACCAATCATTTACCGGAACTGGTTCTACAAGGGGGAACCCGGCACCACCGAAACAAATGATGCCTACCCCTGCAACGAGTAACCTGCATCCGTTCATGTGTGTTTCTACAGAGCGCGCTATGTGCCTTTTGGCTCAAAGATTAGCATGAAAAAGGTGGCCCTTCAGATTGTTTTGCCGGAGTTTTTCATACCAGCCCATTTTATTGAAAATAGGGGTTTGAGATCAATTCCCCGATGGTCGACTAACCGATTGATCCTGGTACAACTGCGTAACCGTATTGCCGGCCACCCCTGCATCGCTGGTTATCAGTTGATCCGAAGCCGCTGCCCGTTCCTCATCGGGTGGACATCTTTGTTGAGCGTATACCCAAGATCGCTGGCAAACGTGGCATACGCTGCTGACATCATCAGGTCTCCATGAGCAGGGATGATGTGCTGCGGTTTGAGCATCTGGAGAAATTCGTAATGGTCTTCCCGGTAGGCGTGCCCGCTCACATGCAGGTCCTCGAATACCCGTGCACCCACTTTCTTGATGTGCTGTTCAATCCGGTACCGCTGCCCGATATTCATCGGGTTCGGGATGATGTTTGCCGAGAAGAGCACCTTGTCACCGTTACCCAGCAGGTACGGTGTTTCACCGAGCGCAATCCGGGTAAGGATAGACCCGGGTTCCCCCTGGTGGCCGGTTATGATAGGCAGGAACTTCTCCTTCCCCTCCTTCATCATCCTCTGCATCATGCGGTCGGCGGTCCTCCGGGTCCCAAAGACGCTTGCCGTATCAGGAAACGAGACATATTTCATCTGTTCTGCGGTAACGGAATATTTTTCCATCGAGCGGCCGAGGAAGACCGGCTTCCTGCCGATCTCGTGGGCGCATTCCGCAATGGTCTTCACCCGGGAGATATGGGACGAGAAGGTCGACACCACGATGCCATTCTTGTCATCTTCGAAACTGGTGATGACGTCCCGCACAAGATTGCGGGCGATCCGTTCGCTTGGGCTCCGTCCTGAACGATGGATATAGGTACTTTCCACGATAAGGGCCATCACCCCTTCATTGCCGATCTGCCGGAACCGGGCAAAGTCCGGCGGTTTACCGATGACCGGCGTCCGGTCGAACTTGAAGTCACAGGCGTAGACGATCGCACCGTGAGGTGTGTGAAGCACCGGCGTGACGGTATCAATGATCGAGTGCTGTGTATGCACGAATTCAAGAACAAGGTTCTGCGAGATCGTGTACTTCTGCCCTGCACTGAGTGCATAGAGCTTGTTGTTCACGAGAAATTTCTTCTCTCCTGAAATCTGCTGGCGGATCAGTTCGGTTGCATAAGGGGTCGCGATGATGGGACAATTGTACCGGTGCGATAGTTTCGGGATGGCCCCGATATGGTCCAGGTGCCCGTGCGAGCAGACGATGGCCTTCACCGTGCCTTCGACGGTCTGCATCACGGTGTCGTCGGGAATCGCCTTGATCTTGATCAGGTCAAGGGAATGCATCTCTTCGACCTCCGCGTCCTCGTGGATCATCAGCTGGTCCAGGCGGAGCCCCATGTCAAAAATGACAATTTCTTTCCCGCAGCGGACGGCGGTCATGTTCCTCCCGACCTCATCGTATCCGCCTACGGCGATAATTTCTATTTCCATTGGTGTTGTATCTCCTGAATTTTTATCTCTGACTGGTTTCTTTCGTTGGGATTATTTCCCGGTCTGTTATGGTATCACGTGATCCCCGCGATGGTTCGTCCGGACCGGCGTTGCCGGACATCGGCCCCGTTACGGTCCCGGATACAGTTTCCCTGTGGACCCATGAGCTGGTGCCGGTCTTCAGGCACGACCCTGCTGGGAATAATCATTGCCCCTCTATTTCCGGAATACGCGGCATAAGAATGATATCTTACTCCGGCATCCGCATGCCCGGGGCTGCTCCCACGTTTTCCCGTTCATTCCACCAGTAACATCGGTATATAGTGAGTTGCCTGCAGGGTAACCTGAAGATCAGGTCCGTTCAGGTTCCTGAATCTCCCTTACCCTCCATCCGGTGCTCCCGGTAATCTGGTGGCGAGCCATCTTCGGCGTACCGGCGAAATTCCCTCTGGGAACCGCACGGGACAATTTACACGTTACAGTGCAGGCCCTCTTCCTGAAGGGCCATCACCATGAAACCATGGATCATCGAGCCCCTTTCTCGGCATCATTGTGTTCCAACAGAGCCTGCCCTTAATTATTGGTAATTTTACCATCCCGGTCTGATTCCCGCACTATAGTTCCCGCGCAGGTGTTCCTGATTATTTGAAGATCCCGGAACCGTGTCTTTGTTAAATGGTGGTGTAAATACATTAACCTTTGTTCTCTCCCAGTCATTGAGTCTGCGGACACACTCGTTTCCCCCTGCTCGTATAAGGGGCCTCCATGGGCTGCAAATCTTCAGGAGTCCCACTGAAAAATTCCCGCTGGTAAAAATAGAAAAAATCCGGTTTCGAGGAAATTCTCTCAATCTGGTTTTTACATTAGGTTATTCCAAAATTTAGTCACGCTCCCGGGGCTCAGTCCCGCCGCTTTAGCGGCCCCGGTTGGGATAAGGAATGATTTATAAATCTCTGAAATTTCCTTGAATGTCTCAACTGAACTCTGCCAATGAATATCTTATCATGGGTGGGACAGTGAGGGGGGTGAAACCCCCTACTGTCTGAGTATCCATCCTTTTTTAAAAATGTTCAGGGTTTCCCATGAAAACAGGCATGATGCCAAAAGGTCACAAGCAGACAAAATGAAACTGCCAGTGGGGATTTTCATATTAACCGCCTATAACCGCCCTGCGGTCGGGCATAAAGAATGAAATAATCGGTGGGATTTTCATTGGAAATGGTTAAACAAACCACAAATGAGGAGATTATGAAAGGGCATTTTCATAGTTCGGGTGTGAACTCATCGTTCATGTGTGTTTCAACAGAGCGTGCTATGAGCCGTTGGCTCATAGATGAGAATGAAAAAGGTCGTCTTTCAGGTGGTTCGTGGAGTTTTTCATACCAGCCCGATAATACAAGTGTTCGAAGGATCGGGTTTCATCTGACGTGATGCTTTTGAAATCGGAAAAGTTCACATTTGTCATTCTGATTACCCATTGCATTAAGTTAGGGGCAAGAGTTAGACAACCACCTGGTTTTTTTTATCCGGATCCCCTGGGTTATCGCATACCTTTGAATGAATTCAGCGTGGGACTACCGCAACCTTTTTGGTAGAAACTCCCAAGATACATCGTAAGAATACCCATAGATTACAAATCAGGGATCCCTATGAAGACGGTTATCTATTATTTTTCCGGCACCGGGAACTCAATTGCAGTTTCAAAGCAGATCGCTGCAGCAGTGGGAGACTGCGAGGTGGTGCCAATTGCATCACTCAGGGACACGACGGGAGAAATCACACCTGTTGCGGAACGCGTAGGGATCGTCTGCCCGGTTTACTTCTCCGGGCTGCCCCTTATGGTTGCAGAATTCGCCAGCCGGGTTAATTACTCCCATTGCCGATATAGTTTTGCAGTTGTCACACTTGGAGGAAGCGGTGGCAGCCCGGCCCTGAAACAGCTTGACCACCTCATCGTGAATAGTCACGGTCGCGGGCTGGACGCCGGTTTTTCAATCAGAATGCCAGGCAATTATATTTTAATGTACAGTCCACCTGTCGGGAAAAAACAAGCCGATATCCTTGCATCTGCCGACCAGCAGGTCAAAAAGATCATTCCTGTTATCGAACGCTGCGAGCACCAGGACATCCGCATGGCCATCTTTGGCAAGCTTCTGCATTCCGTCGCATATCCCTGGTTTGCCTCCCACGCCCGTAATAAAGGCCAAACATTCAGCGTTACAAGCGCCTGCACCTCCTGCGGTACCTGTGTCAGAGTCTGCCCTGCAGATAATATCGATCTCAAACAGGGCAAGCCGGTCTGGAAAGACCGGTGCGAGGTCTGCTGCGGGTGTATCCACCTCTGCCCTGCAGGAGCGATACAGGCAGGGCCCCGGACTGCAAAAAGACAACAGTACCGAAACCCATCGGTCAGTATCACCGAACTGGAAATGCAACACGGGAAAAAGCAATAACCCTGTCATATCTGATTTCCAAACAATAAACATCCTGGGTTGCCTGGGTCCTCATCATTGCAACTACAACCGGCAAGGCTGGGGCCTGGATCCAGAAAACCGGAAATGTCGGAAAAGCCTGCAGTTCTGAAGCAACTGGCATCATTTACCCCGCTCCCGGATGAATTGCGGCCAGGTATCACGGGAAACCATAAGGTCTGTTTTATCTTTTTACCTTATCTGTCCTGCAGGAATTTATCAGCTGCTCCAGAGCATCAGGTTTCACCACACCGTTGATTGACAGGAGGATATGGCTGCCTGACGGGGCAGTGGGATCAGTGGTAAGCAGGTCTACCGTTACAAAACCGAAAATGCGCTGGAACGGCCCTCTCCGGGTACTGATCCTGTGTACCTGGTCACAGGAAACGCGGGTTGTTTTTTTAAACAGGACTCCCTGGTACAGCGTGATCCTCCCGGAGCTGAAAAGGTACCTGACAGACCCGCAGAATTTCCGGACCCAGACCAGTGATATCAGGACAACGACCAATGCTGCGACTGAAACCGGGAGACTGACCGACGGGGGGTATGTGATGCTTATTACCATGAGGACCGGCATAACGACAGCCCAGACTATGAAAAAGAGATAGGTCAGATAGAGGAGTTTCAACCTTGGTGAAGGCAGAAACATTACGCCTTCACCCGGGCTCACCTGGTAATCGCGGGATTTCTGTTCGTCTGCAGTGTTCATGCGTGGGACAAGACTCCTACTTTTTCCGCCTGATATCGAGGACCCAGTGGTCGTATATCGGGTCACGTTTATTCTCAAAGACCCGGACCGACCTGTCCCGGGACTTCACCCATTCCTCTACAATTCTTGCTTCTTTTTCTGTGCTCACGGTGATCAGGGTAGTACTGGTGAGTGAGATCAACTCGACGGTAATCTGTTCCCAGAGTGCCTCGGTGAAATTGTTGATATCGCCGAACATCAGCCCGAGACCGTGCGGCGCAGTACCGGTATACTGGCTGGCAATAGTTGCATCGATCAGCATAGTCTCTTCAGGAATGAGGCGTTTTTTCGAAAAACCTAGTGAAAGGAGCGAGGCATCGTTATCATAAGACCGTGGCGAGAACCCCAGTTTTCGTAGTGCAACGGCACCGATACCAGACCCGCAGCAGCAGTCAAGGCATACTCCCGGCACCTCATCGCCCCAGATATAGGCGAGCAACTCGTTCACCATCGCCTGGCGGTCCGGGTTCTGGTCCTCCAGCGCGGGCCCGACAGTATTGATCACCTCAATGCTGTAGTATTCCCTGACCGCTTCGGCCCAGACTTCGCGTTTTTCCTGCCAGATCTCACCTGCGGTCTCTTCAAACCGTTCGATAAGTGCAGCGTTCGGTTTTCGTGCAAGGAAGGAACCCACGTTCCAGCGGAACCCGTCCCCGATAGCAAATGCAATGGGGTCCTCCTTTTCATCTATCAGGAGCCGCCCCTGGTCACCCAGTGCAGCGATCAGGATATCAGTCCACAGGTCGTCGGAAAGGTCAGCAAAGGTTGGCTCCACGAACCGGAAGCCCTCGATTCCAAGAATTAATTCAGCTTTCAATGAACAGCACCGTCCAGGTTATGCTCCATATTTGTGCGCCTTGTTGATCAGGTCTTCGATAATCGGCATCAGGTCACACCCGTGGATCCGGTGCAGTCCCCCTTCGGCAACGGCATACTCGTCGAAATGGCTCACCCGGTCCACCCTGACACCGTCACCCCGTATCACTACCGGGACCGGGTCAGCACTGTGGTCTTTTATTGTGCAGGGGGTGCTGTGGTCTGCACATACGACCAGCAGGCAGTCCGAAACTTCAGTCAGGGGTGCAATTGCCGCATCGATCCGTTCGATAAAGGCAGATTTTTCTCCTGCATGACCATCGTGTCCCGCTTCGTCCGCCCCCTTGATATTGACGAGCACAAAGTCCTGTTCCTGTAACTCCTGGATGGTGGCAGCCACTTTGGCATCAAGGTCTGAATTAATCGATCCGGTCGTACCCGGTACAGGGACATGCCGGAGGCCTACTACCTTGCCGATACCGCTTATCAGTGATGCTGCAGATATAACACTCCCGGAAAGGCCATACCGCTCTTTAAACGGTTCAAAATGCCCCATTTCCCCACCGCCACGGATTAGGACGACATTTGCCTGCGGAAGGCCCTGTGCGAGCCGTTCCCTGTTGACCGTGTGGTCCGAGAGGACCCGCGTTGCCTGTGCGACAAATTCGTTCAGCACGAATGCCGTTTTTTCATCTCCAGGGCGGTCTCGGAGCGCTTCGAACTCCGGCGGGACGGCACCTTCTTTTTTCGGGTCATTCGAGGAGACACACTCACCGAGTCCTTCCCCGGAAAGGGCGAGGGCTGCACGGTGGCCTGCTCCCGAACGGAAGACGAATTCGACACCGAACCGGGAGAGGTCTACCTTTTCCTGGACTGCCTTGCTCAGGGCATCCGTATCGTGGATCCTACCGGCTCTCCTGTCCGTTACCGTACCCTCCGCGTCAATGGTGGCATAATTGCAGCGGAACCCGATCATCCCGGGTTTCATGTGGATCCCGGTCCCTTCCGCCTCGAGGGGCCCTCGACCGGTATAGTATTGTTCAGGGGGATACCCGAGCAGGGCAAGGTGTGCAGTGTCAGAACCCGGCCTGATACCCGGTCCGATGGTGTCCATAATACCGCATATACCCTCTTTGGCAATGCGGTCAAGGACCGGGGTGCGTGCGGTCTGCAGGGGGGTCTTTCCCCCGAGTTCAGGGCAGGGGCGGTCCGAGACCCCGTCCAGCACCAGGAGGATTACTTTATGTGCGGTCATTAACGGGAATGTTTGGGTGCAGGGATAATTATACCGCACGGTATCTACCGGTTGGGCTTGTTGTTTTCGGTTACCGATAATAGCAGACTGATTTAACCAGGATTTAATGGACCTGAATTGAAAAAAGAGTTATATATCCTTGAAGGGAGTAGTCAATATTTAGTCCGGGTATCTATTAACTGGGTTTTTTAATTTAAAAAGAAAGATTACCAGGAATCTCCTCCTCATAGAAGTGCCTTACCAGACTGATAGTGCATATCTTTTGCAAACTGTCCGATCAGACCTGTAGCCGATGTCGATTCGGAGTAAGAAATATCGAGCTGACTTTAATGGTATAAATCCAGCCGGTTGATCAACGGCTTCTGGGTTATACGGGGTGATATACTTCATCCGACCTTCCTGGAGATGTGTACCTATAAACGCAATCATCGACCCTTCAGCATACGGGGTGAGACCACCAGAGGCTACACCTTTGCCGTTTATCGAATAATCCATCGCAATGGGAATGTCAGATGTTGCTGACACAAATCGCCCGTCTGCCGACGTCGTTACCGATGCCGATAAGACCGGTTGGATTAAAATTCCGGAAAACGGTTGTGGTTACTGTGTCCGTGCTGGACCGGACGTGGTACACCGGTACCTGCGAAATTGGTATTACCATTATAGGTGGCTTTGATCGAATGGGTACCTGCTGAAAGCGAGGATACGTCCAGGTATGTCCCGCCGGAACTGTTCAGGGTCGAGGTCCCGAGAATCACCAGTCCGTCAGTGAAGGTGACAGTTCCGGTAGGAATCCCTGCACCGGGAGTCGATACCGCAACTGAAGAGGTGAACCTCACCGTCTGACTGTAGATCGATGGAGTTGTTGATGACGCAACCGTAGTTATGGTTACTGCCGGTAATACGGTCTGGGTTAGGCTGCCGCTTGTACTCGTTGCCCAACCATTCGCCCCATTATATACTGCGGTGACGCTATGTGACCCTACCGCCAGCGAGCTGGTTGGCAACGTCGCATAACCAGAAGAATTGAGGGGGACTGTCCCCAGTGAGGTCGTACCATCGTTGAATGTCACCGTGCCATCTGTTATGGGGATATTACCCGTAAAGGAATCATACCATGTTACATTCGCGGTAAATGTAACTGGTTCGCCAAAATCAACCCTGAATGTTATTGTCTGGCCATATTCAGACGGGCTTGGTGAAGAACTCAGAAAAATGGGTATCGTGACCTTATCGGCAGCTGAAACATGAGTGACCAGCCCTGGAACAAGGATCAGGTCCTACGATGGTAATGAGTAGTAACATTCTTATGCTTTTCATCACACTACCACCTTGCGTGAATTCTTTTTATTCAGTCCCTTGAGACTTGTATTAATACATAATGTACCTGTGAATAGCATCGACATCATGATTTGGCTCCCCCTTAATCTGACAGAAAAATCTTTCTTTTCTGATTAGATAGAAAAAATTCTTCCATTGCTCAATTAATAAATATACCGGAATAAAATTCTGATGCCCCAACAACTGTGGGGGATTATTCGACATGCTCTATTATTTAATGACCATTAGGAGGGTCAATCAGGTAGTGTCTGATGCGAAAAAGGTCGCTTTACAATTTTTATCATCATTGAAAGAATATTTGTGAAAAAAATACTTGGCTTTCTGTATTCAATTAGATTGCGAATGGACCTAACCAGAAATAAATTATGAAAACCCCGTCAACTTCTCTATCATTTAAAAAAAAAGTTACTAATCAGCGGTTAGCATGACTGTCCAGAGAATGCCCGTTATTGTGTCGAAATTCCGGACTATGTTTTCATTTATGCTATCCCTGACACTTCCGTAGTAGTATTCATGTGCCTTCAGCTGCCATCTGACTGCTTGAAGGAGTCTCGGGAATTGTTGTCGTGAACTGCTTCGATCTAGGCTGATATGAACTACGCGGAATAGTGTTTGACAGAATGGTTTTTTTCACTCCACCTTTTACTCCTGATGTGGAAGAAGTCCCCACGTTCACGGTATCTGTCAGGATATCACCGAATGGGATTTCTACAGGCCCTGATTTTGTCTGGAGCGTGTAAAAAAGCGAGAACCGGAGTGGATAGGAGCCGTTGTTCATCGGGCAGGGCACGTTGATTTTCACCGGGAAAGAGTAGGAATCGCCGGGGTGCACCACGACGCCAGTGGGAATGGGGTATTTTGACGGGTCGAAGGTGAACCCGCTCGTTGACGAGGTGGCCAGGTAAACCCCGTTGCCTGATGACCAGTTCAGGGTCCCCGTGTTTTTCACGGTCAGCAGGACGTTATACGAGGTGCAGGGCTGCATGTTCTGCGGTATGTTGTTGGCAGTGAATGATGCATCGTAGGGCAGAGGGATGTCCGGGGAGGGCGGGATGACTACATTGTATGAGCCGGATGGTGAAGGTGACGGAGTGGGTGTGGGAGTTGGTAGCACAAGTGGATAATAGTCGATATTCTGCCCGCCGGGTATCATAATCTGGTAGAGAGATGAGCTGGTGCTGCCGGTCAGATTGTATTGTTCGGTGAACCCCATCCCCATATCCGGATGTGTCTGCGACCAGCCGGTACCTGAGGGGGTTGCCCAGTAGTTGCCGCCGATATAGGGGCCGTTGACGATATTAGGCCCGGCTGTGGGGGTGACACTCCAGGTATTGTTTAAGGTTGAAATGGTGGAATATATTCCCCCACCGGGAGGGGCCGTGGTCAACAAAAACCGGGTATTGTTGTTATTGTTGAAGTAGTTATTATAGATCACATTATCGTAGGAATTGCTCAACGATATTCCATACCCGTTATTATAGGTAATGTAGTTACCGCTGATTGTGTTGTTTTGTGAATTGTCGGTAAGGTTGAAACCGTCCAGGTGGTTCCGAGTTGCTGTGTTCCCGGTGAGGTTACAATTGCGAGCATCATACAGCGAGAAACCGTTGAGGTTATCCGACGCCGTATTTTGCGAAAGTGTGGTATTATACATACCCCCTGACCCACTAAGATAGAACCCGTTTCCGGTATTATGTAACGCATTATTGCCAGTCAGGACATTCGAATATGCAGAATCGAGGAAGAACCCGTTCTGGGTATTATTCAGTGCATAATTGCCAGACAGGGTATTATAATGGGAACCCCCAGTTAGTTCAAATCCGTTTCGTGTGTTATTGAAGGCAGTATTACCGGTGAGGGTATTTGAGTTGGAGGTGAGGAGATAGAACCCGTCTATGTGATTCCCGGTAGCATTGTTGCCGGTGAGGGTGTTGTAGTGTGAGTCATCAAGGTAAATACCATAATCCTGATTTCCACCGGATTCAGAATTAGAGGCCGAGTTATTCAGAATATTGTTCCAGGTTGAGCCGTAACTAAGGTAAATCCCTGTGTTCCCGTTATCGTCGGCGAAGTTGCTGGTGAGGTTGTTCCCGTTTGAGGAGGAGAGCATGAACCCGTCAAAATTATGGGCGGCGGTGTTACCGGTGAGGTTGTTCCAGTTTGAGTCGGAGAGCATGAACCCCCAAAATGCATTATCTGTGGCTTTGTTGAGGGTAAGGTTGTTCGAGTCGGAGAGCATGAGAGAGAACCCATTGCCATTCCCAGTGGCGGTATTGCGGCTGATAGTTGTAGAGTTGGAGAACACGAGAATGAACCCGCTTCCCCCATTAACATACCCATTGTTTGTGGCGTTGTTGTTCGTGAGGGTGTTAGTGTCGGATTTCAAGAGATAGAACCCTTGATCGTAGTTATCAGTGGCGGTATTGCCTGCAAGGGTGTTATCGTCAGACTCTTCGAGATAGAACCCGTGTCCCTCAGAATTTCCCGTGGCGTTGTTCCCGAAGAGGTTGTTGTTGCTCGATCCCGATAGGTGGAACCCATAACCATTGCCTGCAATGCCGCCACTACCCCCATTGCCCCCATAATTCATGGATGCATTGTTCCCTGTAAGGTTGTTTCCTCTCGATTCCAGGAGGTAGATGCCATAACCGCTTCCACCGGTTCCACCGTAATTCCCGCTGCCATCGCCTCCGTTTCCGCCATAATTCCCGCTGCCGTTGTTCCCAGTGAGATTATTGTAGCTCGAACTGGTGAGGTACATTCCGTACCCACTGCCGCCATCGCCGCCCTCTGCCCTGCTTCGGCCTCCGCTACCGCCGTAATTCCCACTGGCATTGTTACCGGTGAGGTTGTTAAAGCTCGAACTTGTGAGAGATATTCCGTACCCACTGCCGCCGTTTCCGCCATCGCCGCCCATAAGGCCGGCGTTTCCACCACCGCCGCCCCCATTCCAATTCACTGTGTTCCCCGTAAGGTTGGTTAGACTCGAACCAGTCAGAGAGATCCCATAGCCATTGCCGCCACCGCCGCCGCTAGTGCCGCCACTAACGAAGCCGCCACCGCCGCCGAAATTCCTGCTGGCATTGTTTTCGATGAGGTAGGTAAAATCCGAACCAGTCAGAGAGATCCCATAGCCATTGCCGCCAAGGCCGCCAGTTACACCTCTTCCGCCAGTTCCACCATAATTCGCGCTGCCGTTGTTCCCGATGAAGTAGGTAAAACTCGAACCATTCAGAGAGATTCCGCCGCCATTACCGCCCACACCACCACTACCACCGCTGCCGTCAGCTAGTGCCACCGGTGCCACCCGAATTTCCGTTCGCGGTGTTCCCGGTCAGGTTTATGAGGCTCGAAACGGTAAGATATACTCCATATCCGCTGCCGCCTCCTCCCCCGCCTCCGGAGTGAGGAATGGAACCACTGCTGCCAACGCCACCCGAATTTCCGTTCGCGGTGTTCCTGGTCAGGTTGATGAGGCTCGATCCGGTAAGGTAGATGCCATAGCCATTGCCGCCACCGCCGCCATCACCGCCCGCACCACCGTTGCCACCGTAATTTCCATTCGCGGTGTTCCCGGTCAGGTTGATGAGACTCGATCCGGCAAGATATATTCCGTATCCCTTACCGCCGTTGCCACCGATGCCAGAATCGACGCCACTACCACCGCTGCCGGCATTATTTCTGTCAGCGGTGTTTCCGGTCAGGTTGATGAGGCTCGATCCGGTAAGGTAGATACCGTATCCATTGCCACCGTTGCCACCACCGTAACTGTGACCGCCAACGCCTCCGTCATTCTCAATAGCGATGTTCCCGGTCAGGTTGGTTAGGCGGGAACCGGTAAGGTAGATACCGTACCCGTTGCCACCGGTGCCGCCAGATGTCTGTTGTAGTGTATTTGCGCCGCCAAGGCCGCCGTAATTCCCATATCCGGTATTATTGATGAGGTCGCTGTAATCCGATTCCGCAAGGTAAATACCGTACCCGTTGCCTCCATTACCCCTCCTAATAAGGGTGTTCCCGTCACCTCCACTACCACCAGCGTTCGCATTCGCGGTATTATTGATGAGGCGGTTGTAGTTCGATCCGGTAAGGTAGATACCGGTCCCATTGCCACCGGTGCCGCCAACAACGACACCCCCGCTGCCGTAATTCCCATTCGCGGTGTTGTTAAAAAGCGTATTATTAGAAGATCCGGCAAGATAGATCCCGTATGCATTATTGCCGGGGTTACTGTTGCCATTATTATTCGCGGTATTATTGATGAGGTTGATATTATTTGAGTCCAGGATGACAATGCCTGCATTTTTGTTATTATTCGCCTGTACATAACTCACCTCAATATATTGTGAATTATTAAGCACAACTCCACTTCCAGAGTTGGATATCTCGACATTGCTGTCAGGCGCTTCATTTGCAGTAATATTCGTAAAAACCGATTCTATTATATCCCCTCTCACATTATTGAAGAATATTCCGGCTATATTGAAATTGATCAACGTAATATTGGTGATGCTGATGCCGTGGAGTGCATTCTCCGGGGTGTCAAGGAAGGTGCCGTAGCTGTCTGCACTCTGGTTGTTGACGATAATACCGTAATCTGTCTTCCCTTCACCGTTTAGGGTCGCACCCATTCCATCGAAGATCACGTTTGACCAATTAATAAGGATTGCAAAGCCGCCATAACTGCCATAATCGAAATTTGAGAATGTATTGTTCACCGGGTTAAATGCGACACCTATAACCTCGGTATTATGTGCATCATTCAAGTCCATCGTCCAGATTTCTGAATAGTTTACAACCCATCCCGTTATTCCGATGTAATACGGGTTGTCTGCCGAGGTATTCAGTGGCGGGTCCACCCACGTGTAATTGTTTCCAGCAACCTGGCAGGGATATCGGGTAACGGGGTTCGTCTGGTTCAACGGGGAGGATGGATTATCCGGTGAAATTGATCCGAATAGGCCGGTCTCGTTTGTCACTATGGGCCCTGGAAAACGTCTCATTCCCAAAGGGTTCTCATTTGCGGTTAGTAATGGGGTGAGTTGAACAGTAGGGATTTCAGTAGGAACCGCAGTAGTTTCCGTAGTTGTAGGAACCACCGTTGGTTGTACAGTAGGGATTCCGGTTGGAACAACTGTAGTTTCCGTAGTTGTGGGGACCTCAGTAGGTTGTACGGTAGGGATTTTAGTTGGAACCACAGTAGTATCCGCAGTTGTAGGAACCACCGTTGGTTGAACAGTAGGGATTTCGGTAGGAACCGCAGTAGTATCCGCAGTTGTGGGACCTCAGTAGGTTGAACAGTAGGGATTTCGGTAGGAACCGCAGTAGTTTCCGCAGTTGTGGGGACCTCAGTAGGTTGTACGGTAGGGATTTCAGTTGGAACCACAGTAGTATCCGCAGTTGTAGGGACCTCAGTAGGTTGTACAGTAGGAATTTCGGTAGGAACCGCAGTAGTTTCCTCCGCCAAAGGAATTATTGTCGGCCCGTTAGTCACCATTACATCCGGGATTTCCCCGGTCACTGTTTCATTCTCTGCAAAAACCGGTATGAAAAGCACGGATAAAATCGTGCATACCAAAATCAAGCCGTAGATCTTACTATTCTGATACAATTTGTGGTCCCCCTACTGCATCGTGATCCAGGGAGGTTTCCACGTTCCATCACTACTGTGATCTAATGCAAACCTCGATAATACTGGAGCCTAATTCAGTTACTATTTCAAGTAACCTGATAATGATTTCTTTTTTGAATTTTCACAGAAAAAAGAGTTATTCATCCGGCAGCGAGGAAATCACTACCCTGTGCTGCTTTCACCAAAAAGAGGGGAATACGATTCAAACGTCAGGGTCAGCTGGTGGGTACCTGGTGTCCCGTTAATCCGGAGGAAATCCCTGGCATGAGGGGTCCGAAGTGTTGCACCCCGTGAACTGTTGACCGTCTCCTCCCAGGAAATAATGGCGAAATCATCGAACTCCGCGATGCTTGTGGTTTTCGGTGATGCCGAATGGTGGATAAAGACCTGGAGTGCCCGTGGATCTGCAACCGGATCTCTCGGGACTGCAGGGTCGTCGGGTGGCATATGGATATCGGAGACATACTGCTGCCACGGGAATGTACCTCCCGGGATTGCCAGGACCTCCTCCTCGCCAAATGTCATCCCCCCGCTACCGTCCACAGGGTCTTCGCTTGCAAGGTACTTTGCGATAACTTTCACGGGCCCCGCATCCTGGCCGCGGATATAACCAAGGAATGTGAGATTTTTATTCGGAGTCTGGCCCCGGGCATCCCCCATCACACGGATCCTGTTCCTGAAGGGTATCACGGAATCCGCACTATTACCAAAATGGCGTATACTCATAAGGTTCTGGGTTCCACGGTATGGTTGTAACACGGCCATTTCCACAGAACCCATGTTTGTATCCCAATGGTTCGTCTCCCCGGTCATCTCATCGACATCCCAGTCTTCAAAGTCCCCGTAGACCATCAGGTCACGCCCGAGCCGGACCTGGCTTTTCGTAACATTATCCCTGATATCTGCCAGTGATTCGTTGCTTTTCGCAAGCTGTCGGAGGTCCACGACAGCTGAACCTGATGCCGGGACCGTGATATTCACCATAACTGTCCTTTCATGTACCGCTGCCTGCTTTTTCCCGAGTGCCACCCAGCCCTGCCCGTTATAGGGATAGACGGGATAGGGAGAGTCCCGTGAAAATTCACCGATCCTTCGCAGGAGCAGGTCCGCAGCGTCGCCGGAAAGTGGGACTGGTGTATAATTGCCGATGTAGACCGGTATGAGCCGCACCGACTGCACCTCTTCCCCTCTCATGTCAACCCGGGCAAGGAGGCCAAGCATCGTCTCGTGGCGCTCGGCATCAAATGCCATGTTGCCAAGCCCTTTAATCACGACGATACCATCCCTTATCCCCACACCTTCTGCAATATGGGAATGTTCTGACACCACAAGCGCTGCCCCGGAGTTCATCACCAGGTCCATCCTGCCGCTGATGTAATCCGGTGTATCATAGACATATTCATCGCCCCCGTGGATCTGGACTATCGGGACATATCCCGCGTCTGTTTCACGCTGGATGGCGGCAGTCACCCTCGTTGTGTCTTTCAGGTTAGCCGACCCTCCCTTGTGGTCAGACTGCAACATAATCGATGGGATGTTCGATACCATCGATTGAATTCATCGCGAGGAAAGCGTAGGGGGTCCCGTTCAGAACGACCCGGTACGCATTGAACGCCTCTGTGACATTACGTCCTGCACCACTATTGGAAATACCTACGGCTTTCAGGGAATCAAGGGTATCTGAGATCCCCTGCTCCCGGTAATCATAGACATGGTTGTTCCCGAGAGAAACATAAGAAACACCCATCCATTTCAGTGCAGGCAGGGAACCCGGCAGGGTCATTAAAACGTAATCTTTTGTCTGGTGAGGGGTTGATACATTTGCAGTTACGGGGGACTCAAGGTTCACGCTGCTGAAATCAGCGTCCTGGAAAAATGGCCGGATGTACTGGACAACCCCGCGTGTCCCGGGTTCGGGGTCTGAAACGCTGATAAGGGCACTTTTGTTATCTGGCGGCACCTGGTCCCTCGGGGTTTTTTCCAGGGGGTCGATATAACGGCGCCCGAAATGTGTGTCCCCGCCGAACAGGAACCGGACCTGGCCGGGGTCGGCTACGGTCATGTAGACCGGGGCCATCTCCACTTCCTTCACCAGGACCGGCAGGAAAAGGTGGACCGGGATGAACTCTTTCCGGTAGCCGGGTGCATCGATCGCCGCCATGTTGTTCTGGCGTGATAAGCCGCTGACAGTAAACTTACCGTCAGCACTGGTTGTGACAGTCCTGTCCTTCAGGGATACTGTTGCCCCGCCAAGTGGTGTTCCATTCACGCCAAGCACGGTGCCACGGAGGCTGATCGTCTCCGTCAGTACCTGCTGGCGTGCCATCTTTTCCCTTGCCACGGCATCATTGCCGGCCAACGTCAGAATAACAGCAGCGACCACGACTGTACAAATTACCAGGAACAGGATCGCCAGGTAATAGTTCCTCCTGCAGGGTTTCATCGTCATGGTGCCTCACCCGGATAAACCGTTCATGTATATGCTATGCCCGGGAGGTTATCTTTTTTTCCGGTATACTTCCAGGAACTGTTCAGAAAAAAATTAAAAAAATTAAGCCCCCGGACCAGCCCGTTCAGGCATTTGGCAATACAGCCTTGACTGCTTCGAGGAGGGCTGCCTTGTTCAGGGGTTTTGCAACGAACTCATCAGCCCCGTTTTTCTTTGCAAGTTCCACATCTCTTGGCGACCAGTCCCCGGTGACCATCAGTTTTTTCATAGCCGGATCGATCTGGTGGATCTGCCCTCAGGAGTTCTGTACCATGCATATCAGGAAGGTTATTATCGAGAAGACAGACCTGGAACTGACCCTGACTTCACTTTTTCGAGTGCCTCATGTGCAGTGAGCTGCCGTATCAACCTTGTAGCCGTTACTCTCAAGCACCATGCGGAAAATATTGAGAATATTTTCCTCATCATCGACAACGAGGATTGTTACATCAGGCATTGGACCAGGGACTCCTTTAAATCCATTTTATGGTTAAATGGTACTGAAAATGATAGTAAATAATGATTTCTTCTTCTTCGGTCCTGTTTTCTGATAATATCCATTTCGTTGTTGGTTATCGTATACTGGATAAAAATACAATTCCGGTATTGCAAAAGCCAGGTGAACTATAAACCAGG
>CAVWXH010000014.1:0-10900 GCA_963758915.1 uncultured Methanomicrobiales archaeon
CGGGACACATCCAGGCACCGGCGGGGCTGACCATCAGGTTTACTGCTATCCCAATGAATCTCCCCTTTAAATCCCGTGAGTTTTCCAACGAGAGTAACGAGTTCTTTAATACTGATCTCCCTGCCTGCACCAATATTGACGGGGTCCGGTTTGTTGTATTGTTCAGCGGCGAGGACTATCGCACGGGCACAATCATCCACATACAAAAATTCCCGGGAAGCAGCGCCCGTACCCCAGATTTCAACAGTCCGGTGATTCTCTTCCACCGCTTCTACGAATTTTTTTATCAATGCAGGAATAACATGGGAGTTTTCGGGATCAAAGTTATCACGCGGGCCATAGAGGTTGACAGGCAGGAGATAAATTGAATTAAACCCGTACTGCTGTCGATATGCCTGGGACTGGACAAGGAGCATCTTCTTGGCAAGGCCATAGGGCGCATTCGTCTCTTCGGGATAACCATCCCACAGGTTTTTCTCCTGGAACGGGACGGGGGTGAATTTCGGGTATGCACATACGGTACCAAGGACAACGCATTTTTCGACCCCTTCACGACGTGCCGCCTCAATCAGCCTGGATTCCCATGATTGCATTGTCATAAAACAGGAGAGCAGGATACTTCTGGTTGAAACCTATTCCACCAACACGGGCTGCAAGGTGGATCACCACATCCTTACCCTTCACAGCATCCACACAATTCTCCCATATCCGGAGATCTGTTTCATGACTTCGCGGGATAGAAATCTGTTCCTGGCTTACTCCTTTCTGGAGAAGTTGTTCTACAATACTGGACCCGAGAAATCCCGCTCCGCCAGTCAGTAAAATTTCTTTATTGTCCCAGAATGTCATGCACCTGCTCCCGTTACCGAAATGATTCGAAGTTTTCTCAAATAATATTGTTGTTTTATAATATCAAACATACTTTTAAAAAAGTGAATTAATCCTTCTTCCACCACTTACCGGGGAATTTCTTCGCAAGGATCTCGTCTCCTTCACCAAGGGGTTCAAGACCAAGTGCCCGGACATCTGCATCGACCATGATTTTCACCAGGTCATGGAACTTGATCTTCGGTTTCCAGCCAAGTTTCTCGTTTGCCTTCCTTGGATCTGCAATTAAAACATCAACTTCAGTCGGCCGGAAATATTTCGGATCAATTTTTACAAACTTATCGACATCAAGCCCTGCATACTCGAAGGAGGCCGCGACAAATTCCTGGACTGAATGGGTCTCCCCTGTCCCGATAACATAATCGTCCGACCGGTTCTGCTGCATAATCAGCCACATGCATTCCACGTATTCAGGTGCAAACCCCCAGTCACGCTTCGCCTCCAGGTTGCCAAGATACAGGTACTTGTCCTTTTTTGCCAGGAGCCGGGCGATACTCCGGGTGATTTTTCTGGTCACAAATGTTTCTCCACGGCGGGGGGACTCATGGTTGAACAGGATCCCGTTGGATGCAAACATCTGGTACCCGTCACGGTAATTCTTCGTCATCCAGTAGGCATACAGCTTGGCACATGCATAGGGACTTCGTGGCTGAAAATTAGTTTCTTCATTCTGTGGAGGACAGGCAGATCCAAACAGTTCACTGCTCGAGGCCTGGTAAAATTTTACCTCTTTGTTACTCCGGCGCACAGCTTCAAGGATCCTGGTTGTCCCGAGCCCGGTTACATTTCCAGTATATTCCGGTGTGTCAAAACTGACCCGGACATGACTCTGGGCCCCGAGGTGATAGATTTCATCGGGCCGGATATTGTACATAATTGATGAGAGTTGTTCAGAATCCGACAGATCACCATAATGCAGGAAGATCTTTGCTTCAGGGTCATGCGGGTCGAGGAGGATATGATCAATCCTGCCCGTGTTAAATGAGGAGGACCTTCTGACCAGCCCGTGTACCTCGTACCCTTTCGACTAAGAGGAGTTCAGCGAGATAAGACCCGTCCTGCCCTGTTATACCAGTAATTAATGCCTTCTTCATCGGATGTCACCGGAATAGTTACTACATATATGAGATTTGGAACATATCAAACCTCCATCTGGTGGATTGATCATGGCGGTTCTGGATACTCTGGCGACGAAGTGGTGTAGTGTTTTTAAAATCACATCCGGTTAATGCCTGGCTCAAAAACCGCCTTCTTTTCATTCAGATTTTGATCGCTTTTTACAATGCAAATGCTCCAGACCCAAACGATCATATTGTTCGGTGTCCTGGGGGGAGTTCGCAGACCACTGTTAAAATCTGGCCGGATAAGTATCAATATCAAAAAATCGTGATGAGTCTGATATAACGATGATAGTTCCTGTTTCATCATTAAATTTGAGTTAGAACAAGTCGGTTTGCCAGAATACGGCAGTATTCAGGGCTTTTATCAGCCTAATGCGGGGTCAGATAACCTTATTCAATGCTTCATAATTTACCCGATGATTGTATATTTATCCCGATATGGGGCTGTATGAAATAGCCACTAAACGTCGCTTATCGTGTTTTTAAGTTGTAGTTTTTTTGGCATTGTTGAGACCTTGCTTATTTAAAAAAAGAGGAAATGCCTTGACAGGAGGGGTTTCACTCCCTCCAAGTCCCGCCCCCAATAAGATATTCATTGGCGGGATTCAATTGGGTATTTAAGAAAATTTCAGAGATATGGAATTATTCCCTATCCCATCCGGGGCCGCCAAAGCGGCGGGGAGGAAACCTGGAAGTATTACTAAATTTTCGAATAACCAAAATTCACAAAATAGATTGAGAGAGTTTCAATAAAACCGTTTTTTTTACATTTTTATTATAGACGCAGTCATAGTGAGTATTCAGTGGGCCACCGGCGTCATAATGCTGCGGAATTAATCGTTAATTCAGAAAATTCATCGCTGATCCGGTATTATTTCTATACCATGCAATCGTCTCTTTCAAACCCATTCGCAATGAAAAATCCGGAGTGAACAATTCCTTCTTCATTCTTGAAATATCTGCATAGGAGTGAAGGATATCGCCTTTTCTTGATGGGTTGTAGGTGGCCTGAACCGTCTTCTCCATCATTTCTGGAATCATCCTTGATAATTCATTGACACTTATCCTCTCTCCACTGGCGACATTAAAAATACCATTCACCTGATTTCTCCATCGCACATAAGTTTGCCTTCACTACATCGCGGACGTAAATAAAATCCCTCGTTTGCGAGCCGTCGCCAAAAATCAGGGGAGCCTGGTCATTCAATATCCTTGTAATAAATTTTGGAATAACCGCTGCATACGCAGAGGTTGGGTCCTGCCCGGGACCATACACATTAAAATATCGCAGGGCAACAAAGTCCAGGCCATATGACCGGGAAAAAACAGGCCCCAGGTATTCCGCTGCCAATTTAGACAGTGCATACGGGGATTTGGGTTCCGGAAACATTTCTTCACGTTTTGGTAATTCCGGGTTATCACCATATACTGCAGAACTCGAAGCAACAACCACCTTCTTTATCCCACAATCACGTGCTGCAACAAGGACATTTAGTGTACCCATTACATTGATTTCAGCTGTTTCTATTGGGTGTTCAACTGACCAGGGAACGGAGACTATTGCAGCCTCATGAAAAACACCATCCGCTCCTTCAAAAGACCTGTTCAGGAGGTCAAGGTCAGTAATACTGCCTTCTGCCAGGGTTACCCGACCAGTCGACAGGACATTCCGGATATTTTCCCGCTTTCCTGATGAAAGGTTATCAATAACCGTTACTTCATGGCCCAATTCAACCAGGGTGTTGGTAATATGCGACCCGATAAACCCTGCCCCACCAGTGACAATATAATGCATTCGCAGGAGAATATTGACTTATATTGCTATAATAACAGTGGTTTGCTGATTGGAATTAGGCTGACAAACCTCGTTCTTAAAGAATCTTCAAAATTGGAAATACAATCGAACCTGCAGTCATTTTTTGAATAGACCAGGATCACTCCACCGTCACACTCTTCGCAAGGTTCCTTGGCTTATCAATGTCTCTCCCCAGTGAGTCCGCAGTCCGGTATGCAAGGAGTTGCAGTACCACCGTTGCCATAAGCACCTGTTCCATCAGGCCACCTTTGGGAAGCCCGATGTAGACATCGGCAATATCTG
Organism: uncultured Methanomicrobiales archaeon; assembly: GCA_963758915.1. GTDB lineage: Archaea > Halobacteriota > Methanomicrobia > Methanomicrobiales > Methanospirillaceae > CAIKOD01. Next base: position 4,108 of record CAVWXH010000014.1, read on the forward strand.
CAAGTTCATCATCGCCGGCAGCCCCGATCACTACCACGGGAGTCCCTCTTGCCTTCATCTCCTTGATATTCGAGACCATGACCCCATAGGTAGCACCCGGGCATGCATATCGCGACCACCGGTGTCTTCGGAGACAATAGTGCAAACGGCCCGTGCTTAATCTCTCCTGCTGCATATCCCTTCTGCATGGATATAGGAGATCTCCTTCATTTTCAGGGCACCTTCGAGCGCCACCGCATAGAACGGGCCCCGTCCGACAAAGAATATATGATCTGCTCCATTGCAGACCTGGACTGCAGTACTCAGATCGAGGAGCAGCACCTCCTCAATCGCCCGGTTAGCGCGGAAAATCTCTTCGGAAAATTTTCCGCCGGAGAGGTGATTTACACATTGCATCAGGACAGCGAGTTCTGCAATAAAAGACTTTGTTGCGGCCACGCTGATCTCGGGACCCGCACGCATATACAGCGTTTCATCGGCAATCCGTGTGACCGTACTCCCGAGGACATTCGTAATGGCGAGGGTCGGACAATTATGGACCTTCGCCTTTTTCAGGGCGGCAAGCGTATCGGCAGTCTCCCCAGACTGGGTGATCCCGATCACCAGTTCCGTCACAGGGGGTGTGAAATACTTGAACTCTGACCCAAGTTCCAGCCTGACAGGGATATGACATGCTTCTTCCAGCAGGTACTTGAATACCATCCCGGCATGGTAGGAAGTCCCGCAGGCGACCACCATCGCACCCTTGCACCTGGCCAGACCATCCGGGACCGTCTCAACTGATCGAATGGTATCTGAGAAAACATGGGGCTGCTCGTAGATCTCCTTCAGCATGAAATGCTTGAACCCGCCTTTTTTTGCGTCGCCGACACTCCAGTCAATCAGCTCGACCTTCCGGGTCACTTCCACCCCGCCAGAATAAATACAGGCATTATCAGGGGTGATCACGGCAATATCCCCATCTTCGAGGAACATCATGCGCTCAGTATGATCAAGGAGCGGGGTCATGTCGGATGCAGCAAACATCTCGCCATCGCCAACACCGAGGACCAGCGGGCTGCTCTCCCGGGCAGCGATGATACGGTCATCCCCTTCGGCCATCACAAGAAGGGCATACGATCCGGATAGTTTGGGGAGTACGGCCTTCATCGCCTCGAAAAGATCACCCGTATACTCCTCCTCAAGAAGGTGGGCGATTACTTCGGTATCTGTTTCAGAAGAGAAGGTATGCCCCCTTGAGACAAGTTCTCTTTTTAATTCGGCATAATTTTCGATAATCCCGTTATGGACCACCGCAATTTGTTTCCGGCAGTCAAAATGCGGGTGTGCATTGACATCATTCGGGACACCGTGAGTAGCCCAGCGTGTGTGCCCGATCCCCATGGTACCCTTCAGCATCGACGCCGCTTTTTCAGCCTCCGAGATCCTTCCCTGACGTTTGTAGCAGTCGATTGACTTCCCGTTACTTTTCGTTGCAACCCCGAATGAGTCATACCCACGGTATTCCAGTTTTTTTAACCCTTCGACAACAATGGGGGCAGCAGGCCTGTACCCGGTATACCCGACGATGCCACACACGTTATATCACCAGGGTGTTGTCAGGAATGGTTACACCCGATAGGTCCCTTTGCTCGTGCCCGACAATAACTCCGTTGCCGATAATACTCCCCCGAATCGTGCTGAAGGCTGCAGCACTCACCTGGTCGCCGATAATCGCACCGAAAGCGGCTTTTACCAGGCACCCTTCTATCTCGATCACACTTTCACGGGACCCGATCCCGGTATGGTCTGCCAGCCTCGTCCCTTCACCAATCACGCTATCGGTAACACGGGTATGAGATCCTAGCGACACATCGTCCATTATCAGGGCATTACCGATATAACTGAAGGGCTCGATGTTCCCCCTTGCACCGATACTTGTATTGGGCATAATACAGCAGTGGGCCCCAATCTCAGAATCCTTCCCAATCACGACAGGTCCCGTGATCACCGTATAGGGGCCTATAGTCACCCCTTTCCCGATGTCTCACGGCTCCCTGGATAATGGCAGATTTATGAATGGTCCCGTTTTTTTCTGGGACTATACCACAAAGAAGCCGTTCATTCATGCGGATCAGGTCCCATGGATACAGGGCGTCCTGCCAGTCTTCTGCGCTGACTGCCTGTATCTTAACCCCTTCTGCAATCATGCACCCGATCGTTTCTGTCAGGTCATTGCTCTTAATGTAGCGAAACACATCCCGGGTTAGTGAAAAGATCCCGGTACTGACCGTAAATGAGGGGGAGTGTTCCGGCTTTTCCACATATTTCAGTCACAAACCCTTTACGAATTGTCACCACACCAAAATTAGACGGGTTCGGATGGTCTTTGACAAGCATCGCATTTTCTGTCTTTGCGATCTTTGCAACAGAGACCGGGTCAATATAATTGTCACCCGGGAGCAGGAGAAAATTACCTTGTATCAGCGGTTCAGCACATTTCAATGCATGTGCAGTACCCAAGTTGTTTTTCCTGGACCACGACCTTAATACCAGGGTCAAGTTCATTCAGGAACCGGGTCACCTGCTCTTTCCGGTAGCCGGCAACAACGATGATGTCCCTGATCCCGGCTAGATGAAGCGCCCGGATTGCATATTCAATAATCGGGCGGTTCGCAACGGGTATCAGCCCTTTCGGCCTGCTTTTTGTGAGAGGCCGGACCCGCGTTCCTTCCCCTGCTGCAAGAATAACTGCCTGCATGTGACTCCTCCTATTTTACCTGTGAATCTTCGCCGATATATCCTTCAAGGAATGAATGGGGTGCGATTTTTGTATTCGCCCCTACAACGGTCCCGACATTCAGCGAGCAATTTATCCCGAACTGCACCCCGTCACCGACCACGACACCGAATTTTTTCAGGCGGGTGTCCTTTCCCCGCACTTTGACGGTGGCACGGTCATGACGAAGGTTTGCCACCTTGGTCCCGGCCCCGAAGTTACACCGGCTCCCGACAATGCTGTCGCCGATGTAGTTAAAGTGGGGGATTTTCGTATCTGCCATGATAACAGAGTTTTTTATCTCGGTGGAATGCCCGATATGGCAGCCATCACCTATCGAGGTCGATCCCCTGATATATGCATGAGGGCCGATACTGCAGTTCTTTCCGATCGAGCAGGTGCCTTCGATATAGGTCCCTGACTTGATCACGCTTCCTTCCCCAAGCGTGAACTTGCCATGGACCGTGACACCCACTTCAATTTCTCCTTCACACAATGGAACCATCTCGTCAAGCATCGATGCATTCGCAGCAAGAAGGTCCCAGGGATACCCGACGTCCATCCAGTACTGAAGTGGGTAGGCATGGAGTTGTTTCCGGTCGATCAACACGGCCAGCGCATCGGTAAGTTCGAGCTCGCCCCGGGAAGACACCTGCACTTCATCCACGAGTTCGAATATCCCGGGATCGAAAAGGTAGACCCCGGCATTGATCATATCACTTTTCGGATGCTCTGATTTCTCTTCAAGGGCGATGATCATACCACCCTCTTCAATGACCACGCCATAGTCCTTTGGATGATCTGAATGGAATATACCTACACAGGGGGCCGTTCCATTGACAATCTCACGGAGGTCGCCTGTTTTTAAGACCATGTCGCCGTTCAGCAACAAGAACCTGCCTTTTACAAGCCCCCGGGCAGCATTGAGTGCATCAGCAGTCCCCATCTGCGTCCTCTGGGTGACATACCTGATTGTTACCCCGAGGTGGGAACCATCAGAAAAATGATGCCTGATCTCACGTTCCCCGTATCCCACGACGAAAATAAATTCGTTGATACCGGCATCCCTTGCTGCGATAAGAAGGTGCTCAACCATCGGCCTGTTCCCGATGGGTAGCATCACCTTCGGCCTTGATGCAGTGAGGGGCCGCATCCTCTTTCCTTCTCCGGCAGCAAGGACGACGCATTGCATAGATATACCGTTATCCTGGAGGGTTAAGCAGTTTTCCCTTTCCTGACAAGTTCCTGGCCTCGTTCCATCATCTCTTTCGCTTTCTGAATCGTCCTGCCTTCCGCAGTAAACCTTATTTTTGGTTCGGTACCGCTGGCCCGGACCAGGCACCAGCCATCTTCGGAGGATAACCGTACACCGTCGGTAGGGTTACCTGCACCGATCGCAAGAAGCACCTCCCGTGAGTCAGGCCGGCTGACAGATTCCCTGATAACAGGGTAATGTGGCATTGCATCAAGTGTATCTGCAACGTTCCATTCACCTGCAATTTCACAGAACAATGCCGCAGCATACGGCCCGTCAGGACAATACGACTGCCTGGGAAAGATCCACGCCCCCGAAGGCTCTCCCCCGAATTCGCCCCAGGAAAGGAGTTCTTCCGAGACAAAACTATCCCCGACCGGCGTCCGTCTTACTTCTGCCATTTCTTCAATGGCCATTGAAGCGTCCACCGTGGTGACAACTTTCTTTGCCCCGAGATAGGACGTAAAAAGCATGAGGAGGTGGTCCCCATCGATATAACGGCATTTTTCATCGAATGCCATCATCCGGTCAGCATCACCGTCGTGGACAACGGCAACTTTCGCACCGGTCGTCTTCATCAAGCCCGGAATGAATTGCAGGTTGGATTCAACAGGTTCTGATGGTCTGGCAAAATGACCATCGGGATGGCAGTTGAGACATACCGGAGTCACTCCAAGACCTGAAAGTAGCCCGGGAGAAACGGTGCTTCCCGCCCCGCAACCACAGTCAAGAACAACCTTAAATTCATGGTTAACATTCAGTTTTTCCAGAACTGATTCCGTGTACGGGTTGATTGCCTCAAAAAATGACAGTTCCCCCTGTCCTGCCCAGTCAGACCAGTTGAGTGGTTTCAATCTTCCTGGACAGGGATTCCTGTTGGATTTTGGTAAACGAGGACCCGTCAGGGTTGAAAAGTTTCAGGCCATTATATTCTTCAGGATTATGGGACGCGGTGACCATGCAACCCGTTGACGCATGACGCGCTGCATACGCAACCACAGGAGTTGGTACTATTCCTGCATCCCACACATCCCCACCCGATGAGAGGACCCCGGAAATCAGCGCATTTGAGATGATACTATTCGTGGTCCTTGTATCAGTACCAAGAATAATGGTATCCCCGCGATTTCCTAGAGCTGCCCCGGTTTGCAGAGCTATCCGGATAAGATCGTGATCAAACCTGCGTCGTATCCCCGAAGAGCCGAAGAGCATGGATATGTATCCGATTTTTACTGAAATAGAGTTATCCTCTGATATTGAAGGATAAACATGATACTGTTTTTTTACAAGACTATTGAGGTATTAGAAGGCATTTCAACACACGCAGATCCTCCTCAAACACCTGCCTCCTTTCAACAATTTCCACCCTGTATCCTGCACCTTCAAAAATATCGAGGGTAGCGTCTATCCCGGTGAGAGATGAGATAAGCAGGAGTATCCGTCCACCTGGAGCCAGTACTCTTCCAGCCTCATTGGCAAGCCGTTCAATAACAACCCGCCCATTCCTCCCACCATCCAGGGCATATTCCAGCCAGTCATCAATCTTTTCTTCATCGAGGGTTGGCAGGTAGGGTGGATTAAAGATCACAAGATCAAACGGCCCGCGAAGCCCACGTGCAAGGTCTGTTCTTACGACCTCAACACCCTTCTGCTTCGCTGCACATACCGCATGGGGATTGATATCAGTTGCAATCACATCTGCGACTTCGTTTAGGGCAGCAGAAATATACCCGCTCCCGGTCCCGATTTCCAGTACCTTTTCACCAGGCCGGATTTCTTTGAGTGCTGCCTCAAGAAGAAGATAAGTGTCCGCTTCAGGAGAATAGACCTGTCTAGGATCGTATATACCATTCCAGTCCGGTTTCATAGGGGGTTACCAGAATTACGTATCATTCCTGGAATTTCATACCAATTTTTGAATACATATCTCCACCTTGCTGAGATTGCCTTTGCCATCTGCTCCAGAAATGCCTGACAGTGAAGATGGCCTATCTATTTCCTTTTTCCGCCTCATTCTGTTCAACTTCGTTGATCGATTCAATGATTTCAAGATGAGGATACCACATCGTAGTGGGGTTTCGCTTAGACTGAACAAACCTGATCGCGTCATCCACCACTATTGCGTTAGTCAGGATAGTTCTAGTTTCATTGAATAGCAATCCTTTGCCAGACTTTAACGCCTTTATCTTCTCCATACTTCCGGTATTGCTTGCTTGCGATATAGTCCACGGCTCTCTCAGAATGCTATTGAGGCCACACAGCGTTTTCTAGTTTTCTTCCCGGAAGTTTCTCATCAATATACTTCTTGATGTTTTCTTTTGCTTCCTGCCTGGACATGTAGACAATCTATGCTAACAGGATTTACTATTTTCCAATTGTATTGTCTTTATGTAGAAGAAGCCTACAATAGGAGGTTATTAATGGAATCGTCATTAGATTTCTTATCCTCTGGAATATGGTCGCCAATGTATTTTTTCTGTAACTTTTTGCTTTTCGAGGTCCTTCCAATAAGCATAGTAATAAGGCCCATGCTTTAGTTCACACATCTCCTTTTCCTAAAGTAATGGGTGCAGTATCGACTGATCCTCGTATATGATCAGAATCAATATCTACAGGGACAGTCAGTTTCCTAACTGGTTTTTTACTTTTTCATCAGCAGGAATATCTAATGCTGCCACAACTTTCTATAGGCGACTTGCCGTCTGAAAATAATTTAAAGGCTTTTGATTCTTTCGACTTGGATCTAATATCAAAATCACATAGTAGGTTATTTTGTCCAT
>CAVWXH010000015.1:0-145736 GCA_963758915.1 uncultured Methanomicrobiales archaeon
TATTGTTGTCGGTACTGTCGTTGGGACTTTGGTCGGTACTGTTGTCGCTATTGTTGTCGGTACTGTCGTTGGGACTTTGGTCGGTACTGTTGTCACTATTGTTGTCGGTACCGTCGTTGGGACTGTGGTCGGTGCTGTTGTCGCTATTGTTGTCGGTACCGTCGTTGGGACTGTGGTCGGTGCTGTTGTCGCTATTGTTGTCGGTACCGTCGTTGGGACTTTGGTCGGTGCTGTTGTCGCTATTGTTGTCGGTACTGTCGTTGGGACTGGGGTTGATACTACCTCAGGACCAGGGCCAACTGATGAGCTGTCAAACATTGAACTGATGAAAGCCCAGAAATTATCCTGCCCTGTTCCAGGAGTATTGATTGCAGTTCCATTATCAGGGGAACCAACCGTTTCCTGTGGGGTAGAGATCTCGGTTGGAGTAACAACAGGAGTCGGGGTAACCTGAATAGTCAATGTCGGGGCAGGGGTCGCAGGAGAGGTATTAACCGGGGGAAAATTACCTGCGGGCATCTCCCCGTTGACCGGGGCTGAATGTTGCACGGTGTTAATTTTAATCTCAAACGCACCCTCAACACCTGCCATCGAGACCATTACTGATATCAGGAGCATTACGGTCATGATCCTGGCAATGTGGTTCTTCCGCGACATATTGTGACCTATTAAGACCTATATATGGATGATTCAAATAAAAAGCTATCCTGCCACAAACCGCGTTAAGGCCTGATACAATGGTGCCAATTGCAGTTTGAAGCCGAATCGTTGGATATCCTGACACCGTGAACCAGGGTCCATTTACCCCCGCTATCCCGCGCATCGAAACGGGTTGCAATATCCTCATAAAACCCCCAAAATTCTTATGAATACAAAAAAAGACCATTCTGATTCATAAAGCGGGTGAATCTTACGATAATTTTATTTTAACTACTCCCCAATAACTTGGAGATTAAATATGTTACTTGCAAATGTGGCAGTTGGCATTATCCAGTTGATCATCGCAATCATTCTCGCAGTGGCTGCCCTGTATATTGGATTTTTTGTTCTGAATAAGATTACAAAGGGTATTGACGAAGAAAAAGAACTCGCAAAGGGTAATGTTGCGGTCGGTATTGTTGTCGCGGCCGTATTTTTCGCAATCGCGATTGTTGTGCAGTCCGGTGTTGCCGGGGTATCCGTTGGTGTCGGCGCTGCACTTGCATCCGGCCTTGGCTCCACTGATGCATTGATCGCAATCGGTGTGGCAATCCTTCAGCTGATCCTTGGGATAATTCTCGCAATCGCTTCAATTTACCTCGCACTCAGGATCCTTGATAAAATGACAAAGGGTATTGAGGAATTTGAGGAGCTCAAGAAGGGTAATGTCGCCGTTGCACTGGAAATGGCCGGTGTGATCATTGCCGTTGCATTGATCGTACAGGTCGGGGTACTCGGTATTACCCAGGCATTGGTATAAAGACCAAATCTTTTCTTTTTTTTAGACCCCATCGGGCCTGTTGTTGTCAACCCTGGTGTAAGCAGCTCAACTAAAGGGATTCTGCCTTTTAGATTAGAATACCGGGCACGGTTCAAACGCACATGAAAGGGAGGTTCACGCCCGGACGGTTGAAAATGCCCTGGTTTCACCCCATCCCTGTCCCACCCCCATTAAGATATTCCTTGGCAGGTTAAACGGAAGAATCCACGAAAGTTTCAGAGACTTAATGACCGTTTTCTATCCCAACAATGTTCGCTAATGCGGCGGGGCAGGGCACTGGGAACGTTGATAAATTTCTGAATAACCAGGATTCCGGGTATCTATTAGCTTTTCAACAGAGCGTGCTATGTGCCTTTTGGCTCAAAGATGAGTATGAAAAAGGTGGCCCTTCAGATTGTTTTGCCGGAGTTTTTCATACCAGCAGAATACTAAAAAAAGGTATTGATAGTGGGCCCAGGTAATAATGGGACAGGGAATAAAACCTCGCGATTGGGGTTATATCCCATTTTTTGTTACTTCTTCCACCGTTTCTTCCGGTTTCACTGTTTCGGGTTTCATCTGGGGGAAGAGGATTACTTCCTTGATCGAGTCGCGGTTTGTCAGGAGCATTACAAGGCGGTCAATACCAAGACCCACCCCTCCCGTAGGGGGCATGCCAAACCCGAGCGCCGTTATGAAATCGGAATCGATCATCTGGGCCTCTGCATCACCAGCCTTCCGCTTTGCATCCTGGTCCTCCAAACGGGCCAGCTGGTCAAGTGGGTCATTCAACTCGGAAAAACCGTTTGCAATCTCCATCCCGTTGATGAAGAGCTCAAACCGCTCGGTGAACCCCTCTTTTTCCCGGTGTTTTTTCGCCAGCGGGGAGTTTTCAACCGGGAAGTCGTAAACGAACGTCGGCTGGACCAGTTTTTCCTCCACCATTCCTTCGAAGAAAAGGACAAGGAACTCCCTCCGGGTCTTTGGTTTTTCATAGTCCTCGATCCGGTTCTTCTTTGCAATTTCCCGGAGTTCGTCCGGTGAATGAGCATGGATATCAACGCCTGCAATCTCTCTTACCGCATCTTCCATCGACAGTTTCCGGAACGGGGGTTCGAACCGGAGCGTGACATCCCCATATGCAATATCGTACTTCCCGTGAAGGGTGTGGACAAGAAGGGAGATGAGTCCCTCGGTCAGTTGCATCATATCACGGAAGTCCTTGTAGGCCTCGTATATCTCCACCATCGAGAACTCGGGGTTATGACGCGTGTCGATGTCCTCGTTCCGGAAATTCCTCGCGACCTCAAAGACTTTTTCGAAACCACCGACAACCAGTCGTTTCAGGTAGAGTTCAGGTGCAATCCGCAGGAAAAATTTCTGTTCAAGGAAATTATGGAATGTTGTGAATGGTCTCGCATTTGCACCGCCGTAGATGGGCTGAAGGATCGGGGTCTCAAACTCAAGGAAGTCCCGCTCATCCAGGTACCGCCTGATAAGGGAGATAACACGGCTCCGTGTCCTGAATACCTCCCGGCTCTCTTCGTTAACAATAAGGTCAACATAACGCTGGCGGTACCGTTTTTCGATATCTTTCAGACCATGGAATTTTTCCGGTAATGCACAGACGGATTTACAGAGAAGGGTCACCTGGTCAACCCAGATCGTGATCTCCCCCACTTTTGTCCGGAATACGTGCCCGGTTGCCCCGATGATATCACCCCGCTCAAGGTTACGGTTGATAAAATCGAATTGCTCATCCCCGAGATCGTTTTTCCTTATATACAGCTGGATACGGCCACTCTCATCTCCAAGGTCTGCGAATATTGTTTTCCCATGGTCCCGGACAGTAAAAATCCGTCCCGCAGTTATGACACGTTCAACACTCTTTTCATGTTCTATTGCATGGAACCGCTGCTTGATCTCTTCGATAGTATCTTTTCGTTCAAATTTCGCCGGGTACAGCGGCACTCCGGCCTTTTGTATTGTCCTGATCTTGTCAAGTCTCGCCTCGTCAAAGTTGAGGGATTCTGGTGTCAAACTCATATGGTACTCATCTCCCTTGGTTTTGGGGAATTCCGTGGTGCGCCCACATCGGACGGAAAACAAATGGTTCACCGTTTTTGAAAATGGCAACAGCCACGGGAAGGTTCATTATATTCGCAACAGGCCTACATCCACGGGTGGCATCTGGCGCGAAATGTACCTGTTAAATTCTTCTTCGAGGATAATAATACCTTCAATGCAGATCTCCTTCCCGAAAACAGCGGCCGGACTCCAAGAGGGACAGAGGGAAAAACGAATAATCGTTTCAGCCGGTCATCCTCATCGTGATCATGCTGATCGCCTCGGTAATCATCTCACGGACACCTTCAAGGTCGTCGCGGTATGCTCTTCTTAATGCAGGAATTGCCGCTGGATCTCCAATGTATCCGAGTGCCCACGCCGTTTTCTGCCGTACTCTCCAGTCTTCGTCAGAAAGTGCCTGGATAAGGGGACCGACCGCACGATTGTCCCCGAGCCGGGCCAGGGACTCTGCGGCTTTCCACCGGCGGCCGGGGTCGGAATGTTCCAGCATCGCGATATAAAACCGGAACTTTTTCTCATACTCATCGGTTTCCTTATCCTCCTCTACAACAGGTCCCGGGTTATTTTCCGAAGAAAGCTTGCGCATCTCCGTCTCTGAACTTACTAAACCACCAGCATTACCCGGGGTACGGTGATCAGGCGGGGGCCGTATTTTCTTCACCACCTTCAAATTCCATTCGCGCAGGATACCCCGGCGGGTCTCTCATCACTATCACTCTTGCAATTGAAGGAACAATAATATATCACCGCTGATAAGATCTTCGATAAAAGAGACTGGAATAGTCAAAAAAACCGGAAAGAGGTTTTCTCTGGGACAGAAGCTCATATTCAGCTACTTTGAAGGTAGCAAACAAGACTCCGGACATGGATTTTATCAGGGAATTACATTCGGTGGTGTAGCATGGACCCTCCCAAATCAGTATACAGGACAGATAACGGGACCGTGGTAATTGAGCTCGTCCTACGAAACGTAATGCAGCTCTTCAATTCCCTTGACCCTTCTCCATTTCATGAGAAAGAACTTGACCCGGATGCGGAGGAGTATATTTTCAATGCGGTCGTTGACCAGCCGAAGAAAATACCGGTAAAACTGGCAATTTATCTCCCGGAAGAATCACTTACGGTCGCTACCCGCGAGGCAATTATCCTTGGGATCCATAACCATTTCATCTACAAGGCCTCGGTATCAGAACGTGAACTCCGGAGGCTGTTCCAACGGGGAAGGATAGTGCTCCTTATCGCATTGGGTATTTTGTTCGTGACGCTCCTCGCACGCCAGGGCCTCTCAACCCTTGAACAGAGTCTCCCGGTCAGGATGGCCGGGGAAGCTCTCCTGATACTGGGATGGGTAACCCTATGGGAACCTGCGTATATTTTTATCTACGGCTGGTGGCCGATTGTCCAGAAACGGAAGATCTATGATAAAATTGCCACGATGGACGTTGAGGTGTTGCCAGTCCCCGCAACGAAGGCGTTACACACCAGTTGCATTCCAGGGGTGCATGCGGCCACTTGATGGAGCACCTGATACTATTTTCAGTGCAATGACCCACTAGTATTCATGGCAAAAAAAGTGGTGCTTCTCTCGGGGAGCCCGAGACCGGAGGGAAACACGGCACAGGTCATTGAAGAGTGTGTGAAAGTGATCCAGGGATATGGGGTGGAGACAGAGGTGTTCTCCCTTGCAGGAAGGAAGATCGAGTCCTGCACGGCCTGTTACCAGTGCAAGGACCTTGGCTGCTGTGTAATTAACGATGGCCTGAATGACCTCATCAAACTGCTCCGGGATGCGGACGGGTTCATTGTCGCATCACCGGTATATTTTGGAACTGCACGCGGGGACGTAATGTCAGCATTACAGCGGATTGGCCTTGTATCGATGGTGACTGACAATTTCCTCCGCTGGATGGTAGGGGGACCAATCGCCATAGCACGCCGGGGAGGCCATACCGCAACTGTGCAGGAAATGCTCATGTTCTACCTGATCAACGAGATGATCGTGCCAGGTTCCAACTACTGGAATATGGTATTCGGTCGGGAGCCGGGCGAAGTCTGGAATGACACAGAAGGTATAGCAACAATACGCCTTTTTGCGACAAATGTTGCTGAACTGGTGCAAAAACTGGATTGAACGATCCCGGGATTCACCGGGTGGAATACCGCCTCTTTTTGCTTCGGGGAGAATCATTTTTCCCCGGAAGGTTAAGTCCATGAACTCAGCCCTGATCGCTTGATTTATACTGCAAAAGATACTATAGACGCCTGACACAGGAAGGCGAACCCTGATTTGAGTACCAGTATTATTGAAGTAAAAGACCTCGAACACCAGTACGGTGATTTCAAGGCTGTGGACGGGATTAGCTTTACCGTTGGGAAAGGGGAGATTTTCTCATTTCTCGGGCCAAACGGAGCGGGAAAGAGCACGGCGATCAACGTGCTGATCACGCTGTTAAAAATCCAGAACGGTGAGGCAAGTATCGCCGGTTACGATGTCAGGACAGAGCCTGAAAAAGTCAGGGAGTCAATCGGTATCGTCTTCCAGGAGGTGACCCTCGACCGTGACATGACGGCCTGGGAGATCCTGGAATTCCACGGCAGACTCTACGGGATGGCGCGATCAGAAAGGAAAGAGCGGATCCAGGAGATCCTTGAGCTGGTGAAACTGGTGGAAAAGAAGGACACGTTCGTAAAGAAATTGTCCGGCGGGATGAAACGGCGGCTTGAAATAGGCAGGGGACTTATGACAAGGCCGATCGTGCTCTTTCTCGACGAGCCGACCATCGGTCTTGACCCCCAGACACGGATGAGGATGTGGGATTATATCAGGGCGGTAAACGAAGAGGGGACAACGATTTTTCTTACCACCCATTACATGGACGAGGCGGACAACCTGTCAGACCGGATTAGTATTATTGACCACGGGAAGATTATCGCGAGCGGGAAACCGTGGGAACTGAAAAATGCGCTGGGCCAGGACCTGATTTACCTCGAGACAAGCGATAATGCAAGGGCACGGGCTATTATTACTGACCTCGTAAGCGTAAGCGGGGTCAGTGAGAAAGGAAAGGGGATCCTCATCACGACGAATGACGACGGGACGAAGGTGCTCCCCCTGCTCATCGAAGAGATCAGGAACAGCGGTATCGGCGTTATCACGGTGAACCTGAAGAAACCCTCGATGGATGACGTATTTGTCCATTTCACAGGCCGCGAGCTTCGCGATGATAAGCCAGAGAAAATTTCAACAGCATTCGGGAGGAGATGAACGGTGCACTACGGCTTTTTGACCATCTACTGGCGGGACATGATCAGGTTTGTCAGGTTCAAGACACTCCTGATCTCCTCGCTCATCCAGCCGGCGTTGTGGATGGCGTTTTTCGGCATTGCAATGTCTGCCAATTTTGACCGGCTCGGGGCCTCAATCCCCCCAATCCCGGGGGTCCCTGAAGTACAGTACCTGACGTATATGGCGGCCGGGGTCATTGCAATGACTGTGCTTTTTACAAGCCTGTTCGGCGGGATCGTCCTGTTGTTTGATAAAAACTGGGGACTGATGAGGGAGATCATGGCAAGCCCTCTCCCCAGGGACCAGATCATATTCGGCATCGCGCTCTCGGGCATGACAAAGTCCTTCATCCAGGTAATTATTGTCATGATTTTCGGGCTGCTTATCGGGGTAACGTTTTTCGCCGGATACACCATCGGGCATACCGTCGTTGCATTGCTTGGGATCATGCTCTTTGTCGGGATGTTCTCTATCGGGTTCCTCTTTTTCTCCGCGGCCATCTCCATTTCGATGGAGACTCCGGAGGGGTTGCAGGGGATTATCACGCTCCTGACAATGCCAATATTTTTCGCAAGCAACGCTCTTTACCCGGTTGAGGCATTTCCACCAGTTTTACAGGCGATCTCAACCGTAAACCCGCTCTCCCAGCTGGTCAACGGTGTCCGGTATTTTGCAATCGGGGATAATTTCACCACCATGGGCATTCATTACGTGTATACATCGGCTGAGATCCTCCTCTCATTCACGATCCTCGTAATATTTGCGGTCGCCATGTTCGGTGTCGCATGGTGGAGGTTTAAAAAGGCCGTTGTCACCTGATCAGTAAACGATACCCGGTTTTTGTTGCAGACCAACAACAAATTCCCGAAGGGTTCCTGATTGTCATAACAACCATTCAACGAAAAAAACTACACTTCGCATCCGGACCTGGGGGCCATTGGCCACCTGAAGGGACCCTGCCGGGTTCTTTGCCACCGGGGAGACTACGTGGCATCCGGTGCAATAGATGGGTCCCGGCACTCCGGTTCTGGTACAAACACCCGTGATGACGACAATTCCGCCATGAAATCGTCGATATGATACATATCGCTCAGGACCATCTCGCGGAACCTTGCGGCAGGGATTAAGCCACCGAATTTCCATCCATCTGGTGCAGGGAGCAGGAGGACCGATTCCACCTCCTCCCGGGAAAACATCGCTGCCTCCTCCGCAGCATGGACAACCATCCCGAACGGATCGCCACCCCTGACACCGCGCACGAGAAGCGAGAAGTCATTATAACTGATGCTGCCCCGCAGCCCGAGTGCCCGGGTGAGCAGGGAAGAGTAGAGTTTCCCGAAATTGTTGTTCCTGAAGGTGAGGAGGAGGAAACCCATCCCCCTTGAGCCCTCCCGTACCTCAATTACGATATCGCCCCGGTGAAAATTTGCCGGGAATTTCGAGATCACCCGTGCCAGGTTAATCACAGCATCATCAGGGAGCGGAAGAACAGACTTCCCCCTGCGGATTATGCGAGATACACCCCTGCATACCACTTCACTATACCCGTGTGCCCCGCCGGTCCAGAATATCCCCCCTTTCTGTTCTGAACCCGGGACCACGACCACCCGGTTACGGGCCTCGTCGCAGGTGATCATCGTCCAGTTTTTCCCACCCAGCTGGAAATTGGCACTGTTTTTGCTATTCACAAACCTGGCATCAAGCCGACCGACAATCTCGCCATCGGGCGTCACCGCACGGAACTCCCCGCCTCCGTGGATAACCGAATACAGGTCACGCCAGTTTGCCTGGCCGAATTCTTTTTCAGCCCGGGAACCCAGCATCAGCATCTCACCATCAGCGACCAGGTACTCTTCGGCCCTCAATTTTCTGATTGTCTCCTCCACGGCCACAGTCGGGATCTCCCGGAACGGTGTAAGGCCACGTAGTGCTGTGGTGAGACTTTTTGCCGAGACCCTCCTTTTCCGGAGGATTTCCAGCAGGAGTTGCTGGACAAGCACATTATAGGGGCGCACATGCGGGATGAGCGGCTCCACCTCCTTTTTGCTCGCACACTCGATCACGGCAACGGTGCAGAGGAGCTCGCAGGGGTCACGGAGGATGAATGCAACGAACGGTGGTTTTCCCCGCCTCCCGCTCCGCCCCATCCGCTGAAGGAACGAGGAGACAGAACCCGGGGAGCCGAGCTGGACCACGATATCAAGGTCACCGATGTCTATCCCGAGTTCAAGCGAGCTGGTGCATACAATACAGGCGCTCCCTTCACGTGAAAACGCAGATTCCGCCTCACTTCTCGTCTCCGGTGAGAGGGAAGAGTGGTGCACAGAAAGGTGGTCCACACGGCCGCGGAGCGATTTTATCACTTTTTCTGCATCGCTCCGGCTGTTCACAAAGACGATCGCCTTCTTCCCGGAAACAACCCTGACAAGGGAGGTGATGCGTCTCCCATCATCCGGCTCAACCGTAAAGGAGAACTTCTTTGCACGTGGCGGGACTGGTACCCGGACAACTTCCTGTGGCCTGCCCGGTTCGGATAACCACCCGAGTACATCCTCAGGGTTCCCGACTGTTGCAGAAAGCCCGATCCTCTGCACATTCCTCCCGGCCACCTTGTCCAGCCGGTCGAGAAGGCACCGCAGGTGGACTCCCCGCTCAGATTCGACGAATGCATGCACCTCGTCGATGACCACAAACCTGAGGTTTTTCAGGTCGGCCATAAGTTTCCGCTCAAGCATGAGGACTTCAAGGGACTCAGGGGTGATCATCAGGAAATGGGGGGGTTCCCCGGCAGCCCACGCACGGTCCCCCTTCGGGACATCGCCGTGCCATTTCTGGACCTCAAGGCCTGTCGGGACGGCAAACGTGAGGAAACGGCTTTCCTGGTCATTGATGAGCGCTTTCAACGGGGAGATATAGATACAGGCAACCCCGCGACATCCCTCTTTTAACATGGTGTCAGTGACCGGGATAAGCGCAGCCTCAGTTTTACCCCCGGCAGTCGGTGCGAGGACCAGTACGTCACTGCCTGACCATACCGCCCGGCAGGTCTGTTCCTGCACATCACGGAGCTCACTCCATCCGAGACGCTGCAGGAGTACTGACTGGAGCGACTCGTGCAACCCCTCATACACCGAAGACACGTTACTTCACCATGTGTCGGACTTAAATATCTGTTTTCGGGATGAACGCGTGATTCCGGTATGCCAAAAAGAGAATGTGATCTGCAATTTGTTGCCCTGCCCGACCCTGGTGTGCAATACTGGCATGAAAAAAAACGTATAAATAGCAATACCTCGATTGTATGATTAGGTAAACTCATGTCTGTAACTACGGGAATACGAAGCAGATCAATCCTGGTTGCAGACTTTTTATTCTTCTTTAGGTAGGGGACCGGGCGTTCTGCCGGATCCCCTGTAGCGTTTCTCCATAGTTTACCGTAAGGTGTTCGTATGCTTGGAATTAATGACCCCTGGATATTGCTCGCTTATGGCCTTTCAATCGGCCTGGCGCTGGTGTGTGTAGTGTATGGCCTGCTGAACTGGAACACGGGGGGGGAGCCCTGAAATGGCGGTGAATACCCTTGTCCTCATCTCCGTAACTGCCATTTATGTTGCCCTTATGTTATACCTCGGCTGGCTCGGATATAAAAAGACAAAGACCTCCGAGGATTACATGGTCGCCGGGAGAGAGGCCCACCCGGTAATTATCGCCCTTTCCTACGGGGCCACATTCATCAGCACATCTGCTATTGTCGGGTTCGGTGGACAGGCCGCAAATCTCGGTATGGGACTGATCTGGCTTACCGTGCTGAACATCGGCCTGGGTATCCTGCTGGCTTTCGTCGTATTCGGTAAGAAGACCAGGGAGATCGGGCAGCGGCTGAAAGCGGTCACCTTCCCTGACCTGATGGGAAAAATTTACCAGTCACCGTTTATGCAGGTTGTTACAGGGCTGGTCATCATTGTCGGCATGCCACTGTACACCGCTGCCGTACTGATTGGCGGGGCACAGTTTATCAGGGAAACGACCTCCATCTCGTACAGCACGTCACTCATTGGATTTGCCCTGATCGTTGCTGTATACGTGATATTCGGCGGACTGATCGCCGTAATGTACACCGATGCGGTCCAGGGGGCCATTATGCTCGTCGGGATGACCATTCTCCTGGTTGCAACGTACCTCCTCCTGGGCGGCGTTAATGCCGCAAACAGCAGCCTTACCGCGATGGCGCCACTTGTTCCGGAAAACCTTGCAAAAGGTGGCATGACCGGCTGGACAACGATGCCCGTTTTCGGGTCCTCCATATGGCTGACCGTGATCACGACCCTTGTCCTCGGGGTAGGGATCGGTGTTCTCGCCCAGCCTCAGCTGGTTGTCCGGTTTATGACGGCAAAGAACAACAAATCATTAAACAGGGCAGTCCTCATCGGGGGTCCTTTCATCCTGATGATGACCGGGGTGGCGTTCACGGTCGGCGCCCTCACGAATGTGTATTTCTACCAGACGGTTTCAAAAATTGCAGTCCAGGTGGCGCCCGGCGGTAATGTGGACACGATCATCCCGATCTTCATCAACCAGGCAATGCCGGACTGGTTCGTGGTACTGTTCATGGTAACACTGCTTGCTGCGGCGATGTCCACGCTGAGTTCCCTCTTCCATACGATGGGGACAGCCCTGATATGCGACCTCTGGGGGAGGGGGCGCCAGTGTGCATTATCAATGAGGGCAAACCAGGTGGGTGTGCTGATCATGATTATTGCGAGTGTGATTATTGCATTCCTGATGCCGGGCAGTATCATCGCCCTCGCAACCGCGATGTTCATGGGGTTATGTGCCTCTGCATTCCTCCCGGCCTTCGCCGTGGCGATGTATTCCAGAAAACCGGATGTAACTGCTGCAAAGGCCAGTTTAATCACCGGTGCTGTCGTGTGGTTTATCTGGGCGCTTTTCATCAATACCCGGTATGCATCAGTATACGGGCTCTGCAAGGCACTTACCGGCAAGACCAGCCTCGCGGGGCTTCCCTGGGCTGCTGTCGACCCGCTCGTCATCGCACTCCCGCTTTCCGCAGCGGTTATTATTATATTACAGTTCTATGCAGACCGCAGAAACGCGGAGGCAACGCCTTCCTCTCCAGCCACATAGAAAAATATCTGGGTTTTAAGCCCATTTTTTCTTTTTACGCAGGCCAGGACGTTTTAGAGAGGACCCTCAACACCGGGCATCCATATATCCGCCGGGTTCAACATGGCAACCCGGATGGATAACTCTCTAACCCTGCCTATTTTAGTAATTTATTACCTATTCACGTGTAGTATATGAGTGTGAAGTCCCGGGACCAACCCGGGGTATTCCCCACCAGAAGACCCAGAGGAGTTATGAAATGATCAGGATAGTATTGGTCGCAATCGGTATCGCATTCTGTATTATGTCGTCACTAACACCAGCACTATAGGTTGCACCGATAGCACCGGTATTGTCATCACGCAGGAACCATTTAGCACCAGTAACATCACCTCTCCAGAAAATGGGTCTCATTCCGCAGATCTGAAACAGCACACTAACAGGATCTGCACCGGCCCGGGCATTCGAAAACCCGGACCTCCTTCCGGGGCTTCCAGTCCATTCAGCATCAGACGTTCAACCAATCCATGCATTCCGGCTTAACACCGGCAAACCTAACTTCTTTTTTTTCGTTTCCGACAAAGCACGGGATTTGGCCTTTTCACACAGCTTTCCTGTTTCCTGACACCCGGGGATGATTACCACTGCAATAAATACTGGCAAGTTATCCCCACAATTGGACTTTAAATATGAAATTGTCTGAAAATTTCAGGTTTTGCCACGAAAAATAGAGATTACATCAATCAAGTTTCCGGTTTCTCGTATAGATACTGAATACTACCAGAACAAAGATCGAAACTATCGCTGCTGCTTCAATAAGCATAGTAAATATGGAGTTCGTGGGTTGTGGGGGGAGCACAGGGGGATTCGCTGCCGGTGCATTCGATACCCGTGGAACAGGACTGGCAGAAGGCTGGCCCGCTGCTACGGATTCAGTGGTTAAAGAATTGGGTTCCCTGTTGTTACCCGATGAGGCACCAGAGGTCCCTTCCTGAACGGTTCCCGATTGGCTTCCTTTTGTTGCTGCGGGTTCTGATGCGGCCTGAGTTACCTGGTTGCCACTTCCGCCATAGCTCCCGCCACCGCCGCCTCCGCCTGAATTTGGATTACTCGCCGGGACTGGAGGAGGCACTCTGATTGAGAGACTGAGGTAAAGCATCTGAAGAGGATTTGTATAATGACCTACGGTAACAAGTGTAAATTGTGAAAGCCCGTTCGGAGAAATCCCTTCAAATACGTCAACATTCCTGGTTTCGTCATAATAGAGGAATTTTGTCTCTAATACCTCGATAGAGCCCAGGTCACCGACCCTGATTATTTCAACAGGTTCATAGACATCTGTCAGACCACCCAGATCGTTGTTTACAACCCAGTCAGAATTTACCGCAACCGTGATAGTATGCGGATTTTCATAAATGAAACCTGATGGATATACCAGTTCAATTCCTGCATCAGATACGTTATGGCTTCCAACAACAGGGATGTACAAAAGGGAAAGATCGATCCCATCAGTTGATGTCACTACGTAATAGTACCTGTTTTCGGAGATATTTTGATAAGCGAACATGGTCTCGAGCGGCGTGAACGACCCATCGTTATTCATTTGTTCAACCTTAAACCGGTCATGGAGATCGACAAACGGACTATGTTTTACTACCCATTCGTGGCTGACCGCCATAACAACGGTTGCCGGACCGTTGACAGACATATTATTCTCAATACAATACATTGAATTTGCCACACCGGATACATAGTCGCCATAATCTGCGTCCTGCACAGTAATATTAAATTTTTCATGTTCTTCAGGCGTTATTTCATCGGTAATGGATGTTTTTATTGAACCCTCCGGATAATACTGAGGCATTTCGAAGGTGTAATTCACCCATGAATTGTCACCGATTGTATCAGAAAATTCTGCTGATGAGATATCTTCGCTGGTTGTAATTAATTTTTCAATAATTCCGGATATAATTGGACTCTGGGAAGAAAATGTGGTATTTTCCCTGGATACCAGAGTAAATGACGGCGACATTCCTTTTTCCTGAGGAATGATAAATAATTGTGTGTTATTCACGCCAAGTTCAAACGAATAACCAGTTCCATTCGATGTGTTTATTTCCATGAAGCCAGTATCCGATGAATACTGGACAATGCCGGGGATTGTGTAAAGTGACACGTATTCTGTGGATTTTATAACATGAACATATCCAATTGCGGTATTGTTACCAAACTGGTTCCCTGTTGTTAATGAGATGATGTAATTGCCCGGGTTAACAAAAACATGGGATGGATTTTGTTCGTTTGACGAAGAATTATCCCCAAAATCCCAATACCATGTGTCCGGATAACCTGATGATAAATCTGTAAGCGTGGAGGACAGAGGAGCCAGACCAGAAGAAGGATTAATAGTAAATTTTGTTACGGGAACCGCCCCGGCAACGATTAAATGTTCCTGCACAGAGTAATCCCGCGAGTACGGATTACTAACTATCAGTGCAGGACTAAAATGCCCTGCTTCCTGATATGTATAAACCGGGTTCACATCAGATGATTCATTTCCATCGCCAAAATTCCAATAGTGAGAAGTTGGATTACCTGATGATGTATCGGTAAAACGGACCGTGAATGGAACCATTCCCTCGGTCGCATTTACGGTAAACCCAGATACCACGGGAGCCTGTTCCTGACCAAGTGTAAACAGGTAGATATTATAATCAAGAAATTCCTGATTTTCTGCCCATACTATCCGCTCCCCGTATACCCTGGCATTAGTCCTGTGAGCATTCGGAAATGCATAGGTAATAACTGAGGTTTCATTCGTTTCCAGGTTGTAAACGTAAATATTTTCATTCCCATAGGACTGGTCCCGGTTGTCATCCCATACAATATAATTTCCAAAAATTGAAGGCCGTTTTTGGTCAGACTCGTCAGTACCTGGAGTTATCAGCGTTTTTTCGTGTGTTGTAATATTATACATTACAATATCATAGTGCTCGTCATGCCATTCCTGCCAGACGAGTCGATCATTGTGAATTGAAGGGGGTGACTGGAAAAATGATTTACAGTTGCTTGCAATGGTGGTGGAGTTCCCGGTTGCAACATGAAATAGATTGAGTGTTGCATCTTCTTCGGTACCGGCATACCATGCGACCCAGTCACCATATATTGCAGGATACATATGTTCAGGGCCTGATTCGTCATTTGTGAGATAACGTGTTTCATTCGTAGTGATGTTATAGAGTACAATGTTCCGGGTCCCTTTCGTGTCGTCGGTA
Source organism: uncultured Methanomicrobiales archaeon (assembly GCA_963758915.1). Taxonomy (GTDB): domain Archaea; phylum Halobacteriota; class Methanomicrobia; order Methanomicrobiales; family Methanospirillaceae; genus CAIKOD01. The sequence goes on from CAVWXH010000015.1 coordinate 15,233, forward strand.
TAAACGATGCGGTCTTCAAAAATTGCTGGATCAATCTGGTTATACCAGTCCCCGGGAGTCAGTGTCAATTCGATACCGGTAGAAATAGTGTACATATTGATATCATAGGTACCGTAATAGCTGTCCTGGATACCGTATACCAGAACATCATTATATATCGAGGGCTTCCAGGGACTTTTATTGCTGATGGTCTCTTCCCTGCAGGTTGTAATATTATACAAACGAACTGCCTGTTCACCGTTGCGATAATCGAGCCATACCAGGTTGTCCAAGAAGACAGAAGGGTAGATTTGATCTGAGCCGTCGGTACCCACGGTTATTGTGGTCATTGTCCCACCTTCGGTATTCTGAATATTAGTGCTCTTAATGATCTCTTCCGAAAAATTCACCCTAAATCCATTATTTGAGTTTGCATCGGGAACGGGTCCAATTATTCCCCTGGTATTTTCAGCTGTTTTTTGTGTAGTATTCAGCGAAGTCTGATTAAATTCGGGGGAGTTTTGCAACCCCAGACTGCCTTTTGGACGGTTCGGTATCGGATCAGGAAAAACAATATTTTGATGATCGGTCTGATTTGTGTCTGAATCAGATACATTATTGTACACGGTAAAATTATCAGCGTGAATATCCATTAAGGGGTTATTAACAGATATGGGATCATTGCCACCATTGCTGCCTGTCAGATTATGAGCTGACACAGGAAGACACAATAGACAAAAGATTAGTACCCCGGTACATATTTTCCAAACAGAAGACATTTCTAACCCCCCTACGCAGGACTGATACGATTGCGTATAATACAAGCATCGAATCGATTATATTAAAGGGTATCCCCGCTTCCTCAAACTCTTACCATTTCCGGTGAAATCCGGTAAAAAAGAAGATAGTGATTTAAACATTTACTTTTGTGTAGGTCTGGAAATAAGTCCCGAAATCCTCCTTTTTAATTCCAAATACACCATTGGTGAGATTTATTTTTGTCCATACCGGTGCAGCCTGTGCTGCACCGCTGGCATACGTACTGTAATTAACCCACCAGGGATCTGCCATAAGAGTTCCCCCCGGGGCTGCACCTATGGAATTTCCTTTTGGATTGCGTAGAATAATATAGGTCGGACCATTGTTAGCAGCCGTATAAGTACCCAGAACCGAATACGTGTGATTTGCTGCTGCGGCAAGAATGGGGAATTTTACCTGGCGGGAAGAGCCCGTAAGTGGCGCAGTCATCGCTGGCAGGATAAGCGGATGCAGTCAGATAACAAACTGTTACTACTCATGAATGTGTAGAAATCCCCGCCCCAGTTGGCAAATGCTGACCATAGGGGTTGAGTAATCTTATTTAATGCAGTAATGTTTGCTCCCTGACCAGTTGCACTAATGTAGGCTGCCCTATCAGGATCCCCATGCGTGTTGAGTTCACATGATGCATAGGCTTTTTCATAATATGCCGGCCATAATTCACTGGCTTCAGACGAATGACAGAATTCTGCTGCAGGGGCCCAGATATTTGCTGAGAATGCCCATGGTTGAGCTCTTCCAGCCCAGTTATAAAATTTTATCTGATTCTGGGTATTGAGAATATTTCCTTTTAAATACGTAGGATTAACCCATGCCAGTGCAGATAACCCGGCGATTAATGAGCAATTCTGGCATGCCGTTCCCTGCACGGGGTCATCAAATTCCGGATTAGCCTCTGTCTGAATAATATTGACCATTCGGTCCACCCCATGCCATCAGGAATCACCCCTGATTTTAACGCTTAATACTTCTTCCATAAGCATAATACATTCAACCTCTCTTGTAAGTTCCAATTTTCCCATAACGGGAAACCCCCAGAGACCCATGTCCATGAGAGTGTGTGAATAATCAACAACGATACTGTTCTGTCAGCCGTATTCCCGGCCAGCAACGCCAACGAAAACAGGCATTCCCCCCTCTGATTCCCTCTATCACCGCCTCGTCGGGGATATACCGGTATTATACGGAGATTTTATACCGGCCACACAAGTTTACGCTTTTCTCCGTCCCGGAAATTCACTGATGTCCCAGACCCCCCGGAAATGGGACATTACCCGGGTAATAATTACAGTGTAGTCCTGCAATTGAGTGGTTTAACTGCACTGATATAAATATTTCCAAATCTGCCCACTATAATAACAAAGAACAAAAAATAAGTTAAAAATGGCCATTTGAGACTTATTTCTCTTATTACCGGGTATTCTTACCAGTAACACCTTCTGCGCAGGGAAGGGATTTACAGTCTTTTCCCTTGCCACTCTCTGCGAAACTTCAAATACCTCGTCAGTTATTTCCTGTCCACCATGCGCGGGAGACCGTGCATCACATTCGCTTCGGTGACCAACAGCGAACCAACCGGGTGTCAATTGCGTGACCCTGGAATGTCTCCGGAAGAAGAAAAAACTGGTTTGGCTTCCGGACCCCTGTATAGGTACCCGTAAGGTCAAAATAAATTCGTGCTTTTCAGAATGGTGCCCTGTAGATAATCACGGTCACATTATCCCTGGACGTCAGGAGGGCATCTGTAACAAATCCTGTTACCAGGTCAGAAAGGGGTGCTTTTTTATCGGCATCCGTGATTATATCTTCGTCGACGTAATCATGAAAGCCATCACTCGACAGGAGGAGGAGATCCCCCGGGTTTAATGAGACATGGTAAATATCAACAAGGAAACTGCTCCCGAGGCTGTTTGTGATCATTGCCCTGAGAGGATGATCCCTTGCATCGTCCTCTGAAATCTGGTGGCTGTCAACAAGAGACTGGACAACAGAATGGTCTTTTGTCCTGAAAAGGACCCGTTCCCTGATATGATAAGCCCGGGAGTCACCGGTATTTGCGATTACTGCCGAGTTGTTCCGGATGAACGCAGCGACCATCGTGGTCCCCATTCCTTCCTTCTCTCCAACGGCCCCGGTTTCAATGGCAATATGGGCTGACTTAAAGGAGTCTGATAGTAACGCCCCTACTTCATCCGGGCTCATACCTTCATGGTAGCGGCTGCCAAATTCCTCTGATAGCGTGGAGACCGCGATTTCCGATGCTACTTCTCCAGCCCTGTGACCACCGATCCCATCAGCAATTGCAAGGAGATAGCCGTCCCTGGCTTTCTCGGCAAGAAGGGAATCCTCATTATTATTTCGTTTTCCAATACAGGATTTCCCGACAATGGCCCCGTTGAGACTTATCATGCCGTCTGTCATTCCACCGTTCCTTTCCCCTCGTACCAGGAGTCATTATCCAGGGTATCATGCTGCGATTCAAGGAACAGTTTCAGGTCCCCAAGCAGGGTGCGGACCGACTGGTACCGGTCTGATGGGTCCTTTTGCAGGCATTTCAGGATGATCGGATCCAGCGGGCCCGCAAGGGGGTTCACTTCAGAGGGCGGAACCGGCATCCGCGAGATAATGGCGTTACTGACCTCAGCAAGGTCATCGCCCGGGAACAGGAGTTTACCGGTAACGAGTTCGTAGAACACTACCCCGAGCTGGTAGATGTCAGTCCGTGCATCCGTCTCACCAAATCTCCCGGGGGAGATCTGTTCTGGTGCTGCATACGCAAGCGAGAAGCCTGCAACGGTCGGTATGGCAGAAGAACCGATAAGGCGGCTCATCCCCCAGTCGCTGATCTTGGGGACACCGTGGCTGTCAATCAGGATGTTCTGGGGTTTGATATCCCGGTGTATGATCCCCTGTCCGTGCGCATAAGAAAGGCCCTCAGCGACCCCGGTAACAATTTCCGCTGCATCTTTCACGGGTAGCGGTGTCTTTAAGTCCGCGAGCCCGGACTTCACAAACTCCATCTCAACGTATGGTATGGGGAGGATGTTCACCTCGGTAATCTCGACGATATTCGGGTGGCGGAGCCCCTCCCAGGCGAGGATCTCCTTCATGAAGCATTTCCCGGTGGTTTCATCGAACCGAATCGGTATTTTGACCGCAACCGTCATCCCGTCCTTAAGTCGCATCGCCCGGAACACGTGGGAGATACCCCCCATCCCGAGGAAGTCTATACTTGTATAACGATCTGCAAGTTCCGGCGGGAAAATATCAGGTCTTGTGGCTGTTGAACGCCGGTAGGGGTCAGACCCCGAAGGTACCCTTGTTTCGTCACCGTTAAAAAGACCAAACGGGTAACTTCGTTTCTGTACCTGCAACGCGAGCGAGTGGTCCTGCCAGAGTGCCAGCAGTGCGGATACCGGGGCCGCAACAATAGTTACGAGGATCGCCATCGTTTCTCCCTGTCCGAGCGAGAAAAGAAGGATCGGGGTAACGATGAGCACAATCACACCGATAACGACATGTACCTTCAGGGTCCAGCGGAGGGGGCGGGACAACAGGGATCCAACAGCAAGTGCCAGGGCCGAAAATATCAGGTATGCCCCGAGCAGTAACACGATCAGCAGGAGCGGGAGGGTGAGCGTATTGGTAAGTGCAGGGAGCAGGGCAATCATCCTTGAGAGGACGAATAACAGGCCGAACCCGCATGCAACCTGCCCGAAGGCAACACCAGCCCTCACCACGAGTGGCTGGGGGAATGATAGGTGGCCAAGCCCGAGATAATCGTGGGCAAGGAGGAGGACAAGGGGTATTACCGCAATAAACAGGAAAATTATCACATTCCATGACGCCAGGCCTGCGGGAGGTTTGATACCTGGCATGGTCATGTTTGCGGACCCGTTCGCCTGGGTATCCTGCGGGGAGGTCCCAGCCGGCGCAATGGCAGTGGAGTTATTTATTCCCGTGCCCGGGGTCCCATTAACCCCAGGTGTTACTACGAGTAGTGTACCATTCGTTACCTGGGTCTGAGTCGCATTCGGCTGTGGTGTAAGGCTGCTGGTGGGGACCGTGGTAGGTAAGGAGGTACGCTCGGAGGGGGTTGGAAAAATGTACGGTAACGTTGAGATAGTTTCCGGAACACTGGTGGGGAGGGGCGTAGGTACCGTGGTCGTCTGATTTGTTCCGCCCGTCACCGGCACGGTCGTCCTGATTGTCGTGGGTACTGCTGTTGTTACGGTTGTCCTGACTGTCGTCAGCACTGTTGTAGGTACTGTTGTAAGTATTGTTGTTGTCGGTACCGTTGTAGGTACTGTTGTAGGTACTATTGTCGTGATTGGGGGGAGGAGAACGAGGTTAATTTTAGGGATGTTGGTCGTCTGGTCTCTCTCCACGATCACAGAACGGGTATAATCATTGTACCCCGCAAGGGCGAGCCTTAATTCATGAGTTCCGGCAGGAATATCATTTAGCGTTCTTGGTGTTGTCCCGACTCCTGTTCCATCAATAAAAATTGTAGCGCCGTTCGGGTCTGAACTGACCTTAATGGATCCCTGGTCAGGAGCAAACGTAACAGAGATGGAATGGTCGGCATTGACGTTCGAGAACTTGTATACAGGAGATGCCGGGGTCACTTTTCCATCAACGGTCATGAGATCAAAGTGGTACCCGGTATCAGGGTCAATGAAAAACAGGATATCCCCACCTGTTTCAACAGGTACCGCTCCTGACGGGGAAATTTTTCCATGACTCCCTGCCGACGCGGTAATTGTGTATGCGGATGCAGCGGTTGTCACTGATACCGCAAGCATCACCCCGATTACCAGGATATACAGGAGTACCAGGCTGGGATCGGACCGTTTTCGAAACTGATGATTCATATTGGGTAAAATTCCGGTAATTATGTTATGTCTCTTCAGGTAGTATTCGGCATGATGACAAGGAGTTTTGCACCGTATATCCCCTTTGCCAGTTCAACCAGGTCACCGTCACGGACGGCTACGCGTTTTTCGGGTGTAACAACAACCGCATTCACCATCGTCCCACCCGTGCTCCCTGCGTCCTCGATATACCACTCACCACCTTCTTCAATAAACTTCCCATGAGGTTTTGAGACCCGGCTGACCGCCGTGTACTCCGCAGAGAATATGACATCCAGGTCGGGATTATAGCTGCCAGGTCTCCGGGGGTCGACACGGCCGATACGCACTTCTGTACCGGACAGCCGGAAGACCTTCCCGTCCTCGGGACCGCCGAGCATTACGACCGATGGCGTAGGGGCGAGAAGCTCTTCTGCCACTCTTCCCCTGACCACATCGAGCTTGTTCCGGAGCTCGGTATCAGCGGGGTTGATCCTGATATTGGAGAAAAGCCCGAGGTTCCGGACAATTGCTTCCATTGCCCCGGGAATAAGCGAGTATTTCCATACAGGATGGACGCCTTTTGAGGTTGCCTGCCCAAGCCCTGCTTCCTTTTTTATAAGTCCTGTGCTGAGGAGTTTGTCCAGGTGCTTTTTCGTGTTTTCATAACTGGTATCAATCTCGGCAGCTATTTTCCTGACCTCTTTCGGGCCCTTCTCAAGTATCTTCAGAATTTTCAAACGCTGGCTGTTCGAAAGGACCTCGAGGTACTCGGAGAGCTCAATATAATAATCATCATTATCCTCGAGGACAATTGTCTGGCTCTGGTCTGTACCTTTTTCTTCTATAGTAACACCTACTTTTGCGTGATATCAATTCGTAATCAGGGGTGTATTTTCATATCATCTTTGTTACTATCATATTTAGAAGGTGATATCTTGCCTTTGTGGTCAGAAATTCATTGATGGTAACACCGTACACCCAGAGGCCGGCAGGTACCCAAAGGGGTGGCCGGAAAACATCACACGTTACGACCGCGGGGAATACAGGACCCGGGGCAGGGATACCCTGCATTGAAATTCAGGTTTTTTTCCCGGCTGGGCCAAACGCTGTTTCAACACGCTTTTTCAGGGCTTCTTTCGGATAGGCACCGGTAACACGGTCAACCAGATTCCCCTGCAGGAAGAAGAGAAGTGTTGGAATCGCCGATATTGTAAACTGGCCCGAAAGAACAGGGTTATCATCGGTATTACACTTGGCGAATGTCACACGACCGGCATATTCCCGGGCCAGTTCTTCTACGACCGGACCTACCATGCGGCAGGGACCGCACCACTCTGCCCAGAAATCCACCACGAGTGCCGGATGCGCGTGCAATAGTGCATTGAAATTGCCCTGGTCAAGAAGCAGGACTTTTCCTTCGGATTGCGCCCTGATCCGTTCCTGCATTTCCACCAGTTTCCTCTGCCGGATTTTCCCGAGTTCATCATCCATATCTCCGGTATAGTCTGCAGGAATTATTAATCCCTCCTCTGTGTTGGTTCCCATCAGAAAAAGCGATGTGAGTAAACTATAAGAGCGCAGAGAGGGTATATAATAACCTCCAGAGCAGCGAGGTAGGGTAGTCAGGATATCCCGACGGGCTCATAACCCGTAGACCGATGGTTCAAATCCATCCCTCGCTACTGTTTCTTTTACACGTTTTTTTCTTAACAGCAGGTATGCTTAATAATACGACAGTTATTAACCCGGTATTTATTAACAGGGCCGGAAACAGAGTTTATAGCACGTGCAATACGGCAATTGGCGTTCCCCGGTACAAACGGGAGTGACGTCGTCCCAAAACCAGAAAGGGGTTGTTCCCAATCCCCAACCATTTGTGATCCAGCTGGTCCGGGGCATTGATTGGTAGCAGGAGTTTTATAATTCCAGGGACGGCGGATCCCTGGTCATCCTTTCCTTGCCACGGTCACAATAAACGTCCGGTTTTTATAAACAACATCGACATCAGAAAACCCGCTCTCCTGCAGCCAGCAGAGCTGGGATGAGAGTTTTTCATTCCGGTCAAGCGTATCTCTCCGCCTGAGTATCTCAAGGCGCTCCGTTTCGCTGAGCGGGCCGCTTTTTACAAAATCATTCCAGTAATCCAGGTACATCTGCCGGAACAGGGGGGTCTCCCCTTCAGCCTGGTCAGCATTAATAAACATCCCGCCCGGTTTTAAGGCAGCGTAAATTCCATGGAACAGCTGGCGTTTATCATCACGGCTGAGATGGTGAATCGATAGCGCAGAAAAGACAAGGTCATACGGTCCGCCGAGCGGAGACCTGCTGTAATCGCTGACCTCGTACCGGATATTCTCCCGGTGAGAGAACCGTTTACGGGCAACTGCAAGCATGTTCTCTGAAATATCCAGCAGGGTAAGGGATGCGCCAGGGAATTTTTCAAGTACCAGTGCGCTCAAAAGGCCCGTACCCGCACCGATATCAAGGATAACGGGGTTATTGTCCTGTGTAATTGCCGCCCAGACCGCCGCACCATAATACTGGTGGAGGTCGGGTATAATGTATACACGCTGGGCATCGTACTCCTGTGCAATCGTGTCAAATGCGTCCCTGATGTGTTCCATGAAATTCCCACTTCCTGTTTGTTATTGAAAACGTCTCCGCCATTTTCATGCATAGGTATGCTTGTGACCCGTAGCAGGCCTGTTTCCTTTCCAAAGGATGGGTATGTTGTATTCCTGGTGCAGTATCATTGTATCCCGGACTGCAGATTTTTCAAGGCTGAACTATGGAGATAGTTACAAAATGGGACATTTTATGGGTTATGAACCCTCTCCCCCGAACGACTCAAGCCTCGACTGGTAAGTACCTTCGACAAAATCAACCACGGTTTCATGAGACTGTTCACCTTCGATCGGGACCGGGTAGCACCCAGTCAGGCACCCCATGCACAGGTGGCCTCTTTCCTCCCCGATTGCGGCCACAAGTGCCTCGATGGAGATGTGGTGAAGGGAGTCTGCCGTAATACTGTGTCTCACTTCCTCCTCGGCCTTGTTACTGGCAATCAGTTCCCCCCGGGTAGGCATGTCAACTCCGAGATAGCAGGGTGCACGAATAGCTGGAGACCCAATCCGTATGTGGATTTCTTTTGCTCCAGAGTCCCGCATCATCTCGATAATCCGCCTTGAAGTTGTCCCCCGGACTATACTGTCATCCACGAGGACTACCGATTTATCCCGGAGGTGTTCCCTGATTGGGTTTAATTTCATCCTGACCGCATTTTCCCGCTGTTTTTGGGAGGGCATGATAAATGTCCTGCCCATATAACGGTTTTTCATAAGGCTTTCTACAAACGGAATGTGAGAACGCTGGGCATACCCGATCGCATAGGATGTGCCCGAGTCCGGAACAGCACCAACACTGTCAGCAATGATCGGGTCCTCTTCGAATAATTTCGCCCCGATGCTCCGTCGCACATCGTACACCAGTGCCCCGTCTATTACCGAATCGGCCCGTGCAAAATATACATATTCAAAAATACAATGGGCGTGCCGGCTGGCCTCGGCTATCTGGGTACATCTCATCCCCTGCCCGTCGATCCTGACCAGTTCCCCGGGTTTCACATCCCTGACAAACTTTCCGTTGAGAGCATCCACTCCAACGCTCTCTGAAGCGAGGATATACCCTTCTTTCAATTTCCCGATACAAAGAGGTTTGATGCCGAGCGGGTCACGGAACCCGTACAGGACTCCGTCCACCATGAGAATTACCGAGTAGGACCCCCGGAGTGTCCGCATGCAGTGGAGCACCGCGTCCTCCACGCCCCCCGATCCCCTGATCTCCTCGGTGATGAGCTTCGCAATGATCTCGGTGTCAGTTGTCGTGGAAAAAATCTGGCCGCGCTGTTCATAGGAGTCCCGCAATTCAGCGGTATTTACCAGGTTCCCGTTATGCGCAATCGAGATTTCGTGGTTTTGAAAATGGAAATTAAAAGGCTGTATATTTTCCGGACGGTTTGCACCGGTTGTCGGGTACCGGACATGCCCAATGCCGACATTTCCTTTCAGGGTTGAAAGGATGGCCGTATTGAAAACGTCGGCGACAAGTCCGGACGCCTTATGCTTGTAAAGGCATCCTTCGTCATCGAACGTCGCGATCCCTGCACTCTCCTGCCCACGGTGCTGGAGTGCGTACAGGGCGTAGTATAAAGAAAGAGATACACCGCCAGCATCCACGATGCCAACGATACCGCACATGTCAGAACTCTCTAATGAGTAGGCACTTTTGGTCGCTTATCCAGCCATCTTACACTGCGCATTCTGCTGCTTTTACCGAAACCGCACGCAGCGCAGGACTTGTGTCGGCAGTGATAGGATATACTGCCGCAGCGCCTGCACGCAATGTGGGTCTTCTTGTTCCGCTTTCCCATTGAGGGAGTTCCCTTTGACATAGCATTTCACCTGGAAAAATATTCCAATTATTGTTCAACTGAGGGTGATATATAGATCACATTGTCTCCACGTACGATGAGTGTCCCGACGTTTTTCGATACGTCGTTCTCCACATCTGTGGCTTTTTCAAGCACAAGGTTCATGTGCACGTCATACCCCTGAAGGATTCCTCGAAGTTCCCTTCCCCCTTTGAGAGATACGATAACAGGCTGACGATTCAGCACCAGGTCCAAAATATCCAACGGCCTTTTAGTCATACAATTACCCTGTTTACATCGCTTTGGAGTAATATATGTGAGTGAGGAGGATACTTAAATATAACGTCCATGATCATTTCCGTCACCTGAGTCACGAAAAACAGGCAGCCCGGGATTCCCCCTGCCAGGCAGGGATCCACCATGCCTACAGGGTAATTCTTTGATTCATTGAACTATAAAATACGAGGGGTGGGAGAGATACATTTTCTTTCACCTGGCAACATACCAATAAGCCGAACATGTCAAAGATCCAGCTGAAAAAAAGACATACCCTGAGAAAGTCCCAGGTATCTGTCATCTATTCACGATTACAATCGGAGATTGGTGAGGCAGAGTCCCGGTTCTATTGTGACCAGCTTGAGATTGTCGAGACGAGCTCCTCGCTCAAACTCTATATGGTCGACAAGAAGCCGCTCCTGATGGACCTGGACGGGGTAATTTTTCCCACGCTGAGAGGGCTTCTCGAACAACCCTTCCTGCAACGGCGTATCGTGGTCGATTCCGGTGCAGTCTCTTATGTTGTGAATGGTGCGGATGTCATGCGCCCCGGGATCGTTTCAGTTTCCGATGACATAAAGGCAGGTTCCCCTGCCCAGGTGGTGGAGGAACGGCACGGGAAGCCGATAGCGATCTGTATACCCCTTTTTGATGCCGGTGAGTTACGGGAGAAAACAACCGGAAAGATGTGCAGGAACATCCACCATGTCGGGGACGAAATATGGGCACTTGAATATTGACATGCGAACCCTCCATTTTCTAATAATCCGTGGCAGTTCATTCTCAACAAAAATCCGGACATCACAACCAAACAGAAAAATCCGCCGTTTTTCTGAATAGATACTATTAAATAAAATTCAACATACCATTTTTTTATGGGAAAAATATTCGATTCTCTTCTTGGGAAGTCCAGTGCCCCGGCCGATGAAGGCGATTACATGGAACTCAATCTCGAGGACTATGAGGGCACTGAAGATGCCCCGGCACTACTTATAAAAATAGCAACTATTTCCGATATCAAGGACTGCCCGAAAATCAAGGATGAGATCTACAATGGTAACATCGTGATCGTCGATATCAGCAGGTTAAAGATGGACAAGATCATGTACGAGCGGGTGCTCAAGGACTTAAAAGATGTCACAAAGGATGTAAACGGGGACATTATCGGCCTTGGCGACCAGCGTTACGTTGTCCTTGCACCCGGGGGCGTCAGGATCTCGCGGGAAAAAGTTGGCGGAGCAATCTAGTGAGGACCGTTGTTCCCGGTCCGTGCCCGGTATGTAATGCGGAGATCGAGTATCTCTATCAGACGGATAATATCCCTTTTTTTTCGGATATTATTATTATCCGTGCCCTTTGTAACGAGTGCGGGTACCGCTATGTTGATACCCAGGTGCTTACCACCCAGGCACCAGGGCGGCAGGAGTTCCGCATCGAGACCCCTGACGATATAGATGTCCGGGTTATTCGGAGCATGGAGGGAATTATCATGATACCGGAACTCGGGGTCAGGATCGATCCCGGTCCGGCCTGCGAAGGGTTCGTCTCCAATATTGAAGGTATCCTTAACCGGGTCTCGGAGGCAGTGGAGGGTTTAATTGCCCATGGTGATGAAACAGAACGGGAAAATGCCAAGGAATTCCTTGAAGCCGTAGCGGCGGTGAAGAGGGGTGAACGACCGGTAACGCTTATTATCGATGACCCTTCCGGAAACAGTGCTATTATTTCTGAAAAAACCAAAAAACTTCCTTATCCTGAAGAAGGGGACGAGGGAGAAGAGGACTGCGATCCGGAGAAATCTGCAGAATAATCTTTGTAATTTTTGGAATTAGCAATCTGCAAGATAGATTTGAGAGGATTTCCCTTGTAAATGCATGATTGAACCCCAATATGAAGTTAATTTGAAAGGGCATTTTCATGGTTCGGGTGTGAACTCCCCGTTCATGTGTGTTTCTACAGAGCCGAATCATCAAATTTTTTCCACTTTAGGATTCCTCAATATCATATTAAAGAGACTGTTATCATTTTAGATTCAATAAAAACGGCGTATTAGTGATTGGATTCTGAATATCATTCTTTTCAAACAAGCTGATTTTCTTAAGTCCTAGCGCTATATTTCTCACACGTACAATTAAAAAAAACAAAAAAGGGAGGTCAGATCAGGCTCATGACCTGAATTATAACTCATTGATTTTGCGAATGACGATATTACACCAAGAGCACTGGATGATTCGGAATACACAAGGTCCTGGGCCTTTACGAGTTTGTAGATACTAGCTTCGTCATCTTCCATGATGAACTGGTCAACAAGATTTAACCGGCCATCCTGTGTATGCACCTTCATATACGCCATAGCAGAGCCCATTGCGGGTATCTGGCCCTCGTGATGTGCCATATGGCTTCACATTGATGTTATAGTTCTGCACCACGGGTATAGTCGCGTCATCGCCAACAAAGCGGTTGTTCGCATCAGTGCTGACCGATCCAACTGTCAGGTCGATACTTGCTTCCTGTCTGGACGATATTACAGAATGGCGGGATGAACAACGAGCTTTGTGAAGCCAAACGGGCAGAGCATTTTGTTTGCAGTGAGATCATACATACCGGCACCGTCTAACATAAGGTTCTCGGTACCGACCACGTTGCCTCCGTCATCAGCTGCGATAAAGGTCAGGCCAGTCTGTGCGTCAACGTTAGATTGCCCGAGGGCCTTATTTCCGGTGTTGACTCCCATGGTCTTGACAAAACTGATCTGGCCTGCCTGTGCAACAATGTTCGCATCATATACGGTTGTATACAGGACCTGCCCGGGTTGTCATGACATGTATAGGGATAGAGATCATCCCAGACAAGAACACTCCCGTTACCTGCATCATACGGGGGATACCCCGGGGCTGCAAGAGTACTTGTTTATTCCCAGGTTTGAGAGTTGCCAGGAAAGTCCATCAGTTTCGGTCATGAGCCCGACAGCGTTCACCGATGTCGTCGTGGAAAGTCCCTGGATTTCCGGTGCCTGGGTTACCGAAGGATCAGCGCATACAACTCCTGCACAGAGGAGAATAATTAAAAGGCTGATTATTCCCTGTTGAAAAATATATTGCTTTTTTCATTGTTTCTAAACCTCCTTTATGGTGGACTTGGTGAATTTGGCCAGGTGTGTGCCCATGATCCCCCGGTTGACGTCAACCCTGCCACTCCACCATAGCTGTGTCTACCAGGATAGAAATCAACATTGTCAGGATCTCCAGCTGAATTCGTCGCAGTTACATCCCCGGAATACCCACAAGGCCTGTATATCTCATTTTCGGTCTTTATTTTGTAGTACCCGTCATCGAATATATCTTTCCGGACGCGGAGAAGTCGAAGTCCATTTGTGACTTTCTGGTACAATACTCCTGGCCGTAATCATGTCCATGGTCGAATGAACAGTTCGCATATTGCCCGTTCGGACCTGTCGAAATTGCACTCGCAGTTCCGCTGTCCCCACGCTGCTTCGATTTCGCCACAGGCTGTTGTCTTATACGAATTGGTTTCAGGAGTACCATATTTAACAAATGCATTTTGCCCTGCTGCTGCACCCAGATGGAAGTTCAGGTTACCATCTTCAACCGTTCCGGATATGAGTGAAGTAAATCCCTGTGGAATTGATGAGATCTGCAGTAACACCTGCCGTATCAGCGTTCTTAATCCACCCACATTGGTAGGCATAGGTAGGCAATCCGTAATACACGATTTGGAATCACTGGAGTATGTATTCACTCTTTCTGGTCCATCCGCTTCTACGGTGTAAAGGCCCCGGTACCCTGGTGAACAAAAAACAGAGAAGAGCCATATCCATTCGATCTCCCGAAGGTGGAATCTTGAGACATTACTACTCGTTGCCTCGGCAACTTACTGCTGCAGTGGAACCATCTCGCATTAAACGAGTAACTTGTCGCTTCGATCGTGGAAAAGTCATGTGACACATACACATTGTCCGGCTACCACTCCGGATACAGTGCTCAATAACGGGATCTGATTCGTAGTGAATAATTCATCAGAGTCCGTTGATGCTATCGGCCCCGCATGCTGGAAAACAACCACACGACCATCGGTAAACTCGACTTCCGCATGCGCTTCATTGTTCATTCGCATCTTTCGCAATAACTTCTGCCCAGCCAGAGGGACCCTCGAGGATCAGGTTCTGGGTCACGCCAGTATCTGTTTCATCCAGAATCTCCATAAGAATCACCTGATACAGCTGGAGGATTTCCCAGTTGGTTCTATTGAACCACCAGGCCCGACTGCTGCACCTTGAATGGTGGCACTCCCATCTGCATTGGTTGTGTAAGTCACCTGATATTGGCCATTTTCACTAATGCCGGCCCAATAATCCGCCTGGACAGGAAGGATACAGAATACCATACACACAAAGGAGGCATACTCTCAAGGATAATGGAATTCTCTGATAATTTTCGTTCTTTTCTCTCATCTGAAACATCCCCCGATGTAATAATTATTCTAGTATTCATCACTACAATTACATTGATTAATAGACTTAAATGACGGCAACAAAAAATAAATAGATAATGCATTACAATTATGCATTTCATCGATTTATTTCATAGAATAAGCATCAGAGTGCACTTTGTTGATATACTCATGAAGGGCCGATATCGTTATAGACAGGATTTTCAACGAAGCAAGAAAGTGTTTTAGGAATAGTAAGTATCGTTACTAGTCAGATCGATGAGGGTCAGGGAGTAATAATGATGTTCCTCCATCGAAATATGTCAAGATTTCAATGAATAAACCTATTTTGGGAGGATCTACACCCAACTCATCAATCCCGACATTTCACGTCACATGCTTGCCATGCAACATGACACCCGGTTGCTCTGTCACGTCCCCAACTACCTTTGCACCCGGTACTTCCCGGATAACGTCTCCTGCCCTGTCTGGAGCAACAATGTAGGCATACCCCATTCCCATGTTGAAGGTGCGGTACATTACAGAATCCTGTATCCTCCCGCTCTCCTGTATCCAGCGGAATATCTCCTGCGGGGACAGCGGGTCGCTGAAATTAAATCCATACCTGGAAAGGCGGGTGAAATTGAGTAGTCCCCCACCGGTGACATGGCACATCCCGTGTACATCGACCTTCCGGTTCACATCCAGGCATTCGTGGTAGATTCTCGTAGGGGTAAGGAGTTCAGAACCGAGAGTCCTTCCATTCCCAAGCTTTGCCTCGTAGCCGCCATGCTCTTCTGCGACCTTCCGGGCGAGGGTGAGACCATTGCTATGGACACCACTTGAGGGGACCCCGACAATCAGGTCTCCGGGTTGTATTGTTTCACCATTCACAACTTTCTTCTTGTCCTGGATCCCAAGACACGTGCCGGCGAGGTCAAGGCCATTTACAAGGCCACGGAGCGTTGCAGTCTCGCCACCCACGATATCGATATTCGCCAGTTTTGCCCCTTCGTTCAGCCCGATGCCAATCTGTGCCATTTTACCGGTATCGAGGTGATCGGTTGCAACATAGTCGACAAACGCGACGGGTTCGAGGTTCATCACGTAGAGGTCGTTCACGTTCATCGCGATGCAGTCGATACCGACCGTGCTCCAGTCGTGCATGTAGTCAGCCACGAGCATCTTGGTCCCAACGCCGTCAACGGTAAGAGCGAGGACTTTTTCCCCGAAATCGATGAGGCCGGCATAATGGCCGACACTGCCAAGCATCCTGTTCTGCCCGCTTCGCCGGTAGCTGAGGTTGCTGATCAGCGACTTAACCGCTGCCGCCTCGAGGTCAATATCAACCCCGGCCTCCCGGTACGCGTCCTCAGTCATCACATTCCTCTGAAAGCCTGAACTCGTCATGCAATACCCGTACTGCACGCGGTCCGTCCTCCTGCTTCACTACGAAGGAGATATTGACCTCTGATGATCCCTGTGAGATCATCCTGACATTGATATCAGCCCGGCCAAGTGCCGTGAAGATCCGCCCGCCGGTCCCTTTCGCTCCTGCCATTCCTGAGCCGACAACTGCCACCGCACAGACATCCCGGTCGAGTGTCACCTCGCGGACAATCCCCTGTTTTGCAAGTGCTGCGAGGGATTCTGATGCTGCCGCTGCCTGTGCCTCGTCAATAATGAGCGAGATATTCGCCTCTGATGACCCCTGCGAGATCATCATCACGTTCACTTCGCTGTCTGATAGTGCAGAAAATATTGCCTTCGCGACTCCCGGGTCTTCCAATCATCTGGGCACCGTTGATATTGATGGCGGCAACTTTTTCGATATAGGTGATCGCCTTGACCACACGGCTGTCATCGCGGACATTCCTGACGATGCAGGTCCCTGGATGGTCGGGGTTGAAGGTGTTCTTCACCCTGACAAGGATATCCTTCTTCATCGCCGGCTCAATCGAGCGTGGGTGCATCACCTTTGCCCCGAAGAACGAGAGTTCCATGACCTCGAGGTAGGATACCGAGTCGAGGACACGGGCATCGTTGATCACTCGCGGGTCTGATGTCATGATCCCATCCACATCAGTCCAGATCCAGATCTCATCTGCGTCAATCCCTGCACCGATAATCGCTGCAGAATAGTCAGAACCGCTCCTTCCGAGCGTGGTCAGGACTCCTTTTTCTGTACATCCCATGAAACCCATAATCACGGGGACCTGGCTGGCGAGGAGGGGAACGATAGAATTTTTTATCTTTTTCTCTCCTTCCGGTAGCGCCATCGCTTCGCCGTGCTGGGCAGTGGTGAGGATCCCTGCCTCACAACCGTCAAGAACTGTTGACGGGATCCCCTGCTGCCGGAAGGCTGCACTTACCACCAGTGAATTGAGGCGTTCGCCAAAGGTGATGATATAGTCCTTCGACCTCGGTGTAAGGTCCCTCAGGTTGTGGACCGCATAGAGGATATTTTGCAGTTTTCCCAGCCGGTCTTCAATAAGAGGGGCGACTTCGGCCACGTAATCCTTCGCCGAACCTTCCAGGGCCTTCATGTGCCGTACCCTGAGGGATTCGATAAAAGGCCCGACCATACTGCTGTCAGGACTGTTCACGACCTCCGTCGCTACAGCAATCAGCTGGTCAGTCACCCCGCGCTGGGCTGATATAACGACAGCAACCTCGTTCCCGCTCGCATGGTAGTTCTGTATGATACCCGTGACGCGGGAAATGCTTGCGGCATCCGCAACAGAAGTGCCGCCAAATTTCATTAAAAACCTCATTCTGGCCACTCTTACAATTCCCTAGCTATTTATGTAATTATAGGATGCAGATAATAATAAGATGCGGTCAGATGAAGTGGTCGATTGTCATGTCCTCGTAATCGGGAGCGGCGGAGCAGGTGTACGAGCCGCGATTGAAGCCGACGGGTACGGTGACACCGTGCTTGTCTCGAAGACCATCGTGGGCAAAGGGGGCTGCACAACAATGGCTGAAGGCGGCTATAATGCAGTGCTCAAGGAAATGGACTCCTGCGAGGGCCATTATGAGGACACCCTCCGGGGTGGGGCGTACTTGAACGACCCCGGCCTGGTCAGGGTACTGGTGGACGAGGCACCTGACAGGATGGCCGATCTCATCCGCTGGGGTGCCGTCTTCGACGTGGATGACTGCGCATGTGTTGCCCAGCGCCCGTTCGGGGGCCAGAGGTTCCCGAGGACCTGCTATGCAGGGGACCGGACCGGCCACGAGATGATGACCACCCTCACCGAGCGGATGGCTGACACGAACGTGGAGACCTACCAGGAAGTCTCGATTATTTCACTCCTTGAATACGAAGGAAGGGTATCAGGGGCCATGGGCCTTGACCGCAATGGCGAGGTCATGCTGTTCCGTTCGGACAGCACGGTCATCGCGACAGGAGGCGGGACCCGTGTCTATGATATCTCAACTAACTCCTCGAGTGGTACCGGGGATGGTTATGCACTGGGTTACCGGGCAGGTGCTGAGGTAATCGACATGGAACAGATACAGTTCCACCCGACCGGTGCGGTATATCCTTATGACGCACGTGGCCGGCTGGTGACCGAAGCTGTCCGCGGTGAAGGGGGCCTGCTTAAAAACAAGCTCGGGGAGCGGTTCATGACCAGGTATGACCCGGAGCGGATGGAATTATCCACCCGTGACGTGGTCTCCCGTTCAATTGCAACAGAAATACTGGAAGGACGGGGTACGGAACACGGGGGGGTATTCCTCGACGTGACCCACCTCCCTTCTTCCCAGATCGAGAGCCGTCTCCCGGTAATGCTCGAACAGTTCCTGAAATTCGGTGTCGATATACGGGTGGAGCCGATGGAGGTTGCCCCCACCGCTCACCACATCATGGGTGGCCTTCGCATCCGGCCTGATTGTTCCACAACCGTAACAGGACTATTTGCCTGCGGGGAAGTTTCCGGAGGCGTTCACGGGGCCAACCGCCTCGGGGGGAATGCCCTCGCTGAAACGCAGGTATTTGGAAAACGGGCAGGAGAAGCTGCAGGGAAAGCGGCAGTCCACGGCAGGAACCACGATCCTGCCCAGGTGGAGGGCGAGAGGAACAGGCTTGGGAAGTACTTTACCGGGACATCTGAACCTGCAGCAGTATGGAGACAACTGAAACTATCGATGTGGGAAGGAGCCGGGATCTTCCGGACCCTGCCTGCCCTGCAGCAGACCCGCTCGGTGATCCAGCACCTCCAGTCCCTGCAACTATATGCGGTGACTGCAGAAAACCTGGTGGAATGCTGTACGGTGAGGAACATGCTTACTACTGCCTCACTTATCGTCGACTCTGCGTTGCTCCGCCCTGAATCGAGGGGTGCCCATGTCAGGAAAGACATCACACAGACCTGGACCATGGAAACCTCCCCCTTTGGACATACCTTTATTTCCCGGGGTTGCCGGGGGATCGGGAAGGTGAGCAGATGAAACAACTGACACTCCGCGTCTCACGGTTCGATCCCAAAAATGACGCTGCACCACATTTCGAGACCTATACCGTTAATGTCCATGACGGTGCAAGGGTGCTCCATGCCCTTCATGCAATCCACGATGACTGTGACCCTACACTTACCTATCGCTACAGCTGCGGGACCGGGCAGTGCGGGAGCTGTGCCGTCAGGGTGAACGGTGAACCCGTTCTCGCCTGCATGGAAGAGGCCCGGGACGGTAGCACGGTTGAACCACTTGACCTCCCTGTTATCAAGGACCTCGCAGTAGACCTTCTCCCGTATATTGATGCCCTGCCGGTAATCTGCCCGGAAGCGACAGCAGCCGCACAAATGCCAGGGAAGGATCTGGTTGAGACGATGAAGCCACTCCGGAGCTGTATCGGCTGCATGGCCTGTGTTTCAGTATGCCCGGCCCTTGCCGTTTCAGACTTTGGGGGACCTACGGCGATGAGGCAGGAAATGCGCCTTACCCTTGACCCGCGGGATACGAAAGACCGGGAGTCTGAAGCAGTAGCAGGGGGCCTTTTCCGTTGTACCAGCTGCCAGGCATGCTGGAAAGTCTGCCCGAAAGAGATCCAGATACCAGGAAAAGCCATTGAAAAACTGAGAGAACTGGCACATTACAAGGGCCATACACTCCCACGCCATGCTGAGGTCGCAGCCCTGATCAAGGAGACCGGACGGAGTGTCACCTGGACTGAACCCTCGTTCCTCGAAATGACGACCGAGGTCATGGAACCTTATGGCCCCGTAAAAAAGACCGTTGGGTTCTTTGTCGGGTGCATGTATAATCTTCGTCTGCCACGAACAGCGCTTGACGCGATAGAGGTACTCAGGAGGAACGGGGTCAGGGTTGTCATCCCCCGTGACCAGATTTGCTGTGGTTCCCCGCTCATCCGGACCGGCCAGACAGAATATGTCGGTACCTTAAAAGCCCGGAATATTGCGGCTTTCACAGCACTCGGCATCGATACGGTAGTGACCATGTGTGCCGGGTGCGGCTCAACGCTCAAGCATGATTATGAGACTCCATTTAAAGTCATGGATTTCTCTGAACTGCTCACTGAGACCGGTTTCGGGTCACCAGCACACCTTGGACTTAATGTTACATACCATGACCCCTGTCACCTGGCACGGGGGCAGGGTATAACAGAACAGCCCCGTGCTATCCTCAGGAAAGTCGCAGACATCACTGAGATGCCCTCGATCTGCTGCGGTTCAGGTGGCGGGGTAAGATCCGGTTTCCCGGACGAAGCAGCAGCACTTGGTGAACGCCGGGGTGAAGAGATTAAAAAAACCGGGGCTGAAATGGTGGTCACCTGCTGCCCGTTCTGCGAGTTCCATATTTCGGGACACACCGATAAACCTGTTCAGCATCTGGCAACGCTTCTCCTTAACGGTTACAGGGAAAAAGAAAAACCCTGTAAATAGCCACTTTTTTTGGACCTGGTTTTGTTGTCCGCCCGGAGGGGGGCCGATCATGGCATACCAGCGACGTATTCTGAACAGGCCCCGGTATTCATCAGAGTAACAGGGTCAGGACAATGCACACGCTCAACGGAATCGTGAGGTTGTCGTCAACCGGTGACAGGAGCTCGACAACTCCCGCCGTGACCGCAGCCGCTGCAGCCAACGGGATCGAAAGCGGTGTGAGCACGAGGAGGGCCACAATCGTGGTACCTATCCCAGCAAGAGTCCCTTCCAGGGATTTGGATTTCCATATCTTATGGTGCCCGTAGTGGATCCCGACCAGGGTGGCCACACCGTCGAGGACGGCAAGGCAGATAATTGCCGGTATAACAACCTGAAGGGGAAAAAAGACCAGGACAAAGAAGACACCGATTGTAAAATACAGTGTTCCTTTCCCGGGCATTACGTCCTTTCTCTCGAGCAGCAACACAACGCCTGATATCAGGGGCAGCTTGTAGCCCCTGGATATCGCATCAGAAAGGATACAGCCGGCAAATATGGCCATCACAAATGCATAGAGGACCAGTTGCATATCGACCAGCGGGATGGCTATTGCGATACTGAGCCCTATTAGCAGGTGAATACCCTTCCTGAGCACTTCGTGCATTCTATTTTTTTATGATCCCGCAAGGATTAATGGATGATCATAATCCTCTCCGGCTCAGGACACAAAACAGAGAATATTTTGACCGTGCTGACTAATACACAATGAAGAATGCCCCGTCAATTAAAAAGTGAGCAAATCAAACTTTTCCATGAAACCACGGTGGGTAGTCAGTGTATTTCCGGCAGGCCGGAAACTGCCGATCCTTTAAGCGGGGCACCGGACTTCCTGCCCGGAGAGGTAATCCCTGATGAGGTGCGGGTTGGGGAATTGACTGTGAGGAGGTATTCGGCTGAGCTCTGGACTTCGGCTCAGAGGAAGGCCTCATCCATCCATGAAATATCCTACCGTGCCTGTTTCAAGCCTCAACTTGCAGCCTTTTTTATTGAACGGTTTTCAGAGGAGAGAGACCTCGTGTATGACCCTTTTGGCGGGAGAGGGACAACTGTCATCGAGGCAGGTCTTCTCGGCCGCAAGGTAGTGCAAAACGACATTAACCCGCTCTCTGCCCTGCTGACAATACCACGTTTTTTTGTTCCCGCCAAAGAGGAGGTCCCCGACCGCCTTTCCATGGTCCCCCGTGACTTTGAAAAGGCACCCCAACTCGACCTTTCAATGTTTTACCATCCCGCAACCGAGAAGGAGATACTCGCCCTCCGTGAATTCCTCACGGGACGCCAGAACCAGGGGGAATATGATGAAACCGATGCATGGATCAGGATGGTGGCAACAAACCGGCTCACCGGGCATTCCAGTGGTTTTTTTTCGGTATACACCCTCCCCCCAAACCAGGCAGTATCCCCGGGCGCCCAGTCAAAGATCAACATCAGGCGGAAGCAGGTTCCACCATACCGGGATACCCATGAAATCATCGTGAAAAAGACCAGGACCCTTACCCGTAACCTCACTGTGAAGGAGCGTGAAAGGCTCCGCAACGCAGGTGAATCCGGCATTTTTCTTACCGGTCATGCCGCCTCGACACCGGAAATCCGGGACGATTCGGTCCAGCTGACGGTTACCTCACCCCCGTTTCTCAATATTGTCCAATATTCAAAGGACAACTGGCTCAGGTGCTGGTTTAATGCAATCGACGATACCGCTATCGGAAAGAAGATCACGATGACACATTCCCTTGACGTGTGGGTTTCCATGATCTCCGGGGTGTTCCAGGAGTTGTTCCGGATTACCCGGCCTGGCGGGTGGGTCGCATTTGAAGTAGGGGAAGTAAAGAAGGGGACACTCCGGCTGGACGAACATGTCATCCCTGCCGGTATTTCCGCCGGGTTCCGGTGCGAATGCATCCTGATAAACCAGCAGGAATTTACCAAGACCTCCAACATCTGGGGTATCGGGAACAATAATTCCGGGACGAATACCAACAGGATCGTGTTGTTCCGGAAAGAGTAGGGGAAATAGGTCTGTTTTTCCCCTTGGGGGCTATAGCAGGAATTGGGTGAATACCATCTCATGTCCTTGCAGCTCTGCTGCCTGGAATTTCTTAACATAATGGCTGGTATGAAAAACTCCGGCAAAACAATCTGAAATGCCACCTTTTTCATGCTCCTCTTTTAGCTAAAAGGCTCATAGCACGCTCTGTTGACATTCACTCAAATCTATCTTTGGGATTAGGGTGTTCCCATATTTACCTTCGCTCCCAGGGCTCCGCCCCACCGCTGTGGCGATCCCTGTTTGGATAGAGACTGCACCCCGTACCCGGAAATTTATGAGAGTCTGGAAACGCTGCCCAACGGATATCTTATTGGGGGTGGGGCAGAGAGGGGGGTGAGACCCCCTTGGATGTTTACGTATATCCTCTTTTTTTAACTGTGCGGGGTTTCCCATGAAAACAGGCATGATGCCAAAAGGCCACAAGCATACAACATGAAATTGCCAGTGGGAATTCTCATATTAAATGCCTGAACGGCCAGCGATATGGAGAGATTTTGGACGTCGCATTTTCAATCGTTCTGGTGTGAACTTCCCGTTCATGTGTGTTTCCACAGAGCCATAATTACATTATGATTAGTCTTTTTTTAAAAAAAACAGGTTTATTTCAGATTAATTGTTCTCCTCACAACTGGACAAGGTATTCATAGGCTTCCAGCGCTGCCTTGGCCCCTTCTCCTGCTGCGATGATGATCTGTTTGCCCTTGATATTCGTTACATCTCCTGCAGCAAAAATTCCAGGGACACTGGTGTGACAGTTAATATCGATAATGATCTCTTTCTGGTCATTGAGCTTCACCAGGTCTGATACAAAATCCGTGTTAGGTGACCAGCCGATCTCAGCAAATACTCCATCGAGGGTAATTTTTGATTCTTCACTGGTGAGCCGGTCTTTGATAGTGATTGCGTTAAGGAGGTTATCCCCGTGAAGCATGGTCACGACCGAATTGGAATGGAGAATAATATTTTTTTGTGCCTCGAAGAGCTTGACATACACTTCGTCAGCCCGGATAGTACTTCTTACAATCAGGTGAACTTCCCTGGCAATTCTGCTCATTTCGACCGCAGTCTGAAGGGCTGAATTCCCCCCTCCTACAATGGCAACGACCTTGTTTTTGAATAACGGGCCATCACAGGTTGAACAGATTGAAAGGCCCCTGCCGAGAAAACGTTCCTCCCCATCGACACCGAGTTTTTTCGGTTGTTTCCCTGGTGCAAGGATAACAGCTCGCGCAAGGTAGGTAGTATCCGTGGCAGTATGGATTGTAAATATTCCATCAGACGGGATAATTTCCCGGACCCCGTCCAGTTCCAGGCTGATCTTCTGCTCCTTGACCTGGTCCTCAAATTTCTTCATCAGCTCATCGCCGGTGATCATCCGGTACCCCATGTAGTTCTCGATGGTCCAGCTTTCAAGGGCCTGGCCCCCGATATTTTCAGTGATGACCACGGCGGTGAGGAGCTTCCTCGCACAGTATACGGCAGCGGTCAGTCCGGCCGGCCCTGCACCGATTATAACAACATCAAGAATATCCCCTTCGGTCCCGGTACCAAAAATTTCATTGAGTCGCTGGGCATCAAACCCGACAATTATCTCGTCGTCGATCGTGATGACCGGGACACCACGCTGACCGGAGATCCCGATCATGTGCTTTGCTGCTCCCTCGTCCTCCCCGACATCGATTGATGTAAAAGGGATGTTGTGTTTCTCGAGAAACGCCTTTGCCATCCTGCAGTAGGGGCAGTTTTTTGTTGAATATACGGTTACCTGCGGCATTGATACCCTGCATTTCAGATGTATCCGGATATAAAGATGCTGGAACACCCGGGATTAATCTAACAGAATAGTTCAATCCAACCCCGCACTGCCATGTCATAGCATAGCAAGGATTAAGTATTCCGGAATCAAAAACCTTACTAAGGTAAACTTATGTCTGTTACTATATGCAGGAGAGGCACGGATATTGTGCAGGTAACAGGCGCCTCCTTTTTCTTCTTTAGGTAGGGGACCGGTGCTATAGCCGGATCCCCTGTATAGGCATTATAGAGAGTTTACCGGATGGTGTTTTTATCATGTGTAAAATTTTTCTAATCCCACATAATGAGGCAAAAAGGCGGAATGACAGCATTACTATCGAGGACACATGCCCCTGTCTCGCCGATGGTATGGCCTGCAGGAATCTTTCAGCCCGGAGGACATTCTGATGAGAACCAGCACGATTATTCTGGTATTAATGGCGGTGGGGCTTATCCTCGGAGGTGTTGCCATTTCAGGATGCACCCAGCAAGCCTCTGCATCGCCAAATGAGGTTAAGATCGGGGTTGTCGCGTCATTAACCGGCCCCGCGAGTGCGACAGGGAAAGACATGTGGCAATCGGCACAAATTGCCGCTGATGAAATAAATGCCAATGGAGGGGTTTATGTACAGGAGTTCGGGAAGAAAATCCCGGTAAAAGTAATTGTCGGTGATGATGAATCAACCCGTGAAGGCGGCCAGAAAGCCGTTACAAAACTTATTTCCTCTGATAAGGTCGATGCCCTTGTCGGTGGTTTTTCGAGCGCCGTGACGACGGCACACCAGTCTGTTGTTGCAGAATACAAGGTGCCTTACGTCATAACCGGGGCATCAAGCCCGACCATCACGAGGAGGACGGATATTGATACATCCTACATGTATCACTTCTGCCCGACTACCGATGATTACGGGGGCCAGACGACCAGGTTTATCAGCAACTTCCTCAGGCCGGCCATTTACAGAAAATTTAATTTCAGTGAAGACAGGCCCCTGAGGCTCGCAATTATTTACCAGGACAGTCCCTATGGGAAAGGAGTCCTCACGGCGGTTGAAAACACGATAAAGAAGGAGAATTTACCTGTCAGGATTGTGAGCAACGAATCGTTTAAAATGGGGGAAACCGACTTCAGGACATTGCTCACCAATGTCAAGGCTTCCCAACCCGACGTGATTTATTCAGCAGCCTTCCTGAATGAACAGGCGCCCATGATCACTCAGGGCCGGAGGGATGTCGGGATGAACACCATATTCGTGGTGGTCGAGTGCAACGACGATCCGGATTATTACAAGGGTCTCAGCAGGTATGGCGAAGGATCAATCATTGAAAGCCATTTCAGCCCATATACTGTGCCCAATGGGACTACGTCCAACGCTGCAATTGCATTCAAGAGTGACTACCAGAAAAAGTGGGGCGGACTCCCCGGCATGATGGGTGCTACAACCTATGAGGGGGTAAAAATTGTTGCAAATGCAGTAGGGCAGGCGGGTTCACTCGATAAAACAAAGATCAAGGATGCCCTTGGGGCAACAAACATGCCTGAAACAATAGAGGCGATGAAGGATGGGAAAATCTCTTTCTCAAAGGACGCCCGTGAGGCTGCCTTCAACCTCTACATGGAACAGCTTGTCTGGAACGAGACTGTCCAGGAACTACGGCCGAATATTATTTATCCTGCTGAACTGAGCCAGGGCAGTTTTGTACTCCCTGACTGGTACCAGCCGGGAACAACCTGAGCCGGGGTTCCTGCGGATAACCGGGATCCCTCCAGAACCTCAGTATTTTTTTGGGTGGTCCCAACGGCTGGGAGCCAAAAAAACGATTGCTGGTTTTAATGTAATCTCTATACGATTTCTTTGAATACTTTTTTAAATGCACTGCAGATCGGGCACCTTTCCGGGGGTTCACCACGGAAGATGTTCCCGCAGATCGGACAAAGGATGACTTTCTGCGCGGAAAGGTCGTGCCCTGCACTGATCGCCTTCAATGCCTCCTTGTAAAGATTGGCGTGGACTTCTTCTGCTTTCATTGCATATGTGAAGGCGATGACTGCATCGCTCTGTTTCTCTGCTTCCCCTTCCTTAACGAAACCCGGGTACATCTCGGTATATTCGTGAGTCTCTCCGGTAACGGAAGCTTTTAAGTTGTCTTCAGTTTTACCGATTGACCCAAGCACTTTCAGGAGTCGCTTTGCATGAATCGCTTCCGCTTCTGATGCAGCGGTGAAGAGCTTTGCAACATTGGTAAACCCTTCATCCTTTGCCTTGTCAGCGAATGCCGAATATTTTCGGTTTGCCTGCGATTCCCCGGCAAACGCATCCATTGCGTTTTCTTTTGTTGCCATGATCATCTAGTGGGGCAAAATAAGTAATAACTGTATTCATCGTTCTGGTACCGGAGTGACAATACTGTTGTGTACCATTTTTAGAGAATTGTGATCCTGTGTAGGGATAATCAAAAAAACAGATAGTATTCCGGAACCCTTTTACACCATCACCACACCACGCTGATATCTGAAATACTTCCGGCAGAGCCCATGGTTAGAACCGGCCGGTTGAAGATATTTCCGGGTGACAGGACACGGAGGTCGGTATGAGGAAAATGAAGCAGATGCCGGAGCGTGACCGGCCAAGGGAACGGATACGTCGTCTTGGTCCTGGGGCGCTTTCTGACAGGGACTTAATTGCAGCCATTATAGGCAGGGGTATCCCTGGAAGGGACGTGCTGGTGGTGGCAGGAGATATAGAGAAAGAACTGAGTTCCGGCAGGGAGCACCTGACCTATGAAAAACTGGAGGAGATCCAGGGCGTGGGACCGACAAAAGCCGCACAAATATCTGCATGTTTCGAACTATCACGCCGATACCCGGTTAAAGATGATGCTGCGGCTCATAAAATAACCCGTCCGGAAGACGCCCTGCCCCTCCTCCATGGAATT
The DNA here is from genome assembly GCA_963758915.1 of uncultured Methanomicrobiales archaeon. Classification (GTDB taxonomy): domain Archaea; phylum Halobacteriota; class Methanomicrobia; order Methanomicrobiales; family Methanospirillaceae; genus CAIKOD01. Next base: position 42,773 of record CAVWXH010000015.1, read on the forward strand.
TCAAACAAGAAACAGGAGTATTTCATCTGCATTACCATGAACGGGGCAGGGGAGGTTATAGGGAACCGTATCATAACCGTCGGACTGCTGAACCACAGCCTTGTCCACCCCAGGGAGGTCTTTGCCGATGCGATTACGGACCGGGCTGCATCGATCATCTGTGTCCATAATCACCCGTCCGGGACACTTGAACCAAGTCCGCAGGACCTTGAGGTGACGAGGCAGCTGACAGAAGCGGGGGCGATCCTCGGCATCCGGCTCCTTGACCACCTTATCGTAACAAAAGACGGCCACCTCTCGATGAAGGAGAAAGGTTACATTTAACCCAGTTACTCCCCGAAACTTCGCATAAATCGGAGTCCTGTCCTCCTTCATTATGCAGGTCTCGTGTTCCTTGCACTACATAATTACCATGCGGGGATTATAACCGGGAAATGGTACTACGATCTTCTCAACCCCGCATCCGGCGTCGGCCGCACCCCGGAGTGCCTGGGAACGTAATTTTGCCATATTCCCTCTTTCATGGGGACTGCCAAAGAGACCGGTTATATCCATTGCCATGATAGGAACGTATCCATAAACGGTGCGATATCGCTTATGTGTCACCCGGGTGCGGTCCGGTTTTCCCCAAAGATCGGGTAGTTCCATGAAATCCTGGCAATTTAAGAGAACAAACACAACTAATAAATAATTCCCTGCACCTATTACAAAAATAGGTGAAAGTTTTGACCGAAAACAAACAGTACAAAGCAGGCTCAAAGGTCGGCCCTGGGAAATATGTATGCCTCGATTGCGGAAAGGAATATGAACTTGACAAGAGTGAACAGGACCTCCGTAAGTGCCCTGCATGCGCCTGTGAAGAGTACCAGTGTTTACCAATGCATCACATCAGGCCGGATGTAAAAACTCCGGAAGATGCGAAGAACCCACCAAAGCGTGGCCAGAGCAACCAGTAATACAATTTTTTTCTTCATCAGACTGGCGGAACATACGAACACCGGTAATGGATAGATCTCATACGCAGATCCTGTTCATGACCGGAAAGGCAGTATGCCTTTCCAGAATATTCCAAAGGATTGAGCACGATGGTAAATGTATCGAAAGAAGGACAGGTCTACGAATGCGAGATCTGTGGCAATGTAGTGGTAGTAAAGGCAGTAGGCGGGGGAGAACTCGTCTGTTGCGGTGAACCGATGAAACTTATCGAAGGGTGAATGAAATGGCAAAAGATATGGATGAACTTGAAAAGAAAATAGGAAAGGTCCCGAAATTCTTCAGGGAACTGACTGACAAAGACCCCGTAATGTTTGATATGGTGATGAAACTTGAGGGCCATATCTGGGACGACGGGGCCCTGACAAAAAAGACCAAGAAACTTATCGCAATTGCGATTGCTGCATCACTCCGTGACCAGCATGCCGTGCATGCGCAGCTGATTGGTGCCGAGAGTCTCGGAGTGACAAAGAAAGAGGTCGAAGAGGCACTCAGGGTCGCATTCCTGCTTGCAGGCATGCCGGCATATGTCTATGGAAAAGCACAGCTTGATGAAGTAATGAAGAAGTAAGGAGGAAACTGCATGTGTGGAGAAATGGGGTCAGGCCGGATGCCCGCAATCGGTGAACCGGCACCGGAATTCGCCGCAGAGACCACGCAGGGCCCGCTTAAACTTTCTGACCTGAAAGGGAAGTGGGTCGTCATGTTCTCACACCCTGCAGATTTCACGCCGGTCTGTACGACCGAGTTCCTGGCATTCGCAGCTGTGCATGATGAGCTCAAGGCAATGAATGTGCAGCTAATCGGCCTTTCGGTGGACAGCGTATCTGCCCACCTTGCATGGGTGCATGCAGTGAAGGAGAAGATGGGGGTGGATATCCCGTTCCCGATCATCGCAGACCTTTCGATGAATATTGCAAAGAGTTATGGCATGATCCACGCGGGACAGAGCACCACCGCAACAGTCCGCTGTGTATTCTTTATCGATGACAAGGGGATCACGAGGGCGATGATCTATTACCCGTTGCAGAACGGGAGGTATATCCCGGAGATCATCCGGCTCGTGAAAGCACTCCAGATGACCGATAAGAACAAGGTTTCAACACCTGCAAACTGGCAGCCTGGTGACAAGGTCGTAGTCCCACCCCCGAAGACCGCGGCTGAAATGGCAAAGCGGCCGACAGAGGGTTACGAGTGCAAAGACTGGTACCTCTGTTTCAAGTCAGTCTGAAAAATTCATCAACAATCTTTTTTTATCCTACGCCACCAAAGGCTCATTCATGCCCATAAAGGTCCTTGCATTCGCGTCGAGCCCGCGGAGGGGCGGGAATTCCGAGACGCTCCTTGACTGGATGCTTGCATCAATGAGTCTTGAGAGCGATGTGGCCGTTGAGAAGATTGTACTGATTGATGCGGATGTTAATCCCTGCCGGGGATGCAATGCCTGCGAAAAGCTCAACCATTGTGTCCAGAGAGACGGGATGGACAGTGTTCATGATAAAATAATCGAGGCGGATATCATCGTGTTCGCATCTCCTATCTTCTGCATGGGTATCCCGGCACAGGGGAAATCCTTAATCGACCGTGCACAGGTGTTCAGGTCAAGAAAATACGTCCTGAAACTCCCGGTCGTCCCGCCTGAGCGCAAAGGTAAACGGATGGGCATTTACCTGGGGACCGCAGGGCAAACGTGGGAAAATGTTTTTGACGGGGCGATCATGTCGGTCAAATGCCTTTTCCATGTGATTGAGGTACGGGACCGCGATATCCGGTACCTGTTCATCAGGGGAGTTGATGAAAAAGGTGCAGTCCTTTCACACCCAACGGCAAAAACTGATGCGGAACAGCTCGGTCATTCGGTAATCGCCGAACTGAGGGGCAGGCTCCAGAGTGAGAGTGCATGACGGTAACGGTCATCGGGATCTCGGGCAGCCCGCACCGGCACGGAAATACCGAGACACTGCTGGATAGTTTTCTCGACGGTGCTGCACACGCCGGTGCAGACACTGACAAGATTATTTTAAGATCTATGAATTACACGCCGTGCCGGGGATGCAACGCCTGCCATAAGACAGGGGAATGCATCGTCCAGGACGACGCCGAGATAATCATTGAACGGGTCATGTCCTGTGACGGCCTTGCTGTTGCCTCGCCAATCTACAGCATGGGGATTACAGCAGAACTGAAGGGGCTGATCGACCGGGCCCAGTACATCTGGGCACAAAAGTTCATACTGAAGACCCGTTTTTACCAGGACGAGGTAATCCGGCACCATAAAGGGATATTCATTTCAACCGCCGGTCTCCCGTGGGAAAATGTTTTTGATGCGGCATTTCCTGCGATCACGGCATTTTTCAACACGCTTGGCATCGAATATTATGACAATATCATTGCCAATGATATGGACACCTATAAGGGGATCCAGGGGCATCCGACTGCACTGACTGAGGCATTCACAAAAGGGGAAAAAGTTGTCAGGGTTATCGAATCGCTCAAAACGAAATAAGAGCGGGTGATTACCCTTTCCAGGGTACCTGTTTCACTCCTGTCTTTTCACTGATCCATTAACCTGACCGGCACCCGGATACCACTCACGGTATCAAATTCGAGGACCCGTTGTTCCACCCGTCGGACCATCCCGGTACTCGTCAGGATCAACGAGGACTCCCCAATAATCGCTCGTAAAATACACTTGTCAATCACACCATAGGTAAAATCAAGGGCGATGTGATTATCTGCAGCATGCTGTTTCGCCCGGGTCCCCATCGCACCTATTGATACACCCTGGTGAGACGCGAGCCACCCTGGTAATGAATCATGCGGGGATGAATCAACATCAAAGACACTGATTGTCCCGGGGGACGCATGGCAGCAGGGAGTTTTCTTAAACGCCACATCTATCACCTGCAGCATGTCAAGGACAGTCCTTGGCTTTCTGTCAGGTAGTGAATACCCCCGCTTTTCGAGTTCGAAATAAATATCGAGCAGGATCGGCATCGACAGGTGTGCCTGCCTGACATATTCAGGCCTGCCAAATGCCACATCAGGTATCGCTTCCTGGAGAATCCTGCCCTCTAACAGGAGGATTGCACGGTCAGCCCACGGGTACGCGAGCTCAATGTCATGTGTTGATATGATAATGGTCTTGCCCTGGTGATTGAGTTCATCAAGAAGTTCCATGATGTCCTCTGAACCTGATGGATCAAGACCGCTGGTTGGTTCATCAAAAACGAGGAGGTCAGGGTCCATCGCAAGCACCCCGGCAATGGCAACGCGTTTCTTCTCTCCACCCGAAAGGAGATGGGGAGGGCGGCGTTCGAACCCCTCGAGTCCCACGTACCGGAGCGCCCCGGTAACCGCCTGCTTGACCTCACTCTCGCTGTACCCAAGGTTGACAGGCCCGAATGCTACATCCTGGTATACCGTCGGTGCAATAATCTGCCGGTCCGGGTTCTGGAGGACAAAACCCACTCGTTTGCGTAGTTTCCGCAACGAATCCTTATCATAGCTGACCGGTTCGTTGTCAAAAAGTATGATGCCTGAATCAGGGCGTATCATCCCGTTGAACATCAGCATGAGCGTGGATTTCCCGGCACCGTTGGGACCTACCAGGGCTATTTTTTCCCCTTTCCGTATATGAAAACTGATACCCCGGATTGCTTCCATCCCCCGCGGATAGCGGTACCGGATCTCCCTTGCTTCAAGAATGATGCTGCTCATGGGACAAAACCTATATCATGACAATATTTCGTGTAATAACCACGATCACTGACGATACCAGGAGGAATAATCCGACTGCCGCCAGTGAGTAACAATTCACCGGGCCGGTTTCCCCAAGCAATGCAAATTTTCCAGCATAACAACGTGCGTCCATGGCCCGGACCAGGTCTTCCCCGGCATCCCAGCTGGCGATAAATACTGAACCACACAGGGTGGAAAAGGACACAATCGATTCACGGAACGAGGAATACCCGAGGCGCATCACCTGGGCCTGGTATGTCTGCACAAGCAGGTGCATGATCATAAAGATAGTCCGGTAGATCATCATCGTCAGGTCCAGGACGGCCTCAGGGATCCGGCACCGTCTCATTACGATAAAGAGGTCGGTCATCGGCGTGGTGAGGGCAATAAAAATCAGAGCAGACATTCCCCCGATAACCCTGCAGAATACAAAAATACCCTCGTTGAGGCTTTCCCGCGATATGGATACAGAGAGCCATGAAAACGGGTTCCAGCTCCAGTATACCTCGCTCCCCCCGGACAGGAGAATGATCACGATGACACTCATGGCTGCAAACCAGAAGGGCACGATGAAGAGTTCCGCGTACGTCCTCGCATCAACCCGTGCAAGGATGATAATTGACCCTGAAAGCAGGACCGCAATAAAAAGGGGTGCGATGAAACTCGTGGAGAGGAGGCAGAGGAGGATAGCCCCGAGCCCGGCCACGAGTTTTATGTAGGTATTGACCTCCCTCAACCCGTTCGTCTGGGCAATATCCTCCAGTAACTCTTCATACATGGCAGTACATAATTTCAGGTGCTTTTTATTCCTTTTTTCTGGCCAATCCAGTAGCCGAAGACCAGGCCTACCATTATCCCGCCTATTGCCGCCTGCAGGGCGAACAGTGCAGATTCAACCTCTCCACTGGGGGGGACCCATTGCGGTATTAACGGCTGAATTTCGTCAGGCTGCACTCCCGCCAGTTCCGCTATTTTTTCTGCCCCGACCGTATCAGAGCCAGCATATTCTGCATTCCCCATTATCGAACTCGTATAGAGGAACAGGGCACAGAATATCAGGACAGCAACAATTGCGAGAATCTCCAGTCTGTACTTGAATGGCATCAGGTATCATTCCTTGCGGCGTTAATTTTTTCCTCGGGGAACACGTTCATCCGGAGCAGAATGTCGGGTTTGAGCTGGACAATATACTTAAACACCAGTGCAAGAACGACACCCTCAACAATGGCAAGCGGGACCTGCGTAATAGCGAAGATCCCCATAAAGAGGACGAAAGAACTGCCTACTCCACCCACTTCAGCCGGGTACGCCAATGCCAGTTCCAGCGAGGTGGTGATATAGGTGAACATATCTGCGAGCGCACAGGCAAGGAACACCGTGAGAAACATGTTTACCCGGGTTTCACGAAGGGCCCGATATACGGCATATCCTGCAAGAGGACCGACAATCCCCATTGAGACGATATTCGCCCCGAGGACGGACAGCCCGCCGTGCGCAAGGAAGAGCGCCTGGAACAGCAGGACGATCGCGCATACAACAGATGTTATCCATGGGCCGAAGCAGATGGCAGTCAGGCCGGTCCCGGTCGGGTGGGAACAACTACCGGTGACGGACGGGAGTTTTAAGGAGGAGAGAATAAAAATAAACCCACCGGTCACACCAAGGAGGGGGAGCGCTTCGCGATCGGCGTCCATCACTTTTTTCAACCGGTACACACCGTAAAAAAGGCACGGGAGGGCAATCAACCACCAGAAAACCGCCCATTGCAACGGCAAAAAGCCTTCCATGATATGCATACGTTCAATATCTCCAATCAAATTAATTTGTTTTAACTTAACATTACTTTATTATTCGGTACTAATTATCATTTCCTATTTTTTGCATACCATCATTAATCCCAAAAATAACGGCAGACTTATTCCAAACAGACAGGTGCCGATAATGCAGGAGATGGATTTTTTTTGTTCCGGAAAAAATGGATCAGGTAATGTAGGATGGGACCAGGGTAAGTGCCGCAAACAGGACCGCGAAGGAAACGGCAATCATGACCACGAACAGCACCGGTTTCCATTCGAGTACTTTCTTCCCGTCGAGGACACTGATGGGGAGGAGGTTGAATGCTGCTATCATTGCATTGATCTGGAGCCCCATCATCCCGATGAAGCCGATAACGGGGCCCCATCCCATGATGAAGGGGGTCATCAGGACCATAATTCCAAACGGGATACAGAGTACAAGGTTTGTTGCAGGGCCGGCTGCTGATATTTTACCGTTCTGCTCCTTCGACAGCCCGCCCCCGTAAATGACCGTGGCACCCGGAGCAGCAAATACGACGTGCACCAGTGCCGCTAAAACAACAGACATCAGGAGCATGACGTTATCTTTCCTGAATTCTGCATAATAGCCGTACTTCATGGCAGTAAACTTGTGGGCCATTTCATGCAGTACAAAACCGATACCCACCGTCAGGCAGGATATCCCAAAGATGTAGAGGAAGAACAGGGGGTCTATTTTTCCATTAAAACTGGAGAGCACGATTGCAAGCGTGAACGCAATCGTGATCCCAAGCCACGCAATGAAAAGATCAAAGCGCTCCCTTCGAGTTATCAGTTCGAGCATAAATTGTCCTGTACTGATGGTAGTTCCCGGGGCTTATTTGCTTCGGATGACCCATAACACCGATTTGTTCCTGCATGCGAACAGAAAAAAAACGGGATCTATCAGGTATGGTTTACCGGGCTGCAGAATTACAGAGGCTCACCGATACCCGCCGGGATCCGTTCCGGGGAACACATTTAAACCTTTAAACTGCTGCAAGTAGGTACTATGCCAATCGAGTCACTCAGGGAAGAGATCAACAGGATTGATCGGGAGATTATCCGGCTGATCGCTAAACGCCAGGCAGTAGCCGGTAAAATCGCAAAGGAAAAATTCACCGGGGGCCTCCCGGTCCATGACGAGGAACGGGTAAAGGCAGTCCTTGAGTCCTCGTTTGATTACGCTGTCGAGCATAAAATCAACCCCGTCCATGTCCAGAGGATCATGTCAATCCTGATTGAAATGAGCGAAGAGTGGCAGCGTGGATGTTCAGGGGATGGAAACCTCCCCTGAAAATGTTCTTGTTTTAAGGGTTTTTTTGACCGGGATATTGTTGAATTACTTGAAAAATACCGTAACCAGCACAACAATCCCGATGGTTATCATCAGGCACCCCATGGCGAGCCTGACAATTACCCTGTTTTCCGTACGCCATGCCTCAAGCCGCTCCGGTGGCAGCCCGAAATACACAACTGCGAGGATAATAATCAGCGGGACTACAAAGAGGATATTATAGAGCAGAAGAAGTGGCAGCCCTGCCATAATTGTCATCTCCTGTGATAAGAGGGAGATAATTGCGAGGTAGATGCCACCCGTACAGGGAAGTTCGAACATCCCGACAAGGATACCAAGGACAAACGTGGCAGGAAGCGTCGCCTCTTTTACGTACCGGGTGATTGAATCCTTTTTTGATTCAGGGATGACAAGCCAGCTCCCAGTACCGCCATACAGGGCATCTTTTATCATCAGGGCCCCGGCTACAAAGGCAACGGTTGCAGCAACAAGCGCAAATATTCTCGAGAATCCGGACACCTGAACGAGGGCAAAGAGGCCGAGGCCGGAAAGGAAGTAAAAAATGAATATTGCCCCGATATAGACAAGGCCGACTTGCAACATCCTCCTTTTTGAACTGATCGACATGATCGATACGAGAAGGAAGACCATGACAGCAAACGCACAGGGGTTGATCCCGTCCACGAGGCCGGCTGCGATAACAAGTGGTATCGTCAGCTGGGTGGTTTCGGATATTTCAAGGGACGGAATTGTCTCTGTGGGCAGGGGGACTGAAGAGTTCGGGTTCTTTGCGGCCTGCACAACGACATCGTCCAGTTGCAACTCGATGTTCTCAAAGTCTATCAGTTTCCATTCACCGACGAAAATGGCTGGTACTGGTGAAAAAGGAACATTATAACGCGTGTTAAACTGCTGGAACAGCTTCTGGTTCGATGTATTGTCAAGAAGGTCATACGACCGGATAATCACTTCAGGGTGGCGCTCACGAAACCCTTCCATGAACGTGAGAGCCTTCTGGCATTCACCACATGTCTGCCGGTAAAAAAAATAAACAACCACGTGACCGGCTGGTTCTGACGCGAGGAGGTCAGAGATATTAGGTGTGCTACCGGTTGTACCTGATGGGACCGGGCCCGGAGACTCCGCAGATACAATCCCTGATGCTAATAGCAGGAGCACCAGAAAAAATACTGCGAAAAAAGGATGTTGTAACCTCATCGGGACACCGTAGTGCTCTCAATTATGAATACCAGTTATGTCTTCCCGTCCTTAATACGCTTATCACCGTAGGGCACTTTCTTTTCGGTCACCATGGTACCAATGCCTTCATCGGTGAAGAGTTCCAGGAGGAGGTTATGGCGGATATTCCCATTCACAATATGGGCAAACCGGACACCCCGGCTCACGGCATCGATTAATGAGGTCACCTTTGGGATCATGCCTTCGCTGATGACACCCTGTGCCATCATTTCCCTGGCCTCATCAAGGGCAAGCCTGCGATAGACGGTTGTCCTCTCCCGGTTCATCACGCCGTCAACATCAGTCATGTTGATTAATTTGTAGGCTTTCAGCGCGACTGCAATGTCACCTGCGGCGGTATCTGCATTGATGTTCAGGTTCTGCCCGTTCCGGTCTATTGCAATCGGAGCGATTACGGGGATGTATTTGTTATCGAGAAGGGTGTTGAGTAGCGAGGGATCAACCACCTCGATATCCCCCACGTGGCCGAGGTCAACCTCCTGCTCTTTTCCGGCGACGGTGACTTTCTGGAGGCCCATTTTCTTCGCGATAATCAGGTCCCCGTCGTTTCCCGATACCCCGATACCCCGGGCACCGGACTTGGCGATCAGCGAGACGATCCCGGTATTGATCTTTCCCACCAGTACCATCTGGGCTATTTCAAGGGTTTCCTGGTCCGTGATACGGAGTCCTGAAACGAATTTGGGTTCTTTCCCCATGGCTTTCATTTTATCGGTGATCTCAGGGCCTCCGCCGTGCACGAGGACAACCCTGATTCCGACAAATTGCAGGAGGACTGCATCTTTTATTGCGTCCTCCAGTACATCAGGGTCCACCATCGCATGGCCGCCAAGCTTGATCACCATCGTCTTTCCATGGAACTGCTGGATATAGGGGAGTGCTTCGGTGAGCACCTCTTCACGTTTCATGTGGTATACCTCCCATTGATTTCGACATATTTTTCCGTCAGGTCACATCCCCATGCTGTTGCCGTCCCATCACCTGCATCGAGGTCGAGTTCGAATATCACCTTTTTCCCGGCCATCAGGGATTTCGCCAGGACCAGGTCAACAACTATCTCGCCCGACCGGACAAGTTCCGCACGATCGGTCCCGTCCGAGATCCAGAGTGAGACCGCATACGGGTCAAACCTGACACCCGAACGTCCTGCCGCAGCTACCACCCGGCCCCAGTTAGGGTCCTGCCCATAAACGGCAGTCTTTACAAGAGGGGATGCTATGATGGTCTTTGCCACCACAGAGGCAGATTCTTCCGAAGGGGCCCCTGTGACCGTGACTTCCAGCAACTTCGTTGCACCTTCGCCGTCGATCGCGATCTGCATGGCAAGGGATCGGCAGCACTCTTCAAGTGCCTTCTGGAACTCATGTGGATTTACACGTCCCTGTACACCCGTCGAGGTACAGAGTGCGATATCGTTGGTACTTTCATCACCGTCGACCACCACCCTGTTGAACGTCCGCTTCACCGCGAGTTTTAATGATGACTGCAGGTCTCTGGCGCTGACTTCGGCATCTGTATAGAGAAAAGCAAGCATGGTACCCATATTGGGGGCGATCATCCCGCTGCCTTTGGTAATCCCTCCGACCGAGAAGGTCTCCCGCTGGATCAGGGCATGCTTCTCGAATAAATCGGTGGTCATAATCCCCTTCGCTGCCTGTATTTCAGCTGATGCACTGCGTTCAAGACGCGGGGAGACCTCCTTTGCCTGCCGTGTAATCAGGGGAATATCGAGGTAGCGGCCGATTACCCCGGTGCTTGCAACGCCAATTTCAGTGGCATCCAGGTCCAGTTCTCCTGCGGCAATCTCTGCCATTGTCACTGCGTCCTGGTACCCCCGGTCGCCTGTATATGCATTGGCACAACCGCTGTTCGCGATCACCGCACTGAGTTTTCCCCTGGCCATACGCTCCTGCATCAGGACGACCGGAGGGGCCTTCATGATATTCGAAGTGAAAACTCCGGCTGCAGTCCCTTCTGCCCGGATCAGGGTAAGACCATATTTCCCTTCCTTTACCCCGGCAGCTTTCACTCCTTCGACACCACAGATACTTTTCATCCTGACCTGCCTCCCGGAATTTACCGGCCTGCCCCTTCGAAGCTGCTCCCGATCCCCTGGACAATGTCGGTATGGGTGATAATGCCAACGAGTCTGCGACCTTCCAATACCGGAAGGCGGGCGACATTCTCCTTATGCATCAATGCGGCTGCTTCCTCTATGTCCGCACCTGAAGCGATAGTGATTGCCGGGTGGCCCATGATGTTCCCGACTTTTTCATCGCCGATGTGGGTCAGTGCCTTCTTTGTCTTTTCCCAGTTGATCATCTCGCGGATAGGGACTTCAATGATCTCCAGCGGGGACGGAAGCCAGAGGTCATCAGATATCTGGCCGGTCTCCAGGAGGTTTACAATGTCCGTGTCGGTTACCATTCCGACCAGTACATCGTCATCCATTACCGGCAGACCACCGATACGGTTCTTTTTCAGCAATCCCGCTGCCTGCCGGACGGTATCATTGACAGATACCACAATCGGATTTTTTGTCATTACTTCTGAAACGTTCATTCTCATCTCACCTCAGGGGAATACGCCTGCCCCACGGAGCCCGTCATTCTCGGCGAACCCGCACATGATATTCATATTCTGGATTGCCTGGCCGCTTGCACCCTTGACGAGATTATCGATTGCCGATACAGCCACGACCCGTTCACCTTCGCTTTCAACCATGACATCACAGAAATTTGATCCCCTGACGGTTGCGAGCATCGGTTTCTGGTACCTGATGAAATATTCCCCCTTGTAAAAGTCATGGTAGCATTTTTCAACTTCTTCCTGCCCCATCGGCTCTTTAAGGAGAATGTGGGCAGTTGTGAGGATCCCCCGGGTGACCGGGACCAGGTGGGGCGTGAAATATACCTTTGCCGTGGAACCGAGTCGTGTGACCTCCATACGCATTTCGGCAAGGTGCCGGTGCGAAGTCCACTTGTAGGGGTTGATATTGTCGGCAACATTCGGGTAATGTGTCGTTGCCGACGGGTTATCCCCTGCCCCGCTGACACCTGTCTTTGAGTCATAGATAATCGTGTGGGCACGTCCTGCAAGGGGCGCTGCGGCGAGTGTCGCTCCTGTGGGGAAGCAGCCGGGATTGGAAACAAACCGGGCAGGGCCGCATGCATCACGGTGGAGTTCGGGGATCCCGTAGGGACACTCGAAGTACGCGGTATGGGGGACATCGTAGACCCTCTCGTATACATCTTTTGGGAGCCGGTAATCAGCACTCAGGTCGACAACTTTGATCCCGCGGTCAAGCAGCGGGGCGACATAACTCATCGCCGCGGTGTGGGGGACCGCAAGAAACGCAAAATCTGCGTCAATCTCATCGGCGGAGGGATTTTCAAACAGGAGGTCAATCCGCCCTTTCAGGTGGGGATGCTCTTTCACAACGGGTGTTCCCGCAAGTTTGCGGGAAGTCGCACAGGTAACTTCTGCGGATGAGTGCGTCAGGAGGAGACGGATTAGTTCTCCACCGGTATATCCTGAGGCACCAATGATCGCAACGTTCATACCATACTATTCTGTTGTAAAAACTTAATGGTTTTTAGGGATCATGGTTGCAATCTTGTTTAAATCAGGGAGATTTAAAAAATAGCGGTGTAATCAACGTAAAATGTAAGGTATTGTCAGTCTGTCATATCACCGTGGTTCTATAACCCCGCATCAGGCTTTATTCAACACTACATCTATCTACTAAGTCGTGTGATTACCACGTGTAGTCAGTTTAAAAAAATTTAAATAGGTATTTATCATGATTAATAATGTTAAATCGGTGAGTACATGACCGAGGATTTCGATGTGAAACTCGTCGAGGATGTCAAGTCGTATACGCCTGACCCTCGTTATAAAAAGAATTCCTGGCTGGGCGACTACAGGACTGCATATGATGAATTTCTGAAGGACCAGGATGCATTCTGGAGCAGGATGGCCCATGAACTCGATTGGATCCAACCATGGGATAAGGTCAAGGAACTGGACTACCCGTATGCCAAGTGGTTTACCAATGCCAAACTGAACATCACGGCAAACTGTCTTGACCGTCAGGTTTCCGGAGACCGGCGCAACAAGGCCGCGTTGATCTGGAGAGGAGAGAATGGTGCTGAAAAGATTTACACGTACCAGCAGCTGCTCTCGTGTGTAATGCGGTTTGCGAACGTCCTGAAGAAGGTTGGTGTCAAAAAGGGAGACCGCGTCTGCATCTATATGCCACTCGTGCCGGAACAGGTCATTGCAATGCTCGCATGTGCCCGGATCGGTGCGGTCCATAGTGTCGTATTTGGAGGCTTTGGCGCCGCTGCACTCAATATGCGGATACAGGATGCAGAGGCAAAGGTCGTTATCACCGCAGATGTCAGCATCAGGAGAGGAAAGGTCATCCAGCTGAAATCAATCGTGGAAGAGGCCATTATCAATTCTTCCTCCGTTGAACACGTAATTGTTCTCAGGCGGCAGAGCCCGCAGGTAGAACTCCGTCCAAACCTTGAACTGGACTTCTATGAGATGATGAGGAGTGTGCCGGCAGATTGTCCGGCTGAAGTAATGGATGCCGAGGACACACTTTTCACCCTTTATACCAGCGGCTCCACCGGGAAGCCGAAAGGGATTGTGCATACCTGCGGCGGTTACATGGTGGGCACCTATTACACCAGTAAATATGTATTCGATATCAAGGATAGCGATATTTTCTGGTGCACTGCAGACCCTGGCTGGATCACGGGTCACAGCTATATCGTGTACGGGCCGCTTGCAGTTGGGGCAACGGTATTCATCTCGGAACTGACCCCTGATTACCCTGATGCAGGGAGTTACTGGTCGCTTATCGAGGAGCAGAAAGTCACGATCTTCTACACCGCTCCCACGGCGATTCGGATGTTCATGAAAATGGGGGAGACCTGGCCGGACAAGTACAACCTGAGTTCTTTACGGATTATCGGTTCTGTCGGGGAACCGCTGAACCCCGAAGCATTCGAATGGTACTACCAGGTAATAGGGAAGAAAAAGTGCCCGATCCTCGACACGTGGTGGCAGACTGAGACCGGGATGCACATGATTACCACCATGCTCGGCGAGCCGATGCGCCCGGGTTTCGCGGGCCTCCCGATCCCTGGTATCGAAGCAGACGTTGTCGATAAAGATGGTAATTCTGTCAAGCCCGGGACCGGCGGGTTCCTCGTAGTCAAGTCACCGTGGCCTTCCATGCTCCGGACGGTCTACGGGGATGACGAACGCTACCGTAAATACTGGTATACCATTGACGGGGTCTATACCGTCGGCGACCTGGCGGTAAAGGGAAAAGATGGTTACATCATGATCCTGGGCAGGTCTGATGATATTATCATCGTTGCCGGCCACAATATCGGGACCGCCGAAGTGGAGAGCGCGCTTGTTTCCCACCATTCGGTTGCTGAATCCGCAGTGATCGGGAAACCGGATTTCGTCAAGGGGAATTCAATCAAGGCCTTTGTAATCCTCAGGGTCGGGCACGAGCCGAATGATAAGCTTAAACAGGACCTGATGTACCATGTCCGGATGACGATTGGCCCGATTGCAGTGCCGCAGGAGATCGAATTTGTCGATAAACTTCCAAAGACCCGCAGCGGCAAGATCATGCGAAGGGTACTCAAGGCGAAGGAGATGGGCATAGACCCCGGGGATATCTCAACCCTTGATGAATAACAATTCCAATTATTTTTTTTTACCCCTATAAACCAGGCTAACAGATCATTTCAGTAACGGAGGATCGGAATATGAGTGAAACTACAACAGAAAAAATCATGGGAATGGATGCGGAAAAAGGGCGCTGGGTCCTGGTCATCCTTGGAATGGTGATAAACCTCTGTCTTGGTTCAATTTACTCGTGGAGTGTGTTCGTTGCACCACTTACCGCATATTTCACAACGCTGGGCCAGACAGTCACGGCAAGTGAGATCCTTCTGCCTTTTTCCGTTTTCCTCGCATTTTTTGCGATCGCAATGCCACTGACCGGTAAGTACATCGAGCAGCTGGGACCGAGGAACGTGGTGATTATCGGCGGGTGCCTTACCGGGCTCGGCTGGCTCCTCTCATCCTTCGCAGGTTCAGTCCAGTGGCTCTATATTTTCTATGGCGTGATTGCCGGTACCGGAGTCGGAATAGCCTACGGTGTGCCTGTTGCGGTTGCAGCACGCTGGTTCCCTGACAAGAGGGGGCTTGCCGTGGGCCTTACCCTTCTGGGTTTTGGGTTTTCGGCGCTTATCACCGCAAATATCGCCGGGTACCTCATCGGGGCTTCGGGTGTGATGAACACCTTCAGGGTCTTTGGGATTGTATTCATCGTCCTGATTTTTGTCCTGGCATTACCACTTAAATTTCCAAAAGCAGGGTGGAAACCAGCCGGGTGGGCCCCGCCGCCGCCAAAACCAGGCCAGGCAGTTACCTGCGAATTTAACCGGGGACAGATGCTCCGGACCCGTGCATTCTACGCACTCTGGGCCTGTTATTTTATTGGCTGCCTCGCAGGGCTGATGGCAATCGGAATTGCCAAGCCTGTCGGGACCGATATCGGCGTCGCGACCGGGCTCGCAACCATGCTGGTCGGAGTCTTTGCGGTGTTCAATGGTTTCGGGCGTCCCGGGTTTGGTCTGCTGACTGACCGGATTTCCCCACGGAATACAGCAATGGTCTCATTCGTCCTGATCGCCGTTGCCGCTGTCCTTCTCTGGCAGGTCCCGACAGTACCGGTCTATATCCTTGGGTTCATCATCCTGTGGGGATGCCTTGGCGGGTGGCTTGCCATTGCACCGACTGCATGTGGCAGTTACTTCGGCACCTGCGATTATCCCAGGTGTTATGGTGTGCTCTTCCTCGCGTATGGTGCGGGAGGTATCGTCGGCCCGCAGCTTGCCGGGTTTATCAAGACCTCATCCGGGTCGTACCTCGGGGTATTCCCCTATATCATGGTACTCGCAATCATAGGACTCGTAATTGCATTCACCATGCTGAAGCCCCCGAAGGCTCCGGCACTTGAGTAATTTTTTTTACCCAGAAGGGTGCTGATAGATGCGTTTTCGCTGGGCCATGTGGTAACCCGAGACAACGAGCACGGTTTCGCCAAACTCTGCGTCAAGATCTGAGTCCCCGGAGTCAACATACAGGACAGGGGTTTCCCTGAGTTTATGGGGGGTTGCTACCACAATGATATTGCCAGTCCCGACCCGTCGGACGATACGGGGGCTAATCTGCTGGTTGCCCCGGCCAAGGATGAATCCCTGGGCACCAATGGGACTGATGAGAATTTTTGCCTCCTCCCCCTGGAGGAGCAAATCCCAGAGTGTTTGTTCGTTGATGTCGATTGCAACAGTTTTTCCGTTTTTTATTGCATCAACACCCAGCAGCGTCTTATTCACCCCGGTTACACGGGCAATAGCTTCGGTAGTGGTCCCTGCACCAAGGACATAGAGCACATCAGGGATCATTATTTCATGTATAAACCGGGCAATTTCTCCTTTTGCCCGTTCCTCATCCCCCTCTTCAAAAACGTGCTTGGAGAGCTGGACTTTTCCCGCAAGAGCCGGTGTACGGGCGATCCCATACAAGCGGGTTTTCAGCTCCCCGGCCCGGTATGCCTCTTCGTCCACATCCATTATTTCTGAGTCGCGCAGGGACTGCACATCATACCCGTTCACAAGTTCTGCTGCGGTTGTGGGATCAATGGCAAATACGGCGGAGTACATCTTCACTCCGGCAGGAATACCAAGGAGCGGCAGGTCACGGCCAACAGCATCAAAGATATCCCGGGCAGTCCCGTCGCCCCCGCAAAAAAGGACCAGGTCAACACCGGCATTTTTGAACGCTATTGCTGCCTTGCGGGTATCATTGGCACTGCTTTCGTCGCGATAATGATAGAGGACCTGGTAATCCTGCACCCCAGCCTCCACGAGGGCTTCCTCTCCCATCTGGCCGGAACAGGTAACAAAACATATACCAGATTCACGGGCGAGCAGGGCGAGCGTGATATGGGCCCGGTTTTTTGCCTGCGGTGACGCACCCCGGCGGCGGGCTTCTTCAACATTGCCATCGGTCCCTTTTAGCCCCACGGCACCACCCATACCGGCTACCGGGTTGATCAAAAATCCGATGCGTCGCATAAAAAAAGTAAACGTAATCAGGAAATTTTTGGTATCCGGGCAATCGCCTCTTTTATCAACGCGTCCGGGTATTCGTAGTCCACCAGTTTGCCTTCGTAATAGGCATCATATGCCGACATATCGAAATTACCATGGCCAGAACAGTTAAAGAGAATGGTCTTGTCCTCCCCGGTCTTTTTGCAGGCGAGGGCCTCATCAATTGCAGATTTTACCGCATGGGAGGTCTCGGGTGCGACAATAATCCCCTCCGTCCTGGCGAAGGTCTGGGCTGCATCAAAGACCTCGCTCTGGTGGTAGGCGACAGCCCGCATTATTCCGTCATGAACAAGGCGGGATACAATCGGGGAGTCCCCGTGGTAGCGGAGACCACCTGCATGCATGGAGGGCGGGACAAAATCATGACCAAGCGTGAACATCTTGAGAAGCGGGGTGTAGCCTGCTTCATCGGCAAGGTCATACGTAAACAACCCTTTTGTGAGCGTCGGGCAGGAGGCTGGTTCAACACCGATAATGTCCACATCCTTGTGCTTTCCTGTCAGCTTGTCCCCGGCAAACGGGAACGAAATCCCGGCGAAGTTTGACCCTCCGCCAACACACCCGATCACAACGTCGGGGTAATCGTCGACCATCGCAAGCTGTTCACGGCATTCGAGCCCAATTACAGTCTGGTGGAGACAGACATGGTTTAACACCGAGCCTAATGCATAATTGGTATTCTTGTTGGATGCCGCATCCTCAACTGCTTCAGAGATGGCCATACCAAGGCTACCCGGGGTATCAGGGTCTTTTTCGAGCATTGCACGGCCGGCATTCGTCCTGGTGCTCGGGCTGGGGATGCATTCCGCACCCCATACGTGCATCATCGACTTCCGGTACGGTTTCTGTGCATAGCTCGACCTGACCATGTAAACAGTACAATCGAGATCATAGAGCATAGTTGCAAAGGACATCGCAGAACCCCACTGGCCGGCTCCGGTCTCGGTGGCGATTCGCTCAATCCCTTCCTTCATGTTATAATATGCCTGTGGGATAGACGTGTTCGTCTTATGACTCCCGGCCGGGCTAACCCCTTCCCACTTGTAGTAAATCTTCGCCGGTGTCTTTAAGAATTTTTCAAGCCTGTGGGCGCGGTACAGCGGGCTCGGTCTCCAGAGGTGTAACACGTCCTGCACCTCTCCGGGAATATCGATATAACGGTCAGTGGTCACTTCCTGCCGGATAATCTCCATGGGGAATATTGCGGAAAGGTCATCAGGCCCAATGGGTTTGTGGGTCGCAGGGTGGAGCGGGGGGTCCAGCGGGGTTTTAAGATCCGCCTGGACATTATACCACCGTTTTGGCATCTGGTCCTCGTCGAGGAGGATTTTTGTTTGCATAATATCAATCTTCTCTGTACATATTTATACATTGTTGAAGGAATATTTTTGCCGGGTTTGAATATGCAAGGATAATGAAAATAATATTTGGAGGCACTGATACGTACCTGGTAACTCGGTTATGACAATCCGCTGTTCACCGCCTAGGGTACCCGGAGGGAAAAGATCAGTCCCGGATACTATTATCCGCTTTTCGGAACTACCTGTCATTAATGTGCGGGCGCTTCTCTATAGCCGTGAGGATTGGTTACCTGGCTGATCGCTTTGGCGTCCCTGAACCTGGAGGGGTCTCCCTGCCTTTGTACAATATCGCACCAGGGGAAGAAGTTCCTGTCATTGCCGGGTCCGGGAGCGCACAGTGTATCATCATGCAATGGGGCCTTATTCCCTCATGGGCTAATAAGAAGAACGCCTCAGCGGCAGTGATAAATGCCAGGGCTGAGGGACTGAATGAAAAGAAACTGTTCCGGACACTGCTCTCACATGGCCGATGTATCGTACCGGCATCAGGCTTTTATGAATGGAAAAAGTCAGGAGATCAGAAGTTCCCCTGTTACTTCAGGATGAAAAGCCAGGAGATTTTTGGCATGGCCGGACTTTGCGATTCCTGGAAGGCACCTGATGGCAGGATTGTATGGTCTTTCACCATTATCACTACCGGCCCGAATTCGCTGGTCCTCCCTGTCCATAACCGGATGCCGGCAGTGCTTAAACAAGAAGACGAAAAAACCTGGCTTAATCCGAAATTTGGTTCCTTTGAAGAACTGGCACCATTGCTCAATCCATACCCGTCTGTTGGGATGGAACGATACCGGGTAACAAAAAAAGTGAACCAGCCATCGTTCAAATCAGATACCGCGGTTCAGGAAGAGATCCCTGTGACGAATACCCGCCTCAGTATGTGGGATAAAGAGTAGGTTCATTATTCATGCAGGGAACATGAACCGTTAGCTGGACCCGTTCGGGATATCAGACACGAGGTATTCCAGAAATGCTTCTTTCCGGCGTTTGGCAATTATAGTAAATCCAGTCTGGACCAGGCAGACAGAAGGGAGATGATTGATCTATCCGTTTTGTTTTTTTGCGATTTCCTCCCGTAATGTATCACGGGTGGACATGAGTTTTGCGATCTCTTCCCTGAAATTATCCACCTCAAACTGCTGCCTGTCGATCTCCTTCTGAATATGCTGTATTGTATGAATGTTTTCGGGATCAGTCAATAACCGGTCTCTCTCCAGGCGGAGCCTCTCAAGGGCCGTCTCCATACCGTCGAGCTCAAACGCATTTTTCTCGATCTGGCAGGTCAGGTAGAGTACCTCGGCCTTGTCCAGGGGGTCATTCTTGTCTGGTCCGGCTTTTTGACCGAGGAGGAACTTCAGGTTATCCCGCTCGGTCTCCAGTTCGCGGACCTTTCGCTTCAGCTGTTCAACACTATCATGACAGTCCCCACCGGGATGCGGGGTATACACCTCTGCATGTACATACGCGGCATCAGGAGGGCAGGTACCATTTTTACATGCAGGGACTTCTTTCATTATGGACTGGCGCTGAACAAGAGATTCGTTTATTGCGTGGCTGATCCAGTCCCGGGGTTCAATCCCTTTCATCCTGGCATCTTCGATGATTCTCTTGTAGGTGGTATCATCAATTTTTGCCAGTAGTTCGTGCATGAAGGAGTGTTATTGGCTGGGTTTTTAAGAATTACGATCTGTCCTGCCAGTTTTTGGTGCATTCATCAAAAAAACGATAATTATGAGAGGTTATCAAAAAAAGTGGATGATTTTTTCCACATCAATATCTCTAAAACCCAGGTCCCGGAATCAGAATCCAGCGAAATTGAAGATTTGCAACTTTGTTGAAACCCTCTCATCTGTCTTGCTGGTTTGGTTATTCCCAAGTATACCCGCGCTCCAGGGGCTTCGCCCCGCCACTGTGGCGGCCCCGGTTGGGATAGGTAATGACCTTTAAATCTCTAGAAATTTTCAGCAATACGGCAGTTGAACCTTGCTCATAGGATATCGTGTTGGGTTGTGGCAGGGAGGGGGTGAAACCTCCTCCTGTCTACCTATTTTCTTTTTTTTAAAATATGCAGGTTTTCCCATTAAATACCTGAAAAGACCCCAATATATGGGTAATTTGAGCGAGAAGTGTTCATGGTCCGGGTGTGAACGTCCCGTTCATAGATGTTTAACGAAACCCAGATTTTTCCAAAATATACAAGGTGTACCTGGGTGACCCTACGAATCTATCCGGATAATCTGGACCGGGCAGAGGTCAGCGGCTTCCTGTACACAACCGGCGAGGCCCGCAGGAGCTTCACCAGTGCTGATACTTTTCTCTTTCCTGAACTCTTTCCTTACCATTGAGAACGAATCGTCCGGATTTTCTTCAAAAAACAAAGGACATTCGGTCCAGCAGGACGCACAACTGATACAGCTTTCGCGATCTATGGTGACCTTTGGCATGGTTAGAGGTACTCATCTGCGGCATTTAAGCTTCAGGGTAGACATTTCCTGGTCCTGGCCTCTCATTTTACGAGGAACTTACGCATGCCGAAATAAGTCGCAATTCCGACAATAGGAACAATAACCGATGCGAATACGAGGAACGCAAGGAATTCTGTCGAAGGGTTCAGGAGTTCGAAAGCAAATGCCAGGAGGGCACTGACTGCCAGGATTATAAGGTTGTTACCTACAAAGTCTGCCAGTCCTTTTTTGTCTCTGACCTTTTTTTCATCATAACCTGCGATGATATCGACCCTTCCCTTGTATTTGATCATGTAGGCAAGGACTGCAAAAAGGACAATGAAAAATTCAGTCATTCCGAGGATCAGTATATTCGTCATTCCGGCACCCCATTTTATCTAGTATTGTTCCTGCATGACGTATTAGCTTCTCCTTTGAAGACCAGTGGATTCTCTTTCCCGCCTGCTAACTACGGGGACATATAAATAGTCCTTTCTCCCCATTTGGCACTATATGACAGTACAACCGGAGGCCCCGCCCTCCACTGCAGTAACCCCCGTCATACACCAGCATGACCTCATCATTATCGGGGGAGGCCTTGCAGGCCTCCGTGCTGCATATGAAGCGGTTTCTGCAGGGATCAACGTTGCGGTCATCTCAAAGGTCCATCCACTCAGGTCCCATTCAGTCGCTGCACAGGGAGGGATCAATGCAGCCCTCGGGAATGCCGATACGACAACCCATGACAGCTGGGAGGCCCATGCCTTTGACACAGTGAAAGGGTCTGATTACCTCGCAGACCAGGACGCAGTAGCCACCATGTGCAGGGAGGCACCGGCAGCCGTAATTGAACTTGAACACATGGGTACGGTGTTCTCACGGGATGATGCAGGTCGTATTGCACAGAGACCGTTCGGGGGTGCGGGATACCCGAGGACCTGTTATGCAGCTGACAGGACAGGTCATAACCTCCTCCACACGCTCTACCAGCAGGTCACTGCAAAGGGGGTCACTTGTTACGGGGAATATTTTGTCACCTCGCTGGTCACAGCCGGGGGTGCCTGTGCAGGGTGTACTGCCCTCTGCATGCAGGACGGGACTATTGTCGGGTTTTTTGCAAAGGCCACATTGCTTGCCACCGGGGGATTCGGGCGAATTTACGAGCGTTCAACCAATGCGCTCATCAACACCGGCGACGGACTGCATCTCGCACTTGAAGCAGCAGTCCCCTTAAAAGACATGGAGTTTGTTCAGTTCCACCCGACATCCCTGTACGGTACCAATATCCTGATCACGGAAGGCGCAAGGGGTGAGGGCGCAGTCCTGTTGAACAAAAACGGGGAGCGTTTTATGAAAAATTACGCACCGGGTGCAATGGAACTTGCCCCACGGGACGTCGTCGCCCGGGCAATAGAGACTGAGATCCGGGAGGGGAGGGGGTTTCCCGGGGGATTTGTTCACCTTGACCTGACATCGCTTGGCGAACCATTAATTAATGAGCGTCTGCCGGGTATCCGCCAGATTTCCCTTGATTTCGCTGGAATTGATCCGGTCACCACGCCAGTACCGGTCCAACCCGCCCAGCACTATTCAATGGGGGGTGTTGATGTCGATATATCGGGGAGGACACCGTTACCGGGACTTTATGCTGCCGGGGAATGTGCATGTGTCAGTGTCCACGGGGCGAACAGGCTTGGGGGAAATTCCCTGCTTGATACCCTGGTATTTGGGAAAATCACCGCAGAGACCATCATTGGTGACCTCCCGGACCTGGATCCCGGGGGGGTCTCTCTCATCGAAAAAGCGGTTGCAGATGAGGGGCACCGGATTATCAGCAGTTTTCACCGCGGGTCAGGGGACAATATATACCAGATCCGTAACGCTCTCAAAAAAACGATGATGGACAATTTCGGAGTATACAGGGACGGCCCTTCAATGGATGCGGGTCTTATCGAAATACTTTCACTCAGGGACCGTTGTCACCAGGCAGGTGTACCGCTCATGCAAACCCCCTATAATCTCCCGCTGGTCCATTTCCTCGAAATCACCGGCATGGTCCGGATCGCAGAAGCTGTCGCCAGGTGCGCAATTGCCCGGAATGAAAGCAGGGGTTCGCACGCAAGGAGAGATTACCCTGTACGGGACGACGATCATTTCCTCCATCATTCTCTTGCGGTACCAGACGGGGTGGGTAACCTGAAAGTCCGGATTAGTCCTGTAAACCTTGGTATGTTCCCTGTGAAGGAGCGTGTGTATTGATGAAATTCCGCGTGTTCCGGTATACCCCGGGGGATAACGCCCCACATTATGATGTATTTGAAACCCTTGAGATCCCGGGAATGAGCGTCCTCGCAGCACTCACTACCATCCAGGAGCAACAGGACCAGGGGTTATCATTTCGTTCATCCTGCCGGGGTGCCGTATGCGGGGCCTGTGCCATGTTAATCAACAAGGTACCCCGGCTTGCCTGCCGAACCCAGGTTACCGGGCTGGAAGATAACAAAAATCATGTTCCCCTGTCACCCTATCAAGCCCTTGAAGTAACAACACCATGGGATCCTGCTACCGAGGTCCTTGTCGAACCACTGCCACACCTGCCCCTGTTAAAAGACCTCGTTGTTGATATGACAGCATTTTTTAATTTCGTGCAATCTGTGGAGCCGGTATTTCACGCAGGGGAACCACTCCCGGGGAAGGAATTCCGTATGGAACGGGATGCGGTGAGGCAACTTGAACGGTTTACAAACTGTGTGCTCTGCGGTGCCTGTTTTGGTGCATGCCCGGTAAACAGCAGGAACCCTGAGTACCCCGGCCCTGCTGCACTTGCCACCCTGTACCGGTTCCATATTGACCCGAGGGAACATGACCCCGGTTCACGGATTCTGGCAGCAGATTCCGAATCCGGGTGGTGGGCATGTGAGTTCCATACCAATTGCACCCGTGTCTGCCCAAAAGGGGTTCCTCCAAGCGTTGCGATTGGCCGGGCGAGAAATGAACTAAAACGGAAGAGACATGAACAGGCAACAAGGGACCAGGGAGATAACGGTCCCCATGATACTGCACGTTGATCCATCAGTCGGGCCCGGGATAATTCGTAATCCTGAAAGGCAACCCACCAGGGGTTGATATTCCTGGTCTTTGGAACGGACCGCCCGCTTATCAGAATTTAAATGGTCATCTGATTAACCAGTGGTTTCCTCTGGTTCAATCGTAAAAATAATTCATCGCGGTATGAATTGCAGCCAGTCCGGGCCATCCGGACCAGTGTACCCTGGGAGAAACCGGTTAATCCAGTCAAAGAAAGCCCGCACCTGTTCATCCGCGACAGCCGGACGATAGTAGGTTGAACTGAGGGTCATGGTATCCTGGTATGTTGAAATGGAAAGAAAAAAAGCCGGAGACGGGGCATGGCACGGCAGCATGCAGGCATTTCTGACACACGGGGTGCAATGGTTTGTCAGGCCCAGGTCGATAATCCCGGTGTTAGTAACAATCGGGATCTGGTTTACATAATTTTCCGGGTCCCTGATCCGGTTGCGCAGTGTCTCCCGGGCGGCAGAAACACCGGATTGCCATAATAGTTCGGCATCAAGCGCATCTTTCATTCCCGGGAAGTCATTCTTTTTGTTTTCCATTATTTCGTGGACAGCACGACACAGGCAGGATAACGTATCGTTCTGTTTTACCGGGATCCTGACTTCGAATGCCGTCGAATAGTTTAGTACCGATCTCCCTGGGACCGGGTAGTACCGTCTCAGGTCAATCGTAGTAAGGAAGGAACATTCTGCCTGATCAATTCCATTCTCCATGTGTTTACAGGCCATGGCAACAACCGCAAGCAGGAGATCATTCACGGTTACCCCGAGTTCCTTACGTTTTGCATGAATGGATCTGACTCTTGGACCTGGAATTGTCATCACCGCATATGCAGGCCGGTGATCCTCGTAGGATTGTACCGGAAATCTCCACCGTTCTGTTCCTGATGAGGTTTCATCCGGCCCGGATGGTAGATCTCCGGATGGCAGGAGCGTGGAGATCAATGGCAAATCACAGGTTAAGACACGTTTTCTACCTGTGATGGAAGAGGGGTCTTCCGGGGAGCGGTGGTACAATGCCATGATCAGCCCTGCAATATCTTTCAGTCCCCGGCCATCCATTGCAACATGACAGGCATTGATTACCAGGACGTCTCCCATTGTCTCAATGGCCCGTATTAGGAAGACTTTAATCTGCGGACCTTCACGGGGATCGATATGTTCCGACAGGGCCTGGGAAATTGCTGAATCCAGCCCTTTTTTTTCTATAAAAGAGAAGTAATCACCAGGACAGGCAGATGTACCCAGTTCCCACCAGAGCGTGTCGTGCATCTCCACCAGCCTGCTGCTACAGACAGGTTCTGCAGTAATTGCACCCATAATCGCCTGCTGCATCTTATTCTGGTCTAATTTCCCGTCAAAATACAGGAGCATGTGGATGACCTGGTCCGAATGTGCCCGTAAGAGTTCAGAAAAGAGATCGTAAGGGTTGACCTGTTTCCAGGGGCTTTCCTGTTGAAAATTATTCTGTGTGTCCATTTCTGCAATCAGTCATGCCTGAGAGCCTCAATCGGGTTTAAATTTGCGGCCTTTGCAGCCGGGTACAGGCCCGATAGAAGACATACACCAATACCTATCGCCATGCCATACGGCACATACAGGAGACTGGCAGGGGTGAAGAAATAATTCGTTGTCCCAATCAGCCGGACAAGGAGGTAACCACCGATAAAACTAATCAGTCCACCTATAACGGCTCCGATAGAGCCGATGATAAATGACTCGTAAATAAACATTTTCCGTATTTCTGCCTTGGTAGTCCCGATACTTCTCAGTACACCGATCTCATTGATCCGGTCTTTGACAGACATCATCATGACATTAAAAATACTCACCGATGCCACGAGCAGTGAAATCCCACCAAGCAGGAGGATGAATGTACTTATCTGACCGATTGTGGAATTGATAGTCACGAGCAATGCACCCGAATCAGTAATACTGACAACCTTGACTTTTCTATTCATCTTTTTATCTATTGCTTCCTTTATAGGGGGAATATCCTTGATCGACGGGACCAGGATATTGACCTGCTGATATTCACCCTGGTTTCCATAAACGGACGTATACCAATGATCAGGTGCGATTATCGCATTGTCAGGCATGAGATCAATACCAAAACCCTTTGGTTCCAGGATACCCACCACCCTGACCACCTCGTTCGTCCCGGTTGACTCATCCCCTACCTTTATCCGGGTACCCACCTTGATGTCCTGGTCTTTCGCAAGCGTCGACCCGATAAGGACGCCGCTTGATGCCCCACGTAACGAGCTTCCCTCTGCAATCTCAACGAAATCTGATACTTTCTCGGGATCAAGGCCATAGATGGTAACACGCTTTTTGTCTTTTGTCCCGACCTGGACAAGATCTGACCCCGAATGAATGGGAACGACAACATTATACCCTGCAGCCTGTTCGATCTCCCTCACCTGGTTATCGGATATGAGAAGGCTCGTCGTGCCTCCCGAAGGAGGACCAAACCCCCCCCGGGAACCGGTGTCAGGAGTTATAATTATTGAATTTGCACTGCTAGAAAGGTTGGACGAGACCGCAAGCTGGATATTAGCCCCAAGAATTCCCATTGCGGTAATTGCGACGACCCCAATGATAATTCCAAGGGCCGCAAGAAGCGATCGGGAGAAATTGAGCCTGACATTCCTGCTGGCAAGCTGGAAGAAAACATTTTTCCTATCTTTCATGCCGCCACTCTGCCGTCAATAATATTGATTATCCTGTGCGCAGAACGGGCGATATTGGGGTCATGGGTGACCATTACGATTGTCCGGCCCTGCTCATTAAGACCTGTCAGAATATCCATTATCTGGGCCCCGGTAACTGAGTCGAGATTTCCCGTTGGTTCATCGCAAAGGAGCAGCGCCGGGTCATTGACAAGGGCCCGGGCTATTGCCACACGTTGCTGCTGCCCACCTGAAAGCTCACTTGGTTTATGGGTCATGAGATCGTCGCCAAGCCCGACCATCTTCATCATTTGTTCAGTCTTCCCTTCATCGTCCATATGACCCTGCTTCAGGATTATCGGGTATTCTGCATTTTCATACGCTGTTAGTAACGATATTAAGTTAAATTTCTGGAAAATAAACCCGATTTCATCCCTGCGTAAGAAGGTCAGTTCGTCATCAGACATGTCTTTTACATTGCGCCCGGCGAGGATCAGATCTCCTGAGGTCGGGACGTCCAGGCAACCGATCAGGTTGAGAAGGGTTGATTTTCCTGAACCCGATGGCCCCATGATGGCAACAAATTCACCTTTATTAATGTCAAACGATACCCCCTGGAGTGCAGTAACATCCCCGGCCTTGAGCTTGTAGACCTTCCTGACATCTACCAGTCGGATTACAGGTGCATCTGAAATAGAAATTCCCCTCACTGTTTTCTTCTTTTCGTGTACTGGTATCCGATCACAAATACGACTATGACAGCAATAATGCCAACAATTATCCATGGGATATACGACATTGAGCTGCTACTTTTTGGGGTCCTGGCCATCGAAATGTCAGCCACAGTGCTACGGCTGTAAATATTGCCATCCTGGTCTTTGTAGCTCACGATAACGGGAACTTCATCCGGGCTTTCAGGACTGACTGTCAGCTCGAAACTGGAGAAATCGTCCGGCTTCAGTAAGCCTACTGCATAGACCTTAAACGGATCCACCGGAATTGCCGGACTGCCAGCAGTGACTGTCACTGATTTCGCATCCTGGAGACCTGAATTTGTCACATCTCCGGTAATCCGGATATGGTTTCCGTCGGGTGAAGAAACAATATTGCTGATAACAGGGTCCGCCTGTGTTTTATCGTTATTAAACCGGATCGGGAGAATAAGTCCGACCTGGTGCGTGTTTGGTCCGTTCAGGTAAACCGCTTCAAAGTCGATATCGGCCGGACTTTTCGGGGTAATGCTGAACGGGAGCTTAACAGTCTGACCGGGGTCCAGCGAATTTATCACAATGTTCTGGGGTATGATCTCAATATCAGATGCATTTGGGGAGACGATAACATTTTTTATCGCATTCGTACGTAGATTGCTCAATGATAATGTAACAACACTTTTTTTCCCGGCAACAAACGTATCCGGCTTATCAGTTAGGGAAAGGACTACAGGCGAATTTTTCACCTCCATTTTTACCGGATAGCGCAGGAATCCGGTATCCTGGAATTCCAGGGAGAATACCGGGTAATAAATACCTTCAGGAACGTCTGCTTTCACCGTGAAGGTAAAAGGTATTTTATTTCCGGCTCCAATCGACCCGACACTGTCATAGGTGGTAGTGGATAACAGCGTGATATCCCTGTCGTAAAGAGTTGCCCGGCGGATAGTAACACTCTGCGTCCCGGTATTCTGGACTACAACAGTTATGGTGCCTTCATCCCCGGTTGCGAATGTTCCGGGGTTAACGGATACATCACTCACGGTCACCTGGGTATATGCAGGGGAAAGGGATGCGGCGGTCGATCCTGATGTATCAGTTGGGGCTGCCAGGGCTGTAAATGCCATTGCAGAAACAAGAATCAGGGCTATAGAGATTTTTAGCAGGAGTCTCCTTTCATATGAAAGTGATTCCCTGGATGTGGTTTTCATTAGTATCCTCCTGGGGCAGAAAGGCCCACAAATGTCATGAACAGGGTATAGATGATGTAGACAATAACCGGGAGCAGAACGGTAACTGCTGCATGTTTTATCGAAAGATTCCTGGCATATTTAATCGCGTGAATCCAGATACTCGCACTCCAGATTAGGAAGATTATTGCGATTACCGCACTTACTTTCGTGAATTCTATCATTGCCGAATCGTGCATCAGGTGAGAGACCGCATTTTGGATAATCACCGGGTCCTGAAACGAGTTGACGACCGGGACCTGGATCATAGGAAGGTAATAAACCGCCATAATCAGTGTTACCAGGCTGCCAAAAATCTGGGGTATAAACCCGTAGCCGACAAATTCAAGGGTCCTGTTAAAAACCCCTGTACCTTTGAAGGCCATCGAAATAAGGTAAAAAACTGCTGACCCGATTAACCAGAGTAGCATCACACCGATGAAGGGCCCAACCACCGACGATACGGCAACAATCTCGCTCATTCCGGCACCTGCAGAGGCAAACATCCTGCTTGTCAGGGAGCCGACCATGTATCCGTATAAGGCACTGATTATTCCTACCACTGCAACAAACAGGAAGGGTGTTTTTAAGTCTTCTTCGGACTTGCTTTTTTCCTGGAATAATGCATCGGGCCGGGTTACCACGTCAATAATATTCTGAATCATAAATACCAGATTATCTACATAGCTCATACATATAGGTATATAAAAGTAGGGAATGTGTTGTTTTTTTTGCGACAAACCAATAAAACGAATAAGCAATTATGTAAAAAATTGGTACTAAAAGGAATTTTCCATTGTCACTGGAGGACCTGTCCACAAAAAAAATATTATCAGGTTACTGATGCCCGGATACGATGTACTGCCTTGCCGAGCTGGGCCATCGATGTCGCATATGATAACCGTTCCCACCCGGGGGTATTGAAGGCCGTACCCGGGGTCACTGCAACATGCAGATTTTTCAGCCAGTTCTCTGCAAGTTCCATATCATCACCTTCCACGCGGATATAGGCATAAAAAGCCCCATCTGCAGGAGCAGACTCAAATCCCATCTGTGAGAGCTCCTTCATCAGGTAATCGCGGCGCCTTGCAAATTCCTGTCTCATCATTTCAACGCATGACTGGTCACCCTTAATCGCTGCAAGCCCGCCCCACATGGCGAAACTCGTAGGGTGACTGATCGTGTGCTGCTGGACAATGGACATCCGGTTGAGAATTTCTGGTGGTGCTACTGCATAACCGAGGCGCCACCCGGTCATTGCATAGGCTTTCGAAAAACCATTCACCGTTATTGTCCGTTGGGCCATATCCCCGACCGAGGCAAGCGATACATGCTCCTTTCCGTACAATAATTTCTCATAAATTTCATCGGATAATGCGATAAGGTCGTAATCTTCACAGGTGTCCGCGATCAGACGTAGTGAACCTTTGTCAAGAACGGAACCAGACGGGTTGGACGGGGAATTGATGACGATCATCCGGGTATGGGAGGTAATCCTGTCAACCAGGGAGTCATCGACCTGGAATGTCCGCATATTCAACGGGTGGTGGACAGGTCTGCCACCTGCAATCTGCACACATGGCTCGTAACTGACCCATGAAGGGTCGAGGATTATTGCTTCATCACCACGGTCAAGGACTGCCTCCATGGCTTCGTATATAGCGTCTTTGGCACCACAGGTAACAATAACGTCCTCTTTTCTGCAGGGAACGTGGTTCTCCTTCTCAATCTTCGATGCAATTGCCTGGTTCAGTTCGGGGAGGCCATTACTTGGGGCATAGTGGGTCTCACCTCTCCGGAGGGCATTGATGCAGGCCTCTTTTATATGGTCGGGGGTATCGAAATCAGGTTCCCCGATTGAGAGGCTGATAACATCGATCCCGGCAGACTGCATCTTCTTGGCTTCATTCGAGATTGCCATCGTGGCCGATGGGGCAATGCCGGCTATCTTGCCGGATAATTCCCTCATTTCAATCTCTGGACCAGTTTGATTGCGGATTCAACGGCTCTTTTTGCATAATCGATACGGTCATTCGCCTCGAGCCTCGTCATTCCTGGCCCGGATATACCGAGAGTTACGGGTTTTCCGAATTCAAGTGAAAGGTCGATGATCTTTCTCGCCGCGTGCTGCACAACAATCTCGTCATGCTGGGTGGACCCTTCAATCACACAACCAATCGTGACCACCGCATCGACATTTCCATCCTTCAACATCTTCTTGATGGCAAGCGGCATGTCATATGCCCCGGGGACATAGATGCATTCCGATACCTCAGCCCCAAGGAACGCGGCGTGTTCCCTGCCCTCGATCTCCATCATGTAGGTGATGTCGCGGTTGAATTCTGCGACCACAAATCCGAGTTTTATCGCCTTTTGTGCCATATACTTCCTCAGCTATTGTATCTTTACTGATTATTCATAAACTGTCCCAACCCGTATATCTTACTGCCGGGCAGGACCACTATCTTCGAAACCCTGCCGCTGCCCTGTCCCTGCTTCTTTTTGCAGTTCTTTCTGGTAGAGACCAAGTTTCACCGTGTTCAATGCATGCTCCCGTGTCCGGCCGGCGGCAAGCCAGGCAAGTTCCGCATCATCCTTTGCCTCATCCTCATGGACAAACACCTCGATAATATGGGTATTTGTCATCAGCTGGGCCATAATGAGCCCCTGTGACGCCTCGTGGGCACAAAGGCGGTCTTTTTCCTTCCCGCCTGGCATACCAAGTGCCATGACAATTTCGCAGTTTTTCTCTTCGATCAGCTTCTTACAGGCAACCGGGAGGTCCTTGATGCCCGGTACCGTCACCCGCTCGATACTAACACTGGCATGCTTTTTCGAGCTCTTCGATGGCTATTTTCCCCATATTTACTCGTGAAAAGGTGGTATCGGCGACACCGACCTTCATCCGAGCACCTCGCAGGCGGCCTGCAGGCCGTTGCCTTCTATCTTATAACCCTGTTTCCTGAGCGCATGTTCGGTTGCGGCAAGAGTCGCAAGGATTTCCGGTGCACCTACCGAACCCATGTTACCAATGCGGAATATCTTCCCTTTCAGGTGGTCCTGTCCACCAGCCATCTCGATCCCCATTTTCTTCACTGTTCCACGGAGATCGCTATCTTTTACGGATTCCGGTATGGTGATCGCGGTCACCGTGTTGGAATACGAATGAAGATTATCGACCTTCGGGAACAAGGCCAGGCCCCAGGCCTTTGCTGCTGCCCTTACTGCCTCTGAGAGCCTCTTGTGGCGCAGTACCCGGTTATTGAGCCCTTCCTCATCAATAATCAGGCATGCTTCCCTGAGCGCAAGGAACAGTGGGACCGCCGGCGTGTACGGGGTTTCCATCGGTGTTGATCCCGCACTTTTCCTGTATGCTGCGAGATCAAGGTAATAGGGGGGATTCTTTGTGTACCGTTCCCAGGCACGGTTACTGACCGAAATCGCAGATAATCCTGCCGGTGCGGCAAGACATTTCTGAGACCCTACCAGTGCTACGTCAACACCCCATGCATCCGACTCGACTGTGTCGCCTCCAATCGAGGTGATCCCATCCATGAGGAACAGGGCATCATATTTTCTTGCCAGTTTCCCTACCGCTTCGGCCGGGTTCAGTATACCAACCGAAGTTTCATTGTGTACAAGGGTGACGATCTCGGCACCGGCGCTCAGCCGCTCTTCAAGGGCAGCGAGGTCAAGTGGGGACCCCCATGGCGAACCGATTTCCGTGGCCTTCCCGTACCTTCCGGCAATTTTAAACAGGCGTTCACCGAATTTGCCGTTAACCAGGCAGGCAATTTCCTTGTCTATGCCAAAGTTGGATACGGCTGCCTCCATCGCCGCCGTGCCGGAGCCACTGATCACAAAGAGTTCGTTTTTTGTTCCGAAGCAGGTCTTAAGGACCCGGGCACAGTCTGCATAGACCTGCCCGAATTCGGCCCCCCGGTGGTTGATGGCCTGGCGCATCATCGCATACCTGACCCGTTCCGGCATGGGAACAGGACCCGGCAGCATCAGGAGTGGTTCTTTTTCCATTCGTTAATCAGCCCATAGTATATTAATAGAGACAAAATATAAGTTTTGATGGGATTTATGGTTGAGGTTTCCATTATATCAGGTTCTGCATCAGACGCAAAAATTTCAGAGCGCGCTGCCGCAGTCCTCATCGAACACAATGTCAGTTATGATTGCTCTATCATCTCAGCACACCGGGAACCGGAGAAGCTGGATGAATTCGTGAAAAAGAGCAGTTGCAAGATCTTTATCGCAATCGCCGGTCTTTCGGCAGCTCTTCCTGGCGTGATCGCATCAAAGACAAAAAAGCCGGTTATCGGTGTCCCGGTAAGCGGTCCCCTGCAGGGTATTGATGCACTGTTATCAATTGTCCAGATGCCAAAAGGGGTCCCGGTGGCCTGCGTCGGCATAGATAATGGTGAGAATGCGGCACTTCTTGCCGTGAGGATGCTCGCGATCAAATAAAATAGGAAACGCCGGGAAACCTACTCAATAATTACTTTTTTCCTTTCTGAGGCGGCTCCTTATCAAGGAGGTCCTTAACCAGTTTCATCGCGCACAGGTCTCCGCACATCGAACAGGTCTCGAGTTTCCCATCCCGTTCGTGAATTTTTCTTGCTACATCACCAAAGAGACCAAGCGTGAACTGGCCTTCCCAGTCCAGCCTCCGGCGGGCATCAGCCATCTGTGATTCCCGCTGAAGTACAGAGTCGTCCTTTCGTCTCGCCATGTCACCAATATGCGCTGCAAGACGGGCAACCCTAGTCCCTTCAATAATATCATCAACGTCCGGAAGGGCAAGGTGTTCGGCCGGTGAAACCATGCAGAGGAAATCTGCCCCGTTTTCACATGCAATTGCACCCCCTACGGCGGCAACGACATGGTCATATCCCGCCCCGATATCGGTGACCAGTGGACCGAGCAGGTACAGCGGGGCGTGATCGGTCAGTTCCTTGATCATCCTCACATTGTACCCGATCTGGTTCATCGGGATATGACCAGGCCCCTCGACCATCCGCTGTACTCCGCGGTCGAGGGCACGGTGAGCAAGACTGCCGAGTGTCAGGTATTCAACGGTCTTTGCCCTACGCCCCGCGTCCCGGAGACACCCGGGCCGCATCCCGTCCCCAAGACTGATTACCACGTCTGACTCAGCAAGAATGTCAAGGAGGTAATCATATTCCTTGAACAACGGGTTCTCCTCTTCCCTCTGCACCATCATGGCAATGTGAAATGCACCTCCCCGGCTGACGACTCCCATAAGCCGCGGGTCTTCCCGGAGAGCTGCAAGCGCTTCGTAATTTACTCCACAGTGCAGGGTAAGGAAGTCGACACCATCTTTGCAATGCTGCCGGATGACGTTAAAAAGCGTATCTGAGTCAACATCGGCCACATTGCCGGCTTTCCTGACCGCTTCGTAAACCGGAACCGTCCCGACCGGCACATCGAGGGCGAGGATACTCTTACGGATCTCCGGGAGGTCCCCGCCAGTGGAGAGGTCCATCAGGGTATCAGCGCCGTTCTTAATCGCTGCTTCGGCCTTCCTTATTTCGAGTGCCTCATCACACCGCTCACCCGATGTGCCGACATTCACATTGACCTTGACACGGCACCCTTCACCAACCGCACATGCAGGGTGTTTCCGGTAAGGATTTGCGGGGATCACCACCCGGCCCCTGGCTACGCTTCTGGCGAGGTCCCGGGGCGTAATTCCCTCAACCCGGGCCACCTGTTCCACGACAACAGGGACTCCTTTATGGCATTCCTGGACGAGGGTATACATAAAACACATTTGTTTCGGGAACTTATTATTGTGCATGCCTGTCCAGTGGATTCCCGGTGACCCGGTATTTGCTAATTCCTACCTTGTTGGGGATACTCTCATTGACGCCGGGGTGACACCCCTGGCCGTCTCGAAATACCGGGACACCATCAGGAAGATCATCCTCACCCATTGTCATTTCGACCATACGGCCCATGTTAAGGAAATTGCCCTGATGTGCAAGGCAACAGTGTATATTCACCGCGATGATGCCACCGGACTTGTTACGGATGCACAGAGCCTCTCCATGCATTTTGGTTCCCATTCACCCGGGATTATTGCCGACACCCTGCTCATGGACGGGGACCATGTAGGTGATCTCCTGGTCATTCATACCCCGGGCCACACGCCCGGCAGCATCTGCATCCTGGACGAAGCAAGCGGGGACCTGATCTCCGGGGATACGGTATTTACCGATGGTGGATTTGGCAGGTTTGATTTCCCGGGCGGGAACCTGGATGAGTTAATCCGGTCAATTGAACGGCTTTCGGCATTGGATATCCAGGGTCTTTATCCAGGACACGGGGAACCCTCCCGTCAGGGTGGTGCACGCCATGTTGCAGCCGCACGTGAACTGATCCGGATGACCTGTCCGTGAAAGGTCCATTCCGATGGAAAAAGGTGTTTACTGCCTCGTATTGTTCCACGGGCCCTGCACCATCCGGGTAGGGGCCCTTGGGTACCTGGCATTTCCAGGCGGCTGGCATGTCTATACCGGTTCTGCGCAGGGAACGGGTGGCCTCAAACGGGTACAACGGCATATCAGTCTCGCAGCATCCCGGAGACACACAAAGCGGTGGCATATTGACTACCTTCTGGGTTACGAAGGGGTCACGCTTCTCTCTACCATCTGTGCACGCACGGCCCTCCTAATCGAATGCGAACTCGCAAATGCAATCGGTGGGGTCCCGGTCAGAGGTTTCGGGTGCAGTGACTGCCATTGCGGTTCACACCTTTTTTATTTTGATACGGATCCGGTCAGTTCGATCATAAGTGCGATGGTTTCAGCCGGTCTTGACCCCGTCATCGCAACAATCAATACCAAGCAGGGAGAGTGTTGATTGATGGTGATGGTATGCAGGTACTAGGGATCTCCGGGAGCATGAGAAAAGATGGCAATACGAGCAGGCTGGTAACTATCATTCTGAAACAATGCCAGGATAAGGGGCTTACAACCGAGTTTGTCTCCCTTGCTGACAAGCAGATCCATCCATGCATCGGCTGTGAAAAGTGTAAAAAAGAGCACGAATGCTCCATTACCGACGATGACTGGGAAGAGGTCGCGTCCCGTATACTTGACTGCGAAGTGCTGGTGATTGGGTCACCGACCTACTATTACGACGTATCGGGGCAACTGAAGAACTTCATTGACAGAACATATTCCTATTACCACGACCGGAGACTGGCCGGGAGGAAAGCCGTGGCCGTTTCGGTTGAGGCGGATAAAGGGGGTTCCAGGACAATCCAGACGATAGAGGGGTTCTTGTCTGCCCACGAGTTTTCATACGTTGGTCATGTGAAAGGCAAGGGGTACCTTGCAGGGGATGTGCTGAAGGATGCAGATGCAATCGCCCATGCAAAGAAAATCGGTGACAAGATAACACGGCTTTTCCACACAGGGGATTAAAGATCTTTTTAAATAGTCACATTTTTTATCTTTTCATGTTAATTACTCCGATATTGACTTCCACACACCCCGCTGAACAGCCGCCACCTAATGTACCCCGCAACATTAGAGGTCATGACCCGGTATGTAAAAATTTAGACAGGGTTATAGCCCTCAGTGACGGGGTCTTCGCATTTGCTGTCACCTTACTCGCCCTCTCACTCATAGTCCCGACGTTATCCACCGGAGCGCGTCAGACCGAATTAGTAGCTGATCTCATGGGTATGGGACCGACATTTATCAGTTATTTTGTTAGTTTTTTTGTCATTGCATCATGGTGGCGGGGCCACCACCGGGTGTTTACGTATATAAAACGGTGTAATTCCACCCTTATCAGCCTTAATTTCTATTTCCTCCTCTGTATTACGATAATTCCCTTCCTGACCAACCTGATCATCCAGTATGGCAGTTTCGAACTCGCAACGATATTGTTTGCATTCATGC
The DNA here is from genome assembly GCA_963758915.1 of uncultured Methanomicrobiales archaeon. Lineage (GTDB taxonomy): Archaea > Halobacteriota > Methanomicrobia > Methanomicrobiales > Methanospirillaceae > CAIKOD01. The sequence continues at coordinate 79,545 of CAVWXH010000015.1, forward strand.
AGGTCGTGACCGGGGTTATGCTTATCATCATCTGGATGTACGCATCCGGAAACCACCGCCTTATTGACCCCCACCTGAATGTACGGGTTATCAGGTTCAATTACCACCGGGAACTGATTGTGATCGCTATTTTTCTCATATCGATCCCTGTTGCCCTGTTCAGTACGGCCCTTGCACAAATCTCGTGGATTGCTCTGGCGCCGCTTGCCAGTATCCTCCAGCGGGCATACCGCGACGTGGAAGAGTTGGTAGAGGAGGTAGAGGAGGAGATAGATGCCAGGGATAAGAAGGATTGATCGGTGCAATATTCAGATAGGATCTTATTCAAGCCATGTTGTTATTCGGTATTCCGGAAAATTGATTTTTTCAGGTATCCTGTAAAAAACCGAATTTCCGGTTCTGCTGATTATGCTCTCAAATCTATCCTGGAAATTTTTGGTATTCTGAAATTTACCCACGTTCCCGGGAGATCCGCCCCACCGCTTTGGCAACCCCGGGTGGGATAGGAAATGGCCTTTTTATCTCTGAAACTTTCAGGAATACTTCAGTTGAACCCTGCCCAAAGGATATGTTGCCGGGGGTAGGACAGGGGGTGAAACACCCTCGTTGTCTTACGTGTTTTCCCTTCAATTCGAAACACGCGAGGGTGTCAACAAACCCGGATTTTCACACAAACGCATAAAGTGTTGTGCGCTGGCGGAGTTCACGGCCAAGGTCATCCGCCAGTATTTTCATCTCGGACGGGTCCAGGTAATCGGTATTGGATGCACCCGCTCCTTTTGAAATGCTCTCTTCAAACATTGTCCCGCCAATATCATCGGCCCCGGCCATGAGACCAAGTTGTGCCATTTTGATGCCGGTCTTGACCCAGGAGACCTGGATATGCGGGATATTGTCGAGGAAGAGGCGCGCTAGCGCAACCATCAGGATATCTTCCCTTCCGGTAGCCCCGGGGCGCGCAGTGCCCTCCCTGAAAAGACGCGTATTCATATGGACAAACGAGAGCGGCACAAATTCTGTAAACCCGCATGTATCATCCTGTATATTCCGGAGGATCTCAAAATGCCGTACCCGGTCTTCAACCGACTCACAATGGCCATACATGATCGTTGCAGTCGTGGGTATTCCAAGAAGATGCGCTTCCCGGATAATTTTCTCCCATTCCGCGGTAGAGATTTTCCCAGGGCATATCACATCACGTACCTCGTCAACGAGTATCTCTGCTGCAGTCCCGCATAGTGAACCAAGGCCTGCCCCTTTCATCTCCACCAGCATCTCTCCTGTCGTGATGCCACTTTTCCGTGCCCCATACGCGATTTCCATAGGATTACCTGCGTGAAGGTGAACCTCCGGGGCTTCTTCGTGGAGGGTGCGGATTATCCCGGAATAGGAGGAGGCGTCAAAATCAGGGTGCAGACCGCTGACCGTACAGATTTCCGTGACATTTCTTTCCCGGGCGAGAGCTGCCTTCTCCCGGATCTCATCGGGACCGAAGAGGAATGTCCCTGCATCACCGGGTTTTTTTGAAAAGCCACAGAAACCACAGGTGTTTATACAGATATTGGTGACATTGATGTTCTGGTTCCTTACGTATGTCACCCGGTTTCCTGTAACTTTTTCCCTCACTTTGTCTGCTGCTGATGCGATGTCCCAGACACGCCTGTCCCGGACTGACATGAGCATTATCCCCTCCCGGGCGGTAAGCCGGTGTCCACCAAGAATGTCATCAAGAAGTTGCCGGACGGGATCTGTCACGTGAAATTAACACCTCATATTCCTAATCTGACGAAGGATGGCAGGGCTGATAAAATCATCCATAGATACCCGGTCGTTTACAAAGAGGGATTCCTCCTGAATGCTTATCGGTGTTTAACACGTACCTCTCATGCGAATACGCATGATCGAAGAAACAGTTCCATTAAAAAATTCAGATGGAAAAGGGTTTGTTATTCCCCTCGGCAGTATCAACCTCGTCGGGGTCGTGGCCAGAAAGGGTATGGTGGGGTGTGGTGCCTTTGACGTTTCTGCACTCAATAATTTTGCGTACCCGGCAGCGAAAGTCCGTCCGCTGACCGGTCCGTCAATTGTAACGATAGCCGACCTTCTTTCAGGAGAAATCAAAGAAGCAAACGCTGCGGCCCAGCAGTTTGGTATCACAAAGGGTATGACCGGAAGGGCAGCACTTAGACCTGCTTTCCTGAACAAAGAGTCAGATACATACTTTAAAAAATTAACACACAATTAATTGTTAATCAATCGAAAGAGATAATATAACGGCTTTGTTGAACCCCTCTCAAATATATCTTGCAGAGCCGGTAATTCCATTATTCGGTCACGCATCCGGGGCTCCGCCCCGCCGCGTTGGCGATCCAGTCTGGGATAGGGAATAATCTCAAAATCCCTGAAATTTTCTTCCAATCCCCCGAATCGGATCCTGCCAGTGAATATGTTATTGGGGGCGGGGCAGGCAGGGGGTGAAACCCCCTCATGTCTACATATTTTTCCTTCCTTCTTCTAAATACGCAGGCTTTCGAAAAAGATATCATAACCGTTAAAAGCTAAATCCCCAATACAGAACTTTATCACTTATGATCTGGTTCGTTTCTGATTCTGCTCTTCAAATCGATTTAACTCGTGGGCAGACCTGCAGTCGGTATTTTGAAGATGTGGATCGATTGGTCTTTCCCTGCACAGGGACCGGGCTGATTTGACTTCCTTTTATCCGATACAACTGCCAGCCGGTCGTTTCCAAGCCACGTCACACCTTCCAGATTACAGTATATAATCTGGCCTTTATCATCACGTGGGAACAGAAACAACTGGCCATCGTCTTCGAACGGGTCTTTCATACTGATCGGTTGAGCACGAAGGCGCCCAACCCACATGGCAGACGAGGCCTGCGAGAGCACTGTCAGACAGCCATTGGCGAAATCAAGGCTGGAGTAGTCCTTGTAACGCACTGATTTTGGCAGTCTTATCGTTCCAACATGCTCCCAGTTTTCCGCGGCCCATTTGAAGACCTGGATAACTCCATTTCCCGGCTGAACTCCGGCGCTACCGCTTTTACAGTTATTTCCCTCGCATAGACCAAGCAGGTAATCGTTCCCGGTATAGTGGAGGGTTGATAAGCCTTCGAAACCTTTGTTGCCGTTTTTGAGTGGAAAGTTCAACCAGTAACTTTTGATAAAGGCAAAGGATTCGTCAAACTCATCTATGCGTGGCATGAAGACGCCCGACTTCGTTTCAGCGGCCTCGATCAGGCAATACCACCGGTTGTTTGATAACTGATATGTAATATCTTCATAACCAGCCCCCGTTCCATTCAAATCCATCAAGAAAGGCTCCACTCCCGCGTAGCGCCAATCAAGCTTGATACGCAAAAGACGCGGATCATCATCGAAAATGATGTGGAGATAGTCATCCTTCAGGTAGATGCCACTGGCTTCGTAGCGCTTATCGCCAGCGCCTTTGAGCAGTGCGCCAATCCTGACCTCCAGAACAAGCTCCAATAGAGTCGCCGTTTCCTGCTTCATTGCTCCAACACCTGCATGGAAATTTTCCAAAGTTGCCAAGGATTATATGAATCACTTGTAATGGAAGATATTATCCTCCATCATCTTGTTTCCAAGGTTATTTTCCAATAGAATTTTTTTAAAATAGAAAGAATTCCCAATCCGTTTATAATTACCCGTTTTCATAAAAGATCGTATAGCGTTGTCCGCTGGCGGAGCGGACGCCCGAGGTCCTTTGCAATCCGCTCCATTATAACCGGGTCAAGGTATTCGGCACTCTCCGCACCGGCATCTCTTGATACATCATCGGCGAACATGGTCCCTGCGAAGTCATTCGCTCCCGATGCCAGGGATAGTTCGCTCATCTTTAGTCCTAACTTCCCCCAGGAGACCTGGATGTTTTTAAAATTGTCAAGAAACAGGCGTGAGACGGCAACCAGGAGGATATCTTCCATGCCGGTCGCACCCGCACGGGCAATACCCTGCTGGTAGAGGGGGGTACCGGTATGGATATACGTTAACGGGACCAGTTCCGTGAACCCCCCGGTCTCATCCTGGATTTCACGGAGAATGGACAGGTGTTTCGCGCGTTCCGGGGCATTTTCATAGGAACCATACATGATGGTTGCGGTCGTCGGGATCTTCATCCTGTGGGCTTCCCTGATGATCTTTGTCCAATCACGGGTATTGAGTTTATTCGGGCAGATCACCGACCTCACATCATCGACAAGGATTTCTGCAGCCGTCCCCTGGAGTGAACCGAGTCCAGCTTTTTGCAGCCGCTCCAGGACCTCGATAGTACTGATTCCACTCCTGTCTGACGCATGAGCGACCTCGTCCGGGCTGAATGCATGTACGTGGACTCCCGGGGCAGCCCGTGTGACCCAGCTGAGGATCTCCTCGTAGGACTCCATGGTGAAATCCGGGTGGACCCCGGAGAGAAGACAAATTTCAGTGACCTTCCGCTCCATAGCGAGCGCCACTTTTTTTCCAATCTCCGCCTGGTCATTGCAGTATGCACCCTCGGCACCCGGGCTTTTCCCGAAGCCACAAAAACCGCAGAGATTTTTACAGATATTCGTGATATGGATATTCTGGTTACGCACGTACGTTATGATATTCCCGGCCTTTTTCTCCCGCATCCCATCTGCGGCAGCGAGAATAGAGAATACCTCCCGGCCCCTGGTGTCGAGAAGCGCGGCTGCTTCAGGCTCTGTCATACGGTGCCCACCCCCGATATCACGTAGCAGCTGGCACAGGTCCATATTCACCCTCAGAATTATTTCTTCTGCTTATTCTTTTTCCCGGGTTTTACCTGGCTTTTTGGGGTTTCCTTTTTGCGGAGATACCACTCGTGAAGGAGGATGAGAAGGATAATGATGATCGCAACCGGGATTATATTAAGCGGCAGATACCCTACGAGGGGAACAGAAAAGACCGCTTTGCCAACAATCCATTCCGGTTTAACGGGTTCGATTGCCCCGAGACTCGTATAATGTGAAAGCCCTGACCCCTGGTCACTCCTCCAGTTGTTATCCCCTTTCGTAATATAGCCACCATGGGTGTCCGTGCTGTTCAGGGGTACGATAAAGCCGATATCAGGGTCTGGTGAAGGAATAATCGATCCCTGGGCGGTAAAATTGTCCTTCGTTATCGGGATGTAACTCGTTGGCGTGTGTTTCCCACCACTGGGGTTGACATAGGCGACCAGCGTGCTGCCCGGTTCCTCGTATACCATTGCACGGTGGATGATCGGGTGTGCCCCCCCGATAAACGGTATCGGGGAACCGGTCCCCCCGTTCGGGTTATAGATTATTACATCACCATAATCCCCGAATTTGGAATATCCCGACTCTTTTCCCTCGGTCCACGATTGAAGCGGGCCAAACCTGTCTGCCTGGACAACGAACACAAGGTCCCCTACATTCATGTGCGGTACCATGCTCTCGGACTCTATCGTCACAACAGCAGGCCACGTACCGCTGACTGCGAATAAGAGCGCGGCTATTGAACCGACAACAATGATTACCCACAGGAACTCGCGGAGCAGTGATATGACTTTATTGTCACTATTTTTAAATTTTTCAAGAATTGAGGTGTTTTGCTTATCCTCACCAGTATCTTTCATTCGTCTTTTTATCTTTGTACTATTGTCATATAATTAATCGCGTCACGGCATGGATTTTTGGACATCGAATGAAGCAATTACAGAAAGTCCGGGATATAACAAACCGGCACCATTCAATCCAGCCCACACACATTGTTGGCATACGTTGATGGTTTTTTTTTACCGGGTCTGCATCCCTCTGTCAGATTGCGACAGTATTACCACTGCAGTCAGCAGCGGGCTCACCCCGGCAGCACTGCTATGGCATTCCAGATAGTGGTTCCGGATTTAACTCAAAGCGTACCAGCATTACATGGTCGCCCTTGCAACCATGCAGGAAGAGCAGGAAAATTTTGAGGACTTCCGGATTTTCCAGGTCATATGTAACACTCATCGCAGGCCATTGAGGGTTATTGTTCCATCCCCGATCTAAAATCCTATATCGGCAGCAGGGGATAGTATTAGATCAGATGCTTGACACCGAGACCATTGTCCAGCGGTTCCTCGATACCAAATTACAGGTGCACCCTGAAGTGGTGAGATATCTCGCCGAAAAAGGGGACACCGACCTGCTGGAACGCGTGGTTTCTGCTGTCCCGGGTGACACCATAGTCGTGCTGGCACAGCATGTTCCGGGAATGGGTCTTTCAAAAGACGGGACGCGGTTTCTGACTGACCCGGAAGTCGAGATAATCAACGGCAGTGAGGGGTCGTCCGGGGGCGTCCTCGGGGTAGCAGATTATCTCCATTATTTCCGGCACCGTTATGATTGTCTCGGGGGGCTCATCCGGAGCAGGTGCAGTGCCATGCCCATCGAGGCATTGAAGAAGCCACGGTACCGGGAGGAGAAATGCACGATTATCGGGCTTGTTTCAGAGGTAAAAAGCACCACAAAGGGTCACCGCCGGGTTGACGTGGAAGATGCGACAGGGACCGTGGCAGTACTCTTCAACAAGGACAGGCCGGGCTTTGCCGATGCTGAAACGTTGCTCCCGGATGAAGTCATAGGTGTGAAAGGGTCGCTCTCATCTGATGGAAAAATGCTGTTTGCTGACCAGCTCATGAGACCTGATATTCCCCACAGCCATGCACCTTATACGAGCGAAAGTCCCGGCAAAGCGGTGTTGATCTCTGATATTCACGTGGGCAGTGACACATTTCTCGATGGTGCCTGGGACAGGTTTTCAGAATGGGTCCGCGGGGCGGATGTCTCCTATCTCCTGTGTGCGGGAGACCTTGTGGATGGGATCGGTATTTACCCGGGGCAGGAGGCAGAACTCACGATTAAGAACATCTACGAGCAGTATGACTTCCTCGGGGAACTGCTCCAGTCACTGCCGTCCCGGTTGAAAATTATCCTCGCTCCCGGCAACCACGATGTGGTCCGGGGGGCCGAACCACAACCCGCAATCCCGAGAAAATTTACCGGGAAATTCCCTGATAATTGTGTATTTGTCGAAAATCCGGCTCTCGTCAGCCTCCAGGGGGTCAGGGTGCTGATGTACCACGGGAGGTCAATCGACGACCAGATCGGGCTGACACCGGGTGCTTCGTACGAGAACCCGTCACCGATGATGGAGTGGATGCTCAAACGCCGCCACCTCGCACCTACGTACGGGAGAAAGACCCCAATCGCTGCTGACCGGCAGGACCACCTGATGATCGATCCCATCCCCGAAGTACTCATGACCGGCCATGTTCACGTAATGGGGATCGTCCAGTACCATGGAACACTTGCAATCAACGCAGGGACATGGCAGTCCCAGACAGCATTCCAGAAGCAGATGAATATCAATCCCACTCCTGCACGGGCGGTTGTCCTTGACCTGCAGACGCTGGCACCTACCATATATGACTTCAGTGGCGACGAAATGGTCGTTCTTGGATAACGTTCATCCTCCTGACAAAGGATACCGGTAATGATGGTGACCATCATCACCTGCTTTTATAAAAATACTATATGAAATGTCCTATTAAAAATCACGTTGCATCAGGTAGAGATTTTTTCCAAAAATAGGCAGATATCAGCCGGATAAAAAAAAATGTTGCCTGTTCATCAGATGAACAGGGGTGCAAGTACCAGGGTAAGGGTCGCCAGGAGCTTGATAAGCACATGGAGGGAAGGTCCTGCAGTGTCTTTGAACGGGTCACCAACGGTGTCACCGACTACTGCAGCCTTGTGGGCCTCGCTTCCCTTGCCACCGAGTGCACCACTCTCGATGTATTTCTTGGCATTGTCCCATGCACCACCGCTGTTGTTCAGCACCAGTGCCATGAGGACACCGGTAATGGTGGCGACCATCAGGAAACCGGCCATTGCCTCGTATTTTAACGCAAAGCCGACAAACACGGGGAACGCGATTGCGATGAAACCCGGGAGGATCATGTTCTTGAGTGCACCTTTTGTGGTGATGTCAACACAACTTGCGTAGTCAGGTTTGACAGTCCCTTCAAGGATTCCCTTATCCTTGAACTGGCGCCTGACGTCCTGGATAATATACTGTGCAGTTTCTCCAACGGCCCTTATTGCAAGGGACGCAAAGAGGAACACGAGCATCGCCCCAAGAAGTGCACCGACGAATACCGGAACAAGGGCCAGGTTTACACTGACAAAGGGCTTGCCGGTAAGTACCGTAACCTCACCCATGTAGGCACTAAAGAGCAGGAACGCTGCAAGTGCTGCAGAACCCACGGCATACCCCTTGGTAAGTGCTTTCGTGGTGTTTCCTGCTGCATCGAGACGTGAGATCCTCTTCTGAGTCTCTTCGGACTCCCCGCTCATCTCAACAATACCACCGGCATTGTCAACGATAGGTCCGAACGTGTCCATCGCGAGGATGTAGGCACAGGTGGAAAGCATACCGACTGTTGCAACCGCGGTACCGTAGAGACCACCATTGGTCACTCCGGACAATTCACCGAGCTTGAATGATACGATCAGGGCAATGCCGATTGCAATAGCCGATATAGCGGTTGTTTCGAGACCGACCGCAAATCCTGAAATGATGTTCGTCCCGGGGCCGGTTTTTGAGGCTTCAGCAATTGACTTGACCGGGCGGTACTTGTGATCCGTGTAATAAAGAGTCAGGTATACGAACACGATGGAGAGAGCTATTCCGACAAGTCCCGCATAGAAGAACCAGATATTATTGAACAACCAGATCGTTGCGACATAGAGGAAGACCGCAGAAAGGATTGCCGTGACAAAAAACCCGCGGTATAATGCTTTCATCGGGTCTTCGTTGTCAGCGAGCTTCTCGGTGACAAAGAATATTCCCACGATCGTGGCAATCAGGCCGAAAGCCCCCATCACCAGCGGGAAAAGTATTCCGTTCAGACCGAATACCGGGAAGAGCGCCACCCCGAGGATCATGGCCCCGATGTTCTCAGCGGCTGTCGATTCAAACAGGTCTGCTCCACGACCGGCGCAGTCACCGACATTATCTCCAACAAGGTCGGCAATTACGGCCGGGTTTCTCGGGTCATCTTCCGGGATCCCAGCTTCAATCTTTCCTACAAGGTCAGCACCCACATCGGCAGCTTTCGTGTATATCCCACCGCCAAGCTGGGCAAAGAGTGCAATGAATGAAGCACCAAAGGCGAACCCGACGATAAGGAACGGGGTCGTAATGGGGTCTGCACCAAAGGCGTAGAATATTAACGAGACTCCAAGAAGCGAGAGGGATACGATGGTGAGACCTGATACGGCCCCACCCCTGAGCGCAAGAACAACCGATTTTCCCGCATTCTTGGTTGCTGCCGCCGCCGAACGAAGATTTGCACGGACAGATATCCACATGCCGATAATGCCGGAGAGAGAGGAGAGAAATGCTCCCAGCAGGAATGCCACGGCGGTTTGCCAGGCAATTGTGAAGTTACCTGAGATCATGTATGCAGCAAACAGTAAAATCGCCACAACGATCGCGAGGACCGCAATGGTCGAATACTGTCGCTTCAGGAAGGCTTCAGCCCCTTCACGGATGGCAGCCGCTACTTCGGCCATCTTCACGCTTCCGGTCTCTGCCCTGAGCACCTGCCGGGCAAAAAGCCCTGCAATGGCAAGTGCAACCAGGCATACCACCGAAATAAACACCAGTAAATTCAATTGGTACAACTATCGTCACCTCTCATAATTCGCATAATGAGATTCTGAAATTATTTCTTTTAAAATGGTAAAAAATATTGCCTGCACCATTATGCTGATATAAGAGGTCCTGGTACACCTGGTGTTCGGAATACTGCCCGTGAAATGGGATAACGGTGATTTTAACGGGTGATTGCTCCCGGATTTGCAAAAATAATAGGTACAGCTGTTACGGTCCGTTATTCCTAAAAATGTGAACATTTCATCTGCCGCTCACGATGTTTTTTTTGCAATTACCTGGTACAATAATATTAAGATTGCTTATTCCCATGATTTATATGTCCAGCCAGACGAGAGGAAACTACCTGAAATGAAAGCAAGGGTTAAGATCGACGAGTTGATTGGTGACGATATCAGGGCTCACGGGGTCGAACTCGATATCGGGCGGATCATCAGGGGGTGGGAGGAGAGACCTGGCCCTACGCGTATGCCGGGTATCGGGGATCTCCGGGAATGGGACCATAAACTCCTGAAGAAATACCCACCCCATTATCTCCCGTTCTGTGACCTTTGCTGCCTATGCACCATGGGAAAATGTGACCTTTCCCGGGGGAAGCGCGGGGCCTGCGGGATAGATATGGCCGCACAGCAGTCCCGTATCGTGCTGCTCTCGGCATCAATAGGAACCGCAACGCATACGGGGCACGCACGTCATCTTCTCGAACACCTGATCGAAACATCGGGCCGTGACCACCATCTCGATATTGGCGCGTCTGTAAACCTGGAAGCCCCGAATATCAGGCTTGTAACCGGAATTAAGCCGATTACCCTTGGAGATCTCGAAGATGTGCTCGATTATTGCGAGAAGGAGATTACCCAGCTCCTCGCCTGCTGCCATACCGGGCAGGAAGGTAATAATATCGATTTTGAGTCCAAGGTCTTCCATGCAGGGATGATCGATCACGTCGCAATGGAAGCTGCCGACATCGCACAGATATCATCATTTAATTTCCCAAAAGGTGACCCGGTGGCAGCACTCGTTGATATCGGTATCGGTTGCGTGGACCCCGCCAAACCCTCAATTCTTGTCATTGGCCATAACGTAGCCCCTTCGGTTGAGATCACGGATTACATGCGCGAACACGGTCTTGAGGATGCAATTGACCTGGCCGGGATCTGCTGTACCGCCCTTGATCTCACACGATACAATAACCAGGCAAAGATTGTCGGCCCTCTCTCGCACCAGATACGGTTTATTCGTTACGGGGGCGCTGATGTAATCGTAATCGATGAACAGTGTGTCAGAACGGATGTGGTGATTGAAGCGGAAAAAGTAAATGCACCGGTAATAGCGACAAGTTGTAAAAACTTCCAGGGGCTCCCGGACAGGACCCGTGACACGGTCGACAGCATTGTCGGGGATATTATCAATGGTAAAAGCATTGGTGCAGCAATTCTCGACCCTGTAAAGGCAGGTGAGGTGGCAGTCCGCCTTGCAACGGCCATGTTCCCGAAAAGGAAAAAATTCCGTGCGATTCCTGACGAGGCCACCATTGCCGCTGCCGCAAAGACCTGTGGCGGGTGTGACAACTGCAGGAGGGTATGTCCCAATGATCTCCCCCTTGCAGAGGCTATCGCAGCTGCCGGGAAGGGAAACCTGAGCCTCCTCGGTGAACTGTACGAGTCGTGTATCGGTTGTACAAGGTGTGAAGGTGAAGGTGTCTGCGCAAAGGGCCTCATGCCCCACACGATGATCCTCGGTGCATCACGGATCCGGATGGGGAAAGAGAAGTTCCGGGTCCGGTGCGGAAGGGGACCAATACAGGACACTGAGATCCGCGCAGTCGGCGGCCCGATTGTGATGGGTGAAGTCCCGGGTGTACTCGGGATGGTCGGGTGTTCGAATAACCCGGGCTCATGGAAGGATGTAGGCTTTATCGCTGAAGAATTCTTAAAAAGGCGTTATATTGTGACCACCTCGGGCTGTGCCGCAATGCAGATCGGTATGTATACGACAGAAGACGGGCTGGGACTCTATGAGGCGTACCCCGGGACCTTCGATGCGGGAGGTCTCGTCAACTGCGGTTCCTGCGTTTCAAACGCCCACATATCGGGGGCTGCGATTAAAATCGCGAGCATTTTTGCGAGAAGACAGTTGAATTCAAATTATGAAGAGATCGCAGATTATGTCCATAACCGTGTCGGGGCTGTCGGGATCGCATGGGGTGCGATGTCCCAGAAGGCATCTTCCATTGCTGCAGGGTTCTGGCGTCTCGGAATACCCGTCATCGTCGGACCGCACGGCGCAAAATACCGGAGAATGCTCCTAGGCCGGAAGGACCACGACGAGGACTGGGAGGTTATTGATGCAAGGACCGGGGAACGGGTCTACGCAGCACCCACTCCTGAGCACCTGTTCGCCGTCGCCGAGACACGTGAAGAAGCAATGGTGCTCATACCGAAACTCTGCATGAGGCCAAGCGACACGACAAAGGGCAGGTCTATCAAGCTGAACCATTACATCGATCTCCACAGGAAATTCTTCGGGGTTATGCCGGATGATATGCACCTGTTTGTGCGTACCACCGCTGATATTCCGGTGGCGATGAAGGATGACATCCAGAAAGCCCTGCGACAGACAGACTGGAAAGAAGGTGATGGCCGTATCCCTGACCCTACCCTGCTACCCCGGCTGGTACGAAAAGGGGGTGGGGCAGATTGACCGGTGATGAACCATGGCAGCGGTATGAGGTCCCGGGCAGCACCCAGTCAACGGTGGTTACAAAACCGGCTGTTATTGCAGCCCTGCTGAAAAAAGCATTACACCCGCTTATCGTTGTTGCCCATCATGCAGGGGCTCCGGCTGGCGCTGCAGGAAACCCCGTCGATACCATCATCCGTATTGCAGATGCAGGAAAGATTTCGGTTATTACGACACCATCAACCGCTCAGGCATTCAGGAAACGTGGTTTTACCCCGACCGCTACACTTTCAATAATGGAAATCGGATCACGGCTGAATGATCCGGAATGGAGCATCAGCGATGACCACCAGCACCCCGACCTCGTCCTGTTTATCGGTTTCCCCTATAGTATGGGATGGCTGCTCCAGTCAGGACTGAAATCATTCGCTCCGAAAGGGATCAGGTTTATTTCAATCGATCAGCGGTACCAGCCACATTGCACACTCTCATTTCCAAACCAGAGCAGGGATGAATGGTTGACAAACCTGAATGCAATCGCCGATGAGGTCGGCTGCACATGACAACCGAAGGGATGTTTTCGGATATCCCGGTCGAAATCGGGGTCGTTTATGAAGGGGAACGTATTCGAAAACAAACGATGCATGTAGAGCTCGGAGGGCCACAGGTAAAAGAAAAATTTGAGATCCTCCGGGTGAAAAAACCGGAGGAGGTCCACGATGGGGAAGTACGGTTACTCGGTCCCGATCTTTCCGAGATGGCGGTTGGTGGAGCTATCCCCTTTGGTATCTGCGTTGAGGTTGCCGGTGCCCAGCTGGAGGCTGACATGGAAGCGGTCATGGAACGCCGTATCCACGACTTCTGTAACTGGATCGAGGGGTTCATGCACCTGAACCAGAGGGACGGGATCTGGCTGCGGGTCGATAAAAAGGCGGTTGCCCGGGGCCTTACTCTCAACCATGTCGGAACCATACTGATCCGGCTTTTCCGTAGTGCTCTCCCAATTATCGACCGGATCAGCGTTACGTTGATCACCGATCCGGCGCTCGTGCACCGCTGGCATACCGCAGCGGTACAGACCTACGAGGAACGCGACGCCAGAACGCGGGGCATGACCGATGAGGATGTGGATGTCTTCTATGGGTGTTCACTCTGCCAGTCATTTGCCCCCTCCCATGTCTGCGTGATCACCCCGGAGCGGTACGCCAACTGCGGTGCGATCAGCTGGCTCGACGGCCGGGCTGCCTCACGGGTTGACCCGAGGGGCCCGATTTACGAGATCCTGAAAGGAGTGTGCATTGACCCCGAAACCGGAGAATATGAAGGTGTAAACCGTGTTGTCAAGGAAAAATCACTCTCTGATGTATCGAGAGTCCAGTTGTATACGGCGTTTGGTTATCCCCATACCTCGTGCGGGTGCTTTGAATGCACGACGTTTTATGTCCCTGAATGTGATGGCCTTGGGATTGTAAACCGGGACTTCCGGGGTGTGACCCCGACAGGACTGAGTTTCGGTTCCATTGCGGACTCAACAGGTGGCGGGAGGCAGGTGGATGGTTTCCACGGGCTCTCTTTCGAGTACATGAGGTCCCCGCGGTTTCTGCGGGCAAGTGGCGGATGGGAGCGGATCGTGTGGATGCCCTCTGATGTGCGGGAAAAACTGAAGGCATTTATCCCGTCCGACCTGTACGACCAGATCGCCACTGAAAAAGATGTAACATCCATGGATGAAATGATGGTTTTTCTCAGGGCACACCATCATCCGATCATTGGCAGGACCGCGGGTGCTGAACTTAACATTTCAGATACTGCCGGGACCACTACTGAAAGCAAACGGGAAATTCGTGATGCCCGTTCCTTATCACAGGGGCCAGGGGCTGGCGTCTCGATTACGTTTCATAATATCCGGCTCCACGCGGACCGGGTGTTTGTAAGAAAAGGGAGGAAATAAATGGAAAACGGGCAGGATGCACTGATCCGGAGCCTGATAAAACTCCTTGCGGGTGATGGCGAATTAGAACTGGAAGGTGTCACGCTGACGGCAAAGGAGCTCACGGTCTCTTTGGCAGATCTTTCGGGGTTCCAGGCGGTTACCGGCCTTGTGCCGGTGCCGGCTCCATTGGCCGGGCTTGTGGATATAGGGTATACTGCTCCGGTCCGTTCGTACCCTGGAAAAATCCGGGAAGTAATACTCGGATCAACCCGGGGAGACGGCGGAAGCCGCGTGAAATCGGTGGCCATCGGGGGGGCATCAAAGCCACCATTCCACTTGTTCGAGGGGACAGACCCCCATTCCCCTGTGGTCGCCGGGAGTGTATTCGATATTGTCCCACCGCTCCCTGGCCCGGTTAAAGAATCGTTCGGGGATGCCCTCGAGGACCCCTGTGCCTGGGCAAAGGCCTGGGTCGACCGCTATGGCGCAGACTTAATCGACCTTGACCTGATCAGCACAGACCCGTACCTCAAGGATACCCCCGTGAAGCGTGCCGTCAGCCTTGTTGAAGACCTCCTCCAGGCAGTGGATGTGCCACTCATCATCGGCGGATCGGGAAATCCGGAGAAAGATGCAAAACTCCTTCCTAAAGTAGCTGAAGTATGTGCCGGGGAACGGATCCTTCTTTCATCAGCCACCATGAGCATGTGGGAACCGGTGGCAAAGGCCGCACAGGAATTTAACCATGTTGTCCTCGCCTGGAGCCCGATTGATATTAACCAGGCCAAGGAGCTGAACCGCAAGCTGATGGGGTACCTGCCTCCCGACCAGATCATCATGGACCCGACATCTGCGGCACTCGGGTACGGACTGGAGTATTCGTTCTCGGTAATGGAACGCATACGTTACGCAGGCCTGATGGGCGACAAAGAGCTCCAGTGCCCGATGGCTTCAGGGACTGCAAATTCATGGGGTGCACGCGAGGCCTGGAAACGGGATGCGGGACTTGGACCCCGGGAGTACCGGGGCCCGTTGTGGGAAACAACCGGAGCCCTTGCATTCCTCCTTGCAGGTATTGACCTGTTTATCATGGTACATCCCGGAGGGGCAAGGACTATTGAGGACATCGTCGGATGGCTTGCAGATGGAATAAACCCCCCGACGTTCCCTGATTTTATCGGGGTGGGGCATTAGGAGGGACAAAATGACGAAGAAGAAACTAGGCCCGATGAATCTTTACCCGCTCCTTCCCCGCACCAACTGTGGGGAGTGTCTCCCTAAGACCTGCATGGGGTTTGCTGTCCAGCTCTGTGAGCGGGGCCTGACACTTGCCCAGTGTCCCCCGCTTGTAGACCCAAAATTCCAGGTAAACCTCGAAAAACTCGAGGCACTCCTTGCCCCACCGGTAAAAGAGGTAGCGATTGGCAGGGGGGGCCGGGAGATCAGGGTCGGGGGTCAGCTCGTCATCCACCGCCACGAGCTCCGCTACTTTAACAAGACTGCGATCTTCACGACGGTGGATGACACGATGGCCGCAGATGATATTGCTAACCGTGTCAGGGAGACCAGTTCGTTTTCTTATCCTTATATCGGTCAAACCCTGAAGCTTGATGGTATCACCATCCGTTCGATTTCCGGTGATGCCGACAGCTTTCGAAAAACTGTTGAGATGGTGAAGGGGCAGACAGAGATGCCACTGGTCCTCTGGTCATCTGATCCGGTTATCATGGCGGCCGGACTCGGGGTGGCAGGAGAGAGCAGACCACTCATATACGCCGCCGATGAATTAAACTGGGAACAGATGGCTGAACTGGCCATTGATTCCGGATGCCCCCTTGCAGTCCATGCCGATGGAAATGTCGGTACAATACGGTCGCTTATCTCTGCAATTTCAGACAGGGGAGTTAAAAATCTCCTTATTGACCCGGGGTGTGGGTTCGGGGAGGCGCTTCCGAGGTCTCTCGATAACATGACCATGATCAGGACTTCGGCAATTTCCGGCGATGATTCACTGCTGGGGCACCCCCTTATAGGTTCCCCGGTGACCCTCTGGGACCAGGGAAATTCCCTCCCGGATGAGTCAATCCGTTGGATGGAGTCCTGCCTTGCATCAATGATGACGATCCGGTACGCGGATCTTATGATCATCAGGGACCCGTCGATGTGGTCAACGCTACCCCTGGTAGTCCTTGTCAATAACCTGTACAATGACCCGAGAAAGCCGGTGAGTGTTGAGCCCGGACTCCGGGTATTCGGCACTCCTGACCCGGTAACAAGCCCCGTGCTGATTACGTCAAACTTTGCCCTTACCTATTACACGGTCCTCTCGGACATTGAAAAACTCAACTGTTACCTGCTGGTGGCAGATACCGAAGGCCTTTCTGTTGACTCAGCAGTTGCAGGGAGAAAATTCAATGCCCAGAAAGTAGCCGATGTAATCAGTTCATCGGGTATTTCTGAAAAAGTCACCCACAGGACCCTGATAATCCCGGGCCTCGCTGCACGCCTGAAAGGTGATATAGAGGATGCAATAAAATGGGATGTCATGGTGGGCCCGCGTGATTCCGCAGGAATTCCCGGTTACCTCAGGGAGAAATGGGAAGGGGTCGATCATAAACCAGGGTGGAGTTACCGGTAGAAATTGCCACCCTCTTCCCGGTTTCTGGTGGTGAATGATGTCGCATAACACAATTTGCGGCCATGCGTGTCCTGTCCGGGGGATTATGCGGGGCCGGAGGAGCATGACCGTGAGATGCGATCCGATTACCTCTGATATCCCACGTACAGCAACAATGAAAGGATACATCATGTGGAAGAACGACTGCACCGCATTTCTTACGCTCGCCTGTTATTTCCAACCCTGGTGGATGGCATATGGCAGATGATCCTTTCAGGGAAGCCGCACTTTCCCACCTGGTTAGCGTTCTGCTCGATTTTAAGGGCACAAAGATCAGGGAGTACTGCCATTCACAACTTGTTGGCGGGGCAGACCCCTTCACGATTTTCGCTGAACTCCAGGCCGGCCTTGAAGAGATTGGAAAGGGGTACGAAGACCCCGGGTTCCGGAGATATTTCAATTCCGACCTGATTGTTTCAGGCAGGAACATGAAACGGGCCATTGATTTGTTAAAGCCCCTTCTCCCTCCCAAAAGTGACGGAAAAGGGCTTGTAGTGATCGGCACTGTAGCCGGTGATGTCCACGATATTGGAAAGACTATCTTTGCCGTAACTCTTGAATCGGACGGATTTTTTATCATTGATACCGGGGTCGATGTCCCCTGTGCAACGTTCATTGAGGCTGTGAGGGAGGACAAACCGGATATCCTCGCCATGTCATCACTGCTTACCACAACGCTGCCGGCAATGAATGAGGTAATACAGGGACTCGAGGCTGCAGGACTCAGGGACCGTGTTCGTATCATCGTCGGGGGACACGCAGTAACCGGGGAGTTTGCACGATCTATTGGTGCTGACGCGTACGGCAGGGACTGTATTGACGGCCTGAGGAAATGCAGGGAGTTCATGCAGGAAAAGGCATGAGGATCTTTTTTCTCTATTCAGGACCCTTCGGGGAGCAGATTATCAATACGGTCAGCCTCCATGGACTCGGAGACCAGGTTGTCGGGGCATATGAACTCAGGCCTGAAAATATCCTGGTCGGGGCTGGAGATACAGAGGGGCCGGACAGCATCT
The DNA here is from genome assembly GCA_963758915.1 of uncultured Methanomicrobiales archaeon. GTDB lineage: Archaea > Halobacteriota > Methanomicrobia > Methanomicrobiales > Methanospirillaceae > CAIKOD01. The sequence continues at coordinate 97,575 of CAVWXH010000015.1, forward strand.
TTGAAAATCCGGAGCGTTTTATTCCCGCTGACTTTCCAGTTACTGAGGCAGACCTGCTGATCGTTCTCGGTATCCACGGACGCTTAAGCGATCTCATCCCCTGCATTGCCAGAAAGACAGGGGTCCGATCGGTCCTGTACCCTGTCGATGACCGGGACACAATCCCGGAGGCTAAAAAAACGATTATCAATGAGTTGGCTGGAACCGGTGTTCATGTCGAGTTTCCTGAGCCCTTCTGCAGCCTATCCCGCAGCAGGGACCCTTTGATTGGCGAATTTCTGAAATTTTTTGGCAGGCCATCCCTCCGTGTCTTTACTGATCCTGGATCAGGGAAAATCAACCGTCTCGAGGTCCTCCGTGATACGCCCTGTGGCTCGGCATCATGCATCGCGGGAAAACTTACCGGTGCTGACATCATGGACATGGGTTCCCTCACCAGGATCTGTTATGATGAACAGCATAACGATGAAGCCGAAAACTACTGCCTGGCTGAAATGGACCCCCGTTACCCGTTGATGCAGGAGGCCGGGGACTTGTTAAAGGATGCATTGTTCGAGTGTTGCGGGCTCCCTTCGACGAAAGACACCATCCTGTCAGTTCTCAAACGATCTGGGGAGACCGGGGTTGAAGACCTTTCAGGACAGGTTGTCGGACTACCTTCGGGAAAGGAGGCCTCAGGATGCATAACGAGAAGGGCTTTTGATCTTTACCTCAGTGAACTCGAAGAAGAGCACCGGATTGTGATAACTGCTCAAAACACCGTGAAACTTGCTTAGCGTGGTAAATTCCCTTGTATTTATCGTAATTCTTGGCTTTGTGGAAACCCTTTGATAATATAAAAAAAATTAAGAGGGAAATACGAAGACAGGAGGGGATTTCACCCCCTCCCTGCCCCACCCCCATTAAGATATTCTTCGGGCAGGGTTTCCCGAAGGCTCATTAATTTCAGAGTATTTGGGGATAGTCTCTATCCCAACCAGGGCGCCACAGCGGCGGGGCGGAGCCCCGAGAGCGTAGATAAATTTCAGGAAAATCAGGATTCTGGGTGCCTATTATAGCTTTTTAACAGAGCGTTAATTTTTTAATTAAGGGTTTTCAATCGGGCCAAACCTGAGCCCTTCAATATACATATCTTCAAAACCGGGTTCATTTTCAAGGCTGATATGTTCAGTGATCGCCACCATCTTCTCTGCTTCGGACCGCTTCGAACGGGAGAGGAGCATCATTGAGGCCCCCTCAATAGCAGCATTTCCAGCCTGTATCACACGATCCCGGGGCAATGATGGGATCATGCCGATCCGTTCTGCTTTTATGGGATCAACTGAGGTCCCGAATGCCCCGGCCAGGTATACCTTTGAGAGATGATCCGGGGTAATCCCCCACCTTCCAAGAAGTGTCTGTACCCCGGTAAAAATCGCTGCTTTTGCAAGTTTAATTGCATCAATATCCTCTTCATCCAGAAATATTGCGGACCCTGGTTGCTCATTTCGGTACGCCAGGATAAAACGTTTCCTTCCTCCGGTGAACTTTCCTGCCATATCCATGAACCCATGTTCCAGCAGTTCTGAAAGAGTGTCAACAAGTCCTGAACCGCAGATACCGGTAGGCGATGCATTTCCGATCGTCGTAAAGGACACTGATCCATCGGAGAGGATATGGACCTGCTGGATTGCACCGTTCACTGCGCCAGTCCCGCACTTCACTCCCGATCCTTCAAATGCAGGCCCCGATGCACAGGAAGTGACAAGGATTTTTTCCCTGTTCCCGATCGCAATCTCGGTATTCGTACCAATATCAATGGCCATGGTAACCTCTTCCCGCTCGTGCATACCGATAGCAAGGAGGACTGCAAGCATGTCGGCACCAACGAACTGGCCGAGGACTGGTGGTGCATAGAGGTGCCCTGCAGGGTGAATCAGGATTTTTCTATCACATGCAGGCACCTCGATCGGTCCGGGATGGCATCGATTCATAGGGGGATCGTCCAAGGGATTGGACAGGGAGACCGCAGATCAGGTCCCGCATTACGGTATTCCCAACTACGACGATATCAACTATTTCGGCAGGGTTTACGGGCCCTGATGACAGTACGCGTTGTAGTGCCTCTGCAAGCACCTGCTCCATCCGGGACTGCCCGTCCGGGGAAGTGGTCGCATAACCAACCCTGTCGATGACATTATCCCCGAACCTTCCCTGTGGATTTAATATCGATGCCGTGGCAAGCGGGGTACTGCTGTGCACCTTCAAGATCATACCACCGGATGACAAGGGTGGTTGTACCGGCATCAAAAGATATCCCTGCGCACCGCCCTGTCGGGGAATCTATTATATGTTCATCCCGGACAATCACCCGTTGCCCATTCACTTCCTTCACCGCGATCACCGGGTCTTTCATCAAATTCTGCCCGGATACCCCCGCTAACAATCGAAAACGTTCCGGTTTCCCTCATTTCGATAATAATATGCTCTTTTTCGTCGAGTACTATCGCCTGGCAGGCAAGGCGCCCCCCGGTCGTACCAAGCCATTTTTTCTCTGATAGTGTTGGTGGCGACAGGGCCTCTGCACCGGACAGGACCCGGACCCGGCAGGTACCACACTCCCCGGTACCTGCACATCCGACACTCATATGGGCCCCAAGGTGTTGAAGATGGGACAACAGTGTTTCCCCTTCCCACAGAGGTCCGCTTGTACCTTCAGGCATGACAGTAATACGGCCCATTGTATGTCCTGTACTTCATTCCCGGTACGCCATTAACATTTGGCTGCTCGGGAGGACAAAGAACATACAAATCATCATGTCCGGAGAGCCGTTATATTCCCGGAACACCAAACAGGGTAATAATGATCACCCTCGCAGTTACCGGAAAAGGGGGCGTTGGAAAGACTTCGATCGCCGCCGGACTCGCCAGGACTTTCGCAAGAAAGGGGATGCGGGTCATCGCACTCGACATGGACCCCTCCCCAAACCTCTGGTACTCGCTCGGTTGTGGTTCGGCAGGGCAACCGGACACGATAACGCCGCTAATTTCCCGAAAAGATTTTATCGAAGAGCGGACCGGGGCCCCACCCGGGGCTTCAGGGGTCGTGTTTCGGATAAACCCGAAAGTAAATGACGTTCTCGACATGTTCGGGGTTACCTGCAAAGACGGGGTACGCCTTCTCGTCCTCGGGGCAATCAGGACCGGGGGTGGCGGTTGTTACTGCCCGGCAAACACCCTTGCAAAGAGAGTGGTTTCACACCTATCTGGTGAGGCAGACCTGTTGATGATGGATATGGAGGCGGGAGTGGAGCACCTTGGACGTGGTACGACCAGGTCTGCCCAGGCCCTCCTGGTAATTGTCGAGCCCGGTGTAAAATCCGTTGAAACCGCATTCCAGATCGCGAAAATGGCACAGGACCTTGGGATTCCACGACTCTTCGGGGTTATTAACAAATTGAGACCGGGCGACGATCCGGGGCTGATTGCGAAACGGCTGGCTGATGCCGGGGTCACTACAATATTTGCTTTTCCTTACGACCCGGCCATGGAGATCGCCGATCGAGCAGGTGTCCCGGTAATTGACCTCCCGGAAGGAGAGAGGATGAAGGCCCATCTGCTTGAACTTGCCCGGGTTATCGAAAAATACATGCTCAATCCGGACCAGGGTTAACCAGACAACCGCGATGTGGCCGGGGGGTGTTGAAAGGTGCCCGCAGACCTGTTTTCCTTCGATAAATCTGTGAACAATAGATATCATTATTGACTGGTGCACGAATTACTCTAACCATGAGGCCGTACCTGATCAATACCCGCTTGCTAACCGCAGTGCTGATTTTTTTCCTAATGCTGAGTATATCACCGGTAATGGCAAGTGAGCCGTCAGTAATCATCTCTGAATACCAGGTTGCCCCTTCGGTGCTCTTGCCAGGTGAGCAGGGTATTGTTTCAGTGACAGTAAAAAATACTGCAGAAAGGGCATCTTTTTCCCAGTCCTATACCAGTGGCACAGCAGGTAGTAATTCCCAGACAACTACAACGGTGGATATTAATGCCCCCATTGACAGCGTTACAATGGTAGGTAATGGTATTGTGGTCGTGGGTGGAGCTTATAACAGGGTTGGTGCGCTCGGGCCCGGGCAATCCATACCCCTGACATTCCTCATCAGGGCACCGGACCAACCAGGGGTCTATTTCCCCGAAGTGTGGGTACGTGTATCCGAAGCAACGAGTCTTAAATTTCCAATCCCCGTTAATGTAAACAGTGAAGTCCAGATCCAAAAACGGCCCCAGATTACCGTCGAAAAGCAGATGCCGGCGAGTGTTATCCCGGGTAACGATTTCAACGCGACGGTGGTACTGACCAATGACGGACAATTGTCGGCAAGTAATATCAAGGTTATCGTCAATTCATCAACCCCCTCAATCACATCAAAGACCCCTGGTACCTACCATATTGAAAAACTTGGGCCGGGAGAACAGAAAACATTCAATATGGAATTTTCGTCCGATAAAAAGTCAACACAGGGGATCAACCCGATAAACCTGGTCATTGACTACCAGAACCCGGACGGTACATTCCAGAGACAGGTGGAGACACTGGGTGTCCGGGTAAGGGGCCAGGCACAGCTGGACATCTCACAGATTACCACAGATCCATCGAGAGTCCAGAAAGGAGACCAGTTTACCCTGTTTATCCGGGTTGAAAACACCGGTACTGATGATGCGAAATCCGTCAATGCCAAAATTGATATCCCGTTATCCGGTACGAAGGAGGCATTTGTAGGGAAAATTGAGCCAAATAATGATGCAGCAGCCCCCTTCAACCTGAAAGCTGACCAGGCAGGTAACCTACCCTACACGCTGACTATCCAGTACGAGGATGAGTATGGCCCCCGCCAGGAACAGCAGGACCTTCACCTGAATGTATACGATACGAACAATACGTCCATGATAATCGGGGTGATTATCTTTCTCATTCTGGCTGGAGGGTTTGCATACTGGTACTTTGTCTTCCGTAAACCAGGAACCGGCAATGTTTGAGGATTCAAAGGTCGCCTTCTTCCTCGCTAAGCGATCAATCGTCCGCGGAAACAAGGGAACACTCTACCTGACCATCCTCATTATCGGGATGGTCTTTGTAAACCTCATCTTCCTGCCATCGATAATTTCTGGTGTGGCAGTGCTGTTTAACCAGCAGTCTATCGATTATAGCTACGGAAACCTTGTGATTGAACCCAAAAAAAATCAGGTCTATATTAATAACGTCAATGAACTCCAGAAAAAGATCGAACGGGTTCCCGGAGTCACCGGGGTGTCACCAAGGTATATAACCGGTGCATCTGTGGTCCATAAGGGAAATGCTGTTAATCCCATAATATATGCTATCAATCCGGATGATGACCGCAAGGTCCTTAAAATCAGTTCGAAGGTTACCAACGGGGAATACTTAAGCAACGCAGATACGGACCAGATCGTGATTGGTTCCCGGCTTGCAGGAAACGACGATGAAAAGCTTGACGTAATCCCGTCCCTTGGTGGTGTGAAAGTAGGCCAGGCGGTTGACATCACCTTCAATAATGGGGTTTCCCGGCAGTACCGCATCAAAGGAATTATCAATTCGAATTCATTCAGTGCAGATGCTAATGTTTTTATGACAACAAAAGAGTATGAGTCGGTCTTCGGGCTTGAGGACAAGGCCAGCCAGATCCTTGTTCGGACGCAGGAGACCGGGAACGAGGAAGATATGCGCAATACCTTGTATTCATTTGGAGTACAGGAAAAAATCTGGACCTGGGAAGAGAAATCGGCCAATTTCCTGAACCAGATTATCGGTAGTTTTAATATCATCAACTTAATCGGTACAATCGTGAGCCTGATTATTGCAGTGGTAGTCATTTTTATTGTGGTTTTTATCAACACGGTCTACCGGCGGAAGCAGATTGGCATCCTGAAAGCGATTGGCATCGACCGATCGATCATTATAAAATCATATATCTTCCAGGCCCTGTTCATTTTTGCAATCGGGACAATAGTCGGGTTTTTCTTCCTGTTCTTGATACTCCAGTTGCTTGCTGCTAACCCGATTGTGTTCCCCGGGGGACCGGTGGCGCCCGTGGTTGATCCAATGCTGGTTTTCCGTTCGATGATAAGCCTCTTCGCCGTATCCCTGATCGCCGGGTACGTCCCTGCCTGGATTACAACAAAAGAGGATATTCTTTCCGCAATACGGGGTTGACATGATCATCGGACGTGATATAAAGCGAATTTATGGTATGGGTGCTATACAGGTTCGTGCATTAAACGGTGTTTCTTTAGAGATCCAAAAGGGCGAATTTGTCGGGGTGATGGGTTCGAGCGGCAGCGGGAAGTCGACACTACTCCACATGCTGGGTCTCCTCGACCGTCCCACCAGTGGTTTTATCTCAATTGACGGGGTTGATGTCGGCACCCTTGATGAACGAGGCCGGACATTATTCCGTTTAAAACGCCTCGGTTATGTTTTCCAGGACTATGCGCTTGTTCCCGAACTGACGGCACAGGAAAATGTCTATCTTCCGTCAATGGTCCGGGGTATGTCATCGCGTGAATGCACCCTGGTCTGCGCTGAAATACTAAGCCTTGTAGGTCTCGGAGACCGGATTCATCACCTGCCTGGTGAAATGTCCGGCGGCGAACAGCAACGCGTTGCGATTGCACGGGCACTGGTAAATAAACCCACGATCCTCCTTGCTGATGAACCCTGCGCAAACCTTGATTCTCAAAATTCGAGAATTATTCTCGACCTTTTTAAAAAACTGAACAAGAATCTTCACCAGACCATCATCATGGTTTCCCATGAGGAATGGCATAAAAGCTACTTCGACCGGATTATTTACATGAAAGACGGGGTAATTGAAACGGAAAAAATTGAAAATCAGGCGGGTAATAAAACTCCCTAAAAACATTGGAAAAGCCCCCTTTTTTTATTCGGGCTGATATGAAAAACTCCACGAACCACTTGAAAGATGACCTTTTTCATCCTCATCTATTAACCAAAGGCTCACAGCACGCTTTGTTGAAAACCTCTCAAATCCATCCTGCAGATATGGATATTTCATGTTTTGTCCCGTTTCCCGGGCTCATGCCCCACCGCTGTGGCGACCCCGGTCGGTAGAGGGGAGATCAAATCTCTGAACTATCCAGAAGCCTCCAGGGAATCCCACTCATAGATTATCTTTCCAGGTGCTGGGGGGGAGGTAGAGGTGATACCACTCCTTTCTCTGTAGCTCCGCTAATTTTACGCACTATAAGATGTCAACAGAACGAAAATTAATCTTTACAATTCGCGGGTGTCATTAAAAAAGGACTTACTACTATTCACTGAGGAAGGGGGGGATTCCGGTAAGGGAAAACCTATCCGGTTAATTTTTTCCAGGATGGTGAGACACCGTCAGGGTGTTGATGTGGATTAAATACCCAGCCCCTCAATGAACCTGATATGAATCCGGGGGTCGGTACTGAGTTCCGGATGAAATGCAAGGGCATAATGGCGATCTTTGCGAACGGCCACGATGCCTTTTCCGATTTTCGAAATGATTTCGACTCCTTTTCCACAACTCGTGACAAGTGGAGCCCTGATAAAAATCGCGTGGTACGGGGTATCAAAGCCATTAATTTCCAGATCTGTCTCAAACGATTCTCTCTGGCGACCAAACGCATTTCTCTCAACCTTCATTTCTATCAGCCCGAGTGTATGTATCCGTGAATCGTCAACCTCTGTTGCCATGAGGACCATCCCCGCACAGGTAGCAAAAATACCCCCTTCAAATTCTTCAATCGGTCTCCTCATCTGGTTTTTATCAATCAGGCGCGAAATGGTGGTCGATTCACCACCAGGAATTGCGAGGCCATCGAGGCTTGAAATTTCATCGGCATGACGTACTGGAATCACCGAGGAGTGTGCCAAAAGGTCCATGGTCTCCAGTGCGTTCCTGAATGCATCAATATGTTCACTGACAGCCCCCTGGAGAGCAAGCACCCCGATCCTGATTCCCATCGTGTTCACCTTGTTGCCAGTTGCTGGAAAATGGTATATCCCAGATTACCTATCAAAAAAGGAAAAGGCCCTATTAATAAAAAAAATGTCCTGTTACCGGCCACGATACTGGAGCACCTGGTCTTCCGGTAAGGTATGGATATCAAGGCCCGGCATTGCATCTCCGAGTCCGCGGCTGGCCTTTGCAACCTTCTCCGGGTTATCAAAGTTGTTGACCGCTTCAACAATCGCCTTAGCCATGACCTTTGGTTGCGAGGACTTGAAGATCCCTGACCCGACAAATACACCGTCTGCACCCAGCTGCATCATGAGTGCTGCATCAGATGGTGTGGCAATACCCCCAGCAGAGAAATTCACAACAGGCAGTCTCCCCATCCGCGCACATTCAATTACCAGTTCCGCCGGTGCTTCAATATCCCGGGCAAAGTCAATCTGTTCCTGGGTGTCCATGCCTTTCAGCATGCGGATCTCTCCCATGATCGCCCGCATATGCCGGACCGCTTCTACGATATTCCCGGTTCCTGCTTCCCCTTTAGTCCTTATCATCGCAGCCCCCTCGTTAATTCTTCGCAGGCCTTCCCCGAGGTTCCTTGCCCCGCAGACAAACGGGACTTTAAATTTTGTCTTATCGATATGGTATTGCTCATCTGCAGGGGTCAGGACCTCGCTTTCGTCTATCATATCAACACCAAGGTACTCAAGGACCTGGGCCTCAACAAAATGACCAATCCTGACCTTTCCCATAACCGGGATGGAGACAGCGTCAATTATTGACAATACAATCTCCGGGTCTGCCATCCGGGCGACGCCTCCCGCCTTTCTGATATCGGCAGGTACCCGCTCCAGTGCCATCACTGCGACTGCACCGGTCTCTTCTGCAATCATTGCCTGCTCGGCGTTTACGACATCCATGATTACTCCCCCCTTCTGCATGGATGCGAAACCCCGTTTCAGCAGTTCGGTGCCGAATCTCAGTTCCTCGAGTTTCATATTCTTATATATTGAGCAGTATCTGCAATAAAAGTAGTGTGCCGATGAGAAGCGCTGAGAATACGATAGTAATCACCCTCACGGCTTTCAGAATATCCGGGCCTCCTTCCTCGAGTGAGCGGACACCTGGTCCGATGGTATAAACACCTGGTTTTTCAAACCTGACACCCGTGCCACCGGCCATGATCGCCATCGGGATACCGCCGTTAAATCCCGGCCGTTTTTTCCTATCCCTCTTTAAGGCCAGGTATGCGGGCTGGAACTGTCCCTTGCATGCGAAGTACAGGAGGAGCAACAGCCCGGTAATCCGGGCAGGAATGTAATTGAGGATATCATCCATTCGCGCTGACCACCATCCGATATCTATCCGCTCATCTTTGTACCCGAGCATGGCATCCATCGTGTTTGCTGCCCTGTATACCGCTGCTCCCGTGAGCCCGGCTAATCCGAAAAAAAACAGCGGGGAGATGATGCTGTCTACCAGGTTTTCAGACATGGACTCATACCCGGCAGAAAGGACCTGCTCCTTTGTCAGACTGCCACTATCCCGGGATACCATCCTCCCCACCTGTGACCTTGCAAGATCCAGGTCATGCCGGGCGGCGTTGACCACACAACTGGTATGTTCCTCCAGTGATCGCCATGCAAAACAGATTTTTAAGAGAAATGGTGCACAGATGAGGTACAGGTACCAGGGCAGGGCAATGCTGACGAGGAAAAATGGTAACGCAAAAATGAATACCGTCAGAACCCACATTACGGCACCGGCAAATTTCCTTACCCTGACGGGCCATATTTCCGGTTTTCCCCACCAGCTGATCAGCCTGCCAAGGAGAGCAACAGGGTGAAACCTGGAATCGGGATCCCCTGCCAGACGGTCAATGAGAAGCGCAAGCGGAAGAACTATTGCGGGATACAAACCTGTCCCCCTTCCATTCCGACAAAAAAAGAAAGAATAGTCATATGATTGATTATCCGGGCGGAATAGCAGGTATTCCGATCCATGGTCCCTTACTGGTTAATCCCTGGGTGAGGGTCAGTTCGCGGAAGCAGGTCAGGGATCCCGTCACTGATTGGGTATACCACGCTGCAACTGGCACATGTCAGTGTCCCTTCGATAATCCCGGCTTCATCTTCCTTCATGACCTCAAGTGCCAGGTCGCCCTTGCATACAGGGCAGCAGAGAATATCCAGCAGGCTTCTCTTCATGGCTCGTCACGGAGGTCAATGATCTGTGCGACGTCGGGCCCGGTGGAGATCAGGGTTATCGGTGCACCGATATCACATTCCGCTTTTTTAAGGAATGTGATCGCTTTCTCGGTGAGCTGATCATAACGGGTCGCACCAAAACAGGCTTCATCAATCCTGTCGATCCCGGTGATCGCCGCCTGGGTACAGCCGTTGATCATCGCCGAATACCGTGCCATCTTCCCATCCCATTCACCAATGCGTCGCTGCCGGTGCGTTACGGTCCCGAACTCCTGGATGCCCATTTCATCCGACTCTTCCCTGGTCATCTCTGTGGAGAACGGCCCTTCACCAACCCGTGTAGGGTACGCCTTGAAGACTACGATTACATCGTCAATCCGGGTCGGACCAACCCCGTTATCCGCTGCGATCTGCGAGGCGGAGGTATCCTTGCTGGTTACAAACGGGTACGTCCCATAATACAGTGAGATCCCAAAACCCTGGGTCCCTTCAAGGAGGACTCTTTCACCACGGTCTAATGCGCTGTTCAGTTCCATCGGTACATCAATCAGGTATTCTTTCAACTCCGGAACGTCTCGTGCAAGTCTCGCTGACCTCATCACCCGGTCTGAATTGGCAGGTCCGCAACCGCTTCCGGTGCTCCCGATTGTCTTTGACAGGTGATCACTCCCCTTGTCTCTCCGGATGTGGTCTTCCTCGATTACCCCACACCGCGAATCAACAAAAATCCGGCCCTTGACATCGAGCATGTCAACTTCTGTTTTTAATACCCTGGGATCCACAAGAACACCAGTGCCGATAAAAAGCCGTGCATCCGGATAAATAAAGCCTGACGGGACCATCCTGACCCCATACTCTTTTTCCCCCATCTTGACCGTGTGGCCGGCATTCGGCCCGACACCACCCCTTGAAATAATGGTTGGTTTGTCATGGTAAGCAATATGCGCAACTATCTTGCCCTTACCCTCATCACCAAAAAACCCACCGACAATAATCGTGCAGCTCATAAGTTCTATCATGTAGTATGGGATGATAAGCGCAATAAATCTATATCCCGCAACCCTCGTCTGTTTCTGCGCAGGGTCTTACTTTCGAGGGGTATTTCTTCGGGAGTTGCCGGTTTCCCGGTTGCGACTCTGAAATAATCTCTTAAAAAGAGGAGAGAGAAAAAATTTGGTGCTCTTAATCTGGTTGTTGGCATTCCCAACAGATTATGTACGAAGGTTTGACATGAAACGCTCTATCCTGATGACAGCCTCTTTCAAATCCTTCCGTGAGACAGCATAGGCACACCGGAGATGGTCTCTTGCTGCATCCCCGAACACTGTTCCAGGGACCACTGCGACCCGTTCTTCTTTCAGGAGTTGTTCAGCAAATTCAAAATCTGAAAGCCCCGTTGACTTTACCGACGGGAATGCATAAAACGCACCTTCAGGCACATGGCATGGGAGCCCGATCCGGTTCAGATCATGGACAAACAGATTTCTTCGTACGCGGTATTCCGTAACCATCTTATCCTTTTCATCCTCGCCGGACCGTATCGCCGCGTTCGCAGCTATCTGCCCCATTACGGGTGCACAGAGCATAACGTACTGGTGGATCTTCAGTGCTGCATCACAGATTGGCTCAGGCGCGCAGAGATATCCGATCCGCCATCCGGTCATGGCATAGGCTTTTGAAAACCCGTTCAGGGTAATGGTCCGCTCCCATAAGCCATCAATGGTCGCAGGTGCTACATGGGACCCCTCGTACGTCAGCTCCGCGTACACCTCATCACTGATAACCAGCAGGTCATGATCCACGACAATATCTGCAATGGCCTTCAGATCATCCCGCTTCATAACTGCGCCGGTGGGGTTGTTCGGGAAGTTAAGGATCAGGACTTTGCTCTTTTTCGAGATCTTTTCCATCAGTGCATCCGGCATAAGCCTGAACTGGTCTTTCTCGTGGCATGGTACCGGAACCGGCACACCGCCAGCAAGAGTTACACACGGTGCATAGGAGACGTAAATCGGTTCAGTAACAAGGGCTTCGTCACCGGGGTCAATAACTGCCCTTATTGCAATATCGAGTGCTTCTGAAACCCCGCTGGTGATGATCATCTCCCTGTCAGCATCGTAGTGGAGTCCATAATGGCTTTTTAAGTATTCTGACAACGAGTCCCGCAACTCCTGGAGTCCACGGTTTGAAGTATATGAGGTTAAGCCCTGTTCTATCGAATAGATCCCCGATTCGCACACGTTCCATGGGGTGGTGAAATCGGGTTCCCCGACACCGAGGGAGATCACATCGTCCATCGTAAGGGCGAGATCAAAAAATTTCCGGATGCCGGATGGTGGTATCGCTTCCGCGGATTTTGAGATGAAGTTTCTCATTCTGACACCTTCAGAACGAATATGGAATGCGTTCGGTCACTTCATGCCCGCAGAGGGTATTACCATTCTCTTTATAATTTTTCATGATAATATGGGTTGCAGTTTCCCGGATCCGGTCCATCGGTGCGATATGTTCAGAGACGAACCTCGCAACCTCCTGCATATTTTTCCCCGTAACAAGAAGCTGGAAATCATATGTCCCGGTGATTAAACGGAGCGATCTCACCTGTTTAAATTTCGAGATCCGCTCAGCGATCCGGTCGTACCCAAAGTCCCTCTCGGGGTTTACTTTCAGTTCAATAATGGCCCAGACCTCTCCATGCCCTGCCCGCTCCCAGTCAATGACTGCAGAATATTTTCTGATTACCAGGGCCTCCTCAAGAGCTGCTATCCTGCACTCAACATCCCTGGCAGAAATTTCTGTCATGACCGAGAGTTCATCAACCGATACACGACTATTTTCCTCGAGTAACTGGAGGAGGAGGAGATCTTTTTCGTCCATTTTGTTCACCTGAACAGGCTCTTTACCCAGTTGCTATCAATCTGGGCAAGACCCTGCTGACTTAGCCTGGGATCGTTCAGTATTACATCCCGTATTTTATAGGTATTCGTGTCAAACCACATCTCTTTTGTCCTTCCATAACGGCCGCGGCTGACAACACGGGTATTGATTACACCAAGCATATTGAGCTCGCTGATCAGGTCCGTAATCCTGCGGTGTGTAAGGACGTCAATATCAATTTTCGGGGCAATATCCTGGTAGATACGGGATACCTCCCCGCTCGTAAAAATATTCTGGCCCGTCTGATCTAGAAGCAGCATACAGTAGAGGATTGCTTTACTCTGGGTGGGAAGCGTTGAAATGCATTCAATCATGCTGTCACTCTCAATCTTGGCCTGGGCCATTTTTACGTGCTCCTCGGTGACCCGGTCTGTATCTGCCCTGTCTGCGAGTTCCCCTGACACCCGCAGCAGGTCGAGAGCGCGTCGGGCATCACCATGTTCCTGGGCAGCAAGGGCAGAACAGAGAGGTATAACCCCTTCATCCAGGGCATTTTCCACAAATGAGGCTTCTGCGCGCTGTAAAAGGATATCAACGAGTTGGGGTGCATTATAGGGAGGAAAAACCAGTTCTTCCTCGCTGAGCGATGACAGGACACGGGGATCAAGGAAATCCTTGAAACTCAAATCGTTTGAGATACCAATCATGCTGACCTTGGACTTCTTCAGATCGGTATTGATCCTTGTAAGATTGTAGAGCGTCTCATCCCCGCTCTTTTTTACCAGCTTATCAATTTCATCAAGGATAATGATGAGAACCCCGCCATTTGATTCCAGCTGGTTTTTCAGTTCCTGGTATACCTGGTCTGTCGGCCATCCGGTCATCGGAATATGAGCACGGAGTTTATCACTTGCCGTCTCATCTGGACCAAGGATACATTTTGAGATCTGGGCGAGAATCCGGTACTGTGTATCGATAACTTCACAGTTGAGGTGAACAACCCGGCATACCATCCCCATCTGGGAACTTGCATTTTCCAGCTCTGTACCTACATAGCGGACACAGGCTGTCTTTCCAGTCCCGGTCTTTCCGTAAATAAGGATATTTGACGGGGTTTCGTTTTTCAGGGCTGGCGCAAGAATTGAAGCAATCTGATCGATTTGTGGCCGCCTGTGAGGCAGAATGTTTGGCCGGTAGGAATGCCTGAGGACCTCCCGGTTTTTGAATATTTTATTGTTTGTGAGGAACTTTTTAAAAAGTCCGACTGATGTTTCTTGGTCTTCAGGCATGATTTCCAGTGGAGTTAAACCTTAGATATTCGTGCATAAATTCTGATCGTTTTTTCCGCCGGTATTCACCCCATTGTTTCCACTGGAAAGATTAATTTTTAAGTCCGTATTCCCGTTTTATTCCCCGCCTATTCATATTTTCTGAACAGTGGAAGGACCAGTGTCGCGCATCCAACGATTATATAGTCTATTCAATATGACGCGATCTGTTTATTGCCGAAATGAAAGAGCGCATCGCCGGTATCCACACTCTTACGTCGGGTTCTCCCATGGTACAGGAAAAACCCCAAAAGGAGCCCTTTTTTTAATTCGGAATTTTAGTTATTTGGTTGTGTTGTTTTTTTGTTTTGATTTTTAGTCTTTTCCGGTTCTGGTCTTAACCCCGATAATGACAAATCTGGAAAAAGCGATGTCTTTCGTTCCGTCATTTCCTTCTATCCAGACCTTTTTTCTCTCCCTCGTAAAAAATTACCTGGTTTGTCCGATTGATACTTCTTTTTCCGCGCTTCCCGTTATTCCTCGCTCAATATGACGAATGACACAATGTCAAGAAAAGAAGGAGTTTTGTTTTCCCCTTTTTTATTGGTTATTCTTTTAACCTCTTCTTTCTGTTAGAATTGGTGCTTATTGGCTGGCGTTTCGTTTGTTTTCTTTTTCCCTGGGTTCCTCTTTTTTCCTTATATTTGAGACTGATTACAAAGTAAGGTTTGATTTTCCATAGGAACAGGTAAACCAACAGTATTCATTTCTTTCAGACCTGAGAGAGGGAACGCTAAAGGATAAGCCAATGAATTACCTTTTTCCGGGGTCTGATCCCAGACCCTTTGATTTCCATTGGAGGTTGGAATGTTTAAAAGGATAGAGAAATTTAAAAAAAGAACAATATGTTTAGCTTGTTGTCTTGTATGCGGATATTGCTATATATGCATTGCGAAATACTATTCAGTGCCGGAAAATAAACAACAAAGGAACATAAATTCTTTGTCCTTTTATGCGGCTCCTTTTTTGGTGCCCGTTTGCTTTTCCGTTTTTTGGAACTGGAAATTAACGATATACGGAAAAGGGAAAGAAAAAAAGAAAAAGCAGAACAGAGAAACCGAGCAACCAACCACAATCAAAAAAAGAACCAACAAAAACAACATCAAGGAATCTTCCGTCTTAATAGAGAATTGACACGAAAAACAACGAGAAAGGCATCAGTAGCGGCGAAACAAACAGAACCTGTCCAATGACGACCAACCAAACAGAGTAACACCCGGGCGTTGTCATATATTGTCATAGGACCGGAACCAGAAAAAACTCCAGAGGAAACAAGGGGGTCCCGGCAAACCCAAAAACGAAAAGAAACGGGAAATGTTATGCCATTGTCAATCTATCATAATAGTGATGCAATGAACCCGGAACATGTACAACCCATCCCAATAACAACAGGTATCATTACCGTTTCAAGCTCGAGGAACAGAGAAACGGATTCCAGTGGAAAGATCATAGCAACAGAGCTCGGCCAGGCAGGGTATCCCGTTGACTACTACGAGATTGTGCCTGACCAGATCGAACAAATACGGATTGCAATGGATAATGGGCTGAAAAAATGTGATTGCCTGATTCTGAACGGAGGAACAGGACTAACATCCGATGACTGCACCATCGAAGCCATTGAACCCCTTTACGAGAAAAAAATTGACGGGTTCGGTGAACTGTTCAGGATGAAAAGCTATGAGGAAATCGGACCAGCTGCTATGCTTTCAAGGGCAAGTGCCGGGATCATTCGGAAACATCTCGTTTTCTGTATTCCCGGCTCCAATGCCGCGGTGAAACTGGCGATGATCACCCTGATAATTCCCGAAATCCGTCATATACTGACTCATACAAGGAAATAAAAAAGGGACCATTTAACCCCAGACAACTGCCTTTTCCGGAAAACAACAGGCAAAATTCAGACCCGATGTATCCAGGTGCGTTTTTCGGCAGCCAGGGGAAAAAAGCCCCCTCTGATGGTAGGTTGAATTATTAAAGCGGTATAGCGGCATATTTTTAATAATGGGTGCAATGATCCGGCCAGTCATGGAAGGGGCTCATAATTCCAACGGTTTGCGTATTCTGGAAGGCATCTTTGAAAACCAGGTTCACAGGTCGCATGTCTGCAAAAAGGGGAAGGTGTATTGTTAAAAAGGCTACAAGCCTACAAAATGAAAATGCCAGTGGGGATTTTCATATTAAACGCCTATGACCGCCCTGCGGTCGGGCATAAAGAATGAAATTGCCGATGGGATTTTCATTGGAAATGCCCGGGGCCTTTTACCATCATGCCTGTTTTCATTGGGTGTGTCTGTCACGGGAGGAATCATGTTGTTTTTAATGCGACAGATAGCAGCATTAAAAATTCCTGTGCGTGTTCCGGAGTGCGATACCTGTTTTCTTACCAGTTTGCTATGGTATACGGATCCACTGGCAGGATGAGAAAAGCTGACTGAACCGACTTCTTCAAACCCGCCGGGCCATCATACATTACCGCACCATCCCCATGATCTGTTTTGCGATTATTTATTCACTTCAAGAAGTGCGACCCTTTCAAGAACGAGTTCTTGTATCCGATCTCCTCCCGTCACCTCAATTTCATCGTTGGTGATACCAAACAAAGAAATCAGTATATTCATTTTTTCATCTGTAATCCGCTCCCAGTCTTCGGTTGATATGGTCATCACGGTTAAGAGCTCAGACCATATCTGGGAAGTTATCGGGTAAACGCAGAGATAGCAGTTATTCAACCCCTGGTGAACACCGAATTTTGCTGCGTCCTGGCACTGGCGGGATCCTGCTGCATAAAGGAGTGCCTCAATTTCAAAGGAACTGGAAATACAGGAGCCCCGTTTCATCGCCCTTTTTGCATGGAGCATTGCAGAAATAACATGATCCTGCCCTGCCATGAGCTCTGCATTGAAACAGACAATAAAAACACCACTCCGGTTAGAAAGGTCCCGTAACCAAGAGAGGAAGTTTCCGATATCCCGGACCTGAAATGATACCTGACGGATTTCGAAATCCAGATTCCGGACAGTACTATCATTGATGATATCCTTTCGACTCCTGTTGTCAGATGTATCCATTTTCTACCCCTGATTGATGTTATATCCGGGTTACCCGGGGGAAAACCCACTTATTCCTCAAAATGGGATAACATGGATTGCGTTTTGCGGGTCACTGGTCTTTCCCCGGACTCAACCTGTTCTTCTCGGTTCTTAGAACTCTGCCTTTTTTCGGAGTTAAATAATTTGTCTGTAATACCCTTTCCAAGGATTTGTGCGACCCGGTCTTTTCCCGCCGAATGAAGGTCTTCCGGTGATGTAATCCCGCTGTTAAACAGGCGCCGTGCGCGCACACGACCGATGTTCCTGATTTTTACCAGCGGCAATAACTCCCTTTTTACACCGTATTTCATACAGTATTCAAATTCTCTGACCTGGTTACGGAAACGGGGAGAGAACATCGGGGCAAGTCTTGAGGTCGCATGAAGCAGCCAGTTCACGCTTTCAACCATCGAATAAATATCCCCCGGGCCTACTGAATACCGTTCGCATATCATTGTATCAGAGAGCTCGTTTGCCCAGTCCTGGAGAAGCATCGTTGTTTTTAAACCCCTGTAATATGCCTCCTCCTCGTCAGCGGGTAACGGGAGCCATAGTTCATCTCCACGGTCGCCGAGAAACCGGTCAAGGTACGGGATATCCTTGTTGCTTACATAGAGGGTGTACATATCGGGTGTGCTGCAAATCAACTGGAGAAGCCCGATATCTGAGTAATCCTCTGCAGAACACATCCCACTCACAATTGCATCTGCACCCCGCGGGTCGATATATAACTGGGAAATAAGAGCCCCGAATTCTGTAGCTGATAGAATTGCACCATTTTCAGTGATCATTTCGGTCGTCAGAAGAAATTCGATTACCTGCGCAATAACACGAGGGATTACCCTGCTCTGTTTATGCTGGTAGAGAAAAAAAGTCCTGTCCATAAAAGCAGAAATCTCCTCCCGGGACCTGACAAAGCCGGAAGCAATAAGCGAAAGGATATGGGTACAGAGTGCCGTCTCGGTTCCGCACTGTGAATAGACATCTTCCGCCGGGGCATCAATATACCATTCGAACAGTGCTTCGACATCCTGGTCGTCTTTTGCAATCAGGACGGCCTCACCATAGGGGTCGAGATGGGGGCGTCCTGCACGACCGGCCATCTGGTGGTATTCCCTCACGGGGATTGGGACCATGCCTTCCCCGGAAGTGAAACGACGATAGTCCCTGATAATTACCCTTCTTGCAGGAAGGTTAAGCCCGGCCGCCAGGGTTGGCGTGGAGGATATACACCTGATATGTCCTTTCCGGAAGCCCCCCTCTATTATTGCCCTGGCTTCTCGTTTCAGCCCTGCATGATGGAATGCGGCCCCGGACTCGATACAAGCGGCAAGTAATTTATCATTATCCGTTTCCGCCATTTTTTTAATTCTTTCTGATAGCTCCTTCAATTCTGGATTCTCTAATTTAAAGGCAGATGCAGCCCGCTTTGCAAAAGCCTCTGCATTTTTCCTTGACGAGACAAACACAAGACACTGGCCACCTTCGGTAATCGTGTCCATGCAGAGGTTGAGGTCATCGTACTTTGATACGGTCTCTACCGGGCGGCAAACCTCGTGAAACCTGATCTTTCCGTTATAAAATACACCCTGCCGGAGGTCAACAGGTCTCCATTCGCTTGTTACGAGCTCCGCGTCCATCCAGCGGGCGAGCACACCCGGGTTCCCGATCGTTGCACTCAATGCGATAACCTGCATATCCGGGTTACGATACCTCATTTTTGTGATGACCATCTCAAGCGTTGCCCCGCGATCAGGAGAATCGATCAGGTGGACCTCATCGACAACCAGGAGTGAAATATCCTTTATCCATGGCGCAGTGTTCCTGATGAGGGAATCTACTTTCTCGCTCGTTGCAACGATGATATCATTCTTTCCAAGCGACTCGTCCCGCCGGTCTAAATCTCCAGTGGAAATCCCAACGCGGACATCTTTCCTTGAAAATTCATCAAACTTTTCACTTGCAAGTGCCTTGAGGGGGACTATATAGAGGCACTTTCCCGATTTCCCGATATGGTGGTGCATAGCCATCTCGGCCACAAGGGTCTTTCCGCTCGCGGTAGGGATCGCAACAAGGAGGTTTTTTTTGTCAAACATTCCCTTCCGGACGCATTCCGCCTGGGGTGGGTACAGGTCCGAAATCCCGGCCTTGTTATAATATGCCTTCAGGTGCCCCGATATTGGTAATTCCTCGATTTTCATCAGTCAACCCCCGGACATTTGATGCAAAATACCCTATATCCAGCTCCAAATTCCGACCCCTTTAATTCCACTCTAATAACATTCCAGCATAGTTAAATTGATCAACAGAGCTTAGAGAACCTGTATTACTTTCCAGTGGAAATGGTCATGTCGAATACCGGTCAATTATGGCTCTCTTCAATTAGCTCAACTAACGACCAGGAAAAATTAGTAATAATAGCTGATGACATCCTGCTTTAACTCCCTCTTTTTCTTTTCCAGGAAAGAGAAGACCGCTTCATGGGGAACGCCCTGGATAAGCATATCGATAGCAGTCCGGGCTACCTTAATATGCTCTGGTAAACCGATAAGGGCAATCGTTTTCCCGAACACCGATATGGAAACCTGTGTCATATCTTCGATCTGCTCCCTTGATTTCCCGTCTTTTCCGATAATACGGCCCCTGATCCGGTCAAGCTGATTAGGAGTATCTGCTATTTCAGACAGGTCAATTACATCAAACAACAAATCCTCATCATCGAGGAGACAAAAGGCACGCTCAGGTGAAAACCCCCGGTTAATGGCGTTAACCGTCTCAATTGCCCGTAAAGCCCCGAGTGCCTCTTCCCCCTCGACCCTGACCATTCCCTCTTTACTATCTATCGTGATTTGAGCCCCGGATTTTTCCTCCAACTTCTTTTTCGTCGATCCTTCCTTTCCAATCAATGCTCCAATCCGGCTTCCTGAAACTTTTATTTCCTGCATCATGACTAAATCACACCTATTTTCCCAGCTGTTGTTTATCAAGATCCGGGAAGACAAGACCCGTAATCCTTGTAAAAAGTTCTCGTTCATCCTTCACTTCGCAGCGGGAAGAGAAGAAATGATTGATGTTTGCAATATCCCTTTTCAGGAATTGAAATGCTCTCGGATGATCTGTTGTTACCGATTGTCCCATGTCGATGAAAAATGGCCGGTCCCCGAAAAGGATATTAAACTCGCTCAGATCCGCATGGATAAGCCCGGCTTTATTGTACAAATCTACCATAAATGATATGATCTCCTCATAAGTTCCCGATGCATCCTCGAGGTTGACATTCCGCATCTGCGGGTACGGATGCCCGTCAGCCCCCATAAACTCCATTATGAGGATATTCCTGTCCCAGACATATGGTTCTGGTACTGAAAGACCTGCCTCGTGCGCCCGTTTCAAATTTGAAAATTCTTTTTTTGCCCAGGCAAAAATAAGGTCCTTTCGTGATTTTCGCATCCCTGTAAAACGACGGTCTCCAAGAATGTATTCATTCATCGTATTGAAATTAGCAGTTCTTATCCTGTAAATCTTGATAGCAACATCAGTCCCTTCCCGGTCGGCAAGAAAGACGTTTGCCTCTTTACCGGTGCTGATCGAACCCCCGATAGCCGAGAGCCACTTTTTATGGACCAGTTTGTATAGTGCGAGAAGTGTAATTTCGTCGAATACATCATCCCTGACTTTGAGATGGTTGGCATCCTTGATCCTGATACCGAGCCGGTCAACTTCGCGATCGAAATCAAATTCCTTTTCAGGCTGGTTTCTATTCATAGAATCCTCCGTTAATGGACGTAATCCCGGACCGGGGCAAGGATCTCTGCCAGGTAAGTCCCGAGGGTCTTTTTCAGGTCGAGCGGGTGGATCTCTCCCTTCTGGTAGGCCTCATGAAGCGCGCAATAGTTGTTGAATTCCAAATCCCCGCCGAATTTTTCCGGCCGCCTGACACTCACCACAGGAACGCGGGGGAATACGTGGTACTGGAACATCTGGAGAACAGCATTGTCCTCACATTCAGGAGGACAGAACGCCTTCTGGCATTTTTTATTAATTGTTTCCTCTGTATCTGCAACTGAAATGTAATTGCCACTTGAGGAAGACATTTTCTTACCGTCAAGACCGTTGAGGATAGGTGTATGAATGCAGACCGGAGAGGAATATCCGGCATTGACAAGGTGCTCCCGTGCCAGCATATGGATCTTCCGCTGGTCAATCCCTCCGACCGCAGCATCTACCCCAAGCATCGCAATGTCGACCATCTGCATAATCGGGTAAATCATCTGCGAGACGGTCGGGGCCTCCATCTGCCGTCCGACCTCGTCCATGCTCCTTGTCGCTCGGTTCAGGGTAATCTGCTGAGAGAGGCGGAGCATAAGGAGCTCATATTCGGGATTCAGCTGGAGTTCTGAGCCGAGGACAAATGTTACATCCTTCAGGCCGAGCCCCTCAAAACACCGGCGGTTATAGTCGGCAAGCTCCCCGACCTCATCCATCGTCCCCTTCCGGTTCAGGAATGCATGGAGGTCAGCGAGCAGTACAACAACTTCAAACCCTGCGTCTTTGAGGTCCCGGAGTTTATTGACTGTTACCAGGTGACCAAGGTGGATCTCTCCACTCGGCTCGTACCCGGCGTATACCCGCTTTTTCGGTTTTTTGAGGAGTATTTTTAGTTCTTCGTCAGTGACGACCTCTACGGTATTCCGTGTCGCCAGTGCATACGGGTCCATCAGAAATCATGGGTTATGAAGGGAGTTAATGGTTATTCTAAATCGCAGTAAACCCGAGCGCTTCGTTCGTCATGCGGATTGATCTCTCCGGATCCTTTTCAGACCCGATCATGGCCCGTATTGCATCGATATTTTCGACGACAACATCTGCTTCCTGGTGGATTGCCTGGAAGAGGTAGAGCTCTTTACCGACCATCGCAACGGAATCTTCGAAAATTCCGTTTTCCCATAGGTCCGAACGGCTGCGGCCGAGGTCCATGACATATTCCTTGAGCTCAGCGGTACTTGTGATACCGGTTGACTTGCGGACAAGTCCCATCCGGGGATGTTTTTCAATGATAGCAAGGATATCCTCACGAGTCGCTGCCTTTTTTAAATCCATGCTGATGGCATGCATGTGCATCATTGTTGTCGGGACAATCATTGCCATTGTCACGATAGGGATATGGGGGAGTACTGTCTGGACATCCGGACCATGATGGCTAGGGATTGTTACCGGGTTCAGGACGACTGCATCAATCGGGCCTTTCTTTATTTCCCCAGGGTCAGAACCACGTCGTACCATCACGGCCCGGACTTTTTCGACACCGTATGCCCTGTCCATTGCATGGATGATCCGGCACAGGCCTGTCGTGTTACAGGATACCACTCTCGCAAACTGGCGCCCAAATGCATCCTTGTAGTTACAGTCGGAATTGAAGGAGAAACCTGCGACTTCATGCTCTTCCCCTCCCTGGTAAATAGCTTTTACACCAATCTTCTGATAGAGGGGCTTGTTTTTTGCCCCGACGTCGCCAGGGGTCGCATCAATTACAATATCTGCTTTCGCAAGCATCTCATCAACGCTGCCTGCGACGGGAATGCCAACCTTATCAAATGCACTTTTCTTCGAAATATCCGCAATATAGAGCGGATAACCCCTTGACTTGGCTATAAATGCATCAGCATTGGGGCGTGTTTTCGAGACACCAACTATCTCCATATCAGGTTGGGCCGATACTGCATCAGCCACCCTTTTTCCAATGGTACCATACCCATTAATTGCAACTTTAATCATAACATGTGGAAATTCAAAATTAAATTATTTAAACCTAATCTTTTGATAACCGGGATTGAATGGCAGGTATCATGGAAGAGACCCAACCGATTGCAGAATTAATACTGTTCGGGATGAAAGCGAGATTATTTTGTTTTTGTCGAAGAGAATACAATTGCAAAAAACCCGATATTTTTGTCTTTTTAAACAACGAATATTGCGTTTTTAATGAACGTATATTGTAGAATCAACGATGAAAGCCAATGGTTTGCAATAGTGTCACCCAATGAACTATACATATCTTTCTATACCTTTGCAATTCTTATTGTTCAGGATTTCAATCCTGCCATGCTCAGGTCAGCCGTGGGAACGTTTAATGACAAAAGCAAGGTTAAAAATTTCAATGCGGTGAGAATACGAATTTCTTGCCAAAATCCGGGGTGTGAAAAATGTATAAAAAACAGGATATGCATAGCCTTAGCAGTAGCTGTAGTTCTTTAATATCATCGTTGAATTCCCGTTCGCCAGTAGTTACCCTTCTTATTATATTTTCGATTTTTTTGGTACTATTTGCGGCAGGTGGTGTGCATGCCGAGGAACCGACTATCTCAGGAGAGACGAACCAGGTACTAGCAACTATCACCCCAACAGGCACCCCGGCTGAGCAGGGAACAATAGAAAATGAAGTCATCCCCCCCGTATTACTAGTCCCCCCTGCCAGCACCCCGGCTGAGCAGGAATCAATAGGAAATGAAGTCATCCCCCCTGTAGTATTAGTCACCCCAACCGGTACCCCGGCTGAGCAGGAATCAATAGAAAATGAAGTCACTCCCCCTGTAGTATTAGTCACCCCAACCAGCACCCCGGCTGAGCAGGAATCAATAGAAAATGAAGTCACTCCCCCTGTAGTATTAGTCACCCCAACCGGTACGCCGGCTGAGCAGGAATCAATAGGAAATGAAGTCATCCCCCCTGTAGTATTAGTCACCCCAACCAGCACCCCGGCTGAGCAGAACCTGGTTTTCCCGGAAGAGACAAGCCCGGTAGTAACTGAAGCCATCCTGATACTCACACCTATTGTAGATAACACCACACAATCAATTCAGGTCGCAGAATCTCCCATAATATCACCTGAATTCAATACCACGACATTCATCCCCTTGACAAACAATTCAGTGGTCTTACCACAGATTCCTGATCCCTTTATTTTACCGAATATAACAGTGCAAGGAACTGATGGTGCAGCACTGGCTAATACATCGTTGGTAACGAACGAGATCAACCAGAGCATGGTCTTAGAAAATGTGACCCAGGACCTGCCAGGCCTGCCGGGTAACAATTATACCTGGTCTGACCCCCCCCTCAATACAACCCATGACAATCCATATTACCTGAACAACCAGAGCTGGGTCATAAATGAATCCGGACACAACTGGATAATGGACCTGGAACCGGCTAACAACACCAATTATCCATCAGGCATCCAATTCGATGGTACAAATACGTTCTCTGGTTTTGGCATTAACTTCGCGATTCTTATCAATGCCTCCAATGTGATATTCGACGGGATGGGTGCCATCCTGAACGGTGGCGGAAATACGGAGTACGGGATTATTGTTAATAACCAGTCTGCAGCGAATTACAATAATTTTGGATCATCCCCGTCGATGGGTGGGATCAGCATCACGAACATCACGCTGACCGGGTTCAAGATTGCCGGAATTTTCTTTAACAACGTAATTGGCGATCAACCACTGGATATTGTTTCGAATATCACCCATGTGAATGCGAGTGGAAACCTGGGAAGTGGCATTGTCCTTTCGAATTCCGCGAATATTGAGGTCAGTAATAACCATGTCTATGATAACCTGCAAAATGGGATCCTGCTCCAGTTATCCAGTAATAACAATGTATCCTGGAATGAGGCGATCAACAACACCTGGAGCGGGGTGAATGTCACCTCGTCCGCTGATAACAGGATCGACTGGAATAATCTTACTTATAACAGGGAAGGCCTAGTCCTCGCCAACGCCTGGAATAATACGCTCACCCGGAATAACGCAAGTTACAACAATGAATATGGGTACCTGCTGAATGGCTCCTGGAATAATTCCATATCAGGCAGTACAGTCCGCAACAACAACTTCGATGGGATCCACCTCACCAATTCCAGTGTGAATAACCTTACAGAAAATATTGTCATCAACAACCGGATCGGTATCGTCCTGAACGGCTCGAATGAAAACATACTGTCTGGCAATAATGCCAGTTACAATACTCAGAACGGGATGGTTCTTACGAACTCAAGTTCGAATATTCTCTATAACAATACCGCATCGCGGAACACATTGAATGGTATCTACCTCAATGCGTCGAGTACTGATAATAACCTGACCCATAATTATGCAAACAGCAACACGCAGAATGGCATTGTCTTATCGGGTATTGGTTTTAATAATCTGACAGGAAATAATGCGAGTGGGAACCAGGATGGTATTGTATTACTCAATGCCTGGAATACTACGCTGATCGGGAACAACGCGAGTTACAACCTGCAATCGGGGATTCATCTGGTATCATCCCGAAATAATACTCTTGATTCAAATATTGCGTTTGGAAACACGCTATATGGGTTATACCTCGATTCTTCAGTGAACAACACCCTCAACGCGAATAATGCGAGTAATGGCAATAGTATTGGGATAAATCTATATAATTTATCAAGTGGCAACACGCTGACGGGCAATAATGCCAGCCGAAACAACGATAAGGGTATCGAGATCTCCACGTCAAGTAATTCCAACATGTTGGTTAATAACACCGTTATTTTAAATACGAATTATGGTGTCCGGATTTTCAGACTCCAGTTTCAACAACCTTTCAGGGAATAATGCCAGTAACAATAAATACGGGATATATCTGGATAATTCCGCAGTAAATAATACAATCGCTTCAAATTCGATCGTAAGTAATACCCTTGATGGGATTTTCCTCACTGGTTCAACGAATAATTCCATCTTCTCAAATTATTTGAGTAAAAACCTTAACTACGGGGTTTCCCTGACTAACTCTCAGAATAACCAGATATCAGGTAACAGTATCAATCTAAGTGTACGTGGGGTTTATCTTACCGGCTCTTCTGGAAACACCCTTGAAAACAATACCATCTCCTACAATTCACAAAGGGGCATCTCCCTCTCCAGTTCTCCGGATAATACGATCAGTAACAACACTCTGTTCAAAAATACTTATGGCATCTACCTGGAGTCGTCGTCGAACCAGAATAACCTCAATAGCAACGATGTGTCATCCAATAACGATACCGGTATTTACCTTTTTGGATCCCGCAATAATTCGTTGTTTAATAACACAGCCACAAATAACCCCACCAGTGGTATCCAACTGGTCTCTTCGAGTGATGGCAACACCCTGACTTCGAACAATGCAAGCAGCAATGCCCAGAATGGCATTTCCATCACCAGCTCAAATTACAACAATCTGACGGCGAATATTGCAGGAAACAATTTACTGAATGGAATCATCCTCACCACATCGAGTAATGGCAACAACCTGACAGCCAACGATGCGAGCAACAACAACCAGAACGGTATCCTGATTAGTGACTCGAACCGGAATACCCTAACCGGGAACAATGCAAGTTACAACACATTGAATGGGATCCGCCTAACAAATTCGAACAATAATAGCCTTAATGACAACATTGCGAACCTGAACCGTGGTTACAGCGGTATCAACCTTACCGGGTCGAGCAACAATACCCTGTTCAACAATACTGCCTGGTATAACCCGCAGAACGGCATTATCCTGAATGGCTCGAGCAATGGCAATAACCTGAAAGCCAACGATGCGAGTAACAACTACCAGAATGGTATTCTTGTCAATGGTTCGAACAACAATACCCTGACGGGGAATGTAGCCGGGAATAATTCATATAATGGCATCCTTCTGACGAGTTCCAATAATAACACACTCACGAGCAATATCGCGAACCTGAACCGTGGTTACAGTGGCATCAACCTTACCGGGTCGAGCAACAATACCCTGTTCAACAACACCGCCTGGTACAACCAGCAGAACGGAATTATCCTTAATGGATCGAGTAATGGCAACAACCTTACAGCCAACGAGGCAAGCAACAATAACCAGAATGGTATCTGGATTAACGGTTCAAATCTGAATACCCTTACCGGGAACGTCGCTGGTAACAATTCACTAAATGGGATACTGCTGACTGGTTCGAACAACAACACCCTCACCAGCAACATAGCGAATTCCAACCGAGGTTACAGTGGTATAAACCTGACTGGATCGAGCAACAATACCCTGTTCAACAACACCGCCTGGTATAACCCGCAGAATGGGATTATCCTGAACGGATCAAGTAATGGTAACAACCTGACAGCCAACGATGCGAGTAACAACAACCAGAACGGTATCCTGATAAATAGTTCAAACCTGAACCAGCTGACAGGGAACGTTATAGGAAATAACTCTTTTAATGGCATACTCCTGACAAATTCGAACAACAATAACCTCAGCAGCAATATTGCAAATTCAAACCGAGGTTACAGCGGGATTAACCTGACCGGGTCGAGCAACAATACCCTGTTCAACAATACCGCCTGGTATAACCCGCAGAACGGGATAATTCTCACAGCATCCAGTAACGGGAATAATCTTACAAGAAACGATGCGAGCAACAACAACCAGGATGGTATACTGGTCAACGGTTCAAATGTTAACAGCCTGACCCAGAACACCGCAGGTAACAATCTCCGGAATGGAATTCTCATCAATAATTCGCAGTATAACCTCCTCACCGGGAACAATGCAAGTTCCAATACCCTCAATGGCATCATTCTAACAAATTCTTCGCAGAACACTCTCAATTCGAACATCGCCAATAATAATCTCCAGACGTACGGAATATACCTCAATAACTCCGGCCAGAATACCCTGATAAATAATAGTATGTCAGGGAATACCCTGAACTTCGGCCTTGATGGAGCAACCGACCAGGACTTTATCCAGACTATTGACAGGACAAACCTGGTGAACGGAAAAAGTATCGTCTACCTGTATAACGCAAACCGGGTGGTTGTCGATCGCAATTCGAACGCGGGGATGGTCATCGCCATTAACAGTACAGGCCTGATACTCGAGGACCTCAGGCTATCCACCAACGAGTACGGGGTATATTTCAGGAATACCAAAAACTCACAGCTCTTCAATGTCACTGCCACCGGGAACCTGAATGGTATGACGCTCGATAAGGGGAGCTCAGGCAATTCTATTGATGACAGCAACTCCTCCGGAAACCAATTGAACGGCCTCCTGGTCCAATCCTCGAATTCCAACATAATCACAGACAGCAGGTTCAATACCAATGGTCTGAACGGCATTGTCCTCAATTCATCAAATTTGAACACAATGGACAGCGTTACTACGGATAATAATGCATTAAATGGTATTTTCCTGAATAATTCGAACCAGAACGTCATATCACTGGGTACGGTGACCAATAACAAGCTTGACGGGATCAACCTTTCAGGATCGAATAATAACACATTGAATACCAATACAATCCGTGGGAACAGCCGGAATGGGATTATCCTGAACAGTTCCGGTGATAATCGCCTGATTGGAAACGTCGTTGAGGATAATCTGCAAAATGGTATCGCTCTAACAAATTCCAGTAATGTTAATGCCCTGCTGGCAAACAAGGTGAACAACAATACCCTCAACGGGATCCTTATTGAAAACTCCAACAATAACAGCCTCACTGGGAATAGTGCAAAAAACAACAGGAATCTTGACGGTATCAACCTGTCCGGCTCAAACAATAACATCTTAAACTTAAATACTGCAACGGGAAACGCCGGAAATGGTATCTCCCTCAATTCTTCTAATAATAACGAACTGAATGGAAATACTGCCAGTACCAATACATTAAACGGAATATTCCTTTCGCAGTCGAATAACAACACCCTTTCCGGGAACAACGCGAATAGCAACCTGGCGAACGGGACATACCTGCTCAACTCGGTTAACAATACGTTGTCCGACAATTTTGCAAATAACAACCAGCAGAACGGTATATCGCTTGTGTCATCAGGTTCCAGCAGACTGCTCCGTAATAGTCTTGACCAAAACACAATGAACGGGATTTCCTTACTGTCATCCAATTCAAGCATTCTTACATCAAACAATGCAATCAACAACACACTCGCCGGGGTCCTTCTTTCAAACTCCTACAACGGCACCCTTTCTCTCAATGTCGCAAATGATAACCGGGGCCAGGGCGGGATTGTTCTCACCAATTCCGGAAACACCACGCTTGCCAGCAACACGGCTTCAGGGAATGCACAGCAGGGAATCTCCCTTTCAGGATCGAATGACAACAACCTGACAGGAAATTCTGCCAACTCAAATGCCCAGAACGGTATCCTTGTTTTAAACTCTGTGAATAATACCCTGAATAACAATGTCGCAAATTCGAATGCCCTGAACGGCATCCGTCTTTCCGGCTCACAAAATAATTCGTTGGCCCAGAACACGGCACAGGGGAATACAGGAAACGGGATATCCCTTGATAATTCGGTTTCCAATAACCTTTCGGGTAACACAGTGACCGGTAATACCCAGAATGGTATCGCTCTCACTGCAGCGTCCAACTGGAATAACCTGACAGCGAATACCGCAAGTAGTAACCTGCAAAATGGTATTTCGCTGACAGGTTCACAAAATAACAATATTTCAAACAATATCGTCAACAGTAATACCCGGAATGGTATCAGTCTCACGACTTCCGCTAACAATCAGCTTACAAATAACTCTGCCAGCCTTAACCAGCAGAACGGTATCCTGGTTACATCGAGTAACGGCAACAGCCTGATACTGAACAATGCAAACGGGAATGTTCAAAACGGTATATCGCTTTCCCAATCGAATTCGAATAACCTGACGCTGAATACCGCAAATGGCAATTCAGCGAATGGAATTATTCTCAGTAATTCGAATGATAATATTCTTGGATCGAATGTTGCAAACAATAACCAGCTCTACTATGGATTATACCTCACCTCTTCGGGTAACAATACCCTCCGCAATAACAGCATGGCCGGGAATACCCTTAACTTTGGCCTCGACGGGACAACAGACCCCCATTACGTGCAGGATATTGACACCACAAACAAGGTGAACGGAAAGAGCATCATTTACCTCCGGAACACGACGGACTCGATCGTCGATTCGTCATCCAATGCCGGAACGGTTTACATCATCAATGGCACGAATGCCACCCTGAAGGACCTCCAGCTGGACCAGAATGAATTCGGGGTATACTTGAGAAATACCACGCTCTCCACCATCCAAAACGTGTCGGCCAGCCGGAATATGCAGGGGATTGAGGTGGAGCTGAGTAATTCGAACAACATCTCCGGTTCAAATACCAGTTACAACCGCCAGAACGGGATCCTTCTCATCGATTCTGACAACAATAACCTGACAAATGACATTGCTTCATTTAACACCCTGAATGGGATCTCTCTCCTTCGTTCAGATGCAAATAACCTTACCGGTACAAACACCTCACGAAACGGACAAAACGGTATCCTTCTGACCGATTCAAATGGAAATCTCCTCTTTGGAAACAATGCGAGCCTGAATACTCTTGAAGGGATCAACCTTACGACGTCAAACCGGAACCTGCTCATCAATAATACCGTCACATCAAACCGGCAGAATGGAATTTATCTCGTGGATTCGACAGAAAACACCCTTGCCGGGAACAATGCATCCTTAAACGAGCAGTATTACGGGATTTATGTCCACAATTCCGGAAATAATACCCTGTATGATAATAATATGACCAGCAACCGCCTGAACTTCGGTCTCGACGGGACGACGGACTTCCATTTTGACCAGAATATCAATGATACCAACTTCGTTGACGGGCGACTGGTGATTTACCGGCAAAATGTGGACAATATCACCATTAACGCTTCATCGAATGCCGGGACCGTGTATGCGATAAACAGTACCAACTTTACCGTAACGGACATAACCCTCAACAAAAATGAATACGGGGTTTATTTCAGGAATACTACCAACTCAACCGTCCAGAATTTCACAGCCAATGATAATATGAACGGGGTGGTGCTGGATTTCAGCAGTAACAATACAATCCAGAACTCTACTTCCTCAAATAACATGCAGAATGGGATATACCTCGTCGATTCGAGTTACAACACGGTAAATAATACCACAACCTCAAACAACAATGAGGTCGGGATTTTACTGGTCAGGTCGTTCAATAATACGATCTCGAACAACACCGCGAATGAGAATACAGACGCTGGCATTCTTGTGGACCAGAACAGCCAGTACAACCAGATCCTCAACAATTCAGCAAATAATAATGATTTCTATGGAATTGCCATTCACCACTCCCCCTACAACACTATTAAAAACAATACCATGAGTGGAAATCTCTGGAATTTCGATATTGAAGGAGATACCGAGGCTGAGCTGACCCAGTACATGGACGACAGCAACACGGTCAATGGCTCCCCGATCATCTACCGGTATAATGAAAGTGATCGGTTATACGATCTTTCGAACCCAGCCGATACCATATACTTCGTTAACTGTTTCAATATGACAGTCCGGAACCTGACATTCACCAACCAGGGTTTCCCATTGCGGTTCTGGAATACGACGAATTCCCGTATCGAGAATGTCACCTCGTATGATAACGAGGACGGGCTCCTGATGCAGGCAGGAAGTGATAACAATTATGTCCTGAATTCATCTTTCAATTCAAACCATGGATATGGCGTGGAAATGAATGACAGTGGCCATAACACGTTTGAGACGGTTAACGCAAGCAATAACGTCCTTTCAGGGTTTATCATCCTGTCTTCGGATTATAATAACTACCTCAATGTAACAGCCAATAATAACCAGCAGGACGGGCTGATTTTCACCAATTCGAGCAATAATAATGTTATTGGTGGAAGTGCAAGTAACAATGCATGGAATGGTATCCATCTCACCAGTTCAAGTAACAACAATACGATCTCGGGAATAAATGCCAGTAACAACGGGCTCGATGGTATCCAGCTCACAGACTCGGTCAATAATACCCTGACCTGGAATACGGCAAACAATAATAGAGAAAATGGTATCGAACTGATCAGGTCTAACCTGAACAATGTTACCGGGAATAATGTAAGCGGCAATTCCTTCAATGGGATCAACCTGGTCAGTTCGTCCGGCAATAACCTCACCGATAACAATGCAACGTATAACGTGAGAAACGGGATCCGGCTCTCAAATTCAACGAGCAACAACCTGACAGGAAACAATGCCAGTTACAACCAGCAGAACGGGATTTTCCTCAATGCATCAGGGAATAATAACCTGACCGGGAACAATGCATTGTTCAACACGTTAAACGGATTAACCCTGATCAATTCGAACAACAGTAACCTGACAGGATAACAATGCCAGTTACAACCAGCAGAACGGGATATCACTCACCGGTTCGGCAAATAATAACCTTACCGGGAATACCGCAATAAATAACACGTTTAATGGTATCCTGCTCACGAACTCGAACAGTAACAATCTGACCGGTAACAATGCAAGTTACAACCAGCAGAACGGGCTGGAACTGACCGGGTCAGACAACAACAACCTGGCGGGTAACAACGCGACATTTAACAAAGAAAATGGTATCCTTCTCACAAATTCGGATTTCGCGGTAATTTCCGGTAATAATGCGAGCAATAATTCCTGGAATGGAATTGATATTACCGGGTCTGTATTTGCAAACCTTACGGGGAACAATGCAAATTTCAATACCCTGAACGGGATCAATCTTACGGATTCAAACAACTCAACAATTACCAAAAACAATGCCACCGGGAACCTCCGGGATGGGTTCCAGATAACGAATTCCAGTTCGAATGATTTCAACGGCAATAATGCGAGCAATAACCAGGGGAACGGGTTCAGTGTTATCAGCTCGGCAAATGACAACCTGACCGCAAACATTGCAGATAATAACAGCCAGAATGGGTTCTACGTTTCCGGTTCGACAACACTCAACCTGACCGGCAATGATGCGAATCACAACCAGTTTGATGGCATCCAGCTTGTTAACTCGGGCAAAACCGATATTGTCGGAAATAATGTGACCTATAACGGGTGGAATGGTGTCAATCTTACTAATTCCATTGAAGTCAGTCTCCGGAACAATAATGCAAGTTCCAACCAGCAGAACGGGGTTGTACTCAATAACTCGTATAATAATGACCTCATCGGCAATATTGTTGTTAATAATACCTGGAACGGCATATCACTCACAAATTCCGGCTTCAACAATGTAAGCGGGAATATTGCCCGCAATAACAGCAGGGACGGTATCAGCCTCCTTAATTCGGGGAATAACGAGCTCTACAATAATAATGCGACTAATAATTCCCTGAATGGTATTTCATTGGTTAATTCCCTCAATGCGAACCTCCAGGGGAACAACGCGAGTTACAACAGCCTCAACGGGATCTCTCTCAACGGTTCAGGGGGTATTAATCCAAAACTCGTCAGTAACATTGCGAATAACAATAAAGCGAACGGGATCGAGATTATCAATTCCAGTAACGTCAACGTCAGGAACAATGTTGCCAGTAACAATTCCGAAAATGGTATCCTGATCAATGGCTCTGAATTAACCAACCTTTTCGGGAATATCGCGAACACTAATACCCTGGACGGAGTTAATGTCACTAACTCAAATAATGGCTTCATTTTCCGGACGACCGCGAATAACAATAACCAGAGTGGTATCCTCCTGGTGAGTTCGAATTCGAACGATATAGAAAACAATGTTGCGAACGGAAATCTTGGCCAGAGCGGGATTAATTTAAGAGATTCAGGCAACAACACGCTCATTGGTAATACTGCCGGATACAACAGGGATGGTATCCTTCTCAATAATTCGAGCGGGAACCACCTGATACAGAACAATGCCAGTAATAATCTCCTGAATGGAATTGAACTGGTAAATTCTTCCGCAAATACCCTTACCAATAACATTGCGACCCGAAACAACCAGGATGGCGTTGCATTAGTAAATTCAAGTGGAAATACACTGTCAGGGAATTCTGCAAATGCCAATAATTACAGCGGTATTAACCTGACAAACTCGGGTTATAACACCCTTACCAACAACATAGCGACCGGGAACAATCAGAGTGGAGTAATTTTCGCGAATTCAACCGGGAATTTGCTATTTAATACTAGTGCAGGAAATAACAGGCAGAATGGAATTTTCATGGATTTCCTGAGTGGTAATAACACACTTACCGAAAACAGGGCCTGTGGAAACCAGTGGAATGGTATCTTCATTGACGGTTCAGCCCCGAATAACCTGACCGGGAATACCGCCTGCGATAACGGGCAAAACGGAATCCTGCTTCTGAATTCAACAAATAACAACCTGACCAGTAACCTTGCCTATAACAACACGCTAAGCGGTATCAACCTGACAAACTCGAGCTGGAACACCCTGTTCAACAACACCGCCAGGGATAACCTTGGAAACGGTATCTCCCTTGTTGATTCCCATGACCTGAACCTGACGAGCAATATTGCTACCAATAATTCACTGAATGGTATTCTTCTGATGAATATCACCGGCACCAGCCTGGCGGCAAACAACGCGAGTTACAACACGCTAAACGGCATCAACCTGACGAATTCGGATTACAACAATCTCACCAGTAATACAGCAATAAATAATTCCCGTAATGGATTGCTTCTTGATGGTTCAGGCTGGAATAACCTGACGGGTAATATCGCGAACAATAATACCTGGAACGGCCTGTCGCTAACGAATTCGAGCAACAACACGGTTTACAACAATACCGCGCTCAGGAACGTGCAGAACGGGATTCTCCTTACAACAGGATCGAACAACAACAACCTGACCGGAAACAACGTGAGTTACAACACGTGGAATGGCATCAACCTGACGAACTCGAATAATAATGATCTTACAGGCAACACAGCGCAAAACAACTCCCGGAATGGAATATTCCTTGATGGGTCCCTCAGGAATAACCTGACGGATAATATAGCGAATAACAATACCTGGAACGGCCTGTCGCTAACGAATTCGAGCAACAACACGGTTTACAACAATACCGCGCTCAGGAACATGCAGAACGGGATTTTCCTTACAACCGGGTCCAACAACAACAACCTGACCGGAAACAACGCGAGTTACAACACGTTAAACGGCATCAACCTGACGAATTCGAATAACAACCTGACAGCAACACGCGCAAAACAACTCCCGGAATGGAATATTCCTTGATGGGTCTCAGGAATAACCTGACGGTAATATAGCGAATAACAATACCTGGAACGGCCTGTCGCTAACGAATTCGAGCAACAACACGTCTACAACAATACCGCGTCAGGAACATGCAGAACGGGATTTTCCTTACAACCGGGTCCAACAACAACAACCTGACCGGAAACAACGCGAGTTACAACACGTTAAACGGCATCAACCTGACGACTCGAATAATAACAACCTGACGAGCAACACCGCGCAAAACAACTCCCGGAATGGAATATTCCTTGATGGGTCCTCAGGAATAACCTGACGGATAATATAGCGAATAACAATACCTGGAACGGGCCTGTCGCTAACGAATTCGAGCAACAACACGATTTACAACAATACCGCGTCAGGAACATGCAGAACGGGATTTTCCTTACAACCGGGTCCAACAACAACAACCTGACCGGAAACAACGCGAGTTACAACACTTCAGGGTTAAACGTGCAGTCGAACCTGAACGACTATAACGACCAATATTGTGAATAACAAGCCTGACGAGCAATCACCGCGACCCAAAAACAACTCCATTTACGGAATGGTCGATATATCACGCTGAATGGGATCTCCTGATTACCAGTAGAATTATAACAACCTGACGGATAATATAGCGAATAACAATACCTGGAACGGCCTGTCGCTAACGAATTCGAGCAACAACACGGTTTACAACAATACCGCGTTCAGGAACACGCAGAACGGGATTTTCCTTACAACCGGGTCCAACAACAACAACCTGACCGGAAACAACGCGAGTTACAACACGTTAAACGGCATCAACCTGACGAATTCGAATAATAACAACCTGACGAGCAACACCGCGCAAAACAACTCACACGGAATGGAATATTCCTTGATGGGTCCCATCAGGAATAACCTGACGGATAATATAGCGAGCAACAATACCTGGAACGGCTTGTCGCTAACGAATTCGAGCAACAACACCCTGTTCAACAACACCGCCGTATTCAACAAACAGAACGGTATCTCCCTGAACCTCTCGAGTAATGGCAACAATGTCACCGGGAACAACGTGACCTCGAATGTCTGGAATGGTATCTACCTGAATGGTTCGATCGTTATAACAACGTCACGCTGAACAATGCAAGTTACAACGGGTACAGCGGAATCAACCTCTCGACCGGTTCGAACTGGAACCTGTAACGAACAACACGGCGACGAATAATACGCAGAACGGGATAGTCCTGTCCGGATTCGAGCAACAACACCCTGTTCAATAACACGGCAGTATTCAACAAACAGAATGGTATCTCCCTGAACCTCTCGAGTAATGGTAACAATGTCACCGGGAACAATGTGACCTCGAATGCCTGGAATGGTATCTACCTGAATGGTTCATCGTTTAACAACGTCACGCTGAACAATGCAAGTTACAACGGGTACAGCGGTATCAACCTCTCGACCAGTTCGAACTGGAACCTTGTAACGAACAACACGGCGACGAATAATACGCAGAACGGGATATTCCTGTCCGGGTCGACCAACAACACCCTGTTCAACAACACCGCCATATTCAACAAACAGAACGGTATCTCCCTGAACCTCTCGAGTAACGGGAACAATGTCACCGGGAACAATGTAACCTCGAATACCTGGAATGGTATCTACCTGAATGGCTCGTCGTTCAACAACGTCACGCTGAATAACGCGAGTTACAGCGGGTTTAGCGGTATCAACCTGTCGAGCGGTTCGAACTGGAACCTTGTAACGAACAATACGGCGACGAATAACACGCAGAACGGGATATTCCTGTCCGGGTCGACCAACAACACCCTGTTCAATAACACAGCCGTTTGGAACGGGCAGAACGGGATCTCCCTGAACCTCTCGAGTAATGGTAACAATGTCACCGGGAACAATGTGACGTTCAACAGTTGGAACGGCATAGCCGTAAACGGCTCGTCATTCAATACCATTACACAGAACAATGCGAGTTACAACCCGTATAATGGTATTAACCTGACGAATTCGAACTGGAATACTGTATCAGGCAATGTTGTCATGAATAACACGCTTGATGGGATTTTCCTGTCAGGTTCAAACAACAACACCCTGTTCAACAACACAGCCGTGTGGAACGGGCAAAACGGGATATCGCTTGTATCATCGAGTAACGGGAACAATATCACTGGTAACAACATAACCTGGAATACATGGAATGGTATCTCCCTGGACGGTTCGAATTATAACAATATCAGCCTTAACAACGCGAGTTACAATCCGTATAATGGAATCAACCTGACAAATTCGAATTATAACAACCTTTCAGGCAATGTTGTCATAAATAATACGCTGGACGGAATTATTCTGACCAGATCGAACAATAACGTGGTATATAATAACAGCGTGCAATGGAACGGCCAGAACGGGATCTACCTTAATGTTTCCAGCAGGAACAACCTGACACTGAACAACGCGAGCCAGAATACGAATAACGGGTTCCTGCTGGTCACGTCCGACAACAACACGTTCACCGACAACACAGCGACGAGGAACGGGCAGTCCGGGTTCAACCTGAGCGAATCGAACAACAACCGGTTCGTCAACACGACGGCGAACAACAACGTGCAGGACGGCATCCGGATCTACAACTCGAATAACGAGACGTTCACCAATACCACAGCCAACAACAACGGCTGGAACGGGGTGAACCTGAGTATCGTGCGTGACAGCCTGTTCACGAACACGACGGCGAGCAACAACGGTCTCGTCGGAGTCCTGGTCACCGACTCGAGAAACATCACGTTCAACGGCGGCTCGGTAATCAACAACACGAATGAAGGAGTCCTCCTCTCGAACACGACGTTGAGCCAGTTGAATAACCTCAACGTCAGCCTGAACAGGAACGACGGGATAGAGCTCCGGAACGGTTCACACGACAACACGTTAACCGGGAACACAATCCTCGGCAACACCGGGGAAGGAGTCAACGCCGGCCAGCTGAACGGGAACAACCAGAACAACACGTTCACCCGGAACAACGCGAGCCAGAATACGAATAACGGGTTCCTGCTGGTCACGTCCGACAACAACACGTTCACCGACAACACAGCGACGAGGAACGGGCAGTCCGGGTTCAACCTGAGCGAATCGAACAACAACCGGTTCGTCAACACGACGGCGAACAACAACGTGCAGGACGGCATCCGGATCTACAACTCGAATAACGAGACGTTCACCAACACCACAGCCAACAACAACGGCTGGAACGGAGTGAACCTGAGTATCGTGCGTGACAGCCTGTTCACCAACACGACGGCGAGCAACAACGGTCTCGTCGGAGTCCTGGTCACCGACTCGAGAAACATCACGCTGAACGGCGGCTCGGTAATCAACAACACGAATGAAGGAGTCCTCCTCTCGAACACGACGTTGAGCCAGTTGAATAACCTCAACGTCAGCCTGAACCGGAACGACGGGATAGAGCTCCGGAACGGTTCACACGACAACACATTAACCGGGAACACAATCCTCGGCAACACCGGAGAAGGAGTCAACGCCGGCCAGCTGAACGGGAACAACCAGAACAACACGTTCACCCGGAACAACGCGAGCCAGAATACGAATAACGGGTTCCTGCTGGTCACGTCCGACAACAACACGTTCACCGACAACACAGCGACGAGGAACGGGCAGTCCGGGTTCAACCTGAGCGAATCGAACAACAACCGGTTCGTCAACACGACGGCGAACAACAACGTGCAGGACGGCATCCGGATCTACAACTCGAATAACGAGACGTTCACCAATACCACAGCCAACAACAACGGCTGGAACGGGGTGAACCTGAGTATCGTGCGTGACAGCCTGTTCACCAACACGACGGCGAGCAACAACGGTCTCGTCGGAGTCCTGGTCACCGACTCGAGAAACATCACGCTGAACGGCGGCTCGGTAATCAACAACACAAATGAAGGAGTCCTCCTCTCGAACACGACGGTGAGCCAGTTGAATAACCTCAACGTCAGCCTGAACAGGAACGACGGGATAGAGCTCCGGAACGGTTCACACGACAACACATTAACCGGGAACACAATCCTCGGCAACACCGGAGAAGGAGTCAACGCCGGCCAGCTGAACGGGAACAACCAGAACAACACGTTCACCCGGAACAACGCGAGCCAGAATACGAATAACGGGTTCCTGCTGGTCACGTCCGACAACAACACGTTCACCGACAACACAGCGACGAGGAACGGGCAGTCCGGGTTCAACCTGAGCGAATCGAACAACAACCGGTTCGTCAACACGACGGCGAACAACAACGTGCAGGACGGCATCCGGATCTACAACTCGAATAACGAGACGTTCACCAATACCACAGCCAACAACAACGGCTGGAACGGGGTGAACCTGAGTATCGTGCGTGACAGCCTGTTCACGAACACGACGGCGAGCAACAACGGTCTCGTCGGAGTCCTGGTCACCGACTCGAGAAACATCACGCTGAACGGCGGCTCGGTAATCAACAACACAAATGAAGGAGTCCTCCTCTCGAACACGACGTTGAGCCAGTTGAATAACCTCAACGTCAGCCTGAACAGGAACGACGGGATAGAGCTCCGGAACGGTTCACACGACAACACATTAACCGGGAACACAATCCTCGGCAACACCGGGGAAGGAGTCAACGCCGGCCAGCTGAACGGGAACAACCAGAACAACACGTTCACCCGGAACAACGCGAGCCAGAATACGAATAACGGGTTCCTGCTGGTCACGTCCGACAACAACACGTTCACCGACAACACAGCGACGAGGAACGGGCAGTCCGGGTTCAACCTGAGCGAATCGAACAACAACCGGTTCGTCAACACGACGGCGAACAACAACGTGCAGGACGGCATCCGGATTTACAACTCGAATAACGAGACGTTCACCAACACCACAGCCAACAACAACGGCTGGAACGGGGTGAACCTGAGTATCGTGCGTGACAGCCTGTTCACCAACACGACGGCGAGCAACAACGGTCTCGTCGGAGTCCTGGTCACCGACTCGAGAAACATCACGTTCAACGGCGGTTCGGTAATCAACAACACAAATGAAGGTGTCCTCCTCTCGAACACGACGCTGAGCCAGTCTCAACAACCTGAATGTCAGCCTGAACAGGAACGACGGCATCTGGCTGATTAATTCTGGTGCAAACAATCTGACGAACAATATCCTGACTGGAAACCAGAAGAACGGAATAAACCTGACCGGATCAAGCCTCAACACCCTGTACAACAACACCGCCGTTCTGAACAAACAGAATGGTATTGCGCTGGACCTCGGCAGCAACAGCAACAACGTGACCGGGAACAATGCGAGTTTCAACAGCTGGAATGGTATCTACCTGAACGGATCGACGCTGAACGACATCACCCTGAACAATGCCAGTTCGAACGGTTACAATGGTATCAGCCTGAACAACTCGTTCCAGAACAATATCACCAGCAACAACGCGATAAACAACACGTTTAGTGGAATTTCACTGGCGAACTCGAGTAATAACCTGGTCTACAACAACACAGCCGTTCTGAACAAACAGAATGGTATTGCGCTGGACCTCGGCAGCAACAGCAACAACGTGACCGGGAACAATGCGAGTTTCAACAGCTGGAATGGCATCTACCTGAACGGATCGACGCTGAACGACATCACCCTGAACGAAGCGAATTCGAACGGTTACAGTGGTATCAGCCTGAACAACTCGTTCCAGAATAATATCACCAGCAACAACGCGATAAACAACACGTTCAACGGTATCCAGCTGACGAACTCGAGCAACAACCTGGTCTACAACAACACAGCAGTGCAGAACAAACAGAACGGTATTTCACTGGACCTCGGCAGCAACAGCAACAATGTAACCGAAAACAATGCGACGTTCAACAGCTGGAATGGCATTGCTGTAACTGCCTCAGACCGGAATAACCTCACGGGCAACAATGCGGGTTACAATACATTGAGCGGTATCAACCTGACGAACTCGAACTGGAACACCCTGTTCAACAACACGGCGAACAGCAACAGCCAGGACGGGATCGTGCTCACGAATTCGTCCAACAATACATTGTACCAGAACATTGCCCGTTACAACCACCAGGACGGTATCCTCGTCAACCTGTCGAGCAACGGGAACAACCTCACCGAAAACCAGGTATGCGGAAACCTGTGGAACGGTATAGAAGTCAACGGGTCGGGCTGGAACGACCTTGTGAACAATGAAGTGTGCGACAATGGCCGGAACGGAATCCAGCTGACGGGTGCAGATCATAACAACCTGACGAGCAACATTGTCTACAACAACTCGTTGAGCGGCATCAGCCTGTCCGAATCTAACTGGAACAACCTATCAGGTAACGTGGTAACCAATAATTCACAGTCCGGAATATCCCTGACCGGATCAAGCCTCAACACCCTGTACAACAACACCGCAGTGCAGAACAAACAGAATGGTATTGCGCTGGACCTCGGCAGCAACAGCAACAACGTGACCGGGAACAATGCGAGTTTCAACAGCTGGAATGGTATCTACCTGAACGGGTCGACGCTGAACGACATCACCCTGAACAATGCCAATTCGAATGGTTACAACGGTATCAGCCTGAACAACTCGTTCCAGAACAATATCACCAGCAACAACGCGATAAATAACACGTTCAACGGCATCCAGCTGACGAATTCGAGTAATAACCTGGTCTATAACAACACCGCAGTACAGAACAAACAGAACGGTATTACGCTGGACCTCGGCAGCAACAGCAACAACGTGACCGGGAACAATGCGAGTTTCAACAGCTGGAATGGTATCTACCTGAACGGGTCAACGCTGAACAACATCACCCTGAACGATGCCAATTCGAATGGTTACAACGGTATCAGCCTGAACAACTCGTTCCAGAACAATATCACCAGCAACAACGCGATAAACAACACGTTCAACGGCATCCAGCTGACGAATTCGAGTAACAACCTGGTCTATAACAACACCGCAGTACAGAACAAACAGAACGGTATAATGCCTGGACCTCGGCAGCAACAGCAACAACGTGACCGGGAACAATGCGACATTCAACAGCTGGAATGGCATTGCCTTGAATGCATCAGACAGGAACAACCTGACGAGCAATAACGCGAGTTACAATGCATTGAGCGGGATCAACCTGACGAACTCGAACTGGAACACCCTGTTCAACAACACGGCGAACAGCAACAGCCAGAACGGCATAGTGCTGACGAATTCGTCCAACAACACGCTGTACCAGAACATTGCCCGGTACAACCACCAGGACGGTATCCTTGTCAACCTGTCGAGCAACGGGAACAACCTCACCGAAAACCAGGTATGCGGAAACCTGTGGAACGGTATCGAAGTCAATGGATCGAGCTGGAACGACCTTGTAAACAATGAAGTGTGCGACAACGGCCGGAACGGCATCCTGCTGACGGCAGCAGATCACAACAACCTCACGGGCAACGTTGTCTACAACAACACGCTTAAACGGCATCAGCCTGTCCGGATCTAACTGGAACAACCTCTCAGGGAATCTTGTCACCAATAACACGCTGAACGGCATATCCCTGTCTGGATCATTGAACAACACGCTGTTCAACAACACAGCCGTTCTGAACAAACAGAATGGTATTGCACTGGACCTCGGCAGCAACGGTAATGACCTGGTATTGAACAATGCCAGCAACAATGCCTGGAACGGTATCGCAGTCAACGGGTCCAACTGGAATAACCTGACCAGTAACCAGGCGAATGACAACCCGTTCAGTGGCATCAACCTGACGAACTCGAACTGGAACACCCTGTTCAACAACACGGCGAACAGCAACAGCCAGAACGGCATAGTGCTGACGAATTCGTCCAACAACACACTGTACCAGAACATTGCCCGGTACAACCACCAGGACGGTATCCTTGTCAACCTGTCGAGCAACGGGAACAACCTCACCGAAAACCAGGTATGCGGAAACCTGTGGAACGGTATCGAAGTCAATGGATCAAGCTGGAACGACCTTGTGAACAATGAAGTGTGCGACAACGGCCGGAACGGTATCCTGCTGACCGGAGCAGATCACAACAACCTCACGGGCAACGTTGTCTACAACAACACCTTAAACGGCATCAGCCTGTCCGGATCTAACTGGAACAACCTCTCAGGGAATCTTGTCACCAATAACACGCTGAACGGCATATCCCTGTCTGGATCATTGAACAACACGCTGTTCAACAACACAGCCGTTCTGAACAAACAGAATGGTATTGCACTGGACCTCGGCAGCAACGGTAATGACCTGGTATTGAACAATGCCAGCAACAATGCCTGGAACGGTATCGCAGTCAACGGGTCCAACTGGAATAACCTGACAAGTAACCAGGCGAATGACAACCCGTTCAGTGGCATCAACCTGACGAACTCGAACTGGAACACCCTGTTCAACAACACGGCGAACAGCAACAGCCAGAACGGCATAGTGCTGACGAATTCGTCCAACAACACACTGTACCAGAACATTGCCCGGTACAACCACCAGGACGGTATCCTTGTCAACCTGTCGAGCAACGGGAACAACCTCACCGAAAACCAGGTATGCGGAAACCTGTGGAACGGTATCGAAGTCAATGGATCAAGCTGGAACGACCTTGTTGAACAATGAAGTGTGCGACAACGGCCGGAACGGCATCCTGCTGACAGCAGCAGATCACAACAACCTCACGGGCAACGTTGTCTACAACAACACGCTTAAACGGCATCAGCCTGTCCGGTTCTAACTGGAACAACCTCTCAGGGAATCTTGTCACCAATAACACGCTGAACGGCATATCCCTGTCTGGATCATTGAACAACACGCTGTTCAACAACACAGCCGTTCTGAACAAACAGAATGGTATTGCACTGGACCTCGGCAGCAACGGTAATGACCTGGTATTGAACAATGCCAGCAACAATGCCTGGAACGGTATCGCAGTCAACGGGTCCAACTGGAATAACCTGACAAGTAACCAGGCGAATGACAACCCGTTCAGCGGCATCAACCTGACGAACTCGAACTGGAACACCCTGTTCAACAACACGGCGAACAGCAACAGCCAGAACG
This sequence comes from uncultured Methanomicrobiales archaeon, assembly GCA_963758915.1. Lineage (GTDB taxonomy): Archaea > Halobacteriota > Methanomicrobia > Methanomicrobiales > Methanospirillaceae > CAIKOD01. The sequence goes on from CAVWXH010000015.1 coordinate 142,389, forward strand.
GCATAGTGCTGACGAATTCGTCCAACAACACCTGTTCCAGAACATTGCCCGGTACAACCACCAGGACGGTATCCTTGTCAACCTGTCGAGCAACGGGAACAACCTCACCGAAAACCAGGTATGCGGAAACCTGTGGAACGGTATCGAAGTCAATGGATCAAGCTGGAACGACCTTTTGAACAATGAAGTGTGCGACAACGGCCGGAACGGCATCCTGCTGACCAGTGCAGATCACAACAACCTCACGAACAACGTTGTCTACAACAACACGCTTAAACGGCATCAGCCTGTCCGGTTCTAACTGGAACATCCTGTTCAACAACACCGTCTATGATAACCACGAGAACGGGATCTCGCTCACCGATTCCCATGATCTCAACCTGACAGGCAACACCGTGTTCAATAATACCCTGAACGGTATCCTGCTGACGAATATAACCAGCACCAATCTGACTGGCAACAACGCGAGCTACAACAAACTAGATGGAATCCTCCTCATTAATTCGGAACACAACAACCTTACCGATAATCTCGCAAACGGGAACACGTTGAGCGGCATCAACCTGACCAGTTCGAGCTGGAATACCCTGTTCAACAACACGGCAAGGGATAACCACGAAAATGGTATCTCGCTTACCGATTCCCACGACCTGAACCTGACGAGCAACATCGCATTCAACAACACGCAGAACGGCATCCTGCTCACGAACGTAACAGGAACCAACCTGACCGGGAACAACGCAAGTTACAACGGGTTCAGCGGTATCAACCTGGTGAATTCAGATAATAACCGCCTGATTAACAACACTGCAAACGACAATACAGAGAACGGAATATCGTTGACCAACTCGTCCGACAACCTGGTATTCAACAACACAGCCCGGTATAACCACCAGGACGGGATCCTGTTGAACCGATTGAGCAATAGGAACAACATCACCGAAAACAGTGTTTGCGGCAACTTGTGGAATGGTATCGAAGTCAATGGTTCGGATGGCAATGACCTTGTGAGGAACACGGTTTGTGACAACGGGCAGAATGGTATCCTGCTTACGGGATCTGAGTATAATAACCTGACCAGCAACGTGGCCTATAACAACACGTTGAGCGGCATCAACCTGACCAGTTCGAGCTGGAATACCCTGTTCAACAACACGGCAAGGGATAACCACGAGAATGGCATCTCGCTCACCGATTCCCACGACCTGAACCTGACGAACAACACGGCATTCAACAACACGTTGAACGGGATCCTCCTCACGAACATCACAGGAACCAGCCTGACCGGGAACAATGCAAGTTATAACGGGTTCAACGGCATCAGCCTGGTGAATTCAGACAATATCCGCCTTGTCAGCAACACGGCGAATAACAATACAGCGAATGGTATATCGTTGACCAACTCGTCCGACAACCTGTTGTTCAACAACACCGCCCGGTTTAACCACCAGGACGGGATCCTGTTGACCCAGTCGAGCAATGGGAACAACCTTACCGAAAACAGTGTGTGTGACAACTGGTGGAACGGCATTGAACTCAGCGGCTCGGAAAACAACGACCTGATCAACAACACAGTATGCAACAACGGCCGGAACGGCATCCTGCTTACGGGATCTGAGTATAATAACCTGACCAGCAACGTGGCCTATAACAACACGTTGAGCGGCATCAACCTGACCAGTTCGAGCTGGAATACCCTGTTCAACAACACGGCAAGGGATAACCACGAAAACGGTATCTCGCTTACCGATTCCCATGACCTGAACCTGACGAACAACATCGCCTTCAACAACACGCAGAACGGCATCCTGCTCACGAACGTAACAGGTACCAACCTGACCGGGAACAATGCGAGTTACAATGGGTTCAGCGGTATCGACCTCGTTAATTCAGACAAGAACATCCTGATCAACAATATCGCAAACAACAACACGCAGAATGGTATCTCGCTTACCAACTCGTCCAATAATGTAGTATTCAACAACACCGCCCGGTTCAATTACCAGGACGGAATCCTGCTGAACCAGTCGAGCAACGGTAACAATGTCACCGAGAACATGGTGTGTGGCAACTGGTGGAACGGGATAGCAGTAGACGGGTCAGAAAGGAATGAACTGGTAAACAACACAGTCTGCGATAATGGTCAAAATGGTATCCTGCTGACAAATTCAGCACATAATAACCTGACAAATAACCTTGCCTACAACAACACGTTAAACGGCATCAACCTGACCGGTTCGAGCTGGAACACCCTGTTCAACAACACGGCCAGTGACAACCTCGATAACGGTATCTCGCTCACCGATTCCAACGACCTGAACCTGACGAACAACATCGCATTCAACAACACGTTGAACGGTATCCTCCTCACGAACATCACAGGAACCAGCCTGACCGGGAACAATGCAAGTTATAATGGGTTCAACGGCATCAGCCTGGTGAATTCAGACAATAACCGCATTCTCAACAACACGGCCAATAACAATACCCAGAATGGTATTTCGCTTACCAATTCATCCGACAACCTGCTGTTCAACAACACAGCCCGGTTTAACCACCAGGATGGGATCCTGTTGAATCAGTCGAGTAACAGGAATGATATCCTCGAGAACAGCGTCTGCGGCAACTTATGGAATGGTATCGAGGTTAACGGTTCTGACTGGAATGACCTCGTCAACAACACGGTCTGCAACAACGGCCGGAACGGCATCCTGCTTTCCGGTTCAGATCATAACAACCTGGAGCACAACAACATTACCGGAAACCTGCTGGATGGGATCAACCTTACGAATTCAGACTGGAACACCTTGTTCAACAACACGGTCAGCAATAACCGGGGTAACGGAATTTCACTCAATTCCTCTGATAACAACTGGCTTGAGGGTAACAACCTGGCATCAAATACCAAATCAGGGGTCCTTGTCCAGAATTCTTTCAATGACACGGTCATCAATAATACCATCCAGCGGAACGGGAATGGCGTAACCTTTGAAAATACCAACGGCAGTTACATCCTTGGCAATCTTATCAGTGGGCAGACAGGGAATGGAATTACGTTCAATTCATCGTACTTCAATCGATCGCCAATAACACGGTTGTGAACAATGGTCAATACGGTATTTACTATAACGGGTCCGGTAATAACACGGTGTACAACAACTGGTTCAATAACAACGCAAACGTCAAACTCGATGGTTCGAACCTTGGAAACCTCTGGAATATCCCGAAAACAGGCCCATATACGAATATCTATGGAGGCCCTTACCTCGGTGGTAACTACTGGGCACAGCCCAACGGGCAGGGATGGTCACAGATAACCCCGAACCGCAGTGACGGATTTACGACCAT
>CAVWXH010000016.1:0-445788 GCA_963758915.1 uncultured Methanomicrobiales archaeon
CTCCCGTAGCGGGGCCGCATCGGCGAGCGCCGCGAGCTGCAGGGTGAGACGGTTGTCCAGGGCGCGCAAGGCGCCCTCGATGGCTGCTCTGTTGAGCCCCGCACCTTGGCCGGCGATGGCCGCGGCGAGGTTGTCCACCAGCCCCGTCGCAACGGTCGCGGGCGTGTCAACGACCTCGACCATCCCGAGGAGGGAGTCCACCGGCGAGCTGCCAGGCCGGGTGGGTGCCGCGGCGGGGTGAGAACCGAGCCTGTCGCGGACCGCGGCGCCGAGGTCGCTGTCGCCGCAGGCGGCGAGGACGCTCTGGGAAAGCTCGGCCGCGGCGGTTGTTCCATCTCGAGCCGCAACCAGCGCCGCGCGGACCCTGGCCACGGTCTGGAGCAGGGGATGAGCTCGAGCCAGAGTGTCGACGTGGAAGTCGGCGAGGGTGCGGAAGCCCAGGGAGCAGGCCAGCTCCTGCGGGCCGACTCCCAGCCGATTGGGGATGCGCAGGGCCAGGCTCGGAGCGAGCTGGATCAGGTGGTCCGCAAGGTTGTCCGCCGCGACCTGGCGGGGAACCTCCGGCTGGCCGGCTGCCAGGTCGGCGAGGACGAGCACGCGCAGCGTCGGGGCAGGGCGCGATCCAGGAGACGTCGCGGTGGCCGCAGTGGGATCAGTGACGGAGCTCATGGGCACCTCCTACTCAGCACGTTGCTCTCAGTCCATCATAGCCAATCCTGGTACGGAGAGGGTACAGGGACACTCGGGGGCGGCGCGGGCGGCCGGCTGGCATCTGCGTTGACGCTCTCCCGGCTCAGAGCGTGTGAAGAAATCGCGAGAGAGCGATTGGTCGGGCCGTGAAGGCCCTCACGGCGTCAACCTCGACGTGGACGTGGTCGTGGTCGTGGACGTGGACCCGGTCCCTTGCGTCGGGACGTTGTGAGGCAAACAGTAGTCCCACGAGGTGCTTCGGTGACGGCCTTGCGGTGAACGTCAGGCTCGCAGCACTTCCGTCCACGTCCACGTCCACCTCCACGTCCACGTTGCCAGCGGTCACGATCGGCGCCCCGAACGTCCTCGCGCCATTGGTTCACACCCTCTGGGTCCCGGGAGCCTCTCGGAGCATCCGGACCTTCCCATTTCTCCGACAGGCTCCTATACTCAGTACAAGTTGAACCGAGAATAGCGGAGCGGACTACTGGGTTCTGTGTGGTGCCAATGACGGGGTGCAGCAAGGGTCGTCGGAGCGCCGACCTCGGCGTGGGGGAAGCCGGCAGGCTTCCGGATCGCCCGGCCTGGCAGGTAGCTCCGGCGAGGCAAAGGAGAGCCGCCGATGACGCGTGATCGCAGCTTCCAGAAGGAGATCCCGCCCTCGCGGGTCAACATCCGGTACGTCAAGTACACCGGGGGCGCCCAGGAGCAGGTCGAGCTGCCCCTCAAGCTTCTGCTGCTCGGCGACTACACCGTGCCGGCCGGACGCTACGCCGCTCGAGGAGCGCAAGAAGATCAGCATCAACAAGGACAACTTCGAGGCCGTGATGCGCGAGCAGAGGCTCCGCCTGGACATGGTGGTGCCCAACCGCCTCTCCGGGGTGGAAGGCGACGAGATGCGGGTCAACCTGAGCCTCGAGTCGATGGAGTCGTTCACCCCCGACGACATCGTCCGGCAGATCCCGGAGCTCGCCAAGATGCTGGAGATCCGCGAGCTTCTGACCGACCTCAAGGCCCGCGTGATCACCAACCAGCGCTTCCGTCTGGCTCTCGAGACGCATCGTCAAGGACCCGAGCCAGGTCGAGGCGATTATGCGGGAGCTCGACCGGGTCGCACCCCTCCCGGAAGGCGCAAGCAAGCCTCCGGAAGAGTCAAGGATGATCGGCCGCGCCGCGAGCTCGTGGCAGATGAGAGGGTGAGATCATGGAGAAAGTACGATCTGCCGTTCAGCCGCAAGTCACGACCGTCGAGGACAGGGGAGTGCTCGACGACCTCTTCGAGCATGGTGGACATGGCCACCACCGGAAGCCGGTGAGGCAGCCACGCCGGCGGGCAAGCCTGTCCAGGCGCTCTCAACATGCTGATCCCTCGGTGGCACTCGGGGCGCGAGGTCGAGCACGTCGACAAGGCCCTGGTGGACAGCCTCATCGCCGAGCTGGATCGGAAGATCTCGGCGCAGGTCAACGAGATGCTCCACCACGAGGAGTTCCAGACGCTCGAGTCGGCGTGGCGCGGACTGAAGTTCCTCGTCGACCGCACCGACTTCCGCCGCAATGTGCGCGATCGAAGTCCTCAACGTCTCCAAGGACGACCTCCGGTCCGACTTCGAGGACGTCCCGGAGCCGATCCAGTCGGGGCTGTTCCAGCACATCTACGTGCAGGAGTACGACCAGCCCGGCGGCGAGCCGATCGGCGCCATCATCGGCAACTACGAGTTCACCAACCACCCGCAGGACATCGCCCTGCTCGGCAACATGTCGAAGATCGCCGCCGGCCTGCCACGCGCCGTTCATCGGCGCGGTCGGGCTCGGAGTTCTTCGGCCTGCACGTCGGTCGACGAGATGCCGCGCCTGCCCGACGTGGCACCGATCTTCGACCAGACCGAGTACGCCAAGTGGCGCGCCTTCCGCGACACCGAGGACTCGCGCTACGTCGGGCTGACCTTCCCGCGCTTCCTGCTGCGCCTGCCCTACGGCACGGAGACCGTTCCGACCCGGACGTTCCACTTCGAGGAGGAGGTCGCCGGCAGCCACGGCAACTACCTGTGGGGCAACGCCAGCTTCGCCTTCGCCGCCACCATGGCGCGCTAGCTTCGCCGACCACGGCTGGTGCGTGAACATCCGCGGCCCCCAGTCCGGCGGGCTGGTCGAGGACCTGCCGCTGCACTTCTACGAGGCGTCGGGCGAGACCACGGTCGAAGATCCCCACCGAGGTGCTGATCTCCGACCGACGCGAGTTCGAGCTCGCCGAGCTGGGCTTCATCCCGCTGTCGTTCTACAAGAACAAGGACTTCGCCTGCTTCTTCTCGGCCAACTCGTCGCAGAAGCCGAAGAAGTACCTCGATGCCGACGCCACAGCCAACAGCCGGCTCTCGGCCCGTCTGCCCTACCTGTTCCTGGTCAGCCGTCTGGCCCACTACCTCAAGGTCATCCAGCGCGAGAACATCGGCGCTGCCAAGGAGCGGGACGACCTGCAGAAGGAGCTCGAGGTCTGGATCAAGACCCTGGTCACCGACATGAAGGACCCGGGGCCCGAGCTCAAGGCGCGCTGCCCGCTGTCGGCGGCCCGCATCGCGGTCACCGACATCGCCGACAACCCGGGCTTCTACAACGTCGAGATGATGGTACGGCCCCACTTCCAGATCGAGGGAGTGGACGTCAGCCTGTCGCTGGTGTCGCGCCTCCCCAGGGCCAAGAAGTAGACGAAAGGGAGGTAGGCACAGGAATCTGGGCGAATCGTGGAGCGACGGCGCGACAGACTCGGGGTGTTGCAGCGGACGGTGAGTCAAGGGAGGACATGACATGCCGCTACCAGCGTACTTGGAGATTGGTGAGATTCCCGGGTCCTGCAAGGTCTCGGGACGGGAGAACAACATGGAGATCCTCGGCTTCCGGCACGAGGTCTACATGCCGATGGACCGCAAGGACGGTCAGCGCATCGGGCACGCGGGTGCACAAGGACCTGATCGTCATCAAGAACTTCGACAAGGCGTCGCCGAAGCTCTACCAGTACCTTTGCAACGGCAAGATCATCGGCTCGGCCACTCTGAAGTGGTACGAGATCGACGCCGACGGGCACCGAGAAGATGTACTTCAAGCACAAGCTCGAGAACTGCCGCATCACGGCGGTTCGCCCGTACATGCCCGATGTCGACAACCCGAACAACGAGAAGTACAAGCACATGGAAGAGGTGTCCTTCCGCTACGAGAAGATCACCTGGACCTTCTGCGACGGCAACGTCGAGTTCACCGACTCCTGGGTCGAGGGCCGCTAGCCCACGCGGTTCCCGAAGGCCGCGGCTTGGGGGGTGACTCTTCCCTGGCGCCGCGCGACCCGCGGCAGCCGGTCGTTGCAGGTTGTGCCGTCTGGTGCGCGGGAAGGGTCATCGGGAAGCAAGCTGAGCAGGGGCGAGCATGGCACCTGGGCGCGAGCGGGCCGGGTTCTTCGAGAAGATGCTGGGTCCGTTGCCGGGCACCGCGTCCGGACGACCGCCACGCTGGGTCGGGGACCCGGTACGCGACCACCTGATGCTGCTGCTCAACACGAGGCGGGGCTCGGTTCCGCACCTGCCGGACTACGGGCTGCCCGACGTGTCCGACGTTCTACCAGGATTATCCGGGCTCTCTGGCCGAGCTGCGGCGCCTGGTCGAGCAGCCTCATCAGTACGTACGAGAATCGACTCGTCAACGTGAAAGTGCGCCTTCTGGAATCGGACAGACTCGGAGTTCAGGGCCTCATTCCTGATCTCGGGCGACCTCGAGGTCGACGATCAGCCCGTGCGGGTCACTACCGCACCACGATCGCCAACAACGGCCGTGCAGCCCTGGAAATGGGCGGCCAGGGCTGAGGACATGCGACACTGTCGTCGTCGCGTGTATCGGGTGAGAAGCAGCAGTCGCAGCGGGCAGAGCGGGTTGAGCCTGCCGGGGGAGTGACCAGAGCACCATGCCGGGTCCTGACCGCTACTACGAGGAGGAGCTCAACTACCTGGTCGAGGCGAGGGCGCGAGTATGCCAGCCTCCACCCGGAGCGAGCCCGCTTCCTCAACCTCCGCGATCCGCGAGCGAGAGATCCGCACGTCGAGCGCCTCATCGAGTCGTTCGCGTTCCTCACCGGGCGCGTCCGCCAGCGCCTCGACGACGACTTCCCCGAGCTCACCCACGCGTCTGCTCGACCTCGTCTGGCCGCACTACCTGCGACCGATCCCGTCGCTGGCCATGCTGGAGTTCCGCCCGATTCCGGGGATGCTGCGCGAGCGACAGATGGTGCCACGGGGGTTCACGGTCGACTCGCGCGCCACGTCGGCGGGCGTGCGCTGCCGTTTCACGACGTGCCTACCCGGTGGACATCTACCCCCTCCGCTCGACGAGGCGGGGCTGCAGACGGACGATGCCGGGCAGCGGTCGATCCGCCTCATCCGTGGTCGTCCTCGAGGAGGGGCCGAGCCCGACAAGCTCGATCTCGGACCGCTGCGGCTGTGCATCAGCGGCGAGCCGGCCGAGGCGTTCACGACTCTACCGCGTGCTCGCGGCGAGCCCGAAGGAGGTCGTGCTGCGCTTCGGCGCGACCGCCGCCGGGCCCTGACGCCGCCCCGGCGTCAAGCCAGGTCGGGTTCGGCCTCGACGAGGGCATCCTGCCGTACCCGGCCGTGAGCTTCCCGGGCTACCGCCTGCTCCCGAGTACTTCGTGTTCCCGGAGAAGTTCCTGTTCGTCGACATTCCGGCGCTCGGCAAGCTCCGAGCTCGAGAAGGGCGACAAGGGCTTCGACCTGGAGGTGCGCTTCCGGCAGCGGCCGCCGGACAAGTTCCGCCCCACCACGCGAGTACCTTCCGGCTGTTCGCCACGCCGATCGTCAACATGTTCCCGCGCGACGGGCGAGCCGATCCTGGTCACCCACCTCAAGTCCGCGTACCGGGTGCTCGGCGACTACACCCATCCCGACGCCTACGAGGTGGTCTCGGTGGACGGGTCGAGGGGCTGCGCCGCGCCGACGGGGCACGGCGCAGCACAAGCCCTTCTACTCCTTCACCCACGACCTGGGCGACACCGAGACGCTCTACTACCACACCAGCAGCCGCTTCTCGCCGACCGGCGCGTGGGTGACCCACCTGTCGCTCGTGTCGGCCGACCCGCGGCACGCTGCCCGGCGAGGAGACCCTGTCGTTGGAGCTCACCTGCATCGAACGGCCGGCTGTGCCGCGAGGTCGGCGAGGGCGACGTGCGGATCCCGGGCCAGCACCGCCTCGACTTCGTCACCTTCTCGCAACTTCACGCGGCCCACCGAGCCGCTGCTACCCGCGCCTCGGCGAGGGCGCCGAGTGGAGCTTCATCTCGCACATGGCACTGAACTTCCTCTCGATGGCCGAGGCCGGCCGGCTGCAGGAGATCCTGAAGCTCTACGACGTCGGCTGCGCCGGCCAACCAGCGGCGCATCGAGAGCATCAAGGGCGTCAGCGCGCGGGGGCGCGAGACGCTCTATCGCGGCACCCCGGTGCGCGGCACCGAGCTGACGGTGAAGATCGACGAGACGCACTTCGACGACGAGGGCGACCTGCTGCTGTTCTGCCAGGTGCTCTCCGAGTTCCTGTCGCTGTACACGGGCCTGAACTCCTTCACCGAGCTGGTGGTGCAACGAACCCCGTCGGGTGAGGTGCTGCGGTGCCAGCCGGCCATCGGCAAGCAAGCCCTGATCTGAGCCGCGCGGATCGTCGAGGAGCCATTCCTCTTCGACTTCTTCCAGCTCGTCTACCTCCTGGAGAGGTGGCTGCGCGACCGGCGCACCGTCGGCCGCCTCGGCCCGTACCGCCGACGAGGGAGTCCGGCTCCGGCCCGACACCTCGCTGGCCTTCTCCCCGTCCGACGTGCGGCGCGTCGAGACGCCGGGCGAGGACGAGAAGCGGCGCGAGGAGGAGTGGGCCTACCGCGTGGTCGTCACCTTCATGGGGCTGTACGGGGTGGCCGCCCCGACCCCGACGTACCTCTCGGAGCTCGTCGGCTTCACCGACGTCGACGCCGACCCGCTCGTCGACTTCCTCGACCTCTTCAACCACCGCCTGATCTCGCTGTACTACCGGGCCTGGGTGCGGTACCGCTACCCGTACCGCTACGAGCCCGGCGGCATGGACGAGCTCTCCGGCTACCTGCTGTCGTTCGTCGGCCTCGGCGACCCGGGTCGCGCCGGCTGACCGTCCCTGCCGTCGCAGCGCCTGCTCGCTACATCGGGCTGCTGTCGATGCGCACGCCACCCGCCGGTGGCCCTGAAGCTCTTCGTCGAGGACTACTTCGGCAGCGTCGGAGGTCGACGTCGAGGAGCTCGTCTTCCGCTGGGTGCCGATCCCCCCGGAGCGCCAGAACCGGCTCGGCCGCGCCAACGTGCAGCTCGGGGTCGACTGCACCCTGGGCTCGAGGGTCCCGACCGCTCCGGCAAGATCCGGGTCAGCCTCGGCCCGCTCGGCTACCGGAGCGCTACCTCGAGCTTCCTCCCCGACCAGACAGAGCTACACGGACCTGTGCGCCCTGGTCAACCTCTGGGTCTTCGAGCGCTTCGAGTACGACTCCGAGCTGGTCCTCAAGCGGGACGAGGTCCCGCCGCTCCGGCTCGACACCGCCGGGCCGCCGCGCCTCGGCTGGACGAGCTGGCTCACCGCCACCGGCGGGTGCGCCACGGACCAGTCCGTGGTGTTCCGCCAAGAAACCCCGATCCGCCGTGCAACGCGAACAGGAGCCCACACCATGATCACCCGGGACGTCCGTGCCCTCCTCGAGCAAGTGCAACCCCCACGTCGCGCAAGAACCTCGAGGCCGCGGCCGGGTTCACCATCACGCGCGAGCACTACGAGGTCACCCTCGAGCACCTCTTCCTCAAGCTCCTCGAGGACGGCAAGGGCGACCTGGTCAAGATCCTGCGCTACTTCGAGGTCGACCCCGGCGCCTTCCAGGCGCGGCTGCTGGCGACCGTCGAGCAGTTCCGCGCCGGCAACACCGGGCGCCCGGTTGTCGCCGCTCCTGCTCGACACCATGGAGCGCGCCTTCCTGGTCGGCTCGCTCGAGTACGACCAGGAGCTGGTGCGCTCGGCCACGCTGCTGGCCGCCGCCATGGAGCCCGGGGACGTCGCCGTTCCGCGCCGTACCTGCGACGTGCTCGAGCCGATCCGCCTCGACGAGCTGAAGCGCGACTTCGCCTCGATCGTCGCCGGCTCCGAGGAGGACAAGCGCCGCCGACCGGCCGCTTCGGCGCGCCGCGCCCCGGCGCCGTGGCCGGGCAGCCCGGCGCGCCCGGCGCCAAGGGCGGCGAGAGCGCGCTCGCGCAGTTCTGCACCGACGTCACCGCAGCGGGCCGCGACGGCGCAGCTCGACCCGGTGTTCGGCCGCGACGAGGAGATCCGCCAGATGGTCGACATCCTGGCCCGCCGCCGCAAGAACAACCCGATCCTGGTCGGCGAGGCCGGCGTCGGCAAGACCGCCGCTCGTCGAGGGGCTGGCCCTGCGCATCGTCGACGGCGACGTGCCGGCGGCCGCTGCAAGGACGTCGAGCTGCTCGGCCTCGACATGGGCCTGCTGCAGGCCGGCGCCGGGCGTCAAGGGCGAGTTCGAGAACCGCCTCAAGTCGGTGATCGCCGAGATCAACGAGGCCAAGGCCGCCGGCAAGCCGATCATCATCTTCATCGACGAGGCCCACACGCTGATCGGCGCCGGCGGCTCGGCCGGCGGCGAGCGACGCCGCCAACCTGCTCAAGCCGGCCCTGGCCCGCGGCGAGCTGCGCACCGTCGCCGCCACCACCTGGACCGAGTACAAGAAGTACTTCGAGAAGGACCCGGCGCTGGCCCGCCGCTTCCAGCTGGTCAAGGTCGACGAGCCCGACGAGGCGACGCGCCATCACCATGCTGCGCGGCCTCGCCGGCAAGTACGAGAAGAGCCACAAGGTGCATCATCCTCGACGACGCCGTGGTGGCCGCCGTGCAGCTCTCGCAGCGCTACATCTCCGGCCGCCAGCTGCCCGACAAGGGCGTCGACCTGCTCGACACCGCTGCGCCCGCGTCAAGATCGCGCCTGACGCCAAGCCGGCGCGCGCATCGACGACCTCGACCGCAGGATCATGCTACGCCGAGATGCGCGCTGAGAGGCGCGGCAGGCGCGACGTCGCCGGGCGGCACCGCTCAAGGACGAGCGGCGAGCATCGCCGCGCATCGAGGCCGAGCATCGCGAGCGGCCGAGCGAGGCAGCGCGACCGCGCTGAGCCGCGCGTCTGGGAGCGCGAGAAGGAGGCCGTCGCCAAGGTCGCGCGCGGCAGCGCGGCGAGGGCGGCGACGCCGCGAGCGCGCTGAAGGCCGGCGCTCGACGAGCTCGCCGCGGTCCAGGGCGCCGAGCCCGCTGATCCCGATCGAGGTGACCCCGGACGTCGTGGCCTCGGTGGTCTCCGACTGGACCGGCATCCCGGTCGGCAAGATGGTGCGCGACGAGGCCGCCGTCGTGCTCGACCTCGAGAAGCACCTGCAGGCCAGCGCATCAACGGCCAGGACCACGCCCTCGCCGTCCTCGCCGAGAGGATCCGGGCCGCCCGGGCCGGGCTCGGCAACCCCAACAGCGCCGCATGGGCGTGTTCCTGCTGGTCGGGCCCGCGCGGCGTCGGCAAGACCGAGACCGGCCTGGCGCTCGCCGACCTGCTGTTCGGCGGCGAGCGCTTCCTGACCACCATCAACATGTCCGAGTTCCAGGAGGCGCACACCGTGTCGCGGCTGATCGGCTCGCCCCCGGGCTACGTCGGCTACGGCGAGGGCGGCATGCTCACCGAGGCGGTGCGCCAGCGCCCGTACTCGCGTGGTGCTGCTCGACGAGGTCGAGAAGGCCGCACCCGGACGTGATGAACCTGTTCTACCAGGTGTTCGACAAGGGCATGCTCGCCGACGGCGAGGGCCGCGAGATCGACTTCCAGAACACCGTCATGATCCTGACCACGAACCTCGGCACCGACGTCATCATGGAGATGTGCGCCGCCGGCGAGCGCTCGGTCGAGGAGCTGGTCGAGGCGATCCGGCCGGCGCTGCGCGAGCACTTCAAGCCGGCGCTGCTCGCGCGCATGACGATCGTGCCGTACTACCCGATCACCCCCGAGATCATGCGCAAGATCGTCGACCTCAAGCTCGCGCAAGGTGGCGCGAGCGCCTCGCCGCGAACGCCAAGGTCGAGCTGCGTGACGACGCCGGCGCTCGGCGACTGGATCGCCGAGCGCTGCACCGTCGAGGAGACCGGCGCGCGCAACGTCGACCAGGTCATCTCGGGCCAGGTGCTGCCGCGCATCTCCAACGAGATCCTGACGCGCATGGCCAAGGACGAGCCGGTGGGCCGCGTGAAGGCGGATGTCGGCGAGGACGGCGGGTTGACCTTCGTCTTCGAGTAGGGAGGGGCCGAGATGGCGGACCTCCACCAGGAAAGGGCGACCGCGACTTCTTCGTGGAGGGCATGAAGAAGGCGCTCGGGGGGAGGAGCATCGCGCTCACCAACGGGCAGCCCTCGGCCGACGACCTGCGGGCGTACTTCAAGACCCTGGCCAATGACCCGTTCGAGTCGTGGAAGCAGTACGACCGGTACGCGACAGGCGTTCTACGTTCACATCGACATGCTTCCGGCCACCACGCCGGCCATCAACTGGCGTCCAGGTCAGGGCCAGGTGCCACTGGGCCTGAAGACCTGCGATTCCTGGGACCAGATCGTCAGCCGAACCCGCATGGGCGACGGGAGCAACCGGCGCATCATCGACTGCCGCGGCTTCTCGTTCATCGCCGCGGACCTGCTGGGTTCGGCGGACTGGGAGGTCAAGGGGTACCGGACGTTCTTCGTGCCGCGGCGCCGGGACATCCCCTGGCACGTGGCCGTCGAGGTGCACTGGACGAAGACCCAGGGGATGAACGACATGCTGGTGGGCACGCAAGAGGCGTCGAACGGTGGGTATCCAGACGAGAAGAAGAAGGGCTACACCAAGCACTCCGAGGTTATCGGCTCGGTGATCGGCAACGGGACCCCCGCGTGCCACGCAGGCGCAGGCATTTCAGGCGGCTCTGGACCAGGACCCGCAGCCGGGGTGACCCCAGGCTGGCTGCCGTGGGACCTTTTCCGGCCCGACAGTCTGCCGGGTCGTTCCCACCCCGCTTCGTGCCCGGATCGAGGTGGGGGTAGACGTCGGGGACGCTCGGGCGACAGATGTGTGACGGCGTCCGGATCGAGAGGTGGTGAGCATGGCGGAGATACCGGCCAACGTTGCCCAGTACTCCTGCAAGATCGCCGGCAAGACGTTTCAGGTGCTCGAGCTTCACGGCTACGAGGAGATCTCGCGAGCTGTTCCGGTTCTCGCTGACCCTGTGGCTCGACGACCCCGAGGTCGACATCGCGCGCATGGTCCGCAAGGACGCCGAGATCAAGGTCGCCTGGGGCGGCAAGGAGAAGGAGTACCGGCGGCATCGTCGCCGTCTTCTCCCAGACCGCGCGCCGGCAAGCCCGGCCTCGGCGGGGTCGACGCAGGAGTACGGCGAGTACACGGTCGAGGTCGTGCCCACGCTCGTGGCTGCTCGGCCACAAGACGCAACTGCCGGATCTTCCAGGAGATGACCGCCGACCAGATCATCAAGAAGGTGCTCGACGAGCGCGGCATGGCCGGCAAGTACGAGCGCCAAGCTGCGGCGCCTACCCGGAGCGCGAGTACTGCGTGCAGTACCGCGAGACCGACCTCGCGTTCATCTCGCCGGCTGATGGAGGAGGAGGGCATCTTCTACTACTTCACCCACGACGGCAAGGAGATGATGGTGCTCGGCGACTCGACCGGCCACTACGGCACCTGCGCGCCCGGAGGCCGAGCGTCGAGTACAAGACCGGCGACCGGCGAGCTCGTCGCACCTCCGAGGAGTACCTCTCCGAGCCTGACCTACGAGGAGAGCGCCTACACCGGCAAGGTCAAGCTACAAGGACTTCGACTACCGCGACCCGACGAAGCCGCTGCAAGGTCGAGCAGACGGCCGACAAGCACACCGACCTCGAGATCTACGACTACCACCTCGAGCGCTACCGCGACGACGGCCGCGGCCGGGCCCTCGCCAAGGTGCGCGGTCGAGGCGCCGAGGCCGCGCATGGAGCAAGATCCTGACCGCCTCGGGCAACTGGCGCTCGGCCAGCGCCGGGCTGCAAGTCTGACGCTCTCGCAGGGCCTACCGCGCCGACCTCAACGGGGAGTGGGTGGTGGTGTCGGCGAGCCACACGCGCCACCCAGGAGGCCGACACGGGCGTCGAGTACACGCGTGTCGCTCGACGGCGATCCCGCGCGAGCGACGCGCGTTCCGGCCGCTGCCCGCGCACCCCGCAAGCCGACCCTCAACCCGCAGACCGCCACCGTGGTCGGCCCTCCGGGCGAGAAGATCTACATGGACGAGCTCGGGCGCGCCAAGGTCCAGTTCCACTGGGACCTCGACGGGCACGAGCGACGAGGACAGCTCGTGCTGGATCCGGGTCGCCCAGCCGTACGCCGGCATCGACGAGGAGACCCAGAAGAAGCACGGCTTCCAGTGGCACCCCCTGATCGGCGACGAGGTCGTGGTCGACTTCCTCGAGGGCGACCCCGACAACCCGCTCATCGTCGGGCAGCGTCTACAACGGCGTCAACACGCCGCTCGTCAAGCCCGAGGAGCTGGTCCGCAGCTGCATCCTGACCCGCTACCAGCACCGGCTGCTGCTGGACGACAAGAACACGGCCGATCACCCTCAACACCGGCGGCGGCGAGCGGCTCGTTCTGGAGGACGGCCGCGAGACCGCAGCGAGTTCGGCAACAACATCAAGCTGTCCACGGCCGACGGCCACACGATCCACCTCGCCGAGGGCGTCGGCGCCCGCGGCGTGCGCCTCGAGACGAAGGCCGGCAACACCGTCGTGCTCGACGACAAGGAGCGCAACATCCGCGCCCGGACCACCGACGGGCACGAGCTCGTCCTCGACGACGCCAACCGCCGCATCCTGATCCGCAGCCGCGAGCAGCACGTCGATCCAGATCGACGACGCCAACACCATCACGGTGCGGGACAGCTCGTCGTCCCACTCGCTGACCATCGACGCGGCCGGGTCGAGCATCAGCCTGCAGACCGCCGGATCGCTGAGTGTGACCGTGGGGACGAACATGACGTTGACTGTCGGAGGGGGCCTGTCGGTCAGCGTGGGTGGCGACCCTCGCTGACCTACGGGGCGAACCTCAACGAGACGGTCGGCGGGAGCGAGACGCACATGACGGGAGTCAACCTCATCACCCTGATCGGGGGATCCGAGGTTCACAATGTGGGCGGCTCCCAGAAGGAGAAGATCGGCGGCAAGCGGCAGACCCAGGTGGCGAGCTCCGACACGACCCTGGTGGGGACCAGCCGTACCCTCAAGGTGGGCAGCAAGAACACCGAGCAGTCGGGGAGCACCCACAAGATCAAGGCGTCCTCGCTGGATGTCCAGGCCGGGAAGGTGACGGTCAAGGGCACCAAGATCAAGCTGTCCGCGATGAAGGTGGAGATCACGGGCACCATGATTTCGGTGAAGGCGGCGGGCATCACGACCGTCAAGGGCGCGCTGGTGAAGATCAATTGAGCGAGGTTCGCGGTCGCTTCTGCACGTTCGAGGTCCCCGAGGGGTGGCTGCCCGAGCCGCCCTGCGGGGCGGGTGAGCCCTTGCCCGGGGACGAGCGCGCGACCCTCCTCGCGTTCGAGCGCTTTCTGCCCCGTCCTTCGAGCCCGGCGGAGGCCGCCCGGGAGCTGCTGCGGGGTCTGCCCGACCTCTTCGACGAGTGCCAGCTCCTCAGTCAAGGCCCGACGGCGCTCGCCGAAGGGCGGGAAGGCTTCGCGCTCGCATTCAGGTACCGGGACGAGGACGGCGATCTGCGGCGGCAGCGCCGGGTCTACAGCACCTCCGGACCCTACGTCTGCGAGCTGGTGGCCGAGCTGCCGGATGGCAGTGTCTCCTGTCCGGACCGGCTGCTCGATGCGATCGTCGGCTCCCTGCGTCTCCACGGGGTCGAGTTCTGCGCCGGGGCTCGCTCTCTCCAGCCTCTTCAACCGGACGAGCCCGCGGCTGGTGCAGAGGGGCTGCGGCAGGACTTCTTGTTCCTCGGCCGGAGCCTGGTCGTGCCGACCGGATGGGAGGTCGCCGACGGAGGTGACGGCGCGCTTTTCCGCGGCCGCGGAGCCGAGCTCGGGGTGCAGCGGGTGATGGGTTGTGACGGCGACGTCTCCGAGTGGTTCGCCGCGCGCGTGGCGGAGGCCGGGACGAGCGGCGAGCTCGTGCTCGGGTGCAAGCAGTGGGAGGACGACGAGGGTCGGGATCTGGCCGCGCTGCTTCTCGACGACCGGACCCGCCGCACGTGGCATAGCGGTGCGCGGCGCCAGGCCCTGGAGGTCTTCTCCGGCGAGCCGGTTCCCGCGGTGTTCCGCCTCGTGGCCGAGCCGGCACGGCTGGAGGAGGCCCGCCCGGCCCTTCTTGCGCTGCTCGGGCGATGTCGACCCCTTCCCCCTGAACGGTGGCGGACGCGCGCCGCCGAGGGTTGGGTACACCTGGTGCTCGACGGGCCGTGGCTGCAACCCGGCTCGTGGCGCCTACATGCTGGCGGCGGACCGGGTCGTGACGCTCAGCCTGCTGGCCCAGCCGACCCCTTCCCCTCTGGGTGTGCTGGCGGAAGCGCTGCGGCGGGGTGCCCGGCAGGGGCTGGTGAAGGTAGACGAGGAAGCTGCCGCCAGGGGTCCCCTGCGCGGGGTCGAGGCCCTCTCGGTGCGGCTGAAAGGGGTCGGGCACATGGGCGGGCCGATCCTGGTGCAGGGGCTCTGGCTGGTCGCGGGCGACGTCCTGTACACCTGCCTCACGCAGGGTGCCGACCTCGACCTCGTCGACAGGGTGCAGGCCGATGCCGCGGCCGGGCTGCGACTGCCGGGAATGGAGCGCTGATGGTCTTCACACTGCGCCGCGAGCACGTCAGGGCGCTCGACCGCTACATGGCCGAGAGCTTCGAGGCGCGGGCCATTGCCCACCTGCGGCGGTGCTTTCCAGAGGTCGTCGGCGAGGCGTCGGACGACCAGATGCGCGAGCTCGTCACGTACGGCATCGAACGCTCTCGCTCGTACGGCATCGACATCGAGCGTGACGTGCTCCGCTACCTCGACCTGATGTGCATGTTCGGCGTCGACTTCGATCGCGACCCGGCGTATCCCTGGGCGGCCCGGGTGCTCGAGGGACCCAAGACGGCTGGCTCGACCCTGCGCACCAACACCCTCATGGCGGCCGCAAAGGGCTCGCTTGCCGAGCCCGCGGGAGCCGCAGGGTCGAGGAGCTAGCGCCATGTGGGTTGTTCCCCTCATCGCTCTCGCCCTGGTCGTGATCGGGCTCTCGGGGTGTCACCGGAGACTCGAGGAGGCCGAGGCCGACGCGGATGCCACGACCGGCACCAACCCGGTTGGGTCCGCGGCCCAGCCGTGTGGACCCGGGGGGTGCGACACCTTCAGGGATGATGTGGACGAGCTTCTTCAGGACTCGCGCCACGGGGCGGGAAGCGTTGCAGTACCTCCGGGACCACAACATTCCGGTGGTTGTGGTCAACGACGGTCGCGGCTCGCGTTACTCCAACATGGACCGGAGGATCTACCTGGATCGCGGAGACGGGGTCGAGCGGGCGGCCCTGGCACTTGTGCACGAGACCGAGCACCGGAGGCGGCTCGACAGAGGCGACCGCCCGAACATCCAGACGGCGACCAGGGAGACCTATGTCGAGGGGATGATCGAGGAAGAAACCGCGGCCACGCTCGCCGCCCTGCGGACGCGAGAGGAGCTGACTGGGGAGGACCACCCCGGCATGCAGCACGTGAGCTACCCGGGTGCAAGTGACTACGCGGAAGGACAGCAGACCGAGCGAGACGCCTGGGCCCAGGATCACCCCGGCGCGACCGAAGAGGAGCTTGACGAGGCCGGGAGGGCTGGCGGCGAAGATGCCGTGCGTTCGGGATTCTACAACGGCGACTACACCACGACCGACGCCACCACAGGCCAGGACCAGAGCTACTCCGACTACTACGGGAGTGGGTGGGACGACGCGCACCCGAGGCGTTCTGGTCTTGGCGGGTAGTCCGAAGGCTACACCCGACTGCGGGGAGCAGTCACCTGACCAGCAGCATCGCCTCGCCGAGAGCTGCGGGCATCCCCAGCGCCAAGCACGGCCCGAAAAGCTCGTCAACCTCCTTGCGGTCGCAGGCCTCGAGGAACGGACGCAGCACGCGGGGATCGTAGAAGCGGAAGTAGACCGGGCGGTGGTCGGGGTCGTGCACCGTGAGGAAACGCCGGAAGTGCCTTCGCAGCGCCTGGAGCTCGACGTCGGTGACGGCGAGTACTCCCCAGGGAACGGTCCACAGCGTGCCGGCCAGCCACTCAAGGGTGGTGGCGTCGAGGTGAACGAGGTACGGGGCGACAGCAAGGTCCTCGTCGCGCCGGGGCGCTTCCCACAGGCAGCAGGCGCGCTCGGGTCCGAGGGCCCTGGCGCGGGCGGCCAGCTTCGGCTCGCACGCTGCGTCGAGGATCGCCCACAGCCTGCCCTGGTCGACGAGCGTGTCGAGCTCGCGGCGGGAGGTCGGGCGGAAGGTGAATGCCGCCATGCCTATCGGACCGAGACGAAGGGTGAGCCGGACCGGCTGGCGGCCTGCATGCAGGACCCAGGAGCCCCGCCGCTGCCTCCCCCTGCACTGTCGCCTCCGCCTCCGCCTCCGCCCCCCGCAGAGCCGATGAGGACCGTGAAGCAGCCGAGCATGATCATGCCGCCGTGGGCGGTCATGTCGGTCATCCGCGCGGCGGGCAGGCCGCCGATCAGCACGGTGGGTGCGCCGGGAGGCAGCACCACGTCAATCGGCCCCACACAGACGGCCTGGGCGGTGATGGTCGCCGCCGGCAGGTTCCCGATGAGTACCGTGGGCTTGCCGGGTGGCAGGATCGGTCCGCCCACGTGGGGCACCAGGACGTTGACGAGCGGGCAGGCGTGGAAGTCGGTGATCCGCGCGGCGGGCATGCTCATCGCCGTTCCCTCGTGGTGCTGCATGCGGCTGGCGTGGCGGGCAGCATGGTCGTGTCCTGAGCCTCTCCCTGAGTATTGGGCGCCGTCCCGGGAGAGTCAAGCTCGCGGTGAGCCAGGAGGTCCACGTCCGGGTCCAGCCGGGTACCGCTCTGAAATGATGTTGACGAGCTTGGACATGGTACCAACAGAGGAGAGCCAGCGGCCGGACTCCGGGTGCAGGTGAGGACCGGTGAGGATTGCGGGCTAGACTGTCTGGGTATCCTGCCCGGGCGCAGGCTTTCTGCGAGAGCGCGCCGGGGCAAGGACGGCAGGGGAGCACTTCCATGAAGACCTTGATCACGTCAGTCATGGCCGCCTGCTCGGTCGGGGCTGCGCTCGCCCAGCAGGTGAGCCAGCCGCCCAGGCAGTTGAAGGTCCTCGAGCTCAGCGGGTCCGCCCACGAGCGGGGGCTCCAGCACGGGAGACAGCTCCGGGCGGAGATCGCGAAGCTCCTCCAGCTCTGGAAGGACGACCTGCGCACCGAGAAGACGGACCCGGACACGCTGATCAGGCGTTTCCTCGCGGAGACGGACTTCGTGCCGGCGATCCGGAGGTGGACGCCCGACCTGCTCGACGAGGTGAGAGGGATCGCCGAGGGCTCGGGGCAGCCGTTCGACACCATGCTCGCCTTCCAACTGGTGGACGAGCTCTGGGTCTATCTCGACCGACCCGCAGCGAACCACTGCAGCTCGATGGGCGTGGCCAGGAGCGGCGGTCATCCCGCCTACGTGGCCCAGAACATGGACCTCGAGCCCTTCCGGGACGGGTTCCAGGTCGTCCTGCACATCACCGGCACACCCTCCGTTCCGGAGCAGCTCGTGTTCAGCTCGGCCGGCTTGATCGGCGTCAACGGGGTCAACGGTCGCTCGATCGCCATCGCCTGCAACACCCTCATCGAGCTCAACGCGTCGTCCGACGGCCTGCCGGTGGCCTTCATCGTCCGCGGGGTGCTCGCCAGGGCGAGCGGCGAGGAGGCGCACGCCTTCCTCAGGGACGTCAAGCACGCCTCCGGCCAGAACTATGTCCTCGGCGCCGGCGACCGCATCTGGGATCTCGAGGCGTCCGCAGGCAAGGTGGTCGAGTTCCGGCCGGTCGCGGATGGCAGCGTCGTCTACCACACCAACCACCCTCTCGCGAATGACGACCTCAAGCCCTGGCACCGGGTCCTGGCCCAGCTCCAGTCGACCGGGACGAAGGGCATGGGAAACAGCGAGACGAGGCTTGCGTCCGTTCGAGCGCGTCTTGGGAGACCCGCCGCGGAGATCGACGCGGGCGTGATCAAGGAGACCCTCCGATCGAAGGACTCCGCGGCCTTCCCCGTGTGTCGGTCGATTCGGGCGAACGCAGAGGCGTTCACCTTCGGGGCGACGGTCATGAGCCTGTCGGATGCCCCGTCCCTCGAGGTCACGATGGGCCCGCCAGACACGAACCCGTTCGTTCGACTGGAGTTCCGCAACTTGGCTGCCGCCGCCACTCCGCCCGGCGGACCTGTGGCCCCTTCCTCCTGACGCCTCCTGCTCCGGCCTGCCCGGCCGCGCGACGTGGCGCGGCGCGAAACTTCGGGTTAGGTAACCGGTCCACACTTGTTGACATGACACAGATGCCCGGCGCTCTCGCACCTCAACCTTCGGTTGACCTGCCGGCGATGGCGACAGCCAGGGTTTCCAGGCGCTGCCAAAGCTTGGCGTCATGCGCCATCCTGGCCAGTATCAGTCGCGCTCGCGGGCAAGAGACATGCCGAACGAACTGGCTGTCCCCGTGTCGGCGGTTCAAGTCCGTCCCTGGGCTCCAGACGAACCGCGACCTTGCTCGGCGGGGTCTGTCGTTTTCAGGTCTCTGCTCTCAGAAACTTGGGGGGCGCAGCCGCCTGTTCGCCGTACCGGCGGACGTCTCGGAGCGAAGCGATCGACCCGAGGTGGAAGGAACGCTCGCGGGGGTTTGCTGGAGGCTCAGCCAGCAACTGGGAAACGCGAGCTCCGAGCCGTCCCGCGGGCGGGATTGACCGCGAGGGGCGGGCGTGGAAGACTCCGTGTCCGGATGAAAGGGGGCTGTATGAAGCGAAGATTGCTTGCCGCCGTCCTGCCAGCGCTTCTCGTAGCGGTGGTGGCCGGCGCCCAGCAGGTGCAGGTGCGCGAGGAGATGCTGCCCAACGGCATGCGCTTTCTGCTGGTGGAACGTCACGATGCGCCAACCGTGAGCTGCGGCTTCGTGGCCAAGGTTGGTTCGGTCAACGAGCCCCAGGGGCTCACCGGGATCACCCACCTGCTCGAGCACATGATGTTCAAGGGGACCAGGACCATCGGCACCTCCGACTGGGCCCGCAACGAGGCCATCATCACGCAGCAGGACGAGGTGCGGGCCGAGATGGACAAGGAGTACACCGAGCTGCGCACGAAGCTGCGGCGGGGTGAGATCTCCGGCTCCGTCTACGACGCCGCCAACGCCACGCCTCGGCTGAAGGAGCTCAAGGAGCAGTACGAGAAGCTCGTCGCGGCCGAGAAGGACGTCGTCGTCAAGGACGAGCTGGACCAGATCTACACCCAGCAGGGCGCCTCGGGCCTCAACGCCGGCACCAGCGAGGACCAGACGTTCTACTTCATCACGCTGCCGACCAACAAGCTGGAGCTGTGGTTCTGGATGGAGTCGGACCGCCTGTCCGGTGCCGTGATGCGCGAGTTCTACTCCGAGCGCGACGTGGTCCGGGAGGAGCGGCGCCTCGCCGTGGATTCGACGCCGACCGGCCTGCAGGAGGAGGCGTTCGACGCCATGTTCTGGCAGTCCTCCCCCTACTCGCACCCGGTCATCGGGTGGCCCTCCGACATCGAGTCGGTGACCCGTCAGCAGGCCGAGCGCTACGTCGCCACCTATTACGCCCCCAACAACCTCACCGCGGTGCTGGTCGGCGACTTCAAGGCGGACCAGGCCATGGAGCTGGCGCGCCGGTACTTCGGCCGCATCCCGCGGGGCCAGGTGGCGCCGCCCGAGATGGTCACCGCCGAGCCGAAGCCGCTCGCCGAGAAGCGCATGGCCTCCGAGGCCGAGACCAACCCCGAGGTCACGATCCGGTTCCACACCGTGGCCTTCAACCACCCGGACGGGTTCGCCCTCGACGTGCTGTCGAGCCTGCTCAACCGCCGCACCGGCAGGCTCTACAAGGCGTTGGTGGAGGAGAAGAAGCTGGCCGTCGGCCAACCGGATGGCTCCTCCCGGGACATGAAGTACGAGGGCTACTTCGAGCTTTCCGCCGAGGTCAAGGACGGCGTCGAACCCAGGGCGGTCGAGGACGCCCTCATGGCCGAGCTGGATCGCCTGGCCAAGGAGCCGGTGGGCGAGCGCGAGCTCAAGAAGGTCAAGAACCAGATGCTCGCCGACTCGTACCGGCGGCTGCAGTCCAACTTCTTCCTGCTGCTGCAGCTGCTGCTCTACGACTCGTGCGGTGACTGGCATTACCTCAACGACTCCCCGGCCAAGCTCCAGGCGGTGACCGCCGAGGACGTGCAGCGGGTCGTCAAGACCTACCTGACGGCCGACAAGAAGAACGTGCTGGTCTTCACCCGCAAGGCGGGCAGCGCCCCGGAGGACCCGGAGATCGCGGCGTTGCCGGCGCAGATGAAGTCCGATGGTCCAGCAGCGGGTGGCGGCGATCGCCGAATGACCGACAGGACGGAGCTCGAGCAGATGCTGGGCCAGTACCAGCAGGGTGCCGGCCAGGCGCCGCCGCAGGTGCGGCCGGCCCTGAGCATCCTCGTCAAGAAGATCCAGGCGCGCCTGGAAGCGCTGGGTTCTGCGAGCCAGGGTGGCGAGAAGCCTCCCGTGCAGCCCCAGGGCGGAAAGGAGAACTGACGATGCGCCGCGCATTTCTCGCGTTTGTGTGTGTTCTGTGCCTGGCCGCCGTGGCGGTGGCCCAGATCCCCGCTCGGCCCGAGCAGCTCACGTACCCGGCCTGGACTGGAAGGTACCCGATGCCGGCGCCATGCGCGCCGTGCTCGCCAACGGCGTGCCGGTCTACCTGGCCGAGGACCGCATGCTGCCTCTGGTGAGCATCCAGGTGCAGTTCCGGGGCGGTCGGTATCTCGAGCCCACCGGCAAGGAGGGTGTCGCCGGCCTGACGGGCACGGTGTGGCGCAGCGGCGGCGCCGGCGAGCTGGACCCCAAGGCGCTCGACGAGGAGCTGGACTTCCTGGCCGCGCAGCTCGCCACGACGGTCGGCGACGCCACCGGCTCGGTCAACCTCAACCTGCTCTCCAAGGACCTCGACCGCGGTCTGCAGTTGCTCATGGCCGTGCTGCAGCAAGCCGCGCTTCGAGCCCGAACGCCTCGCCAAGGCCAAGGAGGACCTGATCGCGGACCTCAAGCGGCGCAACGACGAGACGGCCGACATCGAGGGCCGCGAGTGGAGTCGTCTGGTCTACGGCGACGACTACTGGATCAACCGCCTGGCCACCAAGGCGTCGGTCGAAGGGCTCGGCCAGGCGGACCTGGTGGCGCTCCACAAGCAGCTCGCCAACCCCGCCAACTTCGTGGTGGCGGTGGCCGGGGACTTCAAGCGGGACGAGATGCTGCGCAAGCTCAACGCCACGCTGGGCGCCTGGAAGGCGACCGGGCCCAGGGTCGCTGCGGTGCCGCAGCCGACCGGCTCGGCCAAACCCGGCGTCTACCTGGTGGACAAGAAGGACGTCAACCAGGGCCGGATCTCCATGGGCCACCTCGGCAGCAAGCGACCGCTTGCCGACGAGGCGGCGATCGAGGTCGCCAACGACATCCTCGGCGGTGGCGGCTTCACGGCCTGGATGATGAAGCGGGTGCGCTCCGACGAGGGCCTGGCCTACGGCGCCTACTCCAACTACGGGATCGGCGACCTGATGCCGGGGGCGTTCCGGGCCTACATCCAGACCAAGTCCTCGACCTGCGCCCGGGCGACGACCCTCACCCGCGAGCTGATGGTGAAGTTGCGGGCGGGGAGTACTCGCAGAAGGAGCTGGAAACCAGCAAGATCTCGTTCATCGAGACGCTGCCCCGGAGCTTCGAGACGAAGTGGCGGACCGTGCTGCGCTTTGCCGGCGACGAGCTGGTGGGCCGCGACCGGGCGTACTGGCCGACTTACCGCCAGCGCATCGGGGCGGTGACGGTGCAGGCGGCGCGGGACGCTGCCACGAAGTACATCAAGCCGGACCAGCTCATCGTCCTGATGGTGGGGAACGTCGACGACATCCTCAAGGGGAGCCCAGACCACCCCAACGCCACGATCGAGAGCCTCGGCCCGATCACGCGCCTGCCGCTGCGGGATCCCTTGACCCTGCAGCCCCTGGCGCCGTAACCGCCACGGCGGCGAGGTGGGGTGCCGCTCCACCTCGCCGCATGCTTTTCTTGTCGGGTGGGGGTTGTGAGGACCCTCAGCTCTCAACTCCCGACTCGTGACCGGTTGGGAGGGTGGCGGCGACTCTCGACTGGCTTTCGGAGGTCCCGTGAGCAAGGTCGTGCTGCATCGCCTGGCCACCACCAAGAAGGCCCTGGAGGTCTCCAGGCTGGTGGAGGCGCTGTACCTCGAGGGGAAGAGAGTGCTCGTCGCCTTCACCGACGCCGCTCGCGCCGCGACGTTCAACGAGTACCTGTGGACGTTCTCCCAGGGGTCGTTCGTGCCGCACTCCCTGTGGGACGGCCAGGGCGAGGCGGACGACCCGGTGGTGCTCGCCCTCGGGATCGTGGGCAAGCCCAACGGTGCGACGGTTCTGGTGGTGGTCGATCCGTTGCCCGACCGTGCGGCCGCCGGGCGCCTTCGAGGAGGTTCACGATTTCCTCACCCCCGCCCCTGGAGACGAGGGGAAAGAGGCTGGCTGGGCTTCGGCCGGCTTCGAGGTGCGGGTGGTCGAAGCCTGATCTACGCCGTTCCGACGGCGCCACGCCAGACACCGCTTCGCACCAGAGCTTCGAGCCCGAGCCGACGCGCTCCAGGGTGACCGGGCTAACGTGCTCCGGCGTGTCGGTGACGCAGTGCCAGTGGGGATAGTCAAGGTCGACGACGTCCACCGCGGGGATGCCGCGCTGCAGGAACGGCGTGTGGTCGTCCAGGACTGCGTGCCGGACCTCGGCCACGAAGGTGTCGGCGAGGCCCGCGCCCGCTCCGAGCTGCCAGATCGCCTGCGAGAGCGGCAGATGGGAGGAGCGCTCGAAGAAGAATCGCGCCCCTGCTCCCCCGACCATGTCCGCGACGACCACGGCCGCCGGGGCTGGATGCAGCGACGCGGCCATGCGCCTCGAGCCGACGCAGAACGGCCATCCCGTCCAACCGCCCGCGGTCCTCGGCGTCGAAGAAGGCGAGCCAGACCCCCGGCGGGGGAGGCGAGAGGACCCGCGCCAGCTCCAGCAGGACCGCCACGCCGCTCGCCCCGTCGTTGGCGCCGGGGACTCTCCGACGCCTCCGCCACCAGCGGCGCTCGCGGTCGGCCCGGGGTCGGGTGTCGAAGTGCGCCCCCAGCAGGATCGCCGGGCTCTCCGGCGAAGGCCGCGACAGCAGGTTGCAGCACGGCGCGCGGAAGTACGTGAAAGCGTCCGTCTCGACCGGCCAGCCCCGAGCTCCCGAGCGATGCCGCAATCAGCTCCCTGCATCGAGCGTTCCCGGGCGAGCCGGCAACCCGCGGCCCCAGCGCGCACTGCTCCCGCACCAGCTCGTACGCTCTCCCGCCGTCGAACCCGCCCATGACGCGGCTCCTCCCCCGACCGAACGTGGTACTCCCGGGCACCGTCATCCCGGGGAGGGGGAAAGAAGCCACCGGCAGCCGGCCCCTGCGCGGCCGGGCCGCAGCCGGGATTCTTTCCTCGCCCCGGTACGGGAAGACGGCGGGTTGAGGTGGACGCACCGAACGGCCGCGTTGCCGCATCGGGTCCCTCACCCTGCCCTCGACCCGCTTTCCGGGTAAGGGTACCCCGATTGGGGTGCTCGTGGGGCGTCGTCCGGCTCCGGAGGAGCGCAGCTCCCGACTGCCGACCGTTGCCCCGCGTCGCAATGATGACCGGCCCGCCGCGAGCGCAGTGGTGCTCGCGTCCCTCCCTGCCGCCTCGGGGCCGCGCTCGCCAGAAGCTGAGCTCGCGATCTCCGACGGCTCGGCCACGACGTGGGTTCGGGGGGTATGATCGGGGCTCATGAAGGTGGGGACCTCGATCGTCGAACGGGGCCCGAGGGAGCCAATGGAGCTACAGAGCATTGAAGCCCGTCTCGATTCGATCGACCGGGTGCGGCTGGCGGACCTGCCGACGCCGATCGAGGACGCCCCGCGGCTGGCCGGGCACGCCGGGCTCGCTCGGCTGCTGGTCAAGCGCGACGACAAGACCGGTCTGGCGCTCGGCGGCAACAAGGTCCGCAAGCTGGAGTACGACCTCGCGGAGGTCGCCCGCGGCGGGCACGACCTGGTGGTGACGATCGGCGGCACCCAGTCGAACCACGCGGCGATCACCGCCGCCGCGGCCCGCAAGCTCGGGATCGACGTCAAGCTGGTGCTCGGCGGTCCGGACTTCGACCGAGTACAGCGGCAACCTGCTGCTCGACGTGCTGCTCGGCGCCGAGATCCGCTATCTCGTCGACGACGACGCCAACGACTCCCTCGCCGCGGCGATGGCCGAGTGGGTGGAGGAGCTGCGGCGCGCAGGGCGAAACCCGCTGGCGCTGCCGATCGGCGGTAGCACCGGGGCCGGGGCGCTGGGCTACGTCCGGGCGATGCGCGAGCTGGCCGGGCAGATCGGCGACGGGCCGGTGCAGGTCGTCGCCGGCATCGGCTCCTGCGGCACCTTCGCCGGTCTCAACCTCGGCGCGCGGCTGTTCCTGCCGCGGGCGCGGATCGTCGGGATCAGCGTCTCCCGCACCGCCCGGGCGATCCGCGGAGCGCACCCTGGAGCTGATCGGCGACAGCGCTCGAGCTGCTGGCGATCGACCCCGGATTGGCCGAGTCCGACCTGGAGTGCTTCGACGCGTACGTCGACGAGTACGGCATCGCGACCGACGCGGGCCTCGACGGCGATCCGCGCTGCGGCCCACCTGGAAGGGCTGCTGCTCGACCCGGTCTACACCGGGAAGGTGATGGCCGGGCTGCTCGACCTGGCGCGGCGCGGGTTCTCGACCCGGCCGTGCCGACGGTCTTCCTCCACACCGGCGGCGTGCCGATCGTGTTCGCCTTCGAGGGTCTGCTCCGCCAGCAGGCCGTCTGCACCAGGATCGAGCGGTGACGCGTGGTCGATCGAGCACGCCTCGCTGGCGCGTTCGCCGTCCCCTGCGTCGTCCTCGGCTGGACTCTCACGCCTGGCCGTCGGGAGCCGGCGCGACGACGCCGCCGTGGAGCCGTCCCGGCGCTGTCGCCGCGCTTCGCCGACCCGGATGCCCGCGGTACGCGAGCGACGCCGCGGCGATCGCCCTCGGCCGGATCGGACCCGCCGGCACGGGACGCGATCGACCCCCTGGTCGCGACGTTCGCCGACGAGGACCTCTACCTCGCCGGGGCGCCGCGGCGTGGCGCTCGGCCGGATCGGCAGCGGAGCGCCGTGCCGGCGCTGGTCAGGGCGCTCGGCCGACCCGAACGAGAACGTGCGCTGGTCCGCGGCGATCGCCCTCGGCCGGCTGGGGCCCGCGGCGCGCGACGCGGTGGCGCCGCTGACCCGGGCGCCTGGGCGACGCCAGCGAGAACGTCCGCTCGTGCGCGGCGATCGCCCTCGGCGCCATCGGCCCGGCCGCCGGTCGCTGCCATCCCGGCGCTCACCGAGGCGCTCCACGACCGGGACGAGGACGGTGCGGCGCGGCGCGCGCGCTCGCACTCGCGGCAGATCGCTCCCCGGGCCGCAGCGCAGCCGCTCGACTCGCGGCGCCTTGTCGCCACGATCGACCGTCTCACGCCGGCGCTGATGGACGAGCTCCACGTCCCCGGGGTGTCGATCGCCCTGATCCGCGACGGCGAGATCGTCTGGTCGAAGGGGTTCGGCTTCAAGGACGCCGCGACGAAGGAGCCGGTCACCCGGGAGACGCTGTTCGAGGCGGCGTCGATGAGCAAGCCGGTCTTCGCCGTGCTGGCGATGC
Source organism: uncultured Methanomicrobiales archaeon (assembly GCA_963758915.1). Classification (GTDB taxonomy): domain Archaea; phylum Halobacteriota; class Methanomicrobia; order Methanomicrobiales; family Methanospirillaceae; genus CAIKOD01. The sequence goes on from CAVWXH010000016.1 coordinate 25,851, forward strand.
AGCTGGTCGACGCCAGGCAGCTCGACCTCGACCGCCCGCTCGTCGACTACGTGACCGAGCAGACCGTGCCCGACCAGCCCGAGCGGCGGCGGTCACCGCGCGGATGGTGCTCTCGCACACCGCCGGCTTCCCCAACTGGCGCCCCGGCGGCGAGGAGCGCGAAGGCCCGCTGCCGCTGCTGTTCGGGCCGGGCTCGCGCTTCGGCTACTCCGGCGAAGGGGTGTTCTACCTGCAGCGGGTGGTCGAGCCGATCACCGGCCAGCCGCTCGACCTGCTGGCCCGCGCGGCGCTCTTTTAATCATATCAACAAAACGGGATATCCCGATGTACCGGGAAGCTTCTGAGGAGACGGCTCACAGATTGGGCTCTCATTTTCATACGCAGTCCAGGATAAACCAGGTGGACTTGCAGAGGCATTCATTGTTGGTGAAAAATTCATCGGAAAAGATAAGGTTGCACTGATTCTCGGCGACAATATTTTTTATGGCCAGCATTTCTCTGACCTCCTGCATGAAGCGAAAGAGATTGACAACGGTGCAGTGATCTTCGGTTACTATGTTAGGGACCCAAGGGCTGTACGGGGTAGTGGAATTTGATGGTGAAGGGAAGGTCCTTTCCATCGAGGAGAAACCAATCCACCCAAAATCAAATTATGCAGTTCCGGGCCTGTATTTCTATGATAATACCGTCATTGATATAGCAAAACACCTTAAACCTTCCGGGCAGGGGCGAGGCCGAAATTACCGATGTGAATAGGGAATATTTGAAAGCAGGGAAAACTGAACGTCAAAATTTTCGGGAGAGGGATGGCATGGCTCGACGCCGGGACCCATGAATCCCTGCTCGAATCATCCAATTTCATCTCGACAATTCAGAAAAGACAGGGGATGTATGTGGCGTGTATTGAAGAGATTGCTGTACCGGAGCGGGTATATCGGGAAGGAACAACTAAAGGCAATTGCACAATCGATGAGTAACACCGAATATGGCCAATACCTGTCGTATATTGCAGATTCAGAATAGGGTGTTGTAATTGGGAAAACTGAAACTGTATAAAAACCTCTCTTGAAGGGGTAGTCCTTATTGAGCCCATGATATTCCGGGATTCCCGGGGTTTTTTTCTTGAAACCTATAATAAGCAGGAATTTGAGGACCTTGGAATATCCGATATATTTGTTCAGGACAACCAGTCCTTGTCAGCCAGGGGAGTCCTTCGAGGGCTCCATTTTCAACGCGAGCATCCGCAGGTCAAACTGGTCCGGGTATTAAATGGGGAGATTTTCGATGTCGTGGTCGATATCAGGAAGGGGTCCCCCACCTACGGACAACATGAAGGATTTTTCATGTCAGATGCTGATCAGAAGATGCTCTATGTTCCGGTTGGGTTCGCACATGGTTTTATGGCATTGGTGGATGATACCGAAGTGATGTACAAAGTTTCCGATTATTATCATCCCCAGTCCGATGCGGGGATTATCTGGAATGATCCTGGGTTGGGAATTGCATGGCCACTTGAAAAATTTGGGATTAGGACACCTATTGTATCAGAGAAAGACGCACTGTTGCCGCCAGTCTGCCAGTTTGACTCCCCATTCACCTACGCCGGGAACGGGTGAAAGGCTTTGCGATGTAATAAAGGAATCCGTGAGGATGTGATAAACCGATGAAATTTCTTATCACCGGGGTACATGGGCAGTTAGGCCAGGATTTTCAGAAACTGTTTGAAGATAATTCGGTTGATTATATCTCAACAGGCTCAAAAGATCTTGATATATCTGACGTTCAATTAACCAAACAATTCATTTTGAATAATCCAGTTGATGTGATCATAAATTGTGCCGCATATAACGCAGTAGATCTCGCGGAAACCCAGTGGCAAAAGGCATTCGCTGTAAATGGACTTGGGGTAAGAAATCTCGCGCTTTCAGCGAAACGAACCGGTGCATTGCTGGTCCATTTTTCAAGTGATTATGTTTTCGATGGTGAAAAGAAAAGACCTTATACTATCGCTGATCATCCGGAACCGATAAGTCGTTATGGTGAGAGCAAACTCCTTGGTGAACAATTTATACGGGATATTACTGATCAGTTTATCCTCATCAGGACCAGCTGGGTATTTGGAAAAGGCAATGATAATTTCGTGAAAAAGGTCATTTCCTGGAGCAAAAATCTGGACGAAATCAGGGTTGTTGAAGACCAGGTCGCTTCTCCGACCTACACGGCTGACCTGGCAAGGGCGACGCTCGATCTGGTGAAGTCGGAGGCATTTGGGATCTACCATGTTACGAATTCAGGCCATTGCTCACGTTATGAATGGGCCGCCTATATCCTTGGGCAAACCGGGTGGCAGGGCAATCTTCAATCTGCTAAATCCGCGGATTTCAATACCCCTGCGAAGAGGCCTTCGTTCTCTGTGCTGGACAATTTCGGTACTCCGGAAACACTCGGTATTCATTACCGGACTGGCAGGATGCGACAACACAGATTCCTTAAAGAACCGGGGATGATGGAATGACCCTTCTTGTCACCGGGGTTGCCGGATTTATTGGTAGCAATTTCGTCTATTATTACCTCAACAGGTATCCGGAACGGACCTTACTTGGTATTGATAATCTTTCTTATGCAGGGAATCTCGGGAATCTGTCTTCATTAACAAGAGAACAGCGAGATCGTTTTTCATTTGTCAGGTGTGATATCACTGATCCATCCTGTGTCGCAGTCTGTATTCGATAACACTGAAATCGATGGCGTGATCAATATGGCGGCCGAGACCCATGTGGACCGATCCATACTGGACCCTCAGGTCTTTCTTAAGACCAACATTATTGGCACCCACACCTTACTTGAACAGGCAAAGGAGCAATGGTGTCATAAGGGTGCATGGAAAGCAGGGAAAAAATTTCTCCAGGTCTCAACAGACGAAGTCTATGGTTCCCTGGGCCCGACGGGTATTTCACAGAAAAAACCCCCCTCGACCCACATAGTCCCTACTCAACGAGCAAGGCATCCGCCGATCTGTAGTGAAGGCCTACCACGATACCTATGGAATGCCCGTCAACATCACACGATGTTCGAATAATTATGGGCCATACCAATTCCCTGAAAAACTAATCCCCCTCGCTGATTAACAATGCGTTGAATCATAAGCCGATTCCTGTGTATGGGGATGGAACACAAATCAGGGACTGGCTTTATGTTGATGATCACTGCAGGGCAATCGATCTGCGTCTTAGAGAAAGGTCTCACTGGCGAGGTATATAATATAGGTGGCAGCAATGAATGGGAAAATATTAAAATAATCAAAAAAATTATCGCGCTGCTAGGTAAAGAGACGAATGATCCGGAAATTAATGATAGTCTGATCGAATATGTCAGGGATAGACCAGGTCATGACCGCCGTTATGCGATCGATCCAGCCAAAATAATAGCGATATTGGGTTGGAAGCAGGAAGTAACATTCGAAAAAGGTCTTCACATGACGGTCCGGTGGTATCTTGATAACCCGGATTGGATCCGAGATGTTATTTCCGGGGAATGCCATGAATTTTATAAAAAGAATTATCAGAACCGGTGATCAGCATATTGATACAAATCCCTTCATCAATACGAGTCGCAATCATTCAACACATTTTATTAGCAAAATGACACCTATTTAATTTACAATAGGATAAAAAAAAGTTCTGAAGGTTTTTTATGCCAGATCCACACAAAAAAATTACCCTCATGCCTGCCTATAACGAGGAGGTCCCTATAGGGAGCATGGTCCTACCTCGCAAGGCAGTATTGTGACCAGGTAATCGTCATTGATGATGGCAGCCAGGACAGGACTGCAGAAGTTGCAGGGAAAGCGGGTGCAATTGTAATTATCCACAAAAATAATACTGGCAAGGGTGGAGCATTAAAAACAGGATTCGAAGTCTGCGGTTAACAACGGAGCTGATATTATTGTCACAATTGATGCGGATGGCCAGCACAACCCCTCCGAAATACCCAAACTGATTGCGCCAATCGTCTCCGGTGAAGCAGATATTGTAAATGGAAGCAGATATTTGTCTGGAAATAAAAAGATACCCCATCTATCGCCGAATAGGCCAGACTGTTCTCGATAAGGCAACCAATATCGATTGTGGGCTTTCATTAACTGATACACAAAGCGGTTACCGGGCATTTTCTGCAAAAAAAATTGACATTTTCCACTTTCAACAGACCGGATTTGCAATAGAGAGTGAAATGTTATCCGACGCTGCCCGGGCAGGTCTTAAGATAAAAGAAGTAGAGATTGGAGTGCGGTATGATGTCGATGGGTCCACCGAACATCCTTTGAGTCATGGATTCCGGGTATTTGTAAAAATTCTCCATGATATGGAACTTAACAGACCCATCTGGTATTTTACTGTACCGGGCATTATTCTTGCTGCAATCGGAATTACAATGGGATTGGTATTTCTCAGTGACTTTTACCATGGTGGGAGTCTAAAATTCGGGCCAACACTCCTGATGATCCTCCTCACAATGGTCGGGGCATTTCTTGCGTTAACAGGTATTATTCTTGATTCGATTGCAAAATTGTTCAGGAAATATCGAGTAAAATAATGAAAAATGATGAAACTCATTAATCCTGAAGGAAATCTCTTGGGATGTCTAAAAAAGGTCAAGAACATGAAATGAAAGTCATTTTTGATATTTCAGGCTTTGTTGAAACACACATGAACGGGAAGTTCACACCCAAACCACGAAAATGCCACGTTCAAAAATCTCTTCATATTGCTGACAGTTCGGGCACTTTTATGGGAAAACCTCTCAAATTTATCTTGCAGATTGGGTAATTCCAAAATTTCGTCACGCTCCCGGGGCTCCGCCCCGCCGCTTTGGCGACCCCGGTTGGGATAGAGACTATCCCCCAATACTCTGAATTTAATGAGCCTTCGGGAAACCCTGCCCGAAGGAATATCTTAATGGGGGTGGGGCAGGGAGGGGGTGAAACCCCCTCCTGTCTTCGTATTTCCCTCTTATTTTTTATGACCCCGAAGGGTTTCAACAAAGCCATACTTCATATAATCCCCACAATGCAATAATCGAACATTTGGGATATCCAGGTATTTTTTCGGAAAAAAACCAACCGAAAATTAATTATTTTCTCATATGTAGCAAATTTGCGACTTATTCAAATCTTGGTTTTTTCTTTAAGTATTTTCTTGGATACATCGATGTAAAGATTGACTTATAAGGGCCGAGATGAAACGTATATAAAAGAAAGCGATGAAATGGGGTGCTTAAAACTGCAATGAGTGACGTGAAAAGTATTACACTATTTACGGGAGTAATTGTTCTATTTTGGGTTGTTTCAAATGCCATTGTTCAGGTGTTACTTAAAAAGGGAGTTTCAGATTTGAATGTAATTAATAGCCTCAGCGATATTTTTGATTTGAATATCCTGATGACTGTGGTAAAAAACTCGTATATCAGCATCGGTATTGTTCTTTATATTATCTCATTTTTTCTTTGGATTTATGCCCTCACCAAGCTAGATGTAAGTGTATTATCCCCCATCGGAAGCCTAATATTTGTCATCGTGGCAATTCTCGCAGTTTTTTTCCTTGGAGAGAAAGTTACTTCAATCCGTTGGATGGGAATTATTCTTGTTGTCGCAGGTAGTATCCTGATTGCAAGGACTTGAAAGGAATAGGCTCTGAATTTTTATTTCTTACTAAAATGAAAAGAGGAATAAATGTGGATACAATGAAATGTTTATCGGTGGGAAACTTTAAAAAACTCTATGCGGAATGGGAATCTGGAGTAATAAATCCATTTTTTTGTTAATTTTCCTCTTTATCGCACTAATACTAATAAAAATTCTTATCTCACTCCAGTTCCCGACCCCTTGGATCCTCGGGGACGAAGTTGATTACGCAGAAAAAGCCAGAGTCATTATTGCAGAGCACACGATCTTTGTTCAGAGTACTGATATCCCTGATATCCCTTTTGGATATCCGATGTTTATCGCCCCGGCGTTTCTTCTTTCCCAGGATAAAGTTGTACTATATCATATTATATTATCAATCAATGCAATTCTGACTTCTCTGGCAATGTTCCCTGCCTATTTCATAGTAAGAAAATTTACTACAAATGGATTGTTGCCCGTTGCTGGTGCCTTACTTGTCGCATCACTCCCATCGATAACGACCTATACATTCTTTATAATGAGTGAGAACCTGTTCATGACACTTGTCATATTTTCGGCTTTCTTTTACGTAAAAGCCTGGGAGTCAGATACATGGTTCTGGACACTCCTCGCGGTTGGATCAATGGCCTTCCTCGCTGCCACCCGTATTATAGGAATAGCCTTTATTGGCGGGTTTGTGATTGGTACCCTTATCCTCGCATATCAATAAGATCAAGGGGGGCCTGGGAATATCAAAGGTCATCAGGAACCCGAATATAATCACCACCCTTGTATGTATACTCTTCACAGGGTTGTGTTTGGAGTAATAATGTTCAGGCCCGGACAGTTTCTTGCGTACAATTCCTCTGGTTATTTGAATGCACTTATTGTACTCTTTACAAACCCCAATCTGTTTGCGTCGTTTCTATCTCTTGTGATTCATGAGATAGATTATATCCTGATCGCTTCTTTCATCATCTTTCCCCCTACTTGCAATCGCACTCTTTCTGGGAAGATGGTCTGTTTTTGGAGGGATGTTCGGGATTAATGAATGGTACAGTACGCTCGATATTCCCCAAAAAATCGGATTATTCGCCCTGTTGATGTATGGCCTCATCTCATCTCTTCTCCTTCTTATTGTAACAGTTACCCACATGTATTTTGCACCAATTGACGCAATGTTCGGGGAAGCAGCCACTTTTCAGGTATTTGGGCGGTATATTGATCCCGCCATTCCTTTAATTGTGCTGATCGGTGTTATTGGATTGGAACGGATGTTTACCGACGAACCGCGCAAAAAAATTATCCTTCCGCTGGTACTGCTTGGGATTGCGATATTTGTTTTAATTTCATTGACGTTCCCGGTCGGGGATTTCAGATTTGGGGATACTACCTCTCTCTATTATCTGCAGTACCCGGGATCAATGATCCCTCCAATGTGGTATGTCGCTGGACTGATAGTTTGTTCATTTATTCTGTTGTATATCGGTATAACAAGGCCGAAATTAAAATCCCTGATCCTTATTATTTTTATTCTGCTCTCGACCGTACTCTGGATTGGTACTTCTTTCGCAGAATTATATGGCTCCAAAATGTACGAGAACCGGTATAACGATATCAGCAGGTACCTGCAGACGCATAGCGACGAAAATTCCGTGTTGGTGCTGGACGAAAGGGACATGGCAAAGCCCGGTACAACGTACTCCTTTTTCCTAATGAGGTTCTGGGGCAAAGGAGATTATTCGATAGGAGATATTGGGGCACGTATACAATCCAATCTGCCAGGATCTGGTGGCGAATTGTATCTGGTCTCATCATCGGATCTTCCATATACTAAAGTATTCTGTTCAAAAACAGGACTATGCATCTATAATCCCAGATATCAATAGAAGATCAGGCTAGGGCTGTAAAACGAATGCATCCGGATAACCTTTTATTGGAAACTTCAGAGTGAAAGACGAAATATATTCCCAAATAGACACAAAACATCCAAAATATGACTCTCAACTCATCTATAAACGTTTTAATGGTAAGACAACCAATTCTGGTCCCAATTCCCCAATAACTATTACCCCGATCAATCGCTCTATTAGGGTACAGCACAGACCTAATCCGGCAGAGTGAATGTTTCGTCCTGAATCCCTCATTCCGCCGATGTCATAACGGAGCTAAATATTTTCAGCGAATTTCTGCATAACTACTAAGGCAGTATGAGTGTCTCGTCTGCCATCGTGTCTCAATCTATTGGAATCATCTCCCTCTAACCCGATATAGTAATTTTCCCATTTTTCCGGCTCTGTAGAAACATGCATGAACGGGAAGTTCACACCCAAACCATGAAAATGCCGCGTTCAAAATCTCTTCATTTTGGTGGCCGTTAGGCATGTAGGAAATCCTCTCAAATCTATCTTGCAGATTGGTAATTCCAAAATTTCGTCACGCTCCCGGGGCTCCGCCCCGCCGCTGTGGCGACCCCGGTTGGGATAGGGAATAATCTCCAAATCTCTGAAATTTCCTTGAATGTCCCAATTGAACCCTGCCAATGAATATCTTACGGGGGTGGGGCAGGGAGGGGGTGAAACCCCCTCCTGTCTACGTATCTGCTCTTTTTTTAAATATGCAGGGTTTCTACAGAGCCATTTTTTCCTTCACTTTCCGTGTCACAGACAACCCGTTACACCCCTCCCACCTTACCCCGATCAATCGCTCTATTAGGGTACAACACAGACCTATTTCCCACTGTTAACAATGAAGAAAATAGTCATAAAAGGGGCCCGGCAGCACAACCTCAAAAATATCACGGTCGAGCTCCCACGCGATAAATTAATTGTCATTACCGGCCTTTCCGGGTCCGGGAAGTCAACCCTTGCATTCGATACTATTTACGCCGAAGGGCAGCGAAGATATGTTGAATCGCTTTCAGCATACGCCCGACAGTTCCTCGGGTTGATGCAGAAACCGGATGTTGATGCAATTGAAGGGCTATCTCCTGCAATCTCGATCGAACAGAAGACCACATCGAAGAACCCGAGAAGTACCGTTGGCACGGTCACGGAGATTTACGACTACCTCCGGCTCCTTTTTGCACGTATCGGTGTCCCGTACTGCCCTGTTCACAATATCCGGATTGAGGCACAGTCGCCGGTCCGCATCGCGGAAAGCATTGCAGAAGAATATCCGGGCCAGGTAACGATCCTTTCACCAATTATCAGGCAGAAGAAGGGCACCTACCTGCAGGTAATAAAAGACCTGAACAAGGAAGGCTATGCAAGGGTCCGTATCAATGGCGAGATCCACCGCACCGATGAAGAAGTCCCCCTTGAACGGTATAAGAAGCACGATATCGACGTGGTCATCGACCGGCTCGACTCAACTGATCGCTCACGTCTCGCGGAAGCCTGCGAAAATGCACTGAAGAAATCCGAAGGGCTGGTTATTGCTTCCGGTGGTGACGGAAAGGAAACCACGTACTCGGCAAACATGGCCTGCCCTGAATGTGGTATCACGTTCGAGGAACTGCAGCCGAGGATGTTCTCATTCAACAGCCCGTTCGGTGCCTGCGAGGTATGTAACGGTCTCGGGATCCGGATGGAATTTGACCCGGACCTGATTATCCCGGACAGGAAACTCTCACTCGCTGATGGTGCGGTCGCGATGTACCGTAATTTTCTCGACGGTTACCGGAGCCAGCACCTCGGTGCCGTTGCAAAACACTTCGGTTTCTCGGTGTTTACCCCCATCAATGACCTTACCACACCGCAATATAATGCCCTGATGTTTGGTTCCGAAGAACAGGTCCGGTTCTCGATGAGCATGAAGAACGGGGATGCCCACTGGTCTCACAAGGGGGCATGGGAGGGGCTCCTGCCCCAGGCGACCCGCCTGTATCACCAGACCCAGTCTGAATACCGGAAACGTGAACTCGAGAAATTCATGCGGATATCAGATTGCCCGAAATGCCATGGCAGGCGCCTGAAGGACAAGATCCTGGCCGTAAAAATTGCCGGGCATTCAATTATCGACATCACCGATTTACCGGTGACAAAATGCATGGACTTCTTCAAAACAATTGAATTAAACGAAAAAGAACAGGAGATAGCGAAGCAGGTATTGAAGGAGATCAATGCCCGGCTCGAATTTCTTGAAAAAGTCGGGCTCGGGTACCTCACGCTCTCCCGGAGTGCAGGGACGTTATCCGGTGGGGAAGCCCAGCGGATCAGGCTTGCCACCCAGATAGGCTCGAACCTCGTCGGTGTCCTCTATGTCCTCGATGAACCCTCAATCGGGCTCCACCAGCGGGACAACCAGAAACTGATTGACACCCTGCGCCGGCTCCGGGACCTCGGGAATACCCTGATCGTGGTCGAACATGATGAGGACACCATCCGGCATGCCGATTATGTCGTCGACATGGGGCCCGGTGCAGGGCTCCACGGGGGATATGTCGTCGCAGAGGGGACCCCGGTACAGATCGAGCGGAATAAGAAGTCCCTTACCGGCCAGTACCTTGCACGGACGATGAGGATTGATGTACCCGAGAAAAGAAGAAAAAGCAGGCACCATGTCCGGATAACCGGCTGCAGAGAAAATAACTTAAAAGGAATCGATGTGGAGATCCCGATCGGTGTATTCACGGTCATCACCGGTGTATCGGGTAGCGGGAAATCCACCCTTATTTACGATACGCTCTACAAGGCCCTGATGAGGGTGCTCTATAACTCGAAGGAAAGTCCCGGGAAATATGAAAACCTGGAGTTTGACAGCGAGATTGACAAGGTAATCGTGATCGACCAGAGCCCGATCGGAAAGACACCCCGGTCGAACCCTGCGACGTATACCAAGGTATTCGATGAAGTCCGGAAAATCTTTGCCGAATCAAAGGAGGCGAAGGTACGGGGGTACCAGCCCGGAAGGTTCTCATTTAACCTGAAGGGTGGCCGGTGTGAGGCCTGTGAAGGGGACGGGCTGATCAAGATCGAGATGAACTTCCTCCCTGATGTCTATGTCGAATGCGAGGAATGCAAGGGGTCACGGTATAACCGGGAAACACTCGAGGTGAAATACAAGGGGAAATCAATATCTGATGTCCTGAATATGACGGTCGAAGAGGCAACCGAACTATTTGTAAATATTCCGGCAATACACCAGAAACTTGAGACCCTCTCGGCAGTAGGGCTGGATTATATCAAGTTAGGCCAGAGTTCAACCACGCTTTCCGGAGGAGAAGCACAGAGGATCAAACTTACCCGCGAGCTCGCAAAAAAAGCCACCGGGAAAACGATCTACTTCCTCGACGAACCCACAACCGGCCTCCATTTCCATGACGTCAAAAAACTGATCCGGGTCCTTGATGAACTGGTAGCCAAGGGAAATACCGTCGTTGTCATCGAACATAACCTGGATATCGTCAAATCTGCGGATTATATTATTGACCTCGGGCCTGGTGGGGGCGATGCCGGTGGTGAAGTGATTGCGACCGGTACCCCTGAGGAAATCGCAGGAAATAAAAAGAGTTACACCGGAGAGTTCCTCAAAGTCCTGCTCGACGATCGACCGGAAAAACAGCCGTCCCAAGCGGTGCATGGTAATGGAAATACAACCATCCGTAGTAAAGTCGAAAGCCCGGAGAGCAGGGAAGGTATAAAGATCATACCGATCGGTAATTGGTAAAAGCCCTGAAAATGTAAGAACTGGCATTTCCTGGGAAATACCGGGAAAAATTAAGAATTGCCGGGAATGGAATATAAGCACGTAGTGGTGAAAAGGCAGGAACAAACAGTGGAATAATTTCAAGGGTATGTATCCTGAATAATTGTCCTAGCCGGCCAGGGATACCGATCTAACTGGAACAACCCATGCGATATCGTTTTTTTTCAATTACCTGATAAAACTCAATTTTATATCTTTCGTCATTCGTTCCAGCCTGGTTTGACTATTGCATCGCCCCTCCATGAGATCCGGTAAAAAATATGATGCATAAACCGCTGCCGTTGTCAGGAGGACCTGACATTGATAGATCTCTCCATGGTACCTGAAAGTCCGGGCTGCTATATCTTCCGTGATCCGATGCGACGATTCTCTATGTAGGTAAGGCAAAAAATCTTAAAAAACGGGTTACATCATATTTCCAGAAAAGTGACCATGATACAAAGACCCTCGCGCTGATCAGCCACATAAGTTCGCTCGACTTCATGGTCACCAGCAACGAGGTTGAGGCCCTGATCCTTGAAAACAGTCTGATCAAGGAGAACCAGCCGCGGTACAATATCGATCTGAAGGATGCGAAACAATACGCCTATATTGAGCTCAACGGATGAGGAGTTCCCCTGTATCAGGATTGCACGGAAGGCAACAACAAAAGGGACGTTTTTCGGACCATTTGTGTCAGCAGCCGAAAGGGACTACGTGTATTCTGTCGTAAAAAAAGTATTCCGGTTACGGACCTGTAAAAATCTCCGCAGGAGGGCATGCCTCCGGCACCACATCCATACCTGTACCGCCCCCTGTCTCGGAGATCTCACGGTCGAAGATTACGGGGAACAGGTAAAAAAAGCAGTTTTGGTATTAAAGGGCCGGGGGACTGAACTTGTCCGGAAGCTGAAGGATGACATGCAGGCCCATTCTGAATCACAGGATTACGAAGGGGCAATGATGGTCCGGAACCAGATCAATGCAATAGAACGGCTGGGGCAGCGCCAGGATATGGTCCGCCCCTCTGATACCGAGGAAGACATTATTAATTACCTTGTTCAGGACGACAAAGTTTACCTGATGCTCTTTCCCGTTCATTCCGGTACCCTTGCGAATAAAAAGGAGTATGTGTTCGATTATCGTGAGGATTTCTTTGAAGAATTCCTGGTCCAGTACTATTCGTTACATGAACCGCCCGGAGAACTGGTGGTGCCCGAGCCGGTCAGTGAACCGATGGAAGAATTTCTTTCAGGGCAGAAGGGCAGGAAAGTAACGGTTACCATACCCCAGAGAGGTGCAAAACGGAGGCTCCTTGATCTCATCAGGGTGAATATCGAGACGGTGTTTTTCGGGGACGAAATAAAACTTCATGAAGTCAGGGACCAGCTGGGCCTTTCAGATCTCCCGAGGGTGATTGAATGTTTCGATATCTCTCACCTGTCAGGAACTTCGGTTGTAGGTTCAATGGTCCGGTTCAGCGATGCCCGGCCGGACAAAAAGAATTACCGCCGGTTCCAGATCAAGACTGTTGAAGGGGTTGATGATTTCATGGCGATAGGTGAGATTGTCCGTCGCCGGTATTCCAGGTTAAAGGATGAAGGCAGCCCTATGCCAGACCTCGTGATGGTTGACGGTGGCAAAGGGCAGCTACATGCTGCGGTAAAGGAAATTAAAAAGTTAGGGCTTTCACTTCCCGTCATCGCCCTCGCAAAACGCGAAGAGGAGATCTACATGACCGGCCATGCTCACCCGATCCCCGTTGACCGGAAGGAGAGGGCCTCGTTGTTTCTCCAGGAGATACGGGATGAAGCACACCGGTTTGCAGTTACCTATCACCGGTTGCTCCGGAAAAAGAAATCGATCAAAGGATAATATTGGGAAATTTGGTTTTATGAAAACAGACATGAACCGTGAGTTCAATTGATCGGGGTACACTTCCCGTTTATGTGTGTTTCTATAATGTTCTGCTTTGTTGAAACCCTGCGGGGTCATAAAAAGAAGAGGGAAATACGAATACGGGAGAGAGTTTCACCCCCTCTCTGCCCCACCCCCAGTAAGATATTCATTGGGCAGGGTTTCGGCGAAGGCACATTAAATCCAGATTATTTTTGGATAGTCTCTATCCCAACCGGGGTCGCCAAAGCGGCGGGGCGTGAGCCCCGGGAGCGTGACGGAATTTTCGAACGTACCCGAAGTCGCTAGAAATTATCAGAGCATTTCTACAGAGCCTGAAGTTCAAAATGTATGGTATGAATCCAGGGTTTTCCTGCAGCATCTTGACGTCAGGAATATCACGTGAAATGCAGGTATCCAAATTATTATTGAATATCCGGCTGATAAATTTGTGAATTACCAGGCATCTGAATAAAAAATTTGTAAACCAATAATTGACCTTGATTCAGGTTTAGAATAAAAAATTTAAAAATAATCCCGGAAAAACAATGATCTGATTTCACAATTCACTACCATGACCGATTTTAACCTGCATGCACCATTCGAACCAAAAGGCTCCCAGCCTGAGGCAATACAGAAACTGGTCACGCGGTATCAGTGAAGGGATGCAATACCAGACACTTCTCGGGGTTACCGGGTCGGGTAAGACGTTTACCATGGCAAACGTGATCAGGGATTCAGGAAGGCCTGCCCTGGTCATCGCTCACAACAAGACCCTTGCAGCACAATTCTACAATGAATTCCGGGAATTTTTCCCTGATAACCGGGTCGAATATTTTGTATCATACTATGACTATTACCAGCCTGAATCGTATATCCCCGCAAAAGACCAGTATATCGAGAAAGATTCGCAGATAAACCCGAAGATCGAGCAACTCCGCCTGTCAGCGACCGCATCGCTCCTGTCCCGGCGGGATGTAATTGTTGTCGCCTCGGTCTCCTGTATATACGGTCTTGGCCGGCCGGAAAATTTCCGGAATATGGGGTTCGAGGTAAAAGTAAACGAACGGAGTTCAAGGAAACAGATCATCAGTGACCTGGTCGCCTGCCAGTTCCAGAGAAATGACCTTGAACTCATGCCCGGACGTTTCAGGGTGAAAGGAGATACCATTGACCTGATCCCCGGTTATTTCAATAATATCATCCGGGTCGAACTGTTTGGGGACAACATCGAACGGATCATGGAGATCGACAAAAATACCGGACAGGTCAAAGAGAAGATGAACTATTTCTACGTATACCCTGCACGGCATTATGTTATTCCGGAGGAAGACCAGAAACGTGCGATGGTGACCATACGGGAGGAATTGAAAGAACGTCTTCCGGAACTCGGGCTCATCGAATCATACCGGCTTGAACAGCGGACCCGGTACGACCTCGAGATGATCGAGGAAAGCGGGAGCTGCAAGGGGATAGAAAATTATTCCCGGCACTTTGATTTCCGCAAACCGGGAGAAAAACCCTATTGTCTCCTCGATTATTTCCCTGATGATTTTATTCTCTTTATTGATGAGAGTCACCAGACTATACCGCAGCTTAACGGGATGTACAAGGGAGACCGTTCGAGGAAACAGTCCCTTATTGATTACGGGTTCCGCCTTCCAAGTGCGTATGATAACCGGCCGCTCATGTTCAAAGAGTTCGAGCAGTACATGCACCAGGTCATCTTCGTATCCGCCACCCCTGCGGACTACGAACGTGAGCATTCGGGCCAGGTCGTCGAGCAGATTATCAGGCCGACCGGGCTTGTTGACCCTGAAGTCGAGGTCAGGAAGACGGAAGGCCAGACAGAGGACGTGATCGGTGAGATCGAGACCACGATTGCCCGTGGTGACCGGGTACTCCTGACAACCCTGACGAAAAAGCTTGCCGAGGAATATACCGAGTACCTTGCCGGCCGGGGGATCAGGACACGGTACCTGCATTCAGAAATAGATACGCTCCAGAGGACCGAGATCATCAGGGAACTGAGGCTTGGTAAGTTCGATGTGCTTGTCGGGATCAACCTTCTCCGTGAAGGGCTCGATATCCCGGAAGTGGGGTTTATCGGGATCCTCGATGCTGACAAGGAGGGGTTCCTGCGGGACGCGAGAAGCCTGATCCAGATTATCGGGCGGGCAGCCCGTAATGTCAATGCCCATGTGGTATTATACGCTGACAATATCACGAAGTCAATAGAACTGGCACTTTCGGAGACGAAAAGGCGCCGCGAGATGCAACTTGCTTACAACAAGGAGCACAACATCGTCCCTCAGACCATAATAAAACCGGTACGAGAGAAGGAGGTCGATATCAAGGATGTCAAGCACATTCCGAAGGTTGAGTTGCCGAACCTGATCATCGAACTTGAAGCAGCAATGAAGGCCGCTGCAGAGAACCTTGATTTCGAGGAGGCAATCCGGATACGCGACCAGGTCAATTCATTGAAAAAGAGGCTCGGGGAGAGTTGAAAGGAGAGATTGTAATTTTTACCTCTGTATAAACACACATGAACGGGAAGTTCACACCCGGATGATTGAATAGCTCGTTAATAATCTCCTTATATTGGGGTCCTTTCAGGCATTTTCATTGGAAATCCTACGGGTAATAAAAAAACTAGTAAAACTGCTTAGAATGGGGTTTCACACCTTCCCCGTCCTACCACCTTTAAGATATTCCTGGCAAGGATTTAACTGGGGCATTTAAAAAAAAATTTTAGAGGTTGTGAGATCATACCCTATCCCAACCGGGGTCGCCAAAGCGGCGGGCCTGAGCCCCGGGAGCGTGAGTAAATTTTTGAATAACCTAATGCACAAAATAGAGTGAGAGGGTTTCACCAAAGGGCTATTTCATTCTAATCCGGAATACCACGCTGACTTGGGACTTCTGCATCCAGGCGTCACTTTCGTCCGGGATAGTATTTTTTTCATGTTAACCTGTTTTCTCTTGTTGTAAAATAACGTTTTGTGAGGATTCCGGCACTCCCGGATAATCTATCATAAAAAAACGGGTAGAACTAGCAGAAATTCAGAATCTGGTTGTTATGTTCTCTCAAAAATGGATACGTATAGAATAGTCTGGCAGGCTGATGTATGGGGAGATCGATCTGAAAAAAGGACAAAGAGGAATGTATTTATAAATAATTGTATCCTGGTATAATACTCTGCATGGTTTACCGTGTTAAGCTGTTCAGTAACTGGAACATTTTTTTCATTTCAATACCCGTTCTCCATTTCAATTATTCTGGTATTCCGGAATCCTGTATTGATACTCAAATGACATTATTTTGTAATAACCGCGCGTAAAGCCGTTTTCATAAAAATGTCTGCCAATACGCTGACATATGGCTGCCGGAAAAAAATCTCATATACTGGAAAGTGTTTACCTTGTTAAGCTATTAACCAATTATATTCAATTTGGCCTTAATTTCTGTCAATCCTACCCCTATCACTTTGCAAATTCTGTACCTTAGTATGGAACCCGTTGACACCCTGATATCACATTTAACGCGCTCCGGTGATGCGATATCGGAAAAAACGGGTGTATAAAAGACCAAAATTCACGAAAAGTTTAAATATGTTACAGGAGAGGATATGTTGAATACATTTATATCGGGGTTTTGGGATGTCAAGCATCGCAGATTTCCGATTCAAGGATGTACAAAACCAGACTGAGCTCAGGTGATCAAGGTGACAACAACGAAGTTTACGAATGCGGCTATTATTATTGGAGTATTGCTGTTACTGGTGCTGCCAGCGTGTGCAGTCGCACCGACAATTATAAGCACATCTCCCAGTAGTGGAATGAATAATACTCTTGTATTGGTTTACAACATCGCAGGAACTGATTTTCCTGATCAAAACAATGCGAGTGTGTATCTGAATCGGACAGGACAAACCGACTTCTATGCAGATAGTGTCATTGTAGATTCAAGCACTCAAATTCAGTGTATTCTGGATCTGACGCAGAAACCACTGTTTGGACAATGGAATGTTGTTGTAAAAAATACTTCGAGTCATGGAAACCGGGATTGGAATTAACAACTTTTCCGTAATAAATCCCGCACCGACTCTGACTGGAACAGGTATTACACCGACTTCTGGGTATAACAACAATACCGCATTACCATTTACGGTAACAGGGACCAATTTCATATCCGGCGCGAGGGTAAACCTTACAAAATCCTTATCTCCAAATATAACTGCAACGATTTCCAGTTATTCAGGGAACACAATTACCGGAACCTTAGACATTTCAACTGCAGCAAATGGCACCTGGTATGTCTATGTTACCAACCCCGATGAACAAGTCACATCAGAAGTGAAGACATTCACTATCAACTGGCCACTTCCCACGATTTCCGGATTTATACCGTCCCAAAGTATAAATAACGGCCCTCAGTCGATGACGATCAACGGGAACTCTTTCAGGTCCGATTCCACAGCTTATTTGAATAAGACTGGATATGCTGATATCAACCCGATCAGTATGCCTACGCCCACATCAAACCAGACGATTCCTCAATTCAATCTTGACGGTGTTCCTGTGGGTTCTTGGAATGTGATAGTCCAGAATTCCGATGGTCCAAAAGCGACAGCAGCTAATAAATTCTGGATATTTTATCCCGATGCACCCGCTGTTGCTAATATCACTCCTTCCACGGGTGTAAATACAACTACTATCAGCGGATTTATGATTGGGGGTTCAGGATTCCGGCCAGGTGTCATAGTTTTACTGAATAAAACAGGCCAGACCGATATCCTTGCAACATCCATTGTTGTGAATAACCTGAGCTATATCACCTGTGATCTGCCAATATCAGGAGCACAAACCGGCGCATGGGATGTTAAAGTAATAAATAATGATACTCTCCCCAGTCTTACCTCTCCCACATTCACCATCACCACGCCACCATCGCCAACTGCATCTTTCACTGCAGTTCCTATATCGGGGCCAGTCCCACTGAATGTCCAGTTTAATGATACATCAATAAATGCTCCAACTGCATGGAATTGGAGTTTCGGCGATGGTACCCCTGACTTCAACACAACAAATCCTTCGTTAAGAAATACAACACACACCTATGCAGCAGGTACCTGGTCAGCCCAGTTAACAGCAAGCAATGCCTATGGTAGCTCGCCAAGTGCACCACAGGTTATTACCGTGTCCCCTCCACCAGTTGCCAACTTCACTTATACACCAGTAAATGGCTTTGCACCCCTGCATGTTTTCTTCAGTGACACATCCGTGACAGGTATTACCAGTCAATTGTGGCACTTTGGAATTGATGCACATACGGCAACAGGGCCGACTACGGACTTCACGTATAATGATCCGGGTACCTACACGGTCAACCTTACTGCTACCAATGCATCAGGGACCAGTTCAATTCAAAAAACTGTCCTTGTGACGACAAAACCCGTTGCGAACTTTACTGGTACCCCAACGTCGGGCACAAAGCCCCTACTCGTGAACTTCACGGATCTTTCAACAGATACAACAGGATGGTACTGGGACTTTGGTGATGGTACAAACTCGACCCTGCAGAACCCGAACCACTCCTACACTGCTGTGGGATCTTACACTGTCAGTCTGATTCCCTCCAATGCTGGTGGCAATGGGGACCTCCTGGTCAATACCGGCTACATTACAGTGCTCCCAGAGATCCCGGTTGCCAGTTTTACCGCAAATCCAGTGATGGGAACTACCCCACTTCTGGTAACATTCAATGATACGTCATCCAATATTCCAACGTCATGGGCCTGGGATTTCGGAGATGGAGCGACATCGGCACTAAAGAATACGACCCATACGTTCACCACCGGGACCTGGATTGTTAATCTTACCGCCTCAAATAGCGATGGGAGCAACACGACGGAACCAGGTACAACAATAACCGTCAATCCAGCTCTCCCTGAAGCTGCCTTTACTGCGGACCACTACTCAGGGATTGCTCCTCTGATGGTGAACTTCACTGATTCATCCCTGTATGCACCTACTGCCTGGAACTGGAGTTTCGGTGATGGGACATATTCACTGTTGCAGAACCCCTCAAAGGTTTTCAGTGTTGGGACCTGGAATGTTACCCTTACAGCATCGAATAGTGCAGGAAGTAATACTTCGTCACCGGCTGCTATAACAGTAAACCCGGTACCTGTACCACCCGTTGCAAATATTATTGCAACCCCCGACAAGGGATTCGTTCCTCTTACGGTAACGTTTACTGATGGTTCAGAATCAGGAATCTTAAGTTGGAACTGGAACTTTGGTGATGGATCCTCGAGCACATTGCAAAATCCAACTCCAAAACTCTATAGCAGTGCACAAAATTTCACGGTAAATCTGGAAGTTACTAATGCATCTGGCACGAACTCGACAACGAAGGCAATTATTGTAACCAACAAGCCGGTTTCCGATTTCAACGCAACGCCGACGTCAGGCATCAGGCCGTTACTGGTAAACTTTACCGACCTGTCTACTGACGCAACCGGATGGTATTGGGACTTTGGAGACGGGACCAATTCCACAGAGCCAAACCCTGGTCACATATATGCTGATGAAGGGACCTACAGCGTCAGCCTGACTGCAAAGAATGCCGGTGGAAACGGGGATACGGTAGCCAAAATCGATTACATCTCTGCAAGAATTCCAGGACCAGTCGCGGGTTTCACCGCTGCTCCGACACATGGAGATGTCCCATTGGCAGTCCAGTTCAATGACACCTCCACAAATGGACCCACTTCCTGGAACTGGGACTTTGGAGATTTCAGCTCTTCAAGCATGCAAAATCCAAGCCACATTTACACAACACCCGGGGTCTATACCGTAAGGCTTGAGGCGTCGAATACAGGTGGTACAAACACGTCCGTAATGCCAGACCTGATTAACGCTACCCAGCCGAAACCCGTAGCGGAATTCACCGGCTACCCAGCAGTGGAATTGCACGGAGTGACCGAGTTCCACTTTGTTGACCTGTCAACAAACAACCCGACTTCATGGCTCTGGAATTTCGGTGACAGTGCTACATCCAATGTACAGAATCCCAATCATACGTATCAAACAAGAGGAAATTACACAGTTTCACTGACTGTGACGAATGCAGGTGGCAGTGATACCGCTAAGCAGAGGGTCCGATTGTTGTAACAAACCCACGACCAATCGCGAATTTCACCGGTACACCAAGATTAGGGTCAGTCCCTCTGAAAGTCCAGTTTACTGACACATCTTCAGGTATTTCCCTACTACCTGGATATGGGACTTTGGGGACAATACCATTGGAACCGGATCGTAACCCGGTCCATACTTACAATAAGGCCGGAAGTTACAATGTTCCCTTATGGCAATAGATGCCAGACCTCGGGATTTCCGCAATTCCACCCTGACGAGACCGGCGTACATAACAGCGACAAACACACCGTTTGCTGAATTCACTGCGAGCCCGACAAGCGGGATAGTCCCGCTCTTTGTGAGGTTTACAGACCAGTCACAGGGTAATCCGTTCCGGTACTACTGGAAGTTTGGAGACGGTGACGGTCTCCAGTGCGAAGAACCCCACACACTACTACAAGAGACCCGGTGTATACACCGTTACGTAGACGGTCCAGAATATTGCTGGATGAATACAACGTCAAGGAGAACCTGATTACCGTAACGCACTGCCCGCAGGCAAGTTTCGTCGTAAATGCGACATCAGGAATTGCACCCAAGACAATCCGGTTCACTGACACCTCAACTGGTGTTCCGAATGCCTGGAACTGGGACTTTGGAGACGGGTCCCCGGTTCTCGACTGAACAGAACCCGGTCCACACCTACTATTCATCCGGTGCTCTATCAGTGTCCAGTTGATAGTGTTCGAACGGAATCGGGTCGAGCACGGCAACAAAGCCCTCCCTGATTAGCATCGGAACCCCGACTGGTGCTGATTTCACGTTCAAGCCTGCAGAGGGTGATGTACCATTAATGATACAGTTTACCGATAATTCCGCGGGTGGTCCGATCCTCATCTACAAATGGCAGTTCGGCGACGGGTATGTTTCCAAAGATCCAGAACCCGGTCCATACCTATATGAAACCAGGGAATTACACGGTGACCCTGACTATTACAGCCAATACCGGTGCAGTATCATCTGTCTCAAAGGAAGTAGTCCTGACAGGTACACCGGTAGCATCGTTCAAGGCAAACCCGACTGGCGGCTCAACTCCATTGACCGTCCAGTTCACCGATACCTCTTCAAATAATCCGACAACCTGGTTCTGGACATACGGTGACGGGACATTTGGGAATGTGAAAAATCCAGTCCATACCTATAATTCTCCAGGCACCTACACGGTGAAGATGTTCGCCAGTAACAGTTATGGCGACGACACCGTTACCTATCCCGGCCTCATAAGTGTGAGCCAGTTCCCATAACTTTTTTTAGAAACGTAACTATTATCCGCGGATAACTTTTTGAAAGGTTTCGTTGTTACATAGTTATTTACAGGTAATTATTCACGGAATTAATCAAATTCCACGTAGGAATAAACGGTATGATGGGCAAAAACCGGCTTTTTTTAACCTTCTAAACCCATCTTCATGATATCAGGTTGTCCGGTAATTATCTCCTGCTCCCGGTGCGGAGCTCCGGGAGTGTGACGAAATTTTGGAATTACCAATCTGCAAGATAGATTTGAGAGGATTTCCCATCAAATCGTCCGGGTGGGAACTCCATGTTCATGTGTGTTTCTACAGAGCGTGCTATGAGCCGTTGGCTCATAGATGAGTATGAAAAAGGTCGTCTTTCAGGTGGTTCGTGGAGTTTTTCATACCAGCCCAAAAAACGAGAAAAAAATTATAATTGCGGTTTGGTTTTCAGTGCCTCAACAATCAGGCGGACACCTTCTTCAATGTCCTCCAAATCAAGAACTTCGACTGGTGAATGAATATACCTGGTAGCAATTGATATCGTTGTGCTTGGGATACCCCCCCTGGTCAGGTGTATTGCCGTGGCATCTGTGGTACCCCCGCTTCCAACTTCGAGCTGTACGGGGATGTCATTTTTCTTTGCCGTCCCGGATAACCATGTTACAAGGGCCCTGCTCGCAATCAGTCCGCGTCCCCCTGCATCAACAATAGTAATTACCGGCCCCTTTCCCATCTCAATATTGGCGTCCTTCTTTTCGATGCCGGGGTGGTCACCAGGGATGGTGACATCGGTGGCGATTGCACAATCGGGATCGAGCGTGTAGGAGCTGGTCCTTGCACCTTTCAGCCCTACTTCCTCCTGGACCGTGAACACAGCATACACCGTATGGGGAGATTTCATGGTCTTCACCGCTTTGATCAGCATCGCGACACCTGCCCTGTTATCGAATGCTTTTCCTGTCACGCGACCGTTTGCCAGCTCAGCAAATTCGCGGTCGATAGTAACAGGTGTACCGACTGCAATCCCGAGTTCCCAGACTTCATCAGCATTGTTAGCCCCGACATCCACAAACATATCGTCGGTCTTGATTCCTTTTTTTCTTTCTTCCTCTTCCATCATATGAGGTGGTTTTCCGCCGATTACACCGTAGACCTTTCCCTTTGATCCATGGAATATGACCCGCTGGTTATAGAGTGTCGGGGCGTACCACCCGCCGAGTGTGACAAACCTGATAAAACCCTTATCATCTATGTATTTTACCATCAGGCCAATCTCATCCATATGGGCTGCAAGCATCACCGAAAACTTACCCCCTTTTTTTACGGCAATCAGGTTACCCATCGGGTCTTCCCTTATCTCATCAACAGAGCCTTTCAATTCTTTTTTGACAATATCGTAAACGCTTCCTTCACTGCCTGATACACCGTGGGCATTGGATAATTTTTTAAGAAGTTCTTTGACCATAGCACAGGTACTATTACTTCTTGGACCCTATCAACAGTTCGATGTAAAAACGTGCATGAAGCCAGATGGCTCCCGCACCGAAGCAATGAAAATTTGGAAATAACGGCTTTGTTGAAATGCTCTAAAATCTATCTTTAAGATTAGGTTATTCCAAAATGTAATCACGCTCCCGGGGCTCATGGCCCGCCGCTTTGGCGACCCCGATTGGGATAGGGAATGATCGCTAAATGACTGAAAATTTTCAGGTACCCTTCAGTTGAACCCTGCCCCAGTGTATCTTAATGGGGGTGGGACAGGGAGGGGGCGAAACCCCCTCCTGTCTGAGCAGTTCTGTTATTTTTTTATTCCGCGTAGGATTTCTAAAGAGCCAAATAACATTTTTCACTCCCAGTGCGTTGTTGGATCCAAAATTTCCAATGAAAATTCCATCTACAATTTCATTCTTTATGCCCGACCGCAGGGCGGTCATAGGCGGTTAATATGAAAATTCACCCCGGCATTTTAATTTTGCATGATTTTGGATTTTTGGTATCATGTCTGTTTTCATGAAAAAATGTATAGCAATGTGCCCGGGGGCCCCTGGTTCCCGGTTATGATAACCCGGTGACCAGGATGAAAATAGGGGGCCGGGGATTACCGGTTATGGACGGACCCGGATTATCTGCCTGTTTACCATGTTTTAAAAAATCAGAGGGCCGCTTGTATCCGCTGAATGGCCTCTTCAAGAGTTTTACGGGGGGCTGCATAGCTCAAACGGGCATAGTCAGGGGCATTCTTTCCGAATGCACTGCCGGGTACAATTACAACACCCTTCGAAAGAACCCGGGAGATAAGGGCCTGGTCCATCGGGACAAAAGCATAAAACGCCCCCTCAGGAATAGGAAAATCGATACCCATGGATTTGAACCCGTTGTAGATAAGGTCCCTTCGTGCCTGGTACTCCTTGTGCATGGCGGCCACCGCTGACTGGTCACCCGTATAGGCTGCCAGAGATGCATATTGTGAGATTGACGTTGCACAGGCCTGGCAGTACTGGTGGACCTTCACACATGGGGTAATATATTCTTCAGGTGCTGCAAGGAAGCCCAGACGCCACCCTGTCATAGCATAGGTCTTACTTACCGCGTTAACGGTTATTACATCATCACCAAAGGCTGCCGCGCTGATGTGTTCCTGTCCGTAAATAAAATGCTCGTATACCTCATCTGATACTATCGTTACACCTGCATCCATGGCATATTCAACGATATCCCTGATCGTTTCCTTGTTTTCAACTGCACCTGTCGGATTTGCAGGAGAATTAAGAACGAATAACCGTGCCCCATCCATTACTTCCTTTGCCTTCTCCACGTCAATGTGAAGTCTATTGTCAAGGGGTACTCCTTCCGGACGCCCGCCTGCAATCGATGCAAGCGCAGCATATGACACGAATCCCGGGTCTGCAAAAAGGACCCGGTCACCCGTCTCAACCAGGGCCTGCATAATCAGGTGCAGCGCCTCGCTTGCACCGGCAGTGACAATTACCTGATCAGGGGTATAGGAGAGGTGGTTTTCTCTCCTGAATTTTTCACAGATCGCTTCCCTCAACTCGATAATACCGGTATTGTTGGTATACCCTGTTTTGCCGTCACGAATTGCCTGTATTGCAGCTTCCTTGATATGGTCCGGGGTATCAAAGTCAGGCTGTCCGAGCCCGAGATTGATAGAACCGGGCCCGGCCGATTCGAATAATTTTCTGATACCCGAGACCTCGATATCTTTTACACGTCCTGCGATTTTCATCCTGTTCCTCCGTTTTCAAATCTCCTACTCGATATTTGTATGGCGGTTTTTGAGTTCAGTCTCATCCGTTTTTGTGATCTCCATCAGGCGGGAGACGACGGCATCGGCAAATATCATGGATGCTGTCTCAAAAAGGGTGCCAAGTGGTGCGAAGGATTTATGGTCCCCCATCATCTGCCGGATCTCAAACTCCTCCGCGTCATCCTTCACCACGTCCCGCTGGTGCTCAATGATCACCATGCAGTCTGCAATTCTTCCAATTTTTGAATCCGGATTGGACGTGATAAGGGAAATTCGTCCTCCTATATCCTTCGCGGTTTCTGCGATATCTGCAATGGTCTTTGTTTTTCCTGAACCTGAAAAGACGACGAGCAGGTCTCCGGGTTTCATTGCAGGGGTAATCGTCTCACCTACCACGTAAGAATGGAGACCAAGGTGCATAAGTCTCATTGCGAAGGCTTTTGCAACCAGCCCGCTCCTTCCTGCACCCATAATAAAAATCCGCTCGGCTTTCAGTATTTCCGTTAAAAAATTCTCAATCTCTTCTTCAGAGAGTGAACTGGCGATAGACCTGATCCGTTCCACCATCAGGTGCATCATTTCCTGTACTCGATGATCAGGCATGAGAAGTCCCATAAAAAGATCCCACTACAAAACAGATGAGCATTTCGTAATATCCGTACTATCCCGGGTCGGCCCGGATCCTGATCCATGTCTCCAGGGATTGGACTGGATAGAAAAGAGCCTTCAGGGACTTATACCCATTTATGACCTGGATGGTCATGGGATGCTCTTCTGGTCATTAAAACCGTTTGGTTATTCTGGCTTTTCTAAAAAACCCCTCAAAATCTATCCGTCAAATCGGGGAATTCCAAAGTTAGTCAAGCTCCCGGGGCTCCGACTTCCAGCTTTGACGACCCCGGTTTAGACAGGGAATAATCATCTGAATCAATGAAAATTTTTTAGGATTTTACAGTTGAACCCAGCCTGAATGAAGCCTTAAACGGTGTTGGATAGGTAAACCCCCCTCATCCATGAGCAATCCGGTTAACTTTTTTATGGTATGGATATTCCCAGTTCACACCGCATCAGGGATAATCCTGCTCCCGGTGGCAATAGTATTTCTCAATTGTGCCATAGGGAACTAGTTTTCCTTCCAGGAGAACTGATACCGGTCCGTGACCCCCGCAAACCAGGCAATTTTTCCCAGCCTTTTCTAGTTTAAGGTTTGTTTGAGAGACAATTTCAAATAGTGATTTTCTTTCACGCTTTGCGATATCACTGTCCACATTTACCGAGGTAACAAGGAACGCTGCAAGCGAGCTGTATGCTGCCCGGTCACTCGTGAGATGCTCGAAATTAATCACGGTGTCTGCAGTAAAAATCAGACCTGCCTCTTCATTGAACAGGTAAATTTGTCCGTACTGGTGGCCTCCCAGTCCTTCGAGTACATGGAACTGAAGGTTACCTATTGTAACCTGATCAATAACAGGGAATAAACCAATTTTCTCTCCCTTTCCTTCCCTGAAAAGGACTTCTTTCACGGGAGGATTGAACCTGGAAAACAATCCTATCAGCCTCGTATACACCTCCTCAAGTATGGACTCCTCGCTCCGCGATCCATAGGCCCTGTTTGCCTCCCTGATTATTTTTTGCGTTCCCTTGTGCATCAGGACCGGGACATGGTAAAAACCGGTTGCACCGCAGTGGTCCGCGTCTGCATGTGTGACAATGATTTTTGAGAGTTTTCCCGGCAGGAGAAGATTGCAGGCACAGAGCATCTCCTGGATATCGGGATGATAGATCCCATACCCGGTATCTACGATTACCTGCTCTTCAGGTGATGAAAACAGGTAGACGCTTCCCCCGCAGGGAGGCTGGAAACAAAAAAGGTCCAGGTCCCTGTTCACAACGATGTGCTGGATATCCGCATAAAAATGTTCCCCTGATGTTGTTTTCAAGCTTTTTCCTGTTGTGAGTATACTTTCGAATACCTCTTTTGGTGACTCCCCGAGACTCATAAGCTCCTGGACAATATGGTTAATATCACCAAGCAGTGGGAGGAGGAAATCATCAGGGGAATCCCCGATAAGGTCCCGGATGGACTGGGCGAAACGGAGGTAAAAAACCGTGTCATCCAGGTGCGCACCTGAATCATCATATTCAATCACCTCTATCCGGTATTTTGACCGGAGTGCATCAAGAAGCCTGTCAGCTGCCTCGTTTTCTTCGAGGTTCAGGCTGATGGTGAGCCGTTCCGGGTGTCGCCCCTTGTCGTCAAAATCTATATAGGCAATATTTGCATGGCAGGAAGTGGTGTAATTCAGAAATTCGAACAGGGCACCCGGGCAGTGAGGGAGGTAGACGAACATCTTCAGGAAGCTCAAAGGTTTTAATGAAGTCTGCAGATAACCCAGCTCGTCAAGATCCTTTATAATTTTCCGGTAGTCATCTACACCGGCGGTCATTTCAAAAAACACTATAAAAGGGTCGATTCTGCGATCAAACTGGATCCGATTGATATTGCCCTCATATTGTTTCACAATTTCTGCGGCTTTGTGGAGTGAACCCGGCTTATCTGGTACACGGGCAATGAATGAATAACGAGCAGGGGAATTACCTTCTGACATCTGAATAAAAAATTAGACTCCTGTTTCGATATACATTCTGGTCTGCAGAAGGACCGGTTCTCCCCGAAGGCGAACGCATTTCCTTCCCTTCCGGCCAATCAGCGGAAATTATTATATATCTTCGTAATAGAGTGGGATAGTAATACCCGCCGCAATAGTTAGGGCAGGAAAAGAGGGGGCCCCTGATTGAACCAATTAAAAATAGTTATTGTTGAAGATGATCCCATCCTCTGTGATCTGTTAAAAATCCGGCTTGCAAAACTGGGATATTCCGTTACGGGTATGTTTGCAACCGGGGAAGATGCAATACGGGAAATTTCAGAACACACCCCGGATCTAGTCATTATGGACGTCACCCTTGTTGGTAAGATGGATGGGATCGAAACTGCACAGCAGATCCAGAAACAATGTCCTATCCCGGTTGTATACCTTACAGGAAGCACGGACCAGCAAACCTTTGAGCGGGCGAAAGTTACTGAAGATAGTGAGTACATCATCAAACCGTTCAGCGACAGTGATCTCCATATCGGTATCGAGATGGCCTATCATAAGTTTGGTCTGCATAATAAGACGAAAAAAAAGCAAAAATTCCTTGAAAATATTATTAAATTTTCAGGAATTGGCATTATCACCACTGACCGGGAGGGAACTGTTATTATTGCAAACCCTGCAGCAGAATTATTGACCGGGTTTCATTTCCATTCCTCAAAGAAAATTAAATTCGGTGAAATGGTGAATATAACCGATGAAAAAGGCCATAAGATTGAGAGTCTGGTGGAAGTTACCAGGGCTGACCTCTTAGTCCGTGACCTCCCTGGATCTGCGGTCCTGGTCGTAACAGACGGGACAACACTTCCTGTCCGGGGTACGGTATCACCCCTGACAGAAGGAGACCGGCAGTTTAACGGAATTATTTTTACCTTTGCCCCGGTGACACGGGAACATATTTTGGGTTTTTCAACGACAGTATAATACTTTTAATCCGGTAGTACCTGACCCTTATAAAGGCTTTGTTGAACCCCTCTCAAATCCAGTTTGCGGATTTGGGTATTGCAGAATTTCGTCATGCTATCGGGGCCCCGCCCCGCTGCTTTGGCGGCCCCGGTCTATAGGAAATAATCTTCAACTCTCTGAACATTTCTTCCAATGCTCCAATTGAACCCTGCCAATGAATATGTTATCAGGAGTTGGGCAGGGAAGGGGTGAAACCCCTTACTGTCAATGTATTCCCTCGTTTTTTAACTAAGCAGGGTTTACCATGTACATGACTAAACGGACCCAGTATATGGAAATTTTGAACGAGGCATTTTCATAGCCCTGGTGTGAACTTCCCGTTCATATGTGTTTCAACAATGCTCTGAATGCTTAAAATAATGGGAAAAACCGGTGCTGTACGTCCCGTTTACGTCTCGTTTCTGAGTTCTTCATACTCCATCAGGAGCGACCCGAAAATTATTTTTTCCAGTACCTGCGCGACATATTTTATATGCTGTGACCTCTCGAGGTCCTCATACCGGTGAATATCCGAATAAATCTGGAGCCGGATCAGAGCGAAGCGGAACCGATCAAGTGCGTCTTCATCAAATGTGATCGCAGTCCGGTAAATCGGTTCGATCATATCCGGGATCATCCGGATGTCATTGAGGCAGGTGATCACATCATCATAGATATCGATGGGTTTCTCCCTGCCACAAAGGACCCTCATATAATCCATTTATTGCTCGACCACCTTCACCAGTGCTTCCATGAGTTTGTCTACACTCTTCCAGGTGGCATTTTTATCATGATTAATAAGGTAAGGACGACCTTCATCGCCGGCCTTTCTCATTTCAGGGTCGATCGGGATGCTCCCAAGGAACGGGACGCCAAATTCATCGGCAATCTTTTTCCCACCTCCCTTCCCGAAGAGATCAATCTCTTCATGGCAATGCGGGCAGACCATCCCGCTCATATTTTCTACAATCCCGATAACCGGCAGTCCTAATTTCTGGACAAACTTGATTGCCTTCTTCGAATCGAGTGTTGCAACATCCTGTGGTGTGGTGACAATAACGGCACCTTTTACATTTGGTGCAAGCTGGGCAATCGTGAGTGCCTCGTCACCGGTCCCGGGAGGGAGATCCACAACAAGGAAATCAAGCGGGCCCCAGTTGACTTCTTCAAGGAACTGGTGGATCACACTCATCTTCATCGGACCACGCCAGATTATTGGCGTACTTACATCAGGGAGGAGAAAAGCCATCGAAATGACTGCCAGGTTACCGGTGACATGGACCGGTTCAATCATTTCACCCAGTGCTGAAAGCTTATGTTCCTCGATTCCAAGCATTTTAGGGATATTAGGTCCGTGGATATCGAGGTCAAGCAGACCGACCTTATAGCCATGGCTCGAAAGTGCAAACGCAAGGTTCACAGAAACGGTTGATTTTCCGACCCCTCCTTTTCCTGAAAGTACAAGGAGTACATGTTTTACATCGATCTTTGCTTTCTGGTTACATTCAGGTCGCTGCCCTTTTTCTGCGGTGTTACAGGTCTTACAATCTTTCGTACAGGGTCCTTCCTGAGCGTTGGCTGCCTTTTTTTCCTTCTGTTCCGGCATTTTTAGTCCTCACTCTATAGCAGATTTTGTCTCTTTCTATAAGGACACCCGTCCATAAATAAATACGTATCAGACTCTTTAAACGGCACCAGGGGCAGGAATTAGCGCCTGAAATTACTACGTGAGATGGAGTGATGTATTGTTGGACCCTAAAAAAAACCTGTAAAGTTCCTGATGCAGTATATATTCCCCTGGCAGTCTGATCCGGTCACCAGATTTAAAACCGCATAATGATTGGGAGGATACTTACGAACGGACGGTCACTACAGGAG
The DNA here is from genome assembly GCA_963758915.1 of uncultured Methanomicrobiales archaeon. GTDB lineage: Archaea > Halobacteriota > Methanomicrobia > Methanomicrobiales > Methanospirillaceae > CAIKOD01. The sequence continues at coordinate 56,289 of CAVWXH010000016.1, forward strand.
CTCATGTTGACGGTCCAGTTCCAGGTTGCAGAGCCTGTCTGCCTGCCTGATGTAATGGTTTTCCCGTGGTACGGATTGATAGGTAACCTGTTCAAACCTTCTGGCAAGCGCCGATACGTCCCTGTGCAACTCCGCAAGATGAGATTTTTTTACTTTATATGTCCCTGATAACTGCCGCATGACCAGTTCACTGTCTGAACAGACATGTACTGCCCCACCCGTGACAGGTGCAAGCCATTGCAGACCATGAATGACAGCCTTATATTCTGCCACGTTGTTCGTGCTGACCCCCAGGAACCCACTTTCTTCGTAGAGAATCGTCTCCTCATTTATAATCAGGAACGCATAAGAGGCGGGCCCGGGGTTTCCCCTGGATGCCCCGTCAGTATAGCAGAACAATCCATGTTCGGGGGTGTAGCCGGGATATACCATGTTCAGATCAGGTTACAGGAGTACAAATCATCATAGTGGAATAATCTTGTTACTTATCTCCAAGATCGCCAAGGTATGAATCGGATACCTGAAGGAACCGGTATGATTGATACCGGTGATGGTATGAAATACGTGATTTCCGGCCTCCTGTCAACGTTCCATGGTATCATTTTCGTTTTCCCTGGTGAATGGCAAAGTTGTGCAAACCCGGGATGATATATAGCAGTACTGATAAGATGGAATGATTACTATGGTCGGACATCTCCATGTATCGCTGGATTTTCTCGAGTTCCCACCTACCTGCACCTGTGACGGGGGTGATCAGTCCCCACGCATACATCTGCACGGGCTTGACGCTGCATCAGTAGCGGTCTGGGTGGTAAACCCTTATATTCGCTCTTGTTGTTCATTCACTCCCTGGCTGGTCTGGAATATTCAGCCAATGGCGATTATTCCCGGAACTATACCAAAAATTCCCCGGGTGACCTCCCCAATCGCATGTTACCAGGGAATAAATGATCACGGGATCACCGGGTATACCGGCCCGTGTCCACCGCCCGGTGAGTCCCACCGATACCAGTTCAGGGTATATGGGCTTGACAATATGCTTGAAATTCTCCCGGGAAGTACGAGCCACGAACTGGTGGCTGCGATGAGGGGTCATGTTCTCCAGTATGGCGAAACAATTGCACTGTATACGAGGTAGGTGCCGGACCGGACTCATGTGGTGAAATTCCTCATCCGGCAATCAGGCGTGACAACAGGCAATATTATCTGAAGAATATTCTTTGAGGCGTTACCCAGATACCTTCATTAGTCAGGAGACGTTTTTCTCAGTATGAAAGAACTCAAAATAATAGTATCCGTACATACGCTGCCCCCTGCCTATACCTGTGATGGAGAGGATAAATCACCACCTCTTGAAATCCATGGGATTGATAATTCGGTATCAAAATCACTTGCCCTGATCATGAACGACCCTGATGCACCGGGTGGAAAAGGGTTTGTGCACTGGTTAATGTGGAATATGGAACTGGTCTCTGTTCTTCCGGAAGATATCCCGAAAGAGACCGCCATTACGTTTCCAATCGGCGCGCTCCAGGGCATGAACCATTTTGGAAGGATCGGGTATCGGGACCATGCCCTCCGCCGGGAAAGACACATCGCTATGATTTCAAAGTCTATGGGCTCGACATAATTCTTAGCCTGGCCCCCGGTTCCGGGAAAGATGAGGTAATCAAGGCATTAGCAGGGCATGTGGTTCAATATGGGGAGGCATCAGTACAATATGGTCGTTAGCGGTTGTCCGTGAACTAACCGTCCTCTGTTGTTGAATTCAGGGAGTATCAGCGCACTATAAACGGGCCAGGCCACTATGAAACGGGTTACCATAAGGGAAACGTCCCGCTTCGAGGATATACAATACGGGGACCTATGGCGGATACATAGTCCTGAAGGTCCATCCGGTGATATTGATAGCCAGTTAAACCGGGCGGCCTTATCTGTACCATAACTCCGTTCCGGTATTCCATGAATTCAACCAAAGGCCCCGAACCCTGTTTGATGTGACTATCAGCCCCGGTGACAGGATGCATCATCTTATACTAATAACAGCCAAAATTATCGTATGGAGAAGCGGGACGTTATAATGGTGGTCCTCGGTCTCGCGATCGTGCTGGTCATAGCGTTTGTCGTGAAACCCATGATAACCGGCAAACCGGTGGATATGAGTATACCTCTGGCGATACCCGGCGTTGGCACGCCAACTCTTACTCCCACACCTGTTGCGACGGTGGACGATGCCTATGAACGTTACAAGGCATCACAAAATATGCCCCAGGTGACAGCGGCGCCAACATCAGCTCCAACCCCGAAGCCCTCATGGAGCGGACAGTCACAAGGTCTCGGGTTTGTTGACCCCGCACGATATGGCCAGACTCCCACTCCAACCCCGATAGCCCATACGGGGGTCGCCTCACAGACGAGCGGGTTTGAATCAAATCCGATGGCCATCTACGCCACTATCGAGGGAAAAGACCCTGGATCAACCCAGCCAATCGCTATGCCATTCCCGTACTGGGAACTTCGTTACACGGTTAACCCCTATGAAACGACGTTTATGAATACAACTGAGAGTAAGGCAGCAGGTGTTGCCAAGTCGGTTGGTAGTGAGGTATTTCCCTCGTTTTCTATCCAGGTAATCGACGCGGACCAGCCGAACCGGACTGTGAGGACCATCACACCTCCCGGAGGGCTGGATGCGAAGCTGTGGGCTAAAGGAAAGGACTATGACCCGAGGCCATGGGTTGAAAAATTCTACGAGGGTGTAGAGAACCACAATTATTACTTCGTAATCACTCCCCACATGATACACTCGTATCGTATTGATGTTATGGTACCGGAGCGATATATCGGGAAGTATTAGGGGATTCCAGCAAAGTTGGGAATCCCCTGAATATTATTTTTCTAATCGGCGCTGGTATGAAAAACTCCGGCAGAACAATCTGAAATGCCAATTTTTTATGCCCATCTTTGACTATAAAGGCTCATAGCACGCTCTGTTGAAATAGTGCGTGTAAAAATAAAGGATGAAGTTAACTAACCCGGGGGAGGTTTCATCTCACATCTGCCAACCCACACACATGAACGGGAAGTTCACGCCCGCACCATCAAAATACCTCGATCATAATCTCCCTTATATCGGGTTAAGTTCAGGCAGTTTCATGGGAAACCCTGCGTAGTTAAAAAAACGAGGGAATGCGTTGACAGGAGAGGTTTCACCCCCTCCCGCCCCACCCCTGATAAAATAAACACCGGAAGGGTTCAAATGGGACATTTTTGATAATTTAAGAGATTAAAGGTCATTTTCAAGCCCAACCAGGGTCCCAAAGCGGCGGGGTGGTGCCCCGGGAGCGGGGATAAATTTGGAATTACTTAATCAGCAGGATAGATTTATGTGGGTTCAACAAAGCCGGTTGTTCAACTACCTGACCTGAGGTTTTCTTACCAGCCGGTTTTTTTCTCATCATTGTGATTAGCACCAGGAATTCATCAGGACTGGACCGGTAAAAAAATCTTCCTTGCGTTTCTGCTCTGTCAATACGCACCTCATGATATCATGTGGTTTACTTCACGATCGATACAACCTTTTTCCGCTACCGGAGTTCCATTCAGGAATAAAAAAGTATGGCCGTTTTATGACTGGTGACAGCCGGGTCACTCAATATCGAGTTTTCGTTTTCCCATGGATTCGATATACATAATTTCTTTTCCAACCTCGATCCCCGCGAGTTTATCCGCGTCTGTCGGGATCTCGATTGTCTGAAAATCTTTCATGTCCATCATCTGGATTACATTTCCCGTGATGGTAATGACCTGCCCGCTCTTACGTTCAACAATAGGCACGTAGGTCCTTGCAGAAACCGGCTGTACAACTGAACGTTTTACACCGTCGAATATCCCCACTGCCTCTATCCTTGATTTTGCAGCCCCGTGTTTGCCTGGTTTTGATATTGATATGGCAACGATCCTGCATGGTTCATCTTCGATGACCATGTAACGGCCTTCCTTTAATTTTCCAATTTCGGTTTGTTCCTTCATAGTCTAACTCCTTAAACGCAGTAGTAATTTATCTTTATGACATTACATAAATACAACGTAAGAATACCCTGGTGCTGATATGGAATTCCTCAAATCCTGTGATCAGATGGCGGTAGCAGTAGAGGATGCAATCCACGATCAGGTCGGAACCCTTGAGGGTGGCAGGATGATTAGAATGGGTGCAGACGGGACACCGACCAAGCTGATTGACCAGGTCGCCGAGGACTGCATCGTGACCTACCTTTCAGAACATCCGCTCTGTCGTACTTTGATCAGCGAGGAGCTTGGGAAACGTGAATTTGATGGCGAACAGGGTACCATATTCCTTGACCCGGTTGACGGGACCTATAATGCAGTGAATGGCATCCCTTTCTATGCCCTTTCAATTGCGTATGCCGAAGGGGGTATTGTTAATAAGGCATATGTGCGTGACCTTGCGAATGGAGAAACTTTTAGTGCAATTCGCGGAAAAGGTGCTCATATGGCAGGGAAAATCCTCCGGGTCTCGCAGACTGCGAACCTTGACGAGGCGGCAATGAGCATCTATGGCCGCAAGTTTGACCCGAAGCGCGTAATGCAGCTTGGACAGAAGATCCGGCGGTGGCGTCTACTCGGTGCTTCTGCCCTTGAACTTAGTTATATCGGGGCCGGACGCATTGATGGTTTTATTGACCTCCGGGGGACGCTTCGGGTGACCGATGCAGCAGCAGGGATGCTCATCTGTACAGAAGCAGGAGGTTCCGTATCCGATATGAATGGAAATGCGATCAATTTCCCGGACGAAGTGACCATCGGCCGGTGTCTGGTCGCTACGAATGCAGTCCTGCACCATAAGGTTATCGAGTACCTGAGGTAACAGGGATGAAAATCATTCTAATATCCCGGATTGATGACAGGGAGGCACTGCTTTACACTGAGCAGACTGGGCGTCTCCTTTCAGGCTGGGGCCATGATATCAGTTTTGATCAGACGACTGCCGCAGCCATCGGGGTCAGAGGGTGCTTGCTCGAGGAATCTGATGCATCCATGGCCGTGGTAATTGGTGGTGACGGGACAATACTCCACTCTGTCCAGCGCATGGTGAACCAGAAACCGATACTGGGTATTAACTGGGGGGAGGTAGGTTTCCTTGCAGACATAGAACCTGTGGAAGCAGAAAAGTTTCTACGGGATATGGGGCCCGGTTTCCCGATTGAAAGGAGAATGCGGCTTAATCTGATGTGGGATGGTGAAGTGCTGGGGAATGCCCTGAATGAAGCACTAATTATTACAAGCCGGCCTGCAAAAATGCTCAGGTTTGTTGTGGTGGTTGATGGAGTCCCCGCAGAAAAATTCAGGGCTGACGGGGTTCTTATCAGTACCCCGACGGGTTCTACTGCCTATGCAATGAGCGCTGGAGGACCCATTGTCGACCCCAGGATCGAGGGGGTAGTGCTGGTGCCCCTTGCACCGTACCTTCTCTCCTCCAGGCCTCATGTCATCAGCTCCTCCCGCACACTTGAAATACGACTTGAAAGTGTCAAACCTGCAAAAATCGTAATTGATGGCCAGAATACCTTTGAATTTGAAACAGGAGGCACAATTACCGTCCGGAAAGCCGCAGAGCCTGCGTTGTTTGTTGATGCGAGAAAGAATTTTTTTGAAAAGGTTGACCGGAAATTACGGCGCCTGTAAAAAAAAATGTTGTCCTAGTTGAAATGCCGGCTCTGTTAACCGGCTCTCAAATCTATCCTGGTGATCACGGGTATTCCCAAATTTATCATCCGCTCCCCGGGCTCCACCCCGCTGCGTTGGGACCCTGGTGGGATTGAGAATGACCTCAAAATCTCTGAAATATTCAGGAATCTGCAGTTAACCCTGCCCAAAGAATATTATTGCTTATGCCAAAAGCACCATGATGCGCCGGGTGAGGCTTTTATGAACGCGTTGCTCGTGAAATTCACAGAGGTCCATAATCGGGGAAGCAATTGCCCTGATATCCCGGTGTGTTACAATAACCGCCCGTCTCCCCGGTTTCAGGACCCTCCTGATCTCTTCAAGTGACTGGGTATACAACGATTCAAGGCCTTCAGCCATGATTGACGAAGACTGGCCATAGGGGAGGTCTGTCGCAACAGCGTCAACAGAGTTATCTTTTAACGGGAGGTTCCCGGCATCTGCGAGAAACAGCCCGGCACCAAAAATATTCCGCCGTGTCCCTCTTACCATGAAAACATCCATATCACCCCCTGTTGCGATTGCACCGACCATCCCTGCCTCGATTAGGACACCCCCTGTTCCACAGAACGGGTCAAGAAACCGTTCACCGTTCGCTACCCGTGTGAGGTTAACGATAGTCCGGGCAATCCGGGGCATCATCACACCCGGATGAAAAAATTCCCGTTTTCCGGGGTTTCTTGCGTCAAACGAACCCCTGTCGATAGTACAGAGTAGTTTTCCCAGGTAACAACGGTCCCCAGAACATATCGCCCTGAACTCGTGTGCCGGGTGATCAAGTGATACCATTCCCGAAATAGCATCTCCCATCAGCCGTTCAAGCGATGGTGCAGGCTCTGTGATCTCTGTCCCCTCAACTTTTTTTACCCTTGCCACGAATGGACCCGGGGATGATATCGACAGTTCCCTTAAGAGTTGGAGGAAAGACCCGGTATCTGCCGGGCATTCACCAAGGTATTCCATTACGGAGTGAGCCATTGCCAGCCTCTTCACAGGAGACACCCTGTTGCATAATGCCACCGCAACCTGTGGCCGTGAATCAATTACCTCTCCAACGCACGACAACTCTGAGCTGGGTAGTGTCGGGTGTTCTCCGGAAAGGTGGAAGAGGAGTTTCATTGGTATAGAATTCGTCCCCGGGAAAGAAATTGGTTGGGGTATTTCATCAGGTCAGAACCGGATATCCCGTAGACATTTCTCGGAAAATTCCGGGTTATCAAAAAAAAACCCGGCCGTTTTTTTTGGTACAGCCGCTGGCGTGAATAGATCTTTTCGGCCCCGGCCATGGGTTGTACCCTTCACGATAAACGATGGTGGTTTCCTGCCATTCCCATAAAAAATAGTATTTGGGTATTGCTTCTGATGACCCGATCAAAAGTTACACATGTATCAGCAGAAAAAAGTACATAATACATTGATTGATCCGGGGCTATGAACGATGCAACCACCTTTTCAACAGAATAATGACCGGTTGGACGAGGGAGCAGGGCAATGCAGCAAATCCCCGTATGTTATCCTCCTCATGGATGACGAAGAAAGTATTCTCGATTCGTATGCAAAGCTGCTCAGGATAAAAGGGTTTATTGTCTATACCGCGTGTGACGGAGAGCAGGCAATAGATATCTATAACCAGGTGTTATCGTCGGGACGAGCGGTGGATGTAGCGATTATTGACCTGACAATTCCTGATGGTATGGGTGGAATAGAGACGGTTGCCCGGATTAGGGAGATTGACCCGGATGTGAGGGCTATTGCAACAACCGGACATTTTCAGGACTGCCTGACAGATGAGTATAAAAAACACGGGTTCGTGGAGATTCTTCCAAAACCATACCTGTTAAAAGAATTACTTGAAGCAATAGACCGGGTAATCATGATGGAGAGGTATTCCCCGGAATAATCTTACTTTTTACCCCTTAATCCTGAGAAAATCCCTTTCTTTGAACTCCCTGCCTTTTTCCCTTCCGCCTCGAGGATCTTCTGGTAGAATTCACGTTGTTCAGGTGGGACTGATTTCGGGACGACAATTTTAAGCCTTACCAGGAGATCGCCTGGTTTTCCCCTTCTTTTTACGCCTTCGGCGGGTATTTTCAGGGCGGTATTATGCTGTACTCCTGCCGGTATTGAAAGGTCCACGTGCTTATTATCGATTGTCTCAATCGTTTCCGAAGAACCAAGAACTGCCTGGGCAGGACTTATTTCTAAGGTTGTTTCGAGTGTATCACCGGTACGGATGAACCGGTTATGCGCCCGGACATGAACCTCGATGAAGAGGTCACCACTAGGTGCCCCGGTGTCGCCCGCTTCGCCATACCCCTCCATCCGGAGACGCATACCGGTATCGATACCCGCCGGGAAATGGACCGACAATGTCCTTTTAACCCTGTTATGACCGCTCCCTTTGCATTCGGGGCATTTCTTCTCTGCTACCCTTCCACGGCCCATGCATTCGTTACAGGTAGTCATCCGGACAAACTGGCCGAAAACAGTCTGGCTCATCTGCTGGAGCTGGCCTGACCCGTTGCATCTCTTACAGGTATGGAGTTTTTTTGTCTCGCTTCCGGTACCATTGCATGCAGGGCAGGGCTCGTTGTGCATGAGCTGTACCTCTTTATCGGTGCCGGCAACTGCCTCTTCCAGGGATATCTGCATCCGCATCAGGACATCGTTACCTGACTGCGGGCCTCTCGGGCCCCTCGCCCCGCCATACGACCCGCCGAAGAAATCAAAGATATCGCCGAAGCCCGAAAAGTCTGCAGAGAAACCTCCCGCATGGGGGCCCCCTGCCCCGGAATACTGGCCTTTCGAGGCGTTGGTGAAGTTGGTATGACCGAGCTGATCGTACTGGGACTTTTTCTGCGAATCGGAGAGGACGCTATATGCCTCGTTTATCTCTTTGAACTTCTCTTCTGCGCCGGGTTCCTTGCACACATCGGGGTGATATTTTCGCGCAAGGTTGCGGTAGGCTTTTTTGATCTCTTTGTCATCGGCAGTCCTCGATACCCCAAGGACTTCGTAGTAGTCGCCAGCACCCATCTGCGCTCACTCTTCTTTCATCTTATAATCTGCATCAACAACATTATCTTCTGGTTTTTTCTCTTCACTGCCGGCACCCTGGCTTCCTGCTGCAGATGCCGTTTCCTGCTGTTCCTGCTGGATCTTCTGGTAAATCTTAGCCGTGACTGCATATACAGCTTCGGTGAGCGTGTCCATTTTACTCTTTATTTCATCGGTTGAATCGTCCTCGAGTGCCTTCCGGAGCGCTGCAACGCCTTCCTCAACCTTGACTTTATCTTCCGGTTCGATCTTGTCTGCGCTGTCTTTTAACATTTTTTCTGCGGTAAAGATCGCTGTATCAGCGGTGTTCCGGACTTCAATTTCCTCTTTCTTCTTTTTGTCCTCTTCCTCGAATTTTTTCGATTCATTGACGTATCGCTTTATCTCATCTTCTGAGAGCTTTTTGTCGCCCTTGATGGTAATGGCCTGCTGGTTTCCGGTACCAAGGTCTTTTGCCGATACATGGATGATACCATTTGCATCGATATCGAAGGTGACTTCAATTTGCGGTAACCCACGCTGCGCCGGCGGGATACCGGTAAGCTGGAACCGTCCGAGGGGGAGGTTATCCTTGGCAAGTGCCCGCTCACCCTGCACGACATGGATCTCGACACTGGTCTGACCATCGGCAGCGGTTGAAAAGATCTGGCTTTTCCTTGTTGGGATCGTCGTGTTCCTCTCGATAAGCTTGGTCGCAATACCCCCCAGTGTCTCGATACCGAGGGTGAGCGGGGTGACATCCAGAAGGACGATATCTTTTGTTTCGCCGGTGAGTACCGCTCCCTGGATTGCAGCCCCCAGGGCGACGCATTCATCAGGGTTAATCCCTTTATCCGGCTCTTTTCCGAGGATTTTACGGACCGTTTCAACAACAAGTGGTACTCTTGTTGATCCACCCACCAACAGCACATGATCGATTTTATCGGGTGTAAGATTCGCATCAGAAAGGGCCTGTTTTACCGGTCCCACTGTGGATTCCACCAGGTCACCGATCAGTTGCTCGAGTTTTGACCGGGTCAGGTCAATATCAAGGAACTTGGGACCGTTCGCCCCGGTCGTGATGTAGGGGAGGTTGATGTTCGTCTTCTGCTTCTGTGAAAGTTCAATTTTTGCATTTTCAGCCGCGTCACGTAGCCGCTGCGTGGCAATCGGATCTTTAAGAAGGTCGACCCCTTCTTTCTTTTTGAACTCATCAGCGAGGTAGTTCATGACCCTCATGTCAAAGTCGTCACCACCAAGGTGGTTATTACCTGCCGTTGATTTTACTTCGAATACTCCGTCACCGAGAGCCAGGATGGACACATCAAAGGTCCCGCCACCCAGATCGTATACCAGGACTGTTGTGTCCTGTTCCTTGTCTATTCCATAGGCAAGTGCGCTGGCAGTCGGTTCATTTATTATTCGCATTACCTCGAGCCCGGCGATCCTCCCTGCGTCCTTCGTTGCCTGCCGTTGTGCATCGTTGAAGTAAGCAGGAACGGTAATAACTGCTTTTGTGATCTTCTCACCGAGGTACGCCTCAGCATCGACTTTCAGTTTCTGCAGGATCATAGCAGAGATTTCCTGTGGTGAGAACGACTTGTCGTCGATGGTAACCCGTTCTCCCGACCCCATTTTTCTTTTAATCGACTGGATGGTCCGTTGTGGGTTTGTTACAGCCTGCCTTTTTGCGAGGCTCCCGACAATCCGTTCACCGTCCTTGGTGAACGCAACAACTGATGATGTAGTCCTTGCTCCTTCTGCGTTCGGAATGACCACCGGTTTTCCGGCCTCGATGATTGCCATGCAGGAAAACGTGGTCCCGAGGTCAATACCTAAAATTTTTTCATGTGCCATGATTACTACTCCTTACCTTTTGAAACTGCAACTTTTGCGCATCTGACAATTTTGTCATGCATCCGGTATCCTTTACAAAACTCTTCGATTACCATTCCTTCCTCCTTTTCTGAAGGGATGCATACAACCGCCTCATGTTCGGCCGGGTTGAATTTCTCCCCTACTGATACTACCGGGGTAATCCCGTGTTGTTCAAGGAGGGTCTGGAACAGCTTACTGATCTGTTCAAGACCTTCCCGGGTCTTGGAATTCTCTGAATTAATTGCACGGTCAAAATTATCGATCACCTCGATCAATTCAACAGCAAATTTTTCTATAGCATACCTGATGTGAGTGTCAAGGTCGCGCTCAGTCCGTTTCCGGTAATTATCGAAATCGGCCGCGAGACGGAGATACTTTTCATTCTGTTCCCTCAGTTCTTCCCGCAGGGGGTCGGTACCGGGATCAGTATTGATCTGATCCATTCCGGCCGTGTGTTCCGGAATAACGGTGCCAAAACCTCTTGCCGGATCTCCCGTTTCCCCATCGATATGCGCTTTTCCTCTCTCTCCATTCATGTGTGCCATATAACGGTCTATTATCTATTGCATTGTAGTTCTATATATAACTAACTCATAAGACAAACGAATAATCATGCTTGTTTTTAAATTTCAATCATTTAAATTGGTTGGATTCATATAATCTGTAAAAGGGTGTAAAATAACCGCGCAGCGTGGGCTCTACCCTGAATGCTGGTAGTAATAAAAATGAAAAGGGCCTCTCTACGGATAAATTCGTCCAAAAGAATTCCTGCTTGCCCTTCCTGTATAACGAGGAGCATAACCTGTCGATAGTGACAGGACCCGCTGTCCAATACTGTCATAACTGCTGACGTACTTATACTGTCTCTATGAAATGGGCACTGCTCTCTGTGTGGGATAAAAGCGGGATTATTGAACTTGCAACCGTACTTCATGAACATGAAGTTGGAATCATGAGTTCAGGAGGGACCGGGAAAACGCTGTCCGAAGCCGGCATTCCATTCACGGAAGTTTCATCATACACAGGTTACCCCGAGATGATGGACGGGCGGGTTAAAACACTCCACCCGCGTGTCCATGGCGGTCTTCTTGGACGTCGGGGGATTGACGATGTAGTGATGCAGGCCCATGGGATCCACCCGATTGACCTACTCGTGGTGAACCTTTACCCGTTCGAAGAAATGTCCGGGAAGGACCTTCCTCTTGAACAGTTGATCGAGTATATAGATGTCGGGGGTCCGGCAATGATCCGGGCTGCCGCGAAAAATTACCGGGATGTAGCGGTCGTTGTCGACCCTGGTGATTACCCGCTGGTGGAAAAGGCTGTTCTTTCCGGGGCATTCACGGATACGGAGCGGATAACGCTTGCAAAAAAGGCCTTTTCACGTACTGCCGCGTATGACGCATCGATAAGCAATTATCTCCACACCGATGGAAAAAAATTCCCTGATGTTTATACGGTCCAGTTCCGGAACGGGCGTCCGCTCAGGTATGGCGAGAACCCTCACCAGGAGGCCGCTATCTATGGGTGCACAGGTATCGCTTCAGCGGAACCATTCCAGGGAAAACAGATGTCTTATAATAATTACCTGGACCTGAATGCAGCATCAGGTCTCCTTTATGAGTTTGATGAGCCCTGTGCTGTAATAATGAAACATAATAATCCCTGCGGGGTGGCTGTCGCCGGCACGGTAGCTGAAGCATACCGGAACGCACGGGATACAGACCCGGTATCTGCTTATGGATCGGTCGTTGCATTGAACCGCCCGGTTGATGAACCCCTTGCAAAAGAATTTTGTGCCACGTTTGTCGAGGTCCTTTGTGCTCCGGCCTTTACACGGGGTGCCCTTGAATTATTAAAAACAAAGGAGAATATGAGGGTTATCCATCTGCCAGACCCCGTCGTCCAGGATGAAATAAGGACAATCGCAGGTGGTATCCTGGTCCAGCGTACACCGCCGTACCAGGAGCACTGGGAGACGGTATCAGACCGGGACCCCTCTGCGGATGAGATGTCGGCGTTGAATTTTGCCTGGAAGGTCGTTAAGCATACCCGGAGTAATGCCATCATATTCGCAGGCCGGGGAAAAACCATCGGTATCGGTGCCGGACAGATGAGCAGGGTCGATGCGGCAAAAATTGCTATCGATAAAGCCCTTTCCCCGCTTAATGGCTCCGCAGTTGCATCTGATGCGTTTCTCCCGTTCCCTGATACTCTCGAAGTGGCAGTAAAGGCAGGTGCTACTGCGCTCGTGCAGCCGGGTGGATCGATCCGGGACAAGGAAGTAATTGATGCGGCAAATCACCACAATATTGCGATGATATTCACCGGGATACGTTATTTCAGGCATTGAACCGGTTCAATCCGCTCCCTCTTTTTAATGGTTTACAAAACATAAGTCTGCGCGGTTTTAGAAAAAAGCATGGTGGAAAGGCGAACCAGGATTATTGCGAACAACCTCCGGTTTTATTGGGACACTATTAATTTCACATACGAACAACTCAACCACGTATGGTGATATCTATGGATTATGGGAAAATGCTACAGGATTCCTATACCTATGCAAAAGATGCGGTGTGGGGCAAATGGGAACGATGGCTTCTCCTTCTGATGAGTGTTGTGGTATTTCCACTGATAATCGGGTACATCGCAAAGATCTATCGCGGAGATCAACCCGCACCAAAATTTGAAGAAGGCGGGCTTTTTATTTTGGGCCTTAAACTCATTTTTGCAGGGCTGATCTATGCGATTCCCGTTATTGCGGTGCTGTTGGTTACGATTTTCTATGCGATGGTCAATTTCATGCCCTATATTATCATGGGGAACCCCGCGTACATTTTCAACAACATGGACAAGTTTGTCGGTGTTCTCCTTGGTATCGGTATCGGACTGCTGATTACCGGGATTCTCGCCATAATCATCTCGTTCATTTCCACGATTGCCCTGATAAGGCTCGTAAAAGAAGGTAAGTTTTCTGAGGCATTCAATTTTGGTGCCGTTATGCAGACAATCCGGTCAATTGGCTGGGGTCGTTACATTGTTGCAATGATTATCTACTGGGTAATCAGCATAATTTTCTTTGGTGTCATTGAGCTTCTTAACCTGATACCAATAGCAGGTATGGCCATTTACTGGCTGGTTTATATTATTGTGCTGGTGCCGTTCATTGTATTCTCGGCAAGGTACGTCACCCTGGTCTATGAAAGCGCCATACCGGAAATTCCGGATACTCCATCGGAACTTCCCGGATAAATCGTATTTTTTAAATGTAACCGATAATTGCAGACATTTGATAAGCAACTGTGAAAAAATCCCAAATTTAACCAGAGATTTTAAATAATCCTGCCACAATTCTCTATTGTGGTGGAACTTCCATGACAGATCGTTTTATTTGTTGAAAATTTGCGTTTTTTTGATACGACCTTACGGGACGGGGAACAAACACCCGGCGTCTCGCTCGAACCGCATGAGAAACTCCAGATCGCGGAAAAACTCTCCTCAATCGGTGTTGATGTAATCGAAGCCGGTTCAGCGGCTGCATCGGCCGGCGAATGCGAGGCAATCCGCCTGATATCCGATGCAGGGCTGAGTGCAGAATGCTGCACCTATGTCAGGGCCATGCAGGGTGATATCGACCTTGCCGCTGATTATGGAGCCGACTCGGTACACCTCGTGATACCGGTAAGTGACCTTCACATCCAGAAGAAGCTCCGGAAGACCCGGTCTGATGTACTCAGGATGGCCTATGATGCAGTCGAATATGCAAAGGAACGGGGCCTGATTGTTGAATTATCCGGTGAAGACGCATCTCGAGCCGATCCTGAATTCCTGCTCGAGGTATACAGGGGTGGCGTTGAGCGGGGTGCAGACCGCCTTTGTTTCTGTGATACGGTAGGTCTCCTGACACCGGAGAAGACTGCCCTGCTGATCCCACCGTTGTGTATTGCACCGCTATCAATCCATTGCCATAACGATCTCGGGTTTGCGCTGGCGAATACCTTTGCAGCACTGAAGGCAGGTGCAAGCTGCGCCCATGTTACAGTAAACGGACTGGGGGAGCGGGCAGGTAACACGGCATTTGAAGAGCTTGTAATGGCGCTGGAAGTCCTGTACGATTACCGGACATCGGTTGTGACGAATGAGATCTACCATCTCTCTACCCTGGTCTCAAAACTTACCGGGGTAGCGTTACCGGTGAACAAGGCGATCGTCGGGGAGATGGCATTCACCCATGAAAGTGGTATTCATGCACATGGTGTGCTTCGTGAACCGTCAACATATGAATCAGTGAAACCAGAACAGATCGGTCGTAAACGACGTATCGTCCTTGGAAAACATTCAGGTTCCGCATCGGTTGGTGCAGCACTGAGCGAGATGAATTACCAGCCTGAAGAAAAACAATTGAAAGAGATCGTAAAAAGGATCAAGGTACTTGGCGATGAAGGCAAACGGATTACCGATACCGACCTGATGACCATCGCCGATGCCGTGATGGCAATTGAATGCAGGCCTGTGCTCAGGATGAAACAATTCACGGTGGTTTCAGGGAGCAATGTAATCCCGACCGCATCGGTCACCCTCATCGTTCACAACGAGGAAATTACCAGTGCTGCGACAGGGACCGGGCCAGTTGACGCTGCCATGGAAGCACTAAGAAAATCTGTTGCTGATGTTGCTGACATCAGGCTTGAAGAGTACCATGTAGACGCAATCAGCGGTGGAACGGACGCGCTTGTCGATGTAACGGTAAGGTTAAGTAAAGACGGAAAGATAATTACGTCACGAGGCGCCCGTACCGATATCATCATGGCAAGTGTGGAAGCGGTGATCGCCGGAATGAACAGGTTATTGAGGGAAGAGAATGAAAACCGGAGCAAAACTCCTGATTGAAGGACTGCAGCGCGAAGGGGTGGAGACGATATTCGGCTACCCCGGCGGTGTAGTGTTGCCGATATATGATGAACTCTATGATTCACCATTGAGGCACATCCTGGTACGGCATGAACAGGCAGCCGCCCACGCAGCCGATGGCTACGCACGGGCAAGCGGTCGTGTCGGTGTATGCCTTGCCACATCAGGTCCCGGGGCCTGTAACCTGGTGACGGGTATTGCGACCGCCTACATGGATTCTATCCCCATCGTTGCTATTACCGGTCAGGTCCCGACATCGTTGCTTGGAAATGACGCGTTCCAGGAGTCCGATATTACCGGCATTACAATGCCGGTGACAAAACACAATTACCTCGTGAAACGGGCATCGGACCTGCCCCGGATCCTCCAGGAAGCATTTTATATTGCGGGGACCGGCAGGCCCGGACCGGTATTGATTGATATACCGAAGGATGTAAGTACCGGGACCGTGGAAACTGAGCCTCCCAGGGTGGAGACGGTCAGTCTCCGTGGTTACCAGCCAACCTACAAGGGCCACCAGAGACAGATGGACCGGGCTATAGAAATGCTTACGCTTGCTGAACGACCGCTCATATATGCCGGTGGCGGGGTGATCCTTTCCAATGCGTCTGAAGAGCTGGTGCGTTTTGCTGAGCAGATGATGATCCCGATCACCACAACCCTGATGGGTCTTGGTGCAGTGCCCGGCGACCACCCGCTGAACCTCGGTATGCTCGGGATGCACGGGACCGAGTTCGCCAATTTTGCTGTCACAGAATGTGACCTCCTTATAGCAATCGGGGTCAGGTTTGATGACAGGGTTACCGGAAAGCTCGACACCTTTGCCCCACATGCGAAGATCATTCATATCGATATCGACCCGGCAGAGATAGGGAAAAACAAGAAGGTCGATGTGCCTATCGTCGGCGATGTGAGGAATATCCTCGGGGAGATGGTAATAAAACTGCAAAAGACGGGACATTACCAGACCTGGCATGAAAAAATAAAAGGCTGGAAGAAAAAGCACCCCCTCCGTTACAAGGACGACGGGAAACTAAGGCCCCAGTATATCCTCCAGCAGCTATCATCACTGCTGGAAAGCGATGACATCATTGTATCGGAAGTCGGCCAGAACCAGATGTGGACAGCCCAGTACTACTCTTTCCGGAAACCAAGGACCTGGATCACATCCGGGGGGCTCGGGACGATGGGGTACGGGCTGCCGGCATCGATGGGGGTGCACTATGCACGGCCGGACAGGACTGTCTTTGATATTGCAGGAGACGGGAGTATCCAGATGAATATCCAGGAGCTGGGGACAATAGCCCAGTATAAAATCCCGGTGAAAATCGCCATCCTCAATAACCAGTACCTCGGGATGGTCAGGCAGTGGCAGGAGCTGTTCTATGACCGGAGGTACTCGTTTACCGAACTGCCGTCAGTGGACTTTGTGAAAATTGCGCAGGCCTATGGAATTGACGGGATACGGGTAGAGTCCCGGGATGAAGTGTCGTCTGCACTGAAGACTGCAATTAACACTCCCGGGCCATTTATGCTTGATTTCAGGATTGAACGGGAAGAAAACGTGTTTCCGATAGTACCCCCGGGTGCAGCCAATAACGAGATGATAGGAGGTAACAGCTGATGAAACCGCATACCCTCTCGATCCTCGTTGAGAACCGGGCCGGGGTGCTCTCACGCGTGACCGGGCTGTTCTCCCGGCGTGGTTTTAATATCGAGAGCCTTGCAGTCGGCACCTGTGAGGAGGCGGGGATGAGCCGGATCACCATTGTATGTATTGGTGACGATGCAGAGATCGAACAGGTGATGAAACAGCTGAACAAGCTCATCGATGTTATCAAGGTGTCAGATCTTACCGACAACGAGCGTGTTGAACGGGAACTCGCGATGATCAAGGTGAACGCGGACTCCGGGACAACCCGGAGTGAAATCATGCAGATTGCCCAGATATTCCGTGCGCAGATCATTGACATGGGCACAAAGACTCTTGTGCTTCAGATTACGGGAAACACCGAGAAGATTGACGCCCTTGAAACCCTGCTCCGCCAGTACGGGGTAAAAGAACTGGTCCGGACGGGCAAAATCGGTATTCTAAGAGGTTCTAAAACCGTTAAAAGCGGAAAATGATCACATTTTTTGGGATTTTCTGGATCTGCCAAAATTTTTCCTATCATTAAATCAGAAAAGTATTTTTTTGTCATGAACTCAGTCAGACATGAGGGGACTTCAGCCCCTTCCCTGCGTCCCATCACTAATTAAGGATATTCAATGGGGGCGTTGTTCCTCAATTTTTTTGTATTTTTGTTCTGTCGAAATTCCTGCGGTCTTGTTGAAATCCTATACGAATAAAAAAATTAGACGGAACTACGAAGACAGGAGGGGGTTTCACCCCCTCCCTGCCCCACCCCCGTTAAGATATTCTTCGGACAGGGTTTTGGCGAAGGTTCAGTTAAATTCAGAGTATTGGTGGATATCTCTATCCCAACCGGGGCCGCCAAAGCGGCGGGGCGGAGCCCCGTAAGCGTGACAAAATTTTGGAATACCCTCTTCATCAAGATAGATTTGAGAGCATGCCAACAGAGCCCTAAAAATCAGTAACATTCGGCTAAGAGGATTTCTACCAGGCCTGCTTTTTCTCTAAATATCTGGAACTGCAGCCAGAAGCGTCGCAAATTGAGCCTGACCATGGTGAATCTTTTTATCCCTGCGAAGTGCCCCGGGCCTGTCAGGAAGGACCGGTCCCGACCATGATGGTCAATCATATAAATCGTGGCCACTTACTAATAAGAAGTGAAAACCGCGATACTTGGTGGGGGTCTTTCAGGCCTCACACTTGCAAGGCTCCTTGCCGCCCGGAATGAAGATATTACGATACTGGAAGCTGGAGGGCGTATCGGTGGGCTTTGCCAGTCTGTCCGGAAGGATGGGTTTACATTTGATACCGGGGGTTCACATATTATTTTTTCCCGTGACCAGGAAGTGCTTTCCTTTATGCACGATGTCCTTGGCTGTAACCGGAATGAATGTGAACGGAATACAAAAATATTCTATAAAGGCCTCTTTATCAAATACCCGTTTGAGAACGGTCTTTCTGCCCTCCCAAAAGAGGACCTGTTCTTTTGCATCAATGAATTCGTGAAGGCCCTTGTAGCATCAGAAAAAGGAGAATTCAGACCTCCTGGTAACTTTAAGGAATGGATCTACCAGACATTCGGCAAAGGGATTGCAGAATGTTACATGGTACCCTACAATGAAAAAATCTGGAATTACAAAACAGATATGATGTCTGCACACTGGATGGAGGGGAGGGTACCAAGACCCCCGGTTGAGGACGTCATCAGGTCCGCTATCGGGATCGAGACTGAGGGATATACCCACCAGTCTGTATTCTCTTACCCCCTGGATGGTGGTATTGAGTCCCTTGTCCAGGCGATTGGTGAACCGGTAAAAGAGCGGGTAACTACAGGTTTCCGGGTCACGTCCGTAACACGGGATGGTGGAAAATGGGTGATCAGCGACGGTAAACAGACCATTGTTGCAGACCGTTGTATTTCCACAATTCCCCTGCAATATCTCATCCCGACACTCAAAGACGTTCCGGAGGACGTAAGGAAGGCAGTGGATGACCTGAAGTATAACTCCCTGATATCGGTCAGTATCGGAATAAAGGGTCAAGTGCCACCCATTTCGTGGATGTATATCCCTGATGAAAAGACCGGGATGGAGAACCGGATCTCGTTCCCCTCAAATTTCAGTCCCGGGACTGCACCCGCTGGTTGTAGTTCGATCCTCGCGGAGATCACCTATAATGAAGGGGATATTGTTTCGACAATGAGTGACCAGGAAGTTATCGACCATGTGACCCGTTCACTTACAGGAATGGATGTTCTCTCTCCTGGATCAGTTATCTCCACCGGTTTGTACCGCCACCGCTTTGCCTACGTTGTCTATGACATTAATTACCTGAAAAATATAGCAATTATCAGAGAATACTGCAATAACATCGGCATCTCACTGGTGGGACGATTCTCCCGCTTTGAATACCTGAACATGGACGGGTGTATACGGAATGCAATTGATTTTGTGAAGGGCAGCTGACATGCGGGTGAATTTTTACGTGGAAGATCAGCTGTTTTTTAAATATATCGGCAGTGCAACGGTTGCGAAGTCCCTGTACCGCCAGGTTGCGGTCTCGTCTGATATTGACGTGACCTGGAAAAGTTATTCCCGGACTGCGGATATCGTCCATTATCATTCGTTCGGCCCCATTGCAGCCGTTAACCGGCGGATCAGCACAGGGTGTAAAGTCCTGACGGCCCATTCAACGCCAAGGATTAACCACGGGAATATTGCATTTGTTAAGGTGATCAACAAGCAGTACCCGAAAGTGTACCGGAAGATACGATCATATCATTACCATCTCAAAGTCATGCCATGAGGAAGTAACGTCCATGGTACCGGAAATGCCGGTGACATATATTCCGAATGGAGTGAACCGGGATATTTTCAGGAAAGATGACAGGAAGCGGGCAGCGTTTCGTGAAGAGTTCGGGATTGAAGATGACACGGAGGTTGTACTCACTGTCGCACAGCAGACGCCGCGAAAAGGGCTCTATGATTTCTTTGCCCTGGCCAAACAGTTCCCGGAGAAGAAATGGGTCTGGGTTGGCGGGCTTCCCTATGGGTTTCTATCGAAAGATTACCGTAAAATCCGGTTTATGCGCGACCGTTGCGGGAAAAATGTTATCCTTACCCGCCATATCAGAGATGTTGTTAATGCCTATAACGGGGCGGATGTCTTTTTCATGCCGTCGTATGCGGAGACATTCGGGCTTGTGATCCTTGAGGCTCTTGCCTGTGGTCTGCCGGTGGTCGCGCGAGATATCCCCGAATTCCACGATATTTTCGGGGATAAGGTCCTGTATTTCGCAAATAACGGGGAGGCTGCAACATTGATCAATGACAAGCCCGCTTTACAGAGAATTGCAGCCGGTTCAAGAGACTATACACGGTCATTTGATATCAGGAATGTTGCAAAACAACATGTTGAACTCTATCATTCGCTGGTGGAACCATGATTTCTGTCATTATCCCCTCCTATAACGAGGAGGCAAATATAGCCCGGTGTCTGGAATCCTTGCAAAAACAGACGATTCCAAGGGAAGAATACGAGATTATTGTCGTCGATGGCAATTCGAAAGACCAGACACGGGAAATTGCAGAAAAATATGCAGACCTCGTTTTTATCCAGACAAGTAACAAGGTGGGTGGAGCAAGGAATGACGGGGTGCTAAAGTCCAGGGGGGAGATAATTGTTACCACCGATGCCGATTGTGTACTGCCTGAAGACTGGCTGGAAAACATCACATCAGAGTTTTCAAAACAGCCGATAGTCCAGCTCTTCGGGCCCGTCGATCCGATTGAAGGGGGCATTAAGAACCGGATCTCGCTCTTCTTCGCAAATATGTTTGCGAGAGCCGGCTATTATACGGGTACCCTGTATTACACGCTCGGGTGTAATACTGCATTTGAGCGGGGCGCATTCATACAAGCTGGGATGTACCGGACGGTTGATGCCGGCGACGATCTTGAGATTGCCAGGCGCATGAGAAAACTCGGGAAAGTAAAGTTTTCCAACCGGGTCAGGGTGGGGTTCTCCATGCGCCGGTACCAGCAGTATGGGACGCTTAAATCCCTTTATGAATGGCTCTATATTGTTGCACACGGTGGATCATCCGATAAGCACAGCTATACGAAAAGGGAATACAAGTAAGGTGTTCCCGACCTATTATCCCGTGACTGGCAGATGAAATCACCCGGCGTACAAATAAACCAGGAAATTATTGAGGCCTTTAATTCATGCGAATTTGCACAGCTCCTTGGAATGACCGTTGCGGAAGTTTGGGGAAACGGTGTCAGGGTCACGATGACTGCCGAAGGGAAAGCGGGTCCCAACAGGGTTGCACATGGGGGTGCGGTTTTCGCGCTGGCAGACCATGCCTTTGGTATAGCGGCAAACATGGGTGGAGAACGACAGGTCGCGCTATCGGCAACCATACAGTATATCAGTCCGGCGAGTGGTCATCTTGAAGCGATCGCAGAACGTGTTTCAGGAAATGATTTGTGCTCGCTCTACCGGGTTACGGTAACCGCAGGTGACCGCCTGGTCGCCATCTTTTTTGGTACCGGAATAAAAGTTACCTGATAAACCGTACAATTCTCCGGGTTCTGTTGAAACACACATGAACGGGAAGTTCACATCCGGACGATTGAAAATGCCTCGCTCAAAATGTATCTTTGTCGGGGTCCGTTTTGTCAGGTAATATGAAAATCCCCACTGGAAATTTCATGTTGTATGCTTGTGGCCTTCTGGCATCATGTCTGTTTAAATAGTTCAACCCTGGAGATTTAAAAAAAGAGGAGATACGTGGACAGGAGGGACTTTCACCCCCTCCGCGTCCCATCCCCGACAATCTACCCGATGGACAGGGTTCAACTGTAGTATTCCTGAACATTTCAATGATTTATACATCATTCTCAATCCTGACCGGGGTCGCCAGAGTTGCTGGGCGGAGCCCCGGGAGCGGGGGTAAATTTCAGGACACTCCACATGCTGTCACGATCACAGAACCTGTTTGCCTGTGACCTGGACCGCCATCATTGCGGGCCTGGGGAGTCCACCCTGTTGTTTATACCACCAGTCAGTGAAAGACCGGGAAAATTGAATAATCATGAGTATAATTTACTATAAGACCCGATACATGACAATTATACTCACATGCAGGCGTTGTAAAGGTACTGGCAAGGTCGTGAATGACCATTTTGAGATCTGTAAAGCGCTCAAATCAGATGCGGCCAGGCGCCATTTTCATGTTCATGCAAAGACCGAAATGCTGGAATCGGATGCGGATGAAGCACTAATCGCGGCCGAGTGCGGTGAAAGCCCCACTATTATTTGCCCAAAGTGTAATGGTGAAGGAAGTCTCGAATTCGATGAAGATGGGTGGGAAATATCCGTGGTCCCCAGGGGAGATGATGAGATGGAAGGTGATGGGTCATAAAAAGGAAAGGATGTCAATCGTTTCAACCAAACCTGGCATATCCAGGAAAGCAGCTGACCCTTTTGTTTTCACCGGTTTTGTAGGAATTAACGCTCTGTTGAAACATACATGAACGGGAAGTTCACACCCGGATCATGAAAATGCATCGTTCAGTATCTCCTTGTATCGGATGCAGATCAGGCATCTGCATGGGGGATCCTGCATATTTAAAAAATGGGATATACGTAGACAGGTGGGAATTTCACCCCCTCCCTGCACCACCCCATGTTCCCGGAGCAGGAGTCAACCGGGTTTTACCAGGTGGTTCTCTTCCAGTTCTCCTGCATGATATACCATTACGGTGACTGCTTCCCCCTTTGAAAACCGCCTCATCCGGTCGTCATATACTTTCTGTACATGCCGAAGATTGTGCCTGGTAAAATATTTCTCCATAAACTCCAGGAACGCTATTTCATGGGTGAGAATAGCATTTTCAAACTCTTTTATCTGACGGGCAAGGCTGAGGCATTCCTCAATGGGAATTTCATGGTGGTAATCCCCGTGTTCATTGAGTCCTGACAGTCTGTCTCCATTCGATTTTTCCCATTTCATCGGGTTCGCGGTGGAGCATGTACGGGTATATCCGGCAGATGGAGAACCGCTGGTCATAGATCCGGCACCGGCCGTTTTCCAGGAACCAGCAGGGTCCGGGGGCATCACCTTTTGTACGCAATGCATAGCCAGATACATAAAAAATCCCGTTCTGGTCGCAGAACTCAGGGTAAGGGGCAGGTTCCAGTGCACCAGGATCAATTGTTTTAACCACGGTAACGTCGTGATCGAGTAAAAAAACGTGCCCATTGAATTCGTGGGTGCAGCAACGTGCGCAGTTGGTACACCGGAACCCGATCTCTCTAATGATACCGGCAAGGCGGTCCGGCGGGTACTCAAAGAGGCTGTTTCTTTCCTGCGTTAATGCAATTATCTGAAAAGGGATCGGGACAAGAGAAACGACGATCACCACGATACAGTTATGGTGAAGTATGGGGCTCTCCGTTATGTTATTTTTTTGGAATGGGGACCCGGGGTAGCATGGGCTCCTGGAAAAATTCCCTCTGCTGACCCGGGGCAGAGGGGCACCCCGGGAGCATGGAACAAATTTCAGGATATCTTTACCTGTGTATACGTTATTTTTGAGGATGTCTGCATCGCCCTAACAACACAAGCTTTTTTTTAGCGGGGTTTTCCATCCGGTTCCGGAAGGTCTACTCCCGTCCCCCGATGAGCACCGCAATATATTCCCTCAGAGCCGGATCCTCGTCTTCATTATTCACGTGGTCCATCAGGCACTCGATTGCGCGGTAACTATGAATTACTGCCAGTGCCATCGCGGCTTTTTGACGTGCTTCGGGCACCTCATTTTCATTCTCCAGGTGTTCAATGAGCGTGGGGACTGATCTCCCGCTTCTCAACATGGATAGGGCGTTAATGGCTTGAATCCTGATTTCCTGGTCCTGATCATCACAACAGATCAGAAGGGCTGATACAGCCCTCGGGTCTCCCCGTTCCCCTAATGATTTCAAAGCCCTGATCCTCTCTTCCCTTTCGTTTCCACTCTGGACGTCTTCAATAATACGGTAGATATGTGCTGATCCTGCGAACCGGCTGAACCATTCATTGTTACCTTCATTTAATTTTGCAGACATGTTGTATTCCTCGTGACTGGGACTGGATATGACGATAAATATTGACCGTAATGCACGAAATTTTTGAGATTCTGCCCGGTTTGGGCGAGAATTCGGGTTGCTAATATATCTTGTTAATGTACAGAAAACAGCAGCCGCTTACCAAGTACTTCCCGTACCGGACGAGTGTTGATTGACCTGGTAAGATGCAAATAGTACATCTGGTACTGGGTTGTTGCAGCAATTATAAATAATTAATTCCCGGGAAAACAGGAAAACTCCGTTCCCATTCGGAAAATAATTCTATCACCCTGTGGAAATTGTATCCCTGAGCCACAGATCCCTTTATCGCGGCTGTCAAGCTCCGATTAAGTCCTCCAGAAGGTGTGGTATGCATTGATATTCTCCATCCCAAATCCAATTATCCTCCGAACCAATAAGGAAGTGAAATTAAACCCTTCCATATAGCAATTATCTTCCTGGTCCTGATGCTCTGCACCGGGGAGTGATGGTAGTATCGACCTATTCATCTGTATTGCACAAAGTCGGCGAATGATATACCCGTTCTGACCATCCATGGGTCAGAAAAAATCCATCACCCCGTTTCAGATGTGAGATATAATTCAGTAACCGGGTACAGGATGCCTGATCCCTGTTGCACCCTGGTAACACCAGTTTTTCATTTTCCTGCCATCCCCTCCTAAAATAAGCAGATACCCTGAAGAGATAACCAGCCTAATAGGTTACAGAGTGTAAATGGTGTTCGATCTTAAAACTTTTTTTTCTGATGAGGGAATAGACGTATTCACCGAGGTTAGCATTGCGAACCTCCCGGATGCCGACAGAAAATCCGTAGTACAGATGTTACCGTCAGCCCGATCAGTTATCGTGTTTGGACGGGAGGTCCCCGTTCAGGCTTACCGGATGACACCACGGGAACAGACCCGGGTGATGCTCCGGATAGCCGGTGAGCTGGATAATTCTGCCAAACTGCTCGCCCGGCTATTGAATATGGATGGAATTCCAGCCTTGCCCGTTCCGCTCTACCTGCCTGTCAGGATCCAGGATGGGCGGGTACATGGAGTCATACGGTTGAAGAAGGTTGCAGAAGTCGGTGGGCTGGGATCGATAGGAATGAGCTCCATACTTCTCTCTCCCCGGTATGGCCCACGATTGTTGTTACTCGGTGTTGTAACAAACCGGCCTGTTTCTGAAGATGAACCTGGCAGTGAAATACCGGTCAGTACAGGAACTCCAGGAAAAGGCCTCTGTACCGGGTGCAAACGTTGCGTTACCGTCTGCCAGGGTGGAGCGATTGGACCGGATGGTGTCGATGCATTCCGGTGCCGGACTGTTCGGGCATGGGTACCTCCAACCCTAGTCCCGGTTGTAAAATGGATGCTGGGACGGCAGATAGTACTTAAATGTGCAGCCCCGCTTGCCCCGTGGATTGCCCGGATGGCATCGATCCGTTGCAGCCTCTGTGTGACGGAGTGCCCACTATTTGAGGGTACCGAAGGAACATGATTAAAAGCGCCGAGGGGGAGATTTGAACTCCCGAGGCGCAGGGCGCCAGTAGCTTTCGAGGCTACCGCCTTCCCGGACTAGACTACCTCGGCAAAAACGGATGTGATATTTTTTACCGGATTTCGTATAAGGGTATCGGAATGTGAAGAATGCTGAAAGATAATTCCCCGGGAAAAAACCCGGGATGTTGATAAATTATTAAAAGAGGGGGTTAACCTCTGACTATTCCGGACTATTACATTCCGCCGCCGGGTGCCCGGTTCTGGGTAATCATCATGTCATCCACCCGTATGAGCATGATTGCAGACTCTGCCGAACTCTGGATTGACTGGCGCTTCGACCGGGATGGTTCGATGACTCCCTCTTTTAACATGTCGATTATTTCGCCGTTATAAACATTGAGGCCTGCATTTTTCTGCCCCTTTGCATGGGCATTTTTCAGGTTGACAAGTTTGTCAATCATGTTATAGCCTGAATTTTCTGCGAGGGTGAGTGGGATCACTTCAAAGGAAGCTGCATATGCCTCAATTGCGAGCTGCACACGTCCCCCGACGGTTGATGCATAATCACGGATCCTCAGGACGAGTTCTGTCTCGACAGCCCCTCCCCCTACGACGAAGCTCCCATCCTCCATGGTGTCCATTACAACGCGGGTACCATCAACGACAGCACGCTCGAGTTCATCGAGAAGGTAATCTGAGGTCCCCCGGAGAAGAATGGTGGTTGTCTTCGGGTTCTTGCATCCTTCGATCCTGATGATATCAATATCGTCAGATTCTTCAACAAGTTCTGCAGTGCCGAGCACACCCGGGACAAGGTCTTCTGCCTTGTTGACGACCGAGGCACCAAGTGCCCTGGCTGCATTTTTCATGTCATTTTCAGCTACATCTTCGACTGCGAAGATGCCTGCCTTTGCAAGGTAGAACTGGATCGGGTCTGCGATACCTTTCTGGCACAGGAGGACATTTGCCCCGCTCGAGATAACAGCGTCAGAAAGTTTCTTCAGTGTTTCGCGTTCCTGGAGACCGAATGCATCCATTTGCTCGCTGGAAGTGATCTTGATCTTCGCCTTGACCTGTGTTTTTTTGATCTCGAAAGGACTGGCGACAAGGGCAACCTTTGCCTTCTTAATCCGCTTTGGCATTGCCTCGTTGACACGCTTCTTATCGATAACGATGCCCTTGATCAGCTCGGCATCGTCCATGGAGGCACCTTTCTGCTTCTTGATCATGACATTATCTTCATCTGCCAGTACTTTACCGCCACTTTTCTCTGCGATTGCCATGACTGCATCAACGACAATTCCGTCAAGTTTCCCCTTTACCGACTCGATGGATTTCCCTGTCATCGCAGTGTCAGCGATCTTCAAGAGGGTCTTCCGGTCATAGGAGTCGACCTTGATTGAGAGGTCTTTTAAGATCTCAAGGGCTTTTTCCATCCCTAACCTGTACCCCTGGGCAATGACCGTCGGGTGGATCTTCTTGGCAAACATCTGCTCTGCCTGCTCCATAAGTGCACCGACAAGTACCACGGCGGTTGTCGTCCCGTCGCCTACCTCATCGTCCTGGGCTTTTGCTACCTCGATTACCATCTTGGCGCCGGGGTGCTGCACTGAGATCTCCTGCAGGATAGTGGCACCATCGTTTGTGATCACCACATCGCCTGTTGAACTGACCAGCATTTTGTCCATTCCACGTGGGCCGAGAGTTGTCCTTACGGCACCTGCAATGGCCTTTGCTGCAACGATATTGGAGCGCTGGGCCTCGTGGCCACGGTTTCGCTCTACATCTTGTCTAAGAATTATAATCTGTTGTCCGGCTAGCATAGTGAATCCTTCAATGTGGTAAAAAGATGGAATTGAACTTCTATATAAGTGATTCTATATAGGAATTCGATATGTTCACCTGTCAGTCGATACGCGAGATTTTGAAGAGACTATACACCGGGACTCCGTCGATATCACTGATACCGCGCTTGTCAAATATTACGAGGATTGCGGTCGGGGTTGCCCCATGTTTTCTTAAGTATTTTACCATCTCCCTCATGGTATTCCCTGACGTGATCACATCATCGACGATAATACATGATTCTCCTTTTACCGTAGCAAAATTCCCGCTGATGGAACCGACCGGTTTTTCGCTCGAGCTCTGTTTTACCGGGTGATAAATCGCAAGTTTTGCTTCCAGTGATGCGGCCATAAGTGTGGCCAGGGGAATTCCTGACAGTGCTATCCCCACGATTACTGCAGGCTGGTCCTCTGCTCCACATGAGCAGGTGGATGAAATACCATGGGCACACTGAAGCCTTGTAAGCATCATCCCGGCCATCGCGGTAAGCAGTGATGCTTCCCTGCTGACACTGGTCCAGTCAATGTGCACATCTTTTGGTATGTCTGTACCTTTCGCCTGCGTCAGAAGCCAGGTCACCGTCTCCATTGAGAGTGAAAGTTCATCAGCTATCTGGCCCGGACTATGGCCTTCAGAGAGGAGTTCTTTTGCCTTTCTGATCAGCTCTTCGAGGGATGACATGAACAGAGGTAAACAGCCATCTATTTAAGTTTTCTTTTGATGAGTGAGCCACAGACCGGACATTCCCCGGTCTTTGGATAATAACGCCCGCATCCAGAGCAGCGGAATTTCCAGACCCTCGCTCGCGCAGACCGCTGGTGAATAGGCAGGGTCGTAATCCCCAGCTTTCGTGCGACATTCTGTACCGCAAAATCATCAGTGATAATCGTGCCATTCAGTTCGAGCGCAAGGGATATCAGGTCAAAATCTGTTTGTGAAAGGACTGATACATCACCTGTCCGGCTTGCAGCCTCTTCTACACGCCGCAGGTATTCCGGGGCCGGTTGCCTCACAACCAGACCTGATGCGAGGAATACCTCGTAACGGCATTTTGAACGCAGGTCAATGAGCTCTGCCACAACTGAATGAGTTGTATATGCAGGCAGTTCAACGGGGAAATCAGAAAAAAACACCGAAGAGTCAAGGATTGGTATCATGTGAAGAAAACAGCCCCCTTCTGTCGTTCCATTGTTACCTGGTAACCGAACCGCGCAAGGACCGAGCACACGGAACGAGCGTGGCTGGAACAATCTGTGGCAGTATAGGACCCCCCGTACTGGGCGAGATAGACGAGGAGCTGATCGGCAAGGTGTATATCGATCACTCCCGGGCTTTTCAGTTCATTCAGCAGTCGCCCGGCTGCAACCTTCCCGACTTTTTCTGCAGGCAACCCTCTCCTGCCTATTGCCGAGGACCCTTTCCAGCCGCAAATCACGGTGACCGAACTCCCCGTACCCGGTCCGGGCCTGATATCATGATGGATCTGCACAGCATCCACGGCATCTCCAAGGTATATCCTTGCGGACTCTGCCTGCCTTTCTGCAACATGGGGTGGAAGGTGTGACGAACATGAGAAAAGTCCGGGTCCCGGTAGTTCCGTTATCGCTGGGTCAATCGGCTCAAGTTCCATAGGTTTTTGGACTTCTAACCTTACCCGCCCCCCTCCTTCCGGATAATAACCCCGGTTAATGAGTGTCATTTTCAAATCAGCACCGTGCTGTTCGAGGAAATTTAACTGAAGGTGCTGGACATAGTCTATTGTCGGGCTGTTTTCTACCTCCGTCCCCCCCGAAATCGTCACGCTTCCCCCTACCCGGAGTGCAACAGGCAGCCATGCCTGGATCACGAGAGGAATACTCCCTGCAGTTCCAATGTCGATATGGATATCCTCCCGGACGGGATCCCCGGGAATAAATACTACCCGGCTGCTCCCGGGATAAAGGCCCTCGCAGCGGGCATGGCATATTGTTGCTACAGACTGTATAGCAGCAATATGCTGGGCTCTCAGGCCAGGTCTCTCTCTGCCAGCCCGTATCGTATGAATCGTGACAGGGGTCCCGGTGATTGCCGATAGTGTAACGGCAGTACGGACGATCTGACCTCCACCTTCAAGGACTGACCCGTCAATGATTAACATTCCGATAGTGCCTTCGAAATAATTCCTGCGGCTGATACCTCACTGCATGCTCTCTCGATCGTATCGCTGCAGATTACCGATTTTATACCCGCTGCCGCCAGGTGGGTATAAGCGCCACCGGTAAAGACCCCGTGGACGCAGGCCGCATGAACACTGTTTGCCCCCTGTTCATATAACATCCCTGCAGCGGCAGCAATAGTCCCGCCCGTGGAGATAATATCATCTACGATTACCACATCCCTTCCGGCAGTCCGGAGGTTCTTCGGGTCCATCCGAACCACCTCTCCGGATATCCGGGTTTTCTCAAGATGGTCAAATTCCCAGTTCCCTGATTGTGCGATTTGTTCAGCGAAATAACGAGCCCCGTCATCGGGTGCAAGGATTATGGGATTTGAAAAGTCTGATTTGAGGTATATACCGATATCGTTCCCCAGTGAGACATTGACGGTTGGGAGCCCGAAATGCCTGAGTACATCTTCATCATGGACATTCACCGTGTAGATGCAGCTGACACAATTCAGCTACTGCCCTGGCTATTGCTCGGGCACTTAACGGCTCACCGGGATGGAATTGTTTGTCCTGCCTGGCATACCCCATGTAAGGAATTACGAGCCGGCTCTCCGATTCGCTGCAAGCATCGATGAGAAGCAGAAGCTGGACAAGTGCATCGCTCCCGGTTACCGACCCCACGATGACCAGTTCATCATCAAGGGCTCCCGTTTTCAGATATAATTCACCGTCTGGAAATTTCGAGAACTTTACGTCCACAAGGCCCACACCAAGCCGTTGTGAGATTCTTGCACCAAGAATCTGCGAATACTCCGTACTGATAACCTTCATCCCATGCTACCTCATGCTGAAAGTACTTAAACTAGCATGAAATAATTATACCAGTACTTACGCGTGAGAAAGAGGTAAATCTGACGATGGAAACCACAAATATCGAGGCAGAGACGCAAGAGAGCATCCCTGCCGGAGAGCAGAAGACAGAGTTATCCTCACAGGTGGAAGTGCCTGCCAAGCTGATTGACCAGGTGATTGGCCAGGAACACGCGGTTGAGGTCATCAAAAAGGCTGCGATACAGAGGCGGCACGTAATGATGATCGGGAGCCCCGGGACCGGGAAGTCAATGCTTGCCAAGGCCATGGCGGAACTCCTCCCGAAGGAAGAACTCCAGGATATCCTCGTCTATCCTAATTCTGACGACAATAACAACCCTGTAATCAGGACCGTCCCGGCAAGCAGGGGCAAGCAGATTGTTACCGCCCACAAGGCCGAGGCACGCAAGAAGACCCAGTTCCGCAACACCCTTATGCTGCTCCTGATGATCGGGATAGTCGGCTATGCTTTCATTACCTTCCAGTGGCTTATGGGGATCATTGCAGCAGCATTTGTATTTATGGCGCTCCGGTATGCCACGCCAAGAGAAGAGGCAATGGTACCAAAACTCCTCGTTTCAAATGATGTGAATGCTGTTGCCCCTTTTGTTGATGCCACGGGTTCGCATGCAGGTGCGTTACTGGGAGATGTGCGGCATGACCCGTTCCAGAGTGGTGGTCTTGAGACCCCGTCACATGACCGGGTTGAAGCTGGTGCTATTCACAGGGCCCATGAAGGCGTGCTTTTCATTGATGAGATCAATACACTGGGCCCGCATTCACAGCAGAACCTGCTCACGGCACTGCAGGAAGGGGAATTCCCTATAACCGGGCAGAGTGAACGGTCAAGTGGGGCCATGGTCAGGACAGAACCGGTACCGTGCAAATTTGTCATGGTTGCGGCTGGTAACCTTGATGCAATTCAGGGGATGCACCCGGCCCTGAGGTCAAGGATACGGGGGTACGGGTATGAAGTCTACATGAGCGAGAGCATGCCTGATACGCCGGAAAACCGGGAAAAATACATCAAGTTCATCGCCCAGGAAATCAAGAACGACGGAAAGATCCCGCATTTTGACCGGTCTGCCATAGATGAGATCATACGGGAGGCCAGGAGAAGATCGAGCCGGAAGGGTCACCTCACCCTGAAACTTCGTGACATGGGTGGCCTGATCCGTGTTGCAGGCGACCTTGCAAGGCAGGAAGGAGTGGAGATTACCACCGCTGAACATGTTATTGCAGGAAAATCCGTGGCCAGGTCGATTGAGGACCAGGTATCAGATGAATATATCAAGCGCAACCGGGAGTATGAACTCACCGTTATTGAGGGTACGCGGATCGGACGTGTGAACGGACTCGCGGTCATGGGTAGTGATTCAGGGTCTGTCCTTCCCATCATGGCAGAAGTCACCCCGGCCCAGGGGGCAAGCGGGACTGTCATCGCCACGGGGATGCTTAAGGAGATTGCACAGGAATCAATAAAGAACGTGAGCGCTGTCCTGAAGAAGTTTACAGGAAAGGATATCAAGAACATGGACGTCCATATCCAGTTTATCGGCACATATGGCGGCGTTGAAGGAGATTCTGCGTCTGTAAGCGTAGCAACTGCAGTAATCAGTGCGATTGAAGGAATTCCGGTACGCCAGGACGTCGGGATGACGGGGTCCCTTTCTGTCCGGGGGGATGTGCTCCCGGTAGGCGGGGTAACCTTCAAGATTGAGGCTGCAGCCAAGGCGGGACTTAAGATGGTGCTGATCCCCCGGTCAAACGTGGATGATGTATTGATCGAAGAGCGGTTCAAATCAATTGTTGAAGTAATCGCAGTAGACCATATCGAGGATGTTTTAAAATATGCCCTCGTCCCTGAGAACAATGAGGGATTCCTTGCCAAGCTGAAGAAGATGGCAGCAGCCACGTCTAACAAGGTCCTTGAAACAACACCTGTTTCCCCTACACTGGTATGAATATGGGCAGGGACATCAGGTATTACGATGTCAGGCATGTGACAGGCCAGACAACCCATATTGATATCGACAACTCGGTTATAGAATCGGCCGGTACTTCTTTTTTCAGCACTGCCGTGATCCGGGTGCTGGGACCTTCAGGCTGGGGAATATTGACCATCGATAATTATTCATCCCCGAAAGGAAGAGAATTTGAGTCTCTACTTTCGAATGCGGCGTCTCTCGCACATATCACAACCGAACCTGTGACCCTTGCAGATGCCCCCCATGGTGCACTTGTTGTACCCCCGATGAAAGAAGACCCGCGTGATGTGAGCCTTGAGGAAAAAACCGGGGTACTCGGGGAGATTGAATCCTCAGCCCGGCTCCCTGGTATCGTTAATACACGTGCCACGTATATCGAACGTGCCGAGCAGGTCCACTTTATCGACAGCAGTGCGAATGAATATTCGTTCGGGATATGCCGGTCGGGATTCAACATCATGGCGGTGGCCTCAAGGGAAGGCAATGTACAGATGGGGTATGAACGCCTGCATTCGATCCATGGACTGAATCTCCGTCACCAGCAGGAGATGGGGAGGTTAGCCGGGGAACGGGCGCTGTCACTCATCGATGCGAAGGCAGCCACCGGTGGTACAATGGATGCGATTCTTGACCCCGAACTCGCGGGGGTTTTTGCCCATGAGGCAGTCGGGCATGCAAGCGAGGGGGACCTTGTCCATGAAGGGAATTCAGTCCTGTCCGGAAAGATCGGCGAACGGATAGGGAGCAGTCTCATCACAATTGTAGATGACCCGTCTCTCCATGAGTTCGGCTTTGACCCGGTTGATGCAGAAGGGGTCAGGGTAGGGAGGACAACAATTATTGACCGTGGGATTGTCAGGGCCTACCTGCATAACAGGGAAACCCTTGCATCGGTCGGAAACGGGGTCGCGGGCCATGCCAGGGCAAGCCCTGGTGAGGCCCCTCTTGTGCGGATGTCCAACACATTTATCGAGGAAGGAGATGCGGGCCTTGATGAAATGCTTGAAGGGATCAGCACCGGGATAATCCTCTATGGTTCCCGGGGTGGGCAGGTAGACCCGGGAAGAGGCGTATTCCAGTTCAACGCCGAATACGGCTATGTAATTGAGAAAGGGGAGAGAAAAGCGATGGTAAGGGATGTATCCCTTTCCGGGGAGATCCTATCCACCCTCCATTCGATTGAAATGTGCGGGAAAGAGCGGAAAATGTCACAGGGATATTGTGGCAAAGGTGGCCAGAGTGTCCCTGTGAGTGATGGGGCGCCTTATATAATGCTCCGGAATGCGGTGGTGGGTGGCAGTGGCACAGAATGAGATCCTGATACCAGGTGACATTGCCGGTCTGATCGACACAATTATCAGGAACGGTGAGGCCCTTGTCGAAGAAGTAGAGGTCTATATAGCCGGGGGCGAGTCGGTATCTGCCGAATTAACAAAGACTAACATTGGAATTGCGACAGGTTCCAAGTCTTTAGGCCTTGGTATCCGCACGATTGACCATGGGCGGATCGGGTCATCAGGGACCAGCGATCCCGCGGCATGGAGAAAATGTCTTGATGCAGCAGTCTCCAGCGGGACCCTTGCCACCCCGCAGGAATGGGGCGGGCTCCCCCTGCCTTCCGTCCAGGAACGGCCATTCCTGTCATTTGACCCGGAAGTGCGGGTCGAGGCCGGAATTGTCGAGAAGGCCATTTATAGCATGCTGAACGGTGCAGAGGAATTCCCGGTAAACGTAACGTCCGGCTCTGCTGATATTTCAACGGGTTATCTCACGCTTGCCAATTCACACGGGGTACGGTATTCCACAAAAAAATCCATGGTTTCTGTCTCCCTCGAAGCAATCAGCGATCAGTCGACGGGGTACGAGTTTGACCAGTCTGTGACGAGGTCGGTCGATCCGGAGAATGTCGGGAGGATGGCAGCATTTTTTGCACATCATGGCAGGTCTGGTGAGGGACTGCCGACCGGAGACTATTCCCTGGTCCTCTCACCCATGGCATTAGCCCAGTTGCTTGGAAACGTGTTTGTCCCGGCTGTGAACGGACGGAGTGTCCATGCAGGCCGGTCTAAACTGGCCAAATCCATCGGTGAAGTAGTGGCGGATACCCGCATCTCGATATATGATGACCCGTTCCGGAGCCATGGGCCGGGTAGCACCTGTTGGGATGCGGAGGGTGTCCCGACAAGGCGCATTGATATTGTTCGGGATGGTGTCCTTACTGAATTCCTGTACGACCTGAAGACCGGCTACCGGTATGGAAAGAATAGTACCGGAAGTGCATTACGCTCGGGATACGGGGGGTTGCCAGGGATTGGTTACCATAACCTTGTATTTGACGGTCCACGCACCGACACCAGGGATGAACCTGCGATTTATGTGCATGATGTTGTCGGGGCCCATACTGCCAATCCCATGAGCGGGGATTTTTCCGTCGAGATCTCCAACCCCTCATGGATCGAAAACGGTGAGTTTGGAAACCCTGTACGAAAAGCCATGTATGCAGGAAACGTATTCGATCTGCTAAAAGAGATTGAGGGAATAGCCCATGGGGAACGGGTTATTGGTGCCATGGTCCTGCCTGAAATCAGGTTGTCAGGGCAGCGTATTATCGGAATTTAATCTTCTATGTCTGGAAGAATTTTTCTGACATGTGAACCTGCCTTACTGGAACTTATCCGATCGGAAAAAAATCTAAAAAAATCGGGGTCCATCAGGGTAATATCGTGAATAATTACGAAAAAATTACTCCCCAAAAGCCTGAAAATAAAACGATATACCGAAAATACTTTATGATATGCCGTTTTTTTAATATTTAATGACAGATGTGCCTCTTTCCAGCTACACATTTCTCATAACGATCCTCATTGTGGCGATACTGGTAGGATTTTTTATCATTAAAAATCTCATGAAACTGGTTATTAATTCGATTCTTGGCCTGTTGTTACTTTTTTTTGTGAACTACTTTCACGTGCTCGGGGCTGTTGGAAAACCAGACATACCCATTACCCCCCTGACATTCCTTATCTGCCTGTTCGGGGGAATACCTGGTGCACTCCTCCTTATACTGCTGCAGTTGGCGGGCTTCCCCCTGTAATTGTTACAAATTTAATTCGTACTCATCGTGCCCCTATCAGAACACAGGGAAATCACAACATTTTAGCCGGAACATTATCTTTTCAAAACAGTATTTTTCCGGATTTCTGACGTCAACTGCAGTTTAAACAGTTAAATTAAAATTCTATTGGATTATATTTCGTAAACCTGGATATTCCTGATTTTTATGGTCACCGATTGTGAAAATACAAGGGATAAAGAATAAGAATAAATACTTCAGGTGATGAAGGACTGAACAGGTGATAGAGATATGTGCAGTGTCGGCGGCCCGATGGATGTAGAGTTTACAGAACGGATCAAGGGAAAGGATTACCGTTGCAGGGATTGTGGCGAGCGTTTCAAAGGAATTGGGAAAAAACCAATCTGTCCTTCATGCCAGTCAGATAATGTCGAAGAAGCATAACCTTGGATCAGGAAACGAGTACCTTCTCATCCAGGGTGACTATTCTTTTCTTCTCATAGGGAAAGCCGGAACTCTGCGTTGCATCTGTATCGAGACAACAGACAATGAGTACTGCCAGGGATTGTCACCTGATGATCTCATTGTCGTATCTGCTCCGGAAGGTGGTCCGGTTGAGCCGGCCATCATGCTCCTCGAACTGGTAAGGACGTACAAATGTCCGCTGATGGTGTTACCAAAAGGGCATCCCGGGTCAAAACGGCTTAGGTACGTGATTTCTGCCGGTGACCGCATAAGGCTCAGTTGTTCAATTGAGCGCGGTACTCATCCGGAGCAGGACGTACTCTGCGCCAATGGGGAATTTCTGGAATTGGTGCTTACGGCGGTGAATGGCGGGGTCGACATAGAAGGTCCTGAAAATGACTACCCTGTTTCTCTAATCAACTATTCTCTTCCCCCTGTCCCGAAACAGACCTGAAAATGCGTCCCGTTTCGTATGGGACTAATTTCATACATGGGATAAGAGAAAAAAATGTATAAATACCGGCAATTTTTTTGAATTACCCCTGATAATGGGGATTTTAACTCTGAATGCCTGATTCCCTCTCCGTTTCTGATGAAATAAATAACAACACATTTAAGAGTGTTTTTCCTAAAATGTAGTAGTATCATGAGAGGAGGGTTGGATGAAGACTGAGGTCTTGAAAGACATCAAAGCTGCAGAAGAAGAGTATGGAACAACGATACGTAATGCAGAGGTGGACAGGAAAAAAAGTCTTGCCAATGCAGAGCTTGAAGCGGGTAACCTGATTATCAAGGCAAACAACACCGCTGAAGAGTACAGGAAGAAACGCATGGCGGATGCCAGGACACATGCCGCAGAAGCCCATGCCCGGATCATCAGGGAGGGTGAACAAGGTGCGGTTGCACTGCGGGACCAGGGCAAAAGAAACCTTGAACGGGCAGTAGCATTGCTGGTAACCCGGTTCAGGGAGCAGCTGCATGTTCAAGCCTAGGCAGATGAGCCGCCTGTTTATTGCGGCCTCCAAGGACCAGATGGAGCCGGTTATCCAGGAGCTGTACCGCCACGGTGTGTTTCATATCGAAGAGTTTACAGACCAGGCTAAAAAGGAATATGAAGGGTTTAAGATTGGAATGCCCCTTGCAGGTGCAAGTGAGGCATCAAGCGATCTCCTGATCATCCGGTCCCTCACCGCAGCGTACATGGTGAAAGCTGATGATGAGGGACCTGGTACCAGGCGACGGACTTCTGAGATCAGGTCCCTGATTGAGCGGGACCTTCCTGTTATCGAGAAAGAAACCGAAGGTCTTACCACGATGCGTTCGAGGTTAGAAACTGAAGGGAAGGACCTTGAACAGAAGATTGCGGCCCTGAAACCTTTTGCGGGAATACCGGTTGACCTTGAACTTTTACGTGGTTACGAGTCTCTTGCCGTATTCGCCGGATCGGTTGTCCATGATGTAGCCCTTGAAATTCCACATGAACGTTTCTATTCCCCTTCCAAAGCAGGGAATTTTATTGTTGTTATAGTACCGGTTGAAAACCGCTCACAAGTGGAAAAAGTTCTCAATGATGCGATGTTCCAGCAGGTCCAGATACCTGATGAAACGGGTCCTGCATCGGTAGCAATTAGTTCATACCAGGTGCAGATTATTTCAGTAACGGAACAGATTGCAGCAAATACTGCAAAATTAGAGGAGAACAGGAAAAAATATGCAGGGTTCCTGCTTGCCTGTGATGAGCTCCTCACAACAGATGTTTCAAAAACCGAAGCCCCGCTCCGGTTCGCGACAACAGACCAGTCGTTCGTTGCAGAAGGTTGGGTACCAGTTGACGAAGTCGCGGGCCTGACAGAGGCAATTAACCGGGTTACCAAAGAAAAATGTTACATAACTGAACTCCCGGTTGATTTCGAGCACGATGCCATTCCGATGGAGTACGATAATCCATCGTTCTCCCGCCCGTCCCAGCTGATTATGGACACCTATTCGAGGCCGAGGTACGCGGAGATTGATCCGACACTGATTATTGCCTTCGTATTTCCGCTATTCTTTGGTTTAATCCTTGGAGATGTCGGATACGGACTGTTGCTGTTAGTGTTAAGCCTCGTGTTGCGTCGTTATATCAAGAGTGGGGACGGTGCGCAACTGGTGAACCTACTCACGATTTTTGCAATTTCAACGATTGCATTCGGAATTTTGTATTCAGAACTTCTCGGGTTCAAATTACCGTGGGAACCCCTGATGTTCTCGCGACACATGAATATCGGGACCTCACATGGTGAAGGGGCCGCAATACCCGAACTGATGGTAATGTCGATCTGGATTGGAATCCTGTACATCACACTTGGAAGGTTACTTGGCATAATCAACCATGCCAGGATGGACCATGGTTCCCACCGGATGAAAGCCGTGCTTGCAAACGTAGGCTGGATTTTCGTTATGTGGGGCCTCCTGTTCATGATCTGGTCGGTCTTCCCAATTCCGTATATGCCGGATTTAACTATGTTCCCCCCCATTGTTGCAGGGCTTAACATTGCCGCATTAACCGGTGCTGTGATGCTTGTGCTCGGTATCGTATTCATTGCACGGGACAACCCGCATGAAATTGTCGAGATACCAACTATCATCAGTCATATCCTATCATTTGCCCGTCTTGTGGCAGTAGGTCTCTCTTCAGTAGCAATTGCGATGGTAGTCAATCTGATTGCTATCGGAATGATCATTGAACCACAGCTCAGGAACTTCACCCCGGTGAGTATTATCATTATTCTCGTTGGTGTGCTCGTCTTTATTGTCGGCCACCTTGGTAACGGAGTGCTTGGGCTTATTGGTGGAGGGCTTCAGTCCCTCAGGTTACAGTATGTCGAATTCTTCACCAAGTTCTACAAAGGTGGAGGCGTAAAATACAATCCATTTGGAATGATTAGAAGATTTACGGAGGATTAATTATGGCAGCAGAAGTTGTAGCAGCAATTACAGACATTGAACTCATGAAAGCATCGCAGATTGGACTTAAGGCAATAGGCGCAGGACTCGCAGTTGGTCTCACCGGACTTGGCACAGGAGTTGCCGAGATGGCAATTGGTCCTGCAGCCGTTGGCGCCACAGCAGAAAACAAGGACATATTTGGTCTTGCCCTGCTGTTTACTGTCATCCCGGAAACAATTGTTATCTTCGGGCTCGTGGTCGCACTCCTGCTGTTATTCTAAACCGGAGCAGATCATGGGACTGGAAGCAGTCGTCGGAGAGATCAGGGCTAAAGGGCAGAAAGAAGCGGCAGCAATCCGCGAGCAGACCCGGAAAGATGTAGAATACATCCTGTCCGGAAGCCAGGAAAAGGCATCGAAGATCAAGCTCGCTGCAGAAGAATCTATCGAAAAGCAGGTAAGGCATATCGAGAGCCAGGAAGTCTCTGCCGCAAACCTACTGGTGAAGAGGAATCTTCTTAATACCCAGAAGGCACTGCTCGACGAAACATACCAAGATGCCCTCGAATCCCTTAATAAGCTGCCTGATAGTTTCCATAGGGATGCAATCAGGGCACTTCTTTCAGACGCAACACAACAGATCTCCAAAGGGATTGTACACTGCAATGCACGTGATATGCCGGCCCTTAAGGAGATAATCGCACAAAAAGGAGAATTTTCGGGGTATTCCCCTGGGAATGTGAAGGATATTGAAGGAGGGGTCATAATCGAGAGTAACGACAGTACC
This sequence comes from uncultured Methanomicrobiales archaeon, assembly GCA_963758915.1. Lineage (GTDB taxonomy): Archaea > Halobacteriota > Methanomicrobia > Methanomicrobiales > Methanospirillaceae > CAIKOD01. The sequence continues at coordinate 96,217 of CAVWXH010000016.1, forward strand.
CTGCAAATCGATATGAGTTACCGCACATTCCTGGACAGTGTATGGGAAAAAGGGCTTAAGGATGCCTCGGATATCCTGTTCAGGTAAGGAGGTAGTAAAACATGGCTGAAGTGAGGGCTGGACCAGCTCCTTATATTTATGTCTGTACAAGGATGCGGGTCAGGAAATCAAAACTCCTGCCGAAAGAAGAGTACCTCAGGATGCTGAATATGGGCCTCCCGGAGATCACCCGGTCGATAGAAGAACTTGAGTATAAGAGGGAAATTGACGAACTGAGCTCCTCGTTTCATGGTATTGATCTGCTCGAGATCGCCTTATCATGGAACCTTGCCAAGGAATACCAGGCCATTATCGCTATCACTCCTGGAACACTCAAGGCATTTACACAGGCCTACCTGAGGCGCTGGGATATTCAGAATGTCCTTACCATTCTCCGGGGTAAACGGCAGGGCCTGAAACCGGGAAAAATCAAGGAAATTCTGATCCCGGCGGGTGAACTAGACCGTGTGTTCCTTGACCGGCTACTCCTTGAGGACTCACCTGAAAGAATTGTCGAGGCACTTAAGGGGAAGAAGCTGTACCCGGTAATTGTAACGGAATTCCCAGGGGCAGTCCAGAGTAACTCGCTTTCCCACATGGAAAATGAGTTGTATAAGGATTTCTACCAGGATCTCATCAGCGATGCAAACGCGATGAAGGGTGGAAAACTGTTCCTCAATTATATCAGCCTTGATATCGACATCACCAATATCAAGAACCTCTTCCGGCTCCGTGTCGATTCGATACCGGAGGACGCACGGGAGATGATGATCCCTGGCGGAACTTTTTCTGTGGACGATCTGCACAGGTTAAGCAGTATCACTGACCAGAATGAGTTCATTGATGCCCTCATGGAAAAAGTCCGTGTAAAGACCCTCCTCGCAGTTCTCGACAAATTGCGCGGGGACAAACCGATCCGTGAGATTGAGATTGACCTGATAAAAGTGCAGATCGAGCAGATGGAGAAAATGGCAAAATTAAACCCGGTTTCTATCCACCCGATCCTCGTGTATCTTGAGAAGAAAAAGTACGAAGTCTTCAATCTGCGTGCTATTGCCCGTGGCAAGGAGTCAAAACTCCCCACTGACCGGATAAAAGGGTACCTGGTGATGTAGATGGAGATTGCAGTCATTGGTAACAGTGAGTTCATCTTAGGGTTCCGGCTTGCCGGAATAAGGAAGACGTACGCAGCAGAAAACGAAGCAAAGCTCACAGAATATATCAACGGGGTTCTTGGGGACAACGATGTCGGGATCCTTGTCCTGAACAATAGTGATATGAACCGGATCCCGGTACGGCTCAGAACACAACTCGAAAATTCGGTAAAACCGACGGTAATCGCAATCGGCGGGGAAGAAGGCGGGTTGTCCATGAGAGAGAGAATCAAGAGATCAGTGGGTGTTGATCTGTGGAAGTGAATGAAAAAGATTCAAAAATCGACAAAAAGGGTGTTCTTAAAAGGATTTCAGGGCCGGTTGTCACGGCAGTGAATTTCGATGCCCACATGTACGACGTAGTCAAAGTCGGGAACGAGGCATTGATGGGCGAAGTCATCAAGATCCAGGGTGAGGAAACCATCATCCAGGTCTACGAAGATACTTCAGGCATCAAACCCGGGGAACCTGTAGTGAATACAGGACTTTCTCTTGCGGTTGAACTGGGCCCTGGTCTCCTGACAAATATCTACGATGGCATTCAGCGTCCTTTAAGCGTCCTCGTCGATAAGATGGGAAATTTCATCGAGAGAGGAGTTTCTGCCCCAGGGCTTCCCCACGATAAGAAGTGGGAATTTGTGCCCCTGGTCAAAGAAGGTGACAAGGTCATTGGCGGGAGTATCATCGGTGAAGTGCAGGAAACGAACATCGTCCATAAAGTCATGGTACCCCCGAATCTCAAGGGTGGGGCTGTAAAAAGCATTAAATCAGGCTCTTTTACCGTCGATGAGGTAGTGTGCGTTCTTGAGGACGGCACTTCATTAACCATGATGCAGCGCTGGCCTGTGCGGGTTCCAAGACCTGTAAAAGAAAAGCTGAACCCGGAGATCCCGTTGATTACCGGTCAGCGGATACTCGACGGGCTCTTCCCGATCGCAAAAGGAGGCACAGCAGCAATCCCTGGCCCGTTCGGAAGCGGTAAAACCGTCACCCAGCAGCAGCTTGCAAAATGGAGTGATGCGGAGATCGTGGTCTACATCGGCTGCGGTGAACGCGGCAATGAAATGACAGAAGTGCTGACGGAATTCCCGGAACTCGAAGACCCGAAGACCGGCAAACCACTGATGGAGAGGACCGTTCTTATTGCAAACACGAGCAACATGCCGGTGGCGGCACGAGAAGCATCGGTGTATACCGGTATCACGATTGCGGAGTATTTCCGTGATATGGGATACGATGTCTCGCTGATGGCAGATTCCACCTCACGATGGGCGGAAGCAATGCGTGAGATCTCATCACGTCTTGAAGAGATGCCTGGTGAGGAAGGATACCCTGCATATCTTGCAGCCCGGCTCTCGGAATTCTACGAACGTGCAGGACTTGTGATTACCCTCGCTGGTGGAAATGGTTCCGTATCAGTTATCGGTGCAGTTTCCCCCCCTGGTGGAGATTTCTCCGAGCCTGTTACCCAGAATACCCTCCGTATTGTCAAGGTGTTCTGGGCGCTCGATGCGAAACTTTCGCAGCGCCGTCATTTCCCGGCCATCAACTGGTTAAACTCATATTCCCTGTACCTTGATACCCTCCACGACTGGTACGACCGCGAGGTCTCACCCGAGTGGAACACATTGAGGTCATGGGCAATGGAAGTCCTCCAGAAAGAGGCCGAGCTCCAGGAGATCGTGCAGCTGGTAGGGTCAGACGCATTGCCTGAGACTGAACAGATCACGATCGAGGTTGCCCGCATGATACGTGAGATCTTCCTCCAGCAGAATGCCTATGATCCGGTCGACACGTTCTGTGACATGAAGAAGCAGTATGATATTATGAAGTCGATCAAGTTGTTCGCCGACCTTTCGGCGGCAGCACAGGCAGCAGGTGTGACTCCGACACAGATTATTGCTTCCAAAGCGAAGAACGACCTGCCGCAGATCAAATTCATCAAGGACTACCAACCTGAGCTCGAGAGGATTGAAAAAGAGATGGATGCAGAATTCAATGCACTGAGGGCGGCAGCATGAAGGAATACAGGACGATTTCTAAAATTGCCGGTCCTCTCGTGTTTGTCGAGAAGACCGAGCCTATCGGGTACGGTGAGCTGGTCAACATTGTGACCTCTGATGGTACCATTAAGCGTGGGCAGGTGCTCGATACGAGCGATAATCTCGTCGTTGTGCAGGTCTTTGAGACGACTGCAGGTATCGGAAGGGACAGTGGTGTCCGTTTCACCGGTGAAACCATCAAAATGCCTGTCGGAAAGGAGATGCTCGGACGTATCCTCTCTGGTGGCGGGAAGCCGATTGACGGCGGCCCTGAAATAGTCCCGGAAAAACGCCTGGATATCACCGGTGCGGCAATCAATCCCTATGCGCGTGCATCACCGAACGAATTTATCCAGACCGGTATTTCAACCATTGACGGGACGAACACACTTGTCAGGGGACAGAAGCTCCCGATTTTCTCGGCAGCGGGTCTTCCCCACAATAATGTGGCCCTGCAGATCGCCCGGCAGTCAAAAGTGATCGGTTCCACGGAGCCTTTCGCCGTGGTTTTCGCTGCCATGGGTATCACGAAGGAAGAGGCAAACCACTTCATGAAGGACTTTGAGCGTACAGGGGCGCTCGAGCGTGCAGTAGTGTTCTTAAACCTCGCTGATGACCCGGCAGTCGAACGGATTATCACCCCGCGTCTTGCCCTCACAACGGCCGAGTACCTTGCATTTGAACTTGGGATGCACGTGCTGGTTATCCTTACCGACATGACCAATTATTGTGAAGCACTCCGTCAGATTGGCGCGGCCCGTGAAGAAGTGCCAGGTCGCCGTGGTTATCCCGGTTACATGTACACCGACCTTGCAAGCATCTACGAACGTGCAGGGATTATCAAGGGCCTGAAAGGTTCTGTAACCCAGATCCCGATCCTTACGATGCCGGGTGACGATATCACGCACCCGATCCCTGACCTTACCGGGTACATTACCGAAGGACAGATCGTGGTTTCCCGTGAGCTCCACCGGAAGGGTATTTACCCGCCAATCAACGTTTTGCCCTCATTATCCCGCCTGATGAACCTTGGTATCGGAAAAGGTCATACAAGGGAAGACCACAAAAAGGTCTCTGACCAGATGTATGCCGGGTATGCGGAAGGAAACGACCTCCGTGGCCTGGTCGCGATCGTGGGTAAGGATGCCCTTTCAGAACGTGACCGGATGCTTCTTGAATTTGCAGACCTCTTTGAACAGCGGTTTGTAAAACAGGGATACGACGAGGACAGGACAATCGTGGACACGCTTGATCTCGGCTGGGACCTGCTCTCGACATTACCCGTGGAACAGCTCACCCGTATCGATCGGGACCTTATCAACCGGTATCATCCCAAATTTAAAGCCGGGGCAGCAAAGGAGTAACGTCACATGGCGCTCAGAGATATTAAGCCAACACGTTCAGAACTGATCAACCTTAAAAGGAGGATTGCGCTCTCCGAGCGTGGCTATAAAATTCTCAAGATGAAGCGTGACGGACTGATCCTTGAATTTTTCAAGGTTCTTGCGGATGCCAAAGACAGCCGTGGAGAACTGCTGCAGAAATACCAGCGGGCAGTTGAAAGCATGGCGCTTGCGAACACGGTAGAAGGAGCAATCGGGGTAAAATCAGCTGCATTCTCCGTTAAGGAGGTACCCCAGATCATCCTGACCTCCAAAAATATCATGGGGGTTGTCGTGCCAAAAATCGAGTCTTCGAAGGTGAGAAAGAGCCTTGTCGACCGTGGGTACGGTGTCCTCGGCACCACCTCGATTATCGATGAGACCGCCACCTCCTTTGAGGAGCTCGTTGAAGCGATCATCGAGAGTGCAGAGATCGAGACCACGATGAAACGACTCCTTAGTGAGATCGAGTCAACAAAGCGCCGTGTTAATGCGTTAGAGTTTAAGGTGATCCCGGAACTTTCCGAGGCACGGGACTTTATCAAGATGCGTCTCGATGAGATGGAACGGGAAGAACTCTTCCGCCTTAAGAAGATCAAGGCAAGAATGAAAGCATAATTGTAACCATGAGGTGCAGATGCCGATCGGCACACTGAATGAAATGGGAACTGATGGGAAAACGGTCCTGCTCAGGCTTGATCTCAATTCCCCCATCGATCCCACATCAAATCTTATTCTCGACGATAAACGGTTTCGTGAACATATACCTACGATACAGGCCCTGAAGGGAAGCAGGGTCGTGATCGTGACACACCAGAGCCGTCCTGGGAAAAAGGACTTCACGACACTTGAAGCCCATGCTGAGAAGTTATCCCAGATGCTCGGGCGATCGGTTTTCTATATCGATGATATATTTGGGAACTCGTGCACGGGACGCCGTCCGGAATATGCGTTCGGGAGAAGTGATAATGCTTGAGAATGTCAGGTTTAATGCTGAAGAAAACCTGACATTAAAACCCGAAGAAGCAAAAAAGACCCATCTTGTGCGTAAACTTTCAGGTATGGGGGATATTTTTATTAACGATGCATTCGGGACGGCACATCGCTCGCAGCCTACGGTTGTCGGGCTCCCGCTGGTCATGAAATCAGCTGCCGGTCTCCTGATGGAGAAGGAGGTCTCAACATTGAGCAGGGTGTTCATCGGGGCGCCAAAACCTGTGTGCATGGTGCTTGGTGGAACCAAGGTTGATGACTCGATGGCGGTTGCCCGGCATGTCCTTGAACATGGTATTGCCGATGAGGTAATGGTAATAGGCGTAGTTGCGAATGTCTTTCTCATTGCACTTGGTTTTGATATTGGCTCACCTTCTACACAATTGATCCACCAGCTGAAGTATGATAAGGAGATCGGTCATGCACGGGACCTCCTTGACCGTTACAGGGAGAGGATTATCGTTCCGGACTGGGTTGCAGTCCGGGAAGGGAACAGGCGTGTGGAATTTCCCGTCAACGCGATACCAGGGGATGCTCCGGTCCTGGACCTTGGGATGGATGCTATCAGCATGCTTTCAAAACAATTAAAGGCCGCCGGAACTGTGGTATTCAACGGACCGGCCGGGGTGTTCGAGGAGCCTGATTTCGCTACAGGGACCTATGAACTCCTGAAAGCGGCATCAACAGTGGATTTCTCAGTAGTGGGTGGTGGGCATACCGCTGCGGTTATCGAAAAACTCGGGCTTGGGAAGCACTTTACCCACATATCGACAGGCGGTGGGGCCTGCATCGAGTTTCTGACCGGGAAAAAACTTCCGGCAGTTGAAGCACTTGAGTTGTCAAAACAGATATTTGGTTAATCCGGTTCTGTTGAAAACACATATGAACAGTGAGTTCACAGCAAAACTATGAAAATTCCCGTTAAATTCTCCTGATATCGGGGGCCGATCAAGCAATTAATATGAAAATCCCACTAACAATTTCATTTTGTATGCTTGTGGCCCTTTGGCATCATGCCTGTTTTCACAGGGTATCCTGCATATCTTTTAAATATGGGCTTTGTTGAAACCCTTCGGTGTCATAAAAAAAATAAGAGGGAAATACGAAGACAGGAGGGGGTTTCGCTCCCTCCCTGCCCCACTCCCATTAAGATATTCTTCGGGCAGGGTTTCCCAAAGGTCCATTAAATTCAGAGTATAGGGGAATAGTCTCTATCCCAACCGGGGTCGACAAAGCGGCGGGGCGGAGCCCCGGGAGCGTGACGGAATTTTGGAATTACCAATCTCCAAGATAGATTTGAGAGGATTACCATGAAAAAGCCTGAACGGCCATTAACATAAGAGATTTTGAACGATACATTTTCATAGCCCTGGTGTGGACATCCCGTTCTTGTGTGTTTCTACAGAGCGTAAAAAGAGGAAATTCGTTGACAGGAGGGGTTTTCACTCCCTTCCTGTCCCTCCCCCAGCAAAGATATTCAGTGTGCATGGTTCACCCGACATTTTGGGGATTTATGGCCCCGTCCCTACCAAAACCGGGCAGCCAAAGCGGCGGGGCCGAACCCCGGGATCTTGGGTAAATTTGGGAATACCCCTGTTAAAAAGAAAGATTTACAGGTTTTAACAAGCCCAAAAATATTATTACGATTGATTATCTGCCTGGTTATTCGATGTGTCGGAACATTACGCGATAAGGTTCATCGCGGCCAATAGCTGACTGGTGGTCCCCATATTACTCTGGTAGCCGACATTAGCCCGGTTATATGCATCATTTGCGTTATACCAGTTGCCTGCAAGCGCAAAGTCAGATGACTCTTTGTATGTTACCGTATTTCGTTGAACCGCATTCAACGTTGAAATCAGGACCGAAAGTGTTTCCTGCTGTGATTGAGGGGCTGTTTTCAACGCACTGGTATAGTCGGCCTGCGCACTGATGAAGAGGTTTTCAGCCGAGATGAAATTCTGTTTGGCGCTAAAGACTACATTCGTCTCATTATTATAGTTAGATCTGATGCTAAGCGGGGGAATCATTAAAGTTTTACCTTTTTCGACCTCTTTCTTTGCACTGTTTACTTTGTCGGTGCCAGACTGGATATAATCCAGGTATGCATATGCTGAAGTGGGTACCGGTGTGATTGCTGTCGGTGCAGGCGTTGGCTGAACTATTTCCGGGGTTGGTTCAGGAGTTGGCTGAACTGTCGGCTGGGACAGCGGTAATGTTCGTGAATATACCGAGTATGCGAACACGAGTGCTACCATGCAGACAGCGATGACGATAACAATAGTTATTATCAGATTTGGTGATAATTTCATAATAAACAAATATTTATACTACCTCATTAACCTTTTGTAAAAACCTGATTCAGGAAAGATGAATTGTTAGTGATGTCCCATGTTCCTGGCTTTTGAATAGTTTTCCATATTATTGATGCCGGTATCATATGTGCATGAATAAATTTTTGGGTGTACTGGTACCATTTCATCCAGGCAGCAATCCAAATAATTGAGATTTGGCTTATAGAAGTATAAAATACCCGCCGATGGTCACTTTGGTTAACCCCTTTTTTCGTTGTCCGGTACCAGTATCAGACCGCCATAATTTTTAGTCCGGCTATCGTTATGGATAGTATGCGCACTCAGGTTCTTTTCCTGATTTTTGCTCTCCTTGTTCTTTCACTACTGGGTAGCGGCTGCATGAACCTGGTACCCGGGGATGTGACATACAAATCAGGATCTATAACATTCATAGTCAGGAGCGAGGAAGCCATCCCTGACGGGGTACTGGAAGTCGCGGTTTTCCGCTTGCAGGACTTAAAACAGGTCGAACTATTCAGGAATGCGGATAATTTTCCACTTAAGGCCGGGGATAACGTGGTCACCATACCGCTTCCACTCGGGAAGGGAAATTACCGGAGTTTTATCTACATCAGTTCAGCGACTACCCGCTACCCGGTGGTGATCAGGGATTTTGAAATCTGACCTTCAATCTTTAATCAGGGCCGCAAGAGGTCTTACCCCTGCGGATATTGTTATCCGGAATGCGGAACTCTACGACCCGTTTACCTGCGGCTGGGACCTTGTTAATTTTGCCATAAAAGACGGGATAGTGCTTGGAACCGGTAATTATTCCGGTATCAGGGATATAGACTGCAAAGGGGCGCGGGTTGTTCCGGGATTAATCGATTCCCATGTCCATATCGAGAGCTCCCTGCTTTGTCCCGCAGAATATGCCCGCCTGGTTGCCCGTCATGGGACGTCGACGGTCATCGCGGACCCCCACGAGATAGCGAATGTTCTGGGAAAACAAGGGATCGAATACATGCTCCAGGCATCGCAAAACACCGGCATTGATTTTTTTTATATGGTGCCGTCCTGTGTCCCATCGACACCTGTTGATACCGGAGGTGCTACGCTGGAGGCACCTGACCTCCTAACGTTTGCAGGCAGGGAAGGTATACTGGGATTGGGGGAAATGATGAATATGCCGGGTGTCCTGTCAGGGGATGCGGGAATAATTAAAAAACTTGGAATTTTTCCTCTCATAGACGGACATGCCCCAATGCTTACCGGCAATGACTTAAACGCCTATATACTCGCAGGGCCAGGGAGTGATCATGAATGTACAGAGGCTGCGGAAGCCCGGGAGAAGTTATCGAAGGGAATGCATATTTTTCTCCGGGAGGGCTCAACCGAGAAGAATATCAGGGCGCTGCTTCCGGTTGTGACCCCTTGCACGGTTTCACGGTGTTCATTTTCCACCGATGACCGTCACGCAGACACGCTTATGAAACAGGGACATATCGATGGTATAATACGAACGGCCGTATCAGAAGGGCTGGAACTTGAACTCGCTCTCCGGATGGCTACCCTGTCGGCAGCCGGGAGGTTCGGGTTACATGACCGTGGGGCGATATCCCCGGGTCGGATAGCGGATTTCTCTATCGTTGATACAAAAAAAGAATTTTATGTGAGGAGGACATTCAGACGCGGGAAAGAGATCCAGGGTGTATGCGTCCCTGTAACTGCACCGGCACTTCCGAACATAACGGCAACTATACCCGGGCCTGCTGACTTTGCCCTGAAAGGGAACGGGCTTGCACGAGTAATTGGTATTGTCCCCGGACAGATAATTACCAAAGAACTGCATTTTGATCTGCAAAGTGCAGAATTGCCCGATTTAGAGCGGGATATAATAAAAACCACTGTTTGCAGCCGCTATTCTCCCGGGCTGCATATGACTGGTCTCGTACATGGGTTCGCGTTTGATCATGGCGCCATAGCTGGCAGTGTATCGCATGATGCCCATAATATTATTGCTGCCGGAACAAGCGACGAAGAACTTCAAAAAGCCATATCAGCCGTGATTTGTAACAATGGTGGACTTGTGGCTGTGAATGGTGCTGATGTAACGGTGTTACCACTTGAAAATGCGGGGCTCATGTCCATAAGACCATATGAAGAGGTTGTTGAACAGCTCGAAATACTCCATTCAGCGACTCGTGAGATGGGTGGGATCGAAGACCCTTTTATGTACCTATCGTTCCTTTGCCTGCCAGTAATTCCGCAGCTCCGGCTGACGGTCCGTGGACTCTTTTCGGTTGAGAAATTTGAAACTGTCCCGGTATTTGTTGATTAGGCAGAAAATACTTTTTTCCTCTGTCAATAACCTCCGGGTATAAAAGAATGAAACGGGAGTCACTGTCAGGCAAATGGGTCAAGCCACACCCTGCCTGAGCCCATTATGCTTTTATTTTCCCACAGGGTAAACCAGTTTTTTTTAGATTCCTGAATAGTTCAGTAATGACCAGAAAACAGCCAACTGCGGCTGAGGCGCCCAGGTTGGAATGGAGACATTTCTGGACCCACCGGGATTATTGAAACGATCTCCAGAAAACCTTTTGCCTGGTTGAATTTCTTATCCGGGGTGGGATCGTGTGGGATAAATCCCCCTCCTGCTTAAGCAGTTCTGTTTACTATGGCAGGATTAATTCCTACGATTTAATATAAAAATTCCCCTGGTAGTTTCATATTGTATGCTTGTGGCAACCAGGCCTCATGTCTGTTTTCAAAAGTATGACCAATGACCGCAGGTCGTATAACTGTTTCCTTAATGCAGGAAAGGGTTTTCACTGAGCGTATATTTCAAAATCTGCAGGATAGATGTTAGAGGACGTTAAACGAGTCCCTTTTTTCATACGGCCTCCTGAACAGACATCGTCAGAATGCCATGTTGTACTATGTCCGTAACAAACGGTACGATATTAAAAAGACTGCGGGAATTCCAGTGATAGAGAATGAGCTGAACGATAAGATCCGGTTGTTGGTGATGCCGGGAGTATCAGCCGGTGATTCATATCTTAAGAGTATCAGCATTATGATATGATGATACCAGTCAACCGGACCCTATCAATTTCAGTACAGATTTTGTCTCCTTCAGATAATATAACAGTTTCGCTTGCCACATTGCAGAATTCTCCGGGTACCAGGGATTTGATCTCATAGAACCTGTATTTCGGGACTCTTTCATCCGAACTGCTGTTGAAACGATCTGCTGAAATGAGTAATCGCGCCATCGCCGGAGCAACGAATATGAATTAATATATAGATACGGTAACAATTTACATCAGGAGGGGGATATCCCAATGGGACGATCAGGGACAAGGATGCTACCGGGGGAAGAGTTATGATATCGGTCCTTTTCGTTGATGATGAACCGGCCCTGCTGGAGATCACCCGGTTGTATCTTGAGAAATCCGGATCAATCACGGTTGAAACCTGCAGGTCTGCGCTCGAAGCGCTGGGGGTATTGAAAAACCGGCAGTTCGATGTTATTGTGTCAGATTACGAGATGCCCCTTATGGATGGGATCATGTTCCTCAAGATCCTCAGGGCGGAAGGAAATGATACCCCGTTCCTGATATTTACCGGAAAAGGGCGGGAACATGTTGTAATTGAGGCTCTTAATAACGGGGCTGATTATTACCTGCAGAAAGGTGGAGATCCAAAGGCGCAGTTCATCGAACTTACCCACATGATCGAGCAGGCATTCCAGCGGCGTCATGTGGAACAGAACCTGCAGGCATCCGAGAAGTTACTGGTTGAAATAATAAATTTCCTGCCAGATGCAACATTTGCGATTGATACAGGCGGGGCGGTTATTTCATGGAACAAAGCCATGGAGGAAATGACCGGAGTAAAAGCAGAAATGATAATGGGTAAGGGAAATCATGAGTATTCGCTTCCCTTTTATGGGACACGGCGCCCGATCCTTATTGACCTGATCACAAAACCGGATGAAGAAGTCAGGCGGAAATTTTACTCGATCATTAAACATGAGGGGGATATGCTGATTGCAGAAACAGAAAATGCAAGGCCCAGGGGAAAACAATCGGTGCTCTGGGCAAAAGCAACACCCCTCTATAATCCCAAAGGGGAGATCATAGGAGCTATAGAATCAATCAGGGACATTACCGAATTCCGGAAGCCTGAGAAAGCAGTCTCCTGATATAACCCCTGCGGGAGTTACTCCCGAGATGCCAGGAAGTTCTGCGGAGACAGCTTCTCCGGGTTTATTCGACCGCATGTTTGGGAAAACAGCGAATTCCTGGTACCATAAAGGTGTTGACCTTTACTATAAGCACGGGAAATACCAGGAAGCGCTCCAGGCGTTTGACCGGGTGCTTGAGATTGAACCTGACCATGCAGGTGCATGGAACGGCAGAGGTATCTGCCTCAAGGAACTGGGAAGGTATGAAGAGGCAATACAGTGCTTCAACAGGGTTATTGCAATCAACCCGGCCGATGAGGAAGTCCATTATAACCGGGGGGAGGCGCTTGAAAAACTTGGCAAGAGTAATGGGGATTTAAAATTATTTGAAGAGGCGATAAGAAGTTTCGATGCGGTACTGAACCTGAATCCCTACCATGTATATGCATGGAATTACCGTGGGGTCTGCCTCAAGGAACTGGGAAGGTATGAAGAAGCCAAGCGCTGTTTTGACCATGCACAACTCCTGATTCGCCGGGGCCAGAATAAATCCGGCAGAATTTAGGAAAGTTATGATCCCATGAGATCCTGTCGGGGATCGATTATTGCCCTGTCTTTCGTGCCGCTGGTTGTCCGGAATGCGGCTTTCATGATGTAGTCCAGATAAGCCGGGTGACCTGGTACCTCCTGGATGTTTCAGGTGGAAATAGGGGAAACTGCAGGAATTAAAGGACCAGGTCCGTTATACTGTAGCATAAGCAAAATCCTGGTTTTTCGGCTTTGTTGAAACCCTTTGGTGTTATAAAAAATAAGAGGGAAATACGAAGACCTGGAGGGGGTTTCACCGCCTCCCTGCCCACCCCCATTAAGATATTCTTCGGGCAGGGTTTCGGCGAAGGCTCATTAAATTCAGAGTATTGGAGGATTATCTCTATCCCAACCGGGGTCTGTTCTCCAGATACTTTTATTTTATCTTCTCTGGTGATTATGGTGCTTCCTGTAGTTTAATCAGTCTCCGGACGGGCCTTAGTAAAAACAGGTAATGTATATCTGGGTATTCATCATATGCTACTACCAAGAGGAGTGGTATGACCCTTCGGGACATTGATCGGTTCCGGGTGGCAGGGAAAGATATATTGGAAGAGTCAGGAAGATCAACATGAAGTGGGGCAGGTGCGTAACTCCCTTGAACAGCAGGGAAATATGCAGCAGTCCTTCCCGGAAAATTGTAACTATTTCAATTTGGGTGAAATATGAAGATAACCACTGACCTGGTGGAAAAAAATAGTATTAAAGTCCTTATTATTGGTATAACTACTATTGGAGCAGTTTTATTCGATATTTCCGGCCAGGTAAACGGGGCTTCAATTTTTGCACCGCTCCTGTTTTTCCTCCCAATTATCCTTGCTGCATACTGGTTCCCGCATAAGGGTGTATTATATGCCGTTGGTATCGGGATCCTGCAATTAATTCTTGTATCACAGTTCACCTATCCCGACCTCGCCCCACTGACCTATGCGACAGCTACGGCGAGCTTTTATGTCCTTGTGGCGGTTTCAGTTGTGGTATCGGCACTTTCAGGGAACCTGCGGTTGCAGGAAGCAAGTTACCAGGCAATTTTCAACGATTCCCAGGCGGGTGTACTCCTTGTTTCAGACCGTGAAGAAACGCTGGTGATCGAAGAAGTAAATAAAAGTGCGGCTTCAAGCCTTGGGTACCTCCCGCAAGACCTTGCCGGTGCCAGGCTTATTTCAATCTGGGATAACTCTCCTGCTTTTAAGAAAATAATGGGCCGGCTGGAACATGAACACAGTATTCTGGATATTGAGTCTTTTTTTGTAACCCGCCAGGGTACCTCATTTCCCGTGCTTGTTACTGCAGCACGTCTGCCGGAACACCACCTGGTCTTTACCTTTATGGATATCACGTCAATCCGGGAAGCCGAAGAAAAAATAAAACGACGGAATAACCAGCTCAGCATTGTAAACGAAGTAATCACGATCACATCCAATTCAGAGAGTGTGTATGACCTCCTGGACCGATCCTTTGGAAAAATTAAAAAACTTCTTCCCGTTACTTCAGGGGCAATCTACCTCCTGGACGAAGACCGGCATCTCCTGGAGGCCCATTACCATTCGGATGAAGAAGGCGTGACTTCGTCATTACCATTAAAGATCCCGCTAGTAACCCCCCCGTTCAATGACGTTGTGCTTCATGGAAGTGCACTGTATACGACGTACTCTTCAGGTGGGAATGAATTCAATACGCAACAATTGAGTGCTGTTATTCCTGTAAGTTGTGAATCAAGAGTAATTGGATTGTTATGCCTGGTAAGTCCCAAAAACGAGCCATTTGCAGAGGATGACCGGGTTGTCCTTGAATCCATTGGTAAAGAGATAGGTTGTGCAGTCCAAAAACTCCGGCTTTCTGATAACCTGATCGAGGCGAACAGGAGGGCCAACCTGTACCTCGATATCCTGGTCCATGACATCAATAATGCAAACCTTGCCTCCCTCGGGTATGGGGAACTTCTCACAGAAATGCTAACAGGGAAGGAGAAAGATGTGGCAGGGAAATTGATTGAAGGAGTCCTGAAGAGTCGTGAAGTAATACGGAACCTCGATACGATCCGCCATATACAGGAGCGGAGATTTGATTTCAAGGTTATTAATCTGGACACCCTGATCAAGCAGGAAATCAGGCACTATCCCTCGGCAGCGATTGACTATGGGGGGTGTAAAACCCTTGTCATGGCGGACGACCTGCTCGCAGAAGTCCTTACGAACCTTATCGGGAATAGTGCAAAATTTGGAGGCCCGGGTGTACGTATCACCATAAACGTGCAGGACTGTTCTGATCACCTGGCAAAAATAACCATCGCTGATGAAGGGCCGGGTGTACCGGATGAATTAAAATCAGTAATATTTATCAGGTTCCAGACAGGGGAGGAAAAAGGCAGCGGAAAAGGACTCGGGCTGTTTATTACAAAAACCCTTATTGAAAGGTACGGGGGTAAAATCTGGGTTGAAGACCGTATAAAGGGCAAATCCAGCAGTGGTGCGGCATTCGTGTTTACACTTCCAACAGCTAATCCCGGGTCATAAGTCTTATTGGACCAGGATGTAAACCTGTCTTTTTTTATGCTGTATTTTCTGTTTCATTTACGATCTATGATGAAATACGTTGACCGGACGGTGGTTCACCCTGTCCCTGTCCAACCCTAATTACGATGAACGTTCTGGCAACTTCCAGCGGTAGAATTCCAAAAAAAATCGAGAATAACTGTCCTCCCTTGTATCAACCGGGTTCGCCAAAGCGGTGGGGTTCAAGCCCCGGGACCGGATACCCTAATCTGCAGGATAGATTTGAGAACCTCTGAATAATCTCTTACTCTCTTTCCTTCATCCCCACGGGGGGTGAAGCAGGAGGATAATAACCGGCTGGTGCAGGATATAGATGGCGAGCGAATGTCTGCCGAGGAATGCCAGTGCTTTACCAGGATATTCCGTCAGTTTAGAACTGGTAAAGAATTCCGGGAATGTATAACTTCGTTTACCCCCCGGATAGAATAGTTCCCCGAGATAAATTCCAATAAGTACGAGTCCAAACCAGGGGAATATGGGCGTATAATCCACACTATAAAATGAGGCCGGATGTATGCCCAGCGGGAGGAGGATAAATGGTCCCCTTACTCCCTGCAGCAGGATTCCACCAATAATGAACAATATACCGCCATACAATGCTATCAACTTCCTGTGGAAAAAAAAGGGGGCGATAATAATAGAAAAACCGATGAGGTGCAGAATTCCAAAAATAATGTAGCCCTCACCAAGGTACCACCAGGTTACAATGGTAATCAAGGCCGCAATAATCAGGATTGTTATACCTCGTTTCAGGTATTTCATGAAAAAATTTCGCCTGTTCATTACCACTTCAGCTTTTACAGCACTGATCGTAAATGAAATCCCCACTAACAGCAGGAAAAGTGAAGCGGTGATGATGGCGAAGACCTTCCAGAACCCCGTTGTGACGTCTATCGGATAGATATTGAAAAAATACAGATCAAAGAGGAAATGATAGAGGACCATCATGATAACCGCAAGTCCTCTCAGGAGGTCTATTTCTACGAATCGTCCTCCGGACACATTTTCTGGCATAATAACCTGGGAACTGGTCTTCATTTCAGCTTTGTTGAAAAGCTCTCAACTATATGGTTAAGATTAGGTCATTCCAAAATTTAATCACGCTCCCCGGATTGTCCCTGCACCACACCTGATTGGCAATTCATGTGCCGGACAAATCAAATAATATAAATAGGATTTTTTTAATAATGAAATTAAATATTGAATTTAGGGGATTTGAATGACGATTGAAGAACTTTTATCCGGGAATGAGCAGTTTCGGAGTGTACAGTTTAAGAAAAATATCAGCGTGTACAATGAACTGGCCAGAGGGCAGAAACCCGAGATACTCTGGATTGGGTGCTCGGATTCTCGTCTCCAGACCGGGCATATCACGGATTCAATGCCTGGGACCCTGTTCATTCACAGGAATATCGGGAATATGGCTGCTCTCAATGACTGGAATCTTTCGACTGTGCTTGAATACGGGATTAAACATCTAAAAGTCAAACATATCGTGATCTGCGGGCATTCGGATTGCGGCGCAATCAAAGCCCTCGACAAGGACCTCGATGATGCATACATACCAAACTGGCTGAACAACGCAATGGATGCAAAAAAACGTGTTGATGCAAAGATCCCAAAGCCTGGCACGCCGGCAGAATTAAAAGAACGTTCAACGATGATCGAGCAGGAGAATGTCAGGCTGCAAATCGAACATTTAAAAACATACCCCCTTGTCAGGGACGCTATTCATGCGAAGAGTATCCAGGTCCATGGCCTTTATTATGATCTTGACACGGGACTGCTCACAAAAATTGTGTAATCAGGGTTGACACTTTTCTATCTCTTTTTTTATCAAGGGCAATGAAACCCGTCCGATTGGGGTAATTTTCCCGTTAACGAGAATAATTGGGATCGGGGGGAAGTGTTCTGAAATAATTGCTTCGATGTGAGGGGGGACTTCATCGTCAATAAGGGTCAGTTTCAATGACAGGGTGTCCCCGTATTCTTTACGGAGTGTTTTTTCCAGTATTTCAAATGCCCTGACCAGTGTCCCCATTGGATAACAGTCTGAAAGCCCGCAACTTCTCTCTTCATCACACGCAAAAGGTGAGCAGTATGAGTCCCTAAGTCCAATCACCTCGATGTTGATAGTATTTGCCATAATAAATCATTGAAGAGGGAGTATTTGATGGTTCATATACCCGCAAAGATTTGGAACCTGGTCCCAAGATAGGAAGAGTAACGCGCACGGATAATTATTGATCAAATTACGAGGTAGTAATCTAATATTTCAGGTCTTTCATAATTTCAGTCAATTATCACTCGTATTTCAACTACTTCATTAAGCAGATTATTAGATTAGGTGATTCTTGATGATCTTTTATGAGATCTGAAATCCCCCCCTGATTTTCAAATTAATCTTCAAATGCCCCGCCAATCTGGAAACACTCGTAATAAATCTGCTTATACGTAAGAAAAAATTTGTAAGATAAGTATAGATATTAGTATTAATAATTCTATTACTCCGAAGTTGGCTATAACAGGTCCTGAGAAAACCTCTACAGTTTTCTTTTGTCGGCAACGGAATTCATCTGATAATTATTGCACCAATTCGGGTACCGGGTAATCCACACAAAAGGAATCGATCTGATCCCTCATCCGTACCATCCAATTACACCCCTCAAAAAAACAAAAGACCCGGGAAAACCGGGTCCATCGCATATTTTTTTTATCGCTTGTTGTAAGACCATTTTTTTCCGTGCAGATCATAGATCAGGAAGAAAATCTTGTATGGGACCTTTTATTCCGGCAATGCGGTAATAGAGATCCCCGGAACCTGATTTTCACATAAACCTTTCAAAACGGTCTTTTTTGGCCTTACAAACCGGGCAGACCAGGGGGGCTTCATCCCTCGCGCAGAGATAGCCGCAAACCCTGCAGCGCCAGACCGGGTACGACAGGGATCCTGTCTGGGTTGTATGAATCGTTTTCCTGCTGTTTCTTTCACACCGTGGGGGCCTTCGCTCAGGCACGCAGGAAAGGGACTGTTTATTCGACAGGATAGCATCAGAAACATACAAAGCGCAGTAACAGGCGCCATACTGGTCAAGGTCCGGGTCGCGGTAATCACATGGACATATGATGTCGAGATCTTCGGCTTTTATCCCTTTTGAGAAGCGGCAGGGACACGCAGGATATCCATACCGGGCTTCATTAATTAGCAACCCACGGACAAGTTTTTTTGTAAACTCCTTGTCAGGGCCAAGGTGGTAGCCGCCTTCTCTGGCCTCTCGGTCAAGCACCTGGTACTTTTTCTCCACGTCATCCTGGTTGATGTCCTCCATGTTCATTGCCTGAATGCACCCCTGATCTCTTCCTCCCGGAACCCGATTACGGCTTTCCGATCATTGATGATGAGCGTAGGAAACGATCCAGCCGGGTTCCACTTCTCGATGAGTGCAATTGCATCGTCCATCTCTTCTGGTGGCAGAAGATCGACATAGACAAAATCAAAGGCAATTCCGAGTTCTTTTAATAATTCCTTGGTCTTACTGCACCATCCGCAGGTAGAGAGTGCAAACAGTACGACCTTCCCTTCATTGTTTCCATCTACATGTTCCATTTTCATAGTATCCTCCAGGTCAGGGGTTTTCTTTGCCAATTAGCATTGCGAGGAGTAGTATATAAGGGTTCATTGAGTGAACGATAGTACCGTTTTACAACTCACGGTGACACAATCACCTTGACCAAGGCCAATTTATTACTGGTATATCCAGGGTGTTTCCATTTCCTAATCATTGTGCAATTTCTCACAGATTTAACACGGTGACCTTGTGATAAACCGGATTACCCTGATTATAAACCCCCTGAAAGATTGGGATTATCAGAAATCATTTACCATATGGCGATGGAATACTTGTAACAGAGGTATCTGCCGATGACCGAGATGATGACCGCAATAAAACTAGGCAATGCAAGCCTGAAGGAGAAAATGAATGCTATAAATGGGCCCATTGCGTATGAAGAGACTGCATATCACCTTCCTGTTGCCTATGCCCTCACAGGCCGCCCGGTACATACAGCACAGGAGGCGATCGAGGTGTACAATCTCACCAGCGAAAACCCATTTGTTGCGTGTGAGTCTTTGATGGCCTTTTATGAACAGGGCCCGGGCCGTGAACCTGCCCCGTATACCGGGTTTATCGGAGATGCAGTACTCAGAAAACTCGGGTACTCACTTGTTGACGGGAGTATCCTCGGACTCGCGCTCGTGATTGGTACCCCCGGGAACTCCGATACGGCCTCCCGGATATGCAGGGAGCTTCAGGAAAAATACATGCTTACCTTCCTTGCCGGGGACGTGGTAACCTCTCTCTCGTCAGCTTCGGTTAAACTGGGACTTGAGTACCGGCTTATCCCTCTCGGTTCAACATCCATCCATGGCGTGCATTTTGTTGATATCATCACCCGTGTTGCCCTGATGTTCGGCGGGGTTGTCCCTGGTGACCCGGGCAGGCTGCTGGCCTATGCAAACCAGCGTGCAAAAGCGATTGCGATCGTATTTCCAGGTCTCGATAATGAAGGTATTGCCCTGGTTGACGCTCTGCGGCTCCTTGGTATCCCGATCCTGTCTCTCGGGGGATACGAGGGTGGTGAGTGGACCTCGACGGTCCCGCAGGACGCTGTCAGGGAAGGGATGGAAAGAAAAGGGATCAAGGTTACCGTTACGGCTATCCCTATCCCGATGTCATGTTCCCCGGCATTTGAAGGCAAGAGTATAAGAAAGGAAGAGATGTACGTGGAATTCGGCGGGGGTCGTTCTCCTGCATTTGAGCTGCTCCGTGTAAAATCTGCATCTGAAGTAACTGATGGCCTGATCCGCGTTATGGGTCCTGAAATTGAGTCTGTTAAGGAGGGCTCGGCAGTCCCTCTTGGAATTATTGTTGATGTCGCAGGAAAATCAATGAGGAAGGACTTCGAACCCGTTTTAGAGCGAAGGATCCATAATTTCGTCAATTATGGTGAAGGATCATGGCATGTTGCACAGCGTGACCTCATCTGGATAAGAATCTCAAAAGAAGCAGTAAAAAACGGTATAAAAATCGAGCATATCGGCAAGCTTATCGCGACCAAGTTCAGGATTGATTTCCCTGACCTCCTGGACGCTGTCCAGGTAACAATGGTGACAGACCTCCAGGCTGTTCTGGCAGGAAAAAAGGATGCGGAGGCAATTTACGAGGAACGTGACAGGCGTATCCAGGGGATGAAAGATACCGATGTTGACCTGTTCTATTCCTGCACGCTCTGCCAGACCTTCGCACCAAACCATGTCTGTATTATCACACCCGAAAGGCCCGCGCTATGTGGCGCAATCTCCTGGCTGGATGGTAAAATTGCATATGAAATATCACCTTCTGGTGCAAACCAGCCTGTTGAGAAAGGGGTAGTTATTGACAGGGATAAGGGAGAATTCGAAGGTGTGAACCGTTTTGTAAAGAAAGCCTCGCATGGAGAGGTTGAACGTTGTTCCCTGTACAGTATAATGGAATACCCGATGACATGTTGCGGGTGCTTTGAATGCATAGCCCTGATGCTCCCCGAGGTGAACGGCATCATGGTCGTGAACCGCGAATACAAGGGGGACACACCCTCCGGCATGTCTTTTTCAACGCTTGCAGGGACAATCGGTGGTGGTGCCCAGACGCCTGGTTTCGCCGGGATCTCTAAAAATTATATCCTTTCTGACCGTTTTTTACAGGATGAAGGGGGAATTGAACGACTTGTCTGGCTCCCATCCCTGGTAAAAGAGGAGCTGAAAGAACGGCTCGTTAAGAGACTGAATGAACTTGGTCACCCGGACCTGTTTGAAAAAATTGCCGATGAGACGAAGGCAACAACCTTAGAGGAACTGGTTGCATTCCTCGACGAAGTACAGCACCCGGCACTCACTATGAAACCGTTACTATGAGGTGATTGCTGATGGCAGAAAACAGCCCGGATTTGGAAGGAAAAATTGGTTACGTTGTCCTTGGGGCAACAAAGGAAGAAGGCGGTACGAGGTCTGTTTCATACCGCCTCGGTGGTGAATCAGATCTACCTTTCATAGGGATGAACACATCAGCAGGTTCGATCCCGCTTGTGGCGTTTGAAATCTGTGATGACGCTTCGTACTGGTCCCCGATAGTTACTTCGTATATTGGTGATCTCGCAACTGATACCCCGGAATGGGCAACTGCAGCCGAAAAACAATACGGAGCAGACCTTGTCCGGCTATACCTGACCAGTACGAAACGCCGTGGATTCGACGATTTCCCTTCAATTTCAAAGGTAACTGATGAGGTACTATCCGGCACGGGGCTTCCACTCGTCGTGGAAGGGAGTAATGAACCGGCAATCGACTCAGAGATATTCCAGCGGTGCGGTGAGGCCGGGCAGGGCGAACGCCTGCTCCTTGGTACTGCCGAGGCAGGGAGGTACCGCAGTGTTGCCGCTGCAGCGATGGCCTACAATCATTCCGTGGTTGCACAATCTCCAATTGACATCAACCTCGCGAAACAGCTCAATATCCTCCTCCGTGAAATCGGCCTGAAATCGGACCATATTATGATTGACCCGTATACGGGGTCACTCGGATACGGGTTTGAGTATTCCTATTCAGTAATGGAACGGATACGCTATGCTGCGTTAAAGGGTGATAATGACCTTTCCATGCCGATGATTGCCTCGGCCACGGACTCCCTCAGCGTAAAAGAAGTCCGGGAGGCAGATGCCGCGATCAGGGACGATATAGCCGTTGCATGGGAATTTTATGCAGCACTCTCCTCGGCAGTTGCCGGGGCGTCCATCGTTTGTGTACGGCACCCAAAGACGGTTCCCCTGCTGAAACAGGCCTTCCGCGAATTATGGGCTGGAAAAAAGCCCGGGGGGGCCTGAAACCATGGCACTAAAAGCCCTTGATATTTACAAGCTACTGCCTAAAAAGAACTGCAAAGAGTGCGGGGACCCGACATGCCTTACCTTCGCAATGAAACTCGCCAGCGGTAAGGGTGATATTGATAAATGCCCCTATCTGGACCTCAATGCGAAAAATATTCTTGGTGCGTCAACACGCCCGCCGATCCAGCTGGTGAAAATCGGGGTTGGAGAACGGAGGTTTGCAGTTGGAGAGGAATTCGTGGTCTTCCGCCATGAAAAAACGTTTTATCACCCGCCGGGAATCATGTTCCAGGTATCTGACCTCTGGCCCGCTGAAAAAATTGAATCTGTGACAAGGAGAGCAGGGTCAGAACATTTTGTCAGGGTAGGGACCGATTTAACCTTTTCGGGAGTCGCAATAACGAATGAAAGCAGAGACCCGGATGTATTTGCAAAGGCTGTGGGCGTTGTTGAGGCAACAGGGACGCATATTCCCGAAGTATTAATGGCGGCGGACCCTGCGGTACAGGAAGAAGGCCTTAATAAATGCGGAAATTTCCGCCCTCTTATCTACTCAGCCACGAAAGACACGTACAAACCAATGTGTGCCCTTGCGAAGAAATTCGGGTCCCCGCTTGTTGTAAGTGCAAAAGACCTTGAATCGCTGGGTGAGATGACAAAACTCTGTAATGCAGAAGGTATAACCGACCTGCTTCTTGACCTGTCGTTCCCCTCACTCCGGGACTATATCCCTGCAGCAACCGAAATCCGGCAGAAATCGATCTCGCGGTCAGCGCCAGAACTTGGTTATCCCATCTTCCTAGATACAACACGGTACGGGATGCAGGAAACGGCGCTTGTCCTGGGAATTGACAAATATGCAGGAGTGATCGTGACCCCGGCACTTGGACCTGCACCATCAGTAGCGGCACTTACCCTGCGCCAGAATATTTATACCGACCCCCAGAAACCAATACAGATGAACCCGGGGATATATCCGGTTGGTAACCCGGGAAAAGAGTCACCGGTACTGCTTACGGTAAACTTTTCGCTGACCTACTTCACCGTTCAGGGGTACCTTGAGTCAAGCCGGATTCCCTGTTACATGTTCATCGTCGACACCGAGGGGTTGTCTGTACTTACTGCGGTTGCAGCGGGAAAGCTGAATGAGACACTTGTCCGTGACTCCATCAAAAAATTCGACCTCGAAAATCTCGTTTCACACCGCCGTCTGATTATTCCTGGCTATGCATCGCCGCTTTCCGGTAAGATCGAAGAGGAGACCGGCTGGAAGATCCTGGTAGGGCCACGTGATGCCGCAGAAATTGGCGACTACCTTGTAAAGGAGTGGAAAATCTAGATGGCCTCCATCACGTTCCTTCCCAGTTACCGGAAGATCACCGTGGACCCCGGGAGTACCATTCTTGATGCAATCCAGAAAGCCCAAATCCAGATGAATGTTGTCTGTGGCGGCCAGGGTAAGTGCGGAAAATGTATTGTCTACATAAAAAACGGTTTAGTAGATTTTGATCATGAAAAATTCGGAAAATTTTTTACTGCCGATGAACTGGACCAGGGTGCATGTCTTGCCTGCCAGGCTGTTGTCAGGGATGACCTCCATGTCATGATCCCTGAAAGTTCACTTATCCAGCAGCAGAAAATCCTGATGGAATCGCTTGGTATTGAGACCCCTTTTCAGCCGTCTGTATGGAAATATTATGTTGAGCTCTCACCCCCGACACTTGAAGACCCGTCCCCTGACCTCACGCGGCTTGTATGGGGGGTCCAGAAACAGGGTGGACCCCTGGCAGAGAAAATGTATGCTCCCCTGGATGTCCTCCGGGGGATGCCCCGTGTCCTCCGTGACAGCGGGTGGAGGGTTACCGCAACCCTCGCACTTGTACCTGGCGGGTACCGGATTATTGATATTGAGAAGGGTGACACCAGAAAGGAACTCTACGGGGTTGCCATAGATCTCGGCACTACCACGGTTGTTGCATATATTCGTAGTCTTGTTGATGGGCATGTTGTCGGTATTGCATCAAATTATAACCGCCAGATCAGCTGCGGAGAGGACATCCTGTCGAGGGTGAATTTCGCAAGAAAGAACGGGCTCCCCAAGTTACAGTCGCTTGCAGCCGAGAGTATCAACCTTGCAATCACCACTGCCGCGAATGGTGCCGGGATCGACAGGGAGGATATCTATGAGGTTGTCGTTGCCGGGAACACAATCATGACCCACATCCTCCTTGGTATTGACCCGGCGTACATGATCGAGGAGCCCTATGTCCCGGTAGTGAGGCGTTACCTGACCACCGCAGCACCGAGGCTAGGGATTGAGGTTGCGAAGGATGCTTCGGTCTTCTTATTTCCTGCCGTTTCTGATTTCATTGGTGGTGATATCATTGCTGATATCCTTGCGTCCGGTATGGGTGAACGGGATGAGATATCACTTCTTGTAGATATCGGAACAAATTTTGAGGTGGTACTTGGGAACCGTGACTGGATGTTCTCGTGTGCCGGGGCTGCAGGGCCTGCCCTTGAAGGTGGGGAGGTCCTCTTCGGGATGAGAGCGAACCCCGGTGCAATTGAACGCATCATGATAGATCCGGTAACGCTGGAGCCCCAATACCAGACCATAAACAGCATAAAACCGATGGGGATTTGTGGTTCCGGGCTTATCGACCTTCTTGCCGACCTTCTCAGGGCCTGCGTCGTGGACAGGACAGGGCGGATCAACACTGAAATTATCCATCCGCGTATCAGGCAGGGTACCCATTGCCCTGAATATGTGATTGCATGGAAACAGGAAAGTGGAAATAACAAGGATATTGTAATTACCGAGAATGATATCAAGAACCTGATCATGAGCAAGGCGTCAGTCCTCGCTGCATGCATTACTCTTATGAAACAGGCAGGAATTACGAGAAACGAGATATCAACTATTTATTTTTCAGGGGCATTTGGAAATTATATCCACAAGGAACATGCGATCATGATCGGGCTTATTCCTGAGGTACCAGTGGAGCAGATTAAAAACATTGGGAACGGGGCCGTCGAGGGAGCAAATATGGCATTGATAAACCGGAAAAAGAGAAAAACACTTGATGAAATTGCAAGGAATATCGCCTATATCGAGCTGAATGCCGAGTCGTCCTTTATGGATGAGTACACCGGCAGCTCGTTCCTTCCCCATACAGACCTCTCGTTATTCCCGGGGGTCCAGAAAATGCTCGATGAGTGCCGGTTGAAAAAAATTTCCCGGGGTGTACCATAATGGCGGTTCACCTGGCATCGCCCGGCAGCCTGGCGACCGGTATAGGGAGTCTTCCGCATACCGACCCTGTACTGGCATGTAATGAGGTAGTAAGGATATTCCCGCAGCTACCATATGCCCCCTCACTTCCCAACAGGGGATTACTGGAAAATATTGTATTTTGTGATTCAGAACGCCTCCCTGGCAGGGTAATCAGGGAGGGAAGACTGCTTGTTGACCGGAAAGCGGATCTTTCGGGTGTAATGGAACAGATTTATCTTGATTACATTGAAGGGAATTATTCCCCTTACGCAATAGCAACAGAATATGCCTCAGGCTTTCACGAATTTAAAAGGAGGAAATTTAATTCTCCGTTCGCCCTGAAATGCCAGGTCACGGGACCGGTGACGTTTGGCATGCAGGTTGTGGATGCAGAAAAACGGCCGGTCTATTATGACAGCCAGTACGCCGATGTCCTCTCGAAGCTGATCGCACTCCGGGCCCGCTGGCTCGAACAGACACTGACCGGGGATACCGGGGTTGCGAATACCATTGTAATGGTGAACGAACCATATCTCGCAGCCCTTGGGTCATCGGTAGTCCCGATAGACATGGATTCTGTCAAATCAGGCTGGCATGATATCGCAGATCTGCTCCAGGGAAGCACAGGCATTCATTGCTGCAGTAATACCGACTGGAGTTTTATATTCTCGCTTGACCCGGG
The DNA here is from genome assembly GCA_963758915.1 of uncultured Methanomicrobiales archaeon. GTDB lineage: Archaea > Halobacteriota > Methanomicrobia > Methanomicrobiales > Methanospirillaceae > CAIKOD01. The sequence goes on from CAVWXH010000016.1 coordinate 122,336, forward strand.
AATCGTATCATTTGATGCCTACGCGACGACGAAGGAATTTCTCCTGTACAGGGATGATCTTTTTTCCTACCTCGAACGGGGAGGGGTTGTTGCATGGGGTGTTGTACCTGCCGACAACCGTGTTTTTTCCTTGGAAACCCCGGAATCACTGTATGAGCGCTATATGGGTATCAGAAAAGAGGTGACCTCGTATATCCCTGAAAAATTATTTGATGCCCAATCAATAATAACCCCAAGCTGTGGAATACGATTCGCAAATGAAACGGAATCCTGTAGTATTATGGAAACAGCTGCAATGATATCATCCCGTGTTCGGGGGGCATACAATTAATGAACGATTATAGTAGTGTATTTTTTCTTTGCAGGCCGGAAAAAGGGAGGTGGTACAGATGATCGTCCCGTATACCATTGCCGTAGCGGGGAAAGGGGGCACAGGGAAGACGACAATTAGTTCCCTGCTTGTGCGGGCACTTATCGGGCTTGGGAAAGCACCGGTGCTTGCGGTGGATGCTGACCCGAATGCAAATTTTCATGAAGCACTTGGCGTGGAGGTACTGGAAAACCTTGGCGGGATGCGCGAAGATGCATTCACGAAGAGTATTCCTGCCGGGATGACCCGCACCGATTATATTCGGTTCCGGTTTTACCAGGTCCTCGTTGAGGACGATGGTTTTGACCTGATAGCGATGGGCAGGCCTGAAGGGACCGGCTGTTATTGTTTTGCAAATGACCTCCTTAAAACGTGTATGCGTCTGTTAGAGCGTGATTACCAGTTTATCATTATAGATTCAGAGGCGGGGATGGAACATATCAGCAGGGGGACTATTGGTATACCTGACCTCCTCCTGATCGTGAGTGACCCGGGTGCACGGGGTCTCCGTACAGCCTCCAGGATAATCGATATTGCCCTGGACCTTGGTATCAGCCGTTCTGCCATGCACCTGGTTTTTAACCGGTATAAAAGTGGCGTAGCCCCGGCCGGGGCTTTTCAGGACCCCCCTATCGCGGTGGTCCCCTACGATCCTGCCGTAGAAGCTGCTGACCTTGAGGCATCACCGGTGTCCCTGATACCTGGTGGGAGTCCTGCAAGAGAAGCGGTGGAGGAATTGGCTGTTAAACTGATTGGATTTGCAGATAAAAAGGAAAGCGAAAGGGTGAAATAACTCAAACCAGAGTATTTTTCGAATGGCGGGCCATCTGGGATGGTTTCGTACCGGGCCGCTTTTTACTCCTGACCTGGAGCAGGTGATACGTGCCTCATTGCCGGGGGCTGTGGTTAGTGACCGTAGCAAATCCATAAAATAGAACGGAATCATACGATTGGTATGGAATCCTCTGAGCGGGAAGATTATCTTGAAGCAGTACCTGGTGAGGCATCTTGCTGCACAGGGCACTCCTACTGCAAAAGATATTGCACAAGATCTGTCCCTTGGGGAGGATACCACATCAGCGGACTTAAAAACCCTTGGAATAGAGGGTGACCTTGTTTTCGATGAAAAAGGGGCAGTCAGTCTTACGGATCAGGGACGCAGCATAGCAGAACGCGTACTGAAAAAACATCGTGTACTGCAATGTTTCCTCGGTGAGATCCTCGGGATGGATGAGGATGCAGCATCGGATGAGGCATGTATACTGGAGCATTCCATATCCGATACAGCCATCAACCGGATAGGAAATTACGTGAATAAAACCGGACCCCGGAATAAATCCTCCTGTCAGAGGCTGATGAATAATTATCTTCTTAACCCCCCGTCTTCTGGTACACTACCCCGGGTACCGGAGGTCTCACCAGCTGGATCATCCCCTGCCCCGGTATGCAGTTCTCTCATCGATGCAATGGAATCCATACCCCTGACGGTCATGGGAATCACGGGTGGAGAGTATCTCCACCGGCTGATCGACCTCGGGGTAATTCCCGGGGAAGTAGTTATTTTAAGGCGAAGACTGCACAACAACGCAGTTGTCCTCCAGGTTAAGGAATGTGACATCGCGTTATCACCTGAGATCGCAGGGACTATTCTCGTGGAGAAACTGTAAATGAAGATCGGGCTTATTGGAAACCCCAATGTCGGGAAATCCCTGATCTTCAACCAGTTGACCGGGCTCGGTGTTGAGGTAAGTAATTATCCCGGTACAACAGTCGGACTTGAAAAGGGACATGTCTGCTACCAGCGTGAAAAATTTGAAATCTGTGACCTCCCCGGCATTTATTCGCTTGACGGGGATTCAGATGAAGAAAAACTTGTCAATGGCATGCTGGAACGCCATGAACTTGACCTGGTAATTGCGATACTGGATGCAGTCCACCTTGAAAGAAACCTGTACCTGTTTCTCCAGGTGGCGGAATATGGCCTGCCGATGCTGGTTGTCCTGAATATGGCGGACGAGGCAGAAAAATTTGGTATATCGGTAGACTCATCAGAACTATCGATAATTCTTGGTTGCCCGGTTATTATGACCGCAGCAATCCATGGAAGGGGCACTGGCCAGATCCTCCCTGCTGCGCTCAGTTCTGCCTGCCCTGCAACCGTTATCGTTGCGTATGACCACCACATCGAGGCTGCAGTCAGAAGCATTATGGGTAACTTCCCTGTCTCAAGACCGGTTGCCATCCGGTCACTCGAAGGGATCGGGCCAGATAAGGAAATGCTTGATTCATCTGCGGCAATAGCAAACGAGATAGAAAACCGGCACAAGATGTCCCCGCGCCAGATTATTTCAGCAAACCGTCACCATTTCGCGGAACAACTGGCAGACCGGGTGATTACTACCAGGCTGAAAAAACCAGCGTTCGACCTGGACCGGCTTCTTACAAAGAGTATACCCGGCATCCCTATTATGGCCGCCATACTTATCGGGATCCTGGTCGTGGTATTTACCATAGGTTCATGGCTTGAAGGAATTATTGTTGCTTTCTTTACCACCTACCTGGTCGCACCACTCCTTTCGCTCAGCCTGCCACCGCTCCTTTTACAGGTATCAATTTCCGTATTACTTGGAATTCAGGCAGGGATTGGCATCGCATTGCCTTTCATTTTTACGTTCTATATCTTCATATCAATATTAGAGGACTCAGGCTACCTGACCCGGGCGGCCTTCCTGGCAGACCAGGCAATGCACAGGATCGGCATGCACGGCCAGGCAATAATTCCGCTTATACTTGGATTCGGCTGTACTGTGCCTGCGGTGATGAGCATCCGGCTCCTCGCATCGCGCCGTGAGCGTTTTATTGCCTCATTTCTCGTGACCATGATCCCGTGCTCAGCCCGGACAGTGATTATCGCCGGGGTCGTCGCAACCTTTGTTGGTATCTGGTGGGCACTTTCAATTTACCTTATCGTGTTTATTCTTGTCGTGTTTACCGGGCTGTTTCTCTCCCGGATAACCCCGGGAGAACGATTCGGTATGATCATGGAGATGGCGCCGCTCCGGGCACCGCAGGCCGGTAACGTGGTGAAAAAATCATGGGGAAAAATTTCTGAATTTCTCATCATTGCGATGCCCCTGCTGATAATCAGCAGTGTAATACTCGGGTTGCTGCAGTATTATGGCGTGATTACTGCATTTACGAATTTTATCGAGCCATTTTCAACAATGGTGCTCGGGCTTCCTGCCTACGCAACAACGGCCCTGATGTTCGGGATCCTCCGAAAGGAGATGGCACTCGGGGCATTGGTTGTCCTTGCCGGTACCCCTGCACTGGATACGGTAATGACCCAGGTCCAGCTGTATACCTGGGCTATCATCAGCGTACTGTTTGTCCCGTGTATTTCCACGATTGCCGTGCTCTACCGGCAGATGGGGTTAAAGACGGTTGTCCTGGTGACGATGTACACGTTGATTCTCGGGCTGGCAATCGGAGCTGGTATCCACCTGGCGTTCCCCTGATTTCCAGGGACTCACCTGATCTTTTATAACCCTGCAAATCTGAAAAAACGGTGGCATATAAACAAATAAATCAGGGATTATTCCCATTTTTGGGATATAAAGTCTTAAGATTCCAATAACGGCAATAACGGTTTCTGACGATGAGCTGGAAAAAAATTACATTTTGGTGACTTTATCCATTTTCAGCACTTTCTTTGCGACAATAAAGACGACCAGTGCGACAATGATAAAGTAAATCAGATCTGAAAGGAACGGGCCCCAGCCGATTACCATTGGCCCAATGATAACTGTTGCGGTTTTCCAGGCCCCTCCGGGAATTAACACCGCGATAACAGGCATAACCAGGTTATCTACAAAAGACTTTACGAGGGCTGATGCGGCGACACCGATTATGAAGGCAATTGCGAGGCCTATAATCTTATATTCCTGGAGAAATTCCATAAACTCTGACATAAAACCCATGTTTTTTCACATCCTCTTTAAAAAAGTATGTATCAGTTTTTGTATATAATAACAATTCGGTAGTTCTTACCAACGGATCTTTGGTAATCCTGTTCCGGAATCAATGAACTGTAACAGGCAGAAAAATATGGCCCTGATATGTGGTGGATACATTGGCAAACAGCACCATAACCCTGTCTTCCAGCACCTGAACTCTCTCCCATGAACAGGTATAGGAGTTCTATACGTCCGTTTCATCTCGTAAAGGGCCGCGAAAAGAATTAACCCTTGCCCTGCAGAAACATGGATGAACGGGGAGTCCGATGTGTGTTTCAACAAGGCGTGCTATTGGCCTATGGCTCATAGATGAGCATGAAAAAGGTGGCCTTTCAGATTGTTTTGCCGGGATTTTTCATATCAGCCTTAATCGTTAGTTTTTTTCCTGATTTGTGTCGTTTCGTGTCTCTTTACCCCGGGAAAAAATCCGGAACAATCTCCCTGTACTGTCAATAATCCATAGCCCGCTTTTTAATACTGCCACTTTCAAGCCCATGGTCCTCCCTTCCATCGAAGCTGAAACTTCTTTCAGGCATGCCTGGATCGGCAGGTGCTGGGGGCAGATTTTTTCACATTTTCCACAATCCCTGCAGAGTCCTGCATATGACCGGTCCCCGGTTATCCCGCCATGCCGGGTGAGATAATGAAAAGCGTATTCACGACGGTTTCCAAACATTGATGCCCCGTTGTAGAGGGCAAAACATTCAGGTATATTGACACCTGCAGGGCATGGCATGCAATAACCACAACCGGTACATCCGACTTCCATCAGGCGGGTATACGTGTCCCGTACTCTTGCAATAAGGGCATGTTCTCCGGTGGACAGAGAACCGGGTTCTGCCTCTCCTGCGATTTTCAGATTTTCCTCTATATGGGACTCGTGGTTCATTCCGGAAAGGACAACTGTCACCGCCGGGTGGTCCCAGACAAACCTGAGCCCCCATTCTGCCGGAGTGCGCCTGACAGGTGCTTCTTTCCAGATCTCGTCTACCCGGGTTGGGACCTGCCCTGCAAGGCTGCCGCCGCGGAGAGGTTCCATGACCATGACCGCAAGGCGTTTTGATGCTGCATAGTTCAGACCTTCGGTCCCGGCCTGGTTCCGCTCATCAAGGAAATTATACTGGACCTGGCAGAATTCCCAGTCATATGCATCGACAATTTTTCGGAAGGTCGCAAGATCACCATGAAACGAAAATCCGGCATTGATTATGTTACCTGATGACTTTGCATCATCAAGGAATCCAAGGACACCGAGGTGGACCATGGCCTCCCAGTTCTCGCTGGCAAGACTGTGAAGGAGGTAATAATCAATATGAGATGTTGCAAGTTTTACCAGCTGGCCATCAAGGATATGGTCCATATCCTCCCTGGTTTTGACCGCCCACGGTGGTAACTTGGTTGCGATCCGGACGTTATCCCGGTACCCGTCAGCAAGTGCACGACCAAGCAGGGGTTCACTCCGGCCAAGGTGATAGGCAGGTGCTGTATCAAGGTAATTGACCCCGTTATCAATAGCGTAACGAATCTGGTTTATTGCCCGCTTCTCGTCTATCGTATGAGTCCGGGTCAAAGGCAGGCGCATACAGCCAAAGCCAAGGATTGATAACCTATCGCCGGTTTTTGGGACAGTCCGGTAGAGCATTGGTAGTTCCTCAGATGTAATTGAACCCTCACTGATATCGCCCGGGGGGTTATTAATCGGAACCACCGGGTTAGCCTTTCCCGCTTTAACCATACGGGTATCGGGAAAAAGGAAAAAATGATCCCGGGCAGGAGACTTATGCGAACATTGCGCCGAACGTGCTGATCATCCGCTGCCGGTCGAAGTCTGCCTCAACTTTTTCAATGGCAGCAATCAGGTCCTCATGGGTAACATGGTCATGCTCTTTCCGTATGGCAAACATCCCCGCCTCCATTACGATCGCCCTGAGGTCAGCCCCGTTTTTACCCTCGGTCAGCCTGGCGACTTCAGAAAGCTTCACCGATTCATCAAGATTCATGTCACGGACATGGACGTTCAGGATTGCAAGCCTGCCGGATGCGTCCGGGAGTGGGATCTCGATGATACGATCGAAACGCCCGGGCCTGAGCAGTGCCCGGTCAAGGATATCGATCCTGTTCGTCGCCCCGATGATCTTTACATCACCCCGGCGTTCAAACCCGTCCATTCCTGCAAGGAGTTGCATGAGTGTCCTCTGTACCTCACGGTCTCCTGATGTTGTTGCCTCTGTCCGGGACGCTCCGATTGCATCTATCTCATCAATAAAGATGATTGTCGGGGACTTTTGCTTCGCCAGTTCAAATAGCTCCCGGACAAGCCGTGCCCCTTCACCAATATACTTCTGGACGAGCTCCGACCCGACAACCCGTAGGAAATGGGCATTTGTTTCATGTGCAACTGCACGTGCCAGCAGGGTTTTTCCTGTACCCGGTGGTCCATGGAGAAGTACTCCTTTTGGTGGATCTATCCCGATTTTCTCGAACAGGTCGGGTCGTTTAAGGGGGAGTTCAACTGCCTCTTTAATTTCAGTAATCTGTTGCTCAAGACCCCCGATATCACTGTAACTTTCCATCGGGGTCTCCACGATCTCCATACCATAGACCTGTGAATCAAAACTGCTCGGCAGAATATCAACCACTGCAAGTGACTGCTGGTTCAGGGTACACCGTGAACCCGGTTTGAGCTTCTCCTGGTCGATGCAGAGCGAGCTCCTCACAAGAAAACGGGGGCCCGCACTGCTCCTCACGATAACCCGGTTATTATCAATGATATCCGTAATTGTCCCGACTACCAGCGGAGGGCTCCGGAGCTGTTCGATCTCGCTCTTTAACTTCCTTACCTCCCGCTCGTAGCGTATTTTCTGGGTCTCAATATATCGTTTATCTGACTCAATCTGGCGCAGCTGCTCACGAAGCTCCAGGTTGCGTGATTCCATGCTTGTTACCCGTTCCAGCAGGTACCGGTATAATTCTTCAGGGTTTTGCGGCTCCGGTGGCTGGCGGGCAGTCTCTGCCATTTGTGTGCCTCAAATAGATATATAGGGAAAAATGACTATAAAGATGTTTGCGACTATGCAGTGCGAATTATGTGGCGCAAATGCGCGCGCTTTGAAAAATGTCAGGGTCGAGAGCGCGGAGCTCCGGGTCTGTCCCCAGTGCGAACATTATGGTGTTGAAATCCAGCAGCCCCATAGGACTACCCCGAGACCTGGTACTGGTCGCCGGCCGGCAAATGCACCCCCGGTTCCCCACCCTGTTGCAAAAACACGACGTGATATGTTTGATATGATAGAGGGGGAAATCGTCGATGACTATGGTGAGCGGATCAAGCATGCCCGTATGCAAAGGGGCTGGTCTCAGAAAGACCTCGCTATGGAGTTGAAAGTAAGGGAACTTTTAATTAAAAAGATTGAAAACGGAGACCTGATCCCTGAAGATGACGTGCGGAGGATGCTTGAAAAAACACTTGATATCCGCCTCCTTGACATTCCGGAAGATGAGAGTGGAAAGAAAAAACCCGGGACCGTAGTGCCGACGCTCGGGGACGTCATATCTATAAAAAAAGTTAAAAAATAATTATTTTTGGTGATTCATCAATTGGAACCACCACAATACATTTTTATTCGTTAAATCAGGAGAGAATTGTATCCGGTTTAGGTAATCCTGTCATTTTGAGACCTTTCAACAGTCCAGGAACTATCCCAATTGGGTGTTGCCGTAGCGGCGGGGGCAATGCCCCCAAGAGCGTCTTATTTTCCAATTCTAACTACATTTTTTTGAATTGGTTATGAGTCTGAAAAAATTGGGTGGCGTTTGTTGACGAATCACCTTATTTTTAATTTTTTGGTCTTGAATAAACGGGCCAGACCAGACCAGATTGACCCAAATCCTGGCATGACGTTTTTACAGGATTTTATATCAATGCGACTTGGATGAAACACACATGAACGGGAAGTTCACACCCGGACGATTGAAAATGGTTCGTTAAAAATCTCCTTATATTGGAGTCTGTTCAGGCATTTCCAATAAAAATCCCATCGACAATTTCATTGTTTATGCCCGACAGCAGGGCGGTCACAGGCGGTTAATATGAAAATCCCAACTGGCATTTTCATTTTGTATGCGTGTGACCTTTTGGCATCATGCCTGTTTTCATGGGAAGCCCTGAATTTTAAAACGAGGAAGAAATATGTAGACAGGAGGGGGTTTCACCCTGAGTTTCACCCCCTCCCTGCCCCACCCCCGATAAGATATTCCCCGGGTAGGGTTAACCGGAAGAATCCACCAAAATTTCAGAGATTTAATGACCATTCTCTATCCCAACCGGGATCACCAAAGCGGCGGGCCATGAGCCCAGGGTGCGTGGATAAATTTCGGAATACTTCAAAATGGTAATATATTTTAGAGCATTTCAACAAAGCGATAAATGCCATAAACGGGCCACTCTATTTAAATACTGGCAATGCTGAAATAATTTACAATGTGTGGTGAATGTTTTTTTGCCCGGGAGTGTTTTTATCACGACCAGCAGAGCACATACACGATGCATGAAATCCGGTAGTCCTGTTCAGGGACCCTGTTTTAATCAGATTATTCAACCAGCAGGTGCTTTGGAAAAATTATCAGCAATTCCTGGTTATTATCGTTATTATTTTAGTTTTAGGTATCTCCCATACTGAACGGATCTGGTTTCTGACCGTTTTGGCAGGGGAGGAGGATTACTATGAGAGGGAAAGATATTCGTCTTGAACGCATCATGAACCGTAACACAAGAAAGACCATCATTGTCCCGATGGACCACGGTGTCACGAACGGGCCGATAGATGGCCTGATCGATCTTGGTAACGCAGTTGACCAGGTGGCGGAAGGGGGAGCCAATGCCGTGCTGGGCCATATGGGCCTCGCATTATACGGCCACCGGAAAACAGGCCGTGATATCGGGCTCATCCTCCATCTCTCGGCAAGCACGTCGATAGGACCTGACCCCAATGAAAAAGTACTGATCAACACAGTTCAGAACGCATTGAAAATGGGGGCCGACGCGGTGTCGATGCATGTGAACATCGGGGCCGATTCTGAGGCGGTAATGCTTTCAGACCTGGGAAAAATTGCGGTTGACTGTATGGAATGGGGAATGCCGCTCCTCGCAATGATGTACCCGAGGGGCAGGAAGATCATTGATGAACATGGTGTGGAGCAGGTGAAACTGGCTGCCCGTGTGGCTGCCGAACTCGGTGCAGATATCGTAAAAACCGTGTACACGGGTGACCCTGACAGTTTCCGTGAAGTGACCCGGGGTTGCCCGGTACCCGTGGTGGTAGCCGGAGGCCAGAAAACCGATGACCGCTCGACATTGGAATTAATTGAAGGAGCAATGGAAGGTGGTGCAGCCGGGCTCTCGATTGGAAGGAACGCGTTCCAGCACCGGACTCCGGCACGATTTGTACATGCGGCGGCAATGATCGTCCATGAACGAAAAAGTGTCGATGAAGCACTTCAATCGCTGGTATAAGTCATCCGGAATACCGGATGTGATGGATTAACAAAATGGAAAAGACCAACAAAGGATTAGAACGTTAAACCGGAAGGAAGGGAGAGGAACAACATTATGATTGGGAAGGACATCAGGATAGAAAGGATAATGGACAGGAATACGGGAAGGGGGGTCATTGTACCGATGGACCACGGGTTTACCCTCGGCCAGATCGACGGTCTTCTTGACATGACTAAAATCATATCCGAGGTATCTGAAGGCGGGGCAAATGCAATCGTCCTGCATAAAGGACTTGTTAAACGGGGTCACCGGAAAAGGGGTCGCGATATCGGGCTTATCGTCCACCTCTCGGCAAGCACCTCCTTAAACCCGGACCCGAATGACAAGGTCCTCGTCTGCACGGTTGAGGAGGCTGTTGCACTCGGAGCAGACGGGGTATCAATCCATATTAACCTTGGTGCACCGCAGGAATCGAGAATGATCGAGTCTGCCGGGAAGATCGTGAAAGACTGCAACCGCTGGGGTATGCCACTGCTCGTCATGATTTACCCAAGAGGCAAGGGTATCGATCCCAATTCGCCGCAGGCTATCGGGCACTGTGTCAGGGTAGCCGAGGAGCTCGGTGCAGACCTGATCAAGACAAATTACCCCGGAGATCCGGTTTCATTCAGAAAGATTACTGATGCCTGCTCAGTCCCGGTACTGGTTGCCGGTGGTGAGAAGATGGGGGACCTCGAGTCGCTCCGGATGATCCGTGAATCAGTCCATGCCGGGGGTGCCGGTGTTTGTGTCGGCCGTAATGCGTTCCAGAGGGTTTCTCCCGGTGCATTTGTGAAAGCACTCGGGCGCGTGGTCCATGATGACCTGGAGCCTGCCCTGGCATTGGAGCGGTCCGGATGAAGGAGTTCTGGGTGGACTGCAGGCCCTGGAACAAGGCGATTGCGACAACAGCAATTGAAAGCGGTGCAGACACCCTGGTGCTTGACCAGGCCCGGTCAGGTCGTGAACTGGGGAGGGTCAGGACCGTTGCACCTGACGGTGACCTTGTCCCGGACAATGATGTATTCACCTGCAGGATAAGGGATAAGGCAAGTGAAAACGAGGCTGTTGCACTGTCACGGAAGGGATACGTGATCGTTGAAACCGAAGACTGGAACGTGATCCCACTCGAGAACCTTGTTTCATTGTCAGACCGCATCATTGCACTCGTGCATGACCTGGAATCAGCAGAACTGGCCCTGAATGTTCTTGAAAAGGGAGTCTGCGGGATTCTTCTGTCAACAACGGAACCTGCAGTTGTCAGGAAGGTTGCGTCACTTCTCAAGTCAGGGTCCCAGCCGGCTGAAATTGTTCCCCTTACTATCACAGGGGTAACTCCCGCCGGAATGGGTGACCGGGTCTGCGTGGATACCTGTTCACTATTGTCTGACAGTGAAGGGATGCTTATAGGTAATACTTCGGCCGGTGCATTCCTCGTCCACGCGGAAACGCTTGAAAACCCGTATGTTTCACCACGTCCATTCCGCGTAAATGCCGGGGCAGTTCATGCCTATGCAACAATGCCCGGGGGAAAAACTGCATACCTGTCAGATCTTAAGGCCGGTGACCGGGTATTGATTTCGGATTCCCAGGGAAGGACAAAAGAAGCAACAGTGGGCAGGGTAAAAATTGAACTACGCCCGCTTCTGCTCATCGAAGCCGAGTGCGGGGGGAGAAAGGTGAGTGCCATTCTCCAGAATGCCGAGACTATCCGCCTGGTCCGTAAAGACGGGAGTGCCTGCTCTGTTGCCTCCGTAAAGACCGGTGATATCGTGATGGGGACGGTAACAGAAAGCGGCCGCCATTTTGGCGTTGCCGTGAAAGAGCATATTATAGAAAAATGAATATGGAATGTACCATGGTAACGAATATGTACCAGTGCTGCCGTTCTGACATAGTATCCCGGGGCCCACCACGATGAAGGTAGGTATCATAGGGGGTACCGGAAGGATGGGGAGCCTTTTTTCCGGGGTGTTTGAACGGGCTGGACACGAAGTGGCTTGTTCCGGGAGGAATACCCGGGTTAGTGCGATGGATCTGGTATCAGAATCCGATCTCATCATCGTTTCAGTTCCCATCCATAGCACGGCAGAAGTGATCCGGACTATTGCCCCTGATCTTACGGCATCGCAGGTTATTTGTGACCTGACCTCGCTCAAGGTATTCCCTGTCAGGGAGATGCTCTGTTCAAAGGCGGAAGTCATCGGGCTTCATCCGATGTTCGGTCCAACCGTCAGGACACTGGAACAACAAACGATAATTGTCACCCCGGAGCGGTGCAGCAGGGAGAACCTTGGGAGGCTGACCGATATCTTTGAGACGGAGGGTGCAAGGATAACGATCACCACCCCTGAGGCGCATGACAGGATGATGGCAGTTGTCCAGGGGCTGACTCATTTTATCACGCTCAGCATGGCTGAGACCATGCGGAGTATTGGTATTACGCCCGCTGATACTGAACCTTTTATGAGTCCGGTATACCAGATAGAGACCGGGCTGATGGGGCGGCTCCTTTCGCAGGACCCGGGCTTATACGCTGATATGCTCAGGATGAACCCCTATGTGCCGGCGGTACTCGAAGCATGTGAGCGTGCAGTCCGTGATGTTAAAAACACCGTATTATCAGGGGAGCGTAGCCCGTTTGAGCAGATTTTTTCCCGGAATAGCGAACATTTCGGTGATTACTGCAATACAGCGTCATCGCTTACAGATTCCCTGATTGAAGCGATGGTGAAACGATGACCCTGTTCGCCCTTGGACCGGAAGGGACGTTCAGCCATGAACTTGCGTGCAAATTAGTCCCCCCCGGCGAGGTGCGGCTCCTTCCGGCCATAGGCACGGTCCTCTCAACTGTTGAGCAGGGCCTGGGTGACGGGGTGATACCTGTTGAGAATAGCGAAGCTGGCGGGGTCGGCCCTTCGCTTGACGGTCTTTTACGGTACAATGTTTTTGTAACGGCGGAAATGTATATCGAGATTCATCATTTTCTTGCATCATTCCTCCCTGTTGAAGAGGCTTCGGTTATCTATGCCCATCCACAGACCAGTGAGCAGTGCAGTGAATTCCTTGATAAACTGGGTATCGAGATAATCCCTACAAAAAGCAATGCGGCAAGTGCTATTGAACTGCTGGGTAACCGCGGGGGTGCGGCGGTTGTATCAAAGAAGATTTCAGAAGTCTACAATCTGCCGGTAATTATCTCCCATATTGAGAACAACCCTCATAATGTCACGAGGTTTTTCCGGGTGTCAGATCAGCCGTTGCAGGAACCAGGGCCGGAAAAATGTAGTATTGTTGTTGATCCGGCAACCGACCGCCCGGGTCTTCTCTATGAATTGCTCGCGGTGTTTGGGAGGCGCGGGATTAACCTCTGCAGGATCGAGTCCCGGCCATCAAAACGGGGTATGGGAAGTTACGTCTTTTTCATGGACATCACGACATCACCCGGGTACGAGGAGTCCCTTGCTGAGCTTGAAGAGCTGACGGTTATCAGGCGGCTTGGCTGTTATAAACGTCTTGAGGTGAACCTGTGAATATTACCCTTCCAAAAATGAAGGAGAGCGAGTTCTGTGTTACCGCCCCGCCTTCAAAAAGTTATACTCACCGGGCCCTCATTGTTGCAGCAATGGCCGATGGCGTTTCCACGATAAAAAATCCCCTCTATTCAGGAGATACGCTTGTTACCTGCCGTGCACTCCGTGCACTTGGTGCCGGCATAAGCCAGGAGCCCGGAATGCTTCGTATAACGGGTTGTTCCGGGCACTTCTCAGGTGGGAAGATGATGACCCTCGATATGGAAAACTCGGGTACCAGCTTCCGGCTCCTTACTGCAGCTGCGTTGTTATGCCCACAACCGGTAATTTTTACCGGGAGCCCCCGGATGCAGGAACGCCCTGTCGGGCATCTCGTGGAAGCGCTCAATTCAATTGGCGGCCGGATCAGGTATCTTTCAAACGCAGGGTATCCCCCGGTCCTTGTTGAAGGCACGCTCCGGGGCGGGGTTGTTTCAATTCCAGGCACTATCAGCAGCCAGTTTATTTCTGCACTGATGATCCCGTCGCCGTATGCCGAAACCGATGTCGAAGTCCTTGTTACCGGGGATATCGCATCACGTTCCTACCTTGATATTACTGCCGACTGCATGGAGACATTCGGGGTAAAACCCGGGCGGGAGGGATATCACAGGTTCATGATCAGGTCTGGTGCGGGGTACGAAGGTCGTAATTATACCATCGAAGGTGATTACTCCTCGGCATCATACTTTTTTGCAATTGCTGCAGTTTGCGGCGGTTCTGTGGAAGTGGCGGGGCTAAATCCCGGATCGGTGCAGGGAGACCGTATGTTTGTCCAGGCACTGGACCGGATGGGGTGCAGGGTGTCATTTCAGGCAGATAGTGTCAGGGTCGAGGGGACTGGTGTTCTTACGGGAATAACCGTGGACATGTCTTCATCTCCTGACACGGTACAGACACTTTGTATGGTTGCAGCCATGGCATCCACACCGTCCCACATCAGTGGGATCTCCCACCTGAAATACAAGGAGAGTGACCGGCTCAAAGCAACGGTTGACCTCCTGAACGGGCTCGGGGGTAATGCGAGAATGACCGGGGATGGGATCACCATCACGCCCGTTCCGCTTCATGGTGGCGAGGTTGACCCGGGAGACGACCACCGGACTGCGATGAGTGCTGCGGTACTGGCACTCACACGGGGGGATATCATTATCAGAAATGCAGAATGCGTTGACAAGTCGTTCCCACGTTTCTTTGAAATTATCAGGGGGATTGCACCGGAATGATGTGGTACGATGTAGTGGAAATGGAGGATTAGTGTATGGTAAGAATAGTTCTCACCGGGTTTCGGGGGACAGGTAAGACAAGGGTCGGGGAACTCCTTGCACACATGCTCGGCGTGCCGTTTATTGATACTGATGCCCTGATCGAGGAACGTGCCGGAATGACAATATATGAAATATTCCAGAAACACGGGGAGGAATATTTCCGGAAGAAGGAATGTGCAACAATCAACTCCCTCGAGATAGCTGATTCCGTGGTCAGTACGGGAGGAGGGGCAATAATGGACCCGTCCAACGTGGCTGCAATCAGGCGCGGTAGTACCGTGTTCCTTCTCACGGCGGATGACCGGACCATTGAGCAGAGGATAGCTCGCACAGAACGCCCTTCCCTTACAAGACTTCCGCTCAGGGAGGAGATCCACGAGCTCCAGGCTATCAGGAGACCGTTTTACATTGCATCAGCAGATTTTTGCGTTAGTACAACACGGAAAGACGCAAATGAGACGGCCATGGTCATACGGCATATTCTGGCAGGTGGGAATTCAACCAGTAAGGATGCAGCAGGTTTCCTGTCATTTGTGAGGAAAACTTTAATTGAACCGGAAGAGGCTGATGCACTCGAATCCGCTATTGCATCTCCCGGCCGGGATCCCCTTACCCGTATCTACGCTGTTGCAGGGAACCCGTGTACCCATAGTCTCTCTCCACTCCTCTTCAACCGCCTGTTCTCTGAATACCGCATGAACTGCCATTACACAAGGCTATGCTGGCCTGACTTCGGGGAAATTATCAGGGAGGCGAAAAAAATTGGCATCCGCGGGATTTCCGTCACTATCCCCTTTAAAACCGGGGCGCTGGCATATATCGATGAAGCTGATGACCATGTAACGGCAATCGGTGCGGCGAACACTCTTGTGATGTGTGAAGGCACAACCTTCGGGTTCAATACCGACTGGACCGGGATTAAGGACCCCCTGGATCACCTGAAAGGGTCACGGGCTGCTGTGATCGGGGCAGGGGGAGCTGCAGCCGCAGCGGTGTATGCATTGCAGTCCCTGGACATGGACGTCACAATCCTTACCAGGAAACCTTCGAATGCAGAGGAACTTTCAGCAAGGTTCGCGGTCCCGGTCAAACCATTGTCCGGATTTTCAGAAGTCAACCCGGATGTTGTCATAAACGCAACCCCGGTTGGCATGGGGTCTGACATGCGGTCATTAGTTGATACATCACTGCTGAAACCCGGTATGACCATTTATGACCTGGTCTATACCCCTGCAGACACCCCACTGATCATCGCTGCCCGGAAAGCAGGCTGTACCACGATACCCGGCACCGAAATGTTTGTGCGCCAGGCCTGTGCCCAGTTCCGCTGTTTCACCGGTATCGAGGCGCCACCGGCGATTGTGCGGGGGTATGTCATATGAATGGAAGTACCTGGTTTTTTCCCTGCTCCGGGCTGGGCATCCCTGGAAGGTGGTGTCACAAATGAATACCTTTGGCAATAATTTCCGCTGTACCACGTTCGGAGAGAGCCACGGAAAAGCGCTTGGTGTAGTTATAGACGGATGCCCCGCAGGTATCCCGCTAACCGAATCAGACATCCAGCCACTCCTTGACAGGCGACGTCCAGGCCAGTCAGACCTGGCATCGCAGAGAAAGGAAGAAGACTGTGTGGAGATACTCTCCGGGATATTCGAGGGAACAACCACCGGCACACCGATCGCCCTTATCATCCGGAATATGGATATGAAAACCGAAGATTACGTTCCCCTCAAGGACATATTCAGGCCCGGTCATGCGGATTTTACCTACCTGCAAAAATATGGCATCCGGGATTTCAGGGGGGGGGGACGAAGTTCCGGGAGAGAAACGATCTCACGGGTTGCGGCAGGAGCCGTCGCTATGAAGGTGCTTGGCTATGCAGGGGTATCACTCTCGGGAAGGGTTATTGAAGTCCATGGAAAAACTCTTCCTGCTGAAATGGAAACAGAGATCCGGGCTGCAAGAGACGCGGGAAATTCTGTAGGTGGAATTGTCGAGGTTGTAGCGAAAGGCACACCCCCGGGTATTGGTGACCCTGTGTCCGGGAAACTTGATGCTGCAATCGCCCATGCCATGATGGGGATTGGATCGGTGAAAGGTGTGGAAATTGGTGAAGGATTCCATGCAGCTGCGTTGTTCGGGAGTGAAAATAACGATGAAATGGCCGCTGAAGGATTTTTGACCAACCATGCAGGGGGTATTCTTGGCGGTATCAGCACGGGTTCAGATATTACCGTCCGCATCGCTGTAAAACCGACACCATCAATTTCAAGGGAACAACAGACGGTGACCGCTTTCGGCATGCCTGTAACGATCTCGGTTCAGGGAAGGCACGATCCCTGCATAGCCCCACGGATCGTCCCGGTAGCGGAGGCAATGATCGCGCTGGTGTTGGTGGACGGGCTTCTTGAACAGCTGAAGAATTCAGGGTTTCAGGCCCTCCTGAAGAATACCCACGCCTGATTCCCGCTCTTTTTCCTGTAGATGAAAAAGGAAACCCCTGGAGATATCGGGGTTCTGATGAACACCGTGTGCCATTCGCGGCGTTTTGTTCTGCAGATTATTGCTGGTTATTATCCGACCTGTATTCCTGCAGGAGGCGGGCATATATCTCCTGAAGGTCGCGGATATGGTACTGGCCCGCAGCGGTAGCCTCACCTGCATGCCCGAATATCCACTCCGAACCAAACAGGGGGAGTAGCGGGCGCATATGCCGGTAATGTTCTCCCATAATACTCGTTATTACAGGTTTTTCTGCATGGAGAGTAAATGAAAGGAAGATGATAATGTCATGTTCATCTGATGGTGTGACGACAATTTTCAGAATATCTCCGTATTCACGGAGAGCGTCATCGATTGCGGCCAGTTCCTCTATTGATGGCATCCGTTTCATGTGATATGAAGCGATGATGCTGACTCCCTGCTCCCTGATGAACCGGGCATGAGAGGAAAACCGTTGTTCAATATCGACATAGGACGCGTAGGGAAGAAGCGGCGTAATGGTCTCGATCCAGAGGTCAGAATCGCCGGAAAATGACCCCCCTTCCTGTTCACTCCGGAGCGTCAGGATTAATGGAATTTCTGTCTTCGCATACCATTCCTGGACAATTACAGGTAAGTCCCCCCTCAACAGGTCCAGACGAATTTCAATCAGGTCAGGATTATACTGGAGCAGGGTAGTCCCGCCAGGTCTCTCACCGGTTGATACGACAATCTTCATCTGCCGGGTACCTCCCGATAACATATTCTCCCGGGGTTCTTATATGTTAACAACAATCATGACCGGACAAGGTCACCCTGCAGGGGGGATATCCAGGGATTGCGTCATTGCGCTTTTCATTGGAGGAATATCACCGTTTATTGCCGGTTTTTTCTTCATGGTCCCCCCGGGATCTGTCCTTGCCCTGATGTCAGCGACCATCGTACTTGAGTATGGAGCCGTTTTCATCGGTACTGCGCTTGACATGCGTAATGCCATCACCTTTATCATTGTATCACTTGTAGCGACCGGAATTATATTCTTCCAGTTATCGTTATTTGACCATTTCGGGAAAATTTCACCACGGGTGGGCCTGTTTCTTGATCGGACACGGGTGAAATACGGGTCATCACCATTTGTGAAAAAATACGGGGTCTTTGCCCTGGTTCCCGGGATGCTGGTAGTTGGTTTTTTTGTCTGCCCTGCAGTAGCATGGCTCATGGGATGGGAGCGAAAGATCGCATTCATGGTAATGATGGGAACATTCTGTGCGGCTTCAGCATTCCTCCTCCCGGTTAGTGAAGGACTTATTCACTGGATATCCGGCCTTGCGGGTTAACCTTTATGGTCACGGATGGCGGCAGGTACCTTAAAAAAACAGCATTAAGAACACAGTTTACCTATTCTTATTTCAGGTGTACGATCAATGCGGAGGCACGATACTATGGTGATGCATAACCCCCGGGATGCGGGGGGCCGGGGTTTCGAATGAAAGTCCCGGAACTCCTGGCGCCTGCAGGCTCAACAGAATCGCTTGTAGCCGCAATCGATGCGGGAGCTGACGCTGTATATCTCGGCGGAAACCGTTTTAGTGCCAGGAACTTTGCGGAAAACTTTAACCCGGCCTCAATTGTGAATGCCGTGCAGTATGCACATTTACGGGGCGTTAAGGTGTATGTCACGGTCAATACGCTTGTCCGTGATTCCGAACTTCCCGATACGGTTCAATTTATATTGTTTTTATACCAGGCTGGCATCGATGCCATCCTTGTCCAGGACACTGGTGTCGCTTCAGTTGCACGGGAGATAGCGCCCGGACTACCCCTGCATGCCTCAACGCAAATGACTATCCATAACCGTGAGGGTGTGGCATGGGCAGGGGAACTGGGATTTACAAGGGTGGTTCTTGCAAGAGAACTCTCCCTGGAAGAAATAGCTGGTATCGCATCCGCCCCGGAGTGCCAGGGGGTGGGGCTTGAAATTTTTGTACATGGGGCACTGTGCTATTCGTACTCAGGGCAGTGTCTCCTTTCATCAGTGATAGGAGGGAGGAGCGGGAACCGGGGGATGTGTGCGCAGCCCTGCCGGAAACCCTACCATTCTGTCAGTGGGCCGATGGACAAGTACGGACGACCTGCATCTCTTTCCAAAACCAAGTGGGACGAGGAGTACATCATGTCAACAAAGGACCTCTGCAGTTACCGGGACCTTGAATCCATTGTCCACGCTCCCGTAGAGAGCTTAAAAATTGAGGGGCGGATGAGGTCGCCCCGCTATGTCTCCACCGTGGTATCTGTTTACCGGAGGGCGATTGATGCAATCGCCTTGGGGAACTGGAGCCCTAGGGATGACGAAGAGGAGGAACTTGCACTTGCCTTCAACAGGGGTTTTACCCGTGGATACCTCAAAGGTGCGCGTCATGGTGAGATAATGGGCCGGGACCACCCTGATCACAGGGGTATCATGGTAGGGACTGTCATTTCGTATCATCCCCGGGTGAATCAGGCACGGGTCAGGCTTTCAGGGGATACGTTCCTTTACAAGGGGGATGGAGTAGTATTCCTGGACCCGTGCACCGGTAGTGAAAACGGGATGATCCTCTACGGGATGCCTGTCAGGGATGCTGACGGACTCCTCGTCCCGGTTTCAACTCCGGTAAAATCCGGGGACCTCCTCTATCTTACCCGCCGGAAGGATCGGGGAACGGCGGGTAAAAAGGATAAACCCGGTGAAAAGGGGAAACAATTTCAGATCCCCCTTGATCTCGTCATCACCTGGGATGAAGAACGACGTCCCGTGGTAAACGGGGTTATACCCGGTAAAGACGGCATTCCGATCAAATACAGCTATACTGGTCAGCCCATGCAGGTTGCAGAAAAAACTCCTCTCACCGCCGAGCAGATTGCCATGCAGGTCAGCAGGACCGGCGGTACACCATTTGTCGTCGGTAACATCGTTGTCCATTACCCGGGAGGGCTCTTCACACCTGTGTCCGTATTGAACCAGCTCAGAAGAGATTTCCTTGAGGGTGCGGAACTGGCAATTACCTCTTCATGGAGGCCAGGGCAGGTTGAATTATCATCTGCTGAAAAACAGGCCGGATTGGTTATCGCATCACTTTCAGCGACAACCACTTCCAGGCCTCCCCTGTGCCCCGGATCTATGAAAATCTCTGTTTATGCAAATTCCTCAGAAGTAGCAGTTGCAGCTCTGGAAGCCGGATGTGACCGTGTATATTTTGAACCAGAGGTCGGAACGAAGACCTGCCGGTGCCGCAAAACGGCTATCGTTCCAATGGGGCAGGGGCCTTTTCCGGAAATTGTTGCCCTGGTCAGGGATTTGCTTGTGCGTACGGCAGGGAGCAGCCGGCAGATATTCTGGAAATGGCCGTCAATCCCCGAAAGGGATTATATTGATAGGTCACTGGCAGTCCTTCCGGAATTGCTTGAAATGGGGATTGGCGGTATCATGGTTGACAGCGCCGGTCTTGCAGGAACGGTCCGTCGGTTATTTCCTGCACTGAAGATATGCGGTGGGGCCGGCCTGAATATTTTCAACCATGTTGCAGCCGGTTCATTACCTGGCTTTTTCAGCCTTACCCCGTCTCCCGAGCTGTCCCACGATGATATTTCAGCACTGGCGGCATGGTGTTACCACGGTGAAACCCCCCTGTTTGAAGTAATTGTCCAGGGAAATCTTGAAGTCCTTACCAGCAGGGACTGCATACCTGCAGGTATGCCCCAAGGGAAAAGTACCTGCGGTGGGCTGAATGAAAGCCTCTTCTCTGGCCTGCAGGATGCTACCGGCAGGATCTTTCCTTTCAATGTTGACCCCTGGTGTCACACTCACATCAGGAACTCCAATGAAATCTGCCTGATCGATAGCATCCCGGGACTTATTGCTTCGGGTGTATCTTCGGCAGCCATTGACGCCCGTCATAAGACTCCTGCCTATGCAAAGGAAATGGTATCGTTATACAGGGAAGCAATCAGGCGTTCCGGTGAGCCATCAGGGCAGGAACAATTCACCGATCTCCTCGCTGCGGTGAAAAGGATCTCGCTCGGTGGCATCACATCTGCATCCTTCCGGGGTAATCTTCTCTGACATTTCCGAAGCGTGCAGTTCTTTATCAAATGATACATATATGGGGATGAAAGAACATGGCAGCCCCGTTCATCCTGATTAACCTGAAGACATACCGTGAAAGTATCGGACAGCACGCGCACCGGATTGCATCCATTGCACAGGCTGTAAGCGCTGACAGCGGTGTACTCATTGGTATCGCGCCTTCATATCTCGATATACACCCGATATCGCGGCATTATGAAATTCCCGTATTTGCCCAGCACGTCGATGGTCTGGAACCCGGGGCCCATACGGGGACTATCACCGCAGAAGCACTGAAACAGGCGGGGGCGAAAGGTTCCCTGGTAAATCATTCAGAACGGAGACTCACACTCGCCGATATTGATGCAGCGGTTTCAGCCCTCCGTGCAGCGCATATGGTATCTGTAGTGTGTACCAACAACGAAGCAGCCAGCGCAGCAGCTGCAGCCCTTTCACCTGATTACGTAGCGGTTGAACCTCCAGAATTAATCGGGAGCGGTGTATCGGTTGCAAAGGCAAACCCAGAAATAATAAAAAAGACTGTGGAAGCTGTCCGGTTGGTAAATCCAAAAGTTCTGGTGTTAACCGGCGCAGGGATACAGACCGGGGAGTGTGTCAGGACTGCAATTGATCTTGGGACTGATGGTGTACTTCTCGCCTCAGGCGTTGTCAAGGCAAAAGACCCCGAAGCAGTACTTCGTGACCTCGTCTCAAAAATCTGAATGAATCATTGGTTGAAGGTGATTACCGGGAATCTTTTCAGGAGCCCCCGGGCCGCGCCTATGGGCGGACTATCAGGGATATCAGGTCATGTTTTGTTATCACCCCCTGGACACGCCCGCCTTCAAGAACAAGCACTGCATGGTGGTGCTGAAGGATTGATACCACCGTTTCCACGTCGGTATCAGGAGGGACTGTAGGAAACCCGGACTCCATGAAGTCATTCGCCGAATATATGTGACTTTTATGGAGCCGCTGCTCTTCAATGGCATTTACAATGGCAGTCTCTGAAATACATCCGACTGGTACACCGTTTTCTATCACCGGAAGCTGGGAGATATTGTTCTTGTCCATTATTTCAACAGCAGTGGTGATGGGGTCGATTGGTTTTACCGCGAAAACAGGTGTATGCATCACATCTGATGCCGTAACCCGGTGCCTTACTGCACTGTTCAGCACGTTCAGTATCCGGGTTAAGGTACTGACACGGGGGTCGACACTCCCTGCTTCAATGCGGGCGATCATTGACTGGCTGACTCCCGCCCGCCTGGCAAGTTCAGCCTGCCGCATCTGGAGCACTTCCCTCCGTGACCTGATCTCTTCGGGAGTAGGGATATGCATAATTATTACTGATGGTGATATTTCCTTAAATTAACTTCTCATATCACGGTTAGAAGAAGTGAGTGGGAGGAGTAAGCCCCCTTCTGTTCATTGCGGCATTCAGCTACGCGCCTACCTGGGCAGGTACTGAGCTACCCATCTGCCCTGTTCCGGCTTGCACCCGCAGGGATTCACCGTTTCATCGTATCCTGTCCCTACGCTCTGCGAGTTATCTCGTGCGTGACGCACTTCTCGCACGGGGGGATTGAACCCCCTTGCTCGGTCGCATCATTGCTAATGACAGGCCGTGCCGTTTCTGTGCCATTGCCGTGACTCTCGCCACCCATACTTGCATATGGCTGCGTGCTCAGTAGGTGGGGGGACTTTCCTCAGCAGCATAAAGCCACCGTCGGCCGCACTCTCCCTCTCATATTATAATGGGGAGAGCGCATTATTTACTCTTAATGGATATGCTAACTGCTGATGAAGGCACGATGGCTGTTAAAATGGCCCGGAATACAATAGAGGCCGTGGTTCGCGGCAGACCTGTCCCTTCAGCCAGTCTACCGCCGGTATTTTCAGAAAAACGAGGGATATTTGTGACAATTACCCGTTCTGGTGAGTTACGGGGGTGTATCGGGTATCCCTATCCGGTACTCCCGCTGGGGGAGGCGATACGATCCGCTGCAACGGGTGCGGCGCTCGAGGACCCCCGGTTCCCCCCGGTGCCCCTGTCCGAACTCGACAGGATCCGGGTTGAAGTGACGGTGCTCACGCCGCCCGAACCACTTGATGTGGCGCCAGAGATGCGGCCTCATGCCGTGATAATTGGGAAACACGGGTTAATTGCACGCAGTGGAGGAAGAAGCGGGCTCCTGCTGCCACAGGTGGCAACCGAATATTCATGGAATTGTGAAGAATTCCTGTCCCATACCTGTATGAAATCCGGACTGCCTGCCAATTGCTGGAAACGATCCGAAACCGAAATCCTCACGTTTGAAGGGCAGATTTTTCACGAGCAGGTATCTTAATGGCAATCTCATTTGAAATTCTTGAGGAGGATATATTTGGCCGGACGGGACGGTTAAAAGTCGGGGAAAAAGTCCTGAAAACACCTGCACTTCTTCCTGTCGTAAACCCTCACCTGCCACTCATTACCCCCGCCGAGATGAAATCGCTTGGTGCGGGGGCCCTGATCACCAATGCATACATCTTCTACCGGAGCAAGGAGTTCCGCGAGCCGGCCCTTGCAAGGGGTCTCCACGATCTCCTTGGATTTGACGGGATAATAATGACCGATTCGGGATCCTTCCAGCTCTCGGTATACGGGGACGTCGAGGTATCCAATTCAGACACGCTCCTGTTCCAGCGATCCATAGGGAGCGATATCATCGTCCCGCTGGATATCCCCACACACCCGGATACCAGCCGGGAGCAGACTGAAAATGAGCTGGGGATTACCATGGAGAGGCTCAGGGAAGCAGGCGAACTCCTCGGGCCCGGTGCCCCGCTGGCAGCCCCCATCCAGGGGGGCTCATTCCCTGACCTCCGGGAAAAAGCCGGACGTATGGCAGGGGAGATGGGATTTACGTTCACACCGATTGGAGCGGTCGTCCCCCTGATGGAATCGTACCGGTACGAGGACCTCGTCCGGGTTGTCCTCGCCGCAAAAAAGGGTATCCCCTCCTCTGCCTGTGTCCACCTGTTTGGAGCAGGACACCCGGTGATGTTTGCACTTGCCGTGGCAATGGGTTGTGACCTCTTTGACTCGGCTGCGTATGCATTGTACGCGAAAGAGGGGCGCTACCTCACGACGCACGGGAGTAAAAAACTGGCCGAGTTGTCCGAATTACCCTGCAGTTGTGAAGTTTGCAGGGGCCATTCTGCCGACGAAATGCGGCAATCCCCACAAAAAATCAGGCTCCTTGCGCGGCATAACCTGATTGTGACGCTAACGGAGATTGCCCGGATCCGACAGGCGATTTCTGACGGGGTCCTCTGGGAACTCGTAGATGAACGTTGCCGGAGTCACCCAAGGCTCCTCCGTGGTTACCGGACATTGCTTTCTCATAGCGAAGAACTCGCCACGAGGGACCGGATTTCAAAACGCCGTTTTTTTTACCGGGGTGGTGAAAGTTGCCGGCGGACAGAAGTACTACGGTACCAGATGATGATACCAAGGTTTTCTGTCGGCCGCCGCGTGCTGGTTACTTTTGACCGGCTCCCTCCGGATGGTGCAGCGGGGTATGATACGGTACTCCTCTTCAGGCCACCGTTTGGTCCTTACCCTGTTGAATTAAAGGAAACTTTTCCGATTGGGCAGTGTGAACTTCCTGAATGGGATGAGCAGATGGTAGTAACCGGGTGCGACGGGATAAGGGCATTAATCGATGCGAACCCCGGTACCTCTGTCAGCGTCCGGTGTGGTCCTGAATGGGAGGTCATTGTTGGCAGGAAATTACCTGAGGTGCAAATTGAACAGCGTTGAAGTAAAACGGCGGGACGGACTGGCCAGGTCCGGAACTTACCGTATCGAAGGGACCAGTATCGCATTCCCTGCCGCGGTTGATACGCTGATAGTATTTCCAGGCCTTAAGCAGGCGGCATTATCAAATATACCACTTTCTGCAGGACCTGAGTTTGTTGTAAAATACTGGCCTGACGGACCGGGTATTCCGGTGATGATCCACCCTCATCATACATCGGGGCCGTGTTCAGGTGATTGTGTGATGGTGCCCGGGTGGCATACCGTCCTTAACAATCCGAGGAATTATGTGACCTGGCTCACCGCGATGAAAGCCCTGGTACCTCCCGATACGCTCTGGTATGCCCCGGGTGCTGCAGTACCTTCGAATGCCCATATCCTCTGCTATTCCGGGTTTGACCTGTTTGATTTCATTGCCTGTGATCTTGCGGCGGCGCAGGGGGTCTTCCTCCTTCCGGAAGGGGAGTTTGACCGTACCTGGATGGATGCAGGGGTATGTAATTGTGAAGGCTGCAGGTCTGCCGACCTGAAATTGCATAACCGCACGGCATTGACGAAAGAACTGGCCCTTGTGTACCGGTTTATCGCAGCATCCCGCCTCAGGGAATTTGTTGAGTCCCGGTGCAGGATGCATTCAGCGCATGTCGCTATTATGCGGCACCTCGATTCGATGTATGATGTAATGGAACAGGTGGTTCCGGTTGCACGAGATGTCGCGTTCGGTGCGACAACCGGTGAGACGCTGAACCGTATTGAGATCCGTCGTTTCGCACGGCGTGTCGTGGACCGTTACATACCCCCTCAGGCAGACACGGCGGTTATGCTACCCTGTTCTGCACGGAAACCCTATTCCCTTTCCCAGAGTCATAACAAATTTACCCGCTCGATACAGGGGAGGGCCCACGAATTAATCGTGACCTCCCCGGTGGGACTCGTCCCAAGGGAACTTGAACTGGTGTACCCTGCTGCCCATTATGATGTCCCGGTGACCGGGTACTGGGACCGGGAAGAGAAGGCCTTCATATCTGGAGTCATCGGGGAATACCTCCAGAAAAACCGCTACCGGCGGGTAATTGCCCACCTGGACGGGGGTGCCCTTGAAGTGGCAAAGGCTGGTGCGGAAATTGCAGGGATTGACCTTGAATACACCTGCTCCGGGCGGAGACCTACCGACGGGGGCTCTCTCGCGGCCCTTGATGCTGCACTGGAAGGGTGCCGGAGGGTGAAGCAGGACCTCATCAGGGGAATTTGTTCCTGGCAGTTCGGGACTGCCCCTGACACCGCAGGGTTGATGCCACGGGGGCGGTACCCGGCGGTGAAGTATTCGCGGAACCGTGTCCAGATGTTCTCTCTTGACACCGGAACCGGGCTGGTAAGACCTACGTTCGAAGGCTGGAAGCTGCTTGGGGAATGTTACAGGGTACAGATATCTGATTTTGTCCCGCAGGGAGATATCCTCGCGCCGGGTATCGTGAGTGCTGACCCCTGCATTCGGGAAGGGGATGAGGTGCTTGTTGTCGGTCCCAGGGTTTCAGGCACAGGCAGGGCTGCAATGGGTGCCCGCGAGATGACGCATTCGAAACGTGGTGTGGCGGTGCGGGTGCGTAAAATAAAGATGTGTACCGACCAATAAGTACGATACGCCAGACCGGGAAGGTTGTTCCGGCAGTACCAGAAGGTGTAATATCGTTGTACAGGGTTTTAAAGGCTACACAACTTGCTGAACGGGTCTTTCAGATGTGGGTATTTGCACCGCACGTGGCCCACCACGCAGAAGCCGGCCAGTTTTTAATTGTCAGGGTCCATGAGTCCGGGGAACGGATCCCCCTGACTATATCTGCTGTAGACGGTGACGCGGTAAGGATTATTTTTATGGCCGTTGGCAAGACTACAGAACTCCTTGCGTCACTGCGCCAGGGTGACATGATCCGGGATATTGCCGGCCCACTCGGTCGCCCGAGTGATGTATCGAAGTATGGTACCTGTGCTGTCATCGGGGGCGGTGTTGGTATCGCGAGTGCCCCGATCATCGCAAGGGCTGCTAAATCCGCTGGGAACCACGTCATAGGCATCATTGGCGCGAGAAATGCCGGGCTCCTTATCCTTGAGGACGAGATGAGGGCGAGTTGTGATGAACTGTTCATTACAACCGACGATGGCAGCAAAGGGATCCACGGGTATGCAGCAGACGTCCTGAAGGCAGAGCTTGGAAAACGTACCATCGATTGTGTATGGATCATAGGTCCGGCAATAATGATGAAGGTGACATCCGGGGTTACCAGGCCTTACCACGTGAAGACGTTCGTGTCATTGAACCCGATAATGGTGGACGGTACGGGTATGTGTGGATCATGCCGGGTGCAGGTGGGGGGAGCGACCCGGTTTGCCTGCGTGGACGGGCCTGAATTTGATGCCCATCTTGTTGATTTTGACCTCCTGATGCAACGGCAGCGGACATACCAGCCTGAAGAACGCGAGGCTCTTGAACAGTACCATGAGCACTCATGCCATTGTCATGGGGGTGAATAGTCATGGAAGACCGTCCCGCCGGGCAGAGAGTACACGATTTCTTTGAGGTATCACCCGGTCTCTCCCCGGATGAGGCCATGCTTGAGGCAGAGAGGTGCCTGCAGTGCAAGAAGCCGAAATGCGTGAGCGGCTGCCCGGTCTGTATTGACATTCCTTCGTTTATTGCCGAGATTGCGCTGGGAAATTTCCGCAATGCCGCAGTTATTATCAAGGCCGATAATATGCTCCCGGCTGTATGCGGCCGCGTCTGCCCCCAGGAGACACAATGCGAAGGGGAATGTATCCTGTCAGGCAAGGAACGGCCAATCTTAATCGGTTCACTTGAACGGTTTATTGCGGACTGGGAGCGTGCGCATGGCACGAGCGTACCGGAGAAG
Organism: uncultured Methanomicrobiales archaeon; assembly: GCA_963758915.1. Classification (GTDB taxonomy): domain Archaea; phylum Halobacteriota; class Methanomicrobia; order Methanomicrobiales; family Methanospirillaceae; genus CAIKOD01. The sequence continues at coordinate 150,392 of CAVWXH010000016.1, forward strand.
CAGGCCTCTACCGGGCACCATGTGGCTGTAGTCGGTTCGGGTCCGGCCGGCCTGACCGCGGCAGCAGAACTGTCCAGGCTCGGGCACAAGGTCACCCTGTTCGAGTCCCTGCATGAAGCCGGGGGCGTGCTGATGTACGGGATCCCTGAATTCCGGTTACCGAAGGAGATTGTAAGGGCGGAAGTGGAACAGGTGCTTGCAATGGGTGTAGAAATCAGGCTCAACCATCTTGCAGGAAGAAGTATCACGGTCCAGGAACTGCAGAAGTTCGATGCGGTCTTTCTTGCTACCGGTGCAGGACTCCCCACCTTTATGGGTATACCCGGGGAGCAACTGAACGGGGTCTATTCAGCCAATGAATTTCTGACACGGGTGAATTTTATGCATGCTGACCAGTTCCCTGTTTTTGATACCCCGGTTAAAAAGGGTAGTCGTGTCGTTGTTGCAGGTGGGGGGAACGTGGCCATGGACGCAGCACGGGTGGCAAGACGCCTCGGTTCCAGGGTAACACTGGTCTACCGCCGTCGCGAGGAGGACCTCCCGGCAAGAATTGATGAAGTAATCCATGCAAAGGAAGAAGGTGTTGAGATCCTTGCCTGTGCCAATCCAATCCGTGTTATCGGGGAATCGTGTGTAACCGGGGTTGAATGCATACAGATGGAGATGTGCATGCCGGATGAAACGGGAAGGCCGGCTGCCCGCCCGGTAGAGGGGTCGTCCTTTATTATCGATGCGGATATGTTTATTGAAGCAATCGGCCAGGGTCCAAACCCCCTTTTAATATCTGAAATTAAAGGGCTGGTACGGGAGAAGAAGGGAAACGTCAAGGTCGACGGAGAAGGAAAGACCTCTGTCCAGCGTATTTTTGCAGCCGGTGATGTGGCAACAGGTGCCGCAACCGTAATATGGGCAATGGGTTCTGCAAAAACAGCTGCCAGGGCAATAGACCGGATCTTACGCGAAGAGTAAAATAACTACAATATTCATGCCTTTTTTTAACTCTGTTGTCATCCATTGTCATGTCAAAAAAAAACCGGAATTATTTGGACAGGAGGGGGTTTCACCCGGGTTTTACCCCCTCACCCAATAAGATATTCCCCGGGGCAGGGTTAAACAGAAGAATTTATGAAAATTTCAGAGATTCAATGACCCTTTTTTTTATCCCAACCCGGGTCGACAAAGCGGCGGGCCATGAGCCCCGGGAGCGTTGTTAAATTTAGGAATACTTCAAAACGGTAATATAATTTTATAGCATTTCCCATGTAAATGACAAAACGGACCCCAATATATGGGAATTCTGGACGAGGCATTTAATGTGAAAATCCCCACTGGTATTTTCATTTTGTATGCATGTGGCCTTTTTGCATCATGCCTGTTTTCATAGCCCTGGTGTGGACGTCCCGTTCATGGGTGTTTCAACAATGCGGGAAATCAGTAAAATCCGGTTAAAGGACTGATATAGAGCTGGAATGACTTAATTCACGCGAAGATAGGGAAAATTTGAACAAAGCCTTAATTTTCATGTTTCGCGGGATAAGGTCTGCTATTGACCGTCGTTTCGTTGTATATCTGATAAAAACATTCTGATGATCTGATTGCCATTAATAGCCGGTATTCAGTCACAACCGGCTGCAAAACCCCTGATAATCCCTTCAAAGACCGAAGTAACCTTCGTAAGTGATTCGATGGAAACCCTTTCGTTTACCGCATGAAGTGAAGTAATTTCCCCTGGTCCGTACTCGACAACCCGGAACCCCTCAGTCCTAAGGTACCTCGCATCGCTTGCAGCCCACTGGACAATTGGCTGGGCAGGTAATCCATAAACCCGGGAGATTTCTCTGCAGGTGACTTCAACAAGCCTGCAATCCGGGGATGTCATCGACGGGTTACTGATGCTTACCTCTTCGACGGTCGCACCTGGTGAATGCCTGGCAATATCTGCGATAAGGTCAGGGATTGAACAACCCCACGGTACCCGGATATCAAGCTGAAGGTCGCAATGCTGGGCGACGATGTTGGCTTTTTCCCCACCCTCAATCCTTCCGGGGTTGAACATGACACGCCGCAGAACGTGTTTTGCCTCGTCAACGGCGAGGATATCCCGGAGCACTGCGGAAGACTGCTCGATGATTGCGTCAACAGCCCCTTCCACATGGTACTCATGCCGGTGCACAGTACGTAAATAATCGAGGGTATTATACGCCTCCATAACCGCACTCACACCACGGGTAGGATATAATGAACCATGGCCTGGTTCTCCCCGGAAATGCAAATTAATCCTGCAAAGGCCTTTCTCCCCGATATTCGGGTTCAGTTCAGGGCATGGTTCTGCTATGAGGACATCGCACGGACGGAGGAGATCCTTGGAAAGAACGCACCTGATACCATAGGTACCGCTCGTCTCCTCATCGCATACGAAAAGGAAGTCTGCATCAGGTTCCTTTCCCGAGTCGAGGAGCCGCTTGTACGATGACAGGAGTGCAGCACACCCTCCCTTCATATCGGTGGAACCCCTCCCGTAAAGGTACCCCTCCTCGATCTCGCCTGAGAAAGGCGGGTGCCGCCAGCCCTCTGCCATTGCCGGCACTACATCGACATGACCACAGAGGAGCAGGTGATGGTTACGGTGTGCACTGATAAGGTTGTCCCGCCCTCCCCGGTTCCTGATCACATCGGTCCGGACACCGAGACTGTCCAGAAATCCCTTGATATAATGAATGACTTCCTCGGTATTTCCAGGTGGGTTTTCGCTTTTTATCTTTACGAGTTCCCTGGTGAGGTGCACAACGTCCATGTCATTTCCCGGTGGTGATTACGTCCCGTTTAAATTCTTCAAAGAGCATGCTGAGTGATGCATCGCTGTAGAGGCTCTTTAAAAAATCATTATTGAAAAATTCATCGACTGCCTTTGCAAAGAAAGCAGCAGGCAGTGGACTGGTCTGTTCAGGGTCAATTACGATACGAAAACTCCTGTAATCCGCCCTGGTATCACGGTCGTAGATAACCTGCCAGAGAAAGGGGAGTCGTTCAAACCTGTCCGGGTGGGTCTCTTTTAACCAGTTGATGAACGTCCTGAAATGAGCCCGGTCTCCTTTCTTCTCCTCGTCTATCCTCCACCTGAGGTATTCCCCTGACATGACATTCCGGGGTGATGTATAGGTATAGGTCAGGAGGCCGAGGGTGTAGTCTATATGGGCCAGGGCATCGATAAAAAAAAATCTCAGGACCGGGTGGAACATCGTGGTATCATGAAGGACCAGGTTCTTCGTATAGAGGTATTCCATGATGTTTGCATATTCTTTTACATCACTCATGAGCTTGCTATTAGCCTTTGAAATTGTATAAAAATACCGGATTTTCCCGGGTCAACCGCAGAAACAACAGGTCACTGTGAACGAGGATATCTGAGTCAGGGTTCTTCGTCACTGGTAAAAGGGAGCCCGTCGTTTAACCGCTTCAATAAATGCATTTTCAAGATCGATCCCTGTTTTGCCCCTGATATTGACATGGTTATCTGCCCTCAGGAGGCATGGCTTAAGGTTCCCGTCCGAGGTGACACGTAACCTGTTGCAGAATGCGCAGAATTCAGTGTTATGGAGCGGCCTGACCACTTCAACTTCGGCCCCGTCGAGGCAGTATTTTTTCCGGTGGTGCATCCTCCGTGTTAGGATTACTTTTGACCTCCCGGCAAGTTCCTCTTCAAGGGCTGACAGGTCAGAATGACATTCACACCCCCCGAGGCTCATAAGTTCTATTACCTGGAGAATAAGGTTACGGTTGTTCCTGATATAACCGTAAAAATCCTCAAGCTCATGATCATTGATACCCCGGAGCATTACCATATTCAGTTTGATCGGGGTGAGACCTGCCTCGAGGGCGGCCTCAATACCTGAAATTACATCAGAAAGCCGGTCGCTGCCGGTGATTTTTTTATAGGTCTCCGGGTTGAGACTGTCTAGTGAAATATTTACCCGTGACATGCCGGCCTGTTTTAATTCAGCGGCATAATCAGCCAGGAGAATACCGTTGGTGGTAATCGAACTCTCCATCGAATCCGGGACCAGTCTGACAATATCGGTGAGGTCTTCCCTCAATAATGGCTCCCCACCCGTGAATTTTACACTTCTGATGTCGAATTTTGCCGCGGTTGAAAGGACATTGCCAATCTCCCTGGTACTGAGCGGATCCGTTGGTGCCTTCTCTCCCTCGCGGTGGCAATAGATGCAGGAAAGGTTGCATTCCGGGGTCACACTCACGCGAAGGTTGCTTACCGGCCTGTTATACGGGTCCTTTAGTCTCATTGGTGCAGTTATTCAGGGTTTCGTTGTTCCATTCGCGTCCTATAAAGTTTTTTGCAACGATATAGATCTCGGTACTGCCCTTTCGTGTTGAATGAGGACGGAACGTCCTGGCGGAGAGGAAATGATCCCTGACCAGGTTAATAAGGGTATTAAAGTCCTGTCCCTGGAATGACTTGACAACAAAATTACCGCCAGGTTTTAAGATTTTCTCCGCGAATGACAGGGCATTCTCTCCGAGTTCTATTGCCCTTGCCTGGTCGTAGGTCTTCTGGCCTGATAGCTTTGGTGACGCGTCGGATAACACAACGCTGGTACATGGCATGAGTGGCCGGACTGCTTCAAGCGTATGGGCGTGTGTAAAATCCCCCATAATAGTGATGACATTGTCTATCGGAGGGATATACGAGAGATCAATGCCCACAACAACCCCTGCTGTGAGTTCCCGCTCTACCTGGAGCCAGCTTCCTGGTGATGCCCCAAGGTCCACGATATTATCTGTTTCGCGGATAATGTGATACCGCTCCTGTATTTCCCGCAGCTTGTATGCTGCACGTGAGCGGTAACCCTCCTTCACTGCCCGCACATACACCTTGTCCCTGCTCCATTGTGAACCCATAGTGTCCGTCCATGTCTGCCCTCTTTAAGGGCTTAAAACTAAATCAGATATTATTAAAAATATGAGCGATAGTTTATATTAGAGATATTCGGGGTGCGTGATGTTAAAAGCAACGATTGATGCAGATATCCTTAAAGAATCTATAGATGCCATCTCGGCACTGGTTACCGAGTGCAGGCTCCATACTGACGAGAATGGGATCAGCACACGCGCGGTTGATACAGCAAACGTCGCAATGATCTCCCTGCTTCTGAAAAAGGAGGCATTTTCATCTTTTGCAGCGACCAGGAGTGAACTTGGGATAGATATTGCAAAGATGAAAAATATTTTCGGGATGATGGCAAAGAACGATCTGATTACCCTTGAGCTTACCGATGATATCCATAAGCTTCAGGTCAGTTTCCAGGGGTACAAATATTCAATTACCCTGCTTGATGAGAATACGATACGGAAGGACCCGAACCCTCCTACGATCGAACTGCCCGGAAAGGTGGCAATACCCGGATCAGAACTTAATTCAGCAATTAAGGCGGCAGCGGTTGTATCCGATAAGATAGCGCTTGGCATAGATGCTGCAAAGCAGATTTTCTTTATGGCTGCCGAGGGTGATACCGATCATATCAGGCGTGAATTCGGAAAGGATGAAGTCAACTTTATCAACGGGGTTGATGCCAAATCCCTCTTCTCCCTGGATTATTTAAAGGATATGGGTAAAGTGATGAGCCGCACTGATGAAGTGGAAATCCACATCGGGGTCGATCATCCTGTCAAGTTTTCTTTCAATGTCGCCGGTGGTAACGGCCATGTCGAGTACCTCCTCGCCCCGCGGATTGAGGCCGACTAAATGCGGGTCAGAATAGATGAAAAAGATTTTATTAACTATCCATTTTTAAAAGAGTCCCAAAATTTTGTGAGTGGTTACGCGGGTTCTCCTGAACGCTTCCTTTGTACATCAACAGGTAAAGCAGCCCTTGCCCAGGCGAAAGACAGAATTTTATCTGCGATTGCCGGAAAATCCGGTCCGAAGACAGATGCCCGTCCGGCACTTCCGACCGATAGTGATGGTGTCAAGGTGATAGTCTCCGGGTATGCACTAGCCCGGGTGATTATCTCCTGTATGAAAGACCGGATGATTATTGACCGCTTCACCCGTAGCGAGGCGCAAAAAGCTTACGAGTGCCTGATAGACGAGGAACCGGGCAAAAAGGTTTTCATTGCGACCAGTCTTGGAATTGACATAGGCGCTGATGAGGTGCCTCTTGTTCCCTATGTTGAACTATCTGCAGGGATGCGGGAAGAACGATGGAGACTGGTGAACCGGGATATTGAACACGGGATGGTGAAGGTGAAAAAAAATGAGACTGATGAAATACTCCGGGAATGTATCAGGGTTACCATCAGCCGGAACCTCCCGCTTCCCGTCCCGTCGGGAATTTGCGAGGTTCTTGCACCGGTCGTGAAAGAAATCAGCGCGGCAGAGCAGCAGCACCTGCTGGAGCAGTTTGGTTCTGTTGAGGAACAATGTTTCCCCCCGTGCATGCAGGCATTGATTCTTGCACTTTCCGCGGGAACAAATATCTCGCACCCCGGGCGTTTCGCACTTACTGCGTTTCTCCACAATATCGGCATGAATTCTTCTGACATTATTGGCCTCTATTGCCGGGCCCCGGACTTCGACCTCAGCCGTACGATGTACCAGGTTGAGCATATATCCGGGCGTGGTGGCACAGAATATACTGCGCCATCATGCGCGGCCATGAGGACAACCGGTGTCTGTGTGAAAAAAGACCTGCTCTGTGAACGCGTAAGTCATCCGCTGAATTATTACAAGCAAAAGAAAAGAAAAGAAAAAAAGAATGCCCCTGTTCCATCAGGTAATATGCTTGTTGATAGTAACGCCGGCGGCGCTCATCGCGAGAAGGAAGCAGGCAATAGCGAAAATATACGCGATCCCCGCGGGCATCATCAGGGGGAGCATGATCAGGAGGACAATAAAAAAAACCAGGCCTGATAAGCCCACGACTATGTCAAGAAGTCTTGGATCCATATATGATATTCATCCGGGCGTCCTATATCTTTAACCATGGGCAATCCTGATGTGGACCGGATGGGGCGGTATCCTTCATGGTCTTCTGTGTGCCTGGGGACCGAATTATGATCAACGATGAAAAGGCTGACATTCTTCAGAAACTATCCCATGCTGCCTCACTTCTTGCTGGTGTCATCCGCGAGGATCTCGTTCCCGCCGGTGGTGTGCAGCTGGCGTATGCGCGGAAAGGGGCAAGGGATGATACCGGTATTGCCTTCGTCCGTGGAGGACTGTGCCTTGAAAGCGTGGGTTTTGATACACCTCAAGTCGGATTTGGTGGCGGAGGAATGATTGCTACCGTCCTTCTTACTGCAATGAAATTTGACCCGCGTATCAGGAGCGCAGCGATTATTGCCTGCACACCTGCGGCGGTTAAAACGATGGACGGGAGATTTTTAGAAATTTGTTCATTTGATCCCAGCCGGGAACCCCCCGGAATAAGGACAATGGACTGGGGTGTTGCCCAGTGCTGCCGTGATGGTGTACCGGATGCGATTTACAACAGGCGCACCGGTGATACCGGGGCAATTATAAGGCTTTTTGGAGAAGACCCACAGGGAATTGCAAATAATATTCTTATGCTATCAGTGTGAATAATATTAGCACAAACCTGAGGTATGTTAACATGGGAATCAAGCCGTCATATATCAAATCAACAGGAGCCGAGCTTATTACGAGATTCGGCGATAAAATGTCCAATAATTTTGATGAGAACAAGCAGGTCGTCACTGATATGACTTCGATATCCAGTAAACGCGTAAGAAACCGGGTGGCCGGATACATTACACGGAAAATAAATACGGGAAGACACTCATAACCCCTATTATGTTTGAGGGAGTTCTTCCTGCAATTATAACCCCTTTTAAAAGAAATTCTACGTTGGATCTTGACCTTGAGGGTCTGAGATCAAACATTGCATTTCTCCTGGAGCAGGGTGTACACGGTATCGTACCTTGTGGTTCGACAGGCGAATCAGCCACGCTCAGCTTTGAAGAGCATGAGCAGGTAATCGAGGTCACGATAGATGAAGTTGATGGCAGGGTTCCGGTCCTTGCAGGTACCGGGTCAAATAACACTGCTGAGGCAGTCAGGTTCACTGAAGCTGCCAAGGACCTCGGAGCAGATGGGGCACTCGTTATAAGCCCGTATTACAATAAGCCTAACCGGTCAGGGCTTGTAAAGCATTACACAAGGATTGCCGATATCGGAATCCCCATAGTAATGTACAATGTTCCCGGGCGCACAGGGCAGAACCTCCTGCCTGATCTCGTGATTGAACTTGCACGTCATCCGAATATCGTTGCGATCAAGGAGGCGAGCGGGGATATCGGTCAGGTATCCCGCATTATCGAAGGTACTCTTGATGAGGACTTCATGGTGATATCCGGTGATGACGGTCTCACCCTGCCAATTCTCTGCCTGGGTGGGAGTGGTGTAATATCGGTCGCAGCGAATGTTGAGCCGGCCCTGATGGTTAAAATGTTCGACCATTTCTGTGAAGGGGAAATCGAAGAGGCGCTGGACCTCCATTACGCATTATCACCTCTTTTCCGTGGCCTGTTTATCGATACCAACCCGATACCCGTTAAGAAGGCGGTCGCACTGTGTGGTATGGCAGGGGGCCCGGTACGGCCACCACTTGATGACCTGGATGCTGAAAAGACTAAAAAACTCCAGGAGGTCCTCGATATCTATGCCTAGCGTCGTTGTGTGCGGGGCACTCGGGCGAATGGGCATGACTATCGGGCGAATGGTGAATGAATCGGCAGACCTTGACCTTGTCGGGGGGATTGATCTCAAACCCGGGTCATTTTTTGGGGCCGATGTTGTCGAATCATCGCAGCTGGCAAGGCTGCTTGAAGAGAAGCGTCCTGATATACTGATAGATTTTACCGTAGCAGATGCGGCCGTCCAGAATGTGAAGACAGGAGCGAAAGCCGGCACTGCCCTTGTTATCGGTACTACCGGTTTCACTCCCGCCCAGCGGGCTGAAATGGCCGCCGCGATAAATGGGAATGTAGCGGCGGTTATCTCAAGCAACTATAGTATCGGGGTGAACATATTCTGGCAGCTCATCCGTGATGCAGCGCCATTGCTCGCCGATTATGACATAGAGGTTACTGAAGCGCACCACCGGTATAAGAAGGACTCTCCGAGTGGTACTGCCCGGACAATCCTGCAAATCCTTGATGAGGAACTCGGGGAACGCAGGAAACAGTATGGCCGCGAGGGAATGAAGGAGAGGGAAAAATCCGAGATAGGTGTACATGTTATCAGGGGCGGGGATATTGTCGGAGACCACTCGGTGATGTTTTCCGGCAATTTCGAAACGATTACACTCTCCCATCGTGCATATGACCGGTCGGTATTTGCACAGGGTGCGCTCCGGGCGGCACGATGGGTCGTCTCCCGGGGGCCCGGCATCTACGGGATGGACGAAGTCCTTAACCTTAAACGAAAATCAGCCAACTAATCGTATTTTTTTGGTAATACCGATACGTTATTTATATTTTTAATGCCCATATTAAAGGACAAAGTGATACTATCCATGACTGCAATTGTTGACGAAGGAAAATGTACTGCCTGTGAGACATGTGTCGATGAGTGCCCGGCCCAGGCAATTTTAATGAATAATGAAAAGGCAAAGGTTGACAAGGAACTGTGTGTTGATTGTGGTTCCTGTGTCGATGTATGTCCATCCGAGGCAATCCACCTCGAATAAAAATCAAACGATTTAATTACTCCAATGATATAGCTATTTTCTATCTATGATCAATGTTGGAGTATTAGGCGCGACGGGCGCTGTAGGTCAGCGGTTTGTACAACTTCTTGCTGACCATCCCTGGTTTCACCTCAAGGCTCTCACTGCCTCGGACAGGAGTGCAGGAAAGTTATACCGGGACGTTGTAAACTGGCGGGTGGATGTGCCATTTCCTGAAAAATTTGGTGATATCCGCATAAGCCCTACTACCACAGAGAGCCTGAAAGGTGTTGACCTGGTCTTCTCTGCATTACCGGCAGAGATTGCCGGGAGTGTGGAGACGATGTGCGCTGATGCTGGTATCGGGGTCTGCAGTAATGCAAGCTCACACCGTATGGAGAAGGATATCCCGCTTGTCGTTCCTGAGGTAAACCCTGATCACCTGGGCCTTATCGATGTCCAGCGGGATAATGGCAGAGACGGGTTTATCGTCACCAATCCTAACTGTTCAACAATTATGCTTGTGATGTCTCTTGCCCCCCTCAGGTCCTTTGCATTCTCAGATGTTAGGGTGGCAACCATGCAGGCGATTTCAGGTGCAGGTTTCCAGGGTGTTGCTGCCATGGCGATCTATGACAACATAATTCCCTACATCGGCGGGGAAGAACAGAAAATGGAAACTGAGTCCCTGAAGATTATGGGGGCCCTTGAAGGCTCTGAAGTGAAGAATGCACCGTTCACGGTGAGCGCGAGCTGTCACCGGGTACCGGTAATCGATGGTCATACCATGGCGGTCTGGATCGATATTAAGGAGAAGGTGGAGAAGGTCATCGAATCTTATAAACTCTATAAGCCCCCTATCAGCGGTCTTCCTACCCAGCCATTACAATCCGTTCACCTGTTTGACGAACCCGACAGGCCCCAGCCAAGACTCGACCGGCTTCGCGGGGACGGGATGACGGTGTCTGTGGGTAGAGTCCGTGAAGGACTGCGGTATGTAACGATGGGGCATAATACCGTCCGGGGGGCAGCCGGGGCATCAGTCCTTAATGCTGAATTGATTTACACAAAAAAATACCTCTGACAGGGGACCACGTACATGATCAAAGACAATACAGTTTTCGTAGGAAACAAACCAGTCATGAACTACGTTCTGGCAGTCGTCACACAGTTCAACAATGGAGCAGAGGAAGTTGCAATAAAGGCCAGGGGTAAGGCAATATCACGGGCGGTCGATACAGCTGAGATTTCACTGAACCGGTTCCTTGAAGGAGTCAGCAAAAAAGAGATCATCACCTGTACAGAAGTGATTGATACCGATAGTGGAAAGACTAATGTTTCCAGTATTGAGATCATCCTAATTTCACAGGGTGGCGAAATAAAAAAGCAATAACAAAATTTTATCATTATGTGACATTTTTTAAATTTAAACGCTATTTTACTATTATTATTGCAAATGGCAGGCAATTTTTGGTTCTTGAACCCAACGTTACCAGAAAGGATATAAGATGTGCGCCGAAATATAGTACTGATGAGAGTAAGAGTCATCGCCGTTCTTTGTCTAATTATCATGAGTATGGCGATGCCGGTCCTGGCAGCGAATGATGAGCGTTACAGCTACATCAAGATTAATGATATGACTATCAATCTCGAGAAGGACCAGGCGAATATCAAGGTGAATTATACCATTGACCCCGGTACACAGCTTATCGTGTACCTTCTTGGCAAACAGGACCTGAAAAATAAATTATTAAAAGTCTTAAACTATGAAGATGCCACGGTAAAAAATGTGGAGATGAACAGTGCAGAGATCCAGATTAATGATATTTCATATGATTATGGCAAGGGGATCTACTGGTTCCCTGAACATGAATTCAATGTTGTAATCCCAAATCTCAGGGTTGTTTCTCCACAGGTCACCCGGGAATACCGTAATACTAAAAAGTTCTCTGATGGGATGGGCTTTTTCGACCGATAATTAAGCCAGTCCTGATCAGGCCCCCGATTTGTTGCATTCTTTGGCTGATCTGAAAAACTCCGGCAGAACAATATGAGAGGCCACCTTTTTATTGCTCATCTATGAGTAAAAGACTCATAGCAGTCTTTGTCGAAACCCTGTACGCTTATAAAAAGGAAGGGAAACTACGCAGACTGGAGGGAAGTTTCAACCCCTTATGGTCCAACCCCCCATACGATATCCTTTGGGCCGGGTTCAACTACAGTACTCCTGAAAATGTCAGAGATTAAAGGTCATTCCCTATCCAGAGAGCATTTCGACAGAACAGCATGTTATAATTTATACGGCAAAAAACCGGTATACCCTCCATTCAAATCCGGGCTTCAAGAGGCGTTATTCTGAATCTTTCTCCAGGAATTCCGGTCAGGGCCTCTACCATCTCAAGAATGGAATGCCGGTATTCAAAAAGCGATGGTAATCCGGTGCCATGGATTCAGGGGGCCTAGACTATTTCGATGAACTCTTCCTCTGGTTGCTGGTCTATGATCCAGCGGTTAATGTAACGCTGAATGCCCACTCCTGCAAATATACATGCAAATCCTCCGATTATGCCAAAGAATATATACTGGAGCGCTGTTTCAGACGTATAGGGGAACTCCGCTACTGCAGATACTGACATGACATAGATACTGGCACCATAGGCGATCAAGCCGATTGCACTGATAAAGAAAGGAAATACAATGACCTTTGCAAGTCCTTCCCGTTCGTAAAAGAAATTATCTATGATAATCCCTATAGACGCAACGACGCCCCCAAGAGTGATCCAGAGTACCGAGCCATAGATAAAGGTCACAAGGTACAGGAGTATTCCAAATGATCCGTCCGAGGGATAATGCTCGAGAATACTCATCAGCCCCAGTACCAGTCCGACAATGAGGAGCAGAATACCAACGATATACGTTACAAATGAAAACCTGGCCCTTTTTAATGAGATTTTGAGGGCATTTACAAATCCACTGAATGAATCATCAATGCCAAACCCGCGATACAGGAGGTACACTCCGATAACCCCGACAACGATGATTGTTGCGATTTGAGGATACCCGAGAAGGTTTGCCCCGGCATACAGGAGCATGGCAAGCCCCAGGGGGACCAGGAAAATCCTTGCGATTTTCGGGTCGTTTAAAAGTTTTTTAATTATATAATAGGTGCCTTCAAGGTTTGGGATCTGGGATACCACGACACGGCGGATACTTGCTACCTGCAGCTTTGACTGGATAATAGGGATAACAAATTCATCCTCTGCACCATCGGCGATCATGATGCAGCTGGTGACTCCGGTCTGCTGAACTACCATACCAAGGTGTTCTGCGATACGACGGTCACCTTCTATCATATTCATATGGTTACCGGAAATGAGTGCTACCTCGACGTCCTCACCAGCGGTTTTAAGTTCGTCGTAGGTCTTGACTGCCTGGAAGATTGCATTCACATCGGAATCTTCAGGATCGGCGAGGCCAAGGGTCACTGCAGCATTGAGGCACTCTTCACGACCTATTACGGGGCTAACTATACCTGCCTTGTAGCCGATATCATCGTCCCGGTCCACGGAGAGGACCAGTGTTCGCCCCTGTGCCATTTCAGTATAGAAATAGACCACGAATCTATTAAATAATTGCCCGTGCGTTGAAAAAAAGAGGAGATATTTTAAAATTATAGCATTTTTGAACGTTGCAGGAGCAGTAGATCATCAGTTGTGAGTTTCTCACCTGAACGGAACATCTTGAAGATATGCTCTGCCTCTTTCCTGACAGCTTTCTGCTCTTTGGTAACTTTGACTTTCTTTGTCTTCTTGCGGAGCCCGGAGATGACTTTGTCGTAGTCACGAAGTTCCTTCTGGCATGCAATGAAGAATTTATGTTCCGCATCGGCAGCTTCCTGCGCCTCAACAAAAAGCCTGTGTTGTGCATCAGCCTCTTCACGCGACTTGTCAGCTTTGCGGTAGAATTCAACCATCAGGTCATGGTGTTTCTGGGCAAGCTCCGCCATTTCGGTGACTTTTGCGTGAATGTCGGATGCCTCTTTCCGATATTCCCGTGCAGAGGTGATCTTGGTCTTGATCTCCTTATTCTGCTCTAATTCAGCCTCCTGCTCCCTCACGGAGGATTTCATCTGCTTTATCTTGTCGATAAGTTCTCGTTCCTTATCGGTGCTGATGACCTCTGTCTGCTGGCGGAATTCGAGGTGTTCGATCTGTTTCTGGATCTCCTTGATACCCCGGTTTTTTACACCGCCATGCTCCTTTTTGAAGGACTCAATTTCGTCAAAAAATTCGTTGGCCTTCTCATTCAGGTCATTCCGGAGGTCCTTAAATGACTGTACCTCGTTGTTGGATTTATCCCGGAGGTCCTTGTTGGTCTGCGCCTCCTCCACATACTCCCGTGTCTTGTTGTTTAAGGCGTTCCGCTCTTTTGCATACTTGCTTGCAGCTGCGTTCAGCTCATTTCTTCTGTTTTTATGCTGTTCAGACTCGGCGAGAATCTTCTTTCTCTTCTCAATTAATTCGTTCAACATGCAATACTCATCCTCGATAATCGATTCCGGTAATACCCTCGGACAGGAAAGACAGGTTTTTGGGATAACGGTGTGGCAGGATGAGGGAGGAAAGAACAATCAGAGTTTACAATCACGTTGTTTCCCGGTAGAAAAGTAACAGGCATTACCCTTGTAACAATCCGGAGAAACGGTAATTTTCGAGTGCAACCTGCGTTGCCCTTGTTCATCTGTCTGTTCATGATGTTCAACTCCCGATACCAATCTGCCATTTGAGCAACCGTGGCGGTTTACTCCGGACAGACACCCAGTATTCCAGATGAGGGATTATCTGAAAGACTTTCTAGTATTTAGAAGACACCGGAATTATTAAGCGTTTCGCTGATACCCGGATCTCCCTCTACGATACGAGGTAGCTGGGTTGTTATTTACCCTGATAACCTGGCGGGCTTTCTTGGGAAAAATAAGGGTGTAATGGAGTAATCCGTGAATATTCTATTCTTCTGTTTATCAAGGCGCTTATTATTCAGTATCGGAAACCCAGGGACTGTCCAGGGACCCCGGACGGGATTGCATCTATCGCACCTGAAAAGGACGTTAAAAAACAAATTTCACAAAAGTGGAAGAGTGAGGTTTAACTGTTTTTTTGTTTACCCGACCCATTCCAGAAGACTTCCACCGCTTGTCATATCGCGGGATTTCCTGTTCTTTGGCAGTTCTACCATCTTTGGATTTGCTTTTTTCTGGTCCATATCTGCGATCATAGACTTGTAGGTCTGCCGGTTTCCAAGGAGTGCTCCTTTTTCGACACCGGTCATGATTGCGAGAACCCGTACCTTGCCTTCCATATCGTTCCGTACACGGGCGCCCCAGATAACATCTGCATGGGGATCGAGTTCATACGTGAGCGAAGTGGCAATTTCCTCCGCATCCTGAAGTGTAAGGTCGCTTCCACCCGTTATGTGGATCAGGCTCCCTGTGGCGCCACGGTAATCAATATCCAGCATCGGGTTTGAGAGACATTCCCTCACAACACTCTCTGATTTGTTCTGCTGCTTGCTTTCACCTACAAGCATCACGGCGACTCCTCCCTTGCTCATAATCGCGCGCACATCTGCGTAATCGATATTGATCAATGACGGTTCCGTGATCGTTTCGCTGATACCTTTTACTGTCTCTCCGATCAACTGGTCCATTACCGAGAAAGCCTGTCCGAGGGGCAGGTTTGGCACGAAGTTCTTCAGTCTGTTGTTGTCAAGGACAATTACAGAGTCTGATGCTGCAGACAGGGCCTCAAGTCCTTCCTCAGCCCGGATCAGGCGCGCCTTTTCCACCTGGAACGGGTAACTTACCATTGCAACAACGATAGCCCCCTGTTCTTTTGCGATCTGGGCTACAACCGGTGCTGAACCAGTCCCTGTACCGCCACCCATACCAGCTGTAATGAAACAGAGGTCTGCGGATTCGAGGAGTGCTTCGAGAGTCGGCCTCGCCATCTCTGCCGCTCTTTTCCCTACATCAGGATAGCCACCTGCACCAAGACCCCTGGTGAGTGATTTGCCAATCAGGACTCTTTTGTCTGCCTGGACCATGTCAAGATGCTGTTTATCGGTATTGATCGCGATAGTTTCAGCACCGTTCACTCCCATGTGGTGCAACCTGTTGACGGTGTTGTTTCCTGCGCCACCGCACCCGATGATAACGATACGCGGCTGCCCGACAAAATCATCGTCAATTGCACCCCCGTTTTTCATCTCCTTTTCAATCTCTGAATTTTTTAATGCCTCGTTGATAATAGTCTGCATTTCTTCTTACCCTCCTAAACCTTGAATGAAACCTGGTCGCTGTCTCTGATTATACGGCCTGCTCGCCGTTCGATGAGTTGACGAACCGCATCCCGCACTGCTTCTGATACTGTCGGGAACTCTCCGGCATCTACCATCTGCTCTAGCAATTCGATTTGTTGTTCGGGTAACCGGAGTGTGATTCGCTTCATCATAACTTTCACCTAGTTCTGACAATTGACTGACAATTGTCTGACAATTGACAGACAGATAGAACCTATTTGTCTGACAAACCAGATAAACCAGAATATTACGTTTATCTATATAAATCTTTTTAGATCCGCCAGGGCCGGAATGAAGAGGCCCGATTCGTAACGAATTTAAGCCCCGATATTCTACATAAACCCATAAAGAGGACGAAACTGTGGGATCAGGACTTCCGGTAAAAGGAAAGCATGGGGGGATGATAAAAAAATACCTGGAAATGACAGGGGAGAACGCTATTGATTTCAGCGCGAGCCTGAATCCTTTCCCACCTGAAATGGAATGGGATTTTCCCCCCCTCCTCCTGGACCATTACCCGGATGATGATTACATTCAGCTGAAGGAAGTAATTGGCCGCCTGTTCCACCGGGATGTTGAAGAAATTGCAGTAGGAAACGGGTCAATAGAATTAATCCGTTCATTTTGCCAGGCGATCTTCCGAAACCACGGGGCCGCAAAAATAGACCCTCCTACCTTTGGGGAATACCTCCTGTCCGTGCAGCTGGCTGGCGGACACCAGATGAAAGAAGGCGAAATCCCCTCTGCCGCTTTCCTTTGCAACCCTAATAATCCGACCGGGCGGATAACCCGGAAAAAAGATGTTTGCCGGCTCCTGAAGTTATACGCTGACCAGGGCACAGTCCTGTTACTTGACGAAGCATTTATTGAACTATCAGACCCCGGTGAGAGTCTTGTTGATAAAAGGCACCCTCATATGTGTATCCTTCGTTCGCTGACCAAGTGTTTTTCGGTTCCCGGTCTTCGGTTCGGTTATGCGTTTGCCGACCCCGACCTTGTATGCGCCCTGGAGGTGTTGCGTTCTCCATGGAGTGTCAATGCATTTGCTGAACATTTTGCTATCGAGGCCTTTAAAAAATACCATGAACTTGAGGAATCACGAAAAAAAATAACGAATGAACGCAATTACCTTGTAAACTCACTTCTTGACCTGGGATTCACCGTGACACCTTCTTCCGCCAACTTCATCCTTGTTGATACCGGAATGGACGCCGGTGTCCTTTGTAATTCACTGACCCGTCATGGAATACTAGTCCGCGACTGTACATCGTTTGGTCTCCCCCGTTCGATCAGGATATCTGTCCGGACCCGTCCCGAGAATACATCTCTCATCGAGGCATTACGCGCATGCGTGCAATGATTATGGCTGGTGGAGCCGGTTCCCGCCTTGCGCTTGGTGAAAAACCTCTGGTGACAATAAACGGGCGACCCATGATCTCTCTTGTCCTGTCTGCCTTCGAAAAGACCGGTTATGACGTTGTTATCGTTGCCTCCCCCCGGACCCCGTTCACCATGAACTGGGCGAGGGTCCACGGGTATGACTGTATCCGGGCATCAGGGCATGGATATCACCGGGACCTTCTGGAGGCTGTAAAGACCATTGAAGAAACCGGCCCCTTTTTCACCTGTGTTTCAGACCTCCCCTGTCTTTCTGCGGAGCATGTCACAGAAATCCGCGCTGCATACGAAAGCTCGGGAAAGGAGGCCCTTTCAACCTGGGTACCTGTCCCACCCGGGAGTGAAGGGGTTGACATAGCTTATGCGGAATGTATTTGCGGGGTTGAAGCATGCCCTGCGGGAATAAATATCATCAGGGGTGACCTTATCGACCGCCCCCAGGAAGAAGAACAACTCCTCATAATGGACCGGTATCTCGCCTATAATATCAATAACCGGGCAGATCTGGAAAAAGTACGCAGGTTCCTCTCGCTTTCAGAACCGGTATAGGAAGGTGGCACTGGAACAATATCAGGGTACTCTGCTATGTTGAAACATTAAAAAAAACAGGACATTTCAGTCCTTCAGATCAAAATAACATAAACACGTCACACTGCCATAATTGAACGTCAGATGAACTGTCCGGTTCTTCCGAACTCTTATAATTACCATGTGATTAGGCACCTGCCTGGCCCCATTGGAACGTTGAATTGTATTGCTAACAAAAAATTACGACCGGAATTAAAGCAAAAATAAGATAAAATAGCAGCAGAGCCCATATTCTATTATGGAAGCCTCGCGGGAGATCGAGCTTGAAGGCCATATTATCGACTCGGGCATCATGACTCAGATCTTTGATAAGATCATGGATATGGGTGGTAATTTCGAGATCCTCGTATTTGATGTAGGAAAACAGAAGACTGACCCAAGTTATGCGCGCCTGAAAGTTAATGCCGCGAGTGATGAACGAGTCGATGCCATCATATCCGAGCTCCACCGCTATGGTGCCCGCCTTCTTGCAATCGCGGATGTCAGAATAATACCGGCAGAGGCTGACCGTGTTGTCCCAAAAGGTTTCTATTCAACGACCAATTACCCGACATCGATTAAGTTCCTTGAGTCGTGGATCCCGGTCCAGGCGATAGAGATGGACTGCCTCATTGTGCTCGATACAGAGAGGCTTATCGCAAGGAGCACACCGCTGTCAAAGCTGAAGAAAGGTGACATGGTAGTCGTCGGCGAGCAGGGTGTACGGATCGTACCCCTGAACGGCCAAGGGAAAAGACCAGCTTTGAATTCATGCACGGGACGGTATCTTCAGAGCGTCCCAGTGAAACGATAATCGCGAGAATTGCGAAGGAGATCCTCGAGGTGCACAGGAAGGGAGGAAAAATTGCCCTGGTGGGAGGACCTGCAATCATTCACACCGGTGCTGACAGGGCACTGGCCGAAATCATCAGGAAAGGTTACATAAATGTCATTTTTGCAGGGAATGCGCTTGCCACCCATGATATCGAGTACAACCTGTTCGGTACCTCGTTAGGGATGGACCTGTCAACAGGTAAACCTGTAACCGGCGGGCATAAAAACCACCTGTATGCGATCAGCGAGGTCATGAGGGCCGGGTCAATTAAAAATGCGGTTGAACAGGGTATCATCACGGGGGGCATTATGTTCGAGTGCGTGAAAAACGATGTACCCTTCGTCCTGGCAGGGTCCATCAGGGATGACGGTCCCCTCCCCGATGTGATTACCGATATCCTTGTTGCACAGGACCGGATGCGTGACTATACCCAGTCATGCAGCATGGTCCTGATGGTGGCAACCCTGCTCCATTCAATCGCGGTGGGTAACTGCCTGCCCTCCTATGTCAAGACAATATGTGTCGACATCAATCCTTCATCGGTGACAAAATTAATGGACCGTGGGACTATGCAGGCAATCGGTGTAGTCAGTGATGCCGGCACATTCCTGCCACTCCTGGCAAAACAACTTGATATCCAGAGTGGATGCAATCAAATCTGAAAATTACTACCGGGTGTACCTTTTTTTTAACAGGGTCAGAATTCCCTCTTTTCCGGGTTTTTAAAAAAAATATACCCATGGACAGCCGGTGTACTTTCCTTACCGAGCAAGCGGCATGCACCAGGGCATTTCCTGCGAGAGGACAAGCTCCCACTCCTCCCTGCAGGGGCACTCCTGATTGGAAACAGCTTTTATTACAGACCGATCGCCAGACAGTGAGTAAAATTTTATTGCTTCAATAATATCCCTGTCACATTCACCACAGTTATGGGCCCCGCGTGATTGCCCACCCCCGAGCGGATCACAGAGTACTTCCATTGGTGCGGTTGCAAGTACATCGGCTACACTCCAGAGGTATGGCGGGCGATAGGCCCCCTGTTTCCAATACCGTTCCATATCAGTACCCCTCTGGACTGAGCAGGTGTTCATCGAGACAATATCCGCGATGCCCGAAAGGTCGGTCAACGACTGCTTCATATCTGACACTGCCTCTTTTTCTGTCAGGAAAAGGGGTTTCATCAGGAGGTATGCTTTTATTCCGACCCCTGCCTTTCTTGCGGCCCTGACTGCCTGGTTAAAATCTTCAGACGAAAAACCCTTGTCGATGGACTTTTCCCGGATGCGGTCGTTCGTTGTTTCAAGTCCTATGGCGACATAGAGCGGTTTTGCATTTGTCCCATCATCGATACGCGCTATGAAATCTTCTAGAATGTCTTCATTTACGTATTCAGGCCGTGTTTCTGCGATAATAATTTTACCCCTGAATAAGGTCCCCGCTTCTTCAAGCACGGCATACGGGACTTCGTCGGGATCAAAGAAGCTACCGGAAGTATAGAGTTTTACGATTTCAACGTCTTTTATCTGAATAGTAGTTGCAACAAACCGGAGTTGCCGGATGAGGCGGCCCGCAAGCTCTTCTTTTGATAGTCCCACATACCGTTCATGGCGGTAACTGCACATCAGGCAACGGTTCCAGGAACACCCCCCGGACTTTAAAATTATGGTGAGTGTTTTTTGTTCCCGGCTTTCATGTCGATCGGTCCCCTGCCAGAAGGCAAGTGGCTTTTCCTCCTCATTAGCAAGCATTAACAGCTTACTAGTTGAACGTTATATGATGAAAAAGATCCTCATCTTCGCAATATTCTGCTTTCTCCTTACCGGGGTTGCATCCGCATATGAAATACGGATTGATGCACCCCAGACCCTTAGATTAGGCGAGATTATTGTGGTGAACGGGACGACGAACCTTCCCGCCGGGGTTACATTTGATATCATGCTCACTCGTTCAGAATACACAAGTGAGTCAAAAGCAACCAAGCACGTGACAGTCCAGGGGGACAAGAATTTTACCGTCGAATTTCCCACCGCCGGCTATACACGGGGTATCTATAAAGTCGAGATATTACCTGCAGGGGAGTTCCGGTACCTGGGGAATTCTATCACGATGAGGGTTGTGACACTTGTTGACCGGTCCGACGAAGTCAAGATAACCTCATTGCCAAGACAATACCTGAACGGGGTGCTCCATCTGACAGGTACTGCAAATAGTGTCAGGAACGATGCTATCGAGGTGCAGGTTGATAATCCGGACGGGAGCCTGCTCTTCGGCCCGTCATTCGTCCCTACCAATCTTGACGGGCAGTTCTCAAAAGATTTCATTATAGAAAAAACCGGTATCTACCAGGTCAAAATCAGCGACCGGAAAGGGTATATCGGCACCTACAATATCAGCGTCCTTGACCAGGACATCAGTACCGTTCCGGTAGTCACCTCCCCTCCAGTTAGCCAGACTCCTGATACCACGTTGCCCATCCAGTCTGCATCGATGTTTTCGACCCGTGATCAACCTGCTTATTTTTCGGTTGCAACCAAACAGGGGCCCTTGAAAGTGTATACCTCTACAGGTACTGACTGGGTCATCGAGTACACTGACCTGTCAGGGCAGCGGGTGAAAACAAATACCAAAGGGCCCGGATTCCCTGAGGATGTCATAATCCAGGGTAACGGGGGGATCCAATATTTCATGGTATACCCGAATAAATATTCAGACCAGGCAAACGTCACCCTGTTTGCAGAGAATGTAAACAGTATCACGGGAAGCCTTGTCCAGCCCCCGGGTTTTGTTTCTGCCACCACGGTGCCGCCGGCCTCCACAACAAAAGCAACATTTCCGGCTATAATTGTTATCATTTCCATCGTCCTGGTCGCTCTCCTATGGCAGAGAAGATAATTCTTCTTTCACCGGCATGATAGAATCCGCCGTTATTCTTTCGCTGGCAGGTATGAAACAAATGGTCAATTCATCTCTACCCCGTCCCCGTCATTTGGATACCTTTTTTACACCGAATCCCCAATAGTATTGAGCGGGCCGAGGTAGTCTAGTCCGGAAAGGCGGTGGCCTTGAAAGCCACTGGTGCCTGGCACCTCAAGAGTTCAAATCTCTTCCTCGGCGTTCTGATAAAAACTCTGAAGATTTTTTCGATTTTAGGCCCTGTTAAAAGCACTGCGTGTCAGGAAAAATGCAGGGAAAAGAAGTAGACATGAAGTGGTTTCACCCATAACCTGCCCCACCCCCGATAAGGTATCCTTTGGGCAGTGTTTCCAGATGTTCATACATTTCCGGGTAAGGAGGGCACACGCTATCCAGGCAGGGGTCGCCATAGCGGCTGGGCGGAGCCCCGCGAACGCCAGTAAATCTTGGAATACCCCAGTCACCCAGAGAGATTTGAGAGCATGTCAAACCAATCCCGGTTTTCGTAAATCGCTGAAGTGTACTTAAAATAAATATGAATTAGCTGGTTATTCATTAACAACTTCCCAACCTGCCCCTCCTTTCTGTTTAAGGGAGACACTTGTATAATATGGCGGATACCTGACGATCCCTTCCTCCCGCACCGGGTCATGGATAACAATATCCCCATTATCCATGCGACTGGCAATCGTGAAGCATGAGTGGTACCTTACCCTCCTGACTGCAGGGATATCAGAAATCAGGCCTATATCCTCCTGGGTTACTCCACTGAGTGCAGGCCAGGTCCTGTTTCCTGACTCATACCCGGTCATGAGGTTCACCAATTTCAGAGACCATAAATCCTTGTATTTCTCAATTTCCAGCCAGATAAGCGGATTTATTGTTGGAAATGTCATCCCGTTCATTCTTTTCATGGCTGCAATCCGGATAGTTATACTTATGGCGAGATAGACCAGGAACAGGACCCCATAGACTATGAGTCCCGGGATCCGGATGATTCCTGCAATAAAAAGGATCAAAAAGGCAAGGCTGATAGCAATCATGACAGCGCTTGGTCCTGCAAAGACCCCGCAAGTATATTTGGTCTCTTTCCATGGCCAGAGCAGGGGAATACCCGGGCTGGCGAGGAAATCAAGAGCAATATGCAACAGGGCCCCTGCAATCACCACGGTGATTCCTGCCAGAGTAACGGTGAAGGGGAGCGTGAAATCCCAAAAAAAAGACACACCGGCAAGGACGAGTAAGTACACTGTTCCATAGGCTATTACTGCCATTCCCGCCGCCCCGGCAATACTGTGTGCTGCGCCACCGTGTGTGAATATATACAACGGAGGCCGTTTTGAAGATACAAGGTGGAAGATCAGATCGGCATCAGGTATAACAGCTCCGAGGATTCCAAAAGGGATCAGTTCGGGTGCCCCGATTGCGGTGAGCAGGGAGGCAACCAGCAGTGCATGCGTGATACTGTCCACGGATCATAAGTTATACCCTTGTTTATTAATCATAGACTGTTAAACCCGGGATTCATTATAAAAATTCAATAAATCCTGGGTATTACAGGTATAACCCCTAAAAACAGCCAGCCGGTTTTGAATTGAATGGATACGTGACCATTTCGTCTCTGCCTGAATCAGGAAAATTCATTTGGCAGATCATCGGTTATTCATTGCCGGATAGTATTTGAAACTGAGAATAGCGTGCCGTAACTTTTTTGGTATACGATCCCAATTTTTTTATTTCCTGAATGCTGAACAGTACGTAGATAAACGGAGTACTATCGTGTGTATTGCAATTCCCGCTGAAGTAATTGAAATTAAGGAAGGAAATATCGGTGTCGTAGATTTTGGTGACTTACAACAGGAGATACGTCTAGACCTGGTCGATGTTGAGGTCGGGGAATTTGTTCTGATTCACGTAGGTTTCGCGATACAAAAAATGTCACGGGAAGAAGGACTCGAGACACGCAACCTGTTCCGCGAAGTGTACTCAGCCATGGAGCAGAAACCCCCGGTAACCCTGTAATCCCGTTTTTTTCTCCATTGTATCGTGCGATGCTTTTTTTTGATATTTCCTGTATGTATCCGGGTACAGGAGGGCAGGAAAAAACTACCGCTACTTCGGCTCAGGTGAGACCTGGTATCCATTCGATGAATAATTGCCAGTGCCGGTTGAACGCTAGACTAATATAGATGGGGTAAATATAGGAAAGAGAAAACACCATCTATCATCAGTACTTTTTCCCCGGGATTTCCAGGGTGTAAAAAATGGCAGGGAAATCAGGAATAATCTTTGAACTTGGCGAGAGCGGCCTTCTTTTACCTGAGATGGTTAATGCCGGGCTGACCGCAAACGACCAGGTAAAATATTTTTTCACCCTTCTCCAGACAGCACAGGTACATTCTGATCATCCGGACCTTGAATGTGTAAACCTTTCGAGGGAACGTGAAGCCGCCGGTATCGAATCTGACATCTTTGACCATGTCGTTTCAGGAGCTAAAAAGACCGGGCCCCTGTTGTACCAGGTACCGGAACTCGTTTCTATTCTTACCGGGATTAGACGTTGTTTCCACGTGATGCAGCTCCCTGTTGCCAAGAACGGCCTCCCGGAAGCGGAAGACTTTGATGAAAGGATGAAAAAGCTCCTGGATGAATTGCCCGACTCTCACGAGGATGTTATAAGCGGCAGGGTGATTGAGGACATTACCCGGGGTGACCCAGAGGGACCGGACAGCCTGCATCTCCTCCTGATGGACATGCATAAGTCGTTAAACAATCTGCAGAAACTGATATCCACTGAAAATATCGCCGGTGCAATGACCTATAACCTCCAGGAGCAGGATAAATGTCTTATCCTGGCATTTATGTCGGGAGTCAACCGGACATCACCGCTGAAATTCGATCACCCCGGCCTTGGTACAACGGCCACGAGGACAAATGGCAGGCTGGTACTCCAGAATGACATCGGGTTAACTGATGCGCACGTCCTTGTCATCCATGTTGAACAAACGCAGATCAATATCACCTATACCGATATCCATATGCCCCGCCTGCAGTTTTTCCAGGGGCTTTTTGATTCCTGGAACATGACCTGGGAAGACACACGCTCGAGAAAAGGCGATGCATCCTTCGAAAAAAGGCTATTCCACCTTTCGAATGGAAGTTACCATACGAAGGACGAGGAAGAACAGAGGAAATTTCTGGAATTTCTTGGGTCGAGAATAGTTTTCCTGATCGACTGGAACCGGGCGAGAAAGCGGTTACGGAGTTTCCTGCCAAATAAAGACTGTGTCACCGTGCTCAGGTGGTCAGCTGAACATGAAGTCGGGCATGTCGGGTTCCTCCAGCTCGGTGGAGAAAAGCTGATCTATGACGGGCTTGAAATGGCAGCAAGGATCCCGCTACGATATGGCGAGCCCCTGTACCAGATACTTGGGAGGGAGAAGACCATTGAGTATTTCCAGTGGGTTTTTAACGCAGCAGCGAAAGGCCTGCTGGCAAATCACTCCAGGTTACTCATCCAGGACGAAATTAAAGCTCGAATTACTCAGGTACTTCCATTCTGCGCACGAGAACCTGATGGAAATCTGCGAACAGCACGCAACCCTGACGGTTGAAGTCGCCATGGTCGTCAGGGACGCACTCCTTCATATACAGAGAAAGGAAAACAGCCAGTTTATCGAGAGGACTGCAAGGCGCGCAAAAATCTGGGAGAGCGAGGCGGACAACCTCGTCTCAAAAGTCCGGTCGCTTTCACTCCGCTTCGAAGCTGCACGGGAATATACCGAGCTGATAAACGTGGCAGATGATGCCCTCGATTTTCTTGAAGAGGCAAGTTTTTTCACGACCCTTGTCCCAAGGAGCACCCATTCTGAAAAGATGTTACAGGAACTTGTCATGCTAGGGGAAATTGCTGTAAAAGGGAGCCAGGGATATCTGAAAGCGGTGATTGCATCCCAGTACGTGCATAAAGGATACAGCCGGGAGGAGATGCAGGACTTCATCCGGGCCATCGATAGTGTGATCAGCATGGAACGTGAAGCAGACGAGGTACTCAGGACTACCGAGAGGGTGATCCTTGCTGAAACGACTGATTACAAAGAATTACTGGTATTCTTTGAAATCGCACGAATTATTGAGGATTCAACGAATTCCCTGATGAAAGCCGCTTTCGTATTGAGGAACAATATCCTCGAGAGTCTGAACTGGTAATTATGACAAATGACTTATCGCCGCGTATTGTCTTTTTCGGGCCCGGGGTGCGGGCAGAGATACCTCCTGAAGACTTTGGTAATAAGGCCGCAGGCCTTGGGACGATGTCCTCACTTGGTATGCCTATTCCCCCAGGTTTTGCATTAAATGTTTCAATCTGTGAAGATTATTATAAAAACGGGATGAAGGTCCCGTCTTCTCTCCCGGACCTCCTCCAGGAAGGGATCTCTTACCTTGAACATGCTACCGGTCTCCAGTATGGCAGCGGGCGGAAACCTCTCCTTGTTTCTGTACGGTCGGGGGCGCAGGTATCGATGCCCGGTATTATGGACACCATTCTTAATGTCGGGCTGAACCATGAAACGATACGGGGAATGACTTTTCTGACCGGGAATCCCAGGTTTGCCTGGGACTCCTACCGCCGGCTCTTCGAGAACATGGCCGAGATCGTTTTCCGCCAGAACCCACACGATTACAGGGCCCTTTTATCAGAAATAATGGAGGCGGAAGGAATAACTGACGTGGTTGAAATGGACTCAGCCAGCCTTAAGAAACTGGCCATTCAATACCAGCGATTGTTTTTTTCTATTGAAAACTCCGATTTCCCGGAAGATGTGAAAACACAGCTCCTGATCTCTTCAATTGCCGTGCTTCGTTCATGGACAAATCCAAGGGCTGATTCGTTCCGAAGGATGCACCCGGTACATAGCCTTCGTGGTACCGCCATCACCATACAGGCAATGGTATTTGGCAATATGGGGCTGAATTCAGGTGCCGGAGTTGTGTTTTCCCGGAACCCCTGGAGCGGAGAGAATGAACCTGTCATTGATTTTAAGTTCGGTGCACAGGGGGAGGATGTTGTATCCGGGAACCAGTCTGCCACCACGCAGGGCGAGTTAAAAAAATCAATGCCTTCTGTTTACGAGGACCTGAGGCAGATAGGGAGAACGGTTGAATCGCATTTTCATGATATGCAGGACATGGAGTTTACGGTACAGGAAGGGAAACTCTATATCCTGCAGACCCGAAACGGGAAACGTTCCCCCCTGTCTGCAATCAGGATCGCTGTTGATTTGTGGCGGGAAGGGATAATCACGCCCGAAGTCGCGTTATCACAGTTAGATGGCCTCGATCTCGAATCGATCAAAGTCCGCTTTGTTTCCACTATGGACTACCCGATTGCGACCGGTACCTCGGCATCCGGAGGTGTGGCGAGCGGCATCATGGTATTTACACCTGAACGGGCGTTACAGGAATCCCCGTCAGGACCTGTAATCCTTGTCAGGGAGACTGCATCAACGGATGATATCGAGGGGATACGGGTCGCTTCGGGGTTACTGACAGCGAAAGGAGCACGGACATCGCATGCGGCAGTAGTTGCCCGACACATGGGGAAGGTCTGCATCGTGAATTGTTCCGGCCTGGAGATTGACCTCTCCTCCAACAAATGTCACCTGGGTGGTCAGGTACTCCGGGAAGGGGATACTATTTCACTGGATGGGAATTCCGGTTCGGTATATACGGGGATTGTCGGCACCACCTATGAAAAACCGAGGGAGTTGCTGGATATTGTCCATGGATGGAAAAACATCCCGTCCGGATGACGAAACGGCGGGTTACCATTAACCGGTGAAAACTGGGATGTCTTTCCCCATTTGCACTGATGTCAGATCAGTAATTGTCTGATTACGGTTCAGCCAGCTGTGGAAAACCCAGCACATAAAGGTGCCCGGGTATTTCTATTTCAATGCGGTAACCCTGGTTCCTGACTGTTACGGAGAACAGTTATCGATTTGTATGCAATTGCTGAAATCCGGACTTATTAAAACGAAACCCAGTATATTTAATCTAACAAGAAGAATGGGTGTCTACAGGTGATTCTTACGAAACTATCGCATCTTGTAATTCTTACCATTATCCTCGGGATGATGACAACCGGTTTTGTATCAGCTGAAATTCTGCCAGTTGAAAATATTGGTGGTGGAAAGGGATATTATGATATTTCGTCTAATCCGGAAGGTGGGACTGTCATCTTTGACGGGAAAAACAAGGGGATTACCCCCGTTACCGTTGAAGTGAGTACCTCAGGGACACCCGGGCATACGATCAGCATCTCCAAAGAAGGGTACCGGACATGGAGCTCGAATCAGCCCGGTAACCCATTCGAGGGCGAAACTATCAGTATTAATGCCGATCTTCTGTTTATTCCCGTTACTGAACCGACCACCCTGCCCCCGACTACGATAATTGGCGGAGGAAAGGGGTATTATGATATTTCGTCTAACCCGGAAGGCGGGACTGTCATCTTTGACGGGAAAAACAAGGGGATTACCCCCGTTACCGTTGAAGTGAGTACCTCAGGGACACCCGGGCATACGATCAGCATCTCCAAAGAAGGGTACCGGACATGGAGCTCGAATCAGCCCGGTAACCCATTCGAGGGCGAAACCGTGCATGTTGATGCAGACCTCGTGTTTATACCGATAACTCTTCCTCCGACACCAATAGGGGGCGAGAAGGGGTATTATTATGTTATGTCCAGCCCCAGTGGCGCAGCTGTCAGCCTTGACGGGACGAACCAGGGAACAACCCCCATAAATCTTGAGGTAAGTTCCACCGGCACGCCTGGCCATACCATCGGTGTCGCGATGCCCGGTTACCAGTCCTGGAGCCAGTATTACCCCGGAAACCCACCGGCAGGATCGACGGTAACGGTTAATGCAGTGTTATCCCCCATGTACCAGAATGGTAATATCCAGGTGATGTCTTCGCCTTCGGGTGCATATGCGGTACTCGACAACGGTCAGAACTCGATGGTCACACCCGGGACTTTTTCTTCGGTTTCCGCCGGGTGGCATAACGTAAGGGTAACAAAAACCGGGTATTACCCCTATTCACAAGATGTCCAGGTAAATGCGGGAGGCACAAGACTCGGTGTCAGCCAACCTTGTCCAGATCTCACAACAGGGGAGTATATCAATCAGCTCAACCCCGAACGGGGCGGGTATCTACGTCGACACAATTTACCAGGGAGAAACGAACCAGATTGTCGGCAATCTTGCAACCGGATCCCATACCGTAACCCTCAAAAAAGCAGGGTACCAGACCTGGTCTTCGCAGTATTCTGTATATTCCGGTCAGACTACGTATGTAACCGCCCAGCTCGCACCGGTCTTGAACCCGTCCACCGGGGACCTCCTTGTTCTTTCGTCCCCCTCGGGTGCGGCAGTATATGTTGATGGTGACTACCAGGGTTCCACGTCACCGGGAAGCCCCCTGGATGTTGTGTCACTGTCACAAGGGACTCACACCGTTGTATTGAAAAAATCCGGGTACCAGGACTATACGACCACGGCGAATATTCGTGCAGGACAAACGGTACAGGTATCGGCAACACTTGTACCCTCGGGGCAACCCGCCACCACGGCGAGTGTTCAGATTACGTCAGACCCAAGCGGGGCAGATGTACTCATCAATAATGGTTACATGGGCATTACGCCATTAACCGCCCAGAACGTGCAACCCGGTTCGTCCACTATCACAATTACGCTGGCGGGATACAATCCGTATTCAAGCACGCTGCAGATTACTTCCGGCCAGGCACTGCAGGTAAATGCGGCACTGTCACCCGTTGCAACACCCACGAAGAAAGCCCCGGTAAGTCCGTTCTTGGCGATCCTGGCAGTAGCAATTATTGGTACAATTGCGATGGTTAGGTTCAGACCAAAAATGTGATGAAACCGCGTACCTGATCAATCGGTTTTATTGAAACCTTCAGATGTATAAAAAAATGAGGGAATATGTTGGCCGGAGGGGTTTCATCCCTTCCCTGCCCTATTCAGATACTCCGGGCAGGGGTTTAATCAATTTTTTTACCAGTCCATTCCGTTCTGAAATATGTTCTCTCTCCCAACCGGGGTTGCCTGAGCGGCGTGGCGGTGCCCAGGGAGTATAACTAAATTTTGGAATTACTTACCCTGCATAATAGATTTAAGAGGGTTTCCCATGAAAGTGCCCGAACGGTCAGCAATATGAAGAAATTTTGAACGTGGCATTTTCATAGCCCGGGTGTGAACTTCCCGTTCATGTGTGTTTCAACAAAACCTTTCATTCTTCTTTTTCCTGGCTAAAAGACCCGATTAAAAGAAAAATCGGCAATATTGAAACCCTTCGGTGTTATAAAAAAAGAGGGAAATATGAAAACGGGACCGATACTCCCGGGCAGGGGTTTCCCGAAGACTCATTAAATTAAGAGTATAGGGGGATAGTCTCTATCCCAACCGGAACCGGGACCGGTCAGGCAGAAATGTCTGTCCCCGCGTTCCTTAATCCTGCCTTTCAAATAATATACTATATATCAGATTAACCGAAATTGGGAATATGCTGTGAAATACCCATGAAACTCCAGGAAAAAACTCTTCTTGTTTTTATCGTCCTGCTCATATCGGTCCTTGTAGTCATCAGCATATTTTTTTCCACCATACTCCTTGCAAGTTACAGCGGCCTTGAAGAGCAGTATATAGAAAAAGACCTTGGCCAGGCGGTCAGCAAACTCGACGACGAACTGTTTACCATGTCGTCTATCGTGTCTGACTGGGGGCCCTGGGATGATACGGTTGATTTTGTAAACGGAAATGATCCGGAGTACCTTAAATCAAATCTCCAGCCATATGGCTTTGATAATCTCAACCTGAACCTTATTGTTCTTACCAATACCAGGGGGGAGGTCCTCTTTTCGGGTGCATACGATCTCGGGGACAAGGTGATGGTCCCGGTTCCGGCTTTCTTTTCCGGAAAACTGGAACTCAACAATCCCCTGATGAATATGTCGGACCCCCACCAGATAACAACGGGAATTCTGATGCTGCCTGATGATCCGATGCTTGTTGTGTCGCAACCCATTGTACATTCCGATTTTTCCGGCCCCCCCCAGGGAGTCGTGATCATGGGGCGATACCTCAACAAGGCAGAAATATCGAGGCTGGGAGAACTCACACGACCCAGTCTTACCTTCACCCGTACCGATGACCCTGCCTTATCACCAGAGCTGGTTATGCATATCCGGGAGGACAGCGGGTCGGCACCGGGAATTATTGCGCAGCTGAACAGGGATGAGGTCGCAGGATATGCTCTGATTAAGGATATTTACGGGAATGACGCGCTAGTTCTCCAGATCACTGAAGCCCGTGATATCTACCACCAGGGATTAACTACCACGATGGAGGTTTTCATGATCATAATCCTGAGCGGGGTATTCCTGGGACTTGTGGTAATTATTCTGCTGGACCGGTTGCTGCTGGAACGTATGAACTCACTGGCTGAACAGGTCTATAAGATAGGTAAATCCGGAAGTACCACGGAGCACGTGGAGATCGGTGGGGATGACGAACTCTCCGGGCTTGCAGTTGAAATAAACCGTATGCTGGATACGATCGAACTGACGCAGGCAAAGGTCCAGGCCAGTGAGGCACGGTTTCGGGGACTTGCGGAGAACCTGCCGCTGGTCATATTCGAGATGGACACAACTGGTCGTCTTCAGTATGTTAATAAGGCCGGTGTAGAAATATTCGGGGTTACCGAAGACAAGATCGCACAGGGTATTAATATCCGGTATTATTTATCCCCTGAAAATATCGGGATGATGGAGCGGGGGCTTACAGCAGTGCTGTCCGGCACCCGGTCTCCCGGAGAGACCTATACCTTAACACGGTCCGATGGCAGCCTGATGAAGGCCATTGTATATACATCACTCATTTACCGGGAAGAGAAGGTAACCGGTTTCAGGGGAATAGTTATTGATATATCAGGACGGCTTGAGCTGGAAGAGGCGCTAAAGGACAGCGAGGAAAAATACCGGACGCTTGCCGAAAATTCAGCAGATATCATATTCTCGCTTGATATAACGGGAACATTCACTTATATCTCCCCGCAGGTATCCCGGTACGGTTACACTCCACCTGAAATTGTAGGTAAAGGGATCCAAATGTTCATACACCCGGATGACCATGCAAAGGTCCTCGATAATTACCACCGGGAGATGAAGGACGGCTCTTCCATCGCATCAACATTCAGGATCATAGACAAGCCGGGCGCCCTCCACTGGGTGGAGGAGAACAGCAATATAAAATTTGATGACCAGGGAAAGCCGATGGGAATGGTTGGAATCCTCCGGGATGTGACCGACCGGATGCGGGCAGAAGATGCGATAGACCTTGCCAACAAAAAATTAAACCTGATGAATAATATTACGCGTCATGATATCCTCAATACCATCAGCGGGTTATTAGGGTGCGTGGACATGGCGAACGCTACCTCATCTCCCGAAGAAAAGACCCGGCTGCTCAATGATATCAGGGACCTCACCCGCATCATTCAGCGCCAGATTGAATTTACCAGGGAATACCAGGAAGTCGGGGTCCACCTGCCGTTATGGCAGAATGTTCAAAAGGTGATCGACAAGGTTTTGCAGAATTTCGAAAAAACCGACCTTCATTTTTCGATCAATTCCGAGGATATGGAGATCTATGCGGATCCCCTGCTGGAGAAGGTGTTCTACAACCTGGTTGATAATGCAAAAAGGTACGGGGAGACTATCACGACCATAAGGATATCCACCCAGGCTTCCGGGAAAGGTACCCTGTTGATTTTCGCGGACGATGGCATAGGAATACCCGTTGATCAAAAAATCCGTATTTTCGAGCGGGGCGTGGGAAGGAATACGGGTATGGGATTGTTCCTCACCCGGGAGATACTCTCCATTACGGGCATTACGATTAAGGAAAACGGTGTTCCTGGGAAAGGGGCACGCTTCGAAATCTTGATCCCATGGGGTACATTCAGGTCTGTCAGTGACAGATTGCCACATGGTTAAACATATGAGATCACCAAACAACATCATGTAGTATCATCCGGTGAAATGATGGTTGAAAAATCGATACTTCTTGTTGAAGATGACGATATTATCGCCCGGGTTGCTGACTGGCGGTTGAAAAACCTTGGATATTCTGTATGCGGGCGTGCCACAACGGGTGCAGAGGCGATGGAACTGGTGGGGAAGCATAAACCCGACATTGTCCTGATGGACATCAACCTGAAAGGCGACATCGATGGGATTGAGACTGCAGGGATGATCAAGCAGGGTTTTAACATCCCCGTGATATACGTGACTTCACATTCGGATGGTATCACGCTTGAAAGGGCGAAAGCAACGAACCCTGACGGATTTATTGTTAAACCTTTCGATGATAC
This sequence comes from uncultured Methanomicrobiales archaeon, assembly GCA_963758915.1. Lineage (GTDB taxonomy): Archaea > Halobacteriota > Methanomicrobia > Methanomicrobiales > Methanospirillaceae > CAIKOD01. The sequence continues at coordinate 183,626 of CAVWXH010000016.1, forward strand.
CGACCTTCGCGTGGCAATTGAACTTGCACTGAAAAAATAATGGATCGAAAACACGTTTCCGGCAAGATAACACACAATAGCTTCCGACAAGCGCTATTGGAGAAAAGGATGGTGCCCCGGCCGGGATTTAACCTGATTAACTGATTTTCCTGGTCCGGTTATAAAACCTGCGCTTTTCTTTCTGTTTCAACAAAGTGTGCTGTGAGCCTTTGTCTCACAGATGAACATGAAAAGGTTGCCTTTCAGATGTTTTAACGGAGTTTTTCATACCAACCAGTATGTTACTTAGTTTTTCCCCACATCTCACGAATTAAAAATACCAGAAGGATAACTGAAACCCCGAGCACTGTAAGGGTGATAAACAGACTGATCCATGACATAATTCCCTGTCGATAAATAAATGCCGACCAGAGAAACGCTACAAGTGATATAAGGGAATAAAAAATCAACCCCCTATTGTCGATTACGGCCATAGGAGATTGTTGTATCAACCAGGGTTATTATATGTTTCCTCCCGAAAAAACCAGGATTCCATTGAAAATAATGTACATACAGAAAATAAAATAGTACGGTGGCAAACCATAGTGTCCCGACCTGAATTTGTAGAAACTCAAGATATCAATTTTTTAAAAAAAATCCAAGCTTGAGTGATGGATGCTGCTATGGGGATTCGAACCCCAGTCGCGAGCGTGAGAGGCTCGCATGATTGGCCGGACTACACTATAGCAGCAATGTATGAATAACTGCCCAGATACATGGGTAGTGTTGTTACTTAAATATGTCTGTTATTCGTCGTTTCTCGCACACCCGGCCAGTTTTCCTGGTTAAATTCTCCTAAATGTTTCAGGTCCTCCTGCAATTCCTATACCCACAACTATATGTGAATGATCCGGCCAATGATAGAAAGAATGAGTGGCCTCGAAGATCAGATCAAGGAACTGGAGGATGAGCTCCAGAAGACACCTTATAACAAGGCCACATCCAAGCATATCGGCCGGGTAAAGGCCAAGATAGCAAGATTACGGGACGACGCCGTCAACCGGGCGATGAAGTCCGGGGGTGGCGGTGAAGGGTACTCGGTTAAAAAATCCGGGGATGCAACTGTTGTCCTTGTCGGATTCCCTTCAACCGGTAAGAGTACCCTTCTTAACCAGCTCACCGGTGCGGAGAGCGCAGTCGGTGCCTATGAATTTACCACGCTTACTGTCGTCCCGGGTGCGATGGAATACAAGGGAGCAAAAATCCAGATCCTTGATATCCCGGGGCTTATCGCCGGGGCTGCGATGGGAAAAGGCCGTGGAAAGGAAGTAATCGGCGTTGTACGAAGTGCAGATATGATAGTGGTCCTTGTTGATGTCTTTAACCAGGGTCATGTCGACGTACTTATGAAAGAGCTCTATGATGCCGGTATCCGGATAAATAAGCCCAGGCCCGATATCACGATCAAGAAGACCTCACACGGGGGTATCCGGGTCCACAAGGTCGGTACCCTGGAACTTAATATTGAAGAAATCCGGGCTATCCTGAGCGAGAGTAAAATCATGAACGCGGATATCCTCATCAGGGGAGGTGCCACGCAGGAAGACCTGATTGATGAGGTAATGGGTAGTCGTGTATATGTTCCCGCATTTATTGCCGTCAATAAAGTTGACCTGATAGATAACGAACAGGCAGGTGAGATAGAGGTTACTCTTGAGGAACGTTTCTCGATGCCACCGGTCATGATCTCCGCCCACACCGGCTATCACATGGAAGAATTGAAAGAGGAGATCTACCAGAAACTCGGGTTTATGAGGCTCTACCTCCGTCCCCAGGGTGAGGAGGCCGATCTCGAAGAACCCCTTATCATCCGGTCAGGCAGCACGGTTGAAGCCGTATGCAGGAAACTGCACCGGGACTTTGTCGACCGTTTCAGGTATGCCCGCGTCTGGGGTGATCACGTAAAGCACCCCGGGCAACGGATTGGGCTTCCCTATAAACTCCATGACGGGGATATCCTCTCGATAATCATCGAGCATTAATAAAAAAATGTTCCGATAAACAATATGCCGGTTCCTGGTCTTTTTTCCGAATAGAACAGGCCGGAAACCAATCCGGGCAAGTAACTGTTTTCAGCATTCCCCTTTTACCGCTTCAAGAAGCCTGGGCAGCGGTGCGGTTGTTTTTACACCGGTGCCAAGATAATGACACCTGGTAGCGGGAAATCCCATATCATGTATTCTTCCGAGCAGTTCATCCATCGGGGGTGGCGAGCGTCGCTCACGTTTCGCAAGCTGGTGGTAGTCGTAAAAACCTGCCGTTGGAAGTTCATTCCTGCAGAGTGAAAGCAGTACAGCCAGTTCCCGTGAAGTGGCAAGTTTAAGAAGTGGAAGCTTTTCAATCATGGCATCGAGGTGCGAATCTGACTGGATCCCCCCCAGCCATAACGGGCCGACCGGAATGAGGCGGGCACCGCAATATTCGCATACCTCATTCTGTGGCAGCATTCCATGTTGTTCAGTGCGGGAAGGGCATTTTTGGCACTGCAGGATGTACCCGATCGATGAAAGGGTCCGTTCAGCCGCGGGTGCACCTCTCCTGACCTGCAGGTGCAGCCGGACAAAATGCTCATGGGCAAAGCAGAACTGCGGGACAAGTCCCATATCATATTTCAATGCCTCCCGAACGACGAATCCAAGGAGTATGCGAAGGCCGGTCTCGCTATGGTACTCGTTGTTCAATGGCTGCGCAAAATATCGCCGCATACCCGCTTTTTTATGAGCGCCGCAGAGTGGGGCGGTATCAGTCGCCGTGACCATGAGGAAACGGCGTGCACTCCGGATCGCAGCATCAATAAATGGTGCCGGAGTCCCAAATGGGTCAAGGTCGACGGCATCAAACCTCTGGCCTGACAGGAGCACATTCACATCGCTTTTTGTCACGGTGACGTTTTCAAGGCCTGAATGGAGAACATTTGTCCGGATCAAGTCAACCGCACGTGTATCACGGTCATTGATAGTGACATTAATTCCGCATTCCTGCGCAACCCGGAGCCCCCTGACACCGGTTGCACCCATGGTATCGATATAATCCTCAGGGTGTACTACCTGGAGCAGGAGTACTGTGGCATCGCGGTTGAGCTCCATGCGCCGGTTATAAAAAACAGGTGCGGTGCCGGGAGGGAAGGCGGAATCTTCGTCCTGCCCGGGGATAAAAAAACATGTACTCCCCTCTACGGCCTCTATTAATTGCATAATCCCTAGTATCATGAGTTTCGTTAACCTTATACCTATCCCTTGTCAATTCATATAGGCGAGGGCGTGTGGCTTAGCCCGGACATAGCGTCAGCCTCCTAAGCTGAATGCCGGGGGTTCAAATCCCCCCACGCCCGTTTTTCATAAAAAATTTACTTCATCACCTTAATACGGCAGTCCGGAGAAGATCTTCACTATGACAATTATGGGTTACTGGCGAATTATCAGGCCGGTAAATTCTATTGTTGCTGGTCTTGCCGCTGCGCTTGCCTACCTGATTGCAACCGGGACCCTCATCCCGTCAGTAATCTTCCTGATTGTCATTGTAATCCTGATTACCGGAGCCGGAAACACCATTAACGATTATTTTGACCTCCCGATTGACATGGTCAACCGCCCTGACAGGCCTCTCCCATCAGGGACCGTTACCACTTCAGGTGCCCTCATTTTTGCCGGTATCCTGTTCACCGGGGGGATCTTTGTCAGTTTTTTTACGAACCCCTACTGTGCTTTTTTTGCAGTCATTAATTCGCTCCTGCTTATCGCATATGCGAAAAAACTAAAAAGTACACCGCTTATCGGCAACCTGTCAGTCGCGTATCTCGCCGGGAGTATTTTTCTCTTTGGTGGTGCGTTCGCGGGTATATCGGGTCTTATAAACAACATGGTTATCGCGTTGATTACGATCTTTGCAATGCTTTCCAGGGAGCTCCTGAAGGATGCGGAAGATCTGCCCGGAGATATCGGAGCGGGAGCAAAAACATTTCCTGTCCTGTACGGTATACGCTTTACTGCCTGTCTCTCCATTATTTTTACGATTCTCGCGGTAGCAGTCAGTTTTCTTCCCTATACCCGGTGGGGTGCCTGGTACCTTGCGGGTATCATTCCTGTGGATGTCATCATCCTTTATAGTGCATGGAGGGCCTCAGGGTGCAGGGATCCTGAATGTGTAAAAGAAAGCAGTGCAACGATTTACCTGAAATACGGTATGTTTGCCTCGCTTATCGTGTTTACCCTGGCTGCACTTTTATTACAGGGATAAAAAAAAGTAAAATGTTTTGGAATGTTTAGCACGGTCCCGGCTCTCTCAAGGTCGTGATAGTTACGTGACATTACCGGTGAAAACTGGCAGTTCAGGTCACGATACGGGATTCACCTGAATTTTCTGTCCCCTCGTATTTCCCGCACGACAGGATGATTATTCGTGATTGATTGGGAAGATACCCGGTATGCGGGAAAACATGGCAATTAAGGAAAAAATTGCACTGCTGACATCACGTATTATTTTTTAAAAATAAGCGGAGGCCATTGACCGGAGGGGGTTTCAGCCTGTCCCGTCCCACACCCGGGAAAGAGATTTTCCTGGCAGGGCTCATCCTAATTTTCAGTGATTAATGAACCGTCGCTATCCGGGCAGGACCGCCAAAGCGGCTGGGTGAAGACCCGGGAGCGTGCGTGACATATCTGGCCTTCTGAAAATCAATACCGTGGCGTAGAAAGGATATCAACAAAGCGTGCTATGAGCATTTGGCTCAGAGATGAACATGAATAAGGTGGCATTCTCAGAATGTTCAGCCGGAATTTCATATCAGCCAAAAAATCAGAAATGATCGAGCGTATGGTACCAGGGGGATGCCTTCACCTCATCAGGGACCGATGCGGGGTCAATGCCCATCAGTGCCACGCCAAAGACATCATCCCAGTTCACCGACGTCTCGACACATCCTTCACGTTCTGTCACAACACCGAGGGCCACCAGGCCAAGCTTATCTGACATATCCAGGCCTTCCTTCACTTCAGAGAGACAGCCGACACCGATTATAGCCCTCGGGCGATACTTCTTCACCATACGCTTGATAAATGAGGACCCCGGGACAATAAAGAGCCTGTACCCGAGCAATTCAAGCATCCGGATCGCATCGGTAACCGTACATTGCCCGCAGTTGATGCATTTCAGTCCCTCTGGTGTGAGATTTGCAGGGCATTTTGCAGACCTCAGGCATTGTGGAAAGAATATTGCCCGTTCCCCTACCGGGATTGTTTCAAAAGCTTTCCTGCTCATGGTGTTATGGACCCGGATAAAAAATGTCATCATTTCCCTGTCTTCAATACCAAAAAGGCTGAACAGTGCCCTGGAGAACCCCTCGACCAGTACCATTCCCGCCTTTAAAAACCCCGGGAAAATTAGTTTGCCTTTCCTGATGGAATAAAATGTGAGGGCAACAAGGAAAAGTGCGAGACAAAACAGCCCGATGAGTACGATAACTGTGATCTCTCCGATTATGAATATCAGGCTTGAAAGGAGTGAATAATCCATTGGTTCAGAGTAAAATGCTTGAAATCTGATCACCTTGACGCTCTGTTTTCTGCGGGTTCCATTACCTGCCGGATTTCATATGGTGCGGAAAGGATACCCGTTTCAGTGATGATCGCGCTCACCAGTGCCAGTGGTGTCGCGTCAAATCCCGGGTTCTTCACCGGCACTCCTTCAGGGATTGTTTCCCGGCCATAAAATGATGCCACTTCGTCCCGCCCACGTTGCTCGACAATAATATCCTGTTCCATCCCGTTGAAGTCAAACGTGGAAACCGGAGCCGCGACATAAAAGGGAATGGCATGGTATTTTGCACATACTGCATGCATATAGGTCCCGATTTTATTGAAAACCGCATCCCGTGTAATCCGGTCAGCACCGACAATTACACTCCCGATCTCGCCTTTCCGCATTAACTGGGCTGCCATGGAGTCGGTAATCACGGTTACATCGATACCATCGCGGTCCAGTTCCCATGCAGTAAGGCGTGCGCCCTGAAGAAGGGGTCTGGTCTCGCAGGCGATAACCCTGATATCTTTACCTGCCTCAACTGCTGAGCGGATGACTCCGAGGGCAGTCCCCCACTCGCTGCATGCAAGGGCACCAGCATTGCAATGCGTGAGGACGGTACAGCGGTCAGGTAACAATGCCGCACCCAGTTGTCCAATCCTGCGACAGATTATCGCATCTTCACGGGCAACAGCGAGCGCTTCGGAGAGTGCTGCCTCCTTCGCTTCATAGACTGATCCCGTAGAGATCATGCTGCTGAGCACCCGTTGTATCCCCCAGGAGAGGTTCACTGCGGTCGGTCGCGTAGATGCGAGCCGGCTGGCATCTGCCTGCACCTGGCTGAAAAACTGCTCGAATGCGGTCTCTCCCGATCGTCTTGCGGCCAGGGCGACCCCCAAAGCACCGGCTACACCTAACGCCGGTGCTCCACGTATTGCAAGGGTTTTAATCGCAATTCCAAGTTCTGTAATGCTCGTGCATCTTGCGATCTCAAACGATACCGGGAGCCGTGTCTCATCAATATAGGCAATGCAATCAGTATCCGCTTCATACCACAGGGTTTTTAATTGTTCCATAGTCCGTTAGTCCCGGATTGATCCTATAAAGGAACGCATTGCCGCGGCTCCTGCGACAGCTACACAGTCCGGGATATCCTTCGGGGCTACCGAGGTCCCTGCGATGTAGATGCCCGGCCGGCTGGTCTCAACGATCCCTGTTTTCTCATCAAGAGACTTGAAGAAACCCGATGTATCCCGTGATATACCCAACTTTTCCGCGATTTCACCAGCTTGTAATGATGGACTGATACCCACAGCGAGGACAACCAGTTCCGGTTTTAAGTCTTTCAACTCCCCAGTCTCACTGTCCTCAACAATAAGTGACATGTCCCCTTTATCGCCACTGACTTCGCCCGGAATACCGCGAAGGAACTGTACTCCTGCTGCCTCTGCCCTTTCACGAAATTCCTCGTAACCTTTACCATATGCCCGGATATCCATGTAACAGATTGTCACATCGGTATCCGGGGATTTCTCCTTTATAAGGATTGCATTCTTGATCGACGCCATGCAACAGACACATGAACACCATGGCCGGTTGATCGACATATCGCGTGATCCGACACACTGGATAAACACCACACGTTCCGGTTTTCTTCCATCTGAGAAGCGCCTGATCTGACCGCCGGTCGGACCGCTTGCATTCATCATCCTCTCGAGTTCCAGGGTTGTTATGACGTCCGGAAATTCCAGGTAACGGAGTTGTTTCTTAACTCCGGGGTCAAATGTCGAATATCCTGTGGCAACTATAATGCTACCGGCATGGACCTCGATAACAACCGGGTCATCTTTTTTCTTCACCGCATCAAGCAGGCATGCATCATAACAGAGCCCGCATTCCACACAGTGAACCGGGTCTTTTACGACGAGGTCAGGGGCTGACTGAGGATTTGGTTTATAAATTGCTTTCCGTGTCCCAACCCCTGCATCAAACTCATTGTATATTTCCACGGGGCAGATCTGGATGCAGTCACCGCAACCATTGCACAGGTCTTCGTGTATATAACGGGGGTTTTTCCTGATTAGTACCCTGAAATTCCCTTCTGATCCTTCAACGCGTTCAACTTCTGAAAGGGTATAGACCCTGATATTCGGGTGCCTGATTACGTCCACCATTTTTGGGGAGAGGATACACATCGCGCAGTCGTTCGTAGGAAATGTTTTGTCTAACTGGGACATGTGGCCGCCGATTGATGGCTGGCATTCTACGAGATGAACAATAATACCATGATTGGCAAGGTCAAGGGAAGCCTGGATCCCTGTCACCCCGCCCCCGATAACGACCACGTCATGCATTCCTGTACCTCTGTGCCAGTTCCACGTAACTTTCAGCGTTGTGCACAATACTCTGTTTTTGTTCGGGGGTCGTCGGCCTGATCACTTTTCCTGGAACGCCAAGCACGAGAGAGCCGGGAGGGATATCCGCTCCTTCAGTTACTACCGTGCCTGCACCAAGAATAGAGTCTTCACCAATAACCGCTCCGTTCAGGACTATGGCCCCCATGCCGACAAGGACGCGGTCCCGGACCCTGCAACCGTGGAGTATCGCACCATGACCGATCGAGACCTGGTTACCGATATGGACCGGGAACCCCTTACTTGTATGAATAACTGCATTATCCTGGACATTGGAAGATTCCCCGATGAAAATATCATCTTTGTCTCCCCTTACCACGGCTCCGAACCAGATACTGGCGTTTTCTTTGAGAGTTACAGAACCGAGGACTGTGGCATTTGGCGCAGTAAAACCAGAAGGGCCGGTGCATTTATCCATACTCATAATACTATAGCAGTTTAACGATTCAAGCGAATGAAGGTTATGGTAGGGGGCACATTTGATCCGCTGCATGATGGGCATAAACAGCTCCTCGCCCGTTCATTTGACCTCGCAACTTCTGATGGTACCGTCGTACTTGGCCTGACAACCGATGCATTCGCAAGCGCAAAAAACCATCCTGTACGCCCTTATAACGAAAGGGAAAGAAATGTATCCACATTTATTGAAAACCAGGGATATACAACAAAATGGCAGATCGAACCCTTATCCGATCGCTATGGTACAGCGCTGGATGCAGATTTTGATGCTATCGTAGTCTCGGAGGAGACGCTTCCTGCAGCAACAGAGATTAACCGTCTCCGCCATGCAGCAGGACTGCATAAGGTCGATATTCACCAGATTACCTGCGTTCTCGCTGAAGACCGGCGCTGGATCTCCAGCACTCGGATATACCGTGGTGAAATTGACGAGCATGGACACCTGACGGGTATAAAACCCGACAGTACCCGTTGATGATCATGCCGGGAAAGGCTATGAAGCCCAGGAAACAGGTGTAAATAGTCGGGAATAATGGGAAAACCGGGATCAATTACAAACCCCCGACAGTAATTCCTGCAAGGGAACTTTCCTGGCTCTTTAGCAACTGTTTTTAATGTGAACCAACGTTATCCCCGGTTATATCATATGGCCCGTGATGTCGTTGGTGATAAGCCAGTCACAATACATGCAATGCAGCCCATTTGGAAGGACTTCAAACCTGCTGCTGACCGGTTCATGCGCGTTTGTTATGCATCCCGGGTTTGGGCACCTGACAACACCAAGAAGAAATTTGGGACGCTCTACCCCGCCTTTGGCATAAACCTTGTAATCACGGATGATGTTGATTGAGACGCGGGGTGCAATAAGTGCGATACGGTCCATCTCCTCTTTTCGGAGTTCCCTGTTCTCAATTTTTACAATGTCTTTCCGTCCGATTTTCCCGCTTGTAACATTTGTGGCAACACTTACGGACTCTGTAGTAGTCCCGGTAATCCCGATTATTTTCAATACGTTCAGCGCCTCGCCTGATGTAATATGGTCGATGACCGTACCATTTTTGATTGGGTTAATCAGGAGACCTTCAACCGGAGGCATAAGGGTCGTCATTTCAATACCTCCTGGAGCATCGCCATTCTCACCGGGACCCCGTTTCTTGACTGTTCAAAATACCTTGCATAGGGGAGGTCATCCACCTCTGGTTCAATTTCATCCACGCGTGGGAGCGGGTGCAATACGATAAGGTGACTCCTCACACCATCGAGAAGTCCGGTTGTTATCTTGTAACTGGAAGAGACATCGAAATACGATGCTGAATCAGGGAACCGCTCCCTCTGGATACGGGTCACATAGAGGACGTCCAGTTCTTTAATGATGTCCTCAACATGCTCATGCTCGATCACTTCGGTACCACGGTCACGGAGTTCCCCGATAAGCGCGGAAGGGAGTTCCAGTCCTTTCGGTGATATCACATGGATCCGGCTGCGGTACAACGAGAGGGCATACGCCAGTGAATGTGCTGTCCTTCCGTACCTGAGGTCCCCAATCATTCCCACATCGATCCCGTCGAGCGGCAGGGACTGTTGTATTGTATAGAGGTCGAGCAGGGTCTGTGACGGGTGCTGTCCTGCCCCATCCCCGGCATTGATGACCGGGACAGAGGCAAATTCACTTGCGAGCCTGGCCGCACCTTCCTTTGGATGCCTAAGGACAATTGCATCGGCGTACCCGCTTACCACCCGTATGGTATCGGCAAGGGTCTCTCCTTTTGCCATCGAACTCGCCTCGATACTTCCTACCGATATTGAAGTCCCACCGAGACGGGCCATTGCTGCCTCAAATGACATACGGGTCCTGGTACTTGGCTCAAAGAATAGAAGTGCGAGGATTTTATCGCTTAATGAATTCGCATTAAAATGCTGTGACGCAATATGATTGGCGTGGTTGATCAGTTCATCGATAAATTGTCGATCAAGATCACGTATTGATATGATATGCTTCATTTAAAATCCCCATTCTCGTAATGGTCCACGGAATATCGCGCTCCATCCCGTTACACAGAAGAAAATCCCCGGGTTGTACCCTACAGGGGTGATTTCTGCTGTGTGGCAGGACTATCATGATGCTATTATCCCGCCGTGATTATGAAGATATGGAATCATGCCACGGGATTAGGTCACCGGAGTCCCTGTATGGTACCTGACCCCGGATTGGTAACGATACTATTTAACCCGGCAATCAGGTACGTGGGTATCAGACGAGCGGATTCAGATAGACTGACCGTGTAAAACTCTCCACTTGCGAGGCCATTTCGTCAAGTTCACGTTTATCAGAAGCAACCTGGTCACGGTACATACTCGGGTATTGTGAAATCTCCTGTTCGTTGATGATATCGAGCGCATCCATTATCTGGAATTTGGCCTTCCTGAGTTCTGATTTCATTTTCACCGGGTCCCCGATGGTTACATACTGTGTGGCATGCCACATGGTGGATACTCCCTCATATTTCAGGATGGTGTAATTCATGATTCCAATGAGTGTTTTTCTTTCATTTCTTTCAGTCTCACTAACTGGGTTTATCGTGTAAAGGTCAGACCTTAATGACTCAATTCTCTGGACAGCTCCGGGGATCAGCAGGTATCGGAGGTGATTGACATCATCACTCTTGGAAAAATCAAGTTTCAGGTACTGCTCATTGGTGTCAGTGTTAATGACCCGGAGAGTTTTCCATGCCTTATCAAGTCTGTCTTTGTTAGTCTCTTCAATATTCCCATTATATTGGTCTCCCTTGCCCTGGTTTTCAGGAGATGTGTTATTCGGGAGAGCTGTAACCATGTCCGGGCTTATGACTGCAGGGTTGTCTGAATTGTTGCCATGAAGTGACAGGCCGGTACCCGTGCATCCACAGAGAAGGGTGAAAACAAGAAGGATAAGAGTAAAACTACTCATATAGAAGTATTTTTTATGTCTCTGGAATGACATGCTGACTAATTTTCTTCTTGTTAGCCAATAAACATTCTGGCTTAACAATTACCTGTTACAAACAATCATTTTTTTAATACAAAGCAGAATCACAGGGTTATTGAAATATCTTCTGTACTATGTTCTCTTATTGCCATTTATTGGGGATGAGGGTTTCATTTGACGATTGGTGTCTGATATATTTGAATTCCCGGCTCTGTCGAAATGCTCTCAAATTCATCGAGTGGATTAGGGTATTCTCAAATTTACCGACGTAACGGCGGCTTCGTCGAGCACCCTGGTAACCCCGGTTGGGATAGGGAATGGCCTTTCGCTCCCTGAAATTTTCAGGAATCCTGCACAAAGGATATCTTGTCGTGGGTCGGACAGGGACCAGGTGAAACCCCCTCCTGTCTGCGAATATTTCCTTCCTATTTCTAAAAATGCAGTGTTAAAACAAAGCCGGATATCCTGAATGTACCTGCTGTCAGACCCCAAAAAAGAAACTTTGGCGGCGTGACCCTTGTTCAGGGATCTGCTTCCCGGTTATCGCCTGCAAGGCCTGTTCCCGGCTGGCTCGATCCGTGTTGCCCTTGTTATAAGGAGATTATATGAGTCGTGTTGCGGGTTATATCTGACCAGCACACCGGAAATATCGACCTGTTCCGCGTAGCCGGCTTTCATGATATATTCATTTTCAGATGAAAGATGGTATGACGGCATCACGGCATACACAGGTTTTTGTGGCGTCCCGTCGCAGAGTTTCCAGAGGTGGGTCTTGCTGTTGCCAAGGTCCCCGGACATAACCGCTGCACCGGTATTGATCCTCCTGTCGACATGGCGTGAAAGCGTCGATAATGCCGCCGTCTTTTTCCGGGCTCCGGTTGTATAATCCGATGCCTTGTTAGACGGACTTTTTTTCAGGACTGCATAGGAATACTTGATATCCGTATTGAGGAAGCGGTATGACTCCTTGCACGAGGCGACCAGTTCCATCAGACGGGTAGGCCGTAGTGGCGGCTTTTCTATGAAACTCCAACAATGCTGTGAATTACAGGTCTTTGTCCATCCTGGAGGACAGGGTGCAATGACGTCGAGTCCGGACATGGCGAGTTCCTGGACCGTCTGTCTCATAGTTGTTGAATTAACCATGTCTGCGGGCTCGGTGATCACCAGTACACCGTCCTGTGACAACACTTCTGACAGGACCTTTACCCGGGCTGCCCTTTGCCTGACCGTCAGCCCTGTAAGTTCATTCAGGACATTCTGGAACACGAGCAGGTCAACGTCACGTGGAAGGGCCCCTGTAGAGACCGTGGTGAGGTCTTCAGGTAATGGATCTTTTATAGTGATTCCCGCGACACCGTCTGAAAACCTTCTGGTAAGGAACGTAAATGCCTCGCGCTGCTCCCCTGAGAGTTCAACAGCATGGAGTGTGGCGTTACCATGTCCGGAACGCGAGAGGAAATCTATCGTCGCTAACGCTGCCACCCCCGGGCCGCTTCCAATATCAAGGATTGTCATGTCCTCTTTGAGGAGTCCGTAAGAGACAAGCATTCCGAGAATATGTTCAAACTGGATGAAATATACAGGGAACTGGTAGGCAAGGTATGCAAATATCCGATACCCCTGCTCATACTGGACCTTTTTCTTCAACCCTTCCCGCCAGTAATCTCCTTTCTGGGCGATGACTGCCTGGCGTATTCTTTCAAGAATAACAGGGTCGTCCCACTGTTTTCCGGTCTTTTTTGTGATATATTCCCTGATCAGTTCATCAAGTGGCCGTGGGACTTTTGGTTCCCCGAAAAATCTCCAGTGCCGCTTCTTATCCTCTGGTGTAAGTGTAAGTTTTTCTTTTACCAGTCCCTTTGAACAGGTAGATATTTCATAATCACTCCCTGTGTTTTTCATTGAAAGGCCGAGGTCTGGAAGCTGCTGTTGAATTTTTTCAATAAGGTCCACCGTACAACTATCTTTTTTTGCACCCTTTAATCCCGGAATAACTTCGGAAAGCATGAAAGTCGTTCTCTCTTTTGATAACCGGCTTATTTTTGAGAAAACGTCATGGTCTGACATCAGCAGTATATGCACGAGCTAAGTGGATAAGCATAATGGTTACTAATGGGGTTGCCAGGAACCGGGCAATAGCTGACTCTCCCTGTCAACCGGATGACGTTATCGGGTGTAATGAAACAGCGACAATTATATTGTGCCAATGCCGTATTCCTGTGTCAGGTTATCATTATGGCCGCCAGCCTATTCCTGGTTTTAAAAGACACTTACCCCTGACATCAATGGTGCCGGGAATACGAAAGAATTATCCGGCAGGGTACAAAAAATATTCCTGATGACACTTATTTTTATTATCGAAGATAATGAAAATATCGCTGATAGCCTGGCCTATTTTATCAAGTACCTTGCCCATTATGACACTCTTATTGCTAACTCGGCAGAGGTAGCGTATGATACCCTTATGAAGGGTGTAAATCCTGATCTTATCCTCCTCGATGTAAAACTTCCCGGGATGGACGGAATTGATTTTCTTTCCAGGATCCACAGGGATCCCAAACTGAAGGATGCAAAGGTAATAATTTATACCGGTATGCCGGAGAACAAAGTCCGTGAAGAGCTTGAAGGGAGAAATATTTTTGTTCACCATATTATCCAGAAGCCGGCAAGTCCAGCAGGCCTGATTGCTACTATTGACGCAGAACTGAAAGGAAAATAATCGCATACCAATTTGTGTGTTTTTTTATGTACTGGTGTACCCGTCACCTGAAAAAATGAATTCTTATTACCAATTTCTAAATTGGAGAGTTTAGGTGACGAATCTCGCGTTCACCCATGAATTAATTCGGTAATTCCGGTAATGGCATAACCGTTAATTCAAGTGCCGCCGGGAGGAGACTCTTCCTGGACAAAAAAAACCGGCATTATTGCCACGGATAAAAAAAATATTATTTCCCCGGGGACATCAGATAGGCACCCGCACCCAGGGCCCATATGATCAGTGGGTAGGCAATCATTCGTTCCATACCCCCTATACCCAGCCCGAGATAGATTTTTGATGCGAGGAGTATCGTTGCGACGAGAGTTATAATGCCGAATATCGGTGAAAGAAGGGAAAAAGGTCCTCTGAACACTTTATATCCGGTGATCGCACAAAGCCCGCCTGATACAAATACGATTCCGGCTGCAATTACATGCGGTACTCCCAGTGTTTCCGGGATAAGCCCGACAAGGGTCGCCCCGGCCCCTGCAAGTCCGAGGAGTATGGTGAAATACCTGTTTGTGCCGATGTTCAGCAACAGATATGCGCTGATAATGAGGGATATGCCGAAAATGAAAATAGTTGAATTAAACAACCATGCAGCAGGGCCTACCCCAAGGTCACTGATAACCTGCGTTACATGGTACCCGGGATACAAGGCTTCGGATACGATGATACCCAAAAAAAATGTGGCAGTTCCGACAAAGGTCAGCATTCCCGCTAGCAGTTTATTTGTATATTTCATGAAAATGATAACCTCCGAGGTAACGATGGGTTTATTGGATATTAGAGGATTGCGAATTAACCAGCGACTGTATAACCTTCATCTGTTCAAAACAACAGACTTTCCAATATCCCGGTCTGTCGAGCTTGCTGCTTAATATGGAGAAAGGAGATTATTATCTCTGATGAATATTCCGCTTCGCCTGCAACAGATTGAAAAAGAGATTGGGCATCTGTCACCAGTGCAAAAAATCCTCCTGGGGACTGATGGCTCAGTAACCCAGTTACTTGAGGCAATCACCGGAAAACAGATAGTAATAACGACCAGAGTACAGGAAATTATTTCTGCAACTCCCGAGATTGCCCAAAAACTGGAAATATTGGCAGGAAGTCACGTCAACCACCGGGTTGTTGAAATAAAAAATGATGATTCCGGGGAGGTGTTAATCTATGCAATTTCATATACCCCAATTGATCGACTGCCACCCGGATTCCGTAATGACCTTATCAGGGCGGATATCCCCATCGGGAAAATAATTGCCCAACACAGGATAGAAGCCCGCCGTGAAATTCTCTATGCTGATGTAAGGCCTGCTTCAGGAGAACCAGCAGCGATATTCAGAATGTTTCGGAATGAGCCACTCCTATCAAGAGAATACCAGATAATTCATGGAGGGCAGCCGCTTATTATCATCCAGGAGCAATTTCCCTATCATAAATTCCTCGATGAGCGCCGGGTAATTATTGAGACGCCCTCCCGCCTCCATGTAAGTCTGATAGACATGAATGGTATGGCTGGAAGAGTGGACGGGGGAATTGGAATTGCACTTGAAGAACCCAGTTTACTTCTAGAAGCACGGCTAGCTGGTGAAATAGCAGTAAAAGGAGGTGATGAATGGTTCAGTAACACTGTCCTTTCAGTGGCCAGAAATGTCCTTGATCAGCTTAAAATCAAGGGAGGTATTGAGTTCACACTTCGAAACCACTTCAGGCAACATGCCGGTCTGGGTAGCGGAACGCAGGTTGCACTTGCAACGGCACGGGCGATATGTGAGTTATATGACCGACGACATACAACCAGTGAACTTGCAATCCTTACCGGACGTGGTGGGACCTCAGGGATTGGAACAGGTGCATTTGAGTTTGGAGGCTTTTTAATCGACGGGGGGCATAATTTTGGCCCGGGCAAGGAAAAAACAGTGTTCTCTCCTTCCGGGGCATCCAGGGGGGTACACCCTGCTCGTGTAATAGTCCACCATGATTTTCCCCCGGACTGGAACATTCTCCTCGCGATCCCCAACCTTCCGCCCGGTGCAAGCGGTGTACGGGAGCAGGATATTTTTTCGCATTATTGTCCAGTTCCTGGTGAAGAAGTACGGGAGATCTGCTATGAAATACTCATGCATATGATCCCTGGCATCGTGGAACATGATCTTGATCTTTTCGCACGTGCTGTCAACAGGGTCCAGGATCTCGGATTTAAACAAGTGGAACTTGGTCTCCAGCACAAGGATATCCGGGCTTTGTTCAGGATAATGCTTGATGCAGGAGCTGCCTGTGCAGGAATGAGTTCATTCGGCCCTACCCTTTATGCGATAGGTGATTCTGATTTACTCGCTGTAAACGAGGCAGTTGTAAAACACATGGGACCGCTCGGGGGCGGTACCACCATTCTCACCAGCGCGAGGAATACCGGTGCTTCTGTCCGTTGCGTGGGAACCTGACAGGGCTGGTAGCAACCGGGTTAGGTACTCCGTTCTGAAATCATCGATGTTGTCTTCAGAAAGATCACGGTGTACCGATAGTACCGTTCCATGAGTAATGCAGAGTTTTTTAGCAATAGCCCGGGTAGAAAAGTCCTCCCTGATGTGTAACATATGTGGAAGATTGTCATAAGGATAGGCCGGAAAAGTACTAATATAAAATGTGAGTAGAATCTTTGAATTTGATGTTCAAAAGCCGCTGGAGGGATTTGAACCCTCGACCTGCTGATTACGAATCAGCCGCTATACCCCTAAGCCACGGCGGCAAAAATATCCCATATCTATTGTAGTTCAGCATTTATTAACATTTAGAGTGGTATGCCGGGATACGTCCTGAAAAAAACCGGTATCAGGAGTAACCCCTGATCGTCGTTACGTTATCAACCGACGGGCGCTCTCCTTTGGGCTCTATCTTGCCGAATTTTGATTCAAAATCTGCCATTGTTTTTTCAAGGACTGCAAGGAGGTTCTTTGCATGGGTAGGGGTAATACTCACTATAGCCTTGGCCCTTGCCTGGTTAACACCGGGTAGCTGGTGAAGGAAGACAAAGGTGAATTCATCTTCCTTGTACGCTATCTGGATCATGTTGCTATAGACCGGGTCGAGAGTCTGTGGAATATTTACGGATATTTCCTGATTTGTCATACCAGATACTATTGTTCTGAATTCATAAAAACAGTACTAATTTTTTACAAAGGTTCTGGGGTTTGCTTCGTCATGAAAGGATGTAATGTAACATACGACTCCCTTCTTTCACCATCGTTATTCATACCGGGGTGTTGGGATAACCAGCAGCCTGCAACAAATAAAGTATCAATT
This sequence comes from uncultured Methanomicrobiales archaeon, assembly GCA_963758915.1. GTDB lineage: Archaea > Halobacteriota > Methanomicrobia > Methanomicrobiales > Methanospirillaceae > CAIKOD01. The sequence continues at coordinate 201,090 of CAVWXH010000016.1, forward strand.
TGCTGTTTTTTCCAATTCCAAATGATCCAGTATAGTCATTGAGTGAAGATAATGGTATACATTATCATGCATCACTGTAAAGATTAATACTGTTAAGAGGGATGTATTCATCATGGCTCAGGATAGTGGTAGAATAAAGAGAAAAGAGATCAGGATACAAATTCCTATTTTTTTCAAACTCATGATTAGCATGCTGTTTGTCGCAACAATCCCGATATTTCTTCTGGGAATTGTTTCAATGGGAGGTACTGCAAGTATAACAGCAAGTTTGGGTCTCCAGACGACAATTATTCTTCTGACTGTAGTCACCCTCGCCATCGTCCTTATGTGGAGTTTTTTCCTGGCAAGCAGTATTACGAGCCCTATTGTCAAACTATCAACTATTGCGCAACATATGAGCCAGGGGGAGATAAAAACCGCAGAAATTGATGTAATGTCAAATGATGAAATAGGTGAGCTCGTAACTTCGTTTAACAAACTTATTAACACCTACCGCATTCTCGACACACTCGCAAAGGATGATACCGGTAATAAAGAGGCCTGATTAAACGAGGTGAAAATTTTTTCCACCTCCTTTTTGAGATTCCCCGGTTGCTGGTTTAAGCATTCATCGTTTTAGGGACATGAGTAATAAGGCCCTCTCCAGGTTTCAGGTGTCAGCCATGCCGGAGTCCAGACCAGTTTTTATACCGTTACTCTGCATGGCCTTCATAGACAGTGATATGTATAAAAAGAAGAGACCACAATAATTGAAAAGCGGTTATGTTCGAAGATATCCTTAATAAATTCTTAATAATTGACGGCGTTTCATCTGTTACAATTATCCGGGATAATGGAGAGGTTGTGGAAAGCCAGAAAACCGGAGATTTCGATGATGGCCAGCTTGCGGCAGTGATCTCGTTTGTCCTTGAAGAGTCAAAATCAATGGCTTCAAAACTTGGAAAAGAACCGCTTTCAATGGTATTCATTGAATTCCGTGATCATATCCTCCTCTCCGCACCGTTAAAAGAACATACATTCATCGTATTAATTGCAAAACCAAGTGCGAATATAGCCCAGATAAACCTGGAACTGAAAAAGAACCGGGATAAATTATCCATGATATTATGATAAAAAATCTGCCGGAAGGAACATCTATTGGAGAGATGCGAGCCTCACTGCAGTGGATACTTTCGCATACTGCGCGGTTTGCCGGTCTCGTACTCGTGACAATCCAGGGAAGCAGCGGGTTTATCCTGATTAATATGGGTAAACCACTGGCATATTATTTCAGGCACGGTCAAAATGTCCTGAATGGCCACGCTGCATACGAGTATTTCCAGAGCCAGCCATTTATCCAGTTTGAACTGAGAAAATATACTGCTTTGGAACTGACCCTTGCTCTTGGTCTTGCTTCTGCAACTGAAGTGCCTGCAGATCAGCCAACACCAGGAAAACAAACAAGCGGAATGGTGAAGGGGCTTGCCGGGATTTCCGCTGAACCTTCACCCGGTGAAACAACTGCTGATAGCAGTGGTGATGAGATCCCTCGTTCAGTACCAGAAAACAATCTTTCTTCGTTTGAAACGGGTCCGACTGAGTATTCGACGTTTGCTGACGACACAATTCCATATATCGGGGTATCCCAAAACTTCACGTTATCAGAGGATGACGAAAATGACCTCTCACTTTTCCCGCACGTACCCCTCAGGACCATAGGAAAATTGCTGGACTCCAAGAAGACCGATGTAGGGGATCTAATCCTTGGGCAGATAATAAACCTTCCCGGTGTGCTGGCGGTCACCATATTCGGGCGTGGAATAAATGTCCTTTCAATTGGGGAGATCAATCCTGAAAACCTTGTTGACGTAGCAGAGGACCTGATCAACAGCTCAAAAGGACTATCATCCGTCATGCGAACAGGGCCGTTTATCCAGGTGACACTCCAGATACCCGCCGGTAATATTATTATCGCTCCCTACTACGATGAATATGTCTGTATTCTTACCAGCCCGGGTATTAATCTTGGACAGATAAGGAAAATTATCCGGGAACTCCCCGGGATTGAAACCCCCGGGGAAAATGAAGAGGTATTCTGATGTATACAGTCCTTGTTGTCGATGATAACCCTTCGATTGTTGATATTTTTGTCAATATGCTTGAGCAGGGAGGGTACCATGTTCTTTCAGCCACTGGTGGTGAAAGAGCGCTTGAAATCCTGAAAACTTCCAGGCCTGATGTGATCCTCCTTGATATCCTGATGGAACCAATGGACGGGTGGCAGACATTGGAACAGATAAAATCTGGTCCTCAGTCTATGTCGTCTATTCCAGTTATGATGCTGACTGCAAAACCCCTGAGTCCTGACGAAGCTAAAAAATTCGGGCTTTCCATCGAGGACTATATTAATAAACCTATCACCCGCCGGGCCCTCTATGGTGCAATAGAACGCTTTTTTCAGCGTCGCGACCGCATGGAGACCCATATGCAGATTGCGGGAGAAAGTGGCGCAACCCCGGAAACCCTGAAGGAATACAGGATGCTGTGTCGGGCTACCGATGTCCAGAAACGGCTTCTTCGTATTCTTGAACACCTTGCGATAAACGATAACCTTGAACCGGGAAAATACGAAGAAATTACCTCGGCGGTCAGGGATATGAAAGAGAGTCTGGCCGGGAAAAACGAACGGCTTGAGGAGATAAGGCGCCAGTTCTTTGATCTCGGGATAACGCCTGATGAGGTGCAGCCGTGATGCAGTCTGTCCAGGCCCCAAGGTCCAGATTCTATCACCTCTTCAACCGGATTTCCCAAAATAATCCCCGGGAAGCGATAATGAGGGCAATCTACCTACGGTTTTCACGGGTAGTACCCTGTATGGATAAAGGATTAAATCGTATTATCCCGTTTTTCTTCTACCCTGGGACCTGATTCTGATGAATAGTCAGCTCATACCGGTATCAGAGCTCTCTTCAGCTGCAGGATGCCCGGTCAGGGTATTTTTTAACCGGTCAAACCCATGGGTAGAACCTTCCGAGTACACTATATGTAAGCAGATTTCCTACCACCTTGGAGGCTGCATTGAAAGAGACGAGATATGGCAGGAGATCTGCAGGGTGGCGCCAGGAATTGATCCATCGTATAGATCGTATTATGATACCTGTGTCGATCACTGTTGCAATAAGGAATGGAGGGTTGCATCCGAGCATGATCTTTTTGTAACGTCCGATCGTTTCGGGATCTGCGGGACAATTGACAGAATTTATACTGATGCTCCCTTCTTTTCAATAACCCGGTCTGTGAAACCACCGGTCCTGGGTATTTATCCGGGTGACCGGATGCGGGTGCTGGGCTATGCCCTCTGCCTGTCGGAACTATCAGGGATGGAGTTGCGTGGAGCTTCAATAGACTATATTCCAGGAGGAATAAGCCGCTATTATGAGATCCAACCCCGTGATATGAGGAGGTTTTACACGATACGAAAGGTTCTGGCAAATATGAATGCGGGGAGTGTCCCGAAAAAACCTCTCAATGCCCCGTGTGATGCCTGCTATTACCAGGGGCGATGTGACCCCGGGCCTACCCGGCTTTCAGACCGGTTCTGACCTGACAAACCATAACAATAACAATCTGTTTTTTTATGTGGACCCCCGCCGGGAAATGGGCTACCTGCCGTGGATGTATCTCTTTTTACTGCTCTAACAGGGTAATGGACTTGATATATTCACCCCTTGCTTCCCGGGTAGTACCCACGATCAACCAGTATTCGTTCCCGTGGCGTTCGCATATCCCCTGAGCCATAATCCTCTCGCCACGGACTGCCTGTCCGCTATAGGTGTGGGTAAACGAGAGCACCCTGGAAACTTTTTCGTGTGAAACAGAATATACTGCAGGATTATCGTATGCATATGTGGCATCGGTTACCATGGCTTCGATAGTCATTGGCCCGATGATTTCCCCTTTTACAGAAACGGCACTGCCGATCTCCCCATAGCCCCGGGAATACAGAAGATCAAAGTACGTCCCTTCAATCTGTCCACGGTTCCATTTTCGTTTTTCGTGAATAATAAAATCCTCAAAGGAAATCTCCGGCCTGCGTTTCCTGTATACCGTTTCCCAGAGTTCTTCGCTCATCGGTTCAAGCAGTCCTTTTCCTACGGACGAGATTAGTTGTTCGCGGGCTGCAAACCAGTCCCTGCCGTATACAATAAAATCAATATCCGAAGATTCTATCTCCAGCCCACAGAGAAGTGACCCTGTACACCCCATTGATGAAACAGGGACATTAAATAACTTCATAAGTCTTCTTACACGGGGGTCTCTGGATACAATGGAAGGGAGTTCAATTTCCGGTTTGTAAATCCTTTTCACATCGGTTGGAGGGACCCGGTGCATAACGTCCAGATAGTGCGGTTTTCTCTCTTCGATTAATTTAAACGCTGGTTCAAAATCAAGTTTCTGGTAACGTGTACCCGTCCTGCTAATTCTGTCTCCGTGAGGATCTGGTATGTAACGTAAAATGCAACCAATACGTTCGGTATTGTCGTAGGTAGATACCGCATAGAGCCACCCGTCATAGTCTTCGATAAAGTCGCGGAGCCTTAGTGGCAGCATCCGGGTTCACTCCATCATTGAGAGGTAATTCCTGACCTCTCCGATAAGTGCACCTTCACGGATAATGCACCGGTTCACTAAATCTACCACCGTGCTCGGTGTCCCGGGAAGAATTCCCCCGTCAATAAGAATATCATACGGGACATGGCATTCACCCGGGGTTATGGGGTCCTTTGCCCCGGACTGGTTTGCACTGGTAGCGGTAACAGGCGAATCGAAACGGGAAATCAGGTCGATTGCAACAGGATGTGCCGGATACCGGACACCGATCATCCCTGTCCCAACGGTCAGCATCGCGGGGAGATATGAGCGTGCTTTAACAATGACGGTAACGGGTCCGGGTAAAAATTTATTGATGAAGTCCTCTTCACGCGGGCCGATTTGAGTTACCGCGGCCATCATATCCAAATCAGAAACGGCAATCGACAGTGGCATTGAAAGGGGTCGGTTTTTTGCCTCATAAACCTTGAGGATTGCGTCTTCGGAAAACGCGTCACCACCCAGACCATAAATCGTTTCGGTTGGGTAGACTACCAGTCCATCTGTCATCAAAGCTTTGACAGCTTTTTCTATTATATCCATCTAGAACTCCCTGCCGCGGACCCTGTTGATATCGAATACTGCCTTACTGCTGACATGCATGACCGCAAAAACTCCTGCCTGTATCGGGTCAGTGACCACGAGGTCGGCATGTTCAGGTACACTCCCTGCCATCTTCAGAGCGATAACCGGGATCCCCGCTTCCCGGACGCGGTCGACGGCGATTGAAATCTCTCCCCCCATTAATGATCCTGCAAGTACGAGGATAGCTGCCCTTGGAAGCCTTGCTACCGCATCGACTGCCTGTGCCACAGTTCGTTCACCTACGAGTGGTATGGTATCGACAGAGATCCGTTCTCCTCTGATATTATGCCGGTCAGCTTCATTTACGGCGCCAAGTGCGACCTGAGCAACCTGGGCTCCACCACCTATGATTATGACCCTGGTCCCGAAAATGTTGGAAAATGGTTTATAGGGCTTTACACCCTTCACCGATGGAATCCCTTCCAGCTCACCGATCAGCTCTTCAAAATCAGACCCGCCTTCGTACTCGACATATATCTCTGCGAGGCGGTTCATCGGTCCCGATTCAAAGACCTCCTGGTGTATCATCATGATATTTGCATCATGACAGGCGACAACGGTGGTGATATCCCGAAGTACACCTTTGGTATTCTCTGCAATAATCCTGATAGCAAAAAGTTCGTGTTCGTGTTCAGGCATAAATAGATGCGATAACCGGGGATCGAACCCGGGTTAGAAGCTTGGGAAGCTCCTGTCCTACCGCTAGACTATTATCGCGAAGATTTCACTACGGTATTGTTTGTTTGGACTGATAAAGGTTATTTTATCGGGCTAGGAGGTATCTGGTATCAATGATTGAATTCTATGGGCAAGAAAAAATTATCTGCTGATTTGTTGAACAATAAATTTGCAGGTCCCCTTTTTTACGGGCGTTTTGGTGAATGTATCTTCTGTAATTCATACATAACCTCGCGATGATATCCAAGAAGCATATCGCTGATTACGCCAAACATGAAAACCTGGAATCCCACGACAACTAACAAAACGGTAAGAACGGTAAGAGGCAGGTGATCAATGCCACGGAACCATTCGAAAAGAACATACGTCCCGGTAATAAATCCTGCAATCATGATTATTACACCGATTAAACCAAAATAGAACATCGGGTTGTTACTTTTTGCAAGCTTATATATGGTTGTCGTAATTTTCAGACCGTCGTGGAACGGGTTTAATTTTGTATTGGTACCGGGTCTTTTAAAATACCTGATTGGTACAATTTTGATGTTCTGGTCATTTCGTACTGCTTCCGCAGATATCTCGGTCTCAATCTCAAAACCCGTCTCTTTCAGGTGAAGCTGTTTAATTGACTGAATGGTAAACGCCCGGTATCCTGAAAGGATATCAGATAAGTATTTTCCCTGTGCCAGTTTGAAAAGCCGGTTGATAAGCTGGTTGCCAAATAAATTGAGCCTTGAAAATGCGGGTTGGTTATCCGGGATCAGCCGGTTCCCAATCACCTGGTCATATCCTTCTAACAGGGGTGCAAGCATGTTTTCTGCATCCTTTGGTGAGTATGTACCATCACCATCCAGCATCAGGATATAGGGTGAATCGATAGCATGAAATGCTTCTATCAGGGCATTTCCTTTACCCTTTGCAGACTGCACCATCACCCGTGCGCCGGACTCCGTAGCGATCTCGCGGGTTGCATCACGGCTGTTTCCGTCCATGACTACGATAGTGGGATAACCCAGCCCTTTGAATTCATTAATAAGGTCCCTGATCGTCGGGGCCTCATTTAATGTCGGGATAAGGATGCAGACCTTATCTTTTTCAATATTCATTCAATTACTATATTAGATTCATCGACATAAGTGCTTTCATGCATATCTCCAAAAAAGGAATCCGGGCACTGGGTATTGCCGAGAGTTATTCCGGGAGAGAGCAGTCGGTCATCTGTGGTGTCGCAATGAGGAAAGACCTCAGGATAGATGGTGTCGGGTTTGGGACTGTCACCGTCGGAGGTTCAGATGCAACAGATTCTATACTATCCCTGGTTAGAAAACTTGCGAGGAGCGATATAAACGTTCTTCTTCTTGGTGGATGCCTTATATCATGGTATAACATTATTGATCCCCTGCGATTGTATAAAGAACTGAATTTACCCGTTATTTGTGTCACCTACGAGGCATCAGAAGGTCTTACGGAGGATATTGAAAAATATTTTCCAGGTGATTCAGACCGCATTTCAATGTACATGCTTCTTGGTGAACGATTTCCTGTGCTGCTAAAAACCGGCAGGACGATTTATCTCCGCTCCTGGGGGATCACTGATGCGGATGCTGCAAAGATATGTGATGATTTCACACTGGATGGCAAAGTTCCGGAGCCCGTAAGGGTGGCAAGACTGAGTGCCCGGGCTTTTATGCGATATGGCTATAACTTGAAATAAGGGCGCCTGAAGGCTTTTGGTAGACTTCAAACCTGATGGAGTCTCCCGGGTGAAAGGTACCGTCAGTAAAGTCAATCATGATTTGTTCACCAGGCTCCCACCATGTCCCTGTACACCCTGAGCCCCCCATTGTCTGAATTCCGATGTGGACAGTAGGTATGAAATTATGGCCGTTCATGGTACTGATGCGGCAATCCAGTTTTTGGTTATTTCTAAAAAATGAAGCCCTGAGGCGGTCATTCTCCAGTCTCTCTGTACCATGATGATAGAGGAGAACCCTGCTGTCGTAGTTTATTGTCCCTGCTTCATTTGTGCTGTATACTTTTTTTATTTCCAGGAATGAGGGTGGTTTGTATATCTCCATATCTGGCATCTGAAACATAAGATAGGCCAGCATGGCGAGCAGAATAGTGATTGTTACCATTAGTATTACTGCAATTGAGTGGGAAGACCCGTCTTCCGTGTTTATTCGCCGGTGCATATGCAAAGTACCAGATGTTGCCGGGTATTTGGAGATTAAGGTATTGAAATTATTCGGAAAATGCAAGTCCGGGCTGGAAATGGAATCCAGAGATTATTATGGACAATCTATATTGTGAAATGAATCGGAATAACCTGGTCCAAAAATCCCTGTCAGTGGGAATCAGCATCAGGGTTATTCTTATCCCAATAAAAAAAAGTGAAAATGTTTATTCTTCTTCAATTTCCCCTGTCCTCACGCGGATCGATTTGGTGACAGGGGATACGAAGATTCTCCCGTCACCAATTTTACCTGTCCGTGCAGCATTGATAATGAGGTCCAGGATCATCTGGAGGTCTTTGTCCTTCACCACTACTTCCACTTTACATTTCGGAATAAGGTCGACAGTAATTTCCCCACCCCGGTACTGGAGCACGATCCCTTTCTGGTCTCCACGTCCCTGGACGTCTGAAACGGTCAGGCCGTAAATTTTGTTCTCTTCAAGCGCTTTTTTTACGAATTCAAACCGTTCAGGTTTTATTATTGCTTCGATTTTTTGCATCTGGTTCACCTCATGCATTTATCCGTTCGCCGTGTTGGGAGATATCCAGTCCCACATATTCTTCATCTTCCGTTACACGCAGCCCCATGAATTTGTCAACGACCCATGCAAGCACATACGTGACCCCGAAGGCGTAAATCAGTGCTGCAAATGCTGCTACTGCATTAATGATAAACTGGTTGACATTTCCTTCAAGAAGGCCGGAATACCCATTCACTGCGGCTGCTGCAAAGATACCTGTTGCAAGAGCTCCCCATAGACCGCCCATACCATGGATTGCCCATGCATCACAACTTTCATCGAGACCTTTCCTCATCCGGAAGAGCATTGCACCATAACATACGAGACCTGCAATCACTCCGATAACAATTGATGCCATTGGGGTCACATAGCCGGACGCAGGAGTAATTGCTACAAGACCGGCAATTGCGCCTGATATCATCCCCAGAGAACTTGGTTTCCCATGGTACCAGCTTGCAAACATCCATGCCAGGGCACCTGCAGCGGCTGCCGTGTTCGTGACGACAAATGCATTCGCAGCAAGACCATTGGCTGCAATTGCACTGCCTGCGTTAAACCCGAACCAGCCGAACCAGAGTAACGCTGCCCCGAGCAGGGTCATCGGTATGTTATGCGGCTCCATCATGTACTTGCCGTAACCTGAACGGGCCCCGATTACAAGGGCAATGGCGAGTGCTCCGAAACCGGAACTGATATGTACAACAGTACCTCCGGCGAAATCAAGTGCACCCATCTGTTGTGCCCATCCACCACCCCATACCCAGTGTGCGAGAGGATCGTACACAAGTGTGGTCCACAGTAGCGCGAATACTATGAAGGATGAGAGTTTAACCCGTTCGGCCATCCCGGATGTTAATATTGCCATTGTAACTGTTGCGAAGGTCAGCTGGAAGATCATGTAGAGTAATCCAGGAATTGCGGGACTATATGGTCCGGCCTCCATCCCTACTCCTTCGAGACCAAGATTTGAAAGGTTGCCAATGAAACCCCCTGTGTCCCCGCCGAACACCAGAGAATATCCAATTAATACCCACTGGATACTGACAAGTGCAAACGCGACGAATGCGAGTGCAATCATCGAGATAAAATTTTTCCTGCGTACCAGCCCGCCGTAGAAGAACCCTACACCGGGTGTCATGAGCATTACCAGTGCCGTAGCTGCAAGGAGCCAGGCCGTTGTTCCCGTATCGATTGCCATGTAATTTTCACCATCCTGTTGAACGAAATGTAGTGTACGTAATTAATTTTAGTTTTTCTTCAGGAGTTAATTGAGATTCTGTCCAATTCTGGAGTTAGGAATTGTTATCAGAGGAGGGACCGGAGAGGTGAATATCCTGATACTTACCTTTAGCCGGGGTATCGGGGTTTAATTGGTACCTCCTCTGGTAGAAGGAAGTTATGTTTCTATCATTATATAATATTTTGTTTTGTTCAAAATTTAAACCTGATAAATGAGAAATTTTTACTCGTCTAATAAGAAAATCGCGCGGTAAGTGTCCTTATAGTAACTATACTATCCGGTATTTTCCGATACAATTTTTTTCAATAAAAAAAGAAATTTTTCTTTGATTTAGATATCCAGAATTGTGCGTAATTTTTTTTCGATATGGATACTGATCGGGTAATAACCGGGAATTTCGGTTTCTTCTTCCCGGTAGAGAACGGCCTCATCAATATCTTCATCGGTAATGCCATATTGACTGTGGTCAATCACCTCCATCGAATAAAGGCTGCCTCCCGATATGTTTAACCTGCATATTGTCGGGTCATCCCCGCCTGACCGGATATAATAATATGATGACCCGATATAACTCTCCCGGCGGTCAGAAAGCCACTCGAGGACTTCTGAATAACGCATCGGGTCCTGAGGCCCCGACCATTCACTGTTATATGCCATATTTCCAGTTGATTTAAACACTTCGACCATTTTTATTACCTCCTTCTGACTCTTTAGTTCCGCTGCTGTACCGCACTAAAAAAGACCCGCTATCACCGGATGTTATCGTACCGATCACGGGTAGTGGTCTATGGGGTGGACCGGAAAAAATGTCCCGCCTTTATTGATTTTATGTATAGGCACCCCCCCGTCTGAACCAATCCGTTGATTTCCAGGTGACAAGAACCCCCTTGTAGAACCGGGATTGTTTTCTGCCTGGGGTAGCGGGTCGGCTGATAAGTAAAACCAACAGGGAAGATAGAAAGAAGAGTATTTCTTATAGTATTATATAATTATTTACTTATTTGTACAACTAGGAGTAAATATAAAAACTATCCGTGTTTTTTGCGACTTGCTGGAACTTATTTTTAGTATTTCGCCACATTTTTAACAGATAAAACTAAAACAGAGTTAATCCGGGGAAAGTTGGAGAATAATCCCCGGATTAATGTGTGTAGAGAGCACTACACGAGAGAGTTTGGGAGGATGATATGGGTTACATATCAAGCCTCCACTTCATCTGTCCGTACGCGGACCATTTTTTCCACGGGTATCTGGAATATTTTTCCATCGCCCATTTTTCCTGTTTTTGCTGCCTGTAGGATCAGGCCGATAACTGTTTCTGCCTGGTCATCCCTGATAACCACTTCAATTGATGTCTTTGGGAGGAGATCGATGGCCATTGTACCACCCCTGAACTGCAGCGTGATACCTTTCTGGTCTCCACGTCCCATTACTTCGGTAACCGTCATACCGAAAAACCCGTGGTCTTCGAGGGCTTTTTTAACGAAATCAATGCGTTCAGGGCGAATAATTGCTTTTATCATCTTCATATCATCACCTCCTTACCAGATTATGCACGTTCCCCGTGCTGGGATAGATCAAGTCCCACATACTCCTCTTCCTCAGTCACCCGCAAGCCCAGGTACTTGTCTATAACTTTTGCCAATACCCAGGTCAGGCCAAATGAATAGACCATAATGAACAGGGCCCCGCCAACCTGGATGAGAAACTGGTAGACATTTCCATAAATCAGGCCCGTATAACTGTTGATCGCAGCGGAGGCAAAAATACCGACTGCAATTGTCCCCCAGAGCCCTCCTATTCCATGGACTGACCAGGCATCAAGGCTTTCATCCATACCCTTGTTGATACGCCAGAGCATCGTCCGGTAACAGAGAATTCCTGCGACTGCTCCAATCAGGATTGAGACCAGAGGCCCTACATATCCTGCGCAGGGTGTAATTGCACCGAGACCTGCAATCGCCCCGCTCACCATTCCAAGAGAACTGGGATGACCACCTGATCCACGATGCAAACAACCATGCGAGTGCCCCGGCAGCGGCTGAGGTATTAGTGACAACGAGGGCATTAACAGCAAGACCGTTTGCTGCGAGCGTGCTCCCCCCATTGAAACCGAACCAGCCGAACCATAACAGTCCGGCACCAAGGAGGGTCATGGGAATATTGTGAGCTTCCATCGCGTAGGTCCCGAAACCCGCTCTTTTACCGATTACTATTGCAATAGCGAGAGCTGAAAACCCTGCAGTAATATGGACAACTGAACCGCCTGCAAAATCAAGGAATCCAAGTGAGCTCAGCCATCCGCCTCCCCAGACCCAGTGTGCAACAGGGTCATATACGAGTGTAGTCCAGAGGAGTGCAAACAGGATGAATGAGCTCAATTTGACCCGTTCAGCCATACCTGATGTCACGATTGCCATGGTAACAGCGGCGAACATCAGCTGGTAAGCCATAAAGAGGAGACCTGGAATTGCAACACTGTAGGGGCCAGGTTCCATCCCAACACCTTCGAGTCCTACCAGGGTAAGATTTCCCATGGCCCCTGATACATCTCCACCAAATGCGATTGAATATCCAATGATAATCCACTGGATACTCACCAGCGCGAATGCCACGAACGACATCGCGACCATGGAGATGAAATTCTTCTTACGAACAAGACCCCCGTAAAAAAGCCCGACACCTGGTGTCATCAGCATCACTAAGGCGGTTGATGCGAGGAGCCACGCGGTATCTCCACTGTCAATTGCCATCTATATCATCACCTGAATTTTCTGCGAAATTACTCTGCCTGGAACATTCTTCCGGTCCCTTCTTCCGGTCACGGTGCCACATACATTGGTCCGGATGATTTTTGCAATACCGGGAGATGTCGCATCCATGTTCAAAATCCTCCATGGAAACATGTAACGAAACAAGGCTCCTTTTACAGGTTACCAGGGAAATTATTGGAGCACTTGCAGTATATTCCATTTCAAACCAGGTTCCATTATCGATCGATAATTGATTACGCAAAGGTGCAATGCAGCCACCTGTTTCGGGGAGATGTTCTTCGGTATCATGGCCATGTGGCTTCATGGGTCATTCCGGTTTTTTTGTCTGATTACTTTCTATCATAGGAAGGATCCTATTTACCTATCTATTAATATTTTTCTATTTTGGCGAAATAAAAAAAATTAATAGTTTGCCAGGTAGCGCTCGAGTTCCCATGGGTGGACGGCGAGACGGAAGGCATCAGATTCCATCTGTGCGGTGCTGGTGAGACTGTCCATAATATGTCCGCCAAGAGTTTTTGTGAGGACTTTATCCTTCATCAGGTGCTCGTGCGATTCCGTGAGGCTTCCCGGGAGCATTTCAATACCCATTTTCTCCCGTTCTGCTGTAGTCAGGTGGTAAATGTTCTTGTCTGTTGCATCAGGGGGCATAATCTTATTCCTGACACCATCGAGACCAGCGGCAAGCATGCAGGCAAACATGAGATAGGGGTTGCACATCGGGTCGGGGCTGCGGAATTCTGCACGTGTACCATTGCCACGGGCAGCGGGGACCCTCACAAGTGCTGACCGGTTAGCATCGCTCCAGGTGATATAACATGGTGCTTCATATCCGGGGACGAGCCGTTTATACGAATTAATCGTCGGGTTTGCGACCCTTGTAATGGCCTTTGCGTGTTTCAGAAGCCCGCCGATATAATAAAGAGCGATATCACTCAGTTGTTTCGGGGCCTTTGGGATCGAAGAATGAATTCTTTCCGTCTTTAGAAAGCGACCCGTGTGTATGCATACCGCTGCCATTGATCCCACCGATTGGCTTTGCCATAAAGGATGCATGGAGGCCATGTTTCAGGGCAATTGCCTTTGTTGCAAATTTCTGGGTCATGATCTGATCGGCGGTGGTGACCGCGTCCCGGTACTTGAAATTGATCTCGTGCTGGCTTGCTGCTACTTCGTGGTGGGACATCTCGATCTCAAATCCCATCTCGGTGAGCGCCATCACGATTTCCCGGCGAACATTCTCCCCCTTGTCATTCGGGGCAAGATCGAAATAACAGCCCTGGTCGGAGAACTGGGTTGATGGTTTTCCATCCACCATGTTGAACAGGAAAAATTCAAGTTCGGGACCTGTGTTGAAGGAGAAACCCATCTTTGCGGCTTCATCCATTGTCTTTTTCAGGATATACCGTGGGTCCCCTTCGAATGGTTTGTTCCCATACGTGTATACATCGCAGACGAACCGTGCAACACGGGTATCATTAGATCTCCAGGGCAGAACTGTGTAAGACGCCGTATCAGGTTTTAAAAGCATATCGGATTCTTCAATCCGGGTGAAGCCTTCAATAGAAGAACCGTCAAACCAGATTCCCTCCGTGAGGGCTTTTTCTACCTGTTCAACAGGTATTGCGGCATTCTTTGGTTGCCCCTGCACATCGGTAAACTGGAGGCGTACAAACTTTACAAGGTCTGCATCGATACGCTCGAGCATCTGGTCAACATCTTTCTTGCTTGACATTATGAATAACTAAACCCTGACATTATTTATATTTACTTACCCTGGTTTACAACCTTTATCTAATATTTTCGGCTATTTTTAGAAACAGGCTATAATACAATCTTATTTTTTAAATTGAATGATTTTAATGGTGGAAGGATATTTCTATCCTTAATATTTATTATACACTGAAGGGATTAGATCCATAAATTCATGTATTCCAGGGAAATTTCCAAAACATATGAGTACTAAATCGATGGAAGTTAACTGTACCCCATCTGTGAGATTTATCAACGAGCAAATCAAATTATAGTGAACCCTATAATAATCAGCCATCAGGGCATACGTGGTAACAATGTGTGGCATAATTGGTGTTATTGACAGGAAACGCGAATTGATGGATGGCTCCTCAATAAAGCAGGCCCTATCCAGAATGGATGAACGGGGCAGCGGAGAGGGGGCGGGTTATGTTGCGTATGGCGTGTTCCCCGAGTTCAAGAATTACTATGCGATTCATGTCTTTTTTGATAATATACATGAATCCAAAGGTTCTGTTGACAGCTTGCTATCTGAGTGGGGGACCGTTGTCCATGATGAGGAAATTCCAACCAGTGACCACGCAAAGATCAGGAAAGTCCACACTCCCTGGAGATATTTCTTCAAACCTGATGCAACACTGATGCCCCGCAGTACCGCACCTGAAGAGGATATCGTGACACATATTGTCATGAAAGTGAATACAACGATGCCAGGCGTCCTGGTTTTCTCTTCCGGTAAAAATATCGGCGTATTCAAGGCTTCCGGATGGCCGGAAGATGTAGCCGATTTCTACAAAATTAACGAGTATAAAGGATATATCTGGCTTGGCCACAACCGGTACCCTACGAATACACCCGGATGGTGGGGTGGTGCTCACCCGTTCAATCTCCTGAACTGGAGTGTCGTCCATAATGGGGAAATTACTTCGTACGGCACCAACCGGCGTTATATTGAGAGCTATGGGTACCAGTGCACGATGTTTACCGATACCGAAGTTGTCGCATACCTGGTTGACCTCCTCGTGCGCAGGCACGGTTTATCTGCCGAAATGGCGGTAAAGGCTCTGGCGCCCCCGTTCTGGGATGAAATTGACCGCATGCCTGAAAAGGAACGCCTGCTCAATACCGCGATACGACTGACATATGGTCCGGCGCTCATGAACGGTCCGTTTGCAATTGTTGTGGCAAATGAAAACTCAATTGTCGGATTTACAGACAGGATAAAACTACGCCCGCTTGTTTCCGGTGAACATGGCAACCGTCTCTATATATCGAGCGAAGAAGCGGCAATCAGGACAATGGAACCTGAGGTTGAACGTATTATGATGCCAAGGGCCGGATCGCCCGTAATCGGGAGGCTGATCGCATGAGTATCGGCACTGTACCGATGAAATTCCGGGTGAGTATTGACCAGGAACAGTGCATGGCATGTGGACGTTGTGTTGAAAACTGTTCATACGGGGTATTCCGGATGGAGAACGGCGTTGTCCGGGTCAGTCCCAGACATTGTGTCGCCTGTCACCGGTGTCTTGCGATGTGCCCGCGGGACGCTATATCTATCGAAGAGCGACCTGTTGATTACAGGACTCACCCGCTCTGGACGACCGGGGTGAAGGAAGCGATATTCAACCAGGCACGGACCGGAAAAATTATTGTCGCCGGAATGGGCAATGCCCTCCCGTACCCGGTCATCTTCGATCGGCTGGTACTGGATGCATGCCAGGTCACGAACCCGAGTATCGACCCCCTGCGTGAACCAATGGAGTTACGGACTTACTTAGGGAAAAAACCCTCGCACCTCGATCTTCTGACAAAGGGAAACGGGGATGTCGAGTTAATGTCAGCCCTTGTCCCGAATCTCATGTTAGAGACCCCGATTATGATCGGGCACATGAGTTATGGTGCAATCAGCCTCAATGCCCAGACAAGCCTCGCAAAAGCAGTGAGTGAAATCGGAACCTTCATGGGAACAGGTGAAGGAGGGCTCCATGAGAGCCTCTACCCGTACCAGGGTAACATGATTGTGCAGGTGGCTTCAGGCCGCTTTGGTGTGGATATCAATTACCTTGAACGCGGCGCCGCAATAGAAATTAAAATCGGTCAGGGAGCTAAACCCGGGATAGGCGGGCACCTGCCCGGGGAAAAAGTCAATAAGGAGGTCTCGGTTACCCGGATGATCCCGGAAGGAAGCGATGCAATCAGTCCGGCACCGCATCATGATATTTACAGTATCGAAGACCTCAAGCAACTTGTCCGGGGTTTAAAGGAAGCAACCGAGTGGAAGAAACCTGTCTTCGTCAAGATTGCCGCGGTGCATAATTCAGCAGCCATTGCAGCTGGCATCGCCCGGTCTTCTGCGGATGCAATTGTTATAGACGGCTTCCGCGGG
This sequence comes from uncultured Methanomicrobiales archaeon, assembly GCA_963758915.1. Classification (GTDB taxonomy): domain Archaea; phylum Halobacteriota; class Methanomicrobia; order Methanomicrobiales; family Methanospirillaceae; genus CAIKOD01. Next base: position 217,894 of record CAVWXH010000016.1, read on the forward strand.
GGGACCGGTGCAGCACCCCGGGTGTTCCGGGACCATGTGGGGATACCGGTGGAAGCAGCTATTGCGAGTGTCGATGCAAAGCTCCGTCAGCAGGGTATCCGGAATGAGGTATCCATTATCGCGAGTGGCGGGATCCGTGAAAGTGCCGATGTTGCGAAAATCATTGCACTAGGGGCTGATGCAGTATATATCGGTACAGCTGCGTTAATTGCCCTCGGGTGCCGGGTATGCGGGACCTGCAATCGAGGTGTCTGTGCATGGGGGATAGCGACACAGCGGGCCGATCTCGTGAGCAGGCTGGACCCTGAAACCGGTTCAATACAGGTAGCCAACCTCATCCACGGCTGGACCGACGAACTTGCTGAGCTGATGGGTGCAGCAGGAATCAACAGTATCGAGAGTCTCCGGGGTAACAGGGACCGTTTAAGAAGTTACATGCTCGATGAAGCGCTGATGACCGTGCTTGATGTGAAATCAGTAGGTGCGTGAGTCGAATGAAAACTGTCGAGATCGATGCGAAAGACCTCCATTATACCCCGTTGAACCAGCAGATCCGGAAAGCCGTAAGTGAAGGGGCAAAGGAGATAACCATCATTAATATTATGGGGCAACGGTTTATCGCGGATGGGTTAAAAGGCCGGGTATCGCTTCTCCTCCATGGGGTCGCCGGTGGGGACCTTGGGATGTTCATGAGCGGGCCGGATGTTACGTTGTATGGCAATGCCGACCATGCACCTGGTAATACGATGGATGCCGGCTCTATCGTCATCCATGGGAGTGCAGGGGATGCAGTTTCCCATAGTATGCGGGGGGGTAAAGTATTTGTCCGTGATAGTATCGGTTATCGTGGTGGCATCCATATGAAGCAATATCTGGACAAGTGCCCGTTACTCGTCCTGGGTGGTTCGGCACGTTCATTCCTTGGTGAATATATGGCCGGGGGCCTGATCCTGGTCCTCAGGCAGTTCCCTGATTCCATGAATGAAGAACGTGGTATCGGGAGTGGAATTCATGGCGGAGAGATATTTATCAGGGGTGAGATTGGCGATGACTGTCTCGGGGTTGGTACAAAAAAAGATATTTGCAGAAGTGGGGAAATTAACCGGATAACCCCGTTTATCCACGAGTTTGCAGAAAAATTCGGCATCGATCCTGCTCCGTTTCTGAAATCGGAATACACACGGATATCTCCGGCAAGTGCACGGCCATTTGCAAATAAATATACTTGGGAGTAGTGGTATCAATGGCACATAAAACATACCAGGACTTAAAAAAAGAAGTATGGGAAACCGGAATTTGTTCGGGATGCGGGGGCTGTGTTGCAGTATGTCCGGCAGATGCAATAACATTTCGTGAAAGTGGCGATACCTCAGCCCCGGTGCAGTCCGGATATTGTAAGCAGGTAACAGACGGTGTGGCATGTGGTGCGTGTTATGCAGTCTGCCCAAGAACTGTTCCCCCTGCTACCGCAACCCTTGGGAATTATATTGACCTTCTCGCAGCAAAAACAACCCGCGATATCCCCAGAAGGCAAAGCGGTGGAGCGGTGACGGGAATTCTCGCGCATGCACTTGATACCGGGATGATCGATGCGGTGGTAACCATAGGCGAAGACCGGTTTACAATGAGACCTGTATCAGTCGTCATTACTTCCAGTGAACAATTAATACACGAGGCCGGTAGCCGGTACAGCTGGTGGGTCCCGTTTCTCGCTGCGCTTAAAACCGCAGTTGTAAACCGCAAATACAATAAGATTGCAATTGTCGGTGTACCTTGTACCGTGCAGGCAGTCTCAAGGATAAGGACCTCTGATAATGACCTTTTAAAACCGTATGCCCGCTCCATCCGCCTGGTTATCGGGTTATTCTGTACTGAAAGTTTCGACTACGAATCACTTGTCGGTAAGAAACTCAAATCCGAGCATAACATAGCGACGTGGGAGATAAAAAAACTCGATGTCCGAGGGAAACTCGAAGTGACCATGAAAGACGGGAGCACGTTTTCATTCCCTATGAAAGAACTTGATGAAGCGGTACGGACAGGTTGCCATCATTGCACTGATACCACCGCGCTCTTCTCTGATATTTCCGCAGGGTCTGTAGGAAGTCCAGAAGGATATACCACCCTGATTGTAAGAAACCTTATTGGAAAATCATTCCTTGAAAGTGCTGTGCAGGCCGGTGATCTGGATATATCCGGGGATGTCGATCCGGGTGCAATCGAAAAGCTGGCATCCACAAAGATCCGGAAAAATTCTGTCAGCTAATTTTTTTTATGGAGGGAACGTTTTCGGTTTTAGGACCACGTTTGATAATGTTAAAAAATGCATAGATGATAGAACTTACAGGTTCTGTCAATTCCTTCAGATATTATATCATTACAGCATCAATAGTAATCATAAACAGGAAATTTTCCGTTACCGGATATTTCCTTTGAAAAAACAAAAGCAATATTTAACAGTGGTAAACTATGAAAATTCGTGCAATACTGTCAATATTTCTAACCCTCCTTATCCTTGCGGGATTTTCTTGTGCAAATACAGCCAGTGCTTCATCGGCACTTCCTGTAATGGTAAAGGCTGATAGCACCTGTATTGCTCCTTTTAGTTCTGCCTATAATAACTGGCTCAATACCAGGTCTGCAGTACCATGTGAAGTGCAGGAAGAGCACGGTCTGGGTCTGATTCCTTCACCTGTTGACCTGTTTGGAGCAACGGATTCAGGAACCTGGGCTAATAATGCAAATACACCTGCCGTTGTCGGTTATGCTTTGCAGAGGGGCACGGGGGGAGTGCAACCCACCAGTACAACTGTTACGGCAACTGCGGGCTCTGATCGCTATGATCTCCGTACGCTTGGAAAGTTATCCCCGATCAAAAACCAGGGGCAGGACGGGAATTGCTGGGCTTTTGCATCCACGGCATCGCTGGAATCGTCCCTGTTACCTGCTGAAAGGTATGATTTTTCTGAGAATAATGAAAAGAACCTTCACGGTTTCGATGTGCCTATAAACCTGGGTGGAAATGATTTTATGGCGACGGCATACCTGGCCCGCTGGTCAGGTCCGGTATCAGAAGCTGCGGATCCGTATTCTTACGGTACAACGGTCTCTGCATCAGGGTCTCCAGCTGAGAAACATGTCCAGGAAGTATTTTTTATTCCCACCCGGAGGGAACCTCTTGACAATGACCTGATTAAGTCCGCAGTCAGGCAATATGGTGCAGTATATTCCACATTACGGTATGAATCCTCTTACTTCACTCCACGCACCGCAGCATATTACTACCCCGGCTCAGGCGGATTTAATCATGCCGTTGATATTGTCGGATGGGATGACGGTTATTCATCCGGGAATTTCGATAACCCTCCCCCCGGGGACGGTGCATTCATCGCCAGGAACAGCTGGGGCACGACATGGGGTGACGCAGGATATTTCTACATCTCGTATTATGATACCCGCATAGGCAGGGATAATGCGATGTTTACTGCCGAGTCACCAAATAATTATTCACGGGTATACCAGTATGACCCACTGGGGTGGGTTGCAAATTTCGGTTTCGGTAGTGATACAGCATATTATGCAAATGTTTTTACCTCTGCCGGAAATGAACAGCTGAAGGCAGTCGGGTTCTATACATCGGCAACAAATACGGAATATGAGGTAAAGGTGTTTATGAATCCGGATAACGGACCGATCAGTTCCGGTGGTTATGTGTCAGAAAAGAATGGGACGATCAGTCTTCCCGGGTACCATACTATCCGTCTCGATAACCAGGTGAGCCTTAAAAAGGGTGACCGTTTCTCAGTCGCGGTTAAGGTGGTATCAGCCGGATGGACTACACCAGTGGCGATAGAATTACCAATAAGCGGGTATTCTGCTGGAGCCACAGCCTCGTCCGGCCAGAGTTACATCAGCAGCAATGGTGCAGGGTGGACTGATCTCACGTTGTCCCAGCCGAACACGAATGTTTGTTTAAAGGCATTCACCAGTTCGGGTTCAACTCCTGTAGCCGTAACCAAACCCGCTTCCACTGGATGGCAAACGCTAAAAAACCTTACCCGGCCTTCATCCACTGTTAAAAGCAATGTTGCCCGGGTTTATCTGAATACAGGCCCTGTTAATCAGTCAAATCCGGTCAGCCGGGTACTCGCCGGGCAGGTATATCCCCGGAACACTCTCCAGTCATTTGCACCGGCACCAGAATCTTACATTTCCAGGTACCGGATGATTGCGGGAAATGTGTCATCATCAGGCAGTCCCGCTGAGAAGCTCCTCGCAATGTACCAGGGTTCTGATTGAGAAACCGCAAAGTCCCTTCGGGTATTGCGACCTGTCAGCACTATGGTCCCCGATAAAAACCCGGAAGATCCCTGATTTTTTGGTAGTTGGCGAACGATTATCATCCTGTTTTCATAATAGTGTAGGTATATCTACCGTTGCGGCAACACCCCTGCAACTCTAATACGTGAAAGCTATTCGACTAAGTCCAAATAAAAAAGTGTTTCACCACGAGTGTCCAGGTCTCCGGAAAATATGTTATTCAGGCAGGTGAACCAGATTCCGTCAAAGCGGGAAAAGATGAAAAATAATCTCAGTAAAGGTTGCCGTCTCTGTCAAAAAGGAGCGAAAATGGTCCTTTTTGTCACCGGGATATGTCACCGTACCTGTTGGTATTGCCCGCTATCGGGCGAGAGAAAAGGAAAAGATCTAACGTATGCCAATGAATGGATGATTGAAAGCCCGGAGGAAGCGATTGATGTGGCACATCGCATGAGTGCCCTTGGAACAGGAGTAACCGGAGGAGAACCGCTCGCACGACCGGAGCGGGTAATCACCTATTGTTCACGATTAAAGGAAGAATTCGGGCCCGAACACCAGATACACCTCTATACCGGACTTGCGCCCGACAGTGAAATGCTTAACCGCCTGGCAGGTATTGTCGATGAAATCCGGTTTCATCCACCAGAGGAGGTTTGGGATACTATCCTGACAAGTGATTATGTGGAATCTGCCGTGAACGCAAAAGAGATGGGATTTGATATCGGCTTTGAAGTCCCGGCCCTTCCCGAAGTCGGTGTCCTCGGCCAGGCACTCCCTGTACTTGACTTCCTTAATATTAATGAGTTGGAATGGGGAGGTAACAATGCTGACGGAATGCGTGAACGTAACTATTCGCTCGAGGACGGGCTTCATAACGCAATAGAAGGAGCAAGGGAATGGGCCTCTCTTATCAGCAAAGAGGAAAAGGTCCATTTTTGCTCCTCCTCGTTCAAGGACTCAGTTCAGCTCAGAAAGCGGTTAATCCGCATAGCCAGGAATACCGCCCGATCTTTTGATCATGTCACGAGGGACGGGACGATTATTTACGGTAATCTGGTGCCGGGTGAAAAAGATCGGGAATGGCTTAAAAGACTGAAAACAGGATCGTTTGAAGACCAGGGAGACCATGTTGAACTTTCATGGAGGGTACTGCGTTCCAGTGCAGAAACGCTTTCAGGTGAGAGTTGTATTATTGAACGGTACCCTGACCGGGGCATTATTGTCGAGGTGACACCAATTTGAGCCTGAGATCTGCGTTAGAACCGTTGTATGAAGCACAGCTCATACGCCAGTGTGTATACAGGCCCCGTCATATTGCCATCATACAGGATGGGAACCGGCGATATGCCAGGAATACAGGTATTGATACCGCTGATGGTCACCGGGCGGGTGCAGATGTAACAGAAAAAGTCCTTGACTGGGTGCATGAACTGGGGATCACGCATATCACCCTCTATTCTTTCTCCACAGAAAATTTCAACCGGGACCCAGGCGAAATAGAATCCCTCTTTACACTTTTCAAAGAGAAATTTGTCAGTGTCCTGACTGATGACAGGGTGTCAAAATACCGGATACGGGTCCGGATGGTCGGGGACAGGACACTCCTGCCTGATGACTTAAAAACGGTAGTTGAGATTGCGGAAGAGGCTACAAAAGAAAATAATGATTTTTTCTTAACGATTGCCCTGGCATACGGAGGCCGGAATGAGATCCTTCATGCAGCACGGCGGATCCTTGTAAAAGTCAGTGAGGGCACCTGTACTCCGGAAGATATCACCCGTTCAATGGTGGAATCGCACCTTCACGAGGGGAGTGATTTACCCCCTGTGGACCTCATTATCCGCACTGGAAATGAATGCAGGACTTCTAATTTCCTCCCGTGGCTCGCAAACGGGCATGAAAGTGCCGTATATTTCTCAGCTCCTTACTGGCCTATGTTCCGGAAAATAGACCTGCTCCGCGCGATAAGAGTATATTCACAACGGAAAGCAGCCGGAATTACTGCCCAAAACGCCTGACCCGGGACTGGTAATCACGGAGAGCCCGGAGAACGTCCACTTTCCGGATATATTTCCAGTTGGTATCTGAGAAAAAAAGTTCAGAATACACCGATTGCCATATCAGGAAATCGGTCAGGTGGTCGTCTCCGGTTTTTATCACAAAATCCGGGGTATACTTGAATGTCAGGTATGATTCGAGAAGCTTTTCGTTGACCTGATCAGGCCGGACATGACAGTCAGCCATTGATTTGATACATTCCGTGATCTCTTCTCTGCCACTCTTTCCGATAGCCACGGTAACGGAAAGTCCGGATCCACGTTCTTCAGTCTGTTCCCTGTAATGGATGACCAGGTGGGCAATACTTCCGATTTTTCTGATTACCGGCAGGTATTTTTCAATGGACGAATTTTCTTTTGTACTGATATGAAATGTCAGGCCCTTTATGGTACTACCATTCCTGGCAGATTTTTCAGTTCCCCTGCTACTCTCAGTAATTGCGGGATCAGCTGTTCTGGCAGCAACACCTTCGGAAATATCAATACACCACCTTGTACATGCAAGGATCTTATCCGGGGCGTCCTGCATGTCCTGTTCGGTGATCATTACGCAGATATGGGCCGGGAGGAGCGAGAGCTGACGTTCCAGGCACCGTTCATATATCCAGTAAATCAAAACCCTGACCTCCGGTTGTACTGATTTTTCTAATGCATCCGGCAGGGCAGGTAAAGCAGTTCATACGAGTGATCAAAGGACAATATCCATTATTCTCGCAATCATTAATTGATTGTTATTATTAGTCAGGTTTCCACCTGATCATTTAAGAAGCCCAGTCATGGAGCTCCTTCAATGTAAGGCTGTTTACAATATCCCTGGCACTGCACCAGCCGCGTTGTGCGATGGTTATACCGTAACGCATGTGCGAAAATTCATTATCACGATGTGTATCAGTACCGATTGAAATACGGACGCCCTGTTCTTTCGAATGCCTGATATCCGTGTCATCAAGGTCGAGCCTCCAGGGTGAGGCATTACATTCGAGTGCAGTCCCGGTATCCCGGGCACGATCGATTACCCGGGACATATCTATTTCGAATGCAGGCCTCTTACCCAGGAGCCTGCCGGTGGGATGGCCGATAATATCAACGTTTTCATTCTCTAACGCCATTATTATGCGGCGTGTCATTGTGTCACGGTCCTCTTTAAGCCCGGAATGAACCGAGGCAATAACGAGGTCAAGGTCTGAAAGTGCATGATTTGGGAGTCCCAGTGAGCCATTTGAGAGGATATCAACTTCAATGCCATGCAGGAGTGTACAGGTCCCTGCCTTCCTGTTGATTCGTTCAATTTCATGGCCCTGTTGTTGTAGTTTTTCTTCATCGAGGCCATGGGTGATGCCGAGGGTTGCAGAGTGATCAGAACAGAGGATATAGTCATACCCAAGCCCCTCACCTTTGGTCGCCAGCTCTTCCAGGGAAAGCGCCCCGTCACTCCAGTCAGAATGGACATGGAGATCACCTCTGATGTCGGATGGTCCGACCAGGTGCGGCAACTGGTAATTTTTTGCAAGTTCGATCTCTCCAAGGTTTTCCCGTAGTTCAGGGATTATAAACTGGAGTCCCAGGAATGCAAACATATCTTTCTCAGAAGAGAATTCATGGAGTTTACCATCTATCCGGTCTTCTATGCCGTATTCGTTTACCTTCCGGCCTTTTTCAATGGCAATTTCCCGGAGACGTATATTGAATTCTTTAGACCCTGTCAGGTACATCAGCATGGAACCTAACTGTCGCTCATGGGTGAACCTGATATCAACCCGTTGCCCGAACACACGCACGGAAGTCTTTCGTTCACCTTCATCGATTACCTCGTCGGAACTATTTTTGAGTTTTGGATTGATAACGGATGGGGATTCAGTTGTGACAATATCGATATCACCTATCGTGCTCCTGCCCCGGCGATAACTGCCGGCAACAACCCATGTTCCTGGCGTAAGGGATCCTGCAAGCCTGTTGACAACTGCTTCTGCCGCTACCCTGTTCATCCGCCCGCCGGCTGAACGATACAGAGCAATAGACTTAAGAAATCCCTTTTCTTTTTTTTCACCAAATCCCTTCAGAGACCGTATTCGCCGGCCACGTGCGGCCTTCTCAAGGTCCCCGATACTCTGGATATTCATCTTTTTCCAGAGCACTGCAATGGTTTTTGGGCCCACTCCTTCCAGGTTAAGGAGTTCTACCAGTGATGGTGGTACCTTTGCCCTGAGTTCTTCGAGTTCACTGCAGGTTGCGGTATCAACGATCTCCCGGGCATTCTTTGCAATCGCCTGCCCTATCCCCGGGACCAGTTTGAGGTCCTCTTCACTCATTAGTGCTACAGGGTTGTTAAATCGTTCAATCACGCCTGCAGCCCTTTCGAATGCCCGGATTTTATAGAAATTGTCACCGGTGATTTCCAGAAGCTGGCCGATTAATAATAATTTTGCTGCTATCTCCCTGTTTGAGACATCCATTACTGTGGCCACGCTCCTGAATAGTTCCTTTGGGTACGTACTGCAATGATGAACAGGTAAATTAGTTTCTTTTTATCTGTCTGGAATTGGGGTCCCCCAAAAAAATTCCATTCATCAGGAAGTATGGGGAAAAACAGAATGCAGAGCGTCGCAACAGCTGCGAGCTCCCTTACCCCGATAGGTTATTGTACCATACTATTGTTCAGGGGTTCTTTTTCTCCAGTATCTTAACCGGTATTGGCATAATGCCAGGTCGCGTATCGGTCATCCAGGAAGTGTACGAAAGTACATGGACATAGTATTCGAGATACCCACGGATGAAGTCAGAGAGGCCTTCACTGCGACGGCCGAGAACGAGGATCACAAACCACTGGATAATCATGATAATCCCGGCAATGAACCCGTACACCATCAGGACGATTGCTATTGCAATACTGTAAAATATACGGACTAGGAGTTCCAACCTTCTGGCGTTACGCTCATAGGTGAAGAGCTGGGACATATTTTCTTCTGGATCAGACATATAAACTCACCTTAATTTGGCCGGACAGGATGAATACTCTGTTTCTGCCGGTCTTGTATAACTGTCAACCTTTTACCTAAAATAATCGCTCTGTAGAAACACACATGAATAGGAAGTTCACACCCGGGCTTTGAAAATACCTCGTTCAAAATTTCTATATATTGGGGTCCGTTTTGATATTTTCATAGGAAATCCTCTCAAATCTATCTTGCAGACTGGTAATTCGAAAATTCGTCACGCTCCCGGGGCTCATGGCCCGCCTCTTTGGCGATCCCGTTAGGGATAGAGACTATCCCTCAATACTCTGAATTTGATGAACCTTCTGGAAACCCTGCACGAAGAATATCTTAATCGGGATGGGGCAGGAAGAGGGTGAAACCCCCCCTGTCTTCGTATTTCCCTCTTATTTTTTACGACGCCGAAGGGTTTCAACGAAGCCTGAATAATGTTATTTACCTGAAATGTTCGCGAATAAAAAAAATATTTGATTTCCCTTTGAGGCACATGTTTTTAAACCATTAAAACGAATCTATTGAGTCAGATCCTTGTCTGATAACGCCTGTGTCCCGGTAGGGTAGTGGATATCCTAGAAGCCTGCGGAGCTTTTGACCCGGGTTCAAATCCCGGCCGGGGCGCTATTATCTTCAGGTTAAATCTCTTTTATTCGATTATTTATTTGCGCCTCAATATTGAGATCACCTTAACTTTCCGTATTGAGACATTTTAAATAAGCCACCTGATTAGCCGGAGTGAAATATTAACCGTGGACAAACAGAAAATACCTGTCCTGGTTCAGGTCAGATAAACCGTTTTCACGGGATACAAGATTATTTAATATTTCAGCATAAAAGTTGAAATTTAAGTAAGGTGGCAATTTATGAAAAAGAATACATCGAAAATTACTAAGCTATAGACGAGTTGTGACAGTTATTGCAATTCTCATCGCTTTGATCTTTATGGCTGCGCCGGTTTCGGCATCTGCGTGTCATCCGGGCTTCGTTGTCATATACCCCTCAAGTTCATTCGAGTTTGCACAGCCTTCCTTTTCAGGTATCGTTATCCAAAGTCCGACTTTGAATCAGGGGAGTGCAATCCAGTTTTCGCGACCCACGTTTTCCAGCAGTGCACCGGGTTTTCTCATCAAAGGCAAGGCATATACCCCCGCGAACCCGTTTGGATGGTAATCCCTCTCCTTTTTTGCTCTTCGCTATTTATGAGTGGGTAACATTGAGCCTTTGGATAACCCTGCCCGAAGAATATCTTAATGGGATGGGGCAGGGAAGGGTAAAATCCCCTCATGTCTTCGTATTTCCCTCTTATTTTTTATGACACTGAAGGGCTTCAACAAAGCCAAGATTCCTTCACTATTTTCATTAAAAGTCCGGAATTATAATCAGTCTTCTGGTTCAAAACCTCGCGTAAACCCACGTTTATAATCATCTTCGTGGTTCGGTAACCATGCCGCAGCCTTCAGGTAACCCCTGTCCCCGGCCATTTTTATGATTTTCTGGAAATCCAGGGTGTAATGTACTTCCCTGTTGAGGGGGACGAGCTCATCATAGACCTTCCGGGGGACCTTGACCTTCTCAATCATAGCTGATTCAGATATTTTACTATAATAGTTTAAGATCTTATGGTTCCGTTGAAAGAAAATTTCCTGCAAACACAAATAAACTGCAGTTCTGATATGGAACTACATAGACATCTGGCTGAATTATGTGGAAACCTATAAGTAACTCTCTGGTTGATACATCAATCACCAATGGTCGTTATGGACAGCAGAGGGTGGATATTTTATTCCCTTATATCATTTGTAGCCTTGCTCTGGGCGGGATTTATCTACCAGCAGGGGATAATGCTGTGGGTCAGTTTTTTTATCACCCTGACAGTGCTCGGCGTTTCTGCAATCCTCCTTGTATTTCTAATCATGGAGACCCGGGAAAAAGAAAAAGACTCCTCGTAGGTCTTTTCTGGTAAGATCCGTTATGGTCTTAAACTATCAAATCCTGGCCGTGCCACCTTACCGAATATCAAACGAGAATTGAGGTTTAATTGCAATATAAAGGCTACCTTTCTAAAATTCCTGATTCCTGTAACGGTAAAAGAGAAGAGTATTTATGTTCCATAGTGGAGTAAAATAATCTTATGAGGGTAAGATCAGGGGAAGTATTCTATATGGCTATCCTGATGATCATTCTCTTATTCGGAATGTTTGTCCTCGTTGCTCTTGCCATGATGATTTCGGCGGACCAGAGTATGATCGCCGAACGCAAAGGAGCTATTTTCCAGTTGGTTGACCAGCTTACACAGTCACTGCAACCTCTAATAGTTGCTCTTGCCCAGATGACAGAATTCTTTATTGATCAGTTCTGGCAACTCATCCCCAGTTAGTCCTTTTTTTAATGGTATCTAAAATTACAGCTGTGTACCCGGTCAGAAGTGAATATCTGCTGATCCTATCGAGAGAAGATAAAACGGATATATAAACCTGATTATTCCATACTCCGCGTATTGAACGGTATATTCCGGAACTGCCATGTCCGGTTACGAGAATGCTGGTTTTTCGTTTTGAACAATTAAGGATAAGAGCCGATTGCAATAACATTAACCCGGCATTGCCGCTTAATACTGATTTCCTGGCTATGGAATGAAGGAATAGTGGAAAATAAGGTCATCAGACCTGATTAGGATCAAACTAATACTATTACCTGGTTTGTTTGTGGTGCCTGATAAGTGATTTGAATTCCCGGGTGGCCTTGGCAATATCATCAGAACATAGGATAGCCGAAACCAGGGCGACTCCATCGGCCCCTGATACCAGTACTTCCCTGATATTTTCTTTATGAATGCCCCCTATGCCTATTACCGGGATTGAAATATGTTGCTTAATCGCGGTAATGAGGGTAGTCCCATGTCCCGGGCCTGCATCCGGCTTTGTTCTGGTTCCAAACACCGGGCTGACTGCTACATAAGCCGCCCCGCCTGCTTCAGCATTCACTGCCTCCGCAACTGATCCCACGGATATACCGATTATAAAATCACCAGGAGCCAATTTTCTTGCTTCGTTTAATGGCAGGTCATCCTGCCCCAGATGCACTCCGTCCGCACCGGATGCAATGGCAATATCGATCCGGTCATTGACGATGAACAATGTGCCGGCTCTGCTGGTAATGTCCCTGATTTCGCAAGCTGTAATGAACAGGCTGCGTCCAGTCATATCCTTATCGCGGAGCTGGATAACATCCGCACCTCCGGATATGGCTTCTTGTGCAATGTGTTTATGAGTCAGTCTTTTTCGGAGTTTTTCATCAGTAACCACATACAGGTCGTATGGCATCTTCAGAGCATCCTGATTTTTGCATCGCGTGCGAGTTCCGCCGGGGTTAGCAGCGACAGGTGATCGAATACTGCAGTTTTGAAAGATCCCGGGCCGGAAGTGGTTGCCGCCGCCCTTTCGCCTGCAATTCCGAATGCCGCAAGTGATGCTGCGGACGCTTCTGCCATGTCCCGTTGAACTGCGGCGAATGAAGCGATGATGGAAGTTGCCATGCAACCGGTCCCTGATATTCTGCCCATCATGGGATGCCCGTTCTCAACGGCGATGAGTTGACTGCCGTCACTTACAATGTCAGTAGCGCCACTTACTACGATGGTAATCCCGGTCTCAAGGGCAAAATCATGTGCAATACGGGGGAGGTCCCCTTTTACATCCCCGGAATCCACCCCCCTGACCCTTGCATCAGCACCAGCAAGTGTTCCTATCTCTCCTGCATTCCCTTTGATAACCGATATCTGTAAATCGGTAATCAGGCGTGACATGAAATCTGTCCTGTAACGGGTTGCCCCGGCACCTACAGGGTCGACAATTATTGGAATACCAAGGTCATTTGCTGCACGACCTGCAAGGAGCATGGATTTCTCCTGGTAAGAGTCCAGTGTCCCGATATTCAGCACAAGGGCACCTGCATGGCGAACCATCTCTTCGACTTCCTCCCATGCATGAGACATAACCGGGGATGCACCAATACAGAGGGTAATGTTCGCACAGTCATTTACGGTTACATAATTCGTTATGTGATGAACCAGGGGTTTTTTCTGGCGTATTGATTCGAGCATGGCTGAATATTTCATGGGGCTCACGATTCAACTCCGGCAATAATATGATTAAAACCTGTCAGTTATTCACTTATTCCGGGTTAGTATTGAATATTCTGCATAAACCCAACAATTAGAAAAAAACAGTATGCTGCTATGGGGATTCGAACCCCAGTCGTCGGCGTGAAAGGCCGACATGATTGGCCGGACTACACTATAGCAGCGCTTTACAAGAAGTTGCTTTAACTAGTTTCTATTACACGTAAAAATAGGTTGTGGAACGGGTAGGGGGTAAGGGAGAAAATCTGATATATAATCAGTAGATTGGTGTCCCTTCAGTCTCTGTTATCCTCTTGAACGCGGCCATAAATTGCCTTGTCACAGGCCCCGGCTTCCCTGTCCCTATACTCCTTCCGTCGATTATTGTTATAGGTGCAACTTCGGCAGCTGTCCCGGTAACAAACACTTCATCAGCCGTATAGAGATCGAAATATCCCATGTTTTGTTCTTTCACGGTGACTCCCATGGATTGGGCAATCTCAAGGACCACGTCACGGGTTATACCCCGGAGGTTATTGAGGGTGGGCGGGGTAATAATAACCCCGTTTTTCACTGCAAAGATATTATCTCCTGACCCTTCAGAAAGGTAGCCATTTGTATCAAAAATGATCGCCTCGTCTCCCCCCTTGTAGTTTGCCTCAATTTTTGCGAGAATATTATTCAGGTAATTAAGACTCTTCACGTTTGGCGGGAGTGCAGCGGCAGCATTTCTCCTGACAGAAACGGATACCCCGACAAGGCCTTTTTCATAGAGATCACCATACATGGCCCCCCATTCTATGGCGATACAGATGACGGTTGCTTTTGCGCATTTACGCGGGTCGAGGCCGAGATCCCCCACACCCCTTGTGACAATCGGACGTATATACCCGTTTTTCAGGTTATTCTTCCTTAGTGTCTCAATAATGACCTTTGCCATCTCTTCCCTTGATATCGGGACGGCAAGATCGATTGTCTTTGCCGAATCAAAAAGCCGGTCAACATGCTCCATGAGCCGGAATACTCTTCCGTTGTATGCACGGATCCCTTCAAAAGCCCCGTCCCCGTACAGGAGCCCGTGGTCAAATACAGATATCTTTGCCTGTTCCCGCGGCAAAAACTGGCCATCGATATAGATCAGCATATCTTAAGATTGTACATTCCCTAGTATTTTTTACCTCTCAATTGATGTGCACTAGTTACGGTTGTACTAACCCCGTGAGGAAGGGAATTTGCGAATTACGATAGCTAATAAAATATTGCAGAAAATGGGATGTTAAGGCAATTCTGATTTGTTTCACGTACGGGTCCTGCACCTTCCAACGAAATGCCTGAACATTGCGATTCCCGGCACCGGGTGCAGGTGTGTGTAACTACCCAGGGTCTGTCCAGTCACAGCACCGTCATACATTCCGTCAATCCCGGTCCCACGGGTGAGCCTGTATGCGTAATTGGTTTCAGGTGCCAGGCAGACATCGGAGTAATGAAACTCATGGCCTCTGAAACTCCCTGCCCCGAGCGGGCAGTCTGCCCTGCTCTCCCCCTCTACGTAACTGACTACACGGCGCGCGGGCATCCGCGTTTCACCCGTAAAAACACCTGCCATTTCATATACCCGTTCTTGTTTATGGCCCTGCCATCCTTCCATCAGGCGTATCCGTTCTGTCAGGTACATCAGCCCGCCGCACTCCGCATAGATCGGCACGCCGTTCCCTGATTGTTCACGGATCGCCTCCCGCATCCGGGTGTTTGATTCAAGCCCGGGGAGAAATAATTCGGGGTAGCCCCCTCCGATTATATAGCCCTCTGCATCGGGTAACCGATCCCTGACAGGGCTGAATGGTATCACATCGGCCCCAAGTGCCGGCAGGACATCAAACAGGTCAGAATAATAAAAATTGAACGCTTCGTCACGGGCAACAGCGATCCTGGTATCTGTTTCATGTTCTTTTGGAAAGAGTGGCGCCCCTTTCGGCACATCCGGGATATCAGCTGCAATGCTGGTGAACGCATCGAGTGATACATGCTCTCCAATCAGTCCGGTTACCCTGGCTATTCTCTTTTCAAATTCACTGCTGCCCTGCCGTTCTATGAAGGGCACCAGGCCGAGATGCCGCATGGTAAGTTCCATCTCTTCCATACGTGGAATTGCACCAATAACCGGGACATTGCAATAATGCTCAATTGCAGAGGTTGCCTTATCCGAATGTTTTACGCCCATGACATTGTTGAGAATCACTCCCTTAATCTGTATATCAGGAGAAAATGCCTGGAAACCCTTAACGACGGCTGCAGCGCTCCTGGTAATGCTCCGGGCACTGATTACGAGCACAACAGGCAGGTCAAGGGCACGTGCGATCGCTTCAGTACTTCCAACATCTGTAAGTGCCTCAGCGCCTTCGAACAAGCCCCGCACTCCTTCCACCAGGGCAAAATCAGCACCCTGGCAGCCATGGGTGAATACCCGTGATATCTCTGAAGGGGACATGACAAAACTGTCAAGGTTCCGGCATGGCCGTCCTGTGACGCCCGTGAGATACGATGGATCGATGTAGTCCATCCCCGCCTTGAAGGTCTGTACCTGTCATCCTGCGGGAAAGAAGCGATGAAAGTGCAAGAGAAATACTAGTCTTTCCACAACCTGACCTGTCACCTGATATCAGGACAGCTTTCATGCGAGGCTCCGGAGGACTGCCCCGAACTCACTCTCTACCACGTGCCGCACCCCGAGTGTTTTCGGATGAAGGTCAATTTCAACAACGACAAACTGGTGGCCGATCTCTTTTAAGGGTGCGACCTGTCGTGGGCCGTTTGTAATAGAATAACAGCAGATACCTTCTGTATACTCAGGTGGAATCGCATGGGGGACTCCTGCGAGAAGTGCGAAGTCCGGGTCAATTTCCCTGATCCGTTTTCCCAGCGCCTCCCCGTTTGCACCATATTCATCAAGTGCCCCGATAGTTTCCAGGGGGACTGAGGCATCAGAAAATGCTTTCCTGATTATTCCGGCATCACGCCGTACCTTGGGAAGTCCGCGTTCTTCGAGGTTGGCGATGTAGTTGATATCCGCACCAGGACAGACCTCGTGGAGGGCTATCAGTTCATCGGCGAACATGTATGCGGTCTCTTTTTTCGCGTTCATCACTGCCACGCCCCGTTCACCCATTTTAATACGATTAAGGAGATCGACGGCAACTTTGTGCTTGAGGTCTCCGCGTGATGGCTCGATATATGACTGGCTTGCGGCTCCCCTGAGGCGTTCCACCTCGTTCGCTTTTGAAAGTACGTATTTCTGGCGGTCGAGTTCTTCCGGACTGATCCAACCAGCTTCTGCCGCAGGGACCAGTGTGGCAATCACCCCGTCAATATTTTCAGGATACCCGGCATGGATGTCTACGACAATTGTCGGGGTCGTGATCCCTGAATCATCCACCGCTGATAACAGGTCTTCACCAATAATCATGGATACACAGGTGCCTACCACGGCCATTCTGTCAGGAGAAAATTCCCTTTCTGCATACTGCAGCGCGGTAACCAGCGGGTCATGTCCACCGAAAATAAATTCGTTATCAGCCAGGGAAGTAGTCAGCACCCGTAAACCGTCCTCTTCGAGGAGACGGGCGTGCTTGAAGGAACAACCCGAAGGACCGTGCAGGATGGCGACATCCACTTCAAGGTCCCTTGCAGTATAAAGCGCGGCAACAATCGAACTCGGCCTTGGCTGCATGTATTTCATCCTGTTATCTCCACGATTTAACTGCGAGTACCACGCACGCATCCTCCGGGGTTGCGAGTGCAGCGGACTTCCCCTCACAAAAGGTACCTGTGTAGGTAATCCTGTTTGTTTCCAGATATCTGGTTAGAGAAGATGCCATATACTCGTTCCTGTACTGTTCTCCGACAATAACAACCCGGCATGGCCTGACATTTTCTATTGTGCGGATAATCTCTTCAGGAAGGAATCCTTCACATACTGCGTGGGCCTCCTGACCGATGACCAGTACCAGGTCATCTTTACCGGAAACCGATCGTGCATACCGTGCGGCGTCTACTGTGGTATCCCTTGTTGTCCCACTGTTTGCATTGTCAATAACAAAATGCCCCTGCTCTGTTGTGACCGCCATTCTCCCTGGCAATGCAGTAAAATTCCGGAGTGAGACGGGATCGAAACCAAGCATACAGCCTGCTGCTGCAGCAACCATCAGTGGTGTTTTGTAACCGGCAAGTTCGAAGAGCGTGTTTTCAAACGATCCACTCACACCATTATAAGAATAATCACACCGGTCCCCGGATATCCGGACTATCTCATCCGCATGAACCACGTCTGCACGTGATAAATAAACTCCCGGGGCAACAAGGAGACGCCGTGCATGTGCTGAAGAATCCATTTTGATGGCAAGTGCAGATTTCTTCCCGGCAGCGCACCGGTAATCAAGGGCTGAAGTAATTATTGCAAGGTCCCCGGCACCGGTAACCCCCAGCGACTCTTCCGCAACGAGCCAGCCTCCCTGCTTTCTTGCGGCAGCAACCACGGAGATCAGGGAGGCCGGTGTGATACTGCGCCTGAAAAGTTTTGCCTGTTCCGGGTAACGGTATGTCCCCCCCGAAGTATGGAGGATACCGCATCCAGGCAGTATATGTGCTATTGCATGGGCTGTTGTTGTTTTTCCCTGTGCCCCTGTCAACTCGATCATGGGCTGAGGCAATTCGTCCCCGAGAATCCATTTTACTGCTTCATGATGAGTGATCCGGGGGGTGCTCCGGTATTGTTGAAGGATTGGATGATCGGGGTTGAGATGCACGGGGACTATCAATCTGTCGTAGGAATTCCCCCCATGTGTTGAACTATCCCCTGCTGGCCCCCGGTAAACATCTACCATATCCACGTGATGCCCGGCGGCTGTCAGGGCATTGCCTATTTCTTTACCACCATGGATGGTATCGAGGACAAGGAGGTCCATTTTTTATTCAGATCAGAGCTAATGCGTTTTTGGCATTTTTAGCCATCAGGTCCGCAAGGAGTGGGTCTGATCCAATAGGCTCAGCATATACGAGCGGGATTTCCCTGCCATTCATTGCGAAAGTCCCTTTATATGCCCCTTCCGGGAGACCGATTAATCCTGGAATATCTTTCAGGATATGCACACCTTTGGCAAGGAAGAGTGGGACAATGACAAGTGCATCAATATTTTCCTTTTTGAACTCATTGAGGCTCTCTTCGATGCTTGGGGAGTTCATATTCATGAAGGCGCATTTCACGACGTACTCGGGGTGCCTTTCCTGGACTATTTTACCTGTTGATTCAACGAGATCCTGATTGTAGGGGAGTTTGCTTCCATGTCCTACGAGTAACATTCCCTTCCTTTCCATATAGTAAATACTGGTGTGGCGAGTCTTAAAATTGTTACCAAATTATCCTTACTTCCAATATTTGCTATATTACTCCCTTTCTTTGTAAAATACGGAAAATAATTCACTTGTCACAGGATAAAAAAACCATGTGGTTCGAAGGGATGACTTCATAACCGGTAACCAAACAGCCAAAACAGGAGTTAATGAGCATGGTTAGTGCCCGGATTATTGGGTTCACACCCTGGTGATACGGTGAAAAAATCCGGTCAACGCTTTTTAGTCTCAAATTCAAAGCAAATTTTAAAATTAACCATGATTTTCAGTATTATATTGTTATGAGTACAATAGTTTTGTTCTTTGTGAAACAACTCCGGTTGACATCACGCCAAAAGTAATTTTGCCTGTGACTTTCAATTTATATGAATCCATGATGGAGCACTTTGAGAGATTCGGACTTCTGATAAATAACCAGGTGGTGCGGACACCCGTCGCTATAGCTTCTATGGCAGGATATGTCGATGCGGAGTACGTGCGTGCCCGTGAGAAGCACATCGGTCTGGCATTTATCGGAGGGTACTCCATCGATGAACCGGCAATGAGGGCAAGTGTGCTGATGGCTTCGGGAGGGAGGGAGGAATTCCTTCGAGAGGATATGATTTCCGAACTGCACAGCCAGGTCTCCCGCATGGCCGGAAGTGATGTTGTACTCGGGATCAACATGAGAGGATGTTCTCCCGCAGCCTTTACCACGGTCGCTGAAGAGTTTGGTGATGGTGTGGTCTATGAAATTGATGCCCATTGCCGCCAGCTACCCATGGTAGAGGCGGGGTCCGGTGAATATTACCTTAAAAACCCTGCAAAGCTTACCGACATAGTTAC
The DNA here is from genome assembly GCA_963758915.1 of uncultured Methanomicrobiales archaeon. Lineage (GTDB taxonomy): Archaea > Halobacteriota > Methanomicrobia > Methanomicrobiales > Methanospirillaceae > CAIKOD01. The sequence continues at coordinate 237,612 of CAVWXH010000016.1, forward strand.
AACACTTAAAAAGTCTGGTGTAACTGTTTCTGTTAAAATCCGGGCAGGCGTCGCCACTGATGACCGCGCACTGGCGAAGGCCCTGTGGAAAGCAGGGGCGGACATTCTTCATGTTGACCTGATGGATTTTGGGTACCTTAAACTTAAGCAAATCAGGAACAGCTGCCCTGTCCTTTTAATTGCAAATAACTCGCTGAATACGTTTGACCGCGTAAAGGACATGTTTGCTCATGGTGCAGACATGGTCTCGCTCGCAAGAAAATCAGATGAACGGACATTATCCGGGCTCGATGCGGCTATTACAAGGTATACCGATGAGCAGGGGTGGTACAATGCGCCAAAACAACTCTGCCGTGGCGGGGATATAAGGGCACTTACCTTCTGCTGTATGCCCGTGAAAAGCTGCCCGTTAATTCCCACGCTTGATAGTCTCGGTATAAAGCGGGATGAATATATCAGGCTGAAGGAGGAATCCGTTCTGGGTACTCCTCTTGAGGCGGGAAAAAATACCTGTTTCGGAAGCCTTGCATGGTGCTGCAAGAACTCATCCCCCTGTATGTTCCGTGATATCACACTTCAACAGGCCGGGATTCCCAGCAAGGAATATATGCGGTTGAAACGTCAGCTTTCTGAAAAGATAATTCATCATATCTACAATGACAGGGAAGGGGATGACGCCTGCTGAGCAGGCACAGATGGCAATGATGCTCGAGGTCACCGCATATCCCAAACCAGGGAATGTTGACCGCTGCCATGATTACCCTAGCACCTGCCTCGAACATTTCCTTGCATCGATTATTCTCTCACGACCTTCATTTGAAAGGGCATCGGAACCAGGTGCCTCGGTGGGCGCACTTATTTATGATGCGGTTCAGCGCACTAATGTCCATTCCGGGGGAAATACCCATTTTGGAGCGTTTATGCTCCTTATTCCTCTCATAATGGGGGGGGATATCCCCGGTGCGATGAGGGTTGTCCGTGCTACCACTGTTAATGATGCTGTGGACTTTTACAAGGCGTTTGGGATGACCCAGGTGAGAGTACTGTCTTATGATAGTCTCGACGTGAATGATCCCTCTGCCCTTGACACCATCAGGCAGCAGCAGCTGACCCTGTACGATATTATGGGTCATTCATCGGAAAATGACATGATCGCAAGGGAATGGACAAGTGGATTTAAAAAGGTGAGAATGGGGGCTGACTGTCTTAAGGCCAACGGGCGAGGAAGAAATTCAATTGTAATGTCTTTTTTAGATCTCCTTTGTGATGAGCCTGACACGTTTATTATCAAGAAACACGGGTGTGAAATTGCAGAAAAAACAATGGAAAGGGCCCGCGAGGTGCGCAAAGGCACCCTCGAACTCGCTACGTTTGACAGGAATTGTATCTATGCCGGCATTAACCCCGGTTCAACTGCAGATATCATTATCGGGTCTCTCTATATTGCAATGGGGGAAGGATGGCAATGGGACTCTTAAACGAAGGGATTAACGAAATAATAGCGACAACTCACCTGAATGCAGCCCCTATAGGGATTATCCGGAGAAACGAAAAGCTCCGCATGGTCCTGTACCACGGCTCTCACACTGCGGAACGGGTAGTTTCCGGAGGCTGGGTTGTTGCAAACTTCATTTTTGATCCGGTACTGTATGTTACCACGGCCTTTGATGACCTGCCTGAAGAGCTATTTATTGAGGAAAATGCCGGAGAATTCACCGTTGAAAGACTTTCCTCCTGTGAAGCATGGGCGGCTTACAAGGCAAAGGTCGAACGTAGTACCGGGCAGAGCCTGCTTATCTCACTGGAGCCTGTCAGGGAAGAGATCGGAAATCTCGTGTTACATCCTGTAAACCGGGGCTTTAACAGTATCATTGATGCCACAGTTCATGGTACACGGTACAAAGTGACCCGTGAAAAGGGATTGCTGGATTTAATTGAATATCACGCGGGAATTATTAAAAAGTGCGGAGGCCCCCGGGAATCAGAAGCACTGATACTTCTTTTTGACTATATTGACTATCCCTGATATTTCAGCGAGGGTCTGGAAAATATTAACGTCCTGGCTGATATGAAAAACTCCGGTCAAACATCTGAAAGATAACCTTTTTCATGCTCATCTATGAGCCAAAGGCTCATAGCACGCTAATGTTGAAGCACGCATGAACGGGACTAAAAAACAGGGGTGATCTTTCAGCAGACACGGGGTACCGGGTCGCCTATTGGGGGCTCAATGAACCGCTCTCCTCCAATTGGCGTCTCCATAATTACCCCCGATCCCTTTGTGACCATCCCAACAATTGCGGCATCCCTGCCATATTTATGGGATTTTATCGCAGCCAGGATGGCCCCGGCATCTGCCTCCGGGACCCCCATTACAACTTTTCCCTCGTTGGCTACTTCAAGAGGGTCGATACCCAGCATACCAGCAGCACTGCGGACGCTTTTACGCAACGGGAGTGCCTCTTCATATATCCGCACACCAGTACCTGACTTTCTCGCCATTTCATTGATTGCGCTGGCAAATCCCCCCCGTGTCGGGTCTTTCATCGCGTGAATACGACCTGCACCAAGGGCTTCCTTTACAAGTCCCCAGACCGGGGCAACATCGGAACGGATCTGCTCCCCAAGGTCAAAGCCCTCCCTGTGCGCAAGGATTGCTATTCCGTGATCCCCAAGCGTCCCGCTCACAATGATCCGGTCGCCGGGAACAAGGCCGTTATCACGAACAATTTCTTCTGCTACACCGATCCCCGAGGTATTGATCATGATTCCATCTAGCGCTCCACGTTCCATTACCTTTGTATCGCCGGTGACGAGATTCGCACCTGCTTCACCAAGTGCCTCGTCCATTGAAGCAACGATCCGTTCGAGGTCGCTGATCTCGAACCCTTCTTCAATAACCATCCCGCAGGAGAGGGCGATTGGGCACCCCCCCATCATCGCGAGGTCATTTACCGTCCCGGCAATTGCAATGCGTCCAATGTCGCCCCCCGGGAAAAAGATCGGTCTCACAATATGCGAATCGGTAGTGAACACAATATTTTTTCCGCCGATTGGAAATACTGCGCCATCATCCAGGGATTCAAGTCCGATTCCTCCGGCATTGTTATGGGTAATCTTTGTAAGGACGCGAAGAAGTTCACCCATCACTTCCCCGCCGGCTCCGTGCATCATATTGACTTTCATCGTTCAGTCAACCTCTACTTCGATATTTGAGACAAGGACCTCTTTTCCCCTGACTAACTCCGGTAATGCTCCACATACAGGGCAGACATAAAGAGTTGTCCCTTCATATCCACAGATACACTTTACCTCCGCGGGAATCGTTTTGGTCTCAAGTGTTACCCCCTTAAAAAGCGGGTCTTCTTCTGCAATTGCATGGAACAGGAACTCCACCTGGTCTGGATTAACCATGGCCATCTCGCCGATATCGATATATATCCGCTTTACCTGGATCGCCCGGTGTTCGAGTGCCGCTTTCCGTGCTGTTGCATAGATATCATATGCAATGCTGTATTCATGCATCCGGAAAATACTCCTGCTGTATCCTTAGTTATATACCCATTCTATGGTGATAAAGGCGGGGCACCAGGCCCTGGAAACCCCCTGGCTCCCGGGTTCTTTATTACCCATTCATGTCCGTTTATTCAAATACAATCGCAGGTAACTATGACTGTACTTCTATGTTTCCGGGTCTCCCTGATTTTTTCACACAGATTGATAAGACCGTTCCCATGATGACCGAATCATATGGTTTCTGGGTCTATTGCATATTTTTTATCCTGATCCTTTTTGAGACCGGCGTGATAATTACACCGTTCCTGCCCGGGGACTCACTGTTATTTGTTGCAGGGATGGTGGCAGCGCAGGGAAGTCTTGATATCGTGTGGCTGGTTATGACGTTCCTCGTTGCAGGTATTGCAGGTGATACCCTGAACTACTGGATCGGCAACCATATCGGTTTCCGGGTTGTACAGCAACGCTTTCCTTCAATCGTCCGGAAAAAATATATCAGCCGGACGTATGGATTTTTTGAGCGATATGGCGGGAAAACTATTTTTTTCGCCCGTTTTATACCATTACTCAGGACATTTGCCCCGTTCCTTGCGGGAGTGGTCTCAATGGACTACCGGCGGTTTGTTTTTTTCAACGTGGCGGGGGCTATCGTCTGGGCTTTCCTGTTAACCATGGCCGGTTACTATCTGGGTTCAATTCCGTTTATCCGGGACAACCTATCCCTTTTCATCACGTTGTTCATTATCCTGACCATGATATCAATCATCATATTCGCGGCAGGTTTGATCAAAGCTGTAAGGGATGGCAGCATGGAATGACAGGATGATGGATGATGGGATGCCAGGCGCAGTATCCCGGATATAAGCCTGTATTACCAGGAAAATAGTGGGGTATTGGTAGAATATGAGGGTTTCCGGGTTACTATTTAGGTAAATGGACTACACTGAGCCCTTTATTATCCACGTTCGTCCTGATTGCAATTTTCAGCCCCAGGGGGTGAAGCACTGATTCAACAAATTCATGACTCCGGTTTGTGATGATGGCAATTGCCGGACCAACCGAACTCATACCCACAAACTCAAGCCCGGCATCACGAAGCTGGCTCATGATATGGTAGATGGCGAAACTATGATGTTCCACTTCTGCCCGTTTCGAGCCCCTGAAATCTATCTCCCATATCACATCACCAACTTTTTTAAGATCCCCGGATTCGATTGCAGGGACCATATCCATCATAATCATATAGGCTTTCAGTTCGCGGTCACGGTAGTCGAGCATTCTTGCCTTATTCATCAGGAGGTCAAATTCCTGGTCTCCTGCCGATGAGATATCTGTCGGTGGAATAACAATATACACGTGGCTCTCATCGGCAAACGGGTGGTGATATATCAAAGAAAGTTCGTCGCCCATTACTGCCATGCCCCCGTGGACACTCACTGCGGGACCGACCCCTGTCTCAAACCCGGATGCGATTCTTCCATCTGCGGTTTCTTCAACATAGTTGTAACCAACGAGTTTCCGGAGCTGGTCATCAGTCAGCGGGGACCCGACAGACACATTGAGTGCTTTTGCAAGTGCAATCATTACCGTACTGGTTGATCCGAGTCCTACATGCTTATGCTCATGGTCCCGTGCCCTGATGCGGAATCCTCCGGTATACCCAATGGTCTTCCGGAACACACTGACAAAATGCCGGATCAATGCTGCACGGGAGTAATCTATCTCAAGGCCTTCCCGGGTGCACTCAACTGAAACAGTACAGTATACCTGGATTGCAAAACCGATCCCTCCTCCCCCCGGGCGATCAGGAGAGAAACGGTTCATATCCAGCACTGTAAGGTGAATCCTTGCCGGTGCGTTAACGGTTATAACTTCATCCGCCGGTACAAGTGAATAGGACCCTTCATATCCCAGAGTCCTGATATTTTCGCCTGGAGAAAACGATGTAAATTCATACTCGACGAGGTCGAGGTCCCCGCCGCGTATCTTCATTATTGCCATCCTGGAAATCACCTTTGTTTGCAGTTATCTGTCAAAGAATATGTTCTTTCCTGATCCTTTGAGTGGGATACCATATACAGATGTACCTCCATTGAGCCACCCAAGGGCACGTGCGGCAACTCCGGCTGAATACATGATCCTGTTATCCACATTATGCACCTGGGCCGTCTTCACGGCTGATCCGACCGCGATATCAAGATCTGAAATCCTGATAATGCAGTTAGGCCCGGCAAACGGAACACTGGCAGGTTCTTTTTGGGCGAATGCATCCTGTAAGTCAGTACAGGTTGGAAAACCACATCCCTGGCAATTGACACCCACAGCCACCGCTCCCCTGATACCGAAAAGGACACAGGCATCGCTTACGGCCATGCATTTTCCATCCCTGATAAAAAACGGGACGGCATTTCGTTCACCAATGGCAACCATCTCGTCTGCGAGCTGCTTTAACTCCGTATCCGAGATTTTTTTAGTTTTAATTTCATCTACGCCCCGTGCTTTCTGGGCCGCCCTCGCCGGAGGACCATCAGGCCAGCCACCGTCCTGATTGCCTCAGTCTCTTCAGTCTGGGGTATCGTCAGATGCACGACAATTTAAATTCGATCTACCCGCCTTCAATTATGGTTAAATGGGTTGAAAAAAAGATTTGGTGACCGATTGTAGTTACCCTTTCAGTGAGATTTTGTCAGGCAGGTGTCCATCCTTTCAACGACTCTATGATGTTACAACAATTTGTGCAAGAACTACTGCGAGGTTCACGGACTCGTTACCGGTTGCATCCCCTTTTGCGTACAGGTAATCAACAACCCCGATGGTTTGTCCGGAAAGGAATCCGCTTTCACCCTGGTTACCTTTATGCCAGGCATATCCGGAATCAGCTATTTTTTCTTCACTGACTGAATAATTTCCAAGTTCCTTCTTCATGGAACTGAATGAATTTTGTGCAGCTGAAATTGAGGGATACCTGGTAAGGGTGACCACTATCGTGTCACCATTAGCCGCGAGAAGTTGCTGCCTGCAGGAACCTTCTGCACAGAGGGAGCTGTTAATATACCAGTCCTGCGGGGACCTCTCAAGGTAACCGTCAAACATTGACAACCTCTCATACAGATCTGATTTCCCGGTCAGTACCGGGGTATTTTTTTCTTTAGAGGTACCTGATGTGCCCATACATCCCGCTGTCAATAATCCCAGTAGTACAAGTGCAACTAACCAATTGTTACTATTCATCTCTTCCCCACTATCACTTCTTTTCATTCTCGCCCTGAATAGTATATAGTTATGAGGGAGACCTTTTGAGTTGACCCGGTTTACCTGGCAGTGATTATTAAAAATCGTTATCAGGGCAGGAAAATATCCAATTCCTTCGCATAACGCGTTTCACAATATGTGAAATAACCGGGTGTACCAGGTACCGGCCTTCCAGCCTACCCCCTCCCTCCAAGACTGGAGAAGTACAATGCAGGAAAATTTAATGCTGGTTTTTTTGGTCAAGCCATTTTTGTAAAGGCCCTCATCTCGAAATCATTTTATTCTGACTAAGACGTATGGTTTCATAGTCATTTGGAGACTCTTTAACTATACAGGTGATTCGGAAATATGATGGAAAAGCATGGTAGTCAGGTATGCAGGTATACCTCTGATCCCGCAGAGGGAGATCCGGATGCAGGAATAAATCCAGGTACAGCATTTACATCACTTACTGGTACCTGGCATTGCCCGGTCTATGAATCCCCAAAAGAAAAATTTACCATGATGTAATGGGAAGTGCAATAATGGTTTTCAGAACTGTAACTCCGGACTGTTACTCAATTGCTGCGCTCGATTTTGATCGGCGACTTTTTGATGCTCTTATCCCATTACCTGATGGGACAAGTTATAATGCATATCTGATCAGGGGGAGTCAGAAGACTGCACTTATTGACACGGTTGACCCCGCAAAAGAGCTGGAACTGGTATCTGATCTGATCCGTCATGGCGTGGATTCGATAGATTATGTGGTTATTAATCATGCTGAGCAGGACCATTCGGGGTCCCTGCCGATGGTCCTCGAGTTGTTTCCAGTCATCAAAAGTAGTGACTAATGAGAAGTGCAGGGACCTGCTAATCCATCACCTCGATCTGGAGGAAGACCGGTTTATTACTATTAAGGACCGGGAAACGCTCTCGCTTGGGAATAAAACACTCGAATTTATCATTGCACCGTGGGTCCACTGGCCTGAAACAATGCTCACCTATCTGAGGGAGGACCGTATCCTTTTTTCATGTGACCTGTTCGGTATTCATTATGCAACCAGTGACCTGTTCCTGAAAGATGAAAAGACCCTGTATACTGCTGCCAAGCGGTATTATGCAGAAATTATGATGCCTTTCCGGGCCAGCATCAAAGGGCATATGGAAAAAATCGGAGCACTGGATATTGAGATCATTGCGCCGAGCCACGGTCCTGTCCATAATAATCCAGGTTTTATTCTCAATGCGTATAATGAATGGATATCAGATTCGGTAAAGAATGAAGTTGTGATCCCCTATGTATCGATGCATGGCAGTACCGAAAAACATGGTGGACCATCTGACCAATGCGTTAATTGAGCGGGGGATCGCGGTAAAACCCTTCGATATGACGGTTACCGATACCGGTAACCTTGCAATGTCGCTGGTGGATGCTGCGACGGTGGTAATCGCTACCCCTACCGTTCTGTTCGGCCCTCACCCCCAGATTGTTTATGCAACCTACCTTGCGAATATGCTCCACCCCAAAGTAAAATTTGCATCGATAATAGGTTCCTATGGCTGGGGTGGTAAGACAACTGATATTTTAAAAGCCATGATGACCCATATCAAACCCGAGCTGCTTGAACCGGTGCTTGTTCAGGGATTGCCGGGAGAAACCAGTACCAGGGGCCTCGACCGTCTTGCAGATGATATTGCACGGAAACATAAAGAAATCGGACTGCTACCACCATGAGTAACGGTAGCAGCCATTCACATCTGCATCTATACCCCTGTTTTTTAATCAGGTCATGGAATTCCTGTCAGGATGTTCCCAAGGCCCCGCCCTGCTGAATCTGATAGGTGTCAAAGATACCCCGGAAGGTAGTGCTGTTACCTAATCCGGAGGTGACCCGCCAGGAAATTTTCAGGGCAGAAATATAGTTGGAATGTAGATTATTGCTTAATTCAAAGGCATAATTGAATAATTTCCCTCCAGAATACTGGCCAATATAATTCCCGCCTGGTACCACAGAAAATCAACTCTTTTTACTTTAACATCAGAAAATTGAATAACCTCACAGTCCAACCTGTTATCCCAATGAAGCAGATCGCCCTGTACGGAAAGGGTGGTATCGGCAAGTCCACCACATCGGCCAACCTGTCAGCAGCACTGGCAGAGAAGGGACTCGATATTCTCCAGATTGGGTGTGATCCCAAGCGTGACAGCACACGAATGCTGATGCAGGGCAGGTTCATCCCTACGGTAATGGACCATGTAAGGAAAGAAGGCGATAATGACGTCAGACTTGAAGATATTATGTTCACGGGGTACCGGGGAGTACGGTGCGTCGAGGCAGGAGGGCCTGAACCCGGTGTAGGGTGTGCCGGACGTGGAATTATTGCCACCTTCCAGATCCTTGAACGCCTTGGTGCTCTGAAAGGGGACATTATTGTCTACGATGTCCTTGGAGACGTGGTATGCGGTGGGTTTGCTATGCCGATGCGTGAAGGCTATGCGCAGGAGGTCTACCTTGTCACGTCGGGGGAACTCATGTCCTTATACGCTGCAAATAATATCTGCAAGGCTATCCAACGCCTGTCCCTGAGGGCGAAGAACCGGTGCCGCCTTGCAGGTGTTATTTGTAATTCAAAAAATATGGAAAACGAAGAGGAACTCGTACTCGAATTTTCGAAACGGATCAACAGCCGGCTTATCCATTTCATTCCCCGTGACAGGACTGTCCAGCTGGCCGAACTTCATAAAAAAACCGTGATTGAATATGCACCCGGGTCTCCTCAGGCAGGGGTATACCGGTCACTTGCAGGGATTGTTGCGACGAATGAACAGTTTACAATTCCCAATCCGCTGGATACCGATGAGCTTGAATCCCTTGCCTTTGAGTATATCTAGGACCGGCGGGTGCACCCTTACCGGGGCGCTTGCGGTCACCACCGGGATTAAGGACTCAGTTACAATAATTCATGGTCCTCCGGGTTGTGCGCATCATAATTTTTCTCTGCTTCATGCGACTATCCTTGATAATGACTGCCTGGTAATCCCCAGCGTCATGTCTTCGGGGATGTCTGAACACGATGTGATATTCGGAGGCGAGGAAGCGCTAATGAGGACGATTAAGGAAGTGGCTTCCGGTGATCCTGGAATAATATTCGTACTTTCGACATGTATCACCGAGACGATTGGTGACGATGTTCTTGCGGTTACTGAGAATGCGGGAGTTCCTGTCTGCATGGTACCTACCGGGGGATTTTTAGGAGGAGATTTTGAAAAAGGTTTTTCCAAAGCCCTCATCGCAGTTTCAAATCTTGCCCTGCCGGTGGTCATTATTCCTGAATGTTACCAGAAAATTAAGGGCTCGGTTAATCTGATTGGAGAGAAAAACCTCGAATACGAGGTGGAACAAAACTTCTTGGAAGTTAAGCGCCTGGTTTCCCTGCTAAACCTTACAATCAATCTCCGTTTTGCCCATGATATCATCCGCTCCGATATTAACCGTCTTCCCCTCGCATCGGTGAATATTTTAAGAGAACCTGCACTGTCTGGGGTTGGTGATCACCTGCAGTCCATGTTCGGGACGCCGTATATCAGTTCATTTCCCCTGGGTATCAGCGGGACGCTGTCTTTTATCAGGAATGTCGCCGTCCGGTCAGGATTATGTCCGGATGATGCGTTAGAGAGTGAAAAGGAACGTCACAAGGAGATATTAGAAGGATTTTCAGACCTTCATGGCGCTCCGGTACGGCTGATTATTCCGGCAGAGGGACCGGAATACCTGCTGATCAAGGAGATCTCCCGTGCAATCGGACTCAGGGAATCACCTGAAGGGACCATATTGCCGGTGCCTTACCCATTTCCGGTCGGTACAAGTGGTATGAAAAGGATGCTCCATCTTTGGAGGAGGACACTTACATGCCGGGCTGCTTAAACCCTGTATGGCCATGTGCGCTGACCGGGGCGGTTGCGGCATTATCTGGCTTCTCTGGTATAGCTGTCGTAATTCACGGCTCAAGTGGCTGTTATTTTTACCCGGCCACGTTGTTGCACAATGATCTCCACAGCACCTTTCTGGTCGAGCAGGAAGTGATCTTCGGTACGAGTGAACGTCTTGTAGAAGTCGTGAAGGAACTTTCCCGGACCTACAAAAAAGTAGCAGTTGTCAATTCGTGTGTCCCTTCCATTCTTGGGGAGGATATCAGGGATATTCTGTCAGAATATAATATAATTTTTGTAGATCGCCCCGGATTTACCGGAGAATTCGAATCCGGCTATCTTAGTGCAGTGAAGGACCTTCCGGTTTGTGTCGGTCAGGGCACCGACAGGGTGAATATTGAAGGGATAAATCTCATCGACCCGTTCGTGCGTGGTAACCAGCGGGAGGCAGAACGCCTGCTGCAACTGATGGGGGTTTCTGCAGGTACAATATTCTGCCATGACTCGTATGAGTCACTCAGTAGTACGGCCGGTTTTTCAGTCACGGTAAATCCAGACCTTTCTGCAGGAATAGGGCAAGAAATAGGCTCATTTCTAGGTCTTCCTGCAATAAGTAAAACGGCCTGCACTCTTGCAGACAGCTTTTGTAATGCAGAGACCCGCGGAATTGAAAAAGAGATCATACTTGTTGAAGAACGTATTACAAAAGCAGCAGATAAATACCTGAAACGATTTGATCCGCCCTCGGTAGCCATTTTTACTACCTGTTCATATTCCAGGTTTGCGGCGGCAACCTTACAGAAGTACCTTGATGCCGATATTCTCTACTGCGGGTCACGAAATGAACCCGGGAATTCATGTACCGCGGCTACGAAAGTTACTTCCCTGGCAATAATTGAGTCGGCGATCCGTAAGCATGCTCCCGACCTGGTTATCGGGTCCACCTTTGAACGTTCGGTTGCAGGAAATGCGGCTTTTATCGGACTTACCCCTCCTATCCGTGGTGAGTTCCGGCTTTCATCGAAACCACTCGCCGGTACAGAAGGGGAACTGTCCTTCATGGAGGACATTCTGAACGCCTGCATGGACTTCCAACAGCGGAAACCCATTAAATAGCCCCGAATGAGCGTATCAGTATTTCTTATTTTCTTCCGGTGTTTTTTTATCACTTTCACCCCGCGCATATCGAGATTTTATATACCGTTATAGTTAGAGAGAATCTTTGGCAGACGAGATGACCATGATTTCTAAAGCGGGATACTTTCAACAGAACGGGTATGCGGCACTCGATGACGAAGGAAAGCCAGAGCACATCGCTGAGTTGAATATCCACGGGACAAAATACGGGATTAGAATAGAAGAACTGAAAGAGGCACTCTATGGGCGCAACCCGGCACGGGTTGAGCGGGTGTTCCAGAACTGGCAGCAGTACCTGGGGGGCATCGCAGGGCTTGCCCGTATATCCCGTTCGGGAAAGGCATTGAATATTGAACTGGTCGAAGGGGGAAGATATACTGTCGCTCTTGACTCCCTGGTTTCAGCGCTTTCGCGGCGGGGTGTGTATGCATCGGTCGGAGAGATTCCGGAGACTGTTACTTCGTGGGACATCAGTGGACGAAGAATCGCACAGGGTCAGCAGACAATTCCGGTACATGCTACATAATCCGGGAATATTCGTTAGTACGACATAAAAATGAGAGAGTAATCAGGTCTTTAATTACTAGATCTGCAATAGCATCACCGACGCCGGATGTCCCCAACAGACCCCCCATATCTTTTGTTACATTTCCTGAAAGAATACATTTCTCTATTGCACTGACAATTGCAGCAGCAGCTTGATGTTCCCCGATATGGTCGAGGAGCATGGAACCCGCCCAGATGGTGGCCATCGGGTTCGCAACCCCCAATCCCTTGTACTTCGGAGCAGACCCGTGAATAGGTTCAAACATCGAGGTCCCTTCAGGATTGATGTTACCGCCCGGGGCAAGGCCAAGACCCCCCTGTATCATTGCACCAAGATCAGTGATAATATCACCAAACATGTTCGGGGTGACCACTACATCGAACCATTCCGGGTTCTTTACGAACCACATCGTGATGGCATCGACAAAATTAAACTCCGTCGTAACCCCGGGGTGTCCTGATGCACTTTCAAGAAAAACGTCCCGCCAGAGGCCATATATATCAGACAGCACATTTGCCTTGTCTACTGAGGTCAATTTCTTCTTACGTCTCTCTGCGAGGTCAAAGGAGTAATCAATTACGCGACGGGCTCCTTCCCTGGTAATAACCCCTATCTGGTAGGCGATCTCTTCCGCATCGCTCTCCACATCGAGGTCGAATTTTACGTTATAGAGTTCACGGTTGATTAATAACTCAATGCTCTGTTTCTTTTTGAACCGGGAACCAATTCCAACGTAGAAGTCCTCGGTGTTTTCTCTCACCACGACAAAGTCGATATCTTCCGGACGCTTTCCGGCAAGTGGTGTTGTCACACCTTCCAGCAGGCGGATTGGTCGTAGATTAATATATTGATCAAAGTAAAAGCGGAGGCTTAGAAGGATTCCTTTCTCCAGGATTCCCGGTTTAACCCGTTCATCCCCGATAGCCCCGAAATAGATCGCCGGGAACGCTGATAATTCTTTTAAGTCCGTCTCGGTGAGTAGGGTTCCTGTTTTAAGGTACCGTTCAGCACCGATATCAAAGTCAGTCCACCGGATGTCAAAGTTGAACCGCTCTCCGGCTGCGTCCAGGACTTTTTTTCCTTCAAGAATAATTTCCGGCCCTATTCCGTCGCCACCTATTGATGCGATGCGATACATAGCGGCACCTCCTGAAATTCCCGGGCATATTCCACCAGACCACCTGAGTTTACAATTTTCATCAGGAAATCAGGAATAGGCTCTATGGGCAGCTTCTTCCCCTCAACAATGAGATGACCCCCTGTTAAATCAACCATTACACTGTTCCCTTCGATAATGGAACCCGCTTTATCGCAGATAACAGGAAGCAGCCCGACGTTTATCGCATTCCGGTAAAAAATCCGTGCGAATGATTCGGCTATCACCATGGTAATCCCGGCCCCCTTCAATGCAATCGGTGCATGCTCACGGGATGACCCGCATCCAAAATTCTTACCGGCAACAATAACGTCCCCCATTTTCACTTCACTGGCAAATTCGTCCCGTATGCCTTCAAATGCATGTTTTGCGAGTTCATGGGGATCGTAAATGGTAAGGAACCTTCCGGGTATTATTGCATCAGTGTCGATATTATCTCCAAATTTCCATATTCGCATCATCCCACCTCCCGTGGATCAGTTATTTCACCATACATGGCGCTTGCAGCTGCTGTGGCAGGTGAACAAAGGTAAACTGAAGCACCGGTACTCCCCTGGCGGCCCTTAAAATTACGGTTGGACGTTGATAGTGAGACCTCTCCCGGCGCCAGGAGCCCGAATGCACCTCCCATGCATGGCCCGCAGCAGGGGGCTTCAACAAGTGCACCTGCTGTAACGAAACGTTCTACCAGTCCCGCACGCAGGGTCTTTAAATATTCCTGCCGTGATGCAGGTATGATGATGACCCTGACGTTATCTGAGAACTTGCGGTTTCCAAGAACTTCGGCAACCTCAATAAAATCTTCAAACCGCCCGTTCGTGCAGGAACCGATAAACACCTGGTCGATGGTTGTCCCGGCAACTTTTGTCACATCAACTCCAAGGTCGACATTATGAGGTTCTGCGACCTGTGGTGGAAGGTTTGTCACATTATAGGCCCGTTCATCGATGAAAGATGCATTATTATCGCTTTCCAGCAAAAAAGGTATCACATCCCGTAACCTGCTGATGTAGTCCCATGTAATGGTATCCGGTGGTACTATCCCTGCTTTTGCGCCCATCTCAATTGCCATGTTACAGCAGGTCATACGCCCTGACATGTCCATGGCCTTCATGGTGTCTCCGGTAAATTCAATCGCCTTGTACGTGGCCCCGTCGGCACCGATATCTGCTGCTACAGCGAGGATCAGGTCTTTTGGCCCTACTCTTTTCTGAAAAGAACCATTGGTAGTTACCCTGATAGTTTCCGGTACACGGAAATATAATGCTCCGAATTTCAGGGCAAATCCCATGTCTGTAGAGCCGATACCTGTTGCAAAGGCACCTCCGGCTCCATACATACAGGTGTGGGAATCTGCACCTACGACGATCTCACCGGGTGCTGCTTTACCCATCTCCATGGTCACCTGGTGGCATACACCCTCCCGGAGATCATAATTATATATTCCCTGTTCTTTTGCAAAATTTCGCATATACACATGATTTTCAGCAGCTTCTATTGAGTCAGCAGGGATCTGGTGGTCAAAGAGCATGGTGACCCTTTCCGGACTGTGGACCTGTTTCCCTCCCATTTCATAAAATTTCCGGATGGCAAGGGGCCCCGTAATATCGTGGATCATGGCGTTATCCACAGGAGCCATGACTACTTCACCTGCACAGACATCCTTTTTACATTTCATCGAAAATATTTTCTCAACTATCGTTGCACCCATGCTCGATCACCTGTTACATTAGATTTTTTATTATATTCCATTTTGGGTTGACTCCTCTGCTTTCTGTCACAAAAAAAAGTTATCTGTTCTGTTAATGCCTTCTTCCCTGTTGACCGGGGTCTTATTCTTAATTTATTCAAACAGAATCCGGATAAATTTGTTGGATTGTACCGTTAATAACCCTTTTAATGCTGAATGCCGTATCTTATCACGGATTTAAATAATGGAAAGAAATATCGGATTCAAAGAAAGGAGATATATTGAGGAATTACGGATCCTCACAAAGTCAACAGCACTTGATTGTGTGATTGATGAGCGTTTCTGCCGGGTAATATATGTTGTAAAAGTTGGTGATATGGGTCTGGCCATAGGGAAAAAAGGTGAAAATATCCGGAGGATGCAGAATGTACTTGGAAAAAGGATTGAGATGGTGGAGTACGCCGATTCATTGGATGAATTCATCGTGAATATCTTCAGGCCGGCTGAAATAGATCATATCCGGAAAAAGAACGGCGAATTACAGGTAGACATATTTCTAAAGAATAAAAATGATCTTGGGATTGCTATTGGTAAAGGAGGATGCAATATTGAGAAAGGGCGTATACTTCTGAAACGCTTTTTCGGTTATGATTTATGTGAAGTGCTTGCGGAAGGTGTAGAATGAGTGAAACGGAAGTCCTCGACGAACTGTTCAGGGTAATCGATGATAGAATTGTAAACCCGAAACCCGGGTCATATGTGAGCGGTCTTGTTACGGACCCGAAAGGGATTGACAAGGTCCTGGAAAAAGTGGGTGAAGAGACTACCGAGTTTATTATTGCCATGAAAAACGGTATCCCGCGGCGTACCATTGAAGAGGCGGCTGACCTGCAGTTCCACCTCCTTATAGCGCTTCGGCTTGCCGGAATTGATCTCTCCGATCTTATGACCGAGTTAAAAAAACGAAGACGTTAGAGATTTTCTTAAAAAAACTGATATCTGAATTATTTAAAGGGTAACTATTTTTTTATAACAGGCAACAGTTATATCAATTCTAATAATTTTTTGTATCATTCTGCTGTGATACTACAGGTAAATTAATTTTCAAAATCCAGGTTTTTCCCCAGTTATTCATCCATAGAGGAACGCCTGTAGTCCAATAAACGGGGGGAGATCTCTGTTCTGTAACCCGGATGATTCTGCCACCGCTCGTTCAAGGAATATATTGGATTTACATCGTATTGCAATTGCAATTCCATCACTCGGGCGGCAGTCTATCATTTCCTCGTGATTGTCCCTGTAGAGCATGAGATTTGCATAATATACCCCTTCCTCGAGAGAGTCGATGTGGAGGGCCCTGAGTGTGACCTGGTAACGGTTCAGGAATTCGAGAAAAAGGTCATGGGTCAGGGGTCGTGGAGTTATTTCATTATGTAATGCAGTATTGATAGAAATTGCTTCCCAAAGCCCGATATATATCGGGAGGCAGGTGTCACAAGCCATATCAAGAATTACTGCAGGTGAAGTACCTGCTTGTGATACCGCAACAAAAACCCCCCTGACACTGCAGGGAATCAGATCCATGTGAGGATTCATCAGTCTGATTGATGATAAGAGTTCGCGTCAGGTCATGTGTCTCATAAATCAGATCGCAAAAAGATCGCGGTTTCCCGTAATCCTGATAAGGCCTGCCCTGAGCGCGGCATCAAGCCAGCCATGTCCATAACTGAAACAGGCAAGTGCATCCTCGTTCCTCTGCACCTTCAAAAACATTTTCCCCCCGATCAGATAGGCCGTTGCCACGGCAATCACACGCTCACCTCCATCATACCAGTGGATACCTGTTTCAGAACCTGGTTTTGATGATGTAATGGCGCTATCGAGAAGTCGTTCGTACCGGCAGGCTTTTTCAATAAGTTGATGATGATAATGGCTGGGAACCGGGGTCCCTTCTGACAAAAGGTTTCTGCAAAGGGTACCGGACGCAAAAATTCCAATATAGTGACCGGTATCCAGCCAGCCCGCAGCATAGGCAAAACTTGCAAGTGCGTTTACAGGGTCACCGTTACCCATAAAACATCCCCCGTCCGCCAGGTAGCATTGAGCCATCCCGAGGATATCCCCGCCTGCGAGTGCAAGCAGGCTTCCACGTGGAGCCAGGATATCTGATTGTTCCAGGATTGCGGATAGATCCTTATGGAATGTGCTGATTTCCATAACCTGCAAACACCTCCAGGTATTCGCGCTCCATATCATGGAGACCTGCGGGGATTACCAGGATATGAAGCGGCCCGCCGAAATCCGTAGTTCTCATGATATCTGCGTTACCTGCCCTTACCACGGGTTCCCGTGAACCCGCACGGGCTATCCCGACATAGCAGGAAATTTGAAATCCGGATTCCATAATCATGGGTTCGAGGAGATTTACCGCCTCCCGGATTGTCATATAACGGTTCTCCTGGATATCCAGGTAGACGATGGTGTGCAGGTTATCAGCCAGATTTTTCCCGATCACCTGGGCCGGGGTAGTCGGGCACCATTTGCCATGGGGGAATGGAAGTGAACAGGACTTCCCAAACCTGTAATTCTGCAGCCCTGAAAGACCACAGACTGCCGATACAATTGATGAACCATGAATAATTTCTGTCTTCACCCCCATGTGCGCAGCCCGTACCCGGAGATCGATGTGGGTGGTCGAGACCAACGGGTCGCCCCCGGTGAGAAAGACCACCTTCTTTGTCAGCGCTTCTGATAAGAACACTTCAGGGTGCTGTTCAACGTCATCTCTTTTCAGGACCTCAAGGTCTTTCCCGTAATACCGCACCATCTCTTCCGGCGAGGTCCCGGTGAGGAGTGAGGTATATGCTTCGAGATAGACCCGGTCAGCACTCCTGATAGCCTTTAAACCCTTCGCCGAGACATCTTCAAGGTCATAGAGGCCCAGCCCTACAAACGTAAGCATATTACAATCGCCGCCTGTTATTGGTTCGCTCTGGTTGAATCAAACCTATACTGCTCACAATCCTGGTACTGATCATTCTGGGTTCTCCCCGTCGCTCTCTTCATAGTGAAGGGGCGATTTTCTGGGTCCAAGAAATTCCTGCTCTGTGCTCCATACTACAAAACGCGTTAAGGCAGGGGAAAAGACTGGTGTTTGCCCGCCAGTGATCCCCTGCGTGATTGGTTCTGCAGAGATCAGGTGCCCGTTACGCATCACGTAGAGGCGGCGGAATGGCCAGTCCTCCTCAGGTTTAATCTCCCGGTCATAGTAGATCTGCTTTGCAAAGGCGAGGGAACAGTAATTTCCTCCAGGGAATTCGAACAGGACGTCCTGCATGTAGCGGCGTATATACCAGCGCAGTTCTCCTGCAAGGGACAGGCCGCTTACCAGGGATTCAATAGGGATGATAACCCCTCCAGGCCACTCTTTCGGGTGATAAAACCGCAATGTGTTCCGGGATGTCTCAGAGGCAGAGAGTGTGTGGTACAGGTTGATACCTTCACGCTGGAGGAAGAATATGTTCATTCGAGCTATTCCAAGAGAATAATCAGTTTCCAATAATAAAATACTGCCCTGTACCGGCAGCCTGAATCCTTTGCACACGGGTAACGAGGTGGTAAACAACCAATAATTCCAGAAAATTCCAGGAATACCATGTAGGTATTAAAAAGGGAGTGTTAATCTCTCAGTGGAGGTACTCAGGTATACATCCGGTCATCGAAGGCAATTTTGTTCCTGACCTTCCTGACCGCTGCCAGAAAGTCTTCGGCATTTACATTATCTGCTTCTTTCCGGACTGCAATCATCCCAGCCTCCCGGCAAATTGCCTGGACTTCTGCACCCGTCGTATTTTCAGTGAGATCAGCGATTTCTTCAAGTGAAACACCTTCCAGACGGAGTTTTGCAGAGTGGATTTTAAGGATTTCCAGCCTGGAATCCCGGTCTGGCAGTGGTATCTCAATGACACGGTCAAACCTTCCGGGCCTGAGAAGTGCCGGGTCGAGCATATCAACCCTGTTTGTTGCAGCCATTATCCGGACATCCCCACGGTTATTGAATCCATCCATCTCGGCAAGGAGCTGCATCAGTGTTCTCTGTACTTCGGCACTTCCTGAAGTCCCGTCATTTGTCCTCGTACTGCCGACTGCATCAATTTCGTCAATAAATACTATAGAGGGTGCCCGTTCCCGGGCGAGCATGAATAACTCGCGCACCAGCTGGGCCCCTTCGCCAATGTATTTATGGACAAGTTCGCTCCCGGACATCCTGATAAACGTGGCCTTGGCCTGGTGGGCCACAGCCTTCGCAATCAATGTCTTACCGGTTCCCGGAGGTCCGTATAAAAGAATACCCTTTGGAGGTTCTACACCAAGCCGCTCAAAGATTTCCGGCCTGGTAAGGGGGTACTCTACAGATTCCCGGACCTCTTCTATTTCTTTTAAAAGCCCGCCAATTTGTTTGAACGTAACATTCGGGGACTCTTCGAGTTCCATTACACGGACACGTGAGTCAAAAACACTGCCTACAATTTTTACGATGGAGAGGGCGTTGTTAACTGCTACTTTCGTTCCAGGTTTTAATTCCTTCCCGATTTCTGTACTTACATGTGTCAGGTATTCCTGGTTGTTACCCTGCTGTCGTAAATAGATCTCCCCGTTCTCAAGGATGTCCACCACTACGGCGATGAACAACGGCATGCGCTTGAGCTGGGCATTTTCACGTTTCAGCTGGGTGTTATCCCGTAAGAGTTCGTCATTTTTTATTTTGACTTCCAGAAGTTGTGCCTCAATATCCTGGAGCCTGAGTTTTAATTTCAGCTCCCCTTCGTTTAAGGGATTATTAATGACGGTCTCTTCCATGTTACTATTATATCTCAATTTTCATACATATATCAGGTGCGATTGTGATATTTCGAGGCAGGGGGATTGCGAAAGGGTGTGCATCCGGTGAACTTCTGGTTAGTCCGGAGCCGATCTCGTTCCTGTCAGGTGTAAATCCTGATACCGGAGTGGTAGTAGAAAAAGGGCATCCATTAGAGGGTCAGAATCTTTCAGGCAGGGTGATTGCTTTTGATCATGGAAAAGGATCCACGGTCGGATCATATGTACTCTATGCCCTGTCTAAAAACGGGCATGCTCCTGCGGCGATAGTGAATACCGAAGCTGAACCGATTATTGTGGTAGGGGCAATAATGGGGGGCATCCCGATGATCGACAGGATTGGAGTCCCCGTTACGGAGCTGAAATCCGGTAGACTGGTAACGGTAAACGGGGATACCGGAGAGCTCATGTACGAGGAACATTAACCCGGATAACTTCAAAAGAATGAAGTAGTACCTGGCAGAATCCATTTTTATGAAACAATGGGTTTTCATTAGTATTCTGGCTCTTATGGCGATCATTTTTGCGGGTTGCACGAACCTGCCAGCACCGCCCCCCGCACAGGGGCAGAACCCGACCGGAACTCTGGTAACCGGTCCTGTTGTCACGCTTCCTGTAACTACTTCTGTTGATATCCAGGTCATGCAGAAAGATTCAGTCTATTCAACTGTCGACGTGGTATTTGGAGGTGGTAATGGACAGTTACAGGTCAGTTCCTGTGATGTGGTATTTACACGGAGCGATGGGACTTCAGAATCAAGGAAGTTACAACCAGAAAAAGGGGCTACAATTACCTTGCAGGGGACAAAGGGAACAGATCGTGTTGAAGTTTCCGTTACCATGAAGGACGGAAAGACCTACAGGGTTATTGACCAGCTTGTTCCGTACAGGACGCGTGGATAGGACGTATTTCTATGTATCCCTGTCGGGTACTGGAAAAATATGTAAGACCTATAATTTTTTATGAATGCAATAAACCATTCATCAGTACATGAACGTGATGAGATGCAGGATTAGCAGGAGAAAGGTACCGCGTAGCAGGTAATAATAGTACAGCGTTGGCCTGATGCCACGTTTAAATTCCGGCGTTGTTATTCATGGCTGTCAGATGCATTTCATTTTTTTACTGTGCCGGGATGAACAGGTTACTATCAAGGAGAGAATGGAGAGGCTTATGAAGACCTGCTGGAGGGACATAGCTGCTGCCGGAAATTCCTATGCAGCACTCAGGGCAGCATGTAGCGTCCATGGAATCTCCCTTCACCCTGTCCGTGCTCCTTCGGCGGATATTACTTGTTACAGTCTCAATTCTGTGACCGCCAGAAGATATGAAAACGAGATCAGGGAAGCGGAGTGCATAACCATCGCGGGTGGCCCCTATTCGTCCGCATGTTACCGCGAGGTGTCGCTCTATGCAGATTATGTCGTCGTTGGTGAAGGTGAACATACCCTGCCGGCATTACTTCACCATATTATGGGTCCTGAAATAACGCCTCTTCCCCCAGGGGTTGCGACATCGGAGGCGTTCAATCCTCCGGATTCAAACGTTTTCCTTGATGCATATCCTCCCTTTCGTGAGGTGAAAGGATATATTGAATGCTCACGGGGATGTCCGTTTCATTGTGGATATTGCCAGACTCCTTCGCTATTTGGCGGATCAATGAGGCACCGTAGTATTGATTCAATTGTCAAATACGCTAACAGGGTCAGGGATGCACGCTTCGTTACACCCAATGCATTTGCATATGGTTCTGACGGCAGGTCACCGAGATTTGAAAAAATCCGGAAATTGCTCGGTAACATAGAATCAAATATCTATTTTGGAACATTTCCAAGTGAAGTCCGCCCCGAATTTATCTGCCGCGAGGCACTCGAGATTGTCAGAGACTATTGCATGAACACGAAACTGCATTTTGGCGCGCAGTCTGGTAGCGACCGGGTCCTCAAACAGCTTCACCGCGGGCATTCGGTATCCGATGTGGTCTCGGCTGTTGAATTATGCCACGAATACGGCATTACCCCTGTTGTAGATTTTATCCTTGGTCTTCCTGATGAAGTCGATGAAGACCAGCTGAAAAGCCTTGATCTTATCAGGTGGATTTCGAAATACGGGCATATCCATGTCCACCAGTTCCTCCCGTTACCTGGGACTGCGCTATCAGGTGCATTACCACGTCCTATTATAAGCGAGGTCCAGCAGGTCCTCGGGAAGCTGGCACTCCGGCGAAAAGTAACGGGTTCCTGGTGTGATCATGAGATAAGGTTTTTTACAACCCCTTCGAATGATATTACATGATGGATGTGCTATTGTTAGCAGATCTGCATGGTCAATTTGGTAAAATTGATTCATTTTTGGATCTCGGGGCCGATGCAGTTTTTATTGCCGGCGACCTCACCGATATGGGACCCGCAGATTCCGTTGAACCCCTAATGTCCCGGATAGATGTACCCTGTTTTGTGGTACCGGGCAACTGTGACCCAAAAGAGATATTAGATGTCCTTGAACACTCTGACAGTGTCTGCCTTCATGCGTCTCAGATCAACCTCGGGAAGATCTCAATCGCAGGAATTGGTGGCTCTAATCCGACACCGTTCAATACTCCGTTCGAAATGACGGACAAACAGATTGAAAATATCTTGAACGAAATCATGCCGAAGATGGAACGGACTGTTCATAATGTCCTGTTAACCCATGCACCACCCTATGGTAGTCTTGATGTAATTAACGGGGAGCATGTTGGCAGTGCCAGTATCCAGCGCCACATGAAATCTTTCGACCTTGTATGTTGTGCCCATATCCATGAGCAGCGGGGCATAATTGAAGTAGAAGGTACAAAAGTGGTAAACCCAGGCATGGCATCAACAGGTAACTGTGCCATGATCCATTTCGGCAATGAAGCAAAAGACATAAAGATCGAGCTCCTCACTGTTTAGCGAGGATAAGCTCAAGGTACGAGGCGAGAATCTGTTCTCCCCTGACACCGATCTTTTCTGCAATATTCTCAATTATGCTGGTATCCGATACATCAGACTCCGACCGTATTACCTCAATCTCCACGAAGGATCCCAGATCCCGAACTTCATCAAGGGCGATTGAAGCATGTCCGAATGAATAATACTCCCGGACTTTGTCGACAACAGCTGTTTTGCGAAAACCGATACGTTCGAGCATCTGCTCAAAATCAGGGCCCCCTTCGACGGTAACATTCAGTTCTTCGCGGGCTTTAAATGCGAGGTCCCTTCGCTTGGCACCTTTATAGGTGATCGTGGTCCTGCCGCTGCTGTACCGGACCCTCAGTGCCTCGTCGGTAACGGCAAAATCCCGGTGGGGGGCGTTGTAGTAAATATCATGTTCCCCCGTTTTTTCTGTCATATGGGCGCCAATTGCCAACAGGCGTTCCCGGACTGGTACGAGGTCAGATACCTGGACTTTTAGTTCTATTTCAAGCATACAAGTGACACAGGTTTATCTATCATCGCCTCGACGTTATATACCAAGTGATAACGATGGCAATACAGGAAGGAGATTTTGTTAAACTGAGCTATACCGGTGGCGTGAACGGACGGATTTTTGACACCACTGACGAAGAGGAGGCTAAAACAGTCGGAATTCATAACCCCCAGGCGTTGTACGGTCCGATCGTGATTCGTGCAGGAAGTCACCATGTAATTCTCGGACTGGATGAAGCACTTATTGGGAAAGATGAAGGCTTCGAGGGAGATCTCGAGATATCTCCAGAGAAGGGGTTTGGCCTTCATGACCCGAAACGTGTTGAATCATTCCCGAAAAATAAGTTCAAGGAGAAACCTGTCAAGGGGATGAGTGTTAAAGTCGAGGAACTTGGTGAAGGGGTTGTTATCGATGTTATCGGCGGGCGTGTGATTGTTGATTTTAACCACCCGCTTTCAGGAAAAACCCTCAATTATCATTTCAGGATTGATTCCAAAGTTGATGACCTCGTGGAAAAAGTAAAAGGATTGCTCCACCTTTATGCAGGCCGCGACATGGATCTCTCTTTCCTGGACGGTAACCTCACAATCAGCCTGCCCCCGGGTATTAACTATGACCGACGCTGGGTGATGTGGAGGAGCCGTGTTATTCATGAATCTTTTGAATACATTCCTGACATCCAGGAGATTATCCTTGTTGAATCCTTTAAAAGACCAGCGGAATCCGGAAAGGAAACCGTTGAAGAATAGATATTCCAATAATTTTTTCCCTTTTTTGATATCGCCAAAAAAAAATGTAATTCTGGTGATCGGAATGATTTGTTCGTTTCACAGGGTTACTGGCCTGAGCTTTTGGATTACCTGTTCAACCTGCCGGACAGCGGTGCCGATATAGTTGTCAGGGTTTAACAGCTCCCCAATCTCCGCGGGAGTTAACAATTCGAGTACCCTGGCATGTGTACCCAGTACTTCTGAGAGTGCGCGTTTTTCTGCCAACGCCTCCATGCTGGCAACCCTGACAATTTCATGAGCTTCCTGGCGGTCCATACCTTTTTTTGTCAGTTCGATCATAATTGACTCCGCCATATTGACCCCATGGAGAAAATTTAAATTATCGCGGATCCGGTCTTCCCTGATGCATAACCCTTCGAGTACACGGATCATCACATGCAGGACATGATCGGTTAATATGGTGGCTTCGGGGAATATTACCCGTTCACAGGATGAATTAGTAAGGTCACGTTCGTCCCAGAGTGTGTTATTGAGGAGTGCAGGTTCAACTGCAGCCCGTATTACTCGTGCCAGCCCGCATACCTGCTCACTTTTTATAGGATTTCTTTTATGCGGCATTGTGCTTGAACCGACCTGCTTTTTTCCAAACGCCTCCTCCAGTTCACCGATCTCTGTCCGTTGGAGTGACCTGATTTCGACCCCGATTTTATCAAGTGTGGTAGCAACGTTCGCAAGGAACATAAAATACTCTGCATAACGGTCACGGGAAATAACCTGGTTGGAGACATCGACATGTGAGAGACCAAGAATTGACATCATGGTCTCCTGTACTTCGATACCCCTGTTGCCAAGTGATGCCTGGGTTCCGACTGCCCCGGTCATCTGGCCAACTGCCACGCGAGGCCTGATCTCATTCAGTCTCTCAATATGTCTTCCGGTCTCACTTGCCCAGATTGCAAATCTCAACCCGTACGTGGTTGGTACGCCAATCTGGCCGTGTGTCCGTCCGGCACAAACAAGGTTTATTGTCTCGCCGCTACGGGTAAGAAGTACGGAGAGAAGATTTTTTAATTTTTTATCTATCAGTTCAAGTGATTGTTTTAACTGAAGCCCGGTTGCGGTGTCAAGCATATCGTTCGAGGTTGCGCCGTAATGGACCCACCTGGCAGAAGTCCCGCATTCTTCTGATATTGATTTTACAATTGCCATCATATCATGGCTGATCTCTTCCTCAATTTCTTTTGCACGTGCGAGTTTTGCATTTTTTGCATATTTTTCAATCTCATCTGCTGCCGATGACGGGATCATGTGATGAACTGCCTCTGCGCGGGCAAGAGCAATTTCAGCAGCGATGATACAGTTGAACCGGTTTTCTTCGCCCCAGATGTGGCGCATTTCTTTTGTTCCATAACGGTATTCGATCGGGTGGACTGCCATCTGAAAAGATCCTCTCCTGCTATTCTAAAGCATTGTGAAACCTATTATATGTTAATGGATCACCTCGACGAATGGTTCCCCTACAACAACTACCGGCCGAATCAACGGCAGATGCTTGAAGTGGTAGCGGCAAGCGCAAAACAGGGGGGTATTGTCATGATTGATGCCCCGACCGGAAGCGGTAAGTCGAGCGCTGTTGCGGCATTACTATCTGAGCGGGGGAGCCGCAAGGTCATCATCGCCGTGAGGACAATCAGCCAGCTGACTACCTTTATTCGTGAATTATCACTTATAAAAAAAAAGAAACCTGCACTGAAATTTTCATTTCTTGTCGGTAAATCCAATTTATGCCCCCTTGGCGGGGAAGGGGACGTCTACCGGAGATGCGAAGGGGTAAAAGGTCTCACCACATCGCTGATGCGCGAACGCGCTGAACAGGGGTCGCTGGTCCCGGCATTAGATCCGGTCATAAAAAAGCAGGTTGCTCGGATTGACCGCGATCACCCTATGATCTGCCCTTATTTTATTAATAGCAGGATTTACATGAAGGCAGAAGGGGGCGCACTGAAGATGGCCCCGTCCCCCCCGCTGCGGTTGAAAGCAGACAGGGTGCTGTTACCGGGTGTCCAGCCCCAGCAATTAACGGAGTTGTGTGGTGAAATATGCCCATACGAGACGATGCTCTATGCAGCCCAGAAAGCTGACGTTATTATCCTTAATTATTACCACCTGTTTGATGATATGGTCAGGGAGCAACTCTACCAGTCAATCGGAGTTGAACCTTCAGATGTACTCCTGCTAATCGATGAGGCGCATAACTGTGGTGAGGTATTACAGGATGTCCAGTCTGTCCGTTTAGAAGAACCCTCGCTAGAGCAGGCTGCCCACGAGCTCCTCCACCTGAAAAGGACAATGAAAGGTGTCGATGCGGTTCATCACCTGATACCAAGGATCAAGGACTATATGCAGGGCCTGAAGAGTTCCCTCGAAACTGAGGACTGGTTCGACCCCGGGATATTCGAACGGATTATCCTTAAAGGTTCATTATACGGGTCACTTTCTGAAATTGTAGAGGAACTTATGACCATCAGCGAACGGATCAGGGAGAGCAATATCCGTGCGGGTGAGTTTAAGGAAACTGCCATTGAGCGCCTTACCGCTTTCATGTTCCGTCTGGAACAGTCAGCTTCTGATACGTCGTATCTTACCGTTTATAAAAAAGATGAAGATTCAATCTTTCTTGAAGTGCGAAATATTGACCCCGGGCCAAAAATGCGCGAACTGGGTGGATCGCATTACAGTTGCACGATGATATCGGGGACCCTTTCCCCGGTCACCAGTTACCGGAAGTACTATTTTGGAGATACGGATGTTACACTGTGTTCTCTCCCGAATTCGTTCCCGAAACAGAACAGGAGGATCTTATGTGCACGTGATATTACCACCTCATTCTCACAGCGGCAGGATAAAGGAAATACCCAGAATATCGTGGATTATATAGGGGTATTTACAAAGATCCCCGGCAACCTGGCTGTTTACTTCCCGTCCTACCAGATCCTTGACCAGTACGCAGCCAGGGTAGTGTCAGGGATATCGAAAAAAAAGGTCTATATTGAGCCAAAAGATGCAAAAGATGCAAATATTGCATTAAATGAATTCATGGAGCTTCCGGCCATGAATAAATCAGGAGTAATTTTTGCAGTCTGTGGGGGGAAATGGAGTGAGGGCCTTGATTACCGGGGGGATATGCTCTCGGGAGCACTTGTGATTGGATTACCCCTTGCGCCTTTCAACCGGCCCAGAAGGATGGTTATTGATTACTTTCGCCACAAATTCGGGGAGGAAGGTGAATTCATCTGTTACACCCTGCCGGCAATTAACCGCGCACAACAGGCCCTTGGCCGGGTAATACGGACTCCGGAAGACCGTGGTGTGCTGGTATTCGGTGAGAAACGGTTCCTTGAGTCAAAGGTCATCCGTGGACTCCCTGCGTGGATCAGGGAAGAGATAATAGAATGCGACCTCCATGAATTCAGGGAGATGATGTCAGGTTGGAGGTAATGAGTGGCTCCTGCCGTTTCGGACTCTGGTTTGTGCATGTCTGGTGGTCGGGAGACCAGATTTTCCAGGTGGTATTTTCGAAATCCCCTTTGACCGGGACGGTTCCCCCACCCTTTATACGCTATTGTGCAGGGAAAGAAGAGAATTTCCAGTCCCATGAGAGCGTTGCAACCACCTATCCGACAATATTTGGACGTATTTACCAGGAGGTAAGGAAGGTGCCGTATGGAGAGACTACAACCTATGGGGACATTGCGGTAAAGGTTTCCACCTCTCCGAGAGTAGTCGGGCAGGCGATGCGACACAACCCCACACCCCTGGTCATTCCATGCCATCGTATTGTTGGAAAGCATGGTGTCGGCGGGTTTACCCCATCACCCGAAATAAAAGAAATGTTGATACTGATGGAAAAAAAGACCAAGGACAGAAGAAAGTGAGGGAGCACAAGGTGACGCGGTGAAGTTGGATAAATTTTTTTATGGATTTTTTGTTGATCCGGAGAAAAAAAACTATTAAACCCGCTTAACCAAGCTAGTACAATAATCCTGATGGATTAAATTGCAGTCCTTTCTGCATCACGTCACTGAAATGGTTTACATTGTAATAAAAAATTAACCATGAATCTAAAACAGCGTAATGATAATCTGATCTTGTAAGACAGGAAAATTTAGATGAGGACTGCAATAATTCTCGTGGGAGGCGAAGCAAAAAGAGCCGAGGGGCGCGAGAAATATTTTTTTCTCCATGAAGGGAAGACATTTCTGTCGAGATTACTTGATTCTCTTGTACCGGTAGTTGACGAGGTGATACTTGTTGCAAGAAATCCTGATCAATGTATCCGTTTTAAAGACTATGAGAATATTTTTTGCGTTACCGATATCAGGACAGGTATTGGTCCAATCGGGGGTATCCATGCCGGTGTTCTTGCTGCAAAAGGGGAGAATGTTTTCATATCCGGGTGCGATATGCCATTTGTCTGCACGGAAATTGTAAATCAGCTCTTTTCACGGATTAATGGATACGATGCAATCATACCTGCCTGGAATAATGAAAAATTTGAGCCCCTTCATGCCGTTTATAAAAGAGATGCCTTATTACAATACCTGATATCCCACGAATCTTTGTCTCTTCGTACAATGATCCGCAGCCTTTACACGTATTATATTAATGTTGATGAATTCAGAAAGGTTGACCCTAATCTCCGCACGTTTGTGAATATAAATATGGTTGAGGACCTCTCGACACTCAATAAATTATAAAAAAAACCTCCTGAAATTTCCTAAAATATGGTAGACTAAAAAAATGAACAAAGTTTGAGCATTAAATTCCATTTGATATAATTCACTAATCCGGAATACTGCTGATATTTTATCACTGACTCTTCTTTGGAACAGGGAAATGATAGGAAATGAAAAAGAAAACTATTGATTGATATTCAGGCGGTACCGTTGATAATATACATCCTGACAGATACATTCACTTTATTTCCCGACATTTCAATCTGGTAGTTCCCGAAACTACGTACGCTGACTGTCTTTTTCGTATCGCCACCGAAGGTTTTTCCAAATCCGTCATCAAGGACAACATTTCCCGTAGTTTTATCCAGGACTTTAATTTCAAACCATGCATCAGGACTTAACTGGGTTACATGTGTATATACATCCGCCCGTTTCGGGTCCACAACACCCCCACCCGTCCCGGTTGTTGCACCCGATAAGCTTCCACTCCTGCTTTCAGACCATATTGTCAGATCATCCATCTTGGGCTTGACGTCAAAATCTATCATTAATGGTGGTTTTTTAAGATCGTAGGCATAAGCGACGGTGTAATCTTTTAATGAAAGTTCATTATTGTAGATATCCTGGTAATTACGGATGATCTGGGTCGGATCTGCATATATCGACAGGTTCCTATAGGCAGGGCTGTTGTCAGAAGTTACCGGATATGTCGGGACCTGAGTAAGGTAGCGTGTATCGTCCGGCATAGGAGTTGGTGTGGGACTACCCTGGCTGGCTGCTATCCCTGAATTTTGTGTGTTTTCCTGGGCTTGTTGTTGAGGATTTCCTCCTGTTCCTGGTACCAGGTAATTGGTACCCTGAGACTGGCTGTTTGCTGGTGCTGGGTTATCCTTTGTCGGGACGATACATCCGGCTGAACATACAACTGCAACAATGAAGAGTATCAGGATATAATATTGGATCTTCTGGCTCATTGATCCCAACTTATTCTGATTCCTATATATTCCTTTAGAATCAACCTGACAGACTTCATATTTTTTACCTGGTTTTATTTCACTATCCATTCTTGAGGTTAATTATGAAACAAACGATAACAAAAAAATGATAATTGTTTTTCAAATTAAAAAATATCAACTATCCAGTCGTTTGAATACACCCTTTTTAACTTTTAATATTTTGCACTCAGGACATCGCCAGGTATCAGGAACTTTTTCGAACGGTGTTCCGGGCGGGATATTTCCCTTCGGATCACCTTTTGCAGGGTCATAGATATACGCGCACTCAAGGCAGATATAGCGGCAAACTGATCCGGTCTCACTCATAGGTAGTAATTTTCCCGGAAAGGTTAAAAAATTCTCCCAAAATAACCAGATGATCTCTTCTAATCTGAAAGATTGGATCGGTCGCCCTTTTCTGCCTTATAAATGCGATGTATGCTGCAGGTCAAAATAATCATGACCGTTATCCGCATTGATAACCTGCCCGGGTTCCTGGTACCGGGTTATTGTTACTAACCAGCCAGAAATTTCCATATCCCTAACATTCATATACTCTGGTTGCAGAAACGATTAACAGGAGCTGAATAGTATTTCCGAAGGAGTAAAAAAATCCTGGAATAAAAAAGAGGATCTCCTGAATCTGTCAGATGAAATGGCACTTAAAGCCGATCTCCTTGCATTTGAGAGCAGATACGAGGAGGCTGACCAGTACTATGAAAAAGCACTGCAGTTAAACCCATCGAATGCGAACCTGTGGGCATTTAAAGGGATCAACCTGAGTGGGGGGCTCAACAGGGATGAGGAAGCAAGGAAGGCCTGGGAAAATGCAAAAAGACTGGACCCGGTCCTTGCAGATGCCATTGATATGAAGAAAACAGAAAAAGACGAGGGTGAGGAATTCGCCAGCCCTGTGTTATGTGGGATGCCGGATAATATCCGGGATAAAATCAAGCAGCTGATGCAAAAACAGAAAGAACAGCTTGATAGCTGTAAATAACATTTTTCACCTGTATACAGGGCCCGTTATTTCTTCATTGGTTCATCAATATCTACATCTTTTACAGAGCCCATCTGGTGAACTTTTTCAAGCTCCACGAGGACCGGTGCGATTGTACCGGAATCTATGCAACGTCGCGCAATCCTTGTAATCTTGCGCACATGATAAATATGGGCCATCTGGAAACTGATCAAAAGTCCAAAACACAATGTGACGATGCAGATCACCAGCTCTCCCAGAAGATCAACCATGGTGAGCACCTCTTAATGCATGTTTTTTGTTCATTTAGGATTCCCTCTCAAGTTCGGCGATGAGTGGTGCAATAGTCTGCACTTTTTCACACTGTTTGGCTACCACCAGGAAACGTTTTGTATAATACCGCACGGTCACCTTGTAACCGACAATAATTCCGATGATAACCATAATCACGCCACTCATCAGGTAAATTATAATATCGTCCATCTGATCTTCCTGATATAGTGTCATGCACGAACGATCAGATAAAATTATCCCAAAAAGGCAAAAAAATCCGGATTTTTGTATCAAAATTAAATTCCTAACACAGTCTGTAATATTTCAGGCCGGAGGATTATCGTGCCGGATTTATGATTTAATGAAGGAACCTATTGTATTCTTCTATTACCAGGGTAATCTTCCAGACTGGTCACTTCTGTCAATAGTGAGTGGCTGTAAGTTCAAATCTGATATATTCAAATCAGATGACAGATGAATATTCACGATGAGGTGGAACGGATTACGATCATCACATTTGCCCATCATAAGGGGGGTACAGGTAAGACGACATCCTGCCTGAATATTGCAGGATTTCTCGTAAAATCCGGTAAAAATGTGCTGGTTGTTGATGTTGATCCACAGGCCAATGCAACTTCAGGTCTTGGCATAAGCCCTGATTCATTGAAGGCTCAGCATGTATGATCTCTTTATGGGGAAATGCCAGGGGTATGAGCCCATAACAATTATTGATTGTATCCAGAAGACCAAATCGGGAATTGACATCGTTCCTTCAAATCTTGAACTGGTTGGTGCCGAGCCATTTCTCTATACTATGGAAGACCGGGCGAAAATGCTGTCCGAAATACTGGCTCCCGTAAAAAAAAGGTATGACTATATCCTGATAGACACACCCCCCAGCATGGGACAATTTGTGATAAACGGACTGGTAGCATCAGATCATACCGTAGTCACCTTTGACCGGGGTGTATTTGCACTACAGGGCCTGCATACGCTCATGACAATTTTTGCCGATATCAGAGAAATTGTTGGGAACCGGATAACGCCGGATCTCGCAATCCTGACCCGTTGGGATTGCAATGTCGCAGGAAAACGAGGAATAAAGGCATTTTTTTCCCGTTTTTCATTGAAGGATTCATCTGACCGCGTAAAAGAAGAAGTGCTGGTCCGGGAATTTGAGGAGGAAGTCCGGAAGTATTTCAACCTGGTATATACAGTGCCCTACAGCAGGGAGATATATGAGGCCCAGAGGGCCGGGTTACCGATTTCACATTTTGCCCCGGATAGTCCTGCTGGTAAGGCATATTCCGGCATAGCAGAGGTAATACAAAAATGGTAATTATTATTTGAGGAGGGGATTCTGATGGTCGCAGATAATGCAGTAGAAGGTACTGGATCTGAACTGAATGCAAAGGCGGGAAGGAGAGCACTTCTCCTCGGAGTACCCTGCAGGACAGCCTCCGGGCCTGTTCACCCGGCACCGGGAGAAAATGTGATACTATCCAACATAGAAGAACAACTCTGGAAAGGACTAAAAGGGGATTATTCAGGCCAGATTAATGAAGCAAACGTTGATGCATCATGGCAACCTCTCGTTAAAGCAGTAAATGAGGTTAACCGGAAGATGGAGGGGGAAAATACAGAAATTCTTCGTCTCCGCAGGATTGAGGACGCCAGCAGCAATCAGGAATCCCAACTAACTGAATTATCTCTCCTCAAGGAAAGTGTTTTTATTAAAAATCCGATGCCCCTGCTCCTCCTTGATACGGTACAGCAAATACATGATGTCAATGAGGCGTTCTGCCGTGTAAGCGGTTTATGTCCAGAAGAATTAAAGGCCATGAATTACCAGGATTTCAACATTGTTACAACCCGGGGAAACGGGGTACAAGACGTCCTGAAATTTAAACGTCACAATGTCAGCGACCTGATTATTGAATTTCCCTCGGGTGTACATGCCTTTGAGCAGTATAGTATTCCCATGATTACTGATTCCGGTTCATTATCCGGTATAATGGTAGTCTTTTATGATAAGACTGCCAGTCTGCAGGAAGAGGAACAGATGAAGAGCGAAATCCAGGAACTGAAACTGCTTCTCGAAGAGGAATCGAAAAAGAAGGACCTCTCCCCCAAGCTGACAGGAATTCCCGCTATTCCGAATAAAGTTGTCCCAGCGGCTGAGCCCGGATTTACTGTCGCGTCACCTTTAACTGAAGATAAACAACAAAATGGGAAGAAAGATGCAAAAAAAAGCCTCACGTTTGATGTTGTGGAATTTGATCTGTGCGGGGAGAAATATGCCCTAGATATCAATCTCGCCCGCGAGATTGTTGAGATGATGCCGATCACCCCGATACCCTGTTCTCCCGATTACCTTCGTGGAATTATGAACCTCCGTGGTGAAATAACCAATATTATTAATATTACCGCAATTCTCGGCCTGCCAGCCCGCGATGAAAATTCAGGCAGTAAAATTATTGTATTATCCGCAGAAGCAACAGGAGGAGAGAATATCGGGGTGATTGTGGACGATGTCCAGAGTGTCATCCAGATTAATGAACGTGATGTTGAGCACCTTGGTGAAGGGTTGTCGTCCCAGTCCTCTCTGCACATCAAAGGAATTATTAAAATCGGAAGCAGGGGGCTTGACAAAAAATCAGAGACTGATGAAAAAGACCTCGTTATCTGGCTTGATATGCTGAAGGTTATCGAGGATCTGTCCATCCAGAAATCAAAATAATACCCTTAAACGGAGCAACGTTTGGCTTTGTAAAATTACGTTTCAATCGATCCTGAGATTAGGGTATTCCAAAACTGGATCACGTTCCGCTTTAACTCAACCTGTTTTTACCAGCTGAATATTCACAAAATCCTTTATTTACCGCAATAAGAGGAATTTCCTTATTGTGCGATTGAACCCCGATAATGACTAACCTGCAATATCCGTGTTAATAATACAGTTACCAATTGGAATATGCCTTTTTAGGGCTCTGTAGAAATCCTCTTAAATCTATTTTGCAGATTGGTGATTCCAAAATTTCGTCACGCTCCCGGGGCTCATGGCCGCCGCTTTGGCGACCCAGATTGGGATAGAGACTATTCTCCAATACTCTGATTTTTAATGAGACTTCGGGAAACCCTCTCCCGTCTTCGAATTTCACTCCTATTTGTTATGACACCGAAGGGTTTTCAACAAAGTTTAAAAAATCAATAAGTCTATAACAGATGAATCCTGATGTAAAGTTGTACAAGATCCCTGAAAAATTAATTCCAGTGTTGATTGAGAACGTGTTTCTTATATTATGGTATAGAATAATCAGTTGCTTATAAAAAACGGGTTTGTAATTCATGTGTTATGCTTCCCGGGAATGATTCACCATGGCAGAGACAAAAGATATTGTAGAGTTTGAAATCGGAAGCGGGCTCTACGGGATGGATATCAGTCTGGTACGTGAGATCGTTGAGATGTTACCAATCACCCGCCTCCCGGGAAGCCAGAACTGTATTGTAGGTGTGATCAATCTCCGTGGGGAGGTGACCATGATCATATCAATCAACGAACTGCTGAGCATTAACGAGGAATCAGAGAAAAAAAACGGTAAGATAATTGTAATGGTACCGGATTTTACCGGAGGTTCCAATATAGGGATTATCGTTGGAGAAGTACACAGCGTCCTTTCAATACCCGTTGATGATATTGAACCTGTAACTGGCATACTTGCCACCGATTCCGGAGGGTTTGTGAAAGGAATTATAAAAACTTCTTCAGGTGATAAGGAAAGACTGGAAGAGGCAGGGAAAAAGTCATGCTTAATGCTGTACCTGGATATCGAGAAGATTCTTACCGATCTTCGTCTGCCCTGCAATATCAGGTGAGACCGGAAAATGGATGATTTTCATACCCTCACGGCTACAATAGAACGGCTCCTTCACATACGGTGTGGAAATTATAAGGAAGATTATATCAAACGTCGTCTTTCCTCCCGCATGAACGCCGCGAACATCAAAGAATATCTTGCCTACAATAAGTACCTCCTGTCAAACCCTGAAGAACAGGAAAAACTTCGAAATGCCCTGACAATTAACGTTACAAAATTTTTCCGTGACAAGGAAGTATTTGAAACGGTGAAACGGGAATTAATCCCCGAAATCCTGAAAAAAAAGCAACGGGTCCGTATCTGGAGTGCAGGGTGTTCATCCGGCGAGGAACCGTACAGCTATGCTATTGTTCTTTATGAGATCGGCCTTACCAATCCCACTATGGACGCATTGATTATTGCTAGTGATATTGACTACGAAATCCTAAAACGGGCAAAAGCGGGTGTCTATGAAAGACAGGCACTTGATAATATGACAGAGCTGCAGATCAAGAAACATTTCACCCTTCTGCCAGACGGGAAATATGAAATTAAACCCCATATCCGGGAAAAGGTACGGTTTCAATATCATGACCTTATGCGGGGAGAACCTGTAGCAAAATATCTTGACCTTATCTCCTGCAGGAATGTAACTATTTATTTTAATGAACAGCAAAAAAACGATCTTTGCAAGGAATTTCATAATGGCCTCGTTGCCGGAGGATATTATGTAATGGGTCTTTCAGAATATCTGGGAAAGGAAATGGAACCTCTCTTCAAGTCGTACCGCCCTCTCCTGAAAATATTTGTCAGGCAGTAATCTGCCTCTGTAATTCTTAATAATTAGAGGGATACCCGGTATTCAATAAGTGATTGTGCGGGTAATTTTAATCTGACATGGGCACACCGTCTTGGATAGAGTTCATCCATTATCTGCAGGGAACACCTGTCCATTATACCCCCTAAAAGTATGTCATAACGTGCCTCTTCCTCCCGAAAAAATAAAAGGACTGCATCAAGTTTTTTTGGCCCCTTGGACTCAAGGATCAGGCTGGTGAACCTGGCCCCAATCTCGACAGGCAGGTCCTGGATTTCGTCGTCAACAATGAGCCTGATACTATTCATTTCAATTCTGCCACCTTCGATGATGGTAAATTCCATCTCGATATCAGCACGGTGGAGGACCTGCATACTGACACTGATAAAATTCAGAAGATAATCAAAAAATATCTTTTTATTTTCCTGTAATTCTGTGGACAATGCTTTGACTGCAAGGTCCCTGGCATGTTCAGGGATTACGATCTCCTCACGGATCGCCCGGATTAGTTCAGCACGCTGCCTCATGCG
Source organism: uncultured Methanomicrobiales archaeon (assembly GCA_963758915.1). Taxonomy (GTDB): domain Archaea; phylum Halobacteriota; class Methanomicrobia; order Methanomicrobiales; family Methanospirillaceae; genus CAIKOD01. The sequence goes on from CAVWXH010000016.1 coordinate 274,073, forward strand.
GGCAAGCATAGTCTGGACACCTGAAAACCGTTTCCAGAATTCATCGTCAGGTGTTGTTCCCCTGAGTTCGACCTGATTTTCCCTCATGTTATTTCCCGTTATTCTTATCCCCTTGTATACTTTCAGGTTTCATTGAAGTAATATTCTTCATCATTTGTTCCTGTTTTTTATGACCTCGCATTTCTGCAGCGACGAGGATGAAGTTAAATCCGACAACAATAAGGACGAGTGAAAGACCCACCCAGAGCATCATCCCCTGTGTAAGAAGGAATACCGCCCAGAGTAATGCAACAAAACAAATCAGATAAAAAAAAACCCATGTCCTCACGTTAAGAATGTTCATAAAACTATGGTGTCTATCAGCAAGTGGCAATATAAATGTATCATACCCGGCGTATCCCGGACCTGGTCATGTTACAATAATCAGCCAATTTTTCGGCCTTATTCATCTATCCACAGATAAATATTGACATTTAAGCAATCAGGTGGCCGGGTAAAAATGGGAACTATCTCCCCTTTGTTGTCTCCGTCATAATCTAAAATGGATAAGGTATAATGGATGAGAAATTGTATTAACAGATACTCTCACACAATCAACAGGACTGGACTCCTGATAAAAATACCCGGATTAGTGGTTATGATACGAGACCTGAGTGCAGGCTGGATGATAGTTGGATGAAAAAATGGTGAAAATGGAATGACTGCATCACATAATAGTTCACCTGCCCTGGATAAACTGGTAACCCACATCGAGGATATCCTGGAGACCGAGATTATAGTCCACAGGGAAAAAGAAGCCCCTGCACATGGGATCCTCCTCGATACCTATTCATATACTACCAATAAAAATGTCATCGTTTTTTCAAGTGCACAACTCGGATTATTAAAGGACTTTGTTATAGCCCAGAACAGTCTCCGTTTGCTTATGAGGGGAATAGCTCACCGGAGAGGAAATTACCGTGTCCTCTCCTATGATGCAGAAACTGCCGGGGTTGGCATGACCCAGATCTATCTTGATACACTAAAGGATGAAAAAACAAGAAATCTCGGGGTCTGGCAAAAAAAGAAACTGATGTATTACCTGTACATGCTCTTCCATGAATCGATAACGGATGTTCCATGGGAGATCTTGTCAAACGTGTATATTGCGAAACGGTGCAGGGTATTGCAGAATGCACAGACCTACTTCCTGGTAAAAGAGAGCATGAAGGATATGCACGAACTGGTTTCGTTTAAAGATATGCTCCCACGCCGGTACTTTGTCCTGCACAATGCGATGTACTATGCAAGGGATATGTACCTGGCAGATATAACGGCCGAGTTGAAATTAAACCCGCTGATAAATATCCCGGAACTCCAGAAATTCAAGAACCTTGATGTGAAAGAGATGATGTCGCACCGGTGGAGCCAGTCATACTGGTACCATACAAAACTCGTAGGCGACGCGATGACAAATATTATTAAAATGGTACTGACGTTTGATTTTTCCGGGAAACTTGATGAAAACTATTATTACCGGATGTATGAGTTCGGCCAGGAGATTACAAACCGGTGGCTGATGATGATGAGGATGCAGGAATGGTACCGCTGGGAACCTCCCGGACACCTCCGCGATGCTGAAACACGGGGGGATGAAATTGAAAATATTGCGACACAGTTTGTCTTTGGTATATGACCGGTAAGACGTTTCGGGTCCATTTTAAGACTTCGGCATGCAGCCAGTCGTCAGGAATGGTAGTATTCGAACTATCCTGGTTGCAATAACATTTTGAGGATGTATAGTGCCAATTATGGGTGACTCAGGAATTGCACCAATCGGTTTAATTTGTTACAAGGAACCATAAGGATCTGGTAAGTCCCCCGGATGGATATTGAAAAATGAAACGGCTCGATCAACATATCCAGGAGATCCAAAATGGCGAATCCTTAAAAATAATGGTGATTAGCGCATTTGCAATATTTGCCCTTATTGTGACCCTGTTCACCATCCAGGTACGGGACCAGTTATTCTCCTCGCAGATCTACACACTGTTACCACACCTGTACATTATTCCCGTAATTCTTGTGGCACTCTGGTACCCGAAACGAGGCCTCCAGATTACGGTCCTTATTATTACGGCAATCATTATTCTTACCGCAATCCTGTACAACACCGGGATCACCATAAATCCTGTGCTCTCCCTCCTGAATGCCGGCCTCGATATCATGATATTCGTCGCGGTTGCCCTGTATGCCAAGGACCGGAATATGGTTGATGCGGCACTGAAGGATTTCTTCGAACGGTCCGGCATGATGGATACCGGTACCGGGAGTAACAGTGAAGGAAAAGGGAAAGCAAAAGTAAAATTTTCAGGTGATTTTGACGAGGTCACCGTTGCCCTCCGGAGTAATGATGATGATACCAGGGAGGAGGCCGCACGGGCTCTCGGGGAACTTAACGACCCGAGGGCAGTGACTCCGCTTATTTCTGCACTGGAGGACAAAAACCATTATGTCCGTCGTGAAGCTGCCAAGTCCCTCGGTCGCCTGGGCGATGAACGGGCAATTCCTGCGTTACTACATGCCCTCAAGGATGAGGACCGTTCCGGACGGGAAGGTGCTGCAGAAGGTCTTGCCGAACTGAAAGATATGGCATTGGACCCATTAATCAAGGCATTAAAAGACCCTGACTGGCATGTCCGGATGGGTGTCCTTGTCTCACTGCGGATAATCGGGGATAAAAGAGTAATTCCCGATATTATTGATGCATTAAAGGACGAGAACCGGTTTGTCAGAAGGGAGGCTGTAAAATCCCTGGGGCGTATCGGTGATGAGCGGATGGTTGTCCCCCTGACAGGTGCGTTGCGGGATGAAGACCGGAGCGTCAGGATGAGAGCGGTAGGCGCACTTGCAAAATATGGTGGTGATTCTACCATCGAGCCCCTTATAGAAGCATTAAAGGACAGTGACAGCGGTGTCAGGCTCCGTGCGGTCCAGGCGCTGGAAGAAACAAAAGACCCGCGGGCAATCAGGGCACTCCATAGCTACCGTTGTTATTGAAAGTACCTGACCGGTGAATTGGGAGTATAATCCTTCTTCAATGAATCTGATACCAGATACCGGTGGTAAATATCGGGACAATCGATATTATTATATAGGACTGAAACAATCTAACATTTGCAGTATGTTCTGGAGGGATCCAGCGTCTGCGAGGTGTAGTAAATGTCAATGAAAAACAGAAATGAAAACGCGTTCACCGGTCTCGAGGCGGCAATCGTTCTGATTGCGTTCGTCGTCGTCGCCGCAGTGTTCAGTTACGTCGTGCTCGGTGCAGGTTTCTTCACCACACAGAAAAGCCAGCAGGTTGTCCATGCAGGTGTTACCCAGGCTGCATCAAACATTGTAGTCAAGGGGAACGTGTATGGGATTGTCGAGCAATGGGTACTAATACGTACTGTTGGATAGATTCAGTTTGATCTTGGTCTTGCAGCAGGTGGATTACCTGTTGATGTGACTAAGATACAGATGGTTTATTCTACAGCAAATGCAACGCCGTATACAATTCCAGGTATTACAACAGGACTGCAATCGGCTACTACTGGTGGATAAGTGGAATGTCACAGGTAGATCACCTGGAGCAAATGACCTGATCCAGGAAGGGCAGTATTTCACTGTCATGTTATGCCCCACAGACTAATCTAACCGCAAGGGAAGCATTCAGTCTTGAAATCAAACCTGAAAATGGTGCGGCACTTGGTATTGAGAGAACGGTACCTGCCGGGATAACGAACACAACAGTTACTATTCTAATCTAATCTTAACCCCTTTTTCGGGAATTTTAAATTATTATTCTATTCTTCGTAAGTTGTTTTCAGAAATTATTTTTCCTTATTGTCATTCGTCACTGTCATCCAAATGGCAAAGCTATATTAACGAATAACAGTGAAACATTGTACTTAATATGGCAGTAAACCAGGCACAGGTTGACCACATCATTTCGACGGCATCTGCCGATGACCCTGAAGTGAAACTGCTGAAATTACAGGACGAGGTCGAACTGTTAAAGACCTCAATAAAACGTCTTCTGATTGATATCCGCGAACGGATGAACGATATGGAGAACCCGTTCAACGTGGGGATCCAGGCTGGCAGTGTTCCGGATGCTCCTACAAAATCAATAAAAATTAACAGGCAGGACCCTGTGGAAACCATAGAGATCGAGGAAGTTCATTCTCAGAAACCTGAACACGTTCCAGCAGCAGCTCAAATCCCGCCGATCACCCCGCCCATTACTCAACCCCACCAGGATACCGGGACCATTACAAGGATCCCTCTGAATTCCGGTAATTCTGATGAAATGATGCTGGCAGCGATCCGGGCCCAGTTTGCAGGTATGCCGGGCCAGGCAGTGCCTGTTATTAAAGAATCCGAATCTGCCGGTAAAGTCCGCCTGCAGAAAGTATTTCGGCTCTTTGAATGGACAAGCAAGACAGTAAAGAAATACGGGCATGACCGGGTTGACCTGATGCTCGAGTCGTATCGTGCGATGGGCTATATTTCAGATGAATCTGCAAAACTCGTCAGGGATATCACCCGCCTGATGCCGACAACACTCGGCGAGATACATGAAATCCGTGCAGACGAATTTGTTTCTGAATTATACGAGCTGAACCATATCCTGAACCCGTCAGATGCCACACTGGACCGTGACATGATAGAGGTCCTCATGGAGAAACGTGGTAGTCCTGTTACGAGCCATGGGAGTTGCCCGGGAAGACCACTCACGGGAAGAACAGCCTGAAGCTGATTTTCTACATTCCAAAGACAGGATCTGATGAATGTCGAGTGAGACAATCGTCACCGCCCTCTTTCTGATCGCTGCCGTGGTGGCTGCTGGTGTGCTGATTAATGCGGTTTTTCCTATCATCTCGAGGACGACGGAGACATTTGGTTCTGTGGCACATTCGACGGATAACCAGATCCGGACCGATATCAAGATTGTAAATTACTTTGCAAAAAATCCCGATGCCCAGATATGGCTGAAAAATATCGGGACTTCACGGATATCTGCAACCGAACTGGATGAATCGGATGTTTTCATCGGTGGAGTGGGTAATTTTTCACGCTCCTCCCTCGCCAACCATTGGGATAAGGATTTGACAGGTCAATGGTGGGACCCCGGGGAGACCCTTCACGTTACCCTTACCAGTGACAAAATTCCAGCTACCGGTGGAATGGCATATTTTGCTATTGTTTTACCGAATGGAGTAAAACGGTCAGTTGAATTTGTTACTGACTAAATTTAAGAAGGACTGGTTACCGGATGGCATTTGCATCGATTATCGGCTCAGCTATCGGAATTATCCTCCTGATAGTTACGGCCTATGTGCTCGTCGGGGGTGTCCTGACTACCACGCAGATTGCGATGAATGCACAGTCTGACATGACGGCGGTTCACATGCAAATGATTGGGACTGCCATCACCATTGATTCAGCTTCAGTGGCAAACAGCTCCCCGATAATACTCCAGATGCGGAATACCGGCAGTGAGCCGGTTGACCTCTCTAATATAAATGTTTTTATCCAGGTACCGGGGACTGCCCCTGTATTGATCCCAAAAGGATCAATCTCAATCTCACCTGATAGTAAACAATGGCGCCCCACAGCCGAGCTGACTATGAATGTTACCTATGCTGGCACGTACCCGGTCATTATACAGCTGACAACAGAAAATGGCTTTTCAGCCATTACCAAAGTTACACCATAAAGGAATTGTGCATTGAAACGATGTGAAATCCGGCTGTATTATTCTTGTGTGGAATGGTTATGACATTGACTAATTACTGTTGCAAATATTCTTATTAAATCAGATACATGCCCGTCCTGTTCTGTGGCCGGGGTGATCTGAAAATATTACGAATGCATCACCCTATCTGAAATCCGGGATGTATTTGTACAAGGCAGAGAATTAAATAGTGTTGAATCGATTATTCAATATATATAATTATATGAAGGGTGGCAAATGGGATTTGAGGGCATCGCAGGTATTCTTGGTGGTGAAGACAAGAAAATTCTCTCAACCGGGAATAATGAAATAGATAAGAAAATAGCTGATGGTCTTCCATTGGGTTCCCTCACGCTTATTGAAGGAGAGAATGATACCGGTAAAAGTGTCCTGACAGAGCAGATAATCTGGGGTGCAATGAAACAGGGCCTCTGCGTTGACCTTTACTCTACCGAAATGACTGCAAAAAGTTTCCTTTCCCAGATGGAGTCAATGAGCCTTGATGTATCAGATTATTTTGCATGGGGTTATGTAAAGCTCTTCCCGCTGCACATGGTCGGGTTCAAATGGTCTAAAGAAGAGATGGACGGGATCCTGGAAAACATCATTGAACATATCAGGGGGAGCAAAGCCCAGGTCATAATTATCGATTCTCTTACCATGTTTACCGAGTATACCACCCAGGGGACGATCCTCACGTTCCTGACGAACTGTAAGAACCTGGTCGACCATGGAAAGACAATTCTCATCACACTTCACACGTATGCATTCCAGGAGGATACCCTGATCCGTATCCGTTCCATCTGCGATGCACATCTCTACATGAAAAAATCCCTGATTGGTGACAAATATGTCATGGTCATGGAAGTGGTAAAAGTCCGGGGTGCACGGAAAACAACCGGTAACCTGGTAAGTTTCGAAGTTCACCCCGGTTACGGCATGAAAATAATTCCGATTTCAATGGCAAAGGTCTGATATGAGTTCCGGAGAAATTTCAGTCGCAACAAGCCTCTCCCTGCCCTTTAAACGCGCGGTAAACACAGAAGACAACGACTGCGCGAATAATATCGAGTCCTGTGCACTCTACAGGATGTTACCTACCAATGCAAAAGAGTACGTGCAGCACAGTCCGCACCTCCTCGAATACCTGCATATCTTCCCGGTCGATGAATATGGAATCCCCCTCTTTTTTTCGGAATTAAAACGTGATTTAAAGTCGATGACGGAACCTAACCTCATCTACCCTGCCGATAAAGATACATTTGTCCACATTTTTTTCGATCCCAACGATGTCAGGAACTATTACATCCCGATTGAGCCCTCCTTCCTGCACAGTGTCAAAGACCTTGTTCCCGCGGTTGAATACAAGTTGATCGATCTCCTTGACGCACTGGAAGATGACCCGGTTACCGATGAGGAACGGAGCACGGTATTACGAAAGCTCCTCAAACAGGTCGTCCAGATTAAAATGCCCGGGGAAAATATTCCCACAATGGGGAGTGAAGAAACAGAAAATCCGGGATTCATGGGAAAAATGAAGGGTTTCCTGAATAAGGACCTCACGAAGAAGGACAGTTCCGGGAGGGCACATGCGTTCGCACATGTTGCACGTACCCCTGATGGCAGGGTCATTATGACGCCCCAGGAGTATTCAGCCCTTGAATACATGATGGTCCGCGACAAGGTTGATATCGGCCTTTTAAAGCCGTTCCTCAGTGACAGGTATATTGAAGATATCACCTGTGACGGTATCGGCCCGATATTTGTTGAACACAAAATATTCAAAGGCCTTAAATCGGTGGTTGGCTGGGACAAGGAAAAAGAGCTGGATAATTACGTGATAAAACTTGCAGAACGGACAAAGCGGCCTATCACGTACCGGAACCCGATCGTTGATGCAACACTGCCTGACGGTTCCCGTATCAACATTGTATATAGCACGGATATCAGCCGTAAAGGCTCAAATTTCACCATCCGTAAAGCGATGGACGACCCGATCAGTATCCTGAAACTGATTGAATTCAAGACCTGCGATTATATGTGTGCTGCGTATCTCTGGATCTGTATCGAGAACGGCATGTCACTTTTCATGAGTGGTGAAACGGCAAGTGGTAAGACGACATCACTCAATGCAATGACGACGTTCATTCCACCGGAGAACAAGATTGTAACCATCGAGGACACCCCCGAACTCCAGATCCCTCACCTGAACTGGACACGTGAAGTCTCAAAAGGCAAAGGGAAGGGGGAAGGGGAAGGAGGTGATGTGACGATGTTTGACCTCTTACGGGCCGCACTCCGTCAGCGTCCGAACCAGATCCTTGTTGGTGAGATCCGTGGTGTTGAAGGTGCCGTCGCATTCGGTGCGATGCAGACCGGCCACCCGGTACTTTCAACATTCCACGCGGCCTCTGTTGAAAAACTTATCCAGCGTCTTTGTGGTGACCCGATCCTTATCCCGAAGACCTATGTCGATAACCTGAACCTTGTTGTTATCCAGAGTTCGGTTCGTCGCCCGACTGGTGAAATGGTCCGTAGGATCCTCTCTATAAATGAACTGGTGGGTTTTAACCCGGAAACCGGTGGTTTCTCGTTTGTCGAGATGTTCAGCTGGAACCCTATCACAGACGCCCATGATTTCCATGGAAGGGGAAGCAGTTTCCTCCTTGAAAACAGGATTGCCACAATGCTCGGTATTCCTGATCATAAAAAAGCGGGTATGTACCTTGAAGTGGAAAAAAGGGCACGTATTCTTGAAAGACTGCATAAGGCCGGTTATACCGGGTTCTATGACCTGTACCACATGATGACCAAAATCAAGAAGCAGGGGCTCCTTACTATTGATATCCCCGACTAGAGAGTCTGCAGCCTGTTATGGATGTTAAAAACCTTCCCGCCGGGCCAACCGCCCTTCCGGTTAAAGAAGGCCGCCAGGTACCCTTCAAGGGTATGATAAAGTCGATCCGCGAGAAGACTGGACTCAATTCTTGAGGCCAAGCGGATGGCTGCAGATATGCTGTTTATGGCCACCTACATGTGTGCGATTACAACCGCACGTGCAACCCGGCCCGAGATCTTTGCATATACTGCCCTCAGAAAAGAGTATGCGACAGCCAAGTATATTGCAAAAGTTGAATTTTTTGTCAAGCGCTGGAATTACAGTTACGTCGAAGCCCTTACAGCGGTTGCGGAACGGACAAAAAACAAACTGCTGGCGAGTATGCTGAACCGCTATTCAAACTCAATAGAGTCCGGTGTACCGGATGAGGACTTCCTTAACCGCGAACTTGCAACCGTCAGGAGTGTTTACCGGAACAACTACGAGCAGGGCCTTGAAATGCTCAAAAAATGGGGCGATGCGTACATTGCGATGCTGTTCTCCGGCGCCCTTGTCGGGATTATCATCATGGTCTCAGTTGCCCTTTTTACACCTGATAATATCCAGGGGACCCTGATGTTGTCCTACATGATTGTAATTACAACTTCGCTGTTTGGAATTATAACAATGTACACTTCTGTCCCTTCAGACGAGAAGATCCATGACCTTCCTGTAGGTTCAAAGGAGCAGATGATAATCAAGCGTCTTGAACGGAGGATTATTCCTGTTATTATCATTGTCACGGTAGTTTTTATTGGTATCAGTGCATCCGGGCTTATCAAGGACGTATACGGCCTTGTTATGCTATTAATCGGGCTTATGCTCCTTCCCCTTGGTATTATCGGGTACCTTGACGACAGCAATATTATCCAGCGGGACGCTGACTTTACTTCGTTCATACGAAGTATTGGTGCAGTTATGGGTGGAAAAGGGACAACAATGGGCCATGCGCTGGCAGAAATTGACCGGAAATCCCTTGTTGTTCTGGAACCGTTGATCAATGGCGTATATTCAAAACTGAACCTCGGCCTTGACGAGAACGCCAGTTGGGAGAAATTTATCGGGGAGAGCGGGAGTAACCTGATCTATAAGTATCTGAATATTTTCAGGGACTCATGTGAGCTCGGAGGGTCCCCGGACACGATTGGCGAGATAGCCGGCTCATCAATGCTTGAACAGGTCCTGCTCAGGGAGAAGAGAAATTCGGTTTCCATGGGTTTTGTCGTCCTCATTATCCCTATGCATACGATGATGATTGCCATTTTCCTGTTCCTTTTCCATATTCTCCTGACTATGTCCAAGGCAATTGCAGGTGTTATGGACAATCTCAATGCGATGGGTGAAGGTACCCAGGCCGCCCAAAGCGTCGGGGGGTCAATGGTCAGCGGTATCAATATGTTTGTTTCATTTCCTGAAGCAGAAATGACGCTCTATATCATAATCATGATTACGATTATTACGGTTGCAAATATTTTTGCAGGAAAAATTGTGATGGGCGGCGGGAGATATATTTTTTACTTCTTTGCTAGCATTTTATCGATTATGACGGGGCTTGTATATATTGTGGCGCCGCATATTGTAGCGATGTTCTTTAACATCCCGGTCTTTCAGGGGGTATAGCGCATGAAGGATACAGTCAGGCGGATCCTGTTATTTGTCGTCATCCTTATAGCCGGGCTGGTACTAATCCTGTTTGATTTACCCGCAGTTCTTTTGGTACTGGTGGTCATTGTACTGGCATTTGTGGCACTTTTAATCAATGGGTCAATCAAACTACCAAAACTACGGGTACCGAATATTGCATTTTCATTAAAAAAAGGTCCTAAAAAACAGGATAAAGAACAAAAATCTCCGGTAGTGCAAAAAGCAGCACCGGAAAAAAGCGGGAAAAAACAGGAACCTCCGCCTAAAAAAACAACGAAAAAAACATCTTCAAAAACTACCGGCAGTCTCTCCACAATCAGGGGCGCATTTTCATCAATGGGACAGGCTCTCTCGGTCATAGCAGGCGATATTGGTAAGGCAAGGAAGCCTTCATCTGCCAAACAGCGGGACAAACAGAAACTTGACCAGATGCTCGACCAGTCAGTCCAGGGCCGTGCGCCTGATATCAGGTCTCTTAAGGAGGCAAATCCCGAAATTGTCCCTTCGGGAAAACAGACTGTCAGCGATCCCTTCTCAACCCTTGTGAAAGAGCAGATGAACACGGAGTTGCTTGAATCCGAGGGAGCGGGTGAAGATCTGGGGGACCTTGCTTCACTGAACGACTTTGATCTCGGTGCTGACATGTCGGGAGCATTTAGTGATGATATATCAAATCTTGATATCTCTCTTGATGCTGAAGAAGGCATTGCAATTGATGACGATTCTGATACCGACGAAGTTGCATCAATACTTGCTGCGAATATGGGGGACCTGGACCCGGCAGAAGAAGAAAAGGACCTGCTATCGAGTGATATGAATCTCGGTGGTCTCGAGGACCTTGATATAAACAGTATTGATCTGGACCAGGAACTCGGGGACCCTGATAACCCGGAGACTAAAGAATCCAGAATGGTATCCCAGCCAGAAAAAAGCTCCCCTGGTTCATCCCAAAAACCCGCATCATCATCTCCTGCACCGATGGGGGGGTCCCCGCCTGCATCCGCTCCTTCCGCGAAGCCTGCAGTAATGGAAACGCCAAAGGATATGAGTGCCTCGATGATGGCATTTTCCTCCGGAAAAGGCATGGATGATGACCTGATGTCTTCACTTAAATCTGATGCTTCAGGTGTGAAGAGAAATGATAATGCACCCCTGCTCCGGGACTTGAAGGATGTGAAAGTCCCGGCTGCAGATCTCGAGAAAGATCTGGAAGGGATATTAAGTATGACGAAAGCAAAGAAATAAGTGACGAGAGAGTATCCGGATCGAGGGCTGATATGACTGAAATACCTGTAAAAATTGAAAAAGATGGGAAATGGGTTGTCTCAAAGATTGATATCACCCAGGACCAGCTTTCCATCAGGGAGCCTGTCAACACGGATATACCATTTAAATCGATCATCAACCTTGAAGAGAAGAAAAGTATCCTTCTCATCATGGTAAAAGGGAACCCTGAAGTAATATATCGGATTGCCACCGTCCCGAAGGCTTTGCAGGTCTTAAAGCGTATGATCATTATGTCATGCAGTGCGTACCGCCTGAGTGCGTATTTCATGTCACCGGCTGTCCGGGGTGGCGTAATGGTCACTGATGCACAATGGGAGAAAGGGGCGATCGCGGTACTGAAAACCGGGATCTGGTTTGTAAGCCAGAACAAGCAGGTATGTGTCCCGATTTCCGAAGTCGCAGGCATTGAAATGACGCAGCGCGACCTCCAGAATAAACAGGTGGATGTCATCAAAATCGACCATCTTGAAAATGGTGAAGTAGTAACAAGTTTCGTCCTTTGCCCGCTCTCGACATTGCAGGTCCTTCTTAACTTTTTGAAAGATGCGACCAAGGAAATGGACATGAAGGGTGATGAGTTAGACCCGCTTGCTGCGCAGGTAGGAATGCTCGTCTATAGTGGCATGGACTCACATGCAATTGAAAATATGCTGAATATTCCCCATAATGAACTCGACCAGATATTCGATAAACTATTAAAACTGGGAGTTGTCGAAGTGATGTTTACCAGGAGAGAAGTCCAGCTTACTCCAAAAGGTGTCCGTTTCATCTCGGATGCGGTTAAACCTCCAACACCGTGACCAATCTGCAAACGCATAAGCGGCATTAAGTACATATAAGTGCCGGACAAAGAGCTGGTGTGATTACATATGGGGCGAATTCTGATCGTTGACGATACACTTTTTATGAGGACACTTCTTAAAAACATCCTGTTCTCCGGAGGACATTCGATTGTCGGTGAGGCCGGGGATGGTGATGAAGCCATTGAGAAGTACAAGGAGTTAAAACCAGACCTGGTTACCATGGATGTAGTGATGCCGAAAATGAACGGGATAGAGGCATTAAAGGGAATTAAGGCCCTGGATCCAAATGCACGGGTAATTATGTGCACGGCTGTCGGGCAGGAGCAGATGGTGAAGCTGGCGATAAAAAGTGGTGCGAGAGGATATGTTGTAAAACCATTCCAGGCACCAAAAGTGCTCGAAGAGATTAAAAACGTCCTCGGATCGTGACGATGATCCGTGTTCTTGTGATTGATGATTCGCTATTTATGCGTACGATCATCACTGACATGCTTCAAAAAGACCCGGAAATAGAGGTTGTCGGAGTGGCCACAAACGGTGAGGACGGGCTGGAAAAGATCCATGAGTTAAAACCAGATGTCATAACGCTGGATATCGAGATGCCAAAGATGGATGGTATCGAAGTGCTCAGGCGTAAAGCTTCATTGGAGCACCAGCCGAAAACACTGATGCTCAGTTCACTCACCTCACAGGGGGCCCTGATGACAAAAAAGGCGATGGCATACGGTGCTGACGATTTTATGCTGAAACCAAAGGACCTTGCGCGCATACGAGGTATATCACAGGAACTAGTGATCAAAGTAAAAAACCTGGTGAATATCGCCTACGTATCAAGAAAACCAGGTCCCGCTGGCGAAATTGCAAATAAAATCGTCCTGATTGGGTCCTCGGCCGGTGGTCCCCCTATGCTTGACGTCCTTCTCTCATCATTCACATCGAGTATACCCGCGGCCATTATGATCACCCAGCACATGCCTGAAGGTGGATTCACCGCAGCGCTTGCAGCACGGCTCAACCGGCTCTCCCCAATGCCGGTAAAAGAGACCGAAAACGGTGATGTCCTGTCAAGTGGGCAGGTTTACGTATCGATGGCCGGGTACCATACGGTTATTTCCAGCATGGTCTCCCAGTCCGGAGTAAAAGGTGGGAGGGTCATCCATTCACGAGCCCCACCGGAGCACGGCGTACGACCTGCTGTAAACAAAACTTTTTCATCTTCAGCTGCTGCGTTTGGCCCCTTCACAGTGTCAACGATTTTATCGGGAATGGGAAGTGACGGGGGAGATGGTACCCTCGCAGTGAAACAGCATGGAGGGACGACGATGGTCTGCCGCGAATCGGAATGCCTTGTATATGGGATGGCTCGTGCAGCACTCAAACTTAACTGCGTGGACTCGGTATTGCCACTTCGTTCGATGGCCGGTGAGATAACACGGGTAGTGAAAACCATGGGTGGATAACATGTCCGAGATGGATGCCTACCGGGCACTCTATATCGCCGAATCGAGGGAAAACCACGAAAATATTGTAAAAAATCTTCTTGTGCTCGAGAATGGGCCCGATGAAGCAGCTATCGCCGAAATTTTTCGTTCCGCCCATTCTCTTAAGGGCATGTCGGCAACGATGGGTTTTCAGCACATGGAGCGGGTCTGTCACGCAATGGAGGACGTGTTCCAGCTAATCAGGAGTGGCCAGCTGGAAGTCCACCAGGACCTCGTTGACCTTCTCCTTGCTGCATCCGATGATATTGAACAGATGCTGGATGATATTGAGTCAGGGGGTCCTGGGACGATTGATAACCTCGAAGAACGGGTCCAGGTTCTCCTCGACTGGAAGGCGGATCAGCATCCAAAGGGAAACCTGAAAGCGGAATCCCTGCAACCAGAAAATACGGCAACGCTCACCGCGCAAACCAGGGATGATGCCCTGCTGGAGGAGAAGGAAGGGCAGTACCAGATGCTGATAAGGCTCCGTGATGATTGTGACAGCATGAACCTGAGAGGAATGCTGCTGCTCCAGAACCTTGATCAATTTGGAACAATTATCCAGTGCATACCTGACCGGGCAATTGTCGAAGATGGCGTATTTGATGGCACCCTCAGGGTGGTTATCAGGAGCGATGCCGGGATTGATGCATTAAAAACAGCTGCTTCGGTTTCTGATGTAAAGGAAGTCCTGTTCGGACCTGATATTGAACTGGACGAAGACGAGGCATTGCCAGGTCCCGCAGGTATTATCAAACCGGTCATCGTTCCAGATACCCCGGGAGTCGGAACTGAGCATTCACCCGGGGTCTCAAAACTGGTTAAGGAAGAGCGGGTCGATAAAAGCAGGGAAGTCAAGAACATCCGGGTAGATATAACGCGCCTTGACCAGATGATGAACCTGATAGAAGACCTTGTAATTAACCGGGGGAGACTGGCCCAGATTGCCCGGAAATTCCAGATAAAAGAACTGGATGAGACCCTGAACATGGTAGGCCGGTCGGTTTCTGACCTGCAGAACCTGATGATGAATATCAGGATGATCCCCCTGTCCCACATATTTAACCGTTTCCCACGAACAGTCCGCGACCTTGCGCATAAGGAGCAGAAAGAGGTAGAGTTTACTATTGAAGGGGGCGACACAGAACTTGACCGCAGTATCATGGATGGTCTTAACGACCCCTTGCTTCACCTTATCAGGAACGGGGTCGACCATGGGATCGAAAAACCGGAAATCCGGATTAGATCAGGGAAACCCGGTAAAGGGAAGTTGAACCTGATAGCAAGTCGTGATCGTGACAATGTTGTCATTGTCATTGAAGATGACGGGGCCGGGATAAATCGTGAAAAAGTAGCCAGAAAGGCAATTGAACGTGGATTGATCACTGAACTGCAGGCGGCGGAAATGACCGATGAAGCAGTATATGAACTCCTGTTCCTGCCTGGTTTCTCTACCGCCGAAAAGATCACCGATGTAAGCGGCAGAGGAGTGGGTCTGGATGTTGTCAGGACCGCCATAGATAACCTGAAAGGGACGATTAAAGTAGAATCCTTTCCCGGGAAAGGGTCACGGTTCGAACTGGTCCTCCCACCAACGATGGCCATCGTAAATGTAATCATGGTCAGGATCAATGGTCGTCGCTGTGCGATCCCGGTGAATAATGTTGTTGAAGTGGCCGGTCTTTCCGTGAGCAGGATACATCATATCGGAACACAGGAAGCAATAATGATGAGGGACGAAGTATTACCACTTGACAGGCTGGAAGACATGTTTGGAAAATCTGACAGGACTGAGATCCTTGTGGTCCTCCAGCACCAGAACAAAAAGCGAACGATTGCAGTCGATATGATTGAAGGTCAACAGGAGGTCGTTATTAAGCCCCTGAGTTCGATGATCGGAGGGTGCCGTGGGATAAGTGGGATTACAATTCCCGGCGATGGGGAAGTGGTACCCGTGCTGGACGTAAATGCAATTGTTAAGGAGAACTGAAATGAAACTGACACATGTACAGACAGATGCACTTCAGGAACTCGGAAATATCGGGGCAGCCCACGCGGCAACAACACTTTCCACAATGCTTTCAGCAAATATTTCGATGAGTGTGCCGGAAATCAAAGTCATTGATATTTCAGAAATATACAAATATGTGGGTGACGAGATAGCAGCACTGGTGTTGTTCCAGGTAAATGGAGAAGTAAAACCCGGGGGCTATCTCCTGTTATATATCCCTAAACCATCTGTAATCCGCCTTACGAATGCCATGCTCGGATTAACAGATATGGACCGGGAACTTGACGAGATGGACAGGAGTGCCCTCCTGGAGGTTGGGAATATTATGGTCTCGGCATTCCTGGACGGCACTGCGGAACTTTTGAATATTATCATGCTGCCCTCCCCGCCTCAACTTGTCATCGATATGCCACATGCTGCAATTCAAAGTATCCTTGCATCACAGGAATCGGAAGATATCGATGAAGTTGTACTGTTCAAAACAGCGATGGTAAGTGATGCCCATAACATCCAGAGCAGTATCTTCCTGTTCCCAAACCACCCCATGCTTGAGGATATTATCCGGAGGCTTGAGGAAATCCTTAATCCCCCGACCTGAAAGGAAATAAGATGCCATGAGTCTGATGCCCCCTGGAAACGATACGGTTATAATTGGTATCGGTGAGTACCAGGTAGGTTCAATGCCCATGGCATCAATCGGGCTGGGTTCATGCGTCGGTCTCGTTATCCATGACCGGCAAACGGGTACCGGGGCTCTCGTTCATATCATGCTGCCATCATCACACGGGAAAACAGACCGGCCGGGAAAATATGCCGATAGTGCAATTGAAATACTGATTAAAGAATTAATTAAAAAAGGAAGCTCCCCTGCCAACCTGATTGCGAAAATAGCTGGCGGTTCGGCGATGTTCAAGACGTTTTCAGGAAATTTAAATATCGGTGAGCGAAACATCGAGGTGATCAGGAAACTCCTAAAGGAACAAAAAATTCCCGTTAAAGGGGAAGATGTCGGTGGATGCGTCGGTCGTACTATTTTCTATTATCCAAAGGAAAATGGCAAACTGGTCATTAAAAGAGGTGACGGGACATTCAATGAACTATAGGGCTTTGTTGAAACGCATTCAAATCTATTTTGCAGATTCTTTTTAAAACAGGCAGGATTTCACTAAAATAATACAGGTGTATTTTCCCGGGGGTGTTTCCGTTATCAGAAATTATTACATTATAAATACGGCAGCTGCAATAACCGTTGTCCATAACCCGCTTTTCTCGCCTTGAGCAGACTGGCATATATGGGTTGTCCTGAATATTTTTCCGCTGGCCATGTAGATCTGTTCCCGTTCCTGCCATGCCTGATTAATATCAAACTCAATACCGAATGTTGTTGCAAGCATGGTTGCCGCAAGGTCTTCTGCATATTCTCCGGTCTGTTCAGAAGTTTCACCATAAGCGTGGTGTTCAGAGAGGTACCCGTATTCCTGTGTATCTTTGGGGAGCGCAAGGCCTATCGCTGCGGATATTAAACGGTTTGGCTCGTTAGTCTCATTCTTTGCCATTACTACATAGGTGATCTCACCGGCCTGGAGAAGTTGCAGCCCTTCTTCAACCGAGAGCTGCTTGCAGTTTGGTGGAAAAATTGAGGAAACGTAGACGAGGTTACACTTTTCTATGCCCGCCTTTCGAAGTGCCAGCTCAAATGAAGCAAGGCGGTCTTTATGCATACCGAACCCGCGTGTAAAAAATATTTTTTTCGGAACAGCCATAGAGCTTTTTTTGATTTATGTGGTTTTTAATCTTTCTTTCCTGGAAAAATAGGATACATGCTTAACCAGGTATGCGACCGTGACAAAATATTACGTGAATACCATAACAGGGGGATAAATGTTCTTTTTTATGTCAGGAAGCAGATGATAGTTGCTGGAGAGTGCCGGAAGAAGAAAAGATGCCGGAAAGAATTATTGGCTATAACTTCCGGGATAATGGTTATGTCTTGCTTTGAAATTTACTGGCGGGTATAACAAATATTTAAGCAATGGCCTCAATAATAATAGTACTGAAATTGTATTCAGTACATCACAAGGAGGATTTAATGAAAAACGGAAAAAGTTTACTCTGTATTCTATCTGTCTTTCTGGTGCTTGCAACACTCAGCATCAGTGTGACGGCAGATGGAGTGAACCAGACCACTGAAATTCAGGGTATTACAACCAGTACCTATATTGATGTTGTTGGAATGGCGAGTAACACTGTTGAACTCGCATGGACTTCCAGCAGTGGATCAATCCAGGACAATCCCCCGCTTTCGGATGGGAATAGTCCAGACTACGGTATACTCTGAAAACACCAATGCGATGAACGGGCACACCGTATATGTTAAGGATTTCAGTGTCAATACCGGCAACCAGGTCATTGGACAGAGCAATGTCGAATCATCACCGTCAGATCACATTTGAGGGGTATGATGGTGGAAATATGGTCTCTGACGAGAGCCTGCTTAATCGATACTGCGGGTAATCCAACATCGGCTGCAGGACAGTTCCTCTGTCCGTTTGGTGCATCCGGGACCAGCACTCTCCCTGCATTCTGTAACATCGTACAGGCCGGAAGCCATATTGACAGTACGATTATCTCGCTCTCGACACAGGCATCCAGCCGGACCGTTATGGCAACAGCAGATGTCCCGGTTGCATTGACTTATAGTATCAATGCCCACGGGGTTAATACGGCAAATGGTGTTATTCCGGCCCAGGGATTAGTCTCCGCATACATGAAAGTACACCTGCAGGGAGGAAGTGGAAACACAACCACCAAGGCGTCAGATCTTACGTATGAAGATAAATCTTCGGTAAACGGAATTATTAATTCCTTTACAAAGTCCTATGCCTACCAGTCAGGGGCAAAGATGTTATGAGAACAGAATCCTGAGAATTCGCAGTCGCGATTATTCGGGGAAAATAATCCTCCTTTTTTTTTTTTATCTATTAATACTCCTGATATCCTGCAGGGATCTGGTGCAGATAAAATTTGCATCCTCTTGTGTCCTGATTCTTTGTCTCCTGCAACATCGTTAATAAGTTGCCGGACACATTAAATATGGAAATCATGAAGGCAGTTCTTGGTCTGGAAGATGGGACATACGTGACTGGTGAAGGGTTCGGGGTTGAAGGAGAGTGCAGGGGAGAACTCGTTTTCTCAACCCAGATGACCGGTTACATGGAAGCCCTCACCGACCCGAGCTATTTTGGACAAATGCTGCTTTTCACGTACCCTCTTATTGGGAATTATGGTGTTGACCTGCAAAATTTCCAGGCAAAAAAACCATGGGCGCTCGCTTGTCTTGCCCGTGAAATATGTGCTGCACCTTCCACTGGTATACCCATGCTCCGCTATTTTGAAGATAACGGCCTGCTTGGGATGAGTGGTATCGATACACGAATGCTTACTATCAAAACTCGGGTCATGGGGACGCTCAGGGCTGCCCTGGTTACCGGTGATGATAATGGCGAATATGCTGTTGAGCGTGCAGCAACAGCCCCGCAGATTTCAGATGAAGATCTTATCCCGGCCGTCTCCTGTAAAGAACCATATCGTGTTGAGGGCCGGGGAAAACGTATAGCGGTAATTGACCTCGGAATAAAGAAAAATATGGTAATAAGTCTGCGGAAACGTGACGCAGATGTGTATGTATACCCTTATAATGCAGGCACTTCCGACATTCTTGAATGCAAACCTGATGCACTATTTATCAGCAACGGGCCCGGGGACCCTGTCCATGCGACCCATGCAATACAATGTGTGGATGAACTTTCTGGTGACCTTCCAATTTTTGGGATCTGCATGGGTAACCAGGTCTGTGGACTTGCTCTCGGCGCCAAAACCTATAAAATGAAATTCGGGCACAGAGGTACAAACCAGCCTGTCAGGAATAGTGACGGGAAGATCTATATCACGACCCAGAACCACGGCTATGCCGTTGCTGCAGATACCCTTCCTGAAGGGTGCCGGGTCTCGTTTGAAAATGTGAATGACGGGACTCTTGAAGGGTTTACGAACGATGATCTTAACGTGACCACTGTCCAATTCCATCCCGAGGCGCATGGAGGTCCGCGGGACACTGAGGCTTATTTTTTTGATTCAATGTTCCGGAGGATCTCCTGATGCCCAGGCTCCCGCACATTAAAAAAGTGCTCCTGATAGGGTCCGGGCCAATCCAGATCGGACAGGCGGCCGAGTTTGACTTCTCCGGTTCCCAGGCCTGCCGGGCCCTGCGTGAAGAGGGGGTTAAGGTTGTCCTCGTAAATTCCAACCCGGCCACTATTCAGACCGACCCTGATATGGCAGACGAGGTATATATCGAGCCTCTCAGGGCAGATATTATTGCAAAAATTATAGAAAAAGAGCGCCCTGATGGAATTCTTTCCGGGATGGGAGGGCAGACCGGGCTGAATATGACCGCGGAACTTGCAGAACGGGGTGCATTACAAGGTGTTGAAATCCTCGGGACCCCGCTTGAAGCAATTTACCAGGGAGAAGACCGCGAAAAATTCCGCGAGCTGATGAAAAAGATCGGTGAACCCGTCCCCATCAGTTATATCCTCAATGATATCAGGCAGATTGAAGAGGCGTTACAATGTGTCGGGCTTCCGGCGATTATCCGGCCCGCTTATACTCTTGGTGGTGCAGGGGGCGGTATTGCACAGACGAAGGAAGAACTCGTCCGGATCACAGAATCCGGGTTGAACCGATCGCGAATCCGCCAGGTCCTCATTGAACAGAGTGTCCAGGGCTGGAAAGAAATTGAATTTGAAGTGATGAGGGACGCATCTGACACCTGCGTCATCATCTGCGGGATGGAGAATGTTGACCCGATGGGCATTCATACAGGTGAAAGTGTCGTCGTTGCCCCGATCCTGACGCTCAGGGACGATGAATTCCAGATGATGCGTTCTGCTGCCATTAAGATCATCCGTGCCCTCGATGTCCAGGGCGGTTGCAATATCCAGTTTGCTTTTAAGGAAGGTGATTACCGGGTAATTGAAGTTAATCCGCGTGTTTCCCGATCTTCTGCGCTCGCCTCAAAGGCTACCGGGTACCCTATCGCCCGTGTTGCAGCGAAAATTGCAATTGGTCTCCGTCTCGATGAAATTACGAACAGTGTCACCGGCTGCACCATGGCATCATTTGAACCGTCAATTGATTATATCGTGGTCAAAGTGCCACGGTGGCCATTTGACAAATTCAAGAGTGCTGACAGGACCCTCACAACTGCCATGAAAAGTACCGGGGAAATAATGGCCATAGGCCGCACACTGGAAGAGGCCTTCAAAAAAGCTCTCAGGTCGGTTGATACCGATGTAACGGTCCATACAAACCCGAGCGAGATTAGGATGATCCTGTCCCGCCCGACTGATGAACGGTTTGCCTGCCTGTTCGATGCATTCCGCCAGGGTTTCACAGCGGAAGAAATTTTCAACCTGACGAAAATCACACCATTTTTCCTCGAAAAAATTAAAAATATTGTCGAAATGGAACAGTCCCTCGCGGTAAATGCCAGCATCGGGGATATCAGGCGTGCCAAAATTTACGGGTTCTCAAACCTTGAACTCAAAGAATTAACCGGAAAGAGCTGGAAAGAGATAGAAAAAATTACTGGTTCTCCGACCTACAAAATGGTCGATACCTGTGCCGCAGAATTCCCTGCAACGACTCCCTATTTCTACTCGACGTGGGATACCGAGAGCGAGATAATTCCTGATAATAAACAGAAAGTGCTTATCATTGGCTCCGGGCCCATCAGGATCGGGCAGGGAATTGAATTTGATTACTGCACGGTCCATGCGGTGATGGCGCTCCGTGAAGCGGGTGTTATTGTCCATATTGTCAATAACAACCCCGAGACCGTTTCTACTGATTCAGATACATCAGACCGGTTGTTCTTCGAGCCGATGCAACTTGAAGATATCATGAACATCATCAAATCTGACAATTATTACGGCGTTATGGTCCAGTTTGGCGGACAGAATTCTGTTAATCTTGCAGTCCCGATTGAAAAAGAAATAAAAAGGCTTAAATTAACTACAAAAATACTCGGTACTTCACCGGATGCGATGGATATCGCAGAAGACCGTGACAGGTTCAGTCTTCTCCTCGATAAGCTGGACATCCCGGCACCCCCCAATTCTTCAGCATTCTCTGCCGAAGAGGCCCGCGCGAAAGCAAAAAAAATCGGCTATCCCGTGCTCGTGCGTCCTTCCTATGTACTCGGCGGACGTGCGATGGAGATTGTCCACGATGAGACTGAACTTGATACGTACATGAAAGAAGCTGTCAGGGTCAGCCGGAACCATCCCGTGTTGATCGATTCATTCCTCCAGAACGCAATTGAACTTGATGTAGATGCAGTCTGTGACGGGAGCGAGGTACTTATTGGGGGGATCATGGAGCATATCGAGGAAGCGGGTGTTCATAGTGGTGATTCGGCCTGCGTGATACCTACACAATCCCTTTCAAAATCTGTCCTCTCCAGGGTAAGGGACTATACCAGGAAAATTGCGCTTGGACTCGGTGTGGTGGGAATGGTAAATCTCCAGCTGGCCGTTAAAAATGATATCGTGTATGTCCTCGAGGCAAACCCGAGAGCCAGCAGGACTGTGCCGTTTGTGAGCAAGGCTACCGGCATTCCCCTGGCAAAAATTGCCGCCAAAACGATGATGGGAAAGAAACTGTCAGAACTCGGGTACAAGGAACGGGACATTAAGCATGTCGCGGTGAAAGAAGTCCTCCTCCCGTTCAACAAGTTACCGGGTGTTGATACGGTACTTGGTCCCGAAATGAAGAGTACCGGTGAGGTGATGGGGATCGATTACGATTTCGGCCGTGCATATTACAAAGCAAGTATTTCGGCTGACAACGAACTCCCCATGGAGGGCAATGTATTCATTTCCGTATCAAATGAACAAAAAGACGAAGCAATTGCTATATCACGGAAACTGAAAGGACTAGGGCTTACATTATACGGTACATCGGGGACTGTTGAATACCTTACACAGGCAGGTATTGAAGCCAACCTTGTCCGGAAGGTGCAGGAAGGGTCGCCAAACGTGATTGACCTGCTCAGGAGGGGCGAGATCCGTCTCATTATCAATACCCCGAAAGGGAAGCAGTCAAGGCAGGACCATTACCAGATAATGCGTGCTGCGGTTGATTATGCCGTCCCGTACATCACCACGCTCCAGGCAGCAAAAGCCGCAGCGCTTGCGATCGATGCGATGAAAAGAGAGAAGATAACGCTCGAACCTATCAGTCATTATATCGGAGTGTAATTCTATGGGAAAAGGAACAGTTGTACTTGCATACAGTGGCGGGCTTGACACCTCGATCTGTATTCCACTCCTGCGGGAGGACTATCATTATGACCGGGTAGTTACCGTAGCCGTCAACGTCGGCCAGCGGGACGAAGAGATTGCGGTTGCGACAGAGAAAGGTAACCGGTTCGCCGATAAACATTATACCCTCGATGTCCGTGAAAAATTTGTTCATGATTACCTTTTCCCTGCTATAAAGGCAAACGGTTCATACGAGGGTTACCCAATGGGGACTTCACTGGCCCGGCCACTGATTGCAGAGGAGGTTGTGGCTGTTGCCCGGAAAGAAGGTGCAACGGCGATAGGTCATGGCTGCACGGGAAAGGGGAACGACCAGCTCAGGTTCGATTTCATCATCAGGAGTGCTGGTCTTGAAGTTATTGCCCCAATCCGGGAGAAAAACCTCACGCGTGACTGGGAGATTGAATATGCGAAGAAACATAATATCCCCGTACCGGTCGCGAAAGATAAACCATGGAGCATGGACGAGAACTGCTGGAGCAGGAGTATTGAAGGGGGGAGACTTGAAGACCCGTCGTACCATACCCCCGAAGAAATTTACCTCTGGACTGTTGCCCCGGAGAATGCACCCGATTCAACTGAAAATGTAACGATACAGTTCGAATCTGGTGTTCCGGTCGCCCTTAATGGTACCAGGATGAACGGGTATGACCTTATACAGAAGCTGAACCTGATTGCGGGTAACAACGGGATAGGCCGGAATGATATGATCGAAGACCGGATTCTTGGCCTGAAAGCAAGAGAGGTCTATGAGCACCCTGCAGCAAGCACCCTGCTCTTCGCCCACCATGATCTCGAACGCCTCGTTCTTACCAGGGCAGAACTCCAGTTCAAACAGATGGTCGATGAAAAGTGGTCGGAACTTGCCTACATGGGCCTCGTCCATGAGCCCCTGTTTCATGCACTGAATGCATTCATCGACACAACCCAGGAACGGATGAACGGGACAGTTGAACTTGCACTCTATAAAGGCAGTATTCGTGTATTAGGACGTTCCTCCCCGGATGGCATTTATTCTGATGACCTGGTCTCGTTCGACAGCAGTTCTATTGACCAGTGTCATGCCATCGGGGTATCCCATTATTATGGCATGCAGGCACGCCTGGTAATGCAGAAAAAACAGGCACGCCTCGCTAAAAAATAGGATATCTATCTGCTCTTTTTTTTACCAGGAATAAAAATTCTCAGACAGGAGGTGGTTTCACCCCCTCCCTGCCCCACCCCCGATAAGATATTCATTGGCAGGGTTCAATTGGGATATTCAAGGAAATTTCAGAGATTTGTAGGTCATTCCCTATCCCAACCGGGGCCGCCAAAGCGGCGGGGCGGAGCCCAGGCCGCGTAAGTAAACTTCAGGAACCAATTAAGACCAGTAAGGTGGATTTTAGAGGAAATTTACAGGGCCGTAGTATCTGAAAATAAAGATATGGAAAAAATTATGGTTTTAAAGCACTTTGTTGCCTGCCCCTGGCCCGGGAAGACAACTGTATACTTCGGTGATCTTCATAATTACCAGAGATTTTGCAGGAGCATCTGGTTTCTTATCGACAACCATTTTTTTCATCTTTTCATAATCCGGGCCATTGGTTTTTATTTCAGTTGATCCCTTGACCTGGAAACATTTTTTGTTATCCGCGTCCCAGATGTACAAGGCGACCTTAGGGTTTTCCCTGAGATTTGTAATGGTCTTGTTCATGTAATTGTCTGCTATCCATATCGTGTCATCATGAACGAGGACGACGAATGCGATGGGGGCCACATTCGGGATCCCTGTCTTTGACGATGTTGCAACCGGAAACAGCTTGATTTTTCCGAATGTCTCTTTAATTTCTGCGGTTAATGCTACCATATCCTATCCTTCCCGGACGACCATAATTAAGGCCGTTGTATTCCATTTATACGTATTTCTTTTATGCTTTTTGATACGGATTCGAAGACACGGCCCTTGTCTTATGGAAACTGGTATTGATGATGTCATGTTGAAAGCCAGGAGAGATCAGACGGTAGTATGCTCCTGGTTTTTCCAGGGTCAGCGATGGCTGATGATGCCTGCAGTCCTGTCCCGAAGGTGCTATCTTGCAGTATTTCAACTATATAGTACGATGAATCCGGTTATTGCTGTTGACCTTGGTGCCACGAATATCCGCGTAGCATTGATTTCAGGGGACGGCGTAATCGGGAAAAAGATTTCAGCCCTGACTCCGGCTTTTCCGGAGACCCCTGAAGATATCACGGATGTTATTATTGGAATGATCCGTTCGGTTGTAAAGGGAATAACAATGTCAGAACTGGATGGTATTGGTATCTGCGCAGCCGGCCCGGTAAATTCATACAGGGGTACCGTTATCAACCCTCCACATATTGCACTGTCGGTAATCCCGCTGGCTGCACCTATCAGCAAAGAATTCGAGCTTCCGGTCCGTCTCATCAATGACTGTCCTGCCGGTGCGCTCGGCGAGCTGTATTTTGGCGACGGGAAGGGGTGCGGTGACTTTGTCTATATTACTCTGTCAACAGGTATAGGCGGCGGCGTGGTTTCCAATGGGAACATATTGCTCGGACGGAATGGAAATGCGGCAGAAATAGGCCATTTCCATGTTGATACCCGCTATAATGCCATATGCGGCTGCGGCTGCACCGGGCACTGGGAAGCATATGCATCAGGCAGGCATATACCGGTATTTTTCTCCCGCTGGTGCCTGGAAAACAATATCGCGATTACCGGGGACTGGTCAAGCTCGCCGTCCGGAATTTTTGAGGCTGTTAAAGCCGGGTACCCCGGTATTGATGATTTTATGAATGAACTCGCCCGTATCAATGCCCGGGGAATATCAGATGTAATTGTCGCATACGATCCCTCGCGTATCATCCTGGACGGGAGTGTAATCCGGAATAACAGCGAACTGTTACTCCCCCTGCTCGAAAGGTATATTGACCGTTTCCTGCCGTTGCCGGAGATAAGGTTGAGCGGGCTTAATGGTCTTGCACCCCTGCTTGGAGCATCTGTTATTGCCCGTGGCTATGATACGGCAGCCGGGTCTCTCCTGGCAGGGGGTAAATGAATGACTATGGGTAACCAGGAAACGGGAACCTGATTTTCTGGGTCTTTGATTAAATGTATACAATAGGCCGTATATGAAAAACAGGCTGGACGAAAATTATTTTAATGGGCCTTTCTCAAAGAGAATTGAATGAAAACTCTTCACAGGTCAAACAAATCGAAAATATTGGGTGGTGTCTGCGGAGGACTTGGGGAATACCTCGATACCGACCCCAACATCATCCGGATTGTTCTGGTCATTCTTCTCGCACTTGGTATTGTTACTTTGTTCTGGCCGTTATTTTGCCTGGTAGTGTACATTGCCGCATGGATTTTATTACCTGAAGGACCACCATTAACTGAATCCTTATCTCCCTGACCTGTCGGACAGGTACCACACCAATTCAGCCCGGGGGTATCTCAATCTACATCTCCGTTTTGCCATGAGGTCCTTTGTTCCTGTTCAATGATGGTCCTGCACCTCCGCAAATAGGTCTCACCCCATAACCATGGCTTGTAATTGTCACACATTTCCGGTTTTGCCATGTGGATGGAGCAGAGGTATCGCTTTTTCGAGACCCTTAATAGAAACGGGCATGCGCTTACAAGGGCCCCCGTATCGGGGTTTCTCATCTCAATAGTGATGATATCCCCCAACTCATCAACCTGTAATTCAGCGCATTTTTTCCATGTACCGTTCGTAAAACAGGCAGAAAAATGGCGGAGTATATCCTGCCGATCATTGGTCAGCCACTGGTAGAGGTTCTCGACTGTCGGTGATATGGAATCACCGAATACCTTGCAACAGATACCACACTGGTCACATTCAATCCCGTTACGAGTACCGGTCATTTGTACCAGTCCTTTTAGACTGTATAGACGATAACTATTGGCTAATTATTGAACGATCCCCAGGTGAAGAACTATCCTGTCAGAGTGAATGATAACCGGAAATATGTGGGGAATTGTTATTAACCGGGTCTGAACGAGCATTTCATATTCCCACCGTCCACCATGACTGTGGACCACTTTTGAGAAATATTGTTTATCACGCGGCCTTTAGTTTTCGCTAAAACTTCATTCTAGTGGTGCTGCCAGTCCATCGGGGGATGTGACAAGTGCCCTGAAAAAAATCCTGAAATGTTATTTAACGATTGTTACTGGTCAGGCGTTCACAGATACGAGCGGCAGTAATCCACGCGTATTTTTTCCCGTATTCACCAACGCTCCCGTACCATAGGACAGGGATGGTATACCAGAGCAAAGCAAGGAGATACTGTTCAGAATTTTCATCAAGTATCGTGACCAGGTCCGCGTAGTGCCGGAGTTTCCGTAGTATCCGGAATGCCTTTTCCGTATCCGGGGGGAGGTCCATGCCAGGTAGATCAGGTATGTCTCCTAGATTATTGAACATGATAAAACGCTGGTCCCACCCTGCCATCCTGCGTACCTCTTCATCCGATGAAAACGTTATCATTTCAGTCCTTATTACAGATTCCATCTTTGCTATATCGCGGAGGTTGTGGGTGATTCGCGTGTCTGAAAAATCTATCAGCCACATGTGTCCGTCCTGGTCAAGCAGTATATTTTTAAGGTTCAGGTCACCGTGCTGAGGGGCATTGTATGCAGGACTTGTGGCGGTGATCCTCATGGGCATGACATGCTCAATGAAATAGAGCGGATTTACGGATTTTCCAAGGTTGCATGGGAGGATCACTCCAGGATCAGATGCAGAGACCCCGAAGTGGGACAGGGCATATTCCCTGGAATGTTCATACAAAGGAGGTTTCAGGTACTCCTGGTACAGTGCTATTTCACGCCGGACCGGTTGGCCATACCATGTGGTGAGCACAATTCGAAAGAGGTGATCAAAGGCAGCCTCAATTTTTTTTGGTGTTTGTGAACGGTAAAAGTCTTCCAGAGAGACCAGTGTACTGGAAGGACCGCCTATTCCAATAAAATTGTATAGTATGCCCCCGCATTCACCGACCTTCCGGTGCTGGATTAACCTCGTGGAACTGTTCAGGATATATCTCTCCACGTGATCGTTGTACCCCCTGACC
The DNA here is from genome assembly GCA_963758915.1 of uncultured Methanomicrobiales archaeon. Classification (GTDB taxonomy): domain Archaea; phylum Halobacteriota; class Methanomicrobia; order Methanomicrobiales; family Methanospirillaceae; genus CAIKOD01. The sequence continues at coordinate 302,432 of CAVWXH010000016.1, forward strand.
TCGTCAGAGATCATTGACCAGGACCCGAGTTTCATCACGAATGGCATCTGTTCCCGGCCTGCCCGGTCAATAACACTGGCCCGGAACACAAGCGAACCACTAAAGCCCCCTGAAATCCGGGAAAGGTAAATTTTTTTATTTCCCTGGTGAAGTTGGCGCGTGATCTGATCGTACTGCTCGTTCCACTCCGGGCAGGGCTTTTCAAATTCGATTACAGGGCCGTCATCACTAAGCAGGTTGTCAATATAAGAGACCCCGATAAGTGCTCTCCTGATAGATGTCGCAGTGGTCAGGCGAAACATCCCGGTAACTTCACCTTCTGTTTCGATTGTTTCTATAACCCTGTCAATATCGGCATCCTGATCCCAATTCATGGGTTTAAACAGGACCCCAAGGGTGTGTGAGAAAATGGGTGATCCATCTGCCGGAAGTCTCCCGGGAAAAAGATTGGAGATAATCTCCCGATCAAGATCTGTATCAGTCGATCGATCGTAGATTACTCCGAAACCGGCAAGTGTTCCCCCATCGTTGAGGTCTGCCATGGACTTCCTGAACCATTCGTAATCATTATCTTTTGACCAGACGGGTTCACGGTTTTTCGGCCGGTTGGCTTCAACAGGCGACTTCTCGATTACAATTGCTTCATAATGGTTGGTATCGGCAAGAATTTTTAGAGCCAGCACCCCGGAATAATGTCCATCCCGTTCTTTTGCACGGGCACAGATGGCTGTATAAATATCCCCCAGCGTGATCTCCTTACCTTGACCTCTCCCGGATTCGACCAGCAGGACTTCATGCGAATCTCCGTCTAATGCAAACGAACAGGCACTAAATACCCCCGGGATCTCCCTGATCGACTGTGTAGCCTGTATTTCTGATTGTACGCTATTACCCTGAAGGATGTAATCGGCAGTACCCCCGCCAGGTGGTACCCATGCAATCAGCCTGCCCGCCATAACCATATCCCCGAGGACCCCGGAACATTCACCCGATGAAGGGCCAAAAGCACCAATCCCGATGGCATAGGTATTCTGCCTGATTTTCAGTGGAAGAAGTTCTTCAGTTTTCAGGCCGGAGTGTTGTGCATCTTTCCATGGTCCGGAAGAAATGAGTCCCGCCGCTCCTTCTGAAACAGGGAGATACCTAATGGTCGTGGAACAGTCCGGTATCGCAGGGAGGATTTTCCATTGAGTTGATCCCGGGCCTTTGAAAGACCTGTCACGTAAGGACCGGACTGCCTGTTCAACCGTAGTGAATTGGGGGAATATCCGATCGAATCCTGAAACTTCCAACACCTTTCTGGAAAACTCTCCCGTCCCGGCAAGCATAACCTCTCCCTTGTTACTCTTCCTGATTTTATATGCTCCATGAAGAGCGCGGATGCCGCCGCTGGAGAGGTACGGGACGGAACTCATATCTATGATCAGGTGGTTTTCGTCATCCGCAGTGATTCGGTCAATATATGGATTGAGTAAGAGGGCTCCTTCGGCATCCAGCCTGCCTTTCAGTGTAAGGACTGTATATCCTTCCTGTTTATGTACCGTAATTTCCATGATCCCGTACAACCCGGACAGTTTGATTCTCAAATTTCCCGCCATATCAAGCAGGAGTGAATACTATGGATCTGGAATTCCTACCGGAATAGATGTTTTGGATTAAATCCGGGTAATGTGGGATCTTCTGAAAAAAAATATCATGGTCCAACGTGGCAGTTGTTTATTGATATAGAGTCAATTCTGTTATTACTACCCGTTGTTTTAAAGATCTGGCCCAACCGAAAGTATCAAGACGTACCGCTCTGAATTCATCTGATCCCCCAATGAACATTCAATCACTGCGCTCACCTGTCCTTTTTATCACCTGTATTGCGATCCCGTTGCTTGCAGGGGTTGTTGGATCTTTTTCCACGATGTCATCAATTCCCTCCTGGTATGCGGGTTTAATTAAACCTCCATTAACTCCTCCGAACTGGTTATTCGGGCCCGTATGGACCACATTGTATATACTGATGGGTATTGCACTGTATCTTGTCGTAAGGGAAGGTACTGAAAAGAAACCTGTTCAACTCGGAATTATTATATTTGCAGCCCAGTTAATCGTTAATGTGCTGTGGTCCCTGGTCTTTTTCGGACTTCGGTCGCCATTGTCAGGCCTGATCACAATCCTGGTCCTTATTGCCCTGGTACTTGCCACGATCTATTTCTTCTACCAGGTTTCCCGAACCGCAGCTGCACTCCTTGTCCCCTATATTGCGTGGATATGTATTGCCACCTACCTGAATGCCATGATCCTTGTTCTGAACTAAAATTTTCCAGATTTTTTGGCTTTGTTGAAACCCTTCGGGGTCAAAAAAAGGAGAGGGAAAGACGAAGACAGGAGGGGGTTTCACCCCCTCCCTGCCCCACCCCCATTAAGATATTCCTCGGGCAGGGTTTCCCAAAGGCTCATTAAATTCAGAGTATTGGGGGATAGTTTCTATCCCAACCGGGGTCGCCAAAGCGGCGGGCCATGAGCCCCGGGAGCGTAGTTTAATTTCAGAACCACCCAAAATCGTTAAAAGTTATTAGAGAATTTCTACAGAGCCGATTTTTTTTTATTTTCCGCCATATGACCTGACATGTACCCATGCCTTGTGATAGTCCGAATATTCCGGGTCTGATTCATCGTATATCCCCGGAAGTTCCCGGTTGAACAGCTTCCGGTCTTCCCCCACCGGGCAGACCTTGATGCAGAACCCGCAGGGGGAGATATAACGTTTGAACAGCTCTTCAGAACGTGCTGTGCAGGTCTTCTTATCGGTGATCCCGGCAGGATAATCTTCCTCCTGTAAGGCATTGACCGGGCAGATTGTTACGCACCGCATGCATCGTATGCAAAGAGGCATTTGCATTATTTCCCCTCCGCTTATTTTTGCATGCGTGAAAATCGAGGTAAACCGTACTCTCGGGCCATACCCTGGAGTGAGTATCATATTATTTACCCCGAAATTACCAAGGCCCGCAAGAAAAGCCGCATGGCGGTGTGAAAAAAAAGCTACCGGGTTCTCTTTTAATACGCTGACCGATCCATATCCATCTCTTGGGAGAGCAATTGAAGGAAAACCAAGTCCGTTGAGCATGATTGAGATCCGTAAACTGCTCTGGTCAAGCATGGTGTTGACTGTTTTATAGAGTTCATGGTAGAATATCGAAGGTGATGTTTCCAGCACGGGAAGGCTGACCGGTATACCGATGACAATAATCGTTTCTGTTCCCGGGTATATTGCACGGGGACGGAATTGTTCCGGTACCCATGGTTCGAAGAGTGGAGAGTCCCAGCGATCAGCCGGTGCAAACCCGATAAGGGGTACATCAAGTTCTGCACATTTATTTACAACGCGGAGCTGAAGCGGCAGGGCCATTATAGCAGTATATTTGATACAGGGGCTAGATGAATTTTCACATTTCTGCCGGATGGTCACCGATTTTTTCCCGTATCATGGTCAGCGGCTATTATTCTTCAAAAAACATCCGGATACCCGTTTTCCTTTCATGACTATGCCGGACTAATCTGAAATAACCGGTCATAACATAAAAAATATTTACCCGGATGGGGTATAAGGGAAGCTTTAATTCATCATACCGGGCATTTTGCAGTACCAGAACCATGGGGATGTTTTTTTATGGACGGGCATGAAGTATCAGTCCTGATCGGGGGCAGGGCCGGGGACGGTGTAAGCAGCGCCGGTCAGGTTATTGCACAAATCCTTGGGCACATCGGGTATAAGGTGCATATGTACTTTGATTATCCCTCTCTCATCAAAGGCGGCCATAATTTTGCAATAATCAGGGGTGCGGACCGACCGGTGGGGGCTGTGCGTGACAGGGTCGATTTCATCCTTGCACTCAACCAGGAAACGATTGATTTGCATCGGGAAAAACTGGGCCATGAGGGAGTAATAATCTGCAATGGCGATGTTGCCAGTCACCCTGGAGCCGTCAAGGTAGCCATCGGTTCGATTCTCAACAACGAGCATGCCCCTGTGGTCATGGGAAATTCGGCAATTATCGGAGCTTTTTTAAAAGCAGCAGGGATTGGTTGGAACATTGCAGAGGAGGTATTCCGGAATGCTCTACCGAAAGAGACTGATCAGAACCTGCATGTTGCCCGGCAGGCGTATGATGCGGCCGATGTACGGACGGCAGTGAAGGAGATTACCGGACGGAGGCTCCCTGTTATGACGGGAAATGAAGCGATTGGCATCGGTCTCCTTGAAGGTGGTACCACCATGTATTTTGCATACCCGATGTCTCCGACCTCAAACCTCATGCATTTCTTCGCAGGCAATGCGGATGAATTCCATATCCGTGTTGTCCAGCCTGAGAGCGAAACCTCTGGTGTCCTTATGGCCCTTGGATGCTCATATGCAGGGACCCGCTCTGCAATCGGGACATCAGGTGGGGGTTTCTGCCTGATGACCGAGGCACTTGGACTTGCCGGTATCGCCGAACTCCCCCTTGTCATAGTCCTTGGCCAGAGGGCCGGGCCAAGTACCGGTCTTGCAACCTATACCGCACAATCAGACCTTCTTTTTGCACTGAATGCCGGGCACGGGGATTTCCCCCGGTTTATTGTCGCACCCGGGGATACGACCGAGGCCAGGACCTGGTCCAGGGTTGCCACTGCGTTTGCATGGAAATACCAGGTACCTTCTATTATTTTACCGGACAAGATCATCTGTGAAGGGTTATACAGTACAGACCCTGATTATTCAATAAATTGCCATGCAGAGCCTATAATGGCAGATCCCGGGGTCCACCCCTACCTGAGGTACCAGGTAAATGATTCCGGAATTTCACCCTTGCGGTTTCCCCCGTCAGCTGGTGACGTGATAAAAGTAAACAGCCATGTGCATGATACGGATGGGATTACAGCGGAAGAACCATGGGTCACGAAAATGATGGCCGATAAACGGAATAACAAGATCGCCGGCCTCAGGGAGGAGGTAGAGGGACTTCACCCCGTGGAAGTATCGGGTAATACTCATTCAGATGGGGCTCTCCTTACATGGGGTTCGAACAAGGGTGTCTGCGATGAAGTGGGAAACCTCCTTGACCTCCGGGTTATCCGGCCTGTTGTGTTATGCCCTTTCCCGGAGCGATCGTTTGCAAATGCCATGAAGGGTGTCAGGAGGTTCTATTCGGTCGAATCAAACGAGACTGGCCAACTTGCGAGACTTGTCAGCCAGTTCGGGTACTGTGCCAGCGGCCTGGTCCTGAAATATGATGGAAGGCCGTTTACCATCGAAGAACTCACCGCAAGGGTCAGGGAGGCTGTTTCATGAAGGGTAGCGAACTCATCAGCCATGCAAAAAACACCTGGTGCCCGGGTTGCGGTAATTTTATCGTGCAGCATGCACTGAAAGAAGTCATTTCGGACCTCGGGTCGGAAGGCTACCCCGTTGAAAATGTTATCCTCGTGACAGGGATCGGACAGCACGCCAAAATTTTTGATTTCATGAACCTCAACGGGTTTTATTCCCTCCATGGCCGTACGATCCCGGTTGCTACCGGTATTAAGCTCGCAAATCCCGGCCTGAAAGTACTCTGCATTGCTGGTGACGGTGATTGTTATGCGGAGGGAATTGAGCACCTGATCTTTGCAGCAAAAAGAAACGTCGATATTACCGTGATGGTAAATAACAACCGGGTCTATGGGCTGACTACCGGACAGTTCACCCCGACATCACCCTACGGGTTCCACGGCAGGTCTACCCCGAAAGGGGAAAAAGAGAACCCTTTAAACCCGCTGGACCTGGTGCTGTCATCCGGTGCGACATTTATTGCCAGGGCATATACCGGAAGACGCGAACAGCTCAGATTCCTGTTACATGAGGCCTTATTACACAAGGGGTTCTCGTTCATTGATAACCTCCAGGTATGTGCAACCTACTGTAACCTGACCGATTATTATAACGAAAGAGTATACGACTGGGACGCAGGCTCCATGAGTGATTACCCGGCAGCCCATAAACGAGCACGTGAATGGGACTACACTGCTGACACAAAGATAGGTCTTGGGATCATGTACCGGCATGACGCACCTACCTATGAAGAGGGCTATCCGGTGCCGGTTGCCTTATCAGAAGAGGAAAGAGGTCATGCCATCCGGAAATTCCTGGACTCGAGATTGTAATGCAGGAGGGATCCAACAGGTCTGTTTTTTTAATGGGACTATATCGGATCCCCGGGAATATTTTTAAGTCACGCTGACAGATTTAGACGATTAATGAGTTCCCCGGCATTACGGCTTAAATTTTATATCATTCTCCTTGCGCTGGTTCTTACTACAGGCATTGTTGGTTTTATTATTCTCGAGGGCCTTTCGCCCCTTGATTCAATTTACCTCACGATCGTTACCATTTCAACCGTCGGCTATGGAGATGTCGCTGCAAAGACTGATGCCGGCAAGGTACTCGCAATATTCGTTATTCTTGCCGGGGTGGGGAGCTTCGTTTTTGTTGCTGTCAACTCGATTGAATTAACCCTCGGGCGGAAAGAGGCGATTGAAAGGACGAGGAAAGTAAATATGATCGTCGGGGTGTTTTTTTCTGAGGCTGGAACACCTTTGATCAGGAAACTGAAAGGATCAATAACCGGAAGTGATGCATTGAATACTAGTCTGGAAGTGCAGCCCGAATGGACTGAAAGGGACTTCCTGGACGCAAAGACACGCATCGGGATCCTGAATTTTGAAATTGATATTCATAGGGTAGATCTTCCGGAAATTCACCAGTTACTCAACGGAAAACGGACCATTTTTGTCCAACTCCTGCAGCACCCGGTCCTTTTTGAACATGAGGCGTTTACTGACCTGCTCAATGCGGTATTTCATCTTGAAGAGGAGTTATCAGCGAGGGAAGATTTCGGGGGGCTTCCTGAATCTGACCTTAACCACCTGGCAGGTGATACGAAAAGGGTTGTATCACTCATTATCATTCAATGGCTCGATTACATGCTTCACCTTAAAACGAACTACCCGTACCTCTTCTCTCTTGCGGTGAGGACGAACCCGTTCAGCAATACCAGTTCGCCAGTGATCCGGTAAATGCAAACAGGACGGAAAGGCACCAGAGCGCTTTTGTCCGCTATTTATACCTGATTCAGGGCACCTCAAGAATACGGAACCGTTATAGTTTTTTTCGCGTCCCGGCTTGTTGCCAACATGTGGTGTCGATTTGGAACTTGTGAACCATATGGTTTCGATAGTATCACAAAGGGAACTTAAATTCCATTCTCCGGACAAATTAAGTCATGTTGTATTGAACTATTATCTTTCAGACTGGTCCCTACAAACCACACCGCTTTGTCTCCCAGTCTTTTATTGCCCCACAACGCCTGCATTTGGGTACTCCGTCAATTACTGCTATGCTATGGTTTGAATTGCACCTGTTTTTCCAAAATACCGGAAGAAGGCCCATCCTTCCGCATTTCCTGCACATTAATTTTCCCATTACCAGGGAAATATCGTGATTTTCAATACAGGGTGAATTAAATTCTCCGTTGGTCCTCCCACATTTTTTACATAGTACTTTACCACCCATTCCGGCAATATCATGGGTCCCAGTACATGGATTTCCAAAGTCGGATATACGGCCACATACCGTGCATATTGTCAGCCCCTGTATTGTAACGATGTTATGGTCCAAAATGTTACACCCGGTTAGTAGTATAGTAGTTCAGGATAAGAAATGTCGCTGGCAGGTAGTACTGCCTACGGCTGATACACTCTCATTCTACCGGGGTACCTATTCCGTGCTTCCGGTTTTGACAGGGTAAAAATGCTGAAATGATAGAGGTATGGTGATAAAACCGGAAAATAATTTAAGGCGGAGATTAATCCGGTATTGCAAGTTCGATTGCAACCCGGAGTCCTTCATCATCAAAAGGCTTCGTGATAAAGCCATCCGGACCGGTTTTTTTTACACGTTGAAGGATGTCATGCTCGGTACGCGATGTCAGGTAAATAAACGGGATCTTTGTCTTTGTCTCTAGAAATTGTCCAACTTCGATACCATCCATTTCTCCCTGTAATTCGATGTCCAGGAGGACAACGTCAGGTTGCAATTGCTGTATCTTTTCAATTGCTTGAGCACCATTTTTCGAAGAACCGCAGACGTTGTGCCCAAGTTTTGATAGTCGCCATTCAATGACCTTAGAAATAATATCATCAACTTCCAAATAAAATATATTGGCCTTTTTCTCCATTTCCCCCCCAGCAAATAGAATTAATTATAATCTTTTTACGTTCTAAAACCTATTTAATTATTTGCTCCGGACTATAATAATTTCTCAATGGGACCTGTATGCCGTGTTATACCATGAAAAAAAATTTGGAAAGCAAGGTTCCGGATTTCCGCTTCAAATGAATGGTACCGGTTATAACACTATATTTAGATGAAGAATCAGGAATTGATCATTATACCGGATTTCCCACCCTTTCGCATCAGGAGAGAGCCCTATCGCCCGATAACTGGTTTGATACTTCGTCTTTGTGTCCATTTGGTGAATTTCGAATTACCGGTAACATTCAAAATATATCCGGTTACATCCAATTACTTAATGGGAAAATAAAACGATGACAGATATTTGCGATGATTGCTCGATTTGTGAAAGGCGGGAAACCTGTGCAGATGTGAACCTGTTACGCTGTCCCGCTTGTGGGGCCAAAGGAACAATTCAGAATATTTTCGATAACAAAGGGAATTTCGATACAATTGTTTTCTCAAAAGAACTCCGGATAGTAGAAGTTGAAGGCCATAGTGTGCCTGTATGCAATAAATGCGGGGCAATGATGGAACCAGAAGAGGGAGTTACATAAGTCCCATTTACTGGATGAACATAACTGAGGCTTACCATGTCTCTGATAAAATAATGGGGCTGCAATCAAAAAACAGGGACGCCCCGGCCGGGATTTGAACCCGGGTCAAAAGCTCCGGAGGCTTCTAGGATGTCCACTACCCTACCGGGGCACATTATTGTTTCAACCCTCACAACTGATGCGAATTCTCGTGGCACCGCCTTGAAAGGGTTGTAACATATTGCTCATAAACTTATAAATAAACTTGCAATACGAACGGTAATTTAACACGGATATACTATTTGTCGAATGAAATACGTGGATAAATGCGTTAAAACAGGGAACTGTTTTCACAGGGTTCCGAATTATAGTCCACCCTTAACAGATTGGATTTCTGACCGCAAAGAACTGCGATGCAGGTACAGAAATCACTATGGACACACTACCATTGTGGCTCAATGTTTTTAAGTATATCGAACCTTCTTCAGGACCGAAAAGGGGAAATAAGAGCTTATAATTCGTCTGGTACTGGTATATCGGGATTCATCCGGGGAGTATCAGGTAATAAATTATTCCAGTTCCGGCTCATTGTTATTGCAAAAAGGGGACAGAAAAAAAACTGGCCTGCCTTGTAAGCAGTCTTAATCTGTGAAAAACTGGTATTATGAATGCCTGACCTGGTAAATATGCCAGATCTTACAGGCACCTTCATGACTGACCATGCAGGGACCAACCGGTGTCCTTGGGTTGCATACTTTCCCGAATAATTTACAATCCGCTGGTTCTGCAATACCCCTGAGTACTCTGTCGCATATACAGGCCGTATGCTTGGAGATGTGTTTGAATTCGAGATTAAATTTTTTCTGGGCGTCAAATTGTGCATACCCGGGTCGTAACCGGAGACCTGATTGCGGTATTATCGGAAACCCACGCCATTCAACATCTGACGGTTCAAATACACGGTACATCAGGTCTTGTGCTTTTTTGTTCCCTTCACAGGTTACCGCTCTCGGGTAGGCATTATCTACACGGTGTGTACCCTCTTTTACCTGTTCAACAAGCATCAGGAGACCGAGCAGAATATCCTCTGCCTCAAAACCGGCCACCACCTGGGGGACAGGGAACTGTTCGTATTCATGGTACCCCATTACCGTACATACGTGCCCGGGAAGAATAAAGCCGTGAAGTGCTGCCTCGCCCTGTTCAAGGAGCCACTTCATGGCCGGAGGTACAAGGCGGTGGCAGGAGAGAATAGAGAAATTAGCAGGAGGGTTGGTGAGCAGCGCCGCGGCAACGGTAGGTGCCGTTGTCTCAAACCCGACTGATATGAATACCACTTCTTTCTCTGTCTTTTCTGCAATTTCTACGGCTTTATGGACTCCCTGCACTATCCTTACATCCCCGCCGCATGATTCAAGAGACCCCTTTGAACCCGGGACCCTGAGCAGGTCGCCATAGGTAGCGATTATACATCCTTTTTCCACAAGGTCGAGTGCAGCATCAATCTCACCCTGGGGTGTAATACAGACCGGACACCCGGGCCCCATCACGATTTTCAGCCTTTTCGGGAGTACACTTCGGAGCCCTGTCCGGGCAATGGCGGCCTCATGAGTCCCGCAGATATGCATAAAGGTGAGGTCGCGGTCTACCACCTGATGGAGTTTTTCAGTTATTTCCTTTCCAACCGCCATAATTCAACAATTATTTCAGCGCTAATCACATAAGAGTGCTGATTGTAATTCAACGCTAAATACGATGAACGGTATATTCAGTTAGCTGCTACCCGGTGGATCGCTACAATAATCACTCGCATTTCCAGCGGGCAAACCTCCTGAATCCCTCAATTTTAACAGCACTATCTGCCCGCCATATTTTAGTTATGTCAGGATCATATCGGAATTTCGTGTTCTGTTTGCAAATACCCCTTATAGTTATACCCCGGATCTGCAATGTCACAGGTTATCCGCCATTACTGTTTAGGAAATTCCCGTGTAATTTTATGTAAACGGCCCAGAAATTCCGTTCGATCTATCTATTTCAAAGGCATACAGTAAATTTCCATACCTATTTATAGCCACCTGCTCCACCGCTCACTATGCTGGGCGTCTCAACCTACTGTCTTCATGGAGAGCCGCTTGATAGTGCGCTTGAGAAGTTATCAGGAATCACCCGCATGGTTGAGGTGATGGATGAAGGGTATCATTTTCTGGGTGACACCTCGGTTCTGGAGAGTTACTCATTGCGCTATTCAATCCACGCCCCATATCACGGGATTAATATTGCCAGCATTTTTGAGACTATCCGGCGTGCCAGTATCGAAGTGACACTGGACTGTTTCTCTGTTGCTGCCGAAAAAGGCGCTGATGTTGTCGTGCACCCAGGGTATTATGCCTGGGAACACGAACGTGGTGCTGCCCTGCGACAATTTAATAAATCAAACCGGGAACTCTCCAATGCTGCGGATGACCTTTCATTGAATTTTTATTTTGAAAATATGGGGTGCATGGATTATTTCTTTTTAAGGACGCCCGATGAACTTGACCTTCTCGGGGACACCGGGTTTGCGCTCGATGTAGGTCATGCGAACCTGAACAACTGCCTGCCGGCATTCCTCGAAACAACGATTGACCATGTGCATATTCATGACAATTATGGGATGACCGACTCACATAGCCCCATCGGGGAAGGCGATATTGATTTTGAGGCAGTGATGGAGGCGATTCAACGGAGCCGTGCAACAGCTGTCCTCGAAGTGGCCACATTTGAAGGGGTAATCAGGAGTATTGAAGCCCTCCTCCAAATCTCCTGAACTGCCTGGCGGTCATCGGTTTGCAAGTTATTATCTTCCGGCAGGAGTGTTATCAGAATATGCGGGATGAAATTTCAGCTTCGCATATTCCTCCAATCCGGGCAGCAATCGGCAGTCCTGAGATTCGTGTTCCGCAATCTTTTAAACATAATACTACGTAGTTTATAGGACACAGCAGCATGCCGTCGTTGCCAAGCAGCATATAATTCCAAGCCTTATGCCTGCCTGCACATTATGGCGTTCTTCCCTGTGCCTGTGTGACACAGCCCGGTAGTGTGCCTCCTTGGTAAGGAGGAAGTCGCGAGTTCGAATCTCGCCACAGGCTTGCTTCAAAAGTGTATCTATAACTTTTTTCTATGAATTATTGGAAATAGGGGCTTTGTTGAAACCCTTCGGTGTCATAAAAAATAAGAGGGAAATACGAAGACAGGATGGGGTTTCACCCCCTCCCTGCCCACCCCCATTAAGATATTCTTCGGGCAGGGTTTCCCGAAGGTTCATTAAATTCAGAGTATTTTTTGGTAGTCTCTATCCCAACCGGGATCGCCAAAGCGGCGGGCCATGAGCCCCGGGAGTGTGACAAAATTTTGGAATTCCCAATCTATAAGATAGATTTGAGAGGAATTCTACAGAGCGTGCTATGAGCCGTTGGCTCATAGATGAGTATGAAAAAGGTCTTCTTTCAGGTGGTTCGTGGAGTTTTTCATACCAGCCGAAATAGGTTATTAGATCGTTCTGTTCTCTTGGTAATGAACTCATTCTATCATTGGCAAGGTTATCCGCTGGACTGTTTCTACATCTGATATGTAATGAACGGATGAACCGTCGGGAATTCAATAGTCTGAAAAAAAGGGTATGTTTTCCATACCTACAACCAGAAAAAAATAAATTTATTCACGTCAGTCCTTGTCCCTTTTCCTGTGATAAATTAATATTACTGTTATCTCCAGGATGATGACAATGACCACAATTACTATGGCATAGAGAAATGACGCACCGATCTGATCATTGTGTGTTGCAGGAGTTACTACTAGCGTGGGCGGTTGGGAAATCAAGGGATATGTGGTGGGCGTTTGTACCGGTGCAGTTGTCCGGGTCATAACCGTGGTCGACAGTTCTGTCACCGTAATATAATCCGTGAGTGTCCTGATATTGGAGCCCCCAGCCCCGGTTACCGTTAATGAGACAGTATAAGTACCGGGAACAGGGTACTTGTGTTCTGGAGGGTCCTCCAGTTTACTCTGACTGCCATCCCCAAAGTCCCAGTACCATGATGTTGGTGATCCGGTAGAAGATTCGGTAAACGTAACGGTAAGGGGTGCTGTGCCAGTTGTGGGAGATCCGTTAAACGCTGCTTTTATTGGCGGTGGCGTGGTGTCGGTTAATGCCGGCGTGGTTCCGGTTGGTGCTGGCGTTGGAACATCAACTGAAATATACCCGATCTGAACGTTGCTATCACTGAACCCCCCGCCTGTTATGGTTAACCTGACCGAATAAGCTCCCGGAATCGTATAGGTGTGAGAAGGGTTTTGTATTGTTTCCGTTGCCCTATCTCCAAAGTCCCAGTACCATGATGTTGGAGCACCGGATGACAAATCGGTGAACTGAACTGTAAGGGGGGCAGGACCTGAAGTAGGTGTGCCGCTAAACCCGGCAACATAGGCTGCACTTACCGGCAGCACAACAACGGCTATAAGGATAAATGTTATCAATATGGTCAATAATCTAGAAACCGACGTTTTCAGAACTGGAATACTCTTCAACCCCTTTGTACGGTATGATTCACTGCAAACACTTCCTGATAATGAGGATACCAGTTTCGTACCATGGTGGTATGTTCCATTTTACACCAGGTCCTTTCTATCCTATAGGATAATTCTCATATCGTTTGACTAGTATTTTATATATCTCTCTAATTTTTCGGGCAGTGCATGAAATTGTCCTGTGAGTCAGTCCTTCAGGCCTGAATATCCCTTTTGGAATTGATCCGGTTTATCCATTCAAATACTATAAGGTCCTGTTCCTAATATTCCTGCTACCGGACTGTTACGGGACAACAAATTTCCCGGTCTGACTGAAAAAAGAATGGGGTTACATTCGGATGATTTCATCCATAATCAAAATCGAAGTCATTATCGTCGTAATCTTCACTCATGGTCCTCCAGATATCCACACAAATCTTCGGGTGTCCACTGCAATAACAATCAACTAAACACTTATATCGCAATTCTCCATCAGTACCCACGTACCAATTCAGGTATTCACAAGCTCCATATCTCTCAACATATGCCGCTTCTTCACGTGTTCCATATTGCATAGATTACACCCGGGATAAGAAGACTAGTCTGATATCCAGGCAGGTATTAATTTTTATCATCTGACGTATTTTTCTCATAATATGTACAGAATGAGCCGCATCTTACACAACCCTCGTTACAGGGCTCTACATGAATGGTAACAGTGGATCTCGGGTATTCCAGTCTGAGATCAGCTTCAAGATGGTCCTCGAAATCGTGGGCCAGCTCCACTGAGAGATCTTTTGGCATCACCAGATGAAAGTCAATGAATATTTCCGGTCCCGCCCGCCGGGTTTTTAATTCATGGAACCCTGCATAATCCATTGCATGTTCGCAGATTATTTCCTTGATCCGCATTTCATCCGCTTTGGGGAGGCTCTGGTCCATCAGGTCTGAAAGTGACCGCTTTGTCAGGTCGTAGGCGGCTTTCATAATTACAACGGCAACACAGATAGCAACGATTGGATCAAAGATGGTAATCCCCGTCAGTCGTATCAGGATAAGCCCGAAAAAAACGCCAAGAGAGGTATATACATCAGTCCGGAGGTGCCAGGCATCGCTTTCAAGGGCGATTGAGTCTGTTTGTTTTGCCACCTTCATCAGCCGTGAAGACACGTACCAGTTCACCAGTGCTGAAAAACCCATGACGGCAATACCTGCCATGAGCATTGTGGGGGTGAATTGTTCAGGCTCCTCCCCGAGCAGTTTGTTAACTGATTCGTAAATAATCAGGACCGCAGCGATAAAAATAAGCAGCGCTTCGACGAGGCCTGAAATATCTTCGAATTTCCCATGACCAAACGTATGTTCTGGATCGGGGGCTCGGCGGATTTCCTGACCGCAAAAAATGCGATCACCGCGGCCACCAGGTCCATCATGGAATGTATTGCTTCAGAGATGATACTCACGGAGCCGATGGCCAGACCCACAACAAATTTTAATATCACCAGCCCGGTATTAGAGATAATAGAGAGCCTTGCTGTCTTTTCTTTCAGCCTGTCAAGATTTTTTTTATCCGGGTCCGGCATTGTATATGAGTCCTGATATGATATGGGTTGTACAATATTTCAACATATTGAGGCATTGCGGTACAAAACAAGACTCCTAGTATCAATGACCGCCTAATCTTGTTAATGCCATGAATATCCGGAATTTGGTGGCCCCGGCCACGATATGATGCTGGCAATCAAACATGTATTCCCATTCCGGTTAACGAAAAATGAGGTCTATGGAAAAGATATCTCCAGGATATGTTAATTGTGTGGGGTGAGCCAGGCCGATTCACTCCGGAATTCCCAGTGATTTCTTAGCAATTCTTCGTATGAATTTTTATTAAACGAATCTTTATTGGATGGGAGATAAATTTTTATTATGTCTTTAATTTTGGACCACATCAGTAAAATCGGTATTACTACCAAAATAAGGATTATATCTCTTTTTATCCTGTTGGTCCCGGTTTACTTCTTTACTATCGGTGATTTTTATGGAAGTGGTTTCCAGGCACCTTTTTTCAGGTACCAGGAGGTATTTTTTGGCTCCTTTGTGGTTTTTATCAGCAATGATGTAAACAATGTCATGAATGGTTTTTTCAAGGGTGCGATGATCCCGGTTGTTATATTATGGTTTCTTGGTTTTTTATTCCTGGTAGTGAATAGTGTCTTACTATTTGTTGATAAGACAGAATTTAATCGGATTATCAGAAGGAGTGGGATTTTAATGATAATTTCAGGATTATTTTTCCTGTTTTCAATTATTGTGCATTATGGCCCGCTTTTCCATAATTCATCAGGGATAGCCATCCCTCTCGGTTTACCACTTATTTTTCTTATTGGGATCTGGATGTACCGGTGGGCGGATAATGATGAAAACAGAGTTAATACGGAACAGTCTGCACTTTAAGTTAGGCCGAAATATTCAAACCCGTCCTGATTGATGAAATGGAGGTCTATCCGGGAACGGAGAGACTGTTTTGGTATCTGAATGGTGCATAATCAGATATCAGATCTCTTCTCTGAAAAATCCCGTAAATATTTTACCTGCTCATTTTTCAGTAGGGCCTTTTTTCGTGACTCTCAGTATACGTATGCGAATCCTGTCCGAATGAGTGAACCTTAACCGGTTATCTGGCAAAAAAGGAATTTCCCCGCTGATATGAAAGACTCAGGCAAAACAGTCTGAACTGCCACCTTTTTCATGCTCATCGATGAGCAGACAGCTCATGGAACGTTTTGGGTGAAACCATACATAATTAAAAAACTGGGAATACCAGGACAGGAGATGGTGTCTCTCCCTCCGTGTCCAACCCCAGATAAGATATCCTTGGGCAGCGATTAGATGCTGCATTCCTGAATATTTCTGAAATTCAAAGGACATTCCCTATTACGACCCGGGTCGCCAGAGCGGCCGGGGCGGTGCCGCAGGAGCGTGAATAAATTTTGGACAACCTTCATTTAAAATTGGCTTTAAGAAAAATTCCCATTTAAATGTCGAACCGGCCACCAATAGAAGAAGATTTCCAAGGATGTTGTCATAGCCAGGTTGTGTACAATTACGTTCAGGCATGTCTTCAACAAAGCAAATTTCCGAACATCACACTCCCGGGTGCGTCGGTCCCGTAATATTTTGATGAAGACACGATTATTTCAAGGAAGATATAAAATCAGACGAGGTCGATCTATTGTAATAGTTAGGTCATATACCCAGGTGAATAATGG
Source organism: uncultured Methanomicrobiales archaeon (assembly GCA_963758915.1). GTDB lineage: Archaea > Halobacteriota > Methanomicrobia > Methanomicrobiales > Methanospirillaceae > CAIKOD01. Next base: position 319,090 of record CAVWXH010000016.1, read on the forward strand.
AATTTACCCCCGTCCAGTTAGATGCCCTGCAGGAACTCGCGAACATTGGAGCTGCACATTCGGCAACAACGCTTTCACAGATGCTTAATTGTCATGTCAGCATGAATGTGCCGGAGATAGATATTGTTGATATTGCACATATGGGACAGTTCCTCCCCGATGAAATAACCACGCTTGTTGTATTCGAACTTCAGGGTGAGATACCCCATGGGGGCTTCCTGGTCCTGCATTTCCCACAGGATTCAGCTATGCGGACTGCAAATATTCTGCTAGGATCAGGGGATCCCGCCATGTTACCCGGAGAAATGGACCAGAGTGCCATTCTCGAGGTGGGCAACATCATGATCTCATCTTTTCTGAGTGCCACCTCAGACCTCCTTGGCATCATGATGCTCCCTTCCCCACCGGCCCTTGTCGTTGATATGACCCATGCAGTGATTGAATCCCTGATCGCAGGCATGACGATTGAGGTTAATGATGTGGTATTATTCAGGATCAACCTGGGTTCCGAGGAGCATAAGATCGCTGCAAATATCCTGATTTTTCTCGAGGTCTCCACCCTTCAGATGGTGGCGGATATGCTTGAAGAAATGATGAACCCGAAATCATGACCTGGGAATAACCTGAATTGTTAACAAGTCAGCATTTTTTAAGATCTTCCGGTTGCCCGGGAAATATTGTTAACCCCGTGAACTATAGCGGTAGAATTTTAATATTCCTGGGAATTATGAGAATTTCATCTTTTAACGCAGTTGAAGTGACTGCACCTGGTTGACGGGAAAAACCCGCTTCTGTTTATGACGGGCTTACAAGATTTATAAATCCCGATATGGTGGTATTCATTATATCACTGACATACTGCTCTGGCGCAACCGGGATTATCTCACGGTAACTGACCCAACCCAGTACCGATAATGCAGCCATAATTATGGACAAGCCAAGTAAAACAACAATTATGACCGCAAGCACCTGCTTCAGTCGCTTATAAGGCCTGTCTGCAACATTTTTCAGCGGGATTTCAGGTTTATACTCGAGTCTGTCTAGAATTTCCTTGCATTTCTTTGCATCATCAGTCCTGTCCAGTTTTAACAGAGTTACATAAATATTATTCCAGGCGTCACGGTATTCCGGGTCTATTTCGATAGCTTTACCATAATATTGAAGCGCAGTTTCATAATCACCTCCTTTAAAGTAACTATTTCCCTGATCTTTATATTCGACAGCTTTATTTTTTTTCATAATCCTCGTTCTGAGTTTGAACTACTGTTCTCGTATGTTAATATTTTGTTGGTTGTCATCCAATAGAAAACCTTAGATTAAGACACAGCAGGGGATATCCCGCGTCGGTGAATAACTGTTGCGGAGTTATCGCCTGATTATCAGGCTTTCTACCAGATACTCATTCAAAGGCAGAATTTCGCGAATGGCTCATCCCTTACTCTCTGGTAGCATTTTTAACCAGGTAACAGGCAGAAAAAAATCCCGGGGTCCCTTCTGGTAAAGAAGTATATAGGTTCTGAAACAAATCTCCCCAAAAGACCATGCATAGACATTTTATTGATATGCAAGCCATCGCCCGGAGTGCAATGGATAAGTATGGATTCAATTTCCGGTTCCCTGAGCCGGTACTTTTTGAAGTTAATGCCCTGCAGGTCCGTATCTTTCCCGAAGGAGACGAGAATGAGCGGGACATGCGGGACCTCCTCTGGTCATCCATTGATAACTGGGACTCAATGGACCTTGACCAGCTGGAATATTGTGAAAGAGGGCCCGACGGAGTGATACATGTCAGGATCGCGATCGCCGATGTCGACCTGTATGTTCCAAAACATTCCCTGGCTGACCAGTACGGTGTACATAACGGGACTTCAGTTTACACGGGGATCGAGACCTTCCCTTTATTCCCTGACAAATTATCACGTGGTATCTCGTCTCTATTGCCCGGGCAGGACCGGATGGCGGTTGTGATTGAATATTCAGTACTTCCTGATGGAAATACCCGGCCAGGTGACGTTCACCGGGCGCTTGTACATAACAAAGCAAAACTCGTTTATGAAGAGATAGGGGAATGGTTTGAGGAGGAGGGGCCGATCCCTCAACCGGTTCTGGATATCCCGGGATTAAAAGAGCAGCTCATGATGCAGGTAGAAGGTATGCAGCGCCTGAAAAAACGCAGGATCGAAAACGGGGCACTCGATCTTGACACTCTTGAAACTCATGCAGTCCTGGAGGGGGTTTCGGTGAAGGACCTCGTTATTCAGAAACAGAATATAGCCCGGAACATTATAGAGGAGTTCATGGTCGCTGCGAATGGAACCATGGTATCGTTCCTCGGAAAAGCGGGTATTCCCATGATTCAGAGAATCGTACGCACCCCAAAGAACTGGGGGGGTATCGTTCAACTGGCTGCACTGCACCACGAAACTCTTCCGGATGTTCCGGATTCAAAAGCCCTGTCCCTGTTTCTCGACAGGCGCAGGCAGGCAGACCCTGAACGGTTCCCTGACCTTTCCCTGGCGGTAATAAAACTTCTTGGTCCCGGTGAATACGTGACACTGGAACCCGGTGATCCGCCCTATGGGCATTTTGCACTTGCAGTGACCGATTATACACATGGGACCGCCCCGAATCGCCGGTATGTTGACCTGGTGAACCAGCGCCTTGTAAAGAGTGTAATCAACCGGTCAGATACCCCCTACGCTCCTGAAGAACTTGTCCGACTGTCTGCCTGGCTGACTGACCGTGAGAAGGCTTCCAAGAAAGTTGAACGATTTATGCGGAAAGCAGCAGCTGCAGTACTGCTGCGGGACCGAATCGGGGAGTCCTTCGAAGGGTTAATCACCGGTGCAAAAGAACGGGGGACCTATGTCCGGCTGATTAAACCCCCAGCTGAAGGCCGTATTGTCCGTGGCGAACGTGGACTGTTTGTAGGCCAGAAAGTCCGCGTCCGGCTATTGAAGACCGACCCCTATAATGGATTTGTTGACTTCGAATATATCGGAGAAATAAAAAAAGGAATGTTGAAGAATTGATATCCTGTCCCCCTTTCCCTTTTTTTACTCTCCTGACTGCCGCGAAACATTCCCGGTGAGAAAAAAGTGATATTCTCCCAGGTTATCCGTGATGCCTGGCAGATGTTTGATGAATTCAGGGGACACCAGAAGATTTTTGACCAAATCCAGTCAATTCAGACATTCGATGATACTTCAGGGGGACCTCACAGGTTTTTATTACTTAATTCTGCTGACGGGACTTATCATTATCATCATCACGTTGAGAATCCGTCATATATTGTTGGACATTCACAGGAGCAGGTTCGGCTTAATCCAGTTTTTCACCTGTCATGGCAAAGAGAGGTCGGGCCCCGGGGTAAGGGTGAAGGAATGGCAGCGTAATGCTATTCGTCATTTAATTGCTCAACGTGATACTCTTGATAATGACATCTGGCAAATGAATAACCGGCGGAACAACCTGGCTGAAATGGAACAGGAGGCGCAGAAAAAACATTCAGAACCCGACTATCGGGAATATCCACCAAAGTTCTCGAAGACACTGAGAAATCCCTGTTTATTGAGTTCGGGATAACCCTGAACAAGACAAAAATTGAGGACTTAAGACGCCGTCTGGAGCAGAAAGATGCGAGCATCCACTCCATGGAACAGACCCGTAACCAGGTAAAAAGTTGCCTTACATCATATAGCAAGGGAGAAAATCCCCGGTTGCCAGTTATGAGGTATATCCGGGGATTGTTTTTTGATTTAAGGTGATATGGTTCAACACTCAGTTTCCGCGATAAGCGGTGTAGCTTCTATTCCGGAAGGTACGCCGGTTGGTATTTATAGAGCAGCACCCGGTACTGCTTTTCCCTGGTATATTGTCTGGCGGGCATCCCTGAAGTTGAATTTTTCAATAATAAGATGAGCCTCTTTTAATTTCCTGATAGCGTACCTGACCGTCCTTGGAGAGATGTTTGTCATCTTCACGATATCCTTATGGGTCATCGGATCTCCTTTCTCAAGGAGGGATAATACTGTCTTTGATGATGGGGGCAGATGAATTTCTGGCATACATACATGGTAACAGTGTTAACACTTAAGGTTGTCGATAGTTCCGATCGGGTTTGTGTAGGTTCTATTCTGCAAAGGGTCTGGCCGGATGCTACTCCGGGGCAGGGAACATCCATATTGTTGGCTGATCGACCAGTTCTTCATGGGCTATCATAATTTTGCAATGACAAGGTAATGGTATGGACCGGCTTCGCCTGACGAAATTATTCGAAAACCTGCGGATTTCATGAGGTCCATTGCTTTCTCTTTTGAAAATCGTTTTTCAAGAGGTGGACCAAATTCCATAGGCATGTCTGCCCAGTCTAGGTCAACCAGGACTCCTTCTGGTCGAAGCATTATTCTGGCGTTGGAGAGAACTTTTTTTGGGTCTTCGAAATCATGGAGATTGATTCCGAAAAAAACCATGTCTGCACAACCTTCGCATATTATTGTGTCTTCTCCTGTGCCAGTCTTTGGAATAAGCTGGTCAAGGCATTCCTCCTGCGCCTGGATCGCCAGTTGACCGATAGCCTCATCATTGATATCAAAGGCGTACACTTTTCCGCCGTTGCCTACGATATGTGCCGCAGGGATAGAAAAAAAGCCTTCCCCGCATCCTATATCGATGAATGTCATCCCGGGTCTTAACCCGGCACCAGAAAGAATCTCTTCCGGGTTCTGCCACCGTCTTCTCTCCTGGTCATTTGATTTAAACCGGCGTTTGCTCATTGGTACATCCCATATTGCAGGGAATGTCAGCACCAGGGTTTATCAAATTATGCGGGAGATAATTCCCCCAAGTTCCTGATGCAGTAATGAGACGAATTGTGGAAGGTGACCTGGTGAGGGTGCTAATGTGCAAAATAATATCGTGCTTATAAAAAATTACAGGGCCATTGTATTGCAGATACCTTGATGTATCCTGCATGCATCACGGGAACTATGTACGATATTGAGAGCAGCAAAAAAATGGAAAATGGTATCGTGGTTTTCTATCACCAGAAAGGCGAGAAAAAATATGAATCCTTTAATTATCAGGAGTTAATAGACTTAAAAATCAACGCCCTTGACCTGCTGGAACATCCGCACCGATATAGTGTTGATAATGAAGCGCACAAGGTATATGCAAAGGATGATTAATTAACTCGTTCCAATCCCCTTTAACCATTTTTAAGGTCTCCCTGTTTTGCACGGTAAAAAAAACGCGTGGTTAATAGGGTGAAATGACGTTAACATGGGTTTCCGGATTGTATCACACTAATTTTAACATTGTCTTAGTTCAAAAATAAATTTCCGGCAAAATTTTTAATCCGCTGACGGGGCGTCCTTCGGGAGCGGCGTGGTTCTTGTTCCGGTATCCGGAACGGAGTTCCATCAGTGCAGCTCTTTTCGACATCATGGTTACATGAACATTTTGACAAAGAGGTTGCTTTAGAGGAATAATTGGTTTTCAGTTCTGTAACGGGCACTGAGTTTTTCAGAGCCCACGAACCGGTATTTTTTTCATAGATCTGTTCCGGAATTTTCTTTGCGGCTCAACAAATCATAACCTATTCTGGCCTGCCACTATCATTCGGAGGAAGACCCAGGTCTTTTCTCTAACATTCAATAGTGAGGTCGTCGGTTGCAACAATCAGGCCGGGAAAGGAAGGTTCAAATTGTTTCTTCACCCTGATCCTGTCATCGGGAGTCCTGTATACTTCAGCGCCGAAATGTATCAGAGCAAGCCTTTTGGCATGTGCTTCCTTCGCTATCCTGATCGCAGTTTCAGGGTTAAGGTGTGGCCATTCCGGGCTTTGCTCTCCGGGTAATAACCCGCATTCGGTAATAAGTAAGTCCGCATCCTGTGCAAGAAGTATTGCATTATCACAAAATCCCGTGTCTGTACAATACACGACAGTCGTGTTATCAATTACCAGCCGGTATCCGAAACAGGGCACGGGATGAAGGAGCAACCGGCATTCGACGGGAAAAGGGATGAAATGCCTGCCTTCTGTGAATTCAAGGAAATTAACCCTGAATGGGAGTTTTTCGAATGGTACCGTGAACGGTTCCCTGACCAGCGAGCTGAGGATCTCCCGCGTTCCTGGTTGCCCGCAGATATTCAGTCCTTTCCCAAAATTAAATTTGACAAGCGTATGTAGGCCCGTGATATGGTCCAGGTGGAAATGGCTGATAAACAGGTAAACCGGTTTTTCCTGGGATATATAACGATCTGCCTTTGCGAAGCCGTTACCGGCATCAAAAATAATATCGTATTTATCTGACTGGACGAGCACCGAACAGGTATTGCCTGTAACGGTATCGTACCAGCCATTGGTACCCAGGAATGTCACATTCATGTATACCTATCGTGAGGTGGACAGGGTAAAAAAGATTGAGATACAGTATAAAAGAAACGTCTTCCAGTCTTAAGATTACCGGATGATGGGAATACCTAAAAACGGCGATAATATTTCAATTGTCGCACAAGGAACAAAAAATCCCGGTTACATCTCCAATAGAGAAATTTAATAACAATGTACAACCCGGGAAAAAATAATCCGGATTAAAATTATGGTTTACTTGCCCGTCGCGCCATTATGACGGCTGCGATAATTACCCCAAAAAAGAGCATCATTAAAGAGAACCCGGCCGTCGCCGGTGGCGCCAGCTTACCCGGTGCATCACACCTTGTCTCCGTCTTTTCGAGGTCGACTGTTGCATTTGACAATCCCGGCCAGGGAAGGTCATAATCAGGGTTACTTTGGACAGAATGCCGGTAGGCAGTTGTGGCCCCGGTGCAGTTCCCCATGTCAGCAAGGATTCCACCTTTTACGTGCAGGTAGTGTGCGTTACCAGGATCAATATGAAGGGCTTTATCAATTGTTTCCTCTGCTGCAGAGAGATTCCCTGTATTCCGGAGTGCAAATGCCTTCAGGGCATAGGCCGTCGCATAGGAAGAGTCCCCTGCCAGGGCTGAGTCAGCATCGTTTATGGCTTCCTGGTTTTTCCCCATTGCTAAAAGGGCATAACCACGGTTCGCATACCTTACCGGCCGGGTATCATTCGGGATTGCCAGGCTGATTAAATCTGCAGCTTCCTGGTAATGTCCCGTCTTTCTCATGGCATACCCCTGGAGACAGAGCAATTCAGGGTTATATGGATAGTATATAAGCCCCTCTCGGGTACTCGCGATAACACCACTCCAGTCCCGACCTGCCACCAGGGCCTTTCCCTGGGTTTCATACTCTGTTGCATTTCTTATCGCAGGGATCTCCTTTGCGTTACCGGCGCTGACATTCATCAACCCGGTAACAGGGATACAGAGAGAAATCAGGAGGAGAAGAAGAATGAAGTGGATTTTTGCATAAAATAAAAACCTTTGAGCATTTGTCCGGCCAGGTGACATGGATCAGTATTGGCTTAATGGTTACAAATAGGTTTTTTAGTCCGGAGTCCCGGATCGGTGAATTGCATCTCCCCCATGGAGTCCTGGACAGGAATTACAATAGTCCGGTATATGTCGTGTGAGGTTCTCTATTTCGCGAGGGTATACATGGCCCGTGCATAGATCTTTGCAATCATTACAAGTTCTTCACAACCTATCGATTCATCAGAAGCGTGAATATTATAGGTCTTACCAGGAAAATATGGGCCGAATGCGACAATATTTGGGAGCCTTCGGGCATAGGTTCCGCCTCCGATTGCAACGGGGTCCCCGGGATTGCCTGTTACGTCACGGTAGACCGCCGCTAGTATCCTGATGAGGTCTGATTCGGGTGGATAATAGAGTGGCGGCTGATGTTTTTTTATAACGGTAATAATGTCCTCGTCCTTCACTGTCGCTTTGACGTGTTCAATTACATTTTCCATTGTTTCACTCACCGGGTAGCGAAAATCAACTGATAGAATAAAGTCCCTGCCTGCGTAGCGTACAACACCGGCATTGAGTGTGAGATGTCCGGATGATGCATCAGCGAACCCGAGGCCGAATGAGAGACCAGTTGTATCCATGGCGATTCTTTTCTGCAGGAACCTGATCATGTAACCGACTTCCACCGGGTCAAACTGCACAGTCGATAGAAAAGCAATGAGCTGCATGACAGCATTTTTTCCAAGTTGAGGCCTGGATGCATGGGATGAGACCCCTTCCGACATGATGATTACGAGGTCACCATTCTGCTCTGCAGCTATCGAAAACCCTGAAACACGGGAGAATTCTTCACATTTTCTGATGATTTCCAGGGGGTTACGGGTCCTGATTTCCGCTGCAGCCCGGCCCGGTACCATATTGACCGCTTCGCCCCCGTTAAACGATACGAGGATGTCATTACCCGAATTCTTACAATCAAATGAAAATTTTCTGACGAAATCGACCTGGAGAATACCCTTCTCTGCAAATACAACCGGAAAATCCGAATCAGGAGTGAATCCGCAAACAGGTGGTTTTTCCTTCAACAGGTAATACCCGATATCAAGGTCACCTGTCTCTTCGTCAGTTCCAAAAATTACCCTGATACGTCTGGTGAGTGATACACCACTATCCCGTATAGCCTTAAGACTGTACAGGGCTGAAACAATGGGCCCTTTATCATCAAGGGCGCCCCTGCCGTATATCCTCCCCTCGTGAACCCTGCCACTGAAAGGTGGGAATGTCCAGTGATCCCCTTCAGGAACGGTATCAAGGTGCCCGAGGACTGCAATGTACTCTTCTCCTTCGCCGTATTCTACAAAACCTGCATAATTGTCGAGATTATGTGTAACAAATCCCATGGCACCGGCAATATCAAGAGCTGCCTTCAATGCCGCCGCCGGACCTTCACCGCATGGTCTCCCTTGTTCCGGCTCTCCGGCCACGCTCCTTATTTGAATAATGCTCCTGACTGACTCTGCAAGTTGCCGCCGGTCTGACTCGATCAGCTTGTCCAACATGCAATATAATTCATTCATTGTTTCCGACATTGCCACAACCAGCAGGAATTATCCTTTGAACTCTCCCAATATTGGTTGAAAAATATTGAATTTCTTTTTTCATATCTTTTTAGTTACTGATGGTAACCATATATAGGTCACGCAAATCATGAAGGAACCAAATTATCAGGCTTTATTCAGGTATTTAACCTGATATCTCCATCTTCTATAGTCCCGATAAAACATTGGTCTCCCATGATATCGTTCCCGGAATCCTTTCTGCTTATTGGTATACCGTTTAATTACGGTATACACCTCAATGAGCGCATGAAACGATAGATCATACCTGCAGGACGTTTCGAGGTCACAGATCCGGCTTACTCTGGTTGTGAAACTAAACCTAATTGCCTTATTTTTAAGTCTGATAGTCTTATTACGTCCATAACCTGCATAATTATAATATCTATAAAATGCGGCGGACACCTGCAATATGTACGACCATAATGTATTTACGTCATGAAGTGACGGGATGAACATGATTATTAACCGTCCCGATCGTCGTTTGACCCCCGAAAACAAGGCAAACCACCGATATATTTATATACTTAATATTATATTTACTATTTGAGGTATTTACAATGGCAGATTTACCTATTGCGGCAGTTGTAAGAATTGCAAAGGCGAATGGAGCCGAGAGAGTCGGCAGTGATGCAGCAGCAGCACTTGTAAAGAAGACTGAAAAATATATTGCACACCTCACCAAAGAGGCAAACAAGCTTGCGATTCACGCAGGAAGAAAGACGCTGAAAGAAGAAGACATCGAGATGGCTGCAAAGTCATCCTGATTCCTTTTTCAATCTAATCCACACTTCTCCGGGTATTTCCGGTCGGTTTTTACGTTCATTGTTTCAAAGGACGCCCTTCCAGGCTATTATGCTTCAGGTACTCACGGGATTGAAAAATATTTTCTATCGCTGTTGATTTTTATGCCAGGTGATACTGGTATTTATTCCGGGTAGCTGACCCGGGCATGAAATTCCGGATATATTATGCAGGTTAATTCCTGCGCACCGCAAGGAGTGGCGTATACCCTGATCCTGATACCATTGTATTGATATCAGAACAGACCTGGAATGTGCTTTTTCCGGTATCCGAACACATCAGCCCTTTTATATCTGAAAACCCACCGGGAGAACCTGACAGGATCCTGTCCCCGTTATAGCAGAGGATGGAATTTTTACCCGCAGCAATCAGGGAATCACCTGACGGTTTGAGGTCAAATATCGCCGATTCGAGATAAAACGATTGCATCCTCTCCCCGGAAACACGATGCAATCCCCCGAAATCAAGAGAACGGTGACAACAGCCGGCCGAAATAATCATGGAGCCATTACCGGATGGATCGGGTACAATACCAGTGACCGGCTGGCGCCCGTCAACGGTCACTATCCGGCCGGTATCTCCGTTAATCAGTTTTAACCCACCCGGTAGTTCGCCACGGTTAAAACCAACATAGAGATCTTTCCCTGGTCCCGGCGCTATAGAAATCTGTACAGCATCGAAAAGCCATTCAGCAAGTGGTGTTAGGTTCCAGACCCCCGAATCAAGAGAAAAACGGTACAGGTTATACGGTGACAAAATTATGATTTCTTCTTCCTGTATAATCATACGGCAGGTCCTTTCTTTTGTGGGGGCCGAGCCGAATCCCTGCCTGTTCACGCGGGGTGGTGGTGTCCGGGTAGTACCTGTGATCCAGTCCGGCAAACGGTATCTCTGTTAAAAATTCCCAGTTTCCCAAGGTTTTTACCCATATATCACCTCTCTCCATTGCCACCAGTATTCGTCCGTCAGGCAGGAGAAAAAAATCATCAGCCGCACTGGCAAACGGTGGGGTTTCCATTTGAAATTCTCTCTTGTCCAGATCAAACGAGAACAGGGTACGCTCAAAATAATGGAGCCAGAGAATTGAGCCACAGAGATCAATCCGCTGAAGGTGGTGTCCGGGGTTATCCATAGATCCTCACGGTACTGTGCTATTATCAGACTCGTATGCTCGTGGTATTATTTTTTAAAATCAGCATCGCCAATGTAATCATTGTTGAATTCCCCGGGATGAGGATGGCATTCCAGATCTTTCTTTCAATGAATATTCCTGTACCTTCGCGAGATGGACATGCCCATTCATAATACGTTGCACTTCACGCCAGCTCACGACATAAATTCTGCCATGAAGGTTGAATATGATCTCTTTCTTCTTCGGCTCCCGTACTGGTGAGAGCCATGCACATCCCTCCTCCTCCCCTGCGTCATTGATAATGCCTGCTGACTGGTCCGATGACAACAGGATACAATCAGATTTCATCAGGTAAAATGTCCCTCCACGAAGTTCGAGAACGAAACTTTCTCCACTCTTCTTCATAGTCCCGGCATGTGTATACGAATCAGAGATAAGCTGTTTCATTATTCTCACCTTACCCAGATATAATCCGGCATTGCACTAAAATATGGCGTCAGACACGGATTTTACACCAAATTCAGGCAATACAGAGAATATAAAAAATGTGTCGGCGTTATAGGGTAAGTATAACCTGGCCATGAGAAAACACGGATATCTGATACCTGAATGAAAAAAATGTAAGCCGGGCTTTGTTGAAACCCTGAAGGATCATAAAAATAGAAGAGGTAAATACGAATACGGAGGGGGGGTCAACCCCTCCCAGTCTCACCCCCAATACGATATTCATTGACAGGTTTCAACTGGGGGACTCAATGAAAATTTCAGAGATCAGGAGATAGTACCATACCCGATCCGGGCCCCCGACGCGGTGATCTGGAGCGCAGGAAGCGTGAATAAATTTTGGAATAACCGGAGTGTACAAGATATCTGGAGAGGATGTCGACAAAGACTAAAAAATGAATAATTCATGTAATAACGAGATAGGCAATAAGTGAAAGGAGGAACGCGAGCAATAGCAGAGCGATACTGATAGGTCCAATCAATGAGAGCATGGCATTTACAGCACTTGCAAGTTGTGCAATACGCTGAGATCCGAATATGACAATTTTTTCACATTCAACAGTACTGCCTGCCACTTCTGCTTCTGCGATATCGGCAAGTGCATCGTTGAGTGCATCCTCAACAAGGGGGACCAGCGATTCAACGGGGACACGGAGACCGACCGGATTAGTTCCCGATATCGTATTCACAACATGGGAATCCGTCGTCATCACCTCTATCTCATCCACGACTCCAAAAAACCGGTCCCTGATTACCTCCCTCACTCCCTCCTGGATATTGTTGCCGTCGAATAGGACGTAGGCAGTGGTCTGTCCTCCGGCTGATACGGCAAGCACCTGGATGCCCTGGTCTCCAAACCCCTCCTCGCGGGAGTAAGGGACCGCGCTATGGGCTGCACCAATCCTCAGCGGGTAGGATTCCATTTGTGAATAACGCCTGAAAGCCTCTTTACTGGCGTTCATGTATTCCCGTGCAATCGCAGTCGCCGGATGTACCGGAGTCATATCTTTAGTACTACAATTATGGGCATCAACGAAGAGGATATCCGGGCTTACACTGTGTCCTTCTGCCATTATCGTCATCCCGATATTGAAGTCCAGGTCCTCGGTCCTCAGTGGTGAACGGGTACTGACGATAAGGAGCGCATCACCAAACCGTTGCACAAGAAGTGAAACAGACCCTGACTGTATGCGTTCTGACCTGCTTGCGGTTTTATGGAACGTAAGGTCATTCATCGGGCCCCGCATTGCAGCGACAATTTTCTGGATCTCTTTCTCTGATACCAGGTTGAAATCGTGAGTGGCACACCCATGGGGGACCATGACGATACCTTCAAACGCTTCATGAAGGCACCGGGGGATGTTCCCTCCGCCAATATCCCCCATCGGGCCGGGGTGAACATTCGGCACCGTAAAGATTACGCTGGCATTCCCGTTTTTCCTGAAAAAAAGGCTTGCCTGGGGGACGTAGACTTCCTCACCGATCTCGCGGAAGAAGTCTTCCATCCCCTTTGAGCCATCGGTAAGGTGTGCAATGAACGCATTCAGGAACGATAGGACCCTGATATTAAAGGCACGCTGAAGTGGTCGTTCTATCAACCAGAGGAGCAGGATAAACATCAGGACAAAGACGATCACAAGTACAACCGCAAGCGTGAAGAACGGGGATGGGAAGAGCAGCGTCCCAAGAATTATCGCTGTGGCTGCCTGAAATAATGCCGGGATGAGCATACGGGCTACCCGGTAGTCTGAAATTGCGACCAGTACCATCAGCCTGATCCCGGATATAAAACCAAGCGATATACCAAAGAACAGGGGTATCAGGCTGACTGAAAATATCATGGCTGACAGGGTAATAATTACCGAGAAAACCGTGCACGCGAGTGCCAGTAGCCCTGACCGGTTCCAGGTCATCTGTTTTCCAAAAAGGTTGATGTACGGTTTTGTGCAGAGAAATGCAACAATCGCCGGGATAGTAAACCCAAGCGTCCCTAAAAATACGAAACCTCCGTAAATCCTGATACTTGCACCATCTATAATGAGCCCCAGGATTACCAGTATCAGGAGCGATAACGGCCAGGAAGGTGCATTAAAGAGGTACCTGCTGAGTCGTTCAAGGCGCACGTCACCGGCTACAGCCATCAGGAGAAACCCCCTAATACCAGTTCATTCCGACCAGCCCCATGATGTATGACCCTTGTACTGGTATATCTGAGCGGTCGTGAATAAAATGGGGCATTCAGCGCAAGGCTTTCGTATTCGCCACCTTCTCCGGCCAGGTGAATATGATGGCGGGCTGAAATTTGCCTGAGTCGCCCTATAAAGTCCTTATCGATATGCCTGCCCAGCAACTCTTCGGATAATCCATCTGCCGCTGTCACCACGATGATGGCATCCAGTCGCTCCGCGACTTCACAGAGAAGCTGTTCAGGGTCCATCTGCCAGAGTGGCGCAAAGACTTCGATCCCAAGGGTGTCTGCAATGGTATGGACACGTTCATTCTGGTACATTGAATTCACAGCACCAACGGTTATCCCATTAATTTCCAGTTTTTCGAGGCCACGGGCAAGGTCTTGTAATTCGTCTTCTTTCTCCCCTTTTGTATGGATTTCAGCATATCCTATCCCGGAAAGACGCGCGATAACTGGTACAGCATCCAGGTTGGAGCTGTGAAACATGAAAGAGTCGGGGTTTTCCGGCCGGACTGTGACAAGGTGGGTGACATGGATCCCCTGGTCAATTGCTTTCTGGACTGAAAGTATCGAATCCTTTCCGCCAGATGTGAGTGCCGCAAACCCCATGATACTATTAATTCGATCTCGTTGGTTGTAAAAGGCTTCCAAAAGACTTCCCGTAACGGGCTTCCATCTGTTCCCAGCCTGGCAGGTTTGTCTGGCAGCCTATTTTCTCTACCGCGAAGGATGCGGTAATGGTACCTATTTTGCAGGCTGTCAGGGTTTCATAACCCCGGTAATATGCAGTCAGGAAACCTGCGCGGTATGCATCACCTGCTCCGGTCGGATCGGCCATTGTTACCGGGTATGCAGGTATCAGGGAAGAATCCCCTTTCTCGTAAAGGACACTTCCCTCTTTACCCATGGTAATGATGACCACCGGTACACGATTGATGATCTCCTGCTTACATGTACCGAGAATCTTCTCCATTCCTGTGATCTCATGCTGGTTTGCAAATAATACATTGATATTGGCAAGGATTGCATCGAGTTGTTCTTTTGTATAGCGATGAAGGTCCTGTCCGGGATCGAATGTTGCAAATTCACTCCGTTCGGAGACCCTGACATTAAATCCAGGGTCTGCCGTTGCCATGTGAACAAACGGAAGTTTGGGTGCGTCCTCATGTTCGAACGCTGCCGATGCCCCCCACTCAAAAAAAGTGATCTGGTCGCCTGCCTCGTCGGTGAACATGAATGCCGTGGCCGTATGGGCACCGGGGATGGTAAAGAATTGCCTGGTAATTCCTAGTTGTTCCATCCATTCCTCATATTCACTACCGGGAAAATCGCCCCCCACTGCGCTCACAAGGGTACAGGGCTCATCGAGCTTCGCAATCCCTGCTGCGATGTTAGCCGCCCCGCCTCCGAAATATACCTTACGGTCAAGGATATTGATTGAACCATTCACTGGCGGGAACCGGGGGACACGGCTGATATGATCAATTGCCGTGTGCCCGACCACCGAGATCATTGTTCCTCTTTACCTGCGACCCTATCGAATAGATCTCCCGGTTCGTCTCTTTCCGGTACATATGGCTTCTCTCTTCCGGATTTTTCTTTTTTAGGCTTCTTCTGGTCGTATAGCACTTGTTTGTTTTTCTCCTCGTTTATCTCCTGCACGTCCTTTACCTGCAGCGGGATATCGCGGAGTGCTTTTCCAATCGTCGACTTTGCGATCCGTGATGCGTGTTCGGATGACTCTGCACGGAATACTTTCATATCAAGGAGGAGCCCGACAAGTGCGGTGTCTGCTACCACAATCGCACTGTTTAGTTCTCCTTCACAAAACGGGCAGGCTAGCATTCCTGCCTCCACTTCTACAAATTTTGCCTGGGGGTTCAGGCGCTTCCCTGCCTCGCTGATTGCAATCCCTATCGCATCATCAAGAGACTTCACGTCTTTTATAATCCAGGCTGATTCAAGTGTGACATTATAATCGGGCATTGTTACTACATCTCCATTTTTTTACTATATGATTTCCAGCTGAACCCGGTGTTTCCGGTTACCAGGCATCGAAATGCACATGCTCACCCACGGCCATGCGTTCTGTCAGCGCCCCATGGGGTCTTCCTCTTCCCACGGTGAGTATTGCTACGGCCCTGATATGGGGGGGAAGCCCGAGAATATCGCGCACCCCGTCTTCATCGAATGCGCCGACCCAGCAGGAATGGAGGCGCCTTGAATGGGCGGCCAGCATCATGTAGGTACACGCGATGGTCGCGTCCTGCACGGCATACAAAATACCACGTTCACCATACCGGGACATTGAACGCACGTAATTTGCGCAGATAACGAAGAGGACCGGTGCGGCCTCCAGTTGGGGCTGATCATATGAAGCCCCCACAAGTGCCTCCTTCTGGTCGGTTTCACGTGACGACAATTACATCCCAGGCCTCCAGGTTTCCTGCACTCGGGGCAGTGCTGGCACTGTCGAGGAGGAAAACGATATCATCTTCGGTAAGCTCCTCGTCGAGATAATCCCTGACAGAGGTCCTGCTGATGAGGAAATCCAGAAATTCAGATGAGTCCATGTTCGTCAAGTACCTGCCAGGAGGCCTGAGCAACTGTCGTTGAACCGGTTACTGCTTCACTGATCCGCAAAGAAGCAGGCCCGTACTGCCCACTCTCAACAAGGCTGATCGCTTCAGACAAGAGGTCAGTCGAACGGCGAAACCCGGACTGTTCGGTTGAACGTAATGCCATCTGCAGTTCGGCACGGACCGCTTCCATGCTCATGATAAGCATCCTCCGGCCTCCTGCCCGTTCATTTTCCGGGAAACTTCCAAGGGCCGTGACCAGTTGAGAGCAGACAATCAGTTCACTTTTTGCACGGTCTGCAAACTGGTAGTTCTTTATTGCAGCTTTAAGATCCATACTCAATTGAAACTCCGCTGATTAATGATAGTTATGATGATAGGTATGAATGCGTGAAAAAATGTTTCAGGAAGAATTTGTCCCGCCATGACCGGGACATGAACATTCCTGAAGGTATTTCTGATATTATCTGGCGGATTTCTGCTTTGCGCCCATTATCGATACTTTAGCGCGGCGCATTGATTTCCGCACGATGGTATCTGCAGGGTTCCCCATTTCGCGGCCCCTGCCGCCACGGCCTCCTCTGCCGCCCCTGCTTCCACCTCTTCGTCCGCCTGGCCGGCCCCCCTGGTCTCCGGCGAGCTGCTCGAGCTTTTTAAGCGTGGCGCCGGCCCTGAACCGCTGGTTAGGCCCTGGTCTCTTTACTTCACCTTCTGATTTCGGGACAAGCCGGATCTGGCCTTTTACGCCTTTGACCTGTACCCATTGTGTTGTTCCTGTCTTTCCCATGAAACTCCTTTATGATTAAAGCAGGATTCTTCATAAAGTTTCGCCATTATCCCCCTGAATCATGGGAAGAATATAAGAAAAAGTACCGGAAATTACCGGACTACCGGGATTTGCAGACCCGTTCGATCTCCTTACGCAGGAGTTCGCTCACTATTTTCCCGTCCGATGAACCCCGGACTTCAGCCATTACGACGCCCATGAGCGGCGCAAGAGCCGCATTGCCTTTCTCCTGCACAAAAGCCGCCCTTTCATCAACAATTTTTGTAATAATCGCATGGAGCTGGTCGCGGCTTATGGCCGGTGCACATTTTTTTATTGCTTCATCGGTGCCGGATCCGTTTGCGACCATCCGTAATAGTTCAGGGATTGCTTCTTTTGCTGCGTTTCCTGATTCAACCGCATGCAGTACTTCAATGAACCGGTCATCCGAAATCATTGAGATATCTGTCCCGTCGCGTTGGATCTCCTTGAGTGTCCCAAGGATTGTGCGGGCGGCAAGTGTCGGGTTGATCCTTTCCGTAACTGCCCGTTCAAATAACGGAAGCCGTTCGGAGAAGGCGATCTGCCGTGCCAGCCCCTCATCAATGCCGAGTTCCGTGCTGAAACGGAGTGCCCGCACGGTAAGGAGTTCAGGCAGGGAAATACTGTCCCACATGGAGGGATCAACGAGTACAGGAAGTACATCTGTCTCGGGATACATCCTCGCCGCACCCGGTAATGGTCGCATATAGGCTGTATTTCCCTCGGGAAGCATCTTCCTCGTCTCTTCCGGTACCCCTTCCAGTGCAAACCCGGCCCGCTTGATGACCTGCATGGCCGCACAATGTGCCTGCTTTGGTGTTGCTGCAACAAGGACTATACAGTCCTTTTCAGTTGTACCAAGTGCTTTATGGAGTGCTTCTACCTCCTCGGTAGTAATCCCGTATGCAGGAAGTTCATCGGTATGGAAAATACCCCCTACCCCACACTTTTTAGCGTAATCAGACATCTCGGTACCGAGCCGCCGCCCGGGCTGGATCTCGTACCCTACAAGGCCGGAAAACCCGTTAAGGCAGACTGCAAGGATCATTTTCGCTTTTTTGAGGATTGAGGACCCGGTACCGGCAAAGAGACCTGTCACATCAACAGGAGCAGGTTGAACAAAGGCCCCGCGGGATACCAGCTGGTCCCTGATCATTATCAGGTTCTGCTGACGTAATGCCTCGCGTTTCACTACGTCTGCAACGAGGTCAAGTTCCTGTACCCCTTTTACCTCGATCCGTGCACCACCCGTAATGGATATATTGACATCCTGCCTGATCGTCCCGAGCCCGCGTTTCACCTGGCCGGTTGAACGGAGGACCATGCCGAGATACCCTGCCATCTCCCTGACTTCTTCGGGTGTATGCATGCAGGGGGAGGTAGTAATCTCCACCAAAGGAATTCCGAGACGGTCGAGTGAGAAGGTCTCACCCTCCACGCGTTGTGCCGCTTCCTCCTCGAGACAGAGAGTCTCAATCTTTCCGCCATTTGGAAGGGTGCCGTTTACGGCGATCAATGCAGTACGCTGGAACCCGCTTGTGTTCGAACCATCGATAACAAGTTTACGCATCATATTAATCTGTTCGATCGGGGTCATGCCGAACATTTTTGCAATGGTAAGGCTGAGTACCAGGGCTTCCTGGTTGAGCGGTGCCGGGGGCTCCTCGTCATTCTCTACAAGGCAGGTCGAATCATACGTGTAATAGGTGAATTTCCTCTCACGTTTCATCTCTTCCCGGGCAGCGTCATCGATCTCCCCCATCTCGCTCTCGGTCGCACGGAGGTACCGGTGGTATTCCCCCGAATGCTCCTCTGTCCTCCGGAGCAGGGTCGGACACCTGCAGAAGAGTTTTTCTCTGGTATCGAGCTGCTGGTGGATTTCAATCCCTGCAAGGAGCCCGATTTTTTCATAGTCCATGGAGCGACCTCCTCATGCATTCACCCTTTAAGGAAGAGGAAAGGAGCAGGCGCTGTTTCTCCGGGTCCTTTTCATTGCCAAGCACCCACATCATCTTAACGAGTGCTACTTCGGGCAGTGTATCGGCACCTTCTATTACCCCGATTTTCAGGAGGTCACGGCCGGTGTCATACACGCGGTCACAGACCCGCCCGTTCAGGCACTGGGAGGTCATCATAGTCATAGTCCCTTCTTCGGCCAGTGTTTTGAGGGCTGGTATCCAGTCTGTGCTCACGTGACCAAGGCCGGTGCCCGCGAGGACGAGTCCGTGCACCTCCCCGGCATCGGGGAGTGCAGATGGTGGCATTCCCGGGTAAAAGTACAGGAGCCTGCAGGACTCATCAAGATCCGGCCTGATGGACGGTTCAAGGGACCCCCGTCTTACCGCCCCGGGTGACAGGTGAATGTCCAGGGAAGGATAGTCCACGTAACCCAGTGGCGCTATGCCAATACTCTGGAACGCATCGCGCCGCGATGTATGCATCTTCCTGACTCTCGTTGCCCGGTGGACCGCACAGCGGTCATCACTGGTCGAGGCATGCATTACAACTGCCACTTCCCCGAGGGGGCTGACTGCGGCAGTCGCACTGCATAACGCGTTCATAGTATTATCACTGCTCGGCCGGTCAGCCGATCTCTGGGAGCCGACAAATATGACCGGCACCGGGGTATCGACCATGAAACTGACTGCAGCTGAACTATAGGACATCGTATCCGTGCCGTGTGTTACGATAACCCCCGTGGCCCCCTCCTGAATCTCTTTATACACTGCTGCTGCAAGTTCCTGCCATATTGCAGGGGTCATATTTTCAGAGAGGATCGTGTACAACTGTGTTGTCCGGTACCTGGCAATTCCTGAAAGACCTGGTATTGCCCTTAAAATATCATCGGCATCGAACTGGCTTGTTACAGCACCTGTACGATAATCAATCCTGCTTGCAATTGTCCCGCCCGTTGAAATAATCGAAAGGGACGGGAGCGAATCATCCTGCGTGGTTGATATTTCACGTCGCCCGGTCTGTTCAGGTCGTTCCATGAACCTGCAGGTCCCGCTTCCTATACCGATGTTATACCCGCTGTCAAGCTTGACTACGGCTTTTCCCTCTCTGCGGGTAATATATGTCCCGTTAAACCGGGTGCCGGCGTATGTGCACTCAACCCTGTCGCCGGTTTTCAGTTCTTCCATTATTGTACAAGCCCCCCTGCCTCTTTCAGCATTGTTTCAATGGCATGCCGGACGCCTCTTATTTTTGAATCTGTAATTTTCTGGTCCCTGTTAAGTCTCTCTCTTGCAAGGGCAATTGCTTCTGCAGTCGCGGAAGGTGCAGGTCCGCCAGGGTGGTCCCGCGTGGCAACACTACTCTCGACTGATAATGCGGTTATAACCTGCTTTTCGGTAAGGCCCCGTTCTGACAGAGTTTTTCCTGTTATCGCCACTGCCGCAGCATCAAGAGTTTTTATATCCAGACTTCCGGTTTTCACTGCCCTGCCTACGATACTATGGGCAGTCCGGAATGGCATGGCACACTCCGTGGCCAGGAGGTCTGCCACGTCCGTGGCTGTGGACATGCCTCTCCCTGCCTCGGTTTTCATCCGGGCAGTATCGAACCGGGCACCTGATACCATGCCGGGCAGCAGGTGCAGGCTCATGGTAGCATCCCTGGCCCCTCTCCATAGGTGCGGTGTCAGCTCCTGGAGGTCCCGGTTATAACTCATAGGCAGGCCCTTGGTGATTACTAGTGCTGCTGTATATGCTCCTGCCACTGATCCTGCCTTAGCCCTCATTATCTCAGCCGTGTCCGGATTTTTCTTTTGTGGCATGATTGAACTGGTAGAACAGAACTGGTCATCGAGGCTGACAAAGCCGGTGAACGAAGAGCTCCAAAGGACCAGCTCTTCACAAAGCCTGCTCACGGTTGCCATCATAATCGAAAGGTCTGAGAGGACTTCCAGGGCAAAATCCCGCGTCGCGACTGCATCCATTGTATTCATGATAATCCCGTCAAATCCGAGCAGACTGGCGGTATAATCGCGGTCTATCCGGTACCCGGTTGATGCAAATGCAGCAGCACCAAGGGGGGACTGGTTGACCCGTGCGTACGCCTCGTTCAACCGGTCAAAATCACGGGAAAATGCCTGTTCGTAGGCAAGAAGGTGGTGGGCAAGAGTCGTTGGCTGGGCATGCTGGAAGTGGGTGAACCCTGGCATAAACGACTCACGGTGTTGTTGTGCGCATCTGATAAGGACTTCCCTGAGTTTTACAAGTGAACTCATCTGTCCGAGCAGTTCATCCCTTACGTGGAGCCTGATACAGGCCGCAACCTCATCATTTCTTGAACGCCCGATATGGAGTCTCCCACCTGCCTCTTCACCTGCAGCACCGATCAGCACTGACTCGATACCCGCATGGATATCCTCGAAATGATCTGAAAAGGCCTCCTCAGGAACTCCATTACCCTGCATGCCGAGGAGCACCTTCATGATGGCAACGGCGTTGTCATGATCAATCACGTCCTGCCGTTTCAGCATGAGGAGATGTGCTATATCCACGAGCAGATCTGCCTCCGCAATACTCCGGTCCGCCTCCATTGAGGAAAGGAACTGTTTAATCCCCGGTACCCTTTCACCCGACAGGCGGCCTCGCCTGACTACATCTTCCTGCATCGACCGTAATCACTCCTGTTTATAAATTGGCCGCCGGATGAGATTAAAGCCACGCTTTTCTTGAGGCAAGCTCTATCGCCCGCTGGACTGATTCCTTTGGAATTATTGTTGCCACAGGGATGTGGACTAGCTGTTCAATGACACTGCTCACGATAGGGGCGCAGACGATAGCAATTGCACCTTCCCGTTCAGCCCTGACCGATGCGACAATTGCGTCCTCCATGGTATGCACAGGATATTCACGTATATTTATACGGTGGCCTTCAACGTCAGCGATCCGTTCTATCACGATATCAAGTACCGGACGTGCTGCAATGAGGCCAATAAATTCTTCCTCGCTATGCCGGTAATACCGCCGTAATGCCCGGACTATCGCCCGCAATGTAGAAAGGTTCGGGGAGCGTTTGCCATGCAGTATTTTATAGAGGGAACTCTGGGCTATGCCACTTTCGAGCGATAACTCACGGATCGTAATTCTCAAATCCTTTCGGAGAATATCGTTAAGAGCGAGGACAAACTCTTCATCTGATAACAGGGCCGCCCGCATGAGCTTGTCTACAGGGTCCATCTGTACCATAGTGGTGATACAATAAGGATAATTAATTATAATAATATTCGTTTTGTGCCAGAGATATCACTAATAAAATACCTTAAAATGGACATTTATAATATTCATACTATCCAATAGTAAATCATAATACCAATTATAGGTACAATTGTATCTTTATTTTATCCTTAAAATGAATCTATAAATATTGTCAGGTTGACATCTTATCATATGAAGAAGATTGCTTCCATCATTGTTGTCTGCATCGCTCTTACAATGGTACTTTTCATAGCAGGATGTATACAGCCAACAACCCCCCCTACCCCTGTTACCCCCCAGGTAACGACCCCTGCGGCTGCAGGGACGACAGAAGTTGATGTAATGTATGCAGGAGGTGTCGGCCCGATGCCGGTCCTGCTCTCAACAAACCAGATAGACGGCTATATCGCCTGGCAACCCTACGTGTCTGTTGCCACTGAATCAGGTATCGGACAACTTGTTACCTATACGAAGGATTTCCCACCGGTGCCTGAATGGAACAACCACCCATGCTGTGTGCTAACAGCGAGGAATGACCTGGTGGCCAGTAATCCCGACTTTGTCAACGCGATGGCAGCCCAGACAATCCTTGCTGACCAGTGGATAACCGATCATCCGGACAAGGCAGCAGTTGACCTGTCTGAATGGCTTATTGGTAATGATACTATCAAGTTCGGAGACCAGTCTGTCCCGGCACTAAACGTGATGAAGAGTGCGATCCCCTCGGTAAAATATACGACAGAACCCACTCCTCAATGGATAAACGGAACGAAAAATTTTGTTAATGCCCAAATTAGTCTCGGGTATATTACCGGGAGCCTGAAGAACACCAGTGCCGCAAATATGGATGCCACCCTGTTTGACTTCGGTCCCCACAGGGCTGCAACGAAGATGATTGCGGATAAGAAGATCGTCACTCCGCCGAAGGTTGCCAAACAAACCGGCATCGGCTACCTCAAAGGTGATATGCACGGCGGGTCGCTGATCATCGCGGTTAAGGAATGGCAATACTTTAACGATACCTATGGCATTGCGATCAAACCAAGGGATCTGACCGCATCAAGGCCTGAAATCTGCGATCTTATCGTCAACGGAGTCCCTGTAGCCGAACTGAAACTGGTTTCAGCTGATGCCGGTCCGCAACTCATGCAGATGGAAGCAACAGATATCATTGGAATGGGCTATGCCGGTGTCCCTCCGGCAATCGGGTCAATTGACAAAGGTTCACCGATAAAGATACTCATGCCGATTAACACGGAAGGCTCAGGGCTTGTCATAACGAAGGGATCACCTGCCATCAGACTGGGACAGTTTCATTAAATATGCAGGAGAGCGCTCAGCAAGCGGCAAACCATTGAAGATTGCAGCTCCTGCAAAAGGATCAATCCAGGATGTAATGCTGCAATACTCCCTGAAATACAGTGGTGTCACAATAAAATTTGTCTGATACCATTCTTTTTTTCGAGGGATCCCGCATCATGAAACACCTCTTTCGATTGTCATACCTGGCATCTGATTTTCCCTATGATACGTAGTGTAGCCATGGTTCGGCGTACAACATGATGGTAACGATATCCGGTCTTTACTGGATCACCATGAAAGAAGGTTCATCTGGCTTCAGGGAGAAATAACACCATGCAAATGCCCCCCGATAAACCACAATGGTGGCATCGGATCCTTTCAAAATCCCTCCTTTTAAAAATTGCACTTCCTGTCATCATCATTATCAGCTGGGAAGTGCTCTCGGTACTCATCGATAACCCTTTCATACTCCCTTCGATCGAATCGGTCCTGCTCGTGCTTTCCAAACCTTTTACTGATATCCTTGGAAGCGGAAGTCTCATCGGTAATGCAATGATAAGCCTTGGGAGAGTTTTAATAGGGTTTTTAGTTGCTGCTGTGCTCGCAATCCCCCTTGGTATAGGAATGGCCCGGAATGAAAAAGTCCATGATTTTTTTGATTCCACGGTACAGGTATTCCGGCCAATCCCCCCGCTTGCCTGGGTCCCGCTTGCCCTTGCATGGTTCAGGATCGGCCTTGTTTCAATGGTCTTTATCATTGCAATCGGTGCATTTTTCCCCATCCTGCTTAACACACTCGACGGTGTAAAAAGCATAAAGAAGACCTGGGTAGAAGCCGCTCACACGCTCGGTGCGAAAGAACGCCAGGTCCTGGTCAACGTCGTCCTCCCCGGTGCAGCACCCACGATATGGACCGGCCTCCGGGTCGGGTTCGGTATCGCATGGATGTGTGTCGTTGCTGCCGAGATGATGCCCGGTACCAATTCAGGAATCGGGTATCTCATCATTACTTCCTACAACTGGGGGCAGGTGCAGGTAATCATTGCGGGTATTATCGTTATCGGGGTTATCGGGCTTGGAATTGATTATCTTTTCAAGGTCGTTGAGAGAAAGAAATTTATGTGGAGGGAGCTGGACCGATGACACTCATTGTTGAAAATGTCAGCAAAGAATTTGAACAGCGTGATGTCCGATCAGATGCACTCGTATCCATCAATCTCGACGTACAGGAGAAAGAATTCACCTGCGTCCTTGGGCCGTCAGGGTGTGGTAAGACAACGCTGCTCCGTATCATTGCCGGTCTTGAGAAAGCAACTACCGGGAAAGTCATGATAGGCGGAGAAATGGTCACCGGCCCTTCATCGCGTATGGCGATGATTTTCCAGGACTACTCGCTGTTTCCCTGGCGCACGGTCATTGACAATATCGCGTTTGGTCTCGAGATAAAGGGTGTCGGTGAAGATGAACGTCATGATGTGGCATCCCATTATCTCGACCTTATCGGTCTGACCGGGTTTGGAGAGAACTATCCCTACGAACTTTCCGGTGGTATGCGCCAGCGCGTTGCCGTGGCACGGGCACTTGCAATTGACCCTGCGGTCCTGCTGATGGATGAGCCATTCGGTGCACTTGACGCCCAGACCAGGAACATGCTCCAGAAGCAATTACTTGAAATCTGGGAGAAAACCAAAAAAACAGTCCTTTTCGTGACGCACAGCGTGGATGAAGCAGTATTTATGGCAGACCGGATAGTCGTGCTTACCAGCAGGCCTGGAACGGTAAAAGAAGTCGTAAAAATTGATCTTCCACGACCTCGCGACCGGACGAGCCAGGACTTTGCCCAGGTCCGCCGTTATGTGCTTGGCCTGATCGATGAACAGCAGTCCACCCAGTAAGATTTAATAGCAAATATCTCCTTTTTATAAAGAACGAATAGATCGAAGGAGTTCTGAGCCATGGTAAGAAAACCGGGAAAGATGTATAGGAATATTTCAAAGAAGGCATATACCCGCCGAAAATATATGGGCGGTGTGCCGGGAAGTAAAATCGTCCAGTTCGAAATGGGAAATCTTTCATCTGAGTTTCCACTCGAGGCCCACCTTGTTGTAACCGAGAGCTGCCAGATCAGGCATACAGCACTTGAAGCAGCCCGTATTGCAATAAACAGGCGCCTGATGAAAGAAGTCGGAAGAATGAACTTCCACTTTAAAATCCGTGTATACCCACACCATGTGCTCCGCGAAAACAAGCAGGCAACCGGAGCAGGTGCGGACAGGGTATCAGAAGGGATGAGGCTTTCCTTTGGAAAACCTGTAGGGACTGCTGCGCGCGTAGAATCGAAGCAGAAAATCTTCACGGTGTATACGACCCCCCAGTACACGGAAAAGGTGAAGGATGCACTCCGGCACGGAGGTCACAAGCTCCCGTCCCCTTCGTACATCATTATCGACCAGGAACTGGTCATCAGTGAACCCTCAGTATAATTAACACTTTTTTAACCGATTTTAGGGATTATTATTTACAACGGTGGCGTTTGTTTATTCAATAATCCCGGTGTTATAACTGAATCATCTTTTCGGATTTCAAAACATCCCGGACTCAGTAGCTGAATATTATTGCAGCATGTGCCGGAAACAAACTGAACAATAACTAATCCCGGTAGTTTACACTTTTCTGTTCGTTGCGGAATTTTGAAAGCACAGGAACAATTCGAATGATGAAATTGTTCCGGCAAATGTTGAAACTAATCTGAATGGGAAGTTAACACCCGGACAATGAAAACAGGTATGATGCCAAAAGGCCACACGCATACAAAATGAAATTACCAGTGGGGATTTTCATTGGAAACGCCCCGTTCAAATTTTTTTATATCGGTGTCAGTTCAGGCATTTTCTACACTTAAAGTATTCAAATCCGGATGATCAAGCAACTGTGATTCTGAAAGAAGGTCTCTTTATTGGGGTAACGTAACAATTAGAACCATGAATGTTCCGGAATTCATAAACTAGTTATTTAAGGATAACAAATATGCCATATATAATTCTGGTATATGTGGAGACAGAAACAAAAAAGGGATTTTCTATGATATCTGTTTTGCTCGTGGATGATGATCCTGCCCTGTTGGAAATTACCCGTATCTATCTTACGAAGAACAAGGAGATGGTGATAGATACGGCACAGTCAGCGGGAGAAGCGCAGGAAAAATTGAAGAAAAAAACATATGATGTAATTGTTTCGGATTATGATATGCCCGTGATGACGGGTATTGAATTCTTAACATCACTCAGGTCATCAGGGGATCTCACACCCTTCATCATCTTCACCGGAAAGGGGCAGGAGCAGGTGGCGATGGAAGCGATCAATAATGGTGCCGATTTCTACCTTATACGTGCAGGAGACCCGAAAAATGAGTTTATTGCTCTTACCCACAAGATGCGGAAGGCAGTCGAGCAGCGGCAGGCAGATATTGCGATCAGGGAATCAGAGGAACGACTACGGAAACTTCTCCATTCTCTCCCGTCCGGTGTCCTGGTAATCGATGCAGAGACTCATATCGTATTGCAGGCAAACCCGGCAGCCCTCCTCATGATGGGGGCAAAAGAACAGGATATTACGGGAAGTCCTGCTTCGGTCTTGTCTGTCCAACATGAAGAAGGCCAATGCCCTATCACTGATCTCGGGCAGAAATTCGAAAGTATTGAACGACTGCTCTTACGAAATGATGGCACAGGTATACCAGTTATAAAGAGCGTTGCCCGGATCAAACTCGGAAAACGACCGGTTCTTGTAGAGAGTTTCATTGACCTCTCCGAACAGAAAAAGGTAGAGCGGGAACTCCACGAGAGCAAGGAGAAATACCGGACACTGGTTGAAGAGATCCATGACATGATCTGGCTGACCGATGCGAAAGGCCGGTTTAAGTATGTGAGTCCCCGGAGTTTTACCCTGCTTGGCTATCACCCGGAAGAAATGATTGGCCACATGCCCTCTGAATTTGTCTCGTTCGAGGATGCAAACCATATACGGGATATTTTTGCAAAAAATTTTAAGGAGCATAAAGAACTTCACCTGATCGAGACCCACACCCGTAGGAAGGATGGCAGGATGGTGGTCCTTGAATCTAGTGCCATTCCCTATTATTCTAAAAACGGAACCCTTATCGGGTACCGCTGTGTCAGCCGTGATATAACTGAAATCAAAAAAGGTGAGGAGGTACAGGCCCTGCTGGCTGCGATTGTGACTTCTTCTGACGATGCAGTAATCAGCGAGGACCTGAACCACATGATCACCACCTGGAACCTGGGAGCCGAACGTATATTTGGATATTCCAGGGATGAAATGACAGGCACGCTTTCTCACAAAATAGTCCCGGACGAGGAGATGGGGGCCCTTCACGATATTATCCACCAGGTCGTCAAGGGGGAACATGTTGAGCATTTTAACACATTCCGGATAAAAAAAGACATGGAACGTGTTGAAATCTCACTCTCACTCTCTCCAATCCTGGACCATCGTGGCAATATCGTCGGGATTGCCACGATTGCAAGGGACCTGACAAAACAACGTGAGACCGAGAAAGCCCTCCTTTCATATATCACCGAGACTGCCATGCGGTTAAAGAACCCTGTTGAATTGATCGGGGACCGCCTTGCAGATATCAGGGAGCAGATCCAGGCGGGTGATGTGACGCCTGAAGAACTCCTCCTCCAGCTCCAGATACAGATCAAGAATACGGAGCAGATTGTCTCAAACCTGCGTGAACTGAACATGGCAATCTCCACGGGTTTTACAACCATACCTGAAGCATACCAGAAATACCTGAAACGATAGTGCAATCATGGGATTTTCTGCCGACACATTGAACGAGAACCGGATCGTACTGCTCCTTGCGGACTCACGCAGGCTGAAGCAGACGAATACCGCGGTTATCAGGGAGCTGACGAGCAACGGCTATAGCGTAATGCTGGTCTCTGTCACGCTCCCGAACATCGTTATCCGGCGGACATACGAAGCGGCAGGAATTGACATGTCGAAAGTGTTTGTTATCGACGCGGTGACGAAATACTCGGGTGGCCCGACAGTACAGGACGATCTTCACTGCCGATATATCTCTAACCCGGGAAATCTCACCGATATCGGGATTGTTATCACCGAGGGTCTCAAAACCCTGCCGGGTGATAAGAAGTGCCTCTTCCTTGATGATATTTCAACGATGCTCCTCTATTCCCCATCGGTCACCATATCAAAGTTTATCCATTTTATCACGAACAAGCTCCGGTTATTCGATGTAGCCGGTGTGTTCCTCGCTGTCGAGAAAGGACTTGACCCGGCCCTGCTCACTCAGATCTCGACATTTTCGGACCTGGTGGAGTCAGTGGAAGAGGGAGAGGGGACGTGAAATTTTTTCAGGAATGCTGGAAGTCCTGCAGAAAACCTGGAAAATACTTCGGGTAAGCCTATTGCTAGTTCATGGTAAATGTAATCCACAGATACTTTCATCAATTTTCCAGAGTCGTTCTCATTGGACTCGGCCACTAATAAAAAAATCTCATTTCAGTTCAATTGAGCATACAAACTATGATCTGCGATTACATTGATGAAGGTAAAAGTATACGGGGAATCGGGTGATGTTACAACAATGACCCCATCAACCATGATATAATCAATTCCTTTGTTTTTAGTCGCTGTGATAGTGAATGATTGATTTGTTCCATACGGGACACTCAAAGGTCCCAATGGGGATATATTTCCCTGTCCCGGTGGATGCCATGACACAGTAATTGTGTGGGGCAGGCTTGCTTCAAAAGTCGCAGTAATCGTGTGATTTGCTACCACATTCAGGAATGTATAACCCGTAACCGCTCCAACTGAACTCCCATCCACTGTCACATCGCTTATATGATACCCGGAATTAGGATTAATAATAAATGCCTGGTTGGCCCCCTGATTAACAGTTATCTACACCAGAGGGAGAAATTGACCCTCCTGTAGATGCAGTAGCAATAATATTATAGGTGTTTACTGCAAATGTCGCAATAATTGTATGATTAGAAACCACGTTTGTGAAAGTGTAACTTGGGACAGCCCCAAGTGATCCGCCATCAACTTGTACATCAACAATATGATATCCAGAGTTTGCTACAATAGTAAATATCTGACTTCCTCCATTGGGAACACTCACTAATCCCGATGGAGAAATTATTCCTCCTGAAGTCGCTGATGCTTGAATAATATGAGGTGAAATTGGCGTAGTAGGTATTGTTGTTGTCACATTTGTAGTTGGAATAGTAGTCGTAACGGTAGTTGTTACCGTAGTGGTGGGGGTTGTCGTTGGTATTGTTGGGAAAACTGTATGCGTTGGCACAACGTATGGCAGGTTAGAACTGAAATCTGCCAGCACCCGCTCCCCGGCAGAGCCGTTATAAACAATCTTCACATCCGGGAGCGGTGTTGCAGGGTCATAGGAATAAAATGTGAGAGTCTCGTCAATTGACCAATCCTGGGATGAGGCATTGGAACTTACATAATCGGTTGGGTTACCATTTACAAGAATTATAAAACTTGAGCGGGGCATTGATTCGCCCCCGTCATGATGGAGGGTAAGGCTGGTGCTTGTATTTGCAAGACTTGCCCTGAATTCAGGAATTTTTTCAGGAACGGAATGATTCAGGAGATAGACGCCTGCTATCGCAACACCGAGGCCGATAATTGCGATCAGCATTAGCGAGCCGATTATTTCGGCCACTCCGGATTCCTCTAAATTATGAGTCATTTGTAGTTTTCTCTTAATGTTGAATTAATTCATCACGGCAAGTTCGTCACGGTGATCTGTTGTGCATAGCCAACAAAATTTACGCCCAACTTTCCATTGCTATTTTCCTCCACAACGAATAATCCCACACCAACAGGTCTTATACCTGAAATATAAATATTTTGAGCATTATTTACGTCATTAATATGTGTTGTCCCGTTAATCACAAGAAGTGTGTAGTAGCTAGGATTTTTATTGCCTTCGGAATTAATGTTTAATGTTGAACCAAGATCCTCGTAACCCGTAATCCATGCGTTTTGGAGAGCAACTGGATTATTTGGGATAGGATTATTGTTTATTAAAATATCGACTGAGTCCCCCCCTATAAAATAGAATTTGTCTCCAAGTCCAAATGCTTTGAAATTTTGTGAGTTTGGTGAATTAAGAGTTATTTTTACTATATCTCCTTTGTATAAAGGAGTAAGATCCGGATTCCCTCCTCCCCCTTGTGTTGTGCTCAATGTAGAACTCGTATTGGTCACTTTGAAATATAGGTAACCCCCGTTTACTATTTGGGTACCTCCATCAGTCCTTAAAAACGCACTCGAATTACTCATCACAATCTGTGTATATGCATCCCCAATTTCAGTCTGACTGCAATTGCTGAAATATTACATGCAGGACAGATCGGAATTGGCGGAACGTAAACGTCAGGTACGAAATTTTGAACTGGTTGTATCCGTTCCTGGTCAAGGAGGACCTCTCCCGATCCTGTGACATAAAATATCTGTACATTTGGGTTACTTGAAGAAGTACTAAATTCAATAGTTTTTCCCACGTCCCAGACGTTAGTACCAACTGGGGCTATGTCTTTATAGAGGGTATTATCAATTTTTACGTAAAATTCTCCCTTGTAAAGGGATTCGCCCCCATCATGGTAAATAGTAACTTTACTGCCATTAACTTGCGAAAGAAAACGTACATTTGGAATTTTCTGTGGAAGTGGTTGGCTGAAAAGGCCAGCTGCAATGATCGCGACTGCAAGCACCACAACAGAAATAAGGAGAATACCCCCGATTACTTCAGAAACAGCGGATGAATTGTCCCTAATTTTTTTTTCCGGATCTATGTTTCTGATCGTCATTGGACCCCCGTCAGACCGATGCAATTGTGTTCAGGCTTGTGTAAAAATCGGCACGATTCATCTCTAAATTCAAACTAGGCCCATATAAGGTGATATTTGCCATATTCTGGTTTACTATTAGGTTATTATAGTTTTTGATATTTTCCCTTTTAACGATGTCGCCAAATAGGTTTCTCCACATAATTGCTGTCTGGGAATCTTTTACTTTGACAGAAATTGTAATTTGCGAGTTGGGATTATTAGGGATATAAGGCAGTTGTTCCTGCAGACGGAAATTCAATCGTGCCTTTCCTTCTCCTGAGATAGTACCTCCCCCATTTAACTGGACCGGCACTATCACTATATTGGTAATGTTGGTGTTACTCCCATCGTTTTTACTGACATTATATATTGAGATAAGCGGGGAAACAACGTTTGTGACCCCGGTAATCCCGTTAATATCCTGCGAGAGGAAGATACCCCCCATCTGGTAGTAATACTGCTGCTGAATCCAGTAATTATTATTGGACTGGTAAACAAGTGAGCTCATCGGGATTGTAAATGTCTGGTTATTACTGGTCGTCACAGTAATCGTATCCAGGGTGTTATTAATCGCGAGCGACCCCGCTGAACCGATAGGCTGCATCATCGGTAAAAACAGGCCACTTGTCTGGGTATTTCCTCCCTTGCTCCCTAGAGTGAGTGTTGTAGAGTCGGTCACTCCTATCTCATTGTTCATCCAGAGAGAATCGACTGCAATTTTATAATCTAAGAACCAGTCACCAACATAATCCATATGCGAAATTTCGAGCTCTCTCCCCTCTGCAGGAAGAACATATGTCATCCAGAGAGAAATTGCCACAATAATCAGTGCCAGTATTAAAACAAAACCAATTACTTCTGAAAGTCCGTTATCATTTACCTTATGAGTCATAATACGGGAAACCTATCTAATATTTTTTCTGGCTGTTTTAATCAATTCTCTCTTTTATTTCAATCTATATGCCCTTTTCGGCCTCTTGATCTCAAATCTTGCACCTACTACTGTATTAAAATTCGGATGGTATCAACGATTTGCTTGTAAAACAGATACTAAAATGTATTATGTGATTTTCGCAAAGTATCGGAACTTGATCTAATAACCCCGGTGATTTTCATACCTAATTAGTTCACAAATAATGTCCCGTCCAGCGCAATGATAACTTCATATCAGGCACAATAATGCACCACACGAATATACCTCAATTCCTGTTCCTAGCCTAAAAACAGCACGACATAGCCAATCGGGGGATAATTCAGTCCCTTAATATCCACAATAGGGGATCATATAAGGATAATCCGTAATTATGCCTATGGGACCATGTTGTGGGTGTGAATATTCCGATAAATCGGTTGAATTTCAGGTCGATTCACATAATGGTGGTGAATCGACCAATAATAATGAAAATCGATAATTCGCAGTTCTTTTGTCGCAAACCGGCTTCAAATTGACGTTATTTACCCTTATCCGGGTAGATGTGAGATGAAAAGCCAGGAAAAAGCGTGTAATTGATAAAATACCATTATTCTGTGCATGTATACCCAAAAAAATTGGTATTTGTCACAGGATATTTCAATCCTTCTCTTCCGGGGGAACATATTTCGGGTGGAAATAACGCCAGAGAAGGCCTGATAATGCAATAATAATCAGGACAATGCCGATTATCAGCCATATTGGCACAATACCGACATTTTGTGATACATCAACAGGAGGCACAAAGGTCTGAACGATTGTAGGAACAGATGGAGGGGTGGAAGTCAGAATTACCCCTGTTGGCTGAATACCGGGTGTGTTACCAGTACCTGTCGTAATTGCTGTAACCGGCACTAAAAGGAGTGAAAATGCACACAGGAAGATAAGAATACTGGATAATGGGACCTTCATCAACTTTCATTTGGAAGGACATTCGTATATTTCTATCTCTTCACTACGGTCGAAATTCATGTCCCTGGAAAGTTGATAGAACAGTAATAATTATACGGTTCGTAACTCTCATTCCATATACGGAATTGATATGACAAAAAAACTGGGTAAAAAAGATGCCGGAATATCAGATCTGATAGGTACAATTCTGGTTATTATTCTTGTTATCGGCCTGGCAACGGTTATTATGGCATATCTTATGCCGAATCTATTGCATAAGTCTGCATATATCGCCAGTGAGGTGAGTGCCTCGCCGATCACCCAGCCAAGCGGGCAACAGGTCGAAGTTATCTCGCTCCTCCCGATGTCTGGTGATCCGTTTTACATTATCGGGCAGAAACAATCACAAGGCGGGTACCCGATTTCAGTGAGGGCCCTGTCCCCGGATGGACGGAAAATAAATGTAAACTGCACGGACCTTACGGGAAATCTCTACGGAAATACTCTCTATATATATCCGGCTAACAGGCCTGGTGCAGGCCCCTGTGAAATGTGCATCAACGATACGCCACCTACTGGGTGCAATGAGGCCGATGACAAACGGCAGATGGACAATTCAACTGATTGACGAGGAATCCCATATTCTCGTGATGTCGAATTCAGATGCAAATATTACGAAAGGTACGACCTCGCTCCCGAAAGTCGGCGGGATGCTTGGCGGAAATGTGTATTTCTCTGATTGCTCTATCATTAACCCGACCGTTTCATCTGCAACAGTAAATACCACGCTTGGACCGGGAAATATGTCGTACCGGACATTTAATGGGTTAACCAGTACATGGAATACCCAAACGATCCAAACCTGAAATTTACCGGTGATTTGGGGATATCCTTATGGCTTCAACCCCAGGACCTGGGAGACCCGACGAATCTCCGGGTACTGGCACACAATCATAGGAAAGGGAATTCTTTACCCGAATAGTACAGAATTTGATAATTACCAGCTCGTGGCAATCGGAAACAAGTTATACTTTGAATGGAGTGGCACAGGTGGTACCCATTATCACTCCCAGACAAATAGTAATGCCCTTACCAACGGTGCATGGCAATATGTGACCGTAAATGTTCAGCAGAACGGTCAGCCGCAGATGTATGTCAATGGAGTACTTCAGCCTTCAACAGTGTATACGGGAAATGTTCCCAATACCGGGACGGCAACAGCTGCAACGGTGAACCTGCAGGACAATAATTTCCCTGTGAAAATCGGGAAACAGAATTCTGACGCCAATCCATTCTATTACCAGGGAAATATCGGGAATATGGCACTTTACAACAGGCCACTCACCGCAAATGAAATACAGCAGAATTATCAGTCCTATTCTGCATGATTTATTCCCTATCCTTTTTCATGATTATATACATTGAAATGTCATTGAAAAAGGGTCAATTTTTTTCAACAATTATGCAGGTTGCGTAGTATTCCAGGGATCACATAAGCCAAATTTTTAATTTTCGTTGCAATGGGGACTTCGACCGTTGAACCCATTCTATAATATTTGGGAAGAATGTAGTCTTTTTTTCTGTCCATTCGAAGCCGGATCTGTATTTCTGCACGATTTGCTGAATTAAAAATTATTTGGCAACTATCTGAATTTCCTTTCAATTCCCCTCTAAAAAGTCAGGGAATTATTAAATAGCCTTCTATCGATAGCATGTAGTATTGAGGAGGAATCCGGCTTGTGAAGATGCTCTACTCAGGTTTAATTGTCATCTGTATACTCCTTGTGTTAGGAGTTCCATTTGTTTCGGGAGTTAATTATTCTGTAGATTCTGTTTCAGGAAACAACACGAGTGGTGGATTGGTGTTGCTCATATAAATTGGGTGGAATATAATTCCGCAACAACAACACCTACAACAAGGATTACGGCTTATCCGCTTCTTCCTTCCTGCCCGTCAGGCTGCACCTGCATGGGTGCGAAGAATGCCTACAACCAGGGGAGAGTTCCCTGCCCGTCGGGATCTGCCGGCTTTGTTTGTGGTGTTAACCAGCTGGGTGAAGAAATGCACTGTTACTCTGATACTCTCCCAACCACAACCACAGCGACTCAGACGGTGACAACCCTCGCAACCACGCCAATCACACAAATTCCTCCGATTCCCCCTGCCTCCGATACTACCCCGGCAACTGCACCAGCTGCTTCAGGTCAGCAGGTAAGTGCCACGGTTGCCCTGTCATCATGCAGAGGTGAATGCCGCTGCATTCTGCCCGATACGGCAACAGCTCTTGGACTCCCGCTTTGTGGGGGTGACCCGTCACTCTGTAGTTATGATGCATCAGGGAAGGCGATGTATTGCTATGCACTTGCACAGCAGGCCGCCACAGAATCCGGGATCGGTTCAAACACACCTGCACGTTCGTCATGCCAGGGGGACTGCAGCTGTCTTGACCCGGTAACCGCAGGACAGGCAGGATTAACGCTCTGTAACGGGACGCCGGCACTATGCAATTACGATGCAAACCGGAACCCCATGTATTGTTATAGCCGGGCTGCAGGATCGCAGGTTGTTCCTGGAGGTGATTCCAAACCAGGTAAATCCATTCCTGTCGGGGTATTCACTATTATCGGTGCAGTCTTCACGATCATGATAATTGCAGGACTTTATTCCCTGAAGAAAAACAGTTAACGCCTTTTTTTTATATTCCCTAACTCCCTGTTATTCAGGCCGGTAATTTTTATGGCTAACCCGTTTGTACAACCCGTTATGTGGATTGTTCATAATCGGATGCTCCCTTGTTTCCGGATTCCAATCCTGTGAAATGTATACTTTTATATAATGTTTTAACGAAACAATGCAACAGAGTGGAGGAATCCGGCTTTGAAGAGGCTCTATTCAGGTTTAATCGTCATTTTACTCCTTGTGTTAGGGGTTCCATTTGTTTCGGGAATTAATTATTAGTAGATTATTCGAATAATTCTGCTTGTCCACCTGGATGCACCTGCATGGGCGAGAAAAATGCCCACAACCAGGGGAGAGTCCCTTGTTACTGGAATTATACATCCCAAGTCGTCTAAAATGTGGTCTAAACCAACTGGGTGAGAACATGTACTGTTATCTCTGATACGATACCTGCAACCACCACTCCTACTCTCACGGTGACAAGCATAATCACCACTTCTATAACAGCAACAGCACACAACACCGTCTCTTGCCCCGGTAACCGAGACAGTGGCACCATCTGTTGTTGTCACGACTGTAGCTCGCTCCTCCAAGGTACGCAGCCAGGTGTCTCGGTTGACCTGTCATCATGCGGGTCTGAATGCCGCTGTATTCTGCCCGATGCGGCAGGTGCTCTCGGCCTCCCCCTTTGTAACGGTAACCCGGCTCTCTGTAGTTATGATGCCTCGGGAAAGGCAATGTACTGCTATGCACTGGCGATGCAGGCCTCAACAACAACCACAACCACACCAGGATCAGGTGCGGTTGCACCTGCGCTTTCACCATGCCAGGGAGACTGCAGCCGCCTTGACCCGGTAACTGCAGGACAGGTAGGATTGACACTCTGTAACGGGACCCCGAAACTATGTAATTATGATTCAAACCGGAACCCCATGTATTGTTATAGCCGGGCTGCTGTAACTCAGGCCGTTCCTGGAACCGATTCCAAATCAGGGAAATCCATACCTGTCGGGGTATTCACCATCATTGGTGCAGTACTCACCGTTGTGATGATTGCAGGGCTTCACATCCTGAACAAAAATCAGTAATCGTTTTTTTCTAAGTTTGTTTAATGCATGGAAATAAAAAGCCAAAAAACTGGGTTTCTTGAAATGCTCTTAATCTATATGGTTAATTTAGGTATTCCCTGATAACCTCACCACCTGGGGCTCAGCACCGCCGCTTTGGGGATGCTGATCGGATACGGTATGATCTGCAGACCTCCGAATGTTTCTTTGAATGCCCGAATTGAACCCCGCCTAAAGGATATACTGATTGGGAAGGGGACAGAGAAGGGGCGAACCCCTCATCCTGTCATCGTAGTTCATCCTTTTTTGGACGCAGGATGTAAAGCGGGCCAAAAAACACCAACCCGTCAGATGAAGAAGTTGAAGATAACCATCGCAATAATGAGCATAATTGCTGCATGCTTAAGGCCGGCAGAGAGCGATGCTTCTCCCATCTGACCTGCAATAATACCCGAAAAGAACGCCTGAACAAGGCAACCATGATACATAAGCCGGGAAATGGTATACATTGAAGCGGCAGTGAACGCTGCAAAGGCACCAGTCTGGGGGAGACCTTTGGTGTCGATGTTCCCGAGAACCGGCATGAACTGGGTGGTGATTACTGCAACAACGAATACAAAAACAACAAATGCGAGGTAAATGACGGCTGTATAAATAAACATCTCCGACATCCGTTCCTTTTTAAGGGTCTCCGACATACGGGCGTCGCTCGCCGCAATGGTCAGGACATCCCCGATTGAACCGCTCATCTGCGTTGCCTTGCTGATAAGGGTGACTGTTCGTGCTATCATCGGCGTGGAAATCCGCTGTTCGAAACGCATCAGCGCATCGGTAAAATTTGCCCCCCAGTCCATGTCCCGCTTAATCCGCTTTATCTCGTATGACAGGAGACCCAGCTTGGTATTTACCATGATCGCAATTGCCTGTGATATAGTCAGCCCTACCTGGTTGATACCCGCCATCCTGTCAAGAAAATCAGGGATCGATGCCTCAATGCCCTGGATGTTGCGCCTCCAGAGCTCGTAAAAAATACCGAACGGGATGAGCACGATAAGCACGGCAATCACTACGTGGTCATCCATCATATCGATGAACGGTTCAAAACCCGCCGGTGGGAGATTAAGGTATATGGTGATGAGATACATCGCAGCAACAGGTATTGTGACCAGCAGCGTAAGCTTATAATTCATCACGAATATCCGCACAGGGTTCCGGATAAATTCCTTTATATTCCTGATACGGTCATAATGAAGGAGTTTTTCGAAAAATTTCTCCTCCCCTGCCTTCTTTTCGATCCTGACATCAGAATATTCGGAAAGTTCCCGTACCCGTGTGAACCGTTGGATCGATTCAGACTTAATCGAGATCATATCGATAAGGATGATAAATACCAGTGAGCCTATGGGGAGCAGGAGGTAAATAACAAGGGCCATCTGGGTCACGGCCGCACCACCCATCATCCCCATCACCACCATGATAATGATCAGGAACAGGGGCCCGGCTACAAAGAGGGTGACATAGGACTCTGATATCAGCGAGAGAAACTGGAGAAATTCTTTCTGTTCGAATCTGGCCTCTTCCTGGTACAGCCGCACACGGCCGGCCAGAAAGCCAGTCAGGTCCCCACCTGTCTCGATGATAGATATCATATCCTCAAGGAACTGTTTCATCTTTTGTGAAGGGGTTGTCTCCATGAGGTGCCGGAGCGCTGTGACTACATCCATACCAAAGAAGTCGGCATCCCTGATGACCTGCCTGAATTCGAGTGCGACCTCCCCGTAGACCGGGGCATTTTCTGATATTGACCGGAAAATAACGAGGAGTTGCCCGCCACCTTTCCTCATCGCAAACATGTATGCGACCGCGTTATGCAGTGTTAAGTTGATCTTGGTTGCACGGTTGTTCTTCCTCATCCCCGGGTATTTCATTACGATGAAATAGATAAGGAGTGACCCGATGATAAATGAGATAACGGCCCCTATAAGAGAAATGACCTCATTTGGAAGGGATACAATCATGGAATTGGGCAAGGTGATTTTGTATACATTGTAAATGCCCGTATAATCAGCCGTAGGGCTCATAGTGACGGTTATTGAAACAAAATATCCAAACACCGCAAATACAATACCACAGAGGAGCGATACGATTAGTCCATACCGTGTGTAGCGTTCCGGGGTCATCGCCATGCGGGCTGAAATGAGATTGGCACTCAGGCTGGAGTATTTATCAGAATCACGCGGCACCAGCCGGTGGACAATAGAATAATGACTCATACGCCTCGCTTCAGGAATGCCTTCAGGTCACCGATCGCTTCGATAACCCCGGCCGCATCGATATTATAAGCCTGGAACAATTGTGATACGCTGATATAATCGAGGATCCCCTGTTCTTTCATCGCGATCAGTATCATCTTCCGGACCCTGATCTCGTCCTCGAGTTGCTCGCGACTCCACCCACGTTTTTGTGCAATATCTGCATAGACCTGTGAACGGCCATGATAACTAAAACGGTCTGTCACCGGGTCATAGGTAAAGACCGTGTTGACACGCAGGCTTCCGGTTACCGGGTCGGCTCCGGCAATTTCTACAATCTCCTGTACCCGGCGTATCCGTTCCTGCCCCCGGTAAACAAGGGCCTGTACGCTGATAACATTCAGGGCCTGTAACATGTTCCGCGGAACATTCAGGGGTTCACTCTCAAGACGGTGAATGGCAGCATCTACATTTCCGGCGTGGAGTGTTGAAAAGGTGGTGTGACCGGTATTCATCGCCTGGAACAGTGTCTGTGCCTCAGCACCACGCACCTCACCGACAAGAATATACTCAGGCCGCTGCCTCATTGCGGCCCTCAAAAGGTCAAACATGGAGATCATGCTCGCCCCTTCAGCTATCGAGTCTCTCGTTACGGATGCAATCCAGTTCTCGTGGTAGAGGGTGATCTCTCTCGTGTCCTCGATACTGACTACCTTTGCCATCGGCGGAATAAACAGGGATGCAGCATTCAATGATGTGGTCTTTCCTGACGCTGTACCGCCAATAAAGAGAAGACTCTTGTTATTTTCAATAGCCATCCAGAAATAGACAAGCTGGTCCTCGTTGAACGTACCATTCTCAAGTAGTTCGACCGGTGAGAATGGTTCTTCACGGAATTTCCGTATGGTAAAGGAAGTCCCGCGTGTTGTAACTTCTTTCCCGAACGTCAGCTGCAGCCTCGACCCCTCGGGTAAGGTTGCATCGATTATCGGAGATCCCGTTGAGATGTGTTTTCCGGACCGCTGGGCGAGAGTAATTGCAAGCGAATCGAGGATCTCCGCCTTAAAGGTAATATTTGTCTTGATATTCCGGTATTTCCTGTGGTAGAGGAACAGGGGGATCATCGTCCCGTCACAGGAAATATCCTCTATATACGGGTCTTTCATCAGGGCCTCGATCCGTCCCCATCCAAGAAAGTTCCGGACAAGATAATACTGGAGTTTAAAAAGTGTGTTCAGGTCGGGACTGATACCGTACTCATGGAATAAATCATCCATTTTCTCGATAAGGAGCTCACGCTTATCCCTGACGATTTCATCATCATCAAGGATCAGGACATTTCGCAGGTCTGCGTGTACCCGTTCGATCAACTCGTACTGGAATTCCGATAAGACCGGCTCAAACAGGAGGTACTCATTCTGGTTGGTCTTTTCATTCAGTGCAACGACGACGAGGGACTCCCCGGCATCAACCCAGTAGTGGTCAATCTCCCGGTAACCGGCAGGAAGTGCAGATTCCACCAGTGATCCTTCCTTTTCCGGATCGTATTGGGGAACAATTCTTTTTGTGGCTTTCCGCTTTCCAAATCCGGACTCTTTCCCGGAAATATCTTTCTTTCCGGATTCTTCATCCACATGAAACGCCCGTTTTAACGAATCCAGGCTGGAGGTCTTTTTCCTCTCATAGAGCGCCATTTCGTCAGGAAGTAATTCAGGGGTCTTTTGGGGTATGCTCCCGCTCTCCTGGGTTGCTGATTCGCCAGTAGGCGGCTTAGCTACCGTGGTTGATGTTGACCCTTTCGTTGTACCACGATGAAACAGGCCCGATATCCAATCCAGACGTGACGGGGCTTTGCTACCTGTTTTGGGATCCTTTGCCACGACAATTTTGACCGGGTTACTGCTGCTGACAGGGGGGATCGTTACAGGAGATGGAGATTCAGGTACATTCTTTAGTTTGGGCACCGTTCCTCTGCTCCCATGAAACAGGGAAGAGACCTGATCGATAAGTGAGGGTGGCCTGGTAGTGGGCTTCGATACCTTTACTGCCACCGGATTGTCCTGGTTACTGTTGCCGGCAGTCTTGATCGTTACAGGGGATGGGGCTTTAGGTGCAGTCTTTGGTTTTGTTCCCTTTCCTTTATTTTCATGAAACAGGGAAGAGACCTGATCGATAAGTGAGGGTGGCCTGGTAGTGGGTTTTGAAACCCTTACGGCCACTGGTTTGTCCGGGTTGCCGTTGCCGGCAGCAGGTATTGCTGCAGTAGATGATGTTTCAGGTACCGCACCCTCTTTCTTTCCCGAACTTCTACCGCCCTGGATCATTTTTTTTAATTTATCGAGTCCCGGGATGTCCATCCCTCCCCTCCTGTCCACTAAACCTATTTCTTTTTATTTACTTTGGAGAGGAATCGCTATATAAGGGTATGTCAGGGCATATACCCTGATAAGGGGGTGGAATGTCCTGATAGTATACTAATTCGGGATATCGGGCAATTTTTTTGAGATTGTCGGGTGATTTTCATACTCATAGATATACGGGTTGGCCAACAACCCGGAAGATTCAGGATCCTGTCCGATCATGCCATATCCTATCCTGTTTCCGTAGTTTAATGAAGGGTACCGGGAAAACATTAACATCACAAGAGGGACAAATTATAAATATAACCATGGAAAAGACAAAAATTCACGACCTTTCAATAAAAAAAATGCCTACCGGCATCTCATCACTTGACCCGATGATGGAGGGGGGGATACCACCGGGTACCGTGGTACTCCTGCTTTCGGAAATCGGCGCCGGGAGTTATGAGTTTATTTATAGTTCAATTCTTTCCATTTCTTCAAAGAAAAGTCAATCCCAGGTTTCGGATACAATCATCCTTCCGTCCAGTATAAAGTATGTGACATTTACCAAGATGAGTGATGATGTCAAGCGGGAGATGAAATTATCATTTTACCCCGACCTCCTTACCGGCATAGACTCAATCCAATTCGAAGACCTCTCCCAACTCTATTTTGATGCCAGTGTCGTCCCTCCCGACTGGTACAGTAAAGGAGATATCGTATCACGACTCCAGAACCGGAACAACCGCGACATCCTGTCTCAACTTTCAATGACATTTGGTCCCGGGGCTGATAACAACCTCATTGTCCTCGACTCACTCACCGACCTTGCTACGCAATATACCGGGACAGCCCGGTGGGGGGACCTGATGGCGTTCATGCGCGGGCTCCAGCGGATAGCAAAACAACTGAATACAACCATTTACCTGCCACTTGCACTGGGAATCCTCGATGGTAAAGATGAGCGTGAAATCGCAGACATCGCCGATGCCGTACTGCTGTTCCACTGGGAGGAGAGCTCGGCTGCCCGGCGGCAACGGGTAATGTATTTCGAAAAATTCCGGGGGCTTATGCCCCATCTCGAAGAAAAAGAC
The DNA here is from genome assembly GCA_963758915.1 of uncultured Methanomicrobiales archaeon. Classification (GTDB taxonomy): domain Archaea; phylum Halobacteriota; class Methanomicrobia; order Methanomicrobiales; family Methanospirillaceae; genus CAIKOD01. Next base: position 361,846 of record CAVWXH010000016.1, read on the forward strand.
CTCGTAAAATTTTCAGTCAGGATCTCGGCTGCAATCGGCTTTGAAGTAAGTAATATCAGGGTGATCATATGAGCGGGGGCCGCGTGAAGATAGGTATTGAAGGACTTGACCAGATGATGGGTGGCGGGCTGGTACCGGGTAGTATCGCCGCAATTATCGGTTCCTATGGCACGGGTAAGACTTCTTTTGCTCTCCAGTTTTTATGGGATGGTGTACAGCTTGGGGAACATACGATCTATATCAGCCTCGAGGAGCGGGAAGACCGGATCTTCGAATACATGGCCCAGAAAGGATGGGACTACAAACCATTCCTGAATAAGCTGATCACGGTGTTAAAACTTGATCCCTCTGATTTCAACCTCGCTATCAACCGTATTAAAAACGAACTCCCGGAACTTATCCGGACTGTTGGCGCCACGCGGGTGGTAATAGACCCTATATCTCTGTTTGAAGACCTTTTCGAGAGCAATTCATTGAGGCGGCAGGAAATGTTCCGGTTTGTTGAGGGACTGCGCGACCAGCAGTGTACCGTGGTCATGACCAGCGAAACTGACCGGGACAACCCATATGCAAGCCGCCACAACCTTATCGAGTACCTGTGTGACACAGTTATTATTTTACGCTATGTCAGGCCCGATGATCTGACTGATGTCCACCTCGCGCTGGAAGTCGTAAAAATGCGATTATCCAGCCATTCAAGAGAGATTAAGCCCTATGAGATAATGCAGGACAAGATCGTTGTTCATAGTGAGGCAAACGTGTTCTGATCCCCTGGCTTTTTTTTATTGACTGATTATACCACATCGGATTGAATGATATCATCCATAAATGTCGAAAGGTTGGAGATCATCATCGGGTCGAGACCTTTCCCGACAGCGAGGAATATACCGGGTGTGTCAATCAGCCTGAGCCGGTTTGATATATTGTGGATAAATTTTGAGATTGTGGCTGAAGGGAGATATATCAGCATAGTACTAACCGAGTCAAACAGGATGCAGGGGCGTTTGTCAGAAAATTCGTTCAGTGCCCCTGTTATCGCGATACCAAGATCGGTCAGGTTGGAAGGGCCGCCGATAAACCGGACGTTCTGCTCACCCGGAGGGGTTTTCCCTATCGCATAACTGGTGATAGCATCAATGAAATACAGCCTGGACAGATCGATTTCCGCCCTCTCGTAATTTTTTTTAAGGACTTCAGAAGGCTGGTTCGTGGTAATTATTATCAGGTGGTAACCCTCGTCCACCATCAGTTTGACGATATCGATATTATCCTGTTTCAACCGGTCAGCGGTGGTAAGCCGGAGGAGAAGGTTCTTTCCACGGGAGATGTTACCCGCCAGTGTCTCTATCAAATCCAGGCTCACCTGCTGATAAATTCCCGGTATGCCTCCGGTATCTCTTTATTATCTGTTACAATCGCCTGGTTCAGTTCCTGGAGGTTTTCCACGATCTGTTCTGTATTTTTAATCTGGAGCTGGAGGCGTATTTTCAGGTCATCTGGTGGCCCTTCCTGCTCGACCTGTTTCTCAAGTTCCCGAAGGTTATCATGGACTATCTCTATCGGGTGGCGGAGCCTGTTGGCGGATTCAGTAATATAGGCAATGAGAATCCCATGGTTCGCTTCGATTACCTTCTTTGACTCGAGAAGTTCCTGCTGGTACTTATCCTTTGTTGAAGAGATAACCGCAACGATGGCCGTTACAAGGATAAACATCATGGCACGGAGGAGCGGAGGCCATGTCAGGTACTCCTAATACCTCGTAACTGACCACGATATGCATTACCCCGAGTACAATTGCCAGGAACACTGCCCGCTCGTGATACCAGATGGCCGCAAGTACGAGGAGAATGTAAAATACATGGGTGTAGGCCACCTCGATCCCCCAGTAGAGGTGGATTGTCTCTTCAAGGAGCAGGCAGAAGAGAACAAGCAGGACCAGCGTAAATTTTTTATTTTCCGGATCTCTAAACCAGTCGAATATACGGCTCACAGCATTAATACCCATTATAGCGTCCTCTGATCAATCAATTGGTAATACCTGCATTAAGTCCTTTGATGCTGCTCAACGGGAAAACCGGGTGCAGGATATCAATTACTATAGATGAACGGTTCGATTGCCTTTATCAGTTAACAATCCGACAAATTTCGGTGAGGCTAATAATCGGGAAAATAATTTCTAATTACCGCTCTGCAGAAACACACATGAATGGGAATTCACACCCGTACGGTTGAAAATGCAATGTTCAAAATCTCTTCATATTGCTGGCCTTTCAGGTATTTTGGTAGTAGATCCTCTCAAATCTATCTTACAGACTGGTAATTCCAAAATTTCGTCACGCTCCCGGGGCTCATGGTCCATCGCTCTGGCGAACCCGGTTGGGATAGAGACTATCCCCGAATACTCTGAATTTATTGAGCCTTCGGGAAACCCTGCCCGAAGAATATCTTAATGAGGAAGGGGCAGGGAAGGGGTGAAACCACCTCCTGTCATCGTATTTCCCTCTTATTTTTTAACACACCGAAGGGTTTCAACAAAGCCCTAATTATTGATAACTATATCAGTAGTGAGGAATTCTTGTTAGTCACGCGGATACTTCAGGGAGCACAGACCCGTGGAATAATGGTTGGGATTAAAAAAAACAGATTCCATATCTTTTTTACCGGTGCAGAAGAGAATCTGTAGGTGAATCGAGGAATAATGGCCTGTATCCATGCAGCCGATATTCCTAACCGGAATGAATACTACTGCAATCGATCAGGCACTCTATCGCAACATTGTGAAGGCGACCTGTAATGCCATCAGGCAGGCACAAATTTTTCTCCCGGCTGATGTGAAGTCCGCGATTCTTAACGCGATGGAACGGGAGACCAGCCCCGTTGCAAAAAGTGAGCTCCGTAATATTCTTGATAATCTTTCGCGCGCTGAAGAGTTGAAACTCCCGATATGCCAGGATACCGGGGTACCGGTGATCTATCTTACCATCCCCCCCAACGTACCCTATTGCACCGCGCTGCTTGATGCAATCCGGGATGGTGTCCGGAAGGCCACGAACGTAGTCCCGCTCCGCCCGAACTCGGTGGACCCGCTGAGCCGGGAAAATACCGGGGACAATACCGGTACCGGAATGCCCTCAATACACGTAAGCCCCGGCAGTCAGCTAACCATAACCGTGCTGCCGAAAGGGGCCGGTGCCGAGAACATGTCGCGGATAGCAATGCTCCTCCCTTCAGAAAAGGCAAGTATCCCAAAGTTTGTCACCGAAACAATGCTTATTGCAGGAGGCAGGCCCTGTCCGCCGGTTATCCTCGGTGTAGGAATCGGTGGTACATTTGACCAGGTGGCAGCACTTGCAAAAGAGGCGCTACTTCTTCCCGTTGATACCATGGACCCGTTCGAGCAGGATCTTTGTGATACCGTGAATAAACTCGGGATCGGTCCGATGGGCCTTGGTGGAGATACGACGGTAATTGCAGTAAAGGTAAAACGTGCGTCCTGTCATACGGCATCCCTTCCCGTGGCGGTAAACGTGCAGTGCTGGGCATCGCGGCGTGCAACGGTGGTGGTGCCCCTGTGAGTGCCATTGAGTTACATACACCCCTGGGAGAGGAGGTCCTATCCCTTCGTGCCGGTGAGCGGGTGACCTTATCAGGTCTTGTTTATACTGCCCGTGACGAAGCCCACATGATGATGGAGGAACGCGGGATCCCGTTCAATCCCAACGGGGCGGCGATTTACCATTGCGGCCCGATAATCATCGACGGGATGGTTATTGCTGCAGGGCCGACCACCTCGGCACGGATGAACAACCTTTCGGGTTTCCTGCTGGACAACGGTGTCCGGGCATTGATCGGAAAGGGGGGTATGGGCGAAACAGTTCGTGAACAACTCAGGGGAAGGGGTGTTTACCTGGCATTTACGGGCGGTTGCGCAGCCCTGGCCGCATCAAGCATGAAATACCGGGGTATCTATTACGAAGAGCTTGGCATGGCAGAAGCAGTATGGGAGCTTGAATTTTACAAGGTCCCACTGGTGGTTGGTATCGATTCGGAGGGTAACGATATCTTTTACGATGTGAGCTGCAAAGCAAAACTACAATTCAGTTCGCTATTCAAATAATCTAAGGATACAAAAAGATGTACAGGATAAAAGGACACCCATATGAAGATCGAGATTGATGAGTCCCGCTGTAAGGGCTGTAACCTCTGCATCGCTGGATGCCCGTACAGGATATTCCAGGCAGGCACAAAACCAAACCGGAAAGGGATCCTGGTCCCCCTGCTCGACCGGCCTGAACGCTGTACGAACTGCAGGCTCCGGCACCTGTACGGCAGGGTGCTGTGCGGGGTCTGCCTTATGACATGCCCCGACCAGGCAATCCGGTTCCGGGAAGAAAAACCAGGCGAGACCGTTAAGGTGGCGATTGAATATTGAGTAAAACTGAGTTCATGCAGGGAAATATAGCCTGTGCTGAGGGTGCCCTCGCTGCCGGGTGCAATTTCTTCGGAGGGTACCCGATTACACCTTCTACCGAAGTTGCGGAGCATATGGCCATAAAACTCCCGAAAAAAAACGGGACCTTCATCCAGATGGAGGATGAGATCGCATCCATGGCCTCGATAATCGGGGCATCGTGGACAGGTGCACGGGCGATGACTGCAACGAGCGGCCCGGGTTTTTCGCTCATGATGGAAAACATAGGCTTCGCAGTAATGACCGAAACCCCCTGTGTCGTGGTAAATATTCAGCGGGGTGGTCCGAGTACCGGACAGCCTACCATGGCCGCAGCAGGCGACATGATGCAGTGCCGTTTCGGGTCACATGGTGACTATAGTGCAATCGCCCTCTGCCCATCCAGCGTACAGGAGATGTACAAACTCACGGTGAAGGCCTTTAACCTGGCGGACAGGTTCAGGGTGCCAGTATTCCTGATGGCTGACGAAATAATCGGGCATATGCGTGAACGGATCATCATCCCGGACAATGTCGAACGCACACCCAGGAGACCTCTGGCACCGGGGGTCCTTCCGTTCCACCCGGAAGATGACCTCGTACCAGGGTTTCCCGAGTTTGGAAAAGGGTTTGGAGTTCATGTTACAGGACTTACCCACGATGAGCGTGGTTACCCGTGTGCCACAAACCCTAAACTCCATGAACAACTTGTTATGCGGCTTTGTAATAAGATTGAGGAGGCCAGGAAGGAGATTGCCGACTATATTGTTACGAACCCTGAGGCAGAAACAGTTTTTGTCACGTATGGTTCTCCTGCACGCTCTGTGGAACAGGTCCTCCACGATACTCCGGGTAAAAAAATCGGGCACCTACGCCTGAAGATGGTATGGCCATTTCCAGAGCATGCAATAGCCGAGTTCCCGGATGCGACGCGTTTCATTATTCCGGAACTGAACCTTGGTCAAATCGCACGTGAATTTGACCGCCATACAAAGGTCCCTGTAATCCAGGTACCAAAACTAGGTGGAGACCTTCACATGCCCGCAGAACTGAAAAAACTTGCCGGGGTGGGTGAATGAGTTACGAGGACTGGTTCAGGCAGGACCGCCTGCCACACATCTACTGTGCAGGATGCGGGAACGGGACAATCATAAACTGTACGCTTGAAGCAATTGATGAAATGGGCTGGAAAAAGGATGAGACCATCTTCGTTTCGGGTATCGGCTGTTCATCAAGGGCCCCCGGCTATATTGTCACCGATTCTCTCCACACCACTCATGGCAGGGCTCTCCCGTTCGCAACAGGGGTGAAAATGGCAAGACCTGGATTCCATGTCGTTGTATTTACCGGTGACGGGGACCTTGCGGCAATCGGCGGCAACCACTTTATCCATGCATGCCGGAGAAATATCGATATCACGGTTGTCTGTATGAATAACCAGATTTATGGAATGACCGGGGGCCAGGGGAGCCCAACTACACCTATGGGTGCCCTCTCTACCACCACCCCGTTTGGATCGGCCGAACCTGCCTTCGACCTCTGTGAACTTGCCATCGCTGCAGGTGCGAATTACGTGGCCCGCTGGACATCTTACCATGTAAAGGAACTGACAAAAGCAGTAAAGGTGGGAATGGAAACACCAGGGCTGTCTTTTATAGAAGCAATGGTCCAGTGCCCGACAAATTACGGCAGGAGAAACAAGTTCAAACAGGTACTCGACCAGGTCGATTACATCAGGTCGCATTCGATGCTCAGGCCGAAATATCTCCAGCATCTGGAAAGGGGTGAACCAATCCCGGATGCTACAATCGTTGTTGGGGAATTCATTAAACGGGATCGTCCGGCAATGGGGGTACCACGATGAGACATGAAGTACGGTTTTCAGGGTTCGGCGGCCAGGGAATAATCCTCTCTGCCGTTATTATCGGTCGTGCAGCCGTGATGTACGATAATAAGTTTGCAGTCCAGACCCAGGTATACGGGCCCGAAGCCCGGGGAGGTGCATCAATGAGCGCCGTAATTATCGACGACGAGCCAATCCTTTTTCCAAAGGTCACTGTGCCGGATATCTACGTGATTATGTCACAGGAGGGGTTCGAAAAATATGGAGCTTCAGCCCCGGAGGGAGCGGTAATGATCATCGATTCCACGCTGGTCCATTCAAGACCGGCCTGTACCTGCATTGAGGTGCCGGCTACGAAAGAGGCCAGGGAAAAACTGGGCCGTGATATTGTCGCCAATATCGTAATGCTCGGTGCATTGGTGGCCGCGACGAAACTGGTATCTGAAACTGCCATTGAGCGGGCAATCCTGGACAGCGTTCCGAAAGGGACTGAAAAACTGAACCAGAGCGCCATGACACGTGGATTTGAACTTATTAAGGAGAGAGGAACGACATCATGAAGATACTCGAGTATGAAGCAAAGAAGGTGCTCGAAGAATCGGGCATCAGAATTCCCCGGAGCGTTCTCATCAGGTCACCGGATGAGATTGCAGCGCACCTCGCGGCAATGCCTGATAACCTTGTCCTGAAAGCACAGGTGGATGTCGGGGGTAGAGGAAAAGCCGGTGGGATCCTGATGTCGGATAAGGCACATGCAATGATTACCGCAAAGGACCTGTTTTCCCGGAAGATTAAGCATATCCAGGTCAAAGAAGTGCTGGTCGAAGAACGGCTCGATATCATGCATGAGTATTATCTCTCTATTGCGATCGACAGGTCAACAAAGCATGCACTCATCCTCTTTGCGGATGCAGGAGGGGTGGAGATTGAAACGGTCGCAAAAGAAAACCCTGGTGCAGTCCGGAGGGCGTCCCTTCCCCTTATCATGCATGATGTCCCGCAGTTTATGGCACGGGACCTCATTGGTACAGCCCCGAAGGAACTGGGCCCGGTTATTAACCAGTTATACCATGTTTTCCAGAAGAAAGATGCATTGCTTGCAGAAATCAACCCACTCGTCACAACGCCAAAAGGGGTAGTGGCTGCAGATGCAAAGCTGATTGTCGATGATAATGCCCTTAAACGACAGGGTATCACGGTAAATCGTGACCTGAGTGAACGGGAACGCGAGGCGGAACGGTTTGGATTTTCTTATGTCGAACTTGATGGCACGATTGGTGTCATCGGGAACGGTGCCGGGCTTACGATGTCAACCCTCGACCTGATTGAATATTATGGCGGCCGGGCAGCCAACTTCCTCGATGTAGGGGGAGGGGCTGAACAGGAGCGTGTTATGAATGCCGTCCGGCTGGTTGCAAGTGTACCGTCAGTGAAGGCAATTGTCGTGAACCTTCTGGGTGGTATTACACGGTGTGACGAAGTTGCAAAAGGGATCATTAGTGCAGGGGTAACACAGCCCGTAATTGTCAGGCTTGCAGGGACAAACGAGGTGGAAGGCAGGGTACTCCTTGCAGAAAAAGGGTACCAGATGCCGGATACGATGGAGCAGGTAGTCAAAGCAGCAGTGGAGATGACACGATGATTTATGGGGATAAAAAAACAGGTGTGATCGTCACCGGTGCTACCGGTAACCAGGGGGCGTTTCATATTGCCCTGATGAACGAGTATGCAAAGAGTGTTGGCGGAAAGGGCGTAGTTGCTGGTGTGACACCCGGTAAGGCCGGGCAGGAAGTTCATGGAGTCCCGGTATACAACAGCATTCGAGATGCGATGAAAGAGCATGATGCCGGTGCAAGCGTCCTTTTTGTGCCTGCGTTCGCAGCAGGGGACTCAATCATGGAGTCCGCGAGCGCCGGTCTTTCGCTTGTGGTCGCCATTACCGAGCATATACCTGTCCATGACACCATGAAAGCCATATCCTATGCCAAAATGAATGATTGTGATGTTATCGGGCCGAATTGCCCGGGACTGCTGTCACCCGGGGAGATAAAAATGGGTATTATGCCTGCACAGTTATTCAGACGAGGTCACATCGGCGTGATTTCGCGAAGTGGTACCCTTACCTACGAAATCGTTGATGAACTTACCCGTGCGGGGCTTGGCCAGAGTACCGTTGTCGGGATTGGAGGGGACCCTGTTATCGGGCAGACATTTACCGATGTCCTTGCCAGGTTTTCTGAGGACCGGGAGACAAAAGCGGTCGTTATCATCGGGGAAGTAGGTGGGGCTCTAGAAGAGGAAGGTGCAAAGTCAGCCGAAATCCCGGTTGTTGCATACATTGCAGGTATATCCGCGCCCCCTGAAAAGCGGATGGGGCATGCAGGCGCCATCATCGAAGGCGGTGAAGGGGATGCCCGGTCAAAAATAGAGCGACTGAAGGCGATGGGGGTCCCGGTAGCGTCACGGCCGTCAGAAGTGCCACGCCTTATCCACAACATGATTTAATTTTTCAGCCGGGTATGAGATGTATGGGATTTGGGTTGTGATATCCGGTAATACCCCATATGCTATGATTGGAAAATTAAAATAAAGAGACGGGTACACGTATCATTACGTAACCGGTGTTGATTAGGAGATGGGAAATCATGGGAAATATGAGCAATAAGAAGGGGATAAATTGAATCCGGCAGATCAGAGTGATTCTGGTACCGGACCAGGGCAGTACCTGGTTCCTGGTGAGACCGTTCTCCGGTATTCCAGCTCTGTTGGCATTAAAAAATTTATCTTTAACGCGTATATTACTGACAGGCGGATTTTTCTGGTTGACCAGAACGAGAAAAAACCTGGTTTTATCTCCAAGGAGATCCCGCGGGATGTTGTAATGGGGAGCCACCTCGAGTCTCCAGGGTCCCCGCACCCGTTCCTTGTACTCACCATAAGGACATCAGAAGACGAGACCAGGACGATGAAAATCGCATTCGTCCAGGAAGGCAATGACCGGACGGCTGAGATCGAGGAATGGATTAGCGTCCTTCATGGCAGGACGATACGGCCAGGGAAATCCAACATACTTCACCGGGACACACCGGTAACGGTACATAAGGCGGACCCGCACAGGACAAAATTTCACGAAAAACAGGTCACACGGCAAGATGCGCATCATGAAGCAATTGTTTCCGGGACCCCGCACCACCGTGACACGGGGAAAGCCCGTCAGGAAGATCCGGATAAGTTCCCCGTGGCCAGACCTGTCCTCATTGAAGATGAGCGACCTGTCACAGGCCAGAATATCGGACCTGTTCCGGATGTTGTGGAGATTGCATTCTGCCACCATTGTGGGAAAAGGGCACCCAGAAGTGCAAATTTTTGTCCGTTTTGCGGTACCAAACTTCACCGGACAGGCCATTCCACCTGAGCTGGGCCCAGGTCTCCCCGGATACCTGCCGGAATGACGTTTCAGTTTAGTACCGGGTATCTGAATACGTGATCCTATCTCTCCGGGTCATGTTCCCATTATCCTGAATGTGCTGTTTTTTAAGAAACGCAGACAAGCTCCGGGGTGAGTACCTGTTGTCTGAACAACATCAGGAGAGAACACACGGGGTACCATTGACTCATTGGGATGGTTGTTTACCCCGTTTGAAGAATAAAGCCAAAAAAAGCCAATGCGGGTACCGGTTTATCCGTGTATTATTCCCTGTCTATTCCTGTCCCGGCAAGGCCGAAACAGTTTCTATTCACCCTGCCCTTTTCCGGGATATAACCATCCTGACCCATGTATCCTTATGGTAATGGTCCCTTATATCCCGTTCATCAACTATCACGAGGCCGTTTTCCAATAATGCATGTCTGTATTCAGGAGTCATGAACTCCTTTTCCTTGGTGAATCCACCATGTAGTTTGTTGACCCCCTGAAAAGTCCAGAGTTTGTATTCAAGGGACTGGAGTGGGTCATGAGGGAGACCTCCCGGCGACTGCAGGTTTACAAAATAACCCCCCTCGTTCAGGGCTCCGCTGATTTTATCCAGTAGTTCAATGGATTTTCCACTCGGGTTTGATGATGAAATAATCAGGTCGTACCCTTCCCCAAATGAGTCTGCAAAGAAATCTCCAGGTAGCAGGTGCACGTTCTCAGCGTTGTACTGTTCAAGGTAATGACCTGCCAGGGTAACGACGTGGGGTAAATCAAATACCCACGCCTCAATATCAGGACGCTGCATGCCTAGTGCGATCGCGTAGAGACCATGTCCCCCACCAAGGTCAAGTACACGCCGGACATTTTCAAAACCAGGCAGACTAATAACAGCCAGGATTACCGCCTGTAACCTTCCTGATAACGCATTTTCAGCCATGGCAGGAAGAGAGTACTCGCGAAAAAAATCCTCTTTGTCATACTGCACCGGCCCGTTGTGGACAATAAGGGCAAGCGGAGCCCACAGGTCCTGTCCCATCCGGGCAAGCTGCCTGATATAATGAACCTGCGAATAAGGGGAACCGGTTCTCAGGTATGTTGATGCCAGGGTTGTATCAGAATAGGTACCTTGTTCCCGGGTCAGGAGGCCTTCCATCACCAGGGCTTCGCATATCAGGCCACACATTTCCACATCCGAAGCAATACGGGACGCCAGTTCCTGCACCGTTACCGGAGTGGTACACACGTCAAAGATTCCCAGCTCGACCGCGGCACTGATAAGCGAAAACTGACGCATGCCCCGTATCGCAGCATCTAATTTTTCAAACAATAGTCCGGGATCTTCGGGGGGTTCCATGATAAAGAATGAGAATGCTAGCTTTTCGCTCATGCAGTACCTCCTGGAAGGTGATTTGCACCTGATTGGTTTAAAGTATCCCTTATCAGGTGACAGGGAATTGACAAGGTTCCTTCATTTCTGCATCAGTTAATCTCCCCTTGTTATTCCCCTGCTGTATAGGTCGCTATTCACGCATTCATGGAGAAACCACACGTATTACTGGTAATGATTATACACCAGCGTCCCGGGTTAACTACCAACCTATAATATACTCGGATTGAGAAGTTTTAATGAAGGTGTCTGGCCTGCATTCCCCGAATTATTTTAAAGGTGTCATGAAGTCAATGGGGGTTGTCTTCGGGGACATTGGGACCAGTCCTATCTACACGCTCACCGTCATTTTTTTGCTGGTACGGCCTAACCTGGAAAACCTGTTAGGAATTATCTCCCTGATTGTATGGACATTAACAATTCTTGTGACAATCCAGTATGCATGGCTGGCGATGCAGCTCGGAAGGAAAGGCGAGGGTGGCACGATCGTGTTGAAGGAGATTATTCTTCCGATGCTAAAATCGGGACGTGCAATTGCATTCTTTTCCCTTCTTGCAATTATCGGGGTATCACTCCTTATCGGTGATGCGGTAATCACACCGGCCATCAGTATTCTTTCTGCCGTGGAAGGCCTGAGACTGATCCCGGGAAATGAAGCGATGAGCCAGAGTATCCTTGTTATTATTGCGGCACTCATTGCGATAGTACTCTTTTCCTTTCAGAAGAAAGGGACTGAAAAGGTTGCCTGGGCATTCGGGCCGATAATGGTCATATGGTTTTCAATACTTGCAGTAATGGGGCTTTTCTATATCCTGCAGGAACCACAGATAATCCAGGCTCTCAACCCTTACTATGGAATGCATTTTATGGCATCGAACGGTATTACCGCGTTCTTCATCCTGTCTCAGGTATTACTCTGTGCCACGGGTGGAGAAGCATTATTTGCCGACATGGGCCAGCTTGGGAGAGACCCGATCCTTAAGGCATGGGGGGTCGTTTTTTTTGCCCTTATTCTTAATTACCTCGGGCAGGGAGCATTTCTTCTCCAACACCCGGAATCTAAAAATATCCTTTTTGAGATGGCCTACACTACGGCACCCGTGCTGTATATTCCATTCCTGATTCTTGCGGTTGTCGCAACGGTAATTGCTTCACAGGCTGTCATTTCCGGTATATTTTCGATCGTCTACCAGGGGATTACCACACGTATCATCCCGCTCTTAAAAATTGACTATACATCGGCCGAACTCCGGTCACAGATCTATATCGACTCTGTGAACTGGTTCATGCTCCTTGCCGTGCTGTATATCCTGTTCCAGTTCGAATATTCAGAGCGTCTGGCTGCAGCGTACGGGCTTGCAGTGATGGGGACAATGACCTTAACAGGTATCATGATTACCGCGATATTCCTGTTGAAACGGCAGTATATCAGGACTGCCATTGCATTTTGTGTGCTCCTTGTGGACCTGTCATTCCTCTTCTCTACAACATTCAAGATACCAAACGGTGGTTACTGGTCGTTGATAATCGCAGCGATCCCGTTCACCCTGATCATGATCTATATCCACGGCCAGAAGCGGCTGTTTGCCGCGATGAACCCGATGGACCTGCCCGAATTCAGGGAACGGTATACCCATGTTTATGCTCATGTGAAAAAGATCAAAGGAACCGCTCTCTTTTTTGCCAGGGATATCCAGAAGATTCCGAGCTACATCTCGCATACCATCTTCAACAACAACATCTTATACGAAGACAATATTATCATCAGTCTTCACCAGCTCGACAACCCGTTCGGGGTGAGCGGGAAATTTGAGGAAGAACTGGAACCAGGACTGCGGGTTTTCCGGATTGACTATGGTTACATGGAGATTATCAACATGCCTAAAATACTCCGGGATGCGGGTATCAGGGAGAAAACAATATTTTATGGGCTGGAGGAGATCGTCACTGATAACCTTGTGTGGAAAATATTCTCGGCAATTAAACGCCTTTCCCCTTCATTTGTTCAGTTCTACAAGCTCCCGTCCCATAAGATCCATGGCGTGGTAACCCGTATCGAGATGTAAAGCCGGTAATATTTCTGGAGGATAAATTCTGGATGGATAAATCGCAGGCACGATGGATATGGATATCAGTCGCATTCTCAACGGTAGTACTGATTATAGTCCTCGCCACGACCTTTGATGCAAATACCCTTCTTACAATACTCAAACTTAATCTCTGGTTCCTCTTACTTGCTACACTGTTGCGGGTAGCTTCCCTGTTATTCTGGGCGCTGCGTGTCAGGACCATGTCGGGATCGCTTGGTTACAAGGTGAAATTTTCGCACTGCTTTAATCTTGTAGTTGCAAATCTCCTTGCCGGTGCAATTACCCCAGGACAGGCCGGAGGTGAACCTGTCAGGATCCATGAGTTATATCGTGCTGATGTAAAAATCGGGGATGCAACCGCGGTAGTCCTTATGGAACGTGTACTTGATGGTGTTGTCCTGGTCATCATGGGGGTATTAGCCATGCTCCTCCTCCAGAGTATATGGAGAGGCTTAAACATTGGCCTGATTATCGGCATGTTTTTCGGCCTTGCCATTATGATCGGGCTGATACTCCTCCTTTTCTACTCGGCACGGAGACCTGAGCGCGTAAAGGTGTTGCTGACCCGGATAATAATCTGGGCAGGTACCCGATGGAAGGGAAAGACCATGCAGAAGATCACGCGGTATGCTGATGTGGAAATGGACAATTTCTTTGCAAGCCTGCACCGTTTTACCACGAGCGGCCGGAAAGGACTCATGTATGGTACCGTATTTACCACGTTATTCTGGGCATCAGAATTTTTTATTGCTTCATTTCTCCTGCTCTCACTCGGGCAGCCACCGTTTATCGCTGAGTCTTACCTTTTCCAGTTGATTATTGCAATCGTGATGATGATCCCGCTGACACCAGGCTCATCAGGAATTGCTGAACTCTCGGCAACCTCACTGTATGCCCTGATTGTGCCTGCATCGGTACTCGGGCTTTTCGTCCTACTCTGGCGGTTGCTCCTCTTTTATTTCAATATCGCCATTGGCCTGGTTGCAAGCCTCCACATATTCAGGCGGGAGCTCCGGATTAACGATGAAAAAGAGGTTATGGTATCAGAAATACAAAACACCGAAAATAGCAGGGAATAACATTTGATAACACGATCCTGAATATTTGCAAGGATATCAGGGAGAACCCGGCCGGGATAGAAATAAAAAAATGTCACGTTACCAGTTCATTCCAGCAAAAAATAAATTATGTGGCGGCCCGGCACTTGTATTTCCGACCAGGATACCGGTGTTTCATACCAATTCAGAGGTCCGGCATTTTACTGGCCATGTACCACGCATGGGCAGCCAGGATACAATAAATTGGGTAATGGATTCCATACGTGTTGAATTCTCCGTTTGAAGTAAAAACAAGCGTTGTTGCATAGACGTCTATCTGGAATATGATAATGCCCCACCATTTTCCAAGGTAGAAATAGCCCATTCCCGGCAGGACAAAATTCAGGAACCCCGCAATGAACGGGTTTTTCCGGAGTCTTGGTCTAAGCGAAAGACCGCGTGGGAGAAAGGCAAGTGAGAGCCCGACACGCGGTGCAGATTTCACGGCATTCCAGCGTACATTATCATTTGCATCGCTCAGCGAACGATAAACCAACGGAATGGCCTTTTCAGACCCGATAGATCCCAATGCCCTTACTGCTTTTTCCCGGATTTCACTATCATGATCGGTCAGGGCTACATTGAGAGGTTCAATTGCAGCTTCTCCAATTGCAACCATTTCTTTCCATTCCTGTTTACCGAGGTGCAGGTAGGCATGCAGGGTATCATTTTCAGGCTGCCACTGGAATTTATCAAGGGCTACCGCAGCCCCATACCTGACAAAACGGTCGCGGTCTTTTAATGCCACAACAAGTGATGGGATTGCCAGGCCATCACCTATCTCGCCAAGCGCGAGTGCTGCTTCCCATCTAACCTCATTATCCGGGTCGTGAAGAGCATCGATCAGGGGCTTGACTGCTTCAGGGGCCTTGATCTCCCCCAGTGCCTCCATGACCCCCAGCCTGATATGTTTGTTCCTTGACTGTAACGCAAGGAGCAGACGGTTCTTTCCCTCAGCCCCCATCTCCCCCAGTGCTTCAGCGGCCCGCCACTGGATATCGAGGTCCTTATACATGAGCGCCCGTATAAGGCCGTCGATATCTTTTCGTCGTTTCATCTGTTCGATATCCGGAGGTTCCGGGCGGAATATGTTTAGTATTTTCAGCTGCACCACCACCAGTTGCAGATATCGATTAAACTGGCAGATATTCCGGATGTGCCGTTATGATCAGAATGATCTAATATCGCAGGCAATTTTCCTCTGCCAGGGTGTACAAACAAAGTATTCATGCTATCACAGGTCAGGGATTTTGTTACCAAGGTACCAGGCGTGCAATGCGAACGCTATCGAATACGGAACTGATAGCAGGGGAATTACCAGGAACGGAAGCTGGCTCCCGGTCAGTGCAATTGTCATTAAGTTTATCGTAATAAAGACCTGGAATAAGAGAAACCCGAACCAGTAACCAAGGTAATTATACCCGATGCCAAGAAACATCAGGTTCAGGAGGGCGGCTATATAGGGACTTGGTTTCGTTCTGGGCCGCCTGGAGAGTCCCATGGGCAGAATTGTCAGTGGGATACCACATTTCGGAAACGAAAGGGCTGCCTGCTTCCGCACCATCGGGTCAGGGTCACGCAATGTTATACTACAGGCTGCCCGTGCATAGGGAGTATGGAGTTCACTGAGTGAATCTACCGCTGCAACACGTACTCTCGGGTCACGGTCCATTAACGCCCAGAGCAACGGTTCATTCGCGGGTTCTCCAAGAGGGGGGATTTTATCCCATTCCTGCTTTGCTATGTAGTAATATGCCCGCATGGGGATATCCGGGGGTTCCCACCCAAACATGTCAAGCGCAGTCGCCGCTCCGTACCGCACATATTTATCCGTATCTCTCAACGCGATGACTATCATGAAGATCGCGGATTCATCCCCTATTGAAGCCAGCGAATATACCGCAGCCCACCTCACCTCGTTGCTCTTGTCAACCCTGAGCCGTTCTATCAGGGGAGCTACCGCCTGGCGGGAACCTATTACACCGAGGGCTTCAGCAGCCCCGATTCTGACTGCCCTATTCCGGTGTTTCAGCGAATTGATAAGAAGCGGAAGAGCAGGTTCACCAATTCCGGCTAACACCCCCGAAGATTTTCTCTGGATATCCTGATCAGGGTACCCGAGTAGAGAGACGAGGTCTTTGGTGCTTCCACCCCGGAGTATGCGCTGGACTTTAGCATCATTTGGCCAGAATATTTTTTGGATGTTCATGGGCATCCCCGAATTCTCCTGCTGCCGTCCAGGTTCTTTCCCCCCTTCGTACTGTTACTATGAGGTGCCCGATTGATTGCCTCATCATGAATGGTCAACTGGTACCTGAAAAATATCGATACTTCGAAAAAATTCAGTCAATTCAAAACTCCCTGCAGTAACTTCACAGCAAACATAGCCACCATCCGGTCTGCCATATAATGCGGTACCCCAGGCATGCTTCATTTTGACATAAATCCCCCGGTATTTTGTCAGTATGGTAAATTAATTCTGAATTGGGATAATTAATTGGTTCTACCAGAACCATATAAACGTTTGCGGGGTTACGTTGCCTGAGAGTACCTTATTTGCAGAGAATTTTACTATGTTAAAATCAGAACTCCAAATTTACCAGAAAAACGGGCTTAGTTAAAACATAAGAGGGAAATGCGAAGACCGGAGGGGATTTCAACCCCTCCTTTACCCAGTCGCGATAATATATTCATGGGAAGGGTTCTACCGGGACATTGGAGGGAGATTTCAGAGACTGGAAGATCATTCCTAGTCCCAACCAGGGCCGCTAAAGTAACGGGACGGAGCCCCGGGAGCGTGACAAAATTGTATAATATCCGAAGTTAAAAGAGAGACTGAGAGGGCTTGACCAAAGGGAAAAAACAGTAAACAGGGGTTAATAGTTCGAATAAAAGGAAATTTCTCCTCAATAGTTATATTGTCCTCGGATCTCCCAACATTTTAACTAATAATGCTTTCTGGGCATGCAAACGGTTTTCTGCTTCGTCCCAGACTACACTCTGAGGCCCCTCGATTACTTCATCTGTTATTTCATGACCACGGTGCGCGGGGAGACAATGCATGACAATAGCATCGGGAGAAGCATGTTTTAATAAATTATTATCGACGGTATAACCCTGGAATGCCTTGATGCGGACATCATACCGTGCTTCTTCTCCCATCGAGACCCAGGTGTCGGTTACCACTACATCGGCATCCCTGACTGCCTGAACAGGGTCGTGCATTACTTCCACCCGCCCGCCAAGTCCTCTCGCTCTTTCAATTACCTCTTCTTTTGGTAAAAAACCGACAGGACTTGCAATATTCACAATCATACCGGTAATCGCTGAGGACAACACCAGCGAGTTGCAGACATTATTCCCGTCACCGACCCAGGCCACTTTGACATCAATCGTTGAACCAAAATGCTCCCAGATCGTGAGTATATCAGCAAGAAGCTGGCAGGGGTGCTCCTTGTCTGACAGTCCGTTAATAACCGGGACCGTTGAATACCGGGCAAAGTCAACAATTGTCTGGTGTTTGTATGCCCTGATCATCAGGCCTGATACATACCGTGAGGCCACCCGTGCAGTATCCCTGATCTCTTCTCCACGACCAATCTGGAGGTCCTGGGAATTCAGGTACAGGGCATGACCCCCGAGATCATGCATACCTACTTCGAAGGAAAGCCTCGTTCTCGTTGAAGGCTTTTCAAATATCATTGCGAGCGCCTTTCTCTTCAGTAGTTCATGAGGCGTCCCGGTTTGTTTCATTTTTTTGAGATGTTTCGCTTCGGTGAGGATCTTCTGCAATTCCTCTTCGGAAATATCTAGAAGCGAGAGAAGGTCTTTTTTCATCGTATCTCCTTCATATGTTCAATTCTTTTCTGGAGCAGGGCTTGTGTACCGATATCGCGACGGTAACTGATGTCGCCGACGACGGACGAGGCTGCCGATTCTGCAATTTTTTCCGCATCCGCAAGCGTGTCTGCCCTTCCCACGAATGCAAGCGCCCGTGAAGACTGGGTCAGGAGTTCTCCGTTATTCAACTCTACATTTGCGTAAAATAGCAATGCCTTGCCATAGTCCCCGAACGTCAGGGGCCTTCCGGTTCTCGGGGTATCAGGGTAACCTTCCGGTACAAGGTACTTGCAGACCGTAGCCTCCTTTGAAAATGTTACTGACCCCACTGAAAGCGTCCCTTCAGTAATCCTGATCAGAATTTCAGTCATATCGGATTCAAGGAGCGAAAGAACATTCATCGCTTCCGGGTCACCAAACCTGGCATTGAACTCAATCACCATAGGGCCGTTTCGGGTGTTCATAAACTGCCCGTATAGTATTCCCCGATATGGCTGCCCGATTTTTGCCATCACGGCCACCACGTCCTTCATGATGCGAAGGGCTTTTTCCCGGTCATTGTGGGTGACAAAAGGCAAAGAATGGTCAGGCATACTATAGGAACCCATACCTCCAGTATTTGGGCCCTGGTCCCCTTCAAATGCACGTTTATGGTCCTGGACAAGTGGCATGGGTATCAGGTGTGTGCCGTCAACAAATGCCTGGAGTGTGAATTCTTCTCCGATGAGACGCTCCTCAACAACCACCCGGCCTTCCAGTTGTTTTGCATAATCGATCGCGCCGTTCCGGTCCACGTGCTCCCCCATGATACGGACCCCCTTTCCACCGGTAAGGCCGACAGGCTTGATTGCAAGGTCCCCGGGATATTGTGAAATAAATGATACGGCATCTTCCTGGTCCTGAAATACGCGGTATTTCGGGCAGCCTGCTATACCGTGGCGGTCCATCATCATCCTGCAGAACCCTTTGTCAGTCTCGAGACGGGCAGCTAACCTCGTTGGACCTACGCATGCGATCTCCCGGGATTCAAGTTCATCAGCAATTCCCGCCTGCAGAGGGGCTTCAGGCCCGATAATTGCGCACTGGACTCCAATACCTGAAGCAAAATCCGCAATCCGTTTGACGTTCGTCTCATTCTCGACAAGGACTCGTTTTGAAACAGACCAGATACCAGGATTTTTCTTCGCCATTACGGAATAAAGTTCTACTTCACTGTTGCGGGAAAGGACGCTTGCTATTGCATGCTCCCTGCCCCCTCCCCCTACAACAAGGATCTTCAGTGTCATGTATCAGACCTACCGTCAATTATTACTGGTTACTCTCTGGTTATCTCGCTTGCTTTAACTAGTGCGTGCAATGTAACGTTATCTTTCGCAAGTGCAGCGGTGGCGCCCTGCTCCCTGTCAACCACAGTCACGACCGTGCTAATCCTGGCGCCGGCATCCCGGAGCGCCCGTATTCCGTATAATGCAGATCCACCTGAGGTTGTCACATCCTCAACGAGGAGGACATTTTTTCCTTTCACATCCCCTATTAACCTGCCAGTTTTTCCGTGGTCTTTCTCTGCACTCCTGATAATTGCATAGGGACGTTTATCCGCGAGCGAGACCCCGACAGCAAGCGGGACTCCGCCAACAGCGACTCCTGCAACGATATCTGATGGAAATCTGCCCGCAATTTCCCCGCACACCAGTTCCAGCAGTGCGGGGTCTGTCATCGCAGATTTGATATCGAGGTAATACGAGCTGACCGCACCTGATGCAAGAACAAAATGGCCGTATTCTACCGCACCGTGCCTGATAAGTGCATCCGCGATCCGGTTTACCATGCTGTCCCTCTGATAGTCACTATGTCCGAAATCTCTGTTACCATGGGACCTCCTTCACGCCTGCCAGGTACCCGATGATATTGGTTGCCCGGTGGAGCAGGGGGGTAATAATCAGAATTATTATCACAATCGGCACCGTCATGACGCTGAAAAACCATTGTGGATCGAACACCGCTGTAAGCAGGAAAGCTCCTGCAACGAGGTCATACTGGTCTGCCACCGGCCAGGGGTCTCCCGACTTTTTACCGAGACGGCGCTTGAAAAAACTCTTTCCAAGGTCCCCAAGGAGTGCCCCTGTTGCAAGGAGGAAAACTGACAGCATTGTGAGGACTGGGAAAAAATCCCAGTTGAAATATGACGCAAGTGAAATCTGGACTACCCCGACAATGACCCCGCATGCAATCCCGAGGATCAGACCTCTCCATGTCTTACCGCTCCCGAAGAGCCTCCTGCCGTCGTTAAAATTTCTCCCCCCGTCAATGGGTGCGCCCCCTCCGAATGCAGCTGCCGAGGAGTTTGGGATATACGCTGGCAGCATAATCCAAAGAGCTGATACCAATGCAATTATTACTGTTTCGATACTAATAACTGGAGCACCCCAATACCTAAAATAAAGAGCAGATATAAACATTAAGGTATCTAAGGGAGAAATTCCAGTAAAGGATACAACGGTTGGAGTATTATGCTGATCAAAAAGACGAAGAGCCTGTGCCCTGTCTGCAATGCCGTGATTGAAGCGGATATTGTGGAGGAGGATGGTGGGGTATGGATACACCGTTCATGTCAGGAGCATGGATCATTTCGTGATCTCTACTGGTCTGACGTGGATATGTACCGCAGGTTCGATACCTATGAGAATATCGGATCGGGAGTCGAAAATCCGCAGCGCGAGGGCTCGGAAGAGACCTGCCCTTCCAATTGCGGACTTTGCAGCAACCACAAGTCCGCCACCCTTCTCGCAAATATTGACCTCACAAACCGTTGCAATTTAAACTGTGACTTCTGTTTCGCAAACGCCCGCGCCTGTGGATATATTTACGAGCCCTCTTTTGACCAGATTGTTGAAATGCTCAAACTTCTGAGGGATGAAAAACCAGTCCCGGCCCCTGCAGTGCAGTTCTCAGGTGGCGAACCAACCATGCGCGAAGACCTGACGAGGATTATCAGGAAGGCGAAAGAACTCGGGTTTCCTCAGGTTCAGGTAGCCTCAAATGGCATAAAACTGGCAAAAGATATTAACTTTGTCCAGGAACTGAAAGATGCGGGTCTTTCTACCGTTTATCTCCATTTTGATGGTGTTACCAGGGATACAAACCCGAACCTGGCAATCGATGAAAAAGCAATTGCAAACTGCCAGAAAATCGGCCTTGGCATCGTCCTGGTCCCCACAATAATCCGGGGAAGGAATGACCACCAGATAGGGGACATCATCCGGTATGCAGCCGATCATATTTCAGTTGTCCGCGGTATAAATTTCCAGCCGATTGCATTTACCGGTGCAGCAAGCCAGGATGATGTTATCAGAGAGAGGGTCACGGTACCAGACATATCTGCAGCTGTTGAGGAACAGACGAGCGGTGTAATCAGGAAATCAGATTTTTACCCGATTCCCTGTGTGTTACCAATATCAGATCTCTTTGAAGCCTATGGAGGAAAACCCCAGATACAGTTCACTGCCCACCAGCATTGCGGGGCCGCCACCTATGTATTTGTAACAGAAGATGGTCTCGTCCCTATTAACCGGATGATCGATGTTGACAGTTTCTTTGACATCTGTTGATGCAATGGCAGAAAAACTGAAAAAAGGAGGGTCACTGAATAAGTACAAGACCCTGATTGAGGGGATCAAGGCGCTCCATGACTCTGTGAAGAAAGGTGAACAGGGAAGTGCAATAGATTTCTGGAAACTTATCGGAAAAGCACTCCTGCTGCAGAATTTTGATGCGTTAAGGGAATTTCACTGGAATGCACTCTTTATAGGCACCATGCATTTCATGGACCGTTATAACTATGACCTCTGCCGCGTCCAGCGGTGCTGTATCCACTATGCAACCCCCGATGGGACACTCATACCGTTTTGCACCTATAACTCCGGCCCGGTATACCGGGAACAGGTCTGGCAGAGATGGAAGCAACCGGATGAATAAACGGGCAGTATTCCCTGTGGATAACGGGAAATACAAGTAATTTTAATCATAAAAATACTCCTGATTTTGATAAACAAGACCTGTGAACGTAGTGTTCATCAGTGTTTTTTTAAGACCTCAATATTGACAGCTGTAATGGTAACAATGTGAAATATCCCCCCATATGCAGCACCTTTGGATACCGGGTTTATCTTCTGGCCGGTTGTGCAGCGTGCTGCAAGGGGAATGGTGATACTACAAGGTTGTTACTGTTGACTGCTATGAGAATTCGTTTCATGGGTACCTGGACGCAATTTCCTGTATTACAATTACGGGAGCGATGGAACTTTACTGGTAAGGGATTGAAGACAGGAGTTCCGCTAGGAGTCTCATTCCTCCTGCACCTGCCGGTGAACAGGAGAATGTTTTCGTATGGGATTGTATATCTGCGGGGGACAGAACGGTTATTCCCGTAGAGTCCCCATGTTTTTTTTGGATTATCGGGTCAAAATCGGAGCAATAAGTTTTTCTTATGGAAATTCTAGTTCCAGATATGCCCCGCTCTTCATGGCTAGTGCAGCGATGGCAAGGTCCTGTATTGCAAGACCAGTTGAGTCAAAAACTGTAATCTGCTCACTACGAGTCCTTTTTTTCCGGCCAAGCACCACTTCTCCGAGCGTTCCTGAAATCTCCTCCTGAGTGAATATCCCCTCCCGAATCGGGACATTAATCTCTCCGGAGTGGATGGCCTGTACCGGGTCATCAACGATTACCATTGACCTTTTAATAATAGCCGGGTCCAGTTCCTCTTTCCCGGGTGCATCAGCCCCGATTGCATTGATATGTGTCCCGTCATGGATCCATTCATCCATTACGAGAGGGCTTCGTGACGGGGTCGTGGTGACAATCACATCGCTATCGCAGACAAAGGGTAAGTTTGCCGGTCCTGCAGTCAAAGCGGGAGAATTGTTTTGCAAATTTTTCAGCAGACTCTTCTTTCCGGCTCCATACACGGACTCCTGTTACTTCTGTTTCTCGTGATATCGCCTCGAGCTGTGCTGCTGCCTGGCGTCCTGTCCCGACCAGGCCTAAGGTCACCGATCTTTTCTGCGCGAGATACCTTGTTGCGATGGCACCAGCAGCACCGGTCCTCAAATCAGTCAGACCCGTGGCATTCAGGATAGCAAGAGGCAGTCCGGTCTCAACATCAAGGATTGTGGTCAGTGCCATGACCGTTGGCAGTCCTTTCACGGGGTTCGCAGGGTGGACATTAACACATTTTATTCCAGCCAGTTGCTCTGCGGGTAAATATGCCGGCATTGTCCTGAAATCACCGTTTGGGAATGTGATATAGACTTTCGGAGGCATCTGTACATTACCTGTCCCATGTTCCCGGAATGCTTCTTCAACGGCGAGATTAACCTCGTGGATATCCAGTCCGCTCTCAGGCCTTGGATAATACTTCATTGTCCTAATCTGATCTCCAACCGGGATCCCCGGTTTTTTCTGACAAAGAGTGGGTCTGGATAATCAAATACCTTATCGTTCCCCTGAATTTTATTTCTCCCCTGCAGGGCTCAAAAAAGAACCGTCAACTATAGCAGCGTACAATTATTATATCGATGTAGTATGGCCAATCTGAATCAGAAGAAAGGTTGAACCGTATAAATCTGACATTTCTATGCACGCGGGTCTATTAAGCCCGGGTACCGCGAATTATTTTTGGTTTCGAATCCGTTGGCCCAGAAGTCCCAGGGGTGTCAGGACAGACCGTTTCATTGTTCATTCATGATATCTGTGATAACATTTGAATAACCTGACCCGCTGCAGGTCGTACACCTGCAACACCCTGCAATTCCCGTTCCATAACAGCATGCACATGGTGTGACCGGTTGGGATACCAGGATAAACCCTTTGCCTTGGCAGGCAGGGCAGGGTATACAACCTATCGTTCCATCTCCCCTGCAATAGGCACAACTTTTTCTTGAAATACCAGATATCCACTATAACGAGTAGTACCGCGTTCTGAAATAGCCATACGTTCGTGGCTGGCAGGTCAGGAATGATGATTGGTTCAGGATCTGATATTTTGCACAGACCAGGTAAGCATTTAAAGGATTAAATAGGCGGCGTTTTTTTAAAAATATACAAAATTAAGAGTTTACACATCTCTTCTTATCTCAGCCAATCTACCGGAGATTCTATTTCTAAATCATTTCAGGATTGGATATAATCTATCACAATGTTGTGGATCTTGCGTTGTTATTTAACCGGTGCAACAAAATCAACGTAATTAATAGTTGAAGCCAGCGAAATAATTTCTTAAGAGATATTATGCTGAGGATTATTTCATGATCACCATCGTCCCCAAACCAACAGATTCTCCTGGTGATAATTCTACATCAATGGTCGCCGAAGAACTCACCAAAGCCGGAGCAACTTACAAATTTATCAATCTTGATTTCATTAATCCACTGTCTGCCCCTTTATCAGGGGACCTGATCTGGGTATGCGGGCTCCGGCAGGATGACCACCAGTTTGAAATTATCAATGCACTGTCCGTGGACAATCACGTAATCAATTCACCGGAGTCGATATTTACCTGTGCCAGTAAAGTAAAGACGTCCGCACTCCTTCAAAAAAAAGGGATACGGACCCCGGAAACTCTTTTCACCGCCTCTGTTGAGATTGCCAGGCATTTCATTGAAAAACACGGCAGGGTTGTATACAAACCCGTATACGGGTATGACGGGAACGATATCTGTTTCATCAAAACGGTAGAGGAACTCGGGAAAGGTCCCTACTATCTCCAGGAATATGTCGCTAATGATTGTGATTACCGGATTTTTGTTATTAACGGAAAGTCGGTCGGAGCAATTATACGTCGTTCGGATTCACTTGCACACAATATTCACCAGGGGGGCATAGGTATCCCGTGCGAGATAGATACCGACATGGATGAAATGGCAGGGGAGGCTGCCATGGTTGTCGGGGTGGATTACGGCGGAGTTGACCTCCTCAAAGATGGGGAAGGATATACCGTGCTGGAAGTAAATGGGACTCCGAACTGGCACTGCATGAGCACCCCGATACCAAAACTTCTTGCTCAATACCTTATCACGAAGGAACGCCAGTCCCGGTGCTGACCCCTGGAAATCTTTTCGAGTCCGGAATTTGGCAGTGTCCGGCATTGTTGAAACACACATGAACTGGAAGTTCACACCCGACCATGAAAATGCCACGTTCAAAATCTCTTCTTATTGCTGGCCGTTCAGGCATTTAATCTGAAAACCCACACTGGCAAATTCATTTTGTATACTTGTGGACTTTTATCATCATGCCTGGTTTCATGGAAAACCCTCTCAACTCATCTGGCAGATTAGGGTATTGCCGCATCTGTTAAAAGACTGGAACAGGCACCCGGAATCCTGATTTTTCTGAAATTTATCTACGTCCCCGTGGCTCTGCCCCACCGCTCTGGTATCACGGTTGGGATAGGGACTTGACTTGAATCTCTTACTATGCAAATGATTTCAGCAAATCCTGACCTGTGAATATCCTATGGAGGGTAGGGCAGGGAGAGGGTGAACCCCCCTGGCTATGTATCCCATCTATTGTATACTTATACGGGGATTCAACAGAGCCGGATTTTCCCTCTGAATTCCTCTAACAGTAAAAAAAAGATGATTACCAGGTATTACTGGGTGTATTCCATTTCTTTTAAGGTTTTTTCTGCCAGTTCCTTCATTCTGGCAGATATTCTTCCGGATGCTGAGAATTCGACGTCCTTCATGGCATTGGCAAGCTCGTTGCCGAGGACAAAAATCGCATATTTATGCTCCATCTTGCTCTTATGTGTCTGGTTTGGCAGGATTTTCAGGGAATAGTATTGTGAGAACTTAAGGTCCGGGTTGATGCTCTCAAAGTAGTCCTTTATATTAAACAGCATCTGGTGTAACGTAATTAATTCCTCTTTGTGCATTTTCTGTATCATCCCCAAGATCAAATGGTAAATTTTATCTTAAATAAGTATGGGGAAAAGGTTATTCAGGCGATTTTTATTAGCCTGATTGATATTGGGCGCTTTATAATCCCCTTGAATTCACGTGCGGCCACATACTCCACGCCAGCCCCGACCAGGTGGTCGAGTAGGTTCTGGTTCACTTCACTGTCAAGGACAACTCCCTTTATGTCACCATTCATCTCATCGAGTGACGTTTCTACATCCCCCATTTTCATTTCACGGAGTATTCCATAGTCATCAGACAGGAACCGTGCAATATGATGTCCGCGTACTGCCCTGAGGTGGTCTGTAAGAGTTTTTGAGACACCGTGTTTTTCTGCGGTCCGTGATTTTGGCCGGGACCCTTCTGATGTATCAGGTTTTCCGGCGGGTTCGGGGGCAGTTGCGTGAATGAGAGGTTTTTCCATGATACCACGTTCCACTTCAACCGGGGCCTCTCCATCCTCCCCCGTAAAGAACTGGTCACGAACGTATTCCACTGGTACCTTGTTCCTGAGTGCCTTGATGACCTCTTTCCTGGTCATATCCTCAACACTTTTACCACGTGGGGAGTGGGCCACATAATCGATATCAGCCACCTGTAAAAGTTCCCTGAGTATCAGTTCTCCACCGCGGTCCCCGTCAAGGAATGCTGTTGACGTTTTTGTTTCGGTAAGTTCGATAATGGTCCCGTTAACTTTTGTCCCTTCAACAGCTACCGCGTTTTTAATCCCATATTTTAGGAGGTTGATAACGTCCGCGCGACCTTCCACAACGATAATCGCATCGGTATCCAGCACGTTCGGTCCTGCCGGGACTTTATCCTCTCCGATTACACTGATTTTTTCAATGCGGATACTTTCCCGGACATCGTCAAGCAGTTCATAGCTGTCGATTGAAGCATCGTTGAAATAACCGGTGAGCAGTTCTTTCGCTCTTTCAGCTATAACTTTTCGTTTTGCTACCCTGATATCCTCGATGCTCGCAACCGTTACATGAGCTACACATGGACCCACCCGGTCGATAGTCTCCAGAGAGGCGGCAAGGATAGCCGTTTCTGCACGGTCCAGTGAAGAAGAGATCAGGATCTCTCCGTTTGTCTCACCCTTCCTGCTGGTTATCTGTACATCTATTCTCCCGACACGCCCGGTGCGCTGTAAGTCCCGGAGGTCGAGTTCTTCGCCGAGCAACCCTTCGGTCTGGCCAAAAATAGCCCCGACTACATCAGGTTTCTCGACCACCCCCTCAGCAGTGAGATGGATGTGAATAAGGTACCTGGTAGTATCAGACGAATACGTAATAATGCACCCCCATGTGTCATGCAATACTTCATGCGCGTGATCATAGGTAGTTCCTAGTGGTATGCAGGATCACTTAAAATGTATGATATTGTAAAAGGGTATTCCTCATTTGAAAGAATGGTGTGACCGGGTTTCGGAGCGAAATAAATACCCGGTAATCAGGGCGTATTTTAGAATAATTACCTCATGTATAAACCTTACAGGTTTCAGGGGTCCAGAAAATATATTCACACTCCCATGGGGCTCCACTGCTCCTCTCTGGTGGGAACGACCGCGATAGAGACGATCCTTTAACAATCAAACTCCTGGTGAACCCGGGTCACCAAATCCAGTTCTGGGAATGGTATGGGGAGTTAAAAAAAACTTTCTTTCTCGAGTTTTTCGCTTTTTCTTAAGAACACAAAGATATCAACAGGGCGGATTGTCCAATAGCTGAGATACGAGAAAAAAAATTTATGACTTTGTTGAAAGCCTTCGGTGTCATAAAAAGTAAGAGGGAAATACCACGACAGGAGGGGGTTTCAACCCCTCCCTGCCCCACCACCATTAAGGTATTTTTCGGGCAGGGTTTCCCGAAGACTCATTGAATTCAGATTACTGGGGAATAGTCTCTGTCCCAACCGGGGTCGCCAAAGTGGTGGGTCATGAGCCCCGGGAGCGTGACGAAATTTTGGAATTACCAGTCTGCAAGAAAGAATTGAGAGGATTTCCCATGAAAGTGCCAGAACGGTGAGTAATATGAAGAGATTTTGAACGTGGCATTTTCAATCGTCCGGGTGTGAACTTCACGTTCATGTGTTTTTCTACAGAGCGGAATTTTTTAAAATGGGGAGAAGTTCTTCGGCTATTGCACTATTCATCCGGTAAATATCTCCGCAACCTGGTGAGTCCGAAAATCACTCATCGTAATCGGGGTCGTCCTGAATTTCCAAACCTTGTTCGGTTCAAGATAATTTACTTCCGAGCTGGTGCTCCCGATAATATTACCATCTGCGTCTAATAGTGAAAGGGTTACGACCACCAGATCTATCCGCTCATCACCGATATTTTTTATTGTGCCAACAATCATCCGGGCCCCGGTTGGATCTGTTTCCACATGAGTGTCAAGAAGCCGGACCTTATGAGCGGGATTATATTCATACTGAACGAGACCAAAAGGTCGTTTAGTATATGCCTCTATTGGGACCGGTGTCTCTTCAGGGACGGGATTTGGAACTGCAACGGTTCCCGTTACGGTAACCCCGGGGGTAATCGGGGGAGTGGGGAAGGTTGTTGGCGGGATTGAAACAGGTGATACCGGGTTCACCTGGGATGTATTCATACACCCCGAAGAGATGAGAAGGGCTGTGAGTATAAGGAAAAATGCCGGCATCCAGGTATTGAATTTCATAAGATTATCATCCTTGTATTGAATATCGACTGGTACTATTTGTTTTCTTTCCGGATTTACAGATCATGACAGGATATATCTGGCATGGATATCGGATAACCGGGTGAATTATTCCGGGACAATTTTTTCGAGCTGCAATAGGATTTCATCTTCAAAACGTCCTCGGACCAGGACTTTTTTCTGGGAGGAGGTTGTACCCGATACAATGCTCACATCATTTCGTGAAACATGTAACACCCGGGCTATCAACCCGATAATAGCGATATTTGCTTTTCCTTCGACAGGCTGGGCGGAAACCTGGCAGCCCAAAGACTTTCTCCATGGATTGTAACCTGATGGAAATGAGTCAGATTTACACCCGGTTGAGACCTCGATAGTAATAATCGTCCCATTGGTGGAAGTAGTCAGGGCTTCCGATATATCTGCCATCAAATACCTATCACCCCATACCCACATAATCTGCCCGGTTATCCCGGGGTGGGCACAAACCATGCAATGAAAAGTGAATGGGTGAATATATCGTAAAACCAGATTATCCCGATACCAAAAAAACGTTCAATTGGATATGTCGCCCGACGTTAACAAGTTGGGATCACCAGTGGCATGTCGCCGTTCTTCACCCGCTTTTAACCCTGTCGGGCGGTGCCTGTCGCAAAACCGGGTTGTCCCGAAGTTCATTTCCAGGCGCTTGCCAGTCGATCACCCGGGGACCTATGGAAGTGCTGTATCGGCACCATTCACATTTCGTCGTCCCGGTATTTATCCAGTGCCCTTGTATCATTCCACCGCGTGATACCCTCTTCCCGGGTACCACCGCGGGTCCTGCTTATAAAATTCCCCGTTATGGTAGACAATCCTCCCTTCCATTATGACAATGTCAGGAAATATTGCGGGAAGCCCTTCGAAGGGTGACCACCCGGCCCGGCTGTGCAGGTCTCCTGAGACAACCCGGGTAATTTCTTTGGGATAGAGCGCAAAATCTGCCCGCTCCCCGGGAGCAAATCCTGCCGGTGGGATCCCGAGAATCTCACAGGGCTTCCGGGAGACCTTTTCAACAAGAGTTGTCATCGGTATCTTTCTTTTTTGTACTTCAGCGAGCAGAAGAGGGACCATCGTCTCAACACCCGGTATTCCTGATGGTGCATTTGGAAAATCTATAGTCTTTTCAAGTGCCGTATGTGGTGCATGGTCTGATGCGATGACATCTATCCGGTCCCACATGTTCCAGAGCCCTTCCTGGATTTTTTTATCCCGGAGCGGCGGGTTCACTTTAGCACGGGCATCACCAGAAAGGAAGTCCTGGTTTGCAAGGAGCAGGTGGTGTGGTGTCACTTCGAAAGATGTCATGAAACCCCGGGAATTACCAGGCTTATCCCGGGGTATGCCGTTCAATTGTCTCCTCTGTTCTAAAACTACCTCTATTGCCCTGGCTGAACTCATGTGGCAAAAATGGAGCTGACACCCGGAAACATTAAGATTACAGACATTCCTTACTGCTTCTGCCTCACCCTGTGGAGTGCGGTTGGAATCGTGCGCGGTCATGGTCTCCGGTTGTAATGGCCCGACGTCTTCTGCATGGATTGTTGCAAGACTATCCATATGACTGATTGCCTGTAGTGCCATTGAAAGGTCATGGGATGACAGGGCTTCTCCATAACTTGATGGTCCTGCAAATATTTCACCGAAAGCCATGGCACCTGCGCTCCATAACGAAAAAAGGTCTGCCCCAGGCGTAACACCTGCATTTATTGCAAAACCACAGCATGCATGAGAAATTGCTTCTTTTACGCGACTGTTAAAGCGGTGTGAAGTGGTAAGGGCCGGGACAGTATTTGGCTGGTCGACAACGAGTGTAACACCTCCTGCGATGGCACTTCTCGTCCCGCTATGCCAGTCTTCTTTTTCCGACTGGCTTCCCCCACGCATATGGACGTGCATATCCGTCGCAGCAGGAATCAGCAACATACCATGGCAGCGGACATATTCATCTGACTTTTCCACTGCACCAATGTGGATTACCCGCCCCTCCTTAAATCCAATATCTGCTCTCCTCCCGTCAGGGAGTGTTACATCGTAAAGGGCAAGGTCAGATCCGGACATTCGTACCTGACGTTGGAGTGGTTTACCATAAACTAGTGGCTTATCAATCGCCTGGGGAGGTAGCCGGTATCAATTGTTACGGGTTAGAAAAAAATTTGCAATAAAGGGGGTCGGGTATCGCTAACTATGTTCATCCGGGAGGAGGCACGCTTCTCCCTCCTCACGTGGCCTTGGCTTTTCAAGCCTGCCCATGACAGAAAGGATTGCGGGCATTATAATGATGGCCCCAATCAGCGAGAACCCGACAGCAATCAGCGTCGTGATTCCAAAATTGCTGATGATCGGGAAGCTCGCAAATAAGAGCGCGGAAAACCCGAAAAATGTTGCCAGTCCCGAGATGGTAATTGCAGTGCCTATCCGTTCAACACTATGATGGATGGCACTCATGGGGTCACCGAGATTATCAAACTCTTCAGCATACCGCTCCATAACGAGGATTGTGTACTCAGCTGCGACCCCGATTGTCATTGAGCCGAGGGTAGCTGTAAGCGGGGTATAATCGATCCCGAGAAGGTACATGGCAGCGGCATTCCAGCCCACTACAAGAATAATTGGTACGAGCGGCGTGACAGCATGGACTCTGCGATAGACCAGCAGCAGGAACATAAATACCAGGATGAACCCAAGTGCGGTCATCTGTTCTTTTGATGAGGATAAGGAGCCGATAAGACGCGTAAACAGGTCAAAACTACCGGAAGGGGCTGCATTGATGCCGGCAGGGGGGGGATTGAATGCAATGTCACCGATTACCAGTTCCTTTAACGAGGATTGCTGTGTGGTCTCAAGTTTTACCGTGGTAAACTGGATTACCCCGTCTGTAGAACCTACCAGGTATGCCTTTTTAATATCAGCCGGGATTAGGGATAGCACCGTATCAAGTTCATTCTGTGTTACCGGCATCTGCCCGTTATTATAAGCGAGGACATAGGTAACAATACTGGTCGCACCCGTAAGCTGACTATGCCGGTTCAGTTCATCGTCCTGGAACTGCTTTATCCATTTAATGGTGACCAGGGAACTTACCCCATCCCCGTTCAGGTAAATGGGCACGGTGCTCGTCGCACCATACATCCTGGTAACCTTATCGTTCAGGACCTTGGCCGGCATGTCTGACGGGACAAACGTGTTTTCATTTGTCTGGATTGGAATATAGGAATCGATCTGGAACCCGATGACCGCGATTACGCAAGCCACGAGAAGAATCGGGACAGGATTTTTTGCAATTTTCATTGAAGTTTTTGTCAGCAGCGCACTATACGAAAAACTGCCTTTCGATGATGGTTTCTTCACTTTTGGTTTATACTTCAGGAGGATGGCTGCAGTGGGAATGCCGATCAGGGATGCCAGGTAACAACAGGCAATCCCTATGATGGAGACCAGCCCGAAACTCTGAATCATCGGCACCGGGGAGATGAACATGGCAACAAATCCCATGCAGGTCGCAAGCATCGCATAGAGGACTGCAGGGCCGGTCTTGGTAATCGTCATGAAAATTGCCTGTTCCATTGAGCCCTTTCTGATTTCCTCGTCAAACCGGGAATGGAACTGTATTGCATAATCAATTCCGAGCCCAATAAGGACAGGGAATGCGCCGAGTACTGCCATGTTCAACTGGATCCCGACAAGGCCCATGAGGCCCATAGACCCGACGAGTCCTATCGTGACCATCAGTACCGGCAGGAACCGGTGGCTGACAAACGAGAACAGGATACCCATCACAATGACCATTAAGATAAGGGCTGCAAAGATGAGGACCCCGGCAGAGGACCCCATCGAGCTCTGCATCTGCTTGGAGAACGCGGCACTCCCGGTAAGTGATATTGTTACACCAGGTGGTGGATTGGCATTATCAACGAGACTCTGCAAATTGGTAAGGAGATTGGTTTTTGCTTTTTCCGAAAGGCCTTCATTCACATCAACCCGGATTATCGTGATCAGGTTTGACTGGCTATAGACTGCAAGGACATTTGGAGGTACCCTGGTCTCAGCATCCTGTATCTCACCAACTGAGGTTGGGAGGGCACCGTTGTTGGCCTGCTTCAGGATATCAGCAATGCCAGAAACGCTCTTAATATTCTGCTGGCTGCGGATCGATTCTTCAAGTCCGTCCATAAAATGCAGCATATCAGGACTTATCGGTGTATCGGTATCAATGAACAGTACAACCGGGTCTGACTGGAACGTGGTAATATATTTATTATACTGGCTGCCTTCTGGTGAATCTTTCACCATGTATGTTTCCCACCCGGACTGCATGGAAATCATCGTCATCCCGTACAGGCAGACAATAAAAAGTGCTACAACGATTCCTGCGACCAGCATCGGGTGATGGGTAATTACGTTTGCAAGCCGTTCAAATATTTTCTTCACAATAATCTTGTCCATTTTTTATGTTTATTACCTGAAACGGCCTGTGTTTTAAAACACTGGACTGATCCATCCGTTATTGGGCAAATCACTGTGGAATTGGGGCCCTGAAGCAATATGATACCATATGGATGAATGAAATGGATCTCTTTTATGCCTCACGGTTTCTGAAATGCCGCAAAGACAATCCAGACTTTTTTTATTCGTGACCTTGTTCTCTGACACCGGCTTTCGTTTCAATTTGCTGATAATTTTTCGCTTGGATTAGTAATAAAGTATTTGTTGTGAATAAGACAACAATACATTATTTATCATTTTTAACATGCTGTTTTTTGTGTTTCCTGTTTTTTTTAGAATAAATGATAAATTATTCCTCTTTATAAACGATTTATGATATGAGGGTTTTAATAATACGCAATGTATTACAGGGGTCATCCGTAATAACCCCGTCAATTCCTATTGAAATTGCCCTTTTTAATTCAGTTTTTATATTCAGGGTCCACGGAATGACCTGCATCCCGGAATCATGGGCTTTTCGTACAAATTCAATAGAAAGGAAATCCTTTCGTGG
Source organism: uncultured Methanomicrobiales archaeon (assembly GCA_963758915.1). Taxonomy (GTDB): domain Archaea; phylum Halobacteriota; class Methanomicrobia; order Methanomicrobiales; family Methanospirillaceae; genus CAIKOD01. The sequence goes on from CAVWXH010000016.1 coordinate 395,654, forward strand.
AAGAATGAAATCATATATTAACCTTTTTTCTTCGAAGTGATGATCCCTATGGTTATTCGATACGATAATCCCTGTTTTTAAATCCGGAAGATAGGTTTTCATTACTTCCAGGCTCTCGGAATGAAACGAAACGCATATGATCTTTCCTATTCTGAAAATTACTTAAGACCTCACTGACTATTTTTTCGCTTCCCGGTTCTTTTATCTCGATAAAAATGCCCCTTCCCCTCGTGTAATACAACGGGAACAACTTCCTCCAGGGTAGGAATTTTTTCCCCATCCCCCGCATCGAGTCCTTTTAAATCTTTTAACCTGTCAGGTCATTGACCTGTCCCGTCCCGCTGGTGGTCCGCTCAAGTCTGGCATCGTGGATAAGAACAGGGATACCGTCATGGCTTAGCCTGACATCGACCTCAACATAGTCTGCACATTTCATTCCGGTCCTGATTGCCCGCAAGGTGTTTTCGGGTGCCACTGCCCGGGCCCCCCGGTGCCCCACAATCCACAATTGTACCATAGTCTCCCTGTTTTTTTATTATTGGTACATAGCAGCAGAAAAATACTTTTAGGTTAAATTGGGAATTTAAGTATTTATACCAATAATTTCCGGGAGTTCAACCTGTACTGCTTACCTGACAACGGTTAGGCAGTACATATTCCTGACCGGTTTCGCTGCATCCGGATAGGTATATTGTCAAATGTTGCTGAGTTAACCCTGCGGGAACCCCCGGCAAAGGGCATTGGTATCAGAAAATAATAAAAAACGGGTGAATTCAGAAATACAATGCGAGGGATGGGATTCGAACCCAAGAACTCCTGAGAGAATAGGCCCTGAACCTATCGCCGTTGGCCAGGCTTGGCTACCCTCGCGCTTTATACACTACAGCTTCCGACAAAATAAATGTAGTAGTTCCATTCAACGATGCCATTACCTTATAACCCTGTTTTCAGGGATGGTTTTTTTCACCGGCAGTTAAGATCCCGGGCTACCCAGTCCATTCTGGTATTTTTTCAATTCTGCTTCCCGCAACTCTTTTCTCCTGATCTTCCCTGATATGGTTTTTGGCAGGGAATCCGAGAATTCAATCAGCCTTGGATATTTGTAGGGTGCGGTGACATGCTTGACATGGTTTTGTAATTCCTTTACCAGCGCATCTGATGGTTTATGCCCTGGCGCCAGCACAATAAATGCCTTGACGATCATTCCCCTGACATCATCCGGGACCCCGACAACGGCAGCTTCCTGGACGGCAGGGTGTTCTATGAGGGCACTCTCGACTTCAAACGGGCCGATACGATAACCTGATGCCTTTATGACATCATCATCCCTGCCAATGAACCAGAAATAGCCGTCTTCGTCTTTGTAGGCCTTGTCGCCGGTATAATAGAAACCGTTGACAAACACCTTTTTATTCTCTTCATCATTGTAGAGGTACCCGTCGAACATTCCTACCGGTTTTGGATCTGTCTTAATTGCTATCCTGCCTTCCTGGTGAAGAGCGACAGGTTTTCCCTCGTCATCGTGGAGTTCGATATGCCAGCCCGGGGAGGGCTTCCCCATGGAACCGAATTTCGGTTTCATCGATGGGAATGTCCCGATGCAGAGAACCGTCTCAGTCTGCCCGTAACCCTCAAAGATAGTGAGGCCGGTGGAGTCTTTCCACGCCTTGATCACTTCAGGGTTCAGGGGTTCCCCGGCACTGACACAGTGGCGGAGCTCGGAGAAATCGAATTTATCCAAATCTGCAAGGATCAGCATCCGGTAGATTGTCGGAGGACAGCAGAAGGTAGTAATACCATATTTTTCGATAAGCGGAAGGATTTCTGTCGCATTAAAGCGGCTCCGGATATCATAAACAAAAATACAGCAGCCTTCTAGCCATTGCCCGTATAATTTGCCCCAGGCACTTTTCGCCCAACCCGTATCTGACAGTGTAAAGTGGACATCAGTTGAACGGACATCATGCCAGAACCTTGTAGTGACAATATGACCGAGGGGATAACTGTGATCGTGAACCACCATCTTGGCATCTCCCGTTGTACCTGATGTGAAAAAAATTACAAGCGGGTCAGTAGACTTCGTCTTTTTCATACCAGGAAGTGCAATGAGTTTTGTTGAGACTGGTGCAGGATAATTGAGTTCTACCGGGTAACTTATCCAGCCGTCACGTTTGCCATCCATTACCATGCGACCGCAAAGTGACGGGCATTCATCGAAAATCTCGTCCACTTTATCGGCATGTTCCATGCTGGTAATAATCATCTTGATATCAGCGATGTGGACGCGGTACTTCAGGTCTTTCGGAGTGAGCATCGTAGGTGCAGGGCAATAAACCACACCACGCTTAATGAGTGCCAGGGTGAATATCCACCATTCCGGGACTCTTGGGAGCATGATCAGGACGCGGTCACCTTTCGATATGCCGTACTTGATGAACATGTTTGCGACCTGGTTTGAGAGTCTCGACATGTCCCAGAAGGTAAATTTTTTTTCCTCGCCGTTCTGGTTCACCCAGATCATTGCTATCTTGTTACGATCTTTTTTTGCCCATTCATCGACCACATCAAAACCGAAATTAAAGTATTCCGGGACTTTTATCCTGAAGTCTTTGTAGGTCTTATCATAATCCACAATATTGTGCAAATTAAGGGGATCAGTTTTTCCCTCTTTTGCATGTTCTCCCGACGGATGAACCCAGATGTCCTGGTGACCACCTTGTTTCATATAAGTGGTGCATGCCTCACTGATCCAATCAGACCGGGAAATACCCTGATTTTCTGATGAAGCATCTATTTTTTCCGTGAGCTGGTCATCCATCGTGACTGAGTAGCGCACCATACTGAATCGTTTCGTGGTGCACATAAAGAGTCTTTCGATGTAATTGTGCATCACCTATGGAGGGAATTAGGTATAGTAATGAACCGTTTAAAAAAGAAGACACAGGAGGATCTCTTGCCGGACTACAATTAAAACTGAAATGCTTCTCTTTCTTCAGTTTGCGGGTATATCCTGTTCTCCTGACTGGTTGATATGTTCACGGCATTTTTCCCCTCTGGTAATCTGATTGGTTTAATGTACGGTCTTGTAGTCCTTGTCAGAAATAACGGTTATGACAATCTGACTCTCCAGACGTTCATAAAAAAGTCTTATTATGCCTCGGGTTTCATCCGGATATCCTGTTGATCAACAGTTCCTGTTCAGAGAATACAAGGGTTTTACCGCACATTTGACGATTTTTGCACAAGACTCATCGTACCCTCCAATTCAGTAATGTTACATTTTTAAAAGCAGAATCATTCCAGTAAATTAATATTAATACATTTTCAAGAAGATATCATGTTCTCATATTCATCACACCAGGGGTTTACAGGCCACGGCAGGCAAAAACCTGGAATGATTATAATTCTCGCAACCCTGCTCGTAATCCTGGTATTGCTGCTCCCCGCTGCCACGGCGGCAAATATTAGCGGGTCATCCAATAGCACTTCGGTAACAAATACACTGCCTGTTGCTACTTCGCTGCCACCGACAACAGCTACCCCCATTCTTAAGGACGCTAATACCACCGCTATGGCTACTACCACCATGGTCACCATTGCAAAACCGGCAGTAAAGGCACCAAAAATTGAGTTTACCGTAACACCAGTGGATGGTATAGCCCCACTTACCGTCACAGTATACCCGGTATTTAATCCGGCAGGAGGAGCACCGCAATATCTCGTGCTTGATTTTGGTGATGGTCAGCAGGTGAATGACACCCTGAAAACCAGCTTTGAACATACCTACATGATAGCAGGCAGCTACACTATCACTCTTACCTCGGTCAATGCAGGGGGAAGTAACGTGGAAACCCTGCAAAGTCCCGTAAACGTACGCATCCCCGTCACTGCGACAAGCGCAGCACCAACATCACCAACAACAGTTCCGAACACAACTGCAACAGTTCCGGTAACCATAGCTGCCACCAATGTACCGGTCCTGAATACAACAGTAGTAAATGCAACCATTCCACTTCCACTCACAGCAGCTGTGGGGAACATTTCGGTGAATGATACTCCCTGCTTCTACCCGAATATGACAAAGGCCGATATCCGGGCGACACCTATCGAGGGACCAGCCCCCCTCCGGGTGAATTTCTTTGACAATTCGACGTGTGCCCCCCCCACGGCCTGGCAATGGGACTTTGGTTCTCCGGTCAACCCGGGTGTTAAAACCATGCGCGATCCTATCGTTACCTATGCAGAACCAGGGACCTATAACGTAACACTGCTGGTTATCAACTCGTTCAATAACAACAGCACAAAAACCCTCACGGGGTTCATCCACGTCCTGCCACCGGTCACTCCTGCCCCCTATCCAACGGCAGCACCTGTTGTTGTGCCAGTCCCGGTAATTGCCCCTAATTTTACAGCAAACCAGACAACCGGCCCTGCCCCGTTATGTGTCCAGTTCACCGAAAGTTCAACAGGCCCCACTGCTGTCACGTGGTTCTGGGAATTTGGTGACGGGACAAACTCGACGGTAAAGAACCCGGCTCACTGCTATAATAACAGTGGTAATTTTTCGGTGACGTTGAAGACAGCCCCCGCGGGAGGCGCCCCGGTTACCAAAGTCAGGGAGAATTATATCATTGTCACCTCCGGATCCACCCCGTTCCCGATGGACCTTATTTTCGTTATCGGGATCATCATTGTCATCCTCGTTGTTGTCGGACTTTTCGTTATGAAGAGAAGCGGGGGTTCGCACCATACACACAGCGGGAGACACCATGATGATACAATGCAGGCTGAAGATGAAACTGCTGAAACCAAAGGTCCACGTCATGGCAGGGACCTCTGATTTACAGAAATAACGGCTTTGTTGAAACCCTTCGGTGTCATAAAAAAGCAGAAGGAAATACGAAGACAGGAGGGGGTTTCACCCGGGTTTCACCCCCATTAACATATTCTTCGGGCAGTTTTTCCCGAAATCTCATCAAATTCAGAGTATTGGAGGATAGTCTCTATCCAACCAGGGCCGCCATAGTGGCAGGGCGGAGCCCCGGGAGGGTGACTAAATTTTAGAATAACCAAGTCTGCAATATAGATTATGCTGTTTCAACAGGATGACAATAATTATTTTTTAAAAAAAGTAACTGTTCAGCCGAGCCTGTGAGCAATAGAAGGGATGAAAGGATTTCCCTAGAATGCATCCACAAGAGAGTTCAGGACAGGCATCTGAATTTTTTTTTCAAGGTTGAGATATATCTCCCTTACCCTGCAGAACCAGTCCGCCCCTTCCTCACTCCTGAACGTCCCACGGCTCGTTCTCCTTTCTTCCGCGGACTCTGGGATCTTTTGTAGATATCTGTTGATGGCGGTCTGCTGCTGGTACGGCTGTTCTGTTTTAATTGAGCCTCTAATTCCTGTATCCGTTTCTGTAAATCAGATATTATATGATTCTGTTCTTCTATAACCGCTAGTAATGACTGGACATACGAAGCTGGGTAGAACTCAGGAATACTATTATCTTTTTTATTATTCAGGTTATTTTCAGCCACTAATTGTTAATTTGACTTCATTGTACCAGGATCTTGCGGTGGAAGCTGAACAGTTACAAAAAAAAATAGTATAACGAAAATTCAGGAATTTCCGAGGTATTTTCTGAGTTCTGAATCACGGAGCTCGTTCCGCTTTATCTTCCCTGAAATAGTCTTTGGCAGATCTGGTACGAATTCTATCTCCCGGGGATATTTATAAGGCGCAGTGGTACGCTTTACATAGGATTTTAATTCCTTTACCAGTGTTTCAGATGGTTCGTACCCGTTATTGAGTACAACAAATGCCTTGACAATCAACCCCCTGATCCTGTCAGGAGAACCTACCACTGCTGCCTCGTGTACCGCGGGATGTTCTATGAGCGCACTCTCTACTTCAAATGGTCCTATCCTGTAGCCGGAACTCTTAATGACATCATCATCGCGCCCGACAAACCAGAAATATCCGTCATCATCACAGTAGGCCTTATCGCCCGTGTAATAGTAACCATTGATGAATGAATTAGTATTTTCAGCAGGATTATCTATGTATTCCACAAAAAGTCCCACGGGTCGTGGGTCGAGTTTAATCGCGATCCGTCCCTCCTCACCCGCATTTACCAATTTCCCGTTATCGTCATGGAGTTCCACGATCCATCCCGGTGACGGTTTACCCATTGATCCGAATTTTGGTTCCATGCAGGGGAACATGCCAATACAACAGGCTGTTTCAGTCTGGCCGTATCCTTCATAAATGGGAAGTCCTGTTCCCTCCTTCCAGACCCTGATCACCTCGGGGTTTAAGGGTTCTCCCGCGCTGCAACAGTGCCGAAGCGCAGAGAGATCAAACCTGCCCAGATCTGCAAGGATCAACATCCGGTAGATCGTCGGTGGACAACAGAATGTTGTGACCTCATATTTCTCCAGAAGCGGCAGCAGCTCAGTTGCAGCGAATTTCCCGGTAAAGTGGTACACGAAAATACAGGCCCCTTCTATCCATTGCCCGAAAATCTTGCCCCATGCACATTTAGCCCACCCAGTATCGGCAAGGGTAAAATGAAGGTCATTGTGATACAGGTCCTGCCAGAACCGTGCAGTCACGATGTGACCGAGCGGGTAGCTATGGTCATGGAGGACCATTTTCGGCTCTCCGGTCGTCCCCGATGTGAAGTAAATAAGGAGCGGGTCTGTACGCCGGGTACGCTTCATTTCAGGCATACTAACCTCATGGTGGGAAACCGGGGCTGGATAAAGAAGTTCATACGGGTAACCGGCCCATCCTTCCAGTTCTCCATCCACAAGAAATCTTGCAGTAAGTGTCGGGCACTGGTCACATATTTCTTCGATTTTTGCTGAATTTTCGAGGTTTGTAATGACCATCCTGAATTTCCCGATATTTACACGATACTTGATATCCTTTGGTGTCAGCATGGTCGTACAGGGGCAGATTACTGCACCGAGCTTGATCAGGGCGATCGAAAAAATCCACCACTCAGGAATTCGCGGCAGCATGATCAGCACGCGATCACCCTTGTTGATCCCGTACTTGAGGAGAATGTTGGCGGCCTGGTTGGATTGATTTTTCAGGTCCTGGAAGGTATATTTCTTCTCCTCTCCCTTTTGGGAAACCCAGATCATTGCCAGCTTATTCCGGTCTTTTTTTGCCCATTCATCGATTACATCGAAGCCAAAATTATAATGTTCAGGGACCGGTATGGAAAAACGAGCATATTCTTCCGGATAATTGGATAGGTTACTCCTTGAATCTGCCATGAGAATCGCATTAAAATATGTGTTTTCCGACTTTTAAATGATCTTTTCCTTCACGATGGAACCCCTTTTTTTGAGGACATAAAGGTTCTCCATTAGTATTATGATGCAAAAGCAAGCATATACTAATCAATGGACGATAAGCAGTACGCTTCATTAAAAATCGAGAATATCGTTGCTTCAGGGGCAATTGCAGATTCTATAGATCTTGCAGAGATCTCTAAAAAAATAGAGAACTGCGAACTCAATACCAAGCGGTTCCCCGGGGCAGTATTCCGGATAGAGAACCCGAAGATCGCCTCGCTGATATTCTCATCCGGTAAGGTAGTGCTCACCGGGATCCGGGATAAACAGGCACTCCATGATGGTCTGGCACTGATAATCAAGTCCATGAAGGAGGCCGGGGTTAAGACCTATGATGAGCCCCGGGTGGCGATTACGAATATTGTCTGTTCGTATGATATCGGGAAATATATCAACCTCAATAAAGTCGTCATTACCTTAAACCTCGAGAATATTGAATACGAACCTGAGCAGTTCCCGGGACTTGTCTACCGGATTAAGGACCCGAAAATTGTTGCCTTACTCTTCTCATCAGGAAAGATCATCCTGACTGGTGGGAAAAACCTCGAGGACATCAAGCGTGGCCTCGATTTCCTTGAGCAGAAACTCGGCAGTATTATGTAGTGCCATGAATTTGCAATTTATTTTTTCGCTTTGTTGAAATGCTCTGAAAACTATCTTACCTTTTTGAAGTATTCCTTAATTTACCAACGCTGCCGGGGCGGAGACCAGAGAGCGGTGGAGACTCTCGGAATAATCCAGATTCTGTACAATTCGGTCAGAAGATTTCCCATATATATATCAAATCGGCGCCCAATTTAAGGAGAATTTTAACGAGGCATTTTCAATCGTGCGGGTGCGAATTTCCCACTCATGTGTGTTTCAACGGGGCAGGAATTATGATACCAAATCGTGGTTCTCTGCCTTTCCATTGAATTTATCGGTTAAGTTCCTCCCTAATGCCAGTTCTTTATTGCCCTGTTCCCGGAACAATACCGTACTTCCGGCAGAGAGCCTGCCATGCAGAATAATCGGATCTGCCAAGTACAGGGCCGAGGGAATTGAGGCGGTCCCATTCCCTGGCATCATGCCATTCTTCGCTCACGGTACCAAAGGATTTTCCCTCCCCGGCAGGTAATACTTCAGGGAGTGACCTGATCCTGCCGAATGCCGGGTATTCTCCGTTGCCGTCAGTGATTATTAAGGGGGTTGTCGTTTCGATAAATGCGTATCCGGTATTTTTATATGCATATTCAGGCGTTGAACGAATCCCGACGGCGGTATGTTTCTCGGCATCAAAGTCCAGTAATGCCACACCGTACCCCAGTTTGTGAAGGATATAGGCAAGAAGTACTGATTTCTCACAGCAGACACCCTTATTGTCAAGCAGGGTCTGGTACGGGTACCTGATCTCAAGCCTCCCCGTATCAAGCATCTCCTGGTCATACGGGATCTGCTGCACAAGGCTTACGGCGATCCGTACCTGGTCATCAGGATCATCCGTTTTTTCCCGGATGGCATCAACCAGTGGGACGAGAAACGGGTCCTGTACAGGCAGGTAGATAAATTTCTGGTACCGGTCTTTTTCCCCTGTATAACTATAGGGGTCCTCTTTTGCTATCTCCCTGGATACACCATTGTACAAGGTAAGGTTCAGCATCCCGTGTTCTCCCCGCAGGACATAGGGGAACGATGTTAAAACCGCCCCTGTTTTCATAGCCATGTAATGCTTTGGGATAACGCCTGAATCCTGGCTTAATGAAGGCACAGTGGAGTACACAGGTGCAGGAGTCTTTGCAATGACCGCTCCCTGCTGGCCTGCAGGGCCCCTGGCATCAGTTCCCGAACTTCCGGAATACAGAAATAAATTAGTCCCGCCTTTCCCGGTAATAATCGGGATGGAGACGGTAAGGGCAATAGTAAGGACCATGAGCAGGACAATGACCATTGCCCATACCTTCAATGACTGCTTGTTCTTCCCGGTAGTCACCACACGGGAGTTCAGATTTTCCCTGGTACCCGTTGAACCATTCCGGGCAGTTTTTTTGGACTGAACAGATGATTTCAGAGATGTACGCGAAGGGATATTCGCATTGCCCCCTGCTGGTCCATATTTCTTCGCTCTTTCAAAACAAGTGACTGCTTCATCCAGATAACCAAGCGCACGACAGGTCATACCCAGGTTGTACCACGCATCTGCATAGAGGGGGTCTATCTGCACCGCTTCCGAGTAACAACGCAATGCTTCTTCAAACCGTTTCTGCCTATAGTATCCGTTTCCTTTCTCCTTCCAGTCGGTCGCACCGGTATCCATTATTCCCTGCAGATATGTTTGTCTGGTATTTCGTGCCGTAAAATTTAAACTCGCGGGTAGCAACAACAAAGACCGGGAGCATTACCAGTAACGATGCGTCCTGATAAAATTCCGTTCCGCTTTCAGTATCTCCCGGTAGAATGCATCACCTTCAGAGAGTGTCAGTAAGATCCTCGATGCATGTTCAGGTCCCACACCTTTTCCTGCCAGTGCGATGACTGCCTTCTTCCCGCTGGAAAGGACAATATTGGCGTTCCTGTTCAGCCTTATTTCGATTGCGCGTTCTTCAACCGTCTTTTTCTGCTTGTTTGCAATGGCATAAAGCTGCTCATCCCATGGTTTGAGGACAGCGATGAGGCGGGCATTGCAGAGCGGACATACCGGGTTGTCCTTCACTCTTTCGACAGTTGTCTTGCTTTTCCATTTCCGGCAGTTCATACATGCAAGGAACACTTCCTGCTGCATGAGGCGGCGTTTGAGAGTTGATATAACCGCCTGGTCTGCAGTAGGTGGGGGTATCTGGTCACGGGATGAAGTGAACAGTGCCTCGGCTCCCAGCAGGCTGATCGGCCCCGTATGGACCTCGATTTTTCCGGAACGGACTTCTTCAACAATAGCCGCAGCACCATCCACGTCCATGTATACGGAGAACAACTCTCGATAGGCTTCATCCTGGATCACGGTATCTTCAAACATTTCGGTTAGACGATGGATTGACAACCGTTCATAGTCAGCGTCCGGGTCAATTGCCCCGAATTTTTTCGCTATCTGTACCAGTTTCCACTTGAAAAGAGCTGTACGCTTGAGCGCGAGCCCGAGTATCCCCCTGATATGCGCGGGTTCAAGTGCAAGAAGGGCTTCTTTGACATCCGGTGCCCTGATAGTGGATGGTAACCTCAGCAGTGCCCTGTATGCATCGATCTCAATTCCAACGGTTGTTCCGTACCGTGCTGAAATGAGGATAGAGAGGACGCGGGCGAGGGCCTCGTTTGTTTTATGGCCTGCACAACAATTAAGCACCACACCTTCCGGGGCGTTTTCAAGGGTAATACACTCGTCTGTCGGTACAACCGACCTGTTCTTATCCATCTCGGAAAGGAACCGCAATACAACGTGAGATACCGTTTCATCGTCCGAATATGACCTGATATCACGAGTCCTCCGTAGGCGCCCCTGTTCACGGGCGATTTCAAAGGGGACAGGTATCTGCTCTCCCTCCCATGAAGGCAGTTCACCTTTTGCGAATTTCGCGGGTTCGACCGTAATTTTTCCGTCTTCAATATCAAGGACCCTCCAGAGCTGTCCCTTGGTAATAAATACAGCTCCCGTGTAGACCCATCCTACAACAAAGGACTCGTCAAGCGTGCCGACAGTCTTCCGCGATACCATGTCAAACACCGGCATCTTACGTTCGTCATGGATCATCGAAAGGTTGCCTGCGAGGTAGCGCCGTGCGCGGGACGTGGTAATGATACTGTCACCATTCAGCCTTATCAACCGGTGGTCCTGCATCTGGCCGCATACCCTTGAAAGGAAGTCCGGGTGACCGGAAAAGACCGAAGTCCTCCCAATAATTGAGGTGATTTTCGATTTCTGGATCTCGCCATATTCTACTGCCATCGCTGCGACCTGGTTGGCAAGGACATCTGCCGCATCTTTCGGGATGCGGACGGGTTCTATCTCATTTGCCCTGGCTTTCCGGGCAATAACAAGCGATTCGAGAAGATCATCAAACCCTGTGGCAAAGACCGTGCCCCTCGAAACGGTGTTCAGCTGGTGCCCGGCCCGGCCAACTCTCTGGACGAGGCGTGCAACTTCCCGGGGGGAGCCGAACTGTATTACATGTCCGACATGCCCGATATCAATTCCCAGTTCCATTGAAGATGTGCAGATGAGTGCCTTTATCCGGCCTGATTTGAACTTTTCCTCGGCTTCGATCCGCACTTCACGGGAAAGTGATCCGTGATGGACTTCAACATCGCCCCTTGCATACAGGACATGGCCCAGCGCCTCTGCAGTAACGCGTGTATTGGTAAAGACCAGTGTTGATCCATGTGAATCGATTGACTTCCCAACAGATTCCGCCTGGTGTTCAAATTTATCACCGATATACTCTACCCCGATCTCAAGGTGTTTCGCGACCGGGACCTGGACAAGCGAGAATGGACGCTGCCCGCAAAGGTAACGGCCTACATCCCCGGGGTTGCCGACAGTTGCAGATAGTCCCAGCCGCTGGAATTCCCCTGCATACTCCACCAGTCGTTCAAGTCCCACCGCGAGCTGTATTCCCCGCTTACTTCCTGCAAGCTCGTGAATTTCATCAATTACTACAAACCGCACATTGTCCAGGTGCTTCCTGAGAATTTTCCCCATAAAAAGTGCCTGAAGGGTTTCAGGCGTGGTTATTAACAGGTCGGGTGGTGAAAGTGCCTGTTTTCTCCGGTCTGTTGCAGTCGTATCCCCATGACGCACCCCGACAGAAAAACCAGCTCCTTACACCACCACTCGAGACGCTGGAGCATGTCCCGGTTCAGCGATCTGAGCGGGGTAATGTACAGGACCTGGAACCCACCCCCGGGCAGGGAAAGCATGCTGTTGAACACGGGGAGCATGGCACTCTCAGTCTTACCGGTCCCGGTAGGCGCGATAAGGACCATGTGTTCCCCTGAAAGGACACGCGGGATCGCCTGGGTCTGCACCTCGGAAAGGTCAGAGAAGCCACGTTTCCGGATACACGCCCTGATCCGGGAGTCAAGGAGATCAGCCGGACTCATATTCCTCCACCGACGAAAGTGGCCCGATATAGGTACCATCAGCCAGGTAGATTTCGCAGGACGTCCTGTCCATGCACCGGGAGAGCGGGGAGGTCGGTGAACCGGCTATCTTCAGCACATCGAACCCGGACAGTTCGTTAAATGCCGGTATAAACAGCACCCTCGTTCCGGATCGGCCATGCTCACGCTGAATAGTCCCTTCCGGAAGTTCAGGCCAGGCCATACCTTCATAATCGGGCAGGTTACAATCAAAACCATCCACTGAACCGGTCCCTGAAAGTGATACCATGGGGACCTTCTTTTTTTTCCGGGTCGTCCGGGTTTTTCCAGTTCCAAACTGCAGGGTATGAGAGACTGGTTGTTCACAGGCAGGTACATGGCTATGGTTTCCCATGTTGTCCGATGGCCTCATTCTTGTGAAACATTCCTCCCTGATTTTTGCAAACAGGTAGGCTGGCGCCCGGAGTGAACACCCGACTTCGTCCCGGAGGCATACAAGCGGGTGGTGGTGACCGCAGACAATCAGGTGGCCTTCAAGGGAGGGATCTGGATAGGTATGACCATGAATGTAGCCGGTACCGTCAACAAGGGCTCCTTCTTTTGGTAACAGTTCTCCATCCATGAGAAACCGCTCTATCCCGATATCATGGTTTCCCGGCATCAGCAACAGGCGGGATAAACCCCGGAGAGAAGAGAGAAGTTCCGGGAGCTCACGGTATTCCTGCCAGGTCGTCTGTGGAATACTGTGTTTTACATCACCTAGGAGAAGTACGATATCAGGGTCTGTTTCCCTGATGCATGCAACACACTTTTCCTGTCGCTGCCGGCTCCTGCTTTTAAAATGTATGCCGTGACGTGCAAGATCTGACTCAATTCCCAGGTGGAGATCTGCGATGACCAGCACATCTTTGGTGTTGCTGACAAGAAGCGCCGGACCGGACTCGATGAATTCAAGGTTCATAACAGCTTTATTGCACCTGCAGCAGGCTGGTAACATTCATCCTCTTCCACAAGCTGCCGGACTGCAGCAATGACCTGGTCTTCGCGTATCCCCTTCCCGGCTGCAATCGGGAACAGTTCGGATATGTTGACACCCTTCGGTCCGCTGTGGGTTTTTATCAGGTCAAGCAGGACTTCCCGTGGATCAGGTACTACGATTGAGCCTCCGATAACCCCAGTGACTTTTGACAGGGCTTCCTCAACCATATCCACGAGCGATCTGATTTGGACAGCACTTATGTGATAATGATTAATTGCCTGCCTGATTACCGGGTCATCCGTTCCATTCCTGATTGCCTCCTCCAAAATTTCAAGCCGTGCGAGTGTCTGTCCGGCTGTGACAAGAATCCATGAATCACGAGTAACCCGGTCAACAATCCGGATTGACAGGGGTCTGATGATAACTCCCTTATTAATACTCCGTGAAACCTGTGCCTCACCGGTGACCAGTACAAAAACCGGCGGTTCCACCTTTTCAAGAACCGTGAAAACTTCTTCCTCCTGTATACCTGTGGACAGGTTAAAGGTCCCGGTGGGGTCAGCAACCCACGCCTGCAGAAATCCACCGGGTTTTTTTTCCACGCGGGTCAGTGCACCGCCCAGTAACAGGTATGAACCGCATGCCCCCGAAGGCGTAATCATTAATTGTGGAGATTGTTTCGATCCCGCATCTTTTTGCAGGGATGTCCCTGATAGTTCGCCTGCAAAAATCCTGAGTAGGGCCGTCATGTCCTGGATCTCCCGGGAAATATACACGTATAGTACGTACAGGTTGTAAAACTGATACTATGATTACCTGAATTATTGCAAAAATACCTTACCTGTTGACAGGCAGGGGTCATGCTGTTCTTTCCGCTCATATTTGTATACATAGTATCTCAGGCCTCAGCTGATATCCATTATGCTGAAGGCAATTGTTATCCCGGTAACAGTTTAGTACCGGCGATTAAACATCAGGATGTTTTTTTTACGCATGAAAATAATCCATCATTATTATCGATCCTGTTATATTGTAATTGATAAATAGTTGCTTTTTCCTGGTATTACCCTCATATATCACCTTATTCATGTATTGCGCGCTCATTAAGCGATGAATCATTCCGGGTACAATAACTCCCTACCATGGGGGTAAATTGCGATTCCGGGGGTTTGCAGGTGAGACCTGACCCGCGAATTTATAAAGTCGACATTACCCTTAAATACTTTCCTATTCAATCTCAAACCACTGTGGTTTTTATGCGAACGAAAGGGCTAAAGATTGCGTTTCTAACGGTAGTCCTGATAATCAGCATCATATCACTGTCAGCAGCGGCAGCAGATGATGTAAAGGCTACGAATTATCCTTTCTTTACGAAAGGGAATGTAAGCGGCGGAACTTCTGCTCCGTCTCCGGTTGATCTCCTTCTAGGGTCAATAACAGGAACCGGTGATGAACAGGAAAACCTGGTATTGCTGGATCCGGATAATGCCAAGACCGCATCCGGAAGCTGGATAAAGCCAATACCTGTGCAATTCATCAGGAATGCAGGACAGGCCGGTGAAGGAGTAAGGTTTGAGATAATTTCTGAAACAGGCTCCATCTTCTTTACAGATTCTAAAACCGTGTTTGCACTCTCCTCACCGGATAATCCATTAGATGCTGAGGTCTTCTCTCAACAATTTGCAGGGGCAAATACAACGTTGGTCGAAGGGATTAAACCCCTGCCAGGAAAGGTTAATTTCTTTATTGGCTCTAACCAGAATAACTGGTACACTAACGTAGATACCTACGAGGGTATCCATTATATTGGCCTCTATCCGGGAATTGATTTGAATTATAGGGTATTGAAGGTAACCTTAAAAGTGAATTCCTTCTTAAGCCGCATAGTGACCCCGGCCTGATCCGGATAAGATATGAGGGTATTACCAGTATTGCCAAAGGAAACGATGGATCACTGGTCATTACAACCCGGCTAGGCACCTTCAGGGAACTTAAACCCGATGCATACCAGATGATCAATGGCCAGAAATTGCCGGTAAGCGTTGACTATACTATAGTATCGCCCAATGAAGTGGGTTTCAACGTGGGGAATTATGATAAGAATTATCCGCTTGTAATAGACCCCGTGATGAGATATGGCATTTATCTTGCAGGAATTGGTGTGGCAGATGCGAGGGCTATTACCAAGGATCCGGATGGGAATGCCTATGTTGCCGGCAGGACCTATACAGGGTTCACGCTTCCAGGTCCGGGTGAAGTGGTCGAAAGAACAGGAACAGATGCAATTGTAGTAAAAATCAATGCCGATGGGTCTGCCCCACTTATATAGTACATACCTCGGGGGGAGCAGGAATGACGGTGCTGCAGGAATTGCCCTTGATGAAAATCGCAATGTATTCCTGACAGGATCAACCAGTTCGCCAGATTTCCCTACCGTTCAGCCTATACAGGGTTCCCTGAGAGGGGAAACAAATGCTTTTGTGCTTGAACTCGGACCTTCAGGGGATTCGATAATCTATTCAACCTATCTTGGAGGGACAAAGACCGATAACGGAAATGCCATAGCCATCGATCCGCAGGACAACGCCTATATCACAGGAACAACTACCTCCATCGACTTCCCGACCATTAATCAATTTCATACCTACCAGTTGAACGGAGCTCAGGCTGCATTTGTTTCAAAAATCGAAACATCTGGATCAGAGCTTGTGTACTCCGGCTATATCGGTGGAAATGCACCCACTACCGGAGCAGGGATAGCCGTTGATACAAGTGGGAATGCATTTGTCACCGGCGAGACCTATGCATTAAGCGGCTTCCCCATCATTCATGCCTACCAGCCACACAGCGGGGGAAATGGGGATGCATATATAATTAAAATTGCACCAAATGGAGGTTCAGCAATATATTCGACATATATCGGTGGTTCCGGTTATGACAGCGGTGCATCTGTTGCCCTCGATTCAGCCGGAAACGCATATATCACGGGTGCCACAGGTTCACCGAATTTTCCCTATAAAAAACGCTGCACAGCAGCACCCTGGCGGGGCCCTGGATGCATTTATATTAAAAATCAGTCCTGATGGTTCACAATCTCGTATATTCAACGTACCTTGGAGGATGGCTGACCGACAGGGGTAACAGTATTGCACTCAACGACAACGGGAATGCCTATATTACCGGGTGGACGTTCTCAACGAACTTCCCTGTTGTGAACCCCTACCAGTCCAGGTACGGCGGTGGCGCATCAGATGCATTCGTTGCAAAACTCGGTATTACCGGGGGATCATTTGATTATGTAACCTATCTTGGAGGGAACGGTCGTGACCCCGGTAATGCAATCGCTGCCGACAACAATGGAAATGCCTATATTGCGGGCAATACAAGCTCCACCAATTTCCCGATGGTAAACCCCTACCCGGTTCCACCCGGTGTACTTGGGGGATATGTGGTCGTCCTGGGGGACAATCCTGTTCCCCCGGGACCCCCGGTAGCTGATTTCTCAGCGAATACCACGTTCGGATTCAAACCGGCAACAATCCAGTTCACTGACCTATCCACCATGCACCCGACGTCGTGGCACTGGGACTTCGGAGACGGGTCTGTTTCAACATTACAAAACCCTGTCCACACCTACATGGAGCCGGACACCTATACCGTTACCCTGAAAGCCACGAACCCGTATGGGGCCGACACTGTTGTTAAGGAAGGGTACATCACCGTCATAGGGCCAATCGGAGGTGACAAGGGGTACTACCTTGTCCATAGTAACGTTGATGGAGCAAGTGTCCTGTTTGATGATGTCAATGAAGGGACTATTGTCAACGGGACACTTCTGGTTGAAGTTTATGTAACAGGAACACCATTCAGGACATTCACTGTTCAAAAATGCGGGTACTTCTCTCTGACCCAGAATATTACCGGTTACCCGGCCAAAGGTGAGACGGTTAACCTGTACGCCAACCTGACAGCGCCTAAGGAACCCCTGATTGCAGATTTCATTGGGGGTCCAATATCGGGGGTAGCTCCTCTGGTTGTCGGGTTTACCGATTATAGTATCGGCCACCCGGAGACCTGGGCCTGGAACTTTGGCGATGGGTCCTCCTCACCAGATGAAAACCCGGTCCATGAATACACAATTCCCGGGACTTATAATGTTAGCCTTCACGTGACAAACACGGCCTGTTATAATAGTACGATGGTCAAAACAGGTTATATCATCGTTACTGAAGCGCCTGTCCAGCCGGTAGCGGATTTCTCTGCAGACCCGACAACCGGACCCGCCCCCCTCTTCGTGCAGTTCACCGACACATCAACCGGCCCCCCCGCAACCTGGAACTGGAACTTTGGCGACGGCAACACCTCAATTTTGCAGAATCCAGCCCATCTCTACGGGATCCCGGGTCTCTATACGGTATCTCTTACCGTGGTTAACGCCGAGGGTAACAGCACAAAATCCGTAAGTGATTTTATTAACGTCACCGGGACTCCGCCGTGTACTGAAAAGGGTTACTTCCTTGTCCACTCGAATGTGAACGGGGCCGAAGTATGGTTTAACCAGACATTTAAAGGAGTTATCGCTGACGGGACACTCCTGGTCGAAGTATGTATCAATGAGCCGCATTTCACCACTATTACCGTGGAAAAAGACGGCTATTACCCGTTTAACCAGAACATTACGGAGTACCCGGTGAAGGACCAGACGATTGACGTATATGCCAACCTGACGCCAATAGTCCAGCCGGTAGCGGATTTCTCTGCAGACCCGACAACCGGACCCGCTCCACTGCTCGTGCAGTTTACCGATACATCATCCAACTCACCGACCTCATGGAGCTGGACATTCGGTGACGGTAACATTTCAACTGAACAGGACCCGGTTTACTCTTATGGGACCAACGGCCT
Organism: uncultured Methanomicrobiales archaeon; assembly: GCA_963758915.1. GTDB lineage: Archaea > Halobacteriota > Methanomicrobia > Methanomicrobiales > Methanospirillaceae > CAIKOD01. The sequence goes on from CAVWXH010000016.1 coordinate 413,975, forward strand.
CTACACGGTATCACTTACCGTGTCGAATCCGGCAGGTAGCAGCACGAAATCCGTCTACGACTTCATCAACGTCACCGGTTGTCCAGAAAAGGGGTTCTTCCTCGTCCACTCGGATGTGGACGGTGCAGCCGTTTTCTTTGACCAGACTTCAGAGGGAGTTATCTCCAACGGGACACTCCTGGTCGAAGTATGTATCAATGAGCTGCATTTCACCACTATTACCGTGGAAAAAGACGGCTATTACCCGTTTAACCAGAACATTACGGAGTACCCGGTGAAGGACCAGACGATTGACGTATACGCCAACCTGACGCCAATAGTCCAGCCGGTAGCGGATTTCTCTGCAGACCCGACAACCGGACCCGCTCCACTGCTCGTGCAGTTTACCGATACATCATCCAACTCACCGACCTCATGGAGCTGGACGTTCGGTGACGGTAACATTTCAACTGAACAGGACCCGGTTTACTCTTATGGGACCAACGGCCTCTACACGGTATCACTTACCGTGTCGAATCCGGCAGGTAGCAGCACGAAATCCGTCTACGACTTCATCAACGTCACCGGTTGTTCAGAAAAGGGGTTCTTCCTCGTCCACTCGAATGTGGACGGTGCAGCCGTTTTCTTTGACCAGACTTCAGAGGGAGTTATCTCCAACGGGACACTCCTGGTCGAAGTATGTATCAATGAGCCGCATTTCACCACTATTACCGTGGAAAAAGACGGTTATCACCCGTTTAACCAGAACATTACGGAGTACCCGGTGAAAGACCAGACGATTGACGTATATGCACCCCTGACACCCGTTATTGTCCCACCGGTTGCGCTGTTCACCGCCCATCCCAGGTCCGGTGGTCCCCCACTACCAGTCCAGTTCGATGACCTTTCAACGGGAAGTCCCGTTTCATGGTACTGGACGTTCGGGGATGGCAGCAGCTCAATGGAACAAAACCCCGCATACACATATTATGGCCAGGGCAGGTACAACGTTTCACTGACCGTTTCTAATGAGGCCGGAAACAGCACGCTGGAGATCGGGGACTATATTGATACTTCCGGCGGCCCGACACCCCCACCCATATCAGACTTTACTTCGAATGTAACGGGAGGATTTATACCGCTTTCAGTCCAGTTCACTGACAAATCAATCGGATATGTGGAATTCAGGGAGTGGAATTTCGGGGACGGGTCCCCCCTATCAACGGAACAAAACCCGGTGCATACGTACACGGCAGCAGGGAAGTATAATGTCAGCCTGTATGTCCAGAACAGTGCAGGATATATGGTGTGGACACAACCGGGTTACATCACGACATCAGGACAGGTAAGCCCCGTTGCAGGTTTCACCACCAATACAACATCAGGGCTTGTACCGCTTACGGTCCGGTTCACCGATGCGTCAACCGGGTTCCCGACCATGTGGACCTGGAATTTCGGGGATAATGCGAGTTCTTCTGAACAAAGCCCGGTTCATACCTATGTATTGCCAGGAACCTACACGGTTGCATTATCTGCCTCAAATTCGTTTGGCAATGATAGTGTGGTGAAACCCGGCCTCATCAGCGTGCATGAAGAACCAATCCAGTTTACCATTACCGCAACGGCAGGTCCCAATGGAAACATCAGCCCGTCCGGTCAGATACCAGCATGGGAGGGAAGCAGCCAGGCATTCAGTATTATCCCGGATGCAAACTATGAGGTTCTGAACGTCCTTGTTGATGGTGAATCAAAGGGACCCGTAACCAGCTACACCTTCACTAATATCCAGTCAAATCACGGAATAGAAGCGATATTCAGGAGCACAGCCGGGACGACCTTTAATATCACGGCATCTGCCGGAGCGAACGGGGGTATAACTCCTTTTGGTATCGTCCCGGTACCGGAAGGTACTGATAAAACATTTATGGCCACACCGGACGCCGGCTACCTTGTTTCTAATCTGCTCGTGGACTCACAGTCTGTCGGTCAGGTCACCAGTTACACGTTCCATAATGTGACTGCAGAACATACCATTGCTGCAGTCTTTGCCAGGGATTCTTACCAGATTGTTTCAATGGCGGGAATAAACGGGACAATTATTCCAAACGGTAAGGTTATTGTTGCATATGGCAGTACCAATAACTTCACCATAACGCCGGAATCGGGCTACAGGGTCGACGATGTAATGGTCGACTCGGTATCCAACGGGGCACTGACAACGTACCAGTTCACCAATGTTCAGGCAAACCATACCATTTCAGCATCGTTTACCGAAGATGTGTATTATATATCTGCAACCACTCAGGGTCCCGGAACCGTGACCCCTGCAGGTACCATCCAGGTACTTCCAGGCTCAAACCAGACATTCCAGATACGGCCTCAAAGCGGGTATCTTATCTATAAGGTCATGGTTGACGGTTCTTATGCAGGCCAGGTAACATCCTATGAATTCGAAAATATTCTTTCAAACCATACTATTGATGCCTACTTCGTCTCACCAGGCAGCGGCGGTGGCGGCGGTGGAGGGGGAGGAGGCGGTACTTACATTGCTCCGGAAGCGGTAACCCCAGTACCTACCACGAACATAACCGGGGCTGATGTCCTGAAATCAGGGACAGAACACTCAGATACCACCGGGTCCGGTGACCAGACCGGCACGATAAAAACGATAACCACAGTGCCAACAGAACTACCGGTGACCGATGTGACCACAGTCGTGACCACAAGCCCGCCGGTTGTCACAACGCCACCATCAGGGCCCGCTCCCGTCTGGTCAAAGATCCCGATGAACCTGCTCCTGCCGATAGTAATCATCCTGATCATTGTTGTGATTGGGGTCGTCGGGTACTATCTCTACTCACGAAGGAAGACACAGGACCAGTTCTTCGACCAGAAATAATTATTAAATTTTTTTTACATTCTGATAACCAGTGATATTGTTACGGATTTTAAAAATGGTCTAGAATGCTCTGAGAATTTCAGCGACTTGGTCTTCAAATTTCCGTCATGCTCCCGGGACTCCGCCCCGCCGGACTTTGGCGACCCCGGTTGGGATAGAGACTATCCTCCTATCTCCATTTAATGAGCCTTCTACAAACCCTGCCCATAATGCAGAATATCTTAATACGGGGGTGAGACAGGGAGGGGGTGAAACCCCTCCTGTCTTCGTAATTCCCTCTTATTTTTTTATATCACCTAAGGGTTTCAACAAAACCGAATTGCCCTTTAATGCCTGAATATCCTTCCCTATATTACAGGATATTTTTTATTCAGACTAATATCAGGGTCTATATTTTTGAAAGACGAAAACGATTCAGAACAGGGTATTTCTCATGGTGATCCTTCCGGCACGTGCCCTTGTTAGACAAATACAAAAACAAAGACTTACAAAACAAGAAGACAGTTTATCACTGAAAGGAGAGGCGGGGAATGGAGGAGAACAATACTATATGGATAGAAAAATATCGGCCCATACGGCTCCGGGATATCGTGGGCCAGGACGAGATCATTGAGCGGCTTACATCGTATGTCGGAAACGGGAACCTCCCCCATCTCCTGTTCACCGGAAGCGCCGGTGTAGGAAAAACAACTGCCGCGGTATCCCTTGCGCGGGAGTTCTTTGGTGAGTCGTGGCACATGAATTTCAGGGAACTCAATGCTTCAGATGAACGCGGAATAGATGTGGTCCGGAACCAGATCAAGCAGTTTGCCCGTACGTCCCCCCTCGGCGGTGCCACCTTTAAGATCCTCTTCCTTGATGAGGCTGATGCGCTGACGACTGATGCACAGGCTGCGCTCAGGCGTACCATGGAGAGTTACGCACAGACGTGCCGGTTCATTTTATCGTGTAATTATTCCTCCAAAATCATAGATCCAATCCAGAGCAGGTGCGCAATTTATCGTTTCAAACCCCTTGCAAAAGCGGCAATAGCAGAAGAGATCCAGAAAATATGCCAAAATGAAGGAGTTACGGTAACCCCGGATGCCATCGATGCCATTGTCTACGTTGCACAGGGGGACATGAGAAAGGCAATCAACGCCCTCCAGGGTGCCGCAATTATCAGCCCGTCGGTTACCGGGCAGATGGTGTATGCAATAACTGCAACCGCACGTCCTGACGAGATTGACCGGCTCCTGGACTTCTCGCTGGCAGGCGATTTTGAGGCTGCAGAGAATGCGCTTTCACAACTCCTTCATGAACGGGGCATTGCACCCAACGAACTCCTGAACCAGTGCTACCGGACACTTCTCCGCCGGCCGATAGACCAGAGATTAAAGGTTATGTTGATTGATTACATCGGTGAGACCGATTTCCGGCTTTCTGAAGGGGCTGACAGCGATATCCAGATGGAAGCGCTGATCGCGAAATTTGTGATGGCTGCCACACAAAAACATGGGTAAGGAAGCGGGTATGACAGGGAATAAAGGCAGATTTTATAGAAATGATATTGTTGTTTCCCAACTTCCACAAGAAGGATTGAGAAATCTCCCTGTGGGTAAAAAAAACAGTATTGGTAGAAAACCGGGACGACATCCCCCTGTAAGGTCCGGAAATTGTACCCTGATATCATCGGTTATTACAGGGGTGAGCCATGGAGGAACTTGAGGCCGAGATTACCAGCCGGGACGCAGAATGGTCAAGGTTCTTAAAAAACAGGTATAAAAAGCAACTTGCAGAATTAACCCGCGAGTACCCATACCGCCGTTCACTCCAGATTGATTACCGTGAGGTCGAAAGTTTTGGAAAAACAGGGATCAGGCTGGCTGATGAGCTGCTTGACAACCCGGGGAAAGTCCTTGCAGATGTAAAAGATGCGATTAAAAACCACCAGTTAATAAAGACAAAAGACGGGCGGGTTGCCGAGCATATCAATATCAGGTTTTCAAACCTTCCAAAAAAAACCGGTATCCGGCATATCCGTTCTGATGATATTAATAAGTTCATCACGGTCGAAGGGATCCTCCGGAAAATAACGGAGGTCAGGCCGAGGATCGTCAATGCAGTTTTCCGCTGTCCTGGGGGCCATATCACCGAGAAAAAACAGGGTTACGGGCAGTTCATCGAACCGGACGGTTGCGCGACGGACGGGTGTACCTTCAAGAAACTCGAGTTAATACCCAAGCGATCGTGGTTTGTTGACTCACAGAAGATCAGGATACAGGAACAACCTGAAGGGCTCCGCGGCGGCGAACAGCCGCAGACTCTCGATTTGGACGTTACCGACGACCTTACGGGCATGGTCGCACCGGGAGACCGCGTTGTGATGAACGGGATCCTCCGGTCGATGCAGCGTGTCACACACGGCAGCAAGCACACAATTTTTGATATCTACCTCGAATGCAACTCGATTGAGGTCGCGGAGAAGGAATTTGAAGAGGTCGAGATCGACGAGAAGGCTGAAGAGGAGATTATCGCTATCAGTAAAGACCCGCAGGTCTACCGGAATATCGTCAACTCGATCGCCCCGACCATTTATGGGAATGATGATGTAAAAGAGGCAATAGCACTCCAGCTTTTTGGCGGTATTATGAAGGAGATGCCCGACGGGAGCCACCTCCGTGGGGATATCCACGTCCTCCTCATCGGCGACCCGGGTATCGCAAAAAGCCAGCTCCTCAGGTATGTGATCAAGCTCTCACCGAGGGGTATCTATACAAGCGGACAGTCATCCACGTCAGCCGGGCTTACCGCAACCGCCGTAAAGGACGAGTTTGGAGACGGAAGGTGGACACTTGAGGCAGGAGCCCTCGTGCTGGCCGATATGGGTGTTGCAGCTGTCGACGAGATGGACAAGATGCAGAAAGAGGACCGGAGTGCCCTCCATGAGGCGATGGAACAACAGACTATCAGTGTTGCAAAAGCCGGGATAACTGCAACCCTCAAGTCAAGGTGCGCACTTCTTGGTGCAGCTAACCCAAAATATGGCAGGTTTGATGATTTTGCCCCCATATCAGACCAGATTAATATGCCCGCCTCGCTGCTGTCCCGATTTGACCTGATATTTGTCATGACTGACAAGCCGGACAAAAAGAGGGACAGTGCCATAGCAAACCATATACTTAAAGCACACAGCATCGGGGAACTCATCCAGCAGCACCGGAAAAACCCGATCGAAGGTGTTGATGACGACTATATCACCGAGCAGTTGAAACCTGTGACCCCTGCAATTGATCCGACATTATTTCGGAAATATGTTGCCTATGCAAAGAGGACCTGTTATCCGATCCTTTCTGATGAGGCAAAAACCGCGCTGATCGCTTATTACATGAACCTGCGTGATATCGCGGATTCCAGTAAACCTGTACCGGTTACGGCGAGGCAGCTCGAGGCACTCGTCCGTCTCGCAGAGGCCAGCGCACGTGTCCGTCTCTCGCCGAAGATAGAACAGGCCGATGCAGAACGGGTGATTAAGATTGTTGATGCCTGCCTCCGGCAGGTGGCATACGATGCCAAGAGCGGCAGTTATGATATCGACAAGATGATGACCGGTTTCTCAAAAGGAAAGCGGGACCTGATACGGATGATCAAGGAAGCGATAAAGAGCCTTGCTGATGATAATGGCCGGGCCTCACGCGAGCACGTGCTCGACAACCTCGTCCAGAAAGGGATCAACCGTGATGATGCACAGCGTCAACTCGAGATGCTCCTTACTTCAGGCGAAGCGATGGAACCGAAGTCCGGAATTATCAAATTAATCTGATATTAACCAGACATGGAAAATGATACTCCCTGGAGATCCGGAGGGACTACTATGACAACAGACCGTGAACTTGCAATATTTGAAGCTGCAATTAAACTTGGTGCACTGTACCACCAGTGGGTGGGAACACCCGTCTCGCGTGCCTCAGCTGAGTTACTCGAAAAAGCAATCGAAAAGAGTGTCATACTCCAGCCGTATGTAGAGGAGATCTCAGTACAGGCTGGACCGCTCACTGATGACCCCGAATGTGTACGGGTACAGCGAGGTTGCAGGCCTGATGTTTCATGTCGAAATAGTCACAAGGGTGGGGTTCTCGTATTGCCGGGCGAGGCTCAGTCCCAGGGACGAATACCCCTACATGGAGATTTTGGAGTGCAATGAAGCCGGAAAAAATACCCCTGACTGACGACCATATCCATATTGACCCGCTTAATGGGAGGGGCATTGAAGCTGCAAAGGACTTCATGAGAGCCGGGGGTACACACATGTTTCTCGTCTCAAAACCCTCCTTTTCTCTCGGTGTTCACCCTGAACGGGGATCTGATTTCTGCGCGGTTTTTGATGAAACGCTTCGTATTGCTGATAAAATACGAGAAACAGGGCTTGTAGTTTATCCCGTGCTCGGGGTTCACCCGGCGGAAATCACCCGGCTTTCCGAAACGATGACTCATGAAGAGGCATCGATCATTATGATGGATGGGCTGGACTTTGCGGCCCGGTATGTCGTTGAAGGGACTGCAGTCGCCTTGAAAAGCGGAAGGCCTCATTATGAGGTCACCCCCGAAGTGTTAACCCTGTCAAATGTTGTCCTCTCGCATGCATTCTCACTCGGGAGGGACTGCAGCTGCGCGGTGCAGGTACATGCGGAGACAGGACCGTGTAATGATATGGTTGCTATGGCCGGATCTGCAGGGATGGACCCGGCCCGGGTGGTAAAACATTACGCGTCACCTGAAACCCCCCTGATCCCATCCCTGATGGCAAAACATGAGGCAATCCCTGCACTTTGCAGGGAGGGGCGGAGGTTTACCATGGAGAGCGACTACATGGATGAAAACAGCAGGCCTGGTGCGGTAATCGGGCCCAAGTCAGTGCCGAGGTTTACGAATCGTCTCCTGTCAGAGGGGCTTATAACCGGGGAGGATGTACACCGGATCCATACTGATACACCTTCACTGGTGTATGGTGTGGAGATCGTTCTCTGAACTGCTACAGATAATATTTTTAATACACGCCTCCGCCCATAACTAATCAATGTATTTAAAAGTTCATCGGGCACCGGATGGTACAACCGTGATTGCGGTCTGCGACCGTGAGCTGCTCGACCGAAAACTCAGGCTTGGGGACCTGGAACTCCATGTCAACGAATATTTCTATGGTAATACACCAGCCGACGAAGGTGATGTAACCCGGGCAATCCAGGACGGGGACCATATCAACCTGATTGGCGAACAGGCGGTGGGGATCGCGATCAACCTTGGACTAATCGAACGTTCAGGGTGCCTCGAGATAGAAGGTGTCCCCCACGCCCAGATAATCAGGGTATAACATGAGTATACAGGAATGTATCTGCCCCCGGTGCGGTGGACCGGTTGAAGGAGAAGGATTATGCGGCCGTTGCAGGGGGTCATCAACTACCTGGGTCACCTTCGATCCTAGGGTAACAAGTGTCCACTGTCCCACATGTAACTCCCAGAAGAATGGAAGTACCTGGACAGATACCGAACGAGGCAGGGATGAGATCGGACCTGAAATTGTTCGGGCTGCAGTCCATTTTCATCCCGATATCAGGTCATCTTCCATCAGTATGGTAATCCGTGACAGGACCCTGAACAGGTCATATGCCGAGGTAACTGTTACCGGTGTACTGTACGGGCAGGAGGTTCACGCAAACGCTGTCATTGAGATAGTCTGGCAGAAAGAGCAGTGTAACCGTTGCAACCGGATTAGCGGGAGTTATTATGAAGGGCTTGTACAGGTCAGGGCCCAGGACAGAAAGCTCCTGCCGCATGAATCCCTCCTTGCACAACAAATTGCAACCGAAGTGGAAAACGGGATGCAGGCAGGCGGTGATCGGCTTTCCTATATCTCTGAAATGGAAGAGACAAGGGAGGGTCTTGATATTACGATCGGCTCCCAGCAGATTGGGCTGGCAATTTCCCAGGCTGTGGTACAGCGACTTGGCGGGCGGTATTCAACGCACCCCAAACTGATCGGTGAAAAAGCAGGGAAAAAACTGTTCAGGATTACCTATTCGGTACGGCTCCCCCGGTATATCCGCGGGGACGTGGTGAGGATTGGGAGGGGTTACGGCCAGATAATGCAAATAGAGGGGCAGTATATACGGTATCTGGACCTTGCAAACGGACAGGCACGTTCGGCAAAAGAAGAAGATTTTAGCATATTAATCGGAAATGTCCGTGATGCGGCCGATGCACTCATCGCGTATGTCGACGGTGATGTCCTTGGAATCATTGACCCGGGTTCGGGGGTAACACGGGAGTGTGCTGTAGGCCCATGGAGGACAGCAGCTCCGGGCCAGCATATCAGGGTGTTAAAAGATCAGGACACGATGATACTGGTTGGATAGCATGGTTATACGCATACGGGAGATGCCCCTGGCAGAACTATCATCTGTCAGGGACTGCGATTGGGCAGATACGAGCAGCAAACCGTATGTGTCCGGTGAAACAGCCTATGTACCGGTCCGTGAAGGCTATTTCTCTACCGGCACCCTTGCTCCCCGCCACCGGTACAGGGGCAGGGGGTACCAGATGATTGGTCCGATTGCAGTGGTACGGGGAGAACGACCGAAACCTGAAGAAGTGATGCAGATCGTTGACTGGCAGCACCCCAGAGGTGTAGTATGGGTCAGCTCGCATTCAGGGGTCTGCCGGGTCCCGGTTACGGAAGTCCTGTACGGCAGCACAGGGAATGTAATTCACAGGGAATCGGGGATCTCCTTCTGGATAGATCCTTCGAAGGTGATGTTTTCACAGGGTAACAGGACTGAAAAGATGAGAATAGAAGGACTTGTCCGGAATGGGGAACGTGTGGCAGACATGTATGCCGGGATAGGTTATTTTACATTACCGGTTGCAAGGGCAGGGGGGATCGTGCATGCAATGGAGATAAACCCTGCTGCCTTCCGGTACCTGCAGAAAAATATAGTGTTGAACAAGCTTTCCGGCAGAATAGTGGCCACCTGTGGTGATTGCCGTGACCTCCTGTCAGGACTGTATGACCGGGTCATCATGGGCCATTTTGATTCAGCAACTGCACTTCAAAAGGCCCTTTCCCATGTTCACCATGGTTCGATCCTCCATGTCCATTCATCAGGACCCCGGCCACAGGATATTACCGGGTATTTGAAGGACTCAGGCTTTGAGGCCGAAATATCAGTCAGGACCGTAAAAAAAACAGGCCCGCGCTGCTGGCACTACGTCCAGGATGTGACACTGGCATGAGACAGGGGGTACTGAAAGGCAAATGTATCGTACTCGGTGTAACCGGGAGTATCGCGGCCACTGAAATGGTCAGGCTCTGCCATGAACTCCGCAGAGAGGGTGCAGCGGTGCAGGTGGTAATGAGCCAGGCAGCATGTGGAATACTCAGCCCCGATGCACTCACGTACGCCACCGGGAGAGAGACAATCACCCGGTGTACAGGTATGGTCGAACACGTGGAATACTGTGGTGAAGGGGGAAGAGCTGACCTTTTCCTGATAGCCCCCTGTACTGCAAACACTATCGGTAAAATCGCCTGTGGAATCGATGATACACCGGTCACAACGTTTGCAACCACCGCGATTGGCCGGGGTTTACCTGTTGTCATTGCACCTGCCATGCACGAAAGCATGTACCGGCACCCTGCAGTGACCGGGAACCTTGACCGGCTTATGCATTGGGGGATTGACATAATTCCACCACGGATCGAAGAAGGGCGCGCAAAAATTGCAGGTCTGGAAGAGATACTGCTCCATGCAAAACGGGCACTCGGCGGGAAGGTACTCGCAGGGAAACACGTCCTTATTACGAGTGGGGCATGCAGGGAGCCCATCGATGATGTGCGTGTGCTTACTACCCGTTCAACCGGCATGATGGGGAGGGCACTTGCACTTGAAGCATTCAGGCTTGGTGCAGAAGTGACGGTCGTCCATGGGGACCGGTTCCCCTGCATCCGAAATATTACTGTGGCAACGGCTGACGAAATGAGGGCCGCCGTGCTGGACGAGTGCGCCGGGGGAGCCGTGGACTACTACCTGAGTGCTGCGGCGATCTCTGATTTCGCACCAGATCGGGTAGCAGGCAAGATTCCAAGCGGGAAGTCAGTCTCACTTCATCTTATTCCACTTCCGAAACTGCTCCCGCAGGTCTGTAAGGACGGAAAAGACCGTCCTGTTACCATAGCATTCAAGATGGGAAAAGATGGAGAAGAACAGGCCCAATCTATGGTAAAGGATGGGGCCAGGATAGTCGTGATCAATTCCCCTGACGTAATGGCATCAAAAAGTGGGAGTTTTGTCCTCATTTCCAGGGATAACAGGCAGGAGTTGCGGTGCACCAAGGAAGAACTTGCTGAGGAACTATGGAAGAGGCTGCTGTAGCCTTCTGCCCGGGCCATATATCAGGGTATTTCCGGCCTGTACGGGGGGAGACCCCGAAGAGAACAGGGAGCACCGGGGCAGGGATTGTCATTTCCGAAGGAGTGACGGCGCTGGTGAGGCCGGCCCCCCGTACATATGTTGAAATTACCAGGGTAGACCGGGAGGGATCTGTTATTGAGCGATTACCGTGTTCCCCACCGGTTGAATACCTGATGGAGACCCTTGGATGTGACCGCAAAAATCAGCACCCGGTGTCACCTCCCGATCAGTGCCGGTTTCGGTCTTTCCGCGAGCTGCACTGACTTCCTCTGCAATGGCAGCGAACCAGGTGTTTGCTCTCGGATATACCCCGGAAGAATGTTCCTGGTTTGCCCACGAGGCAGAGATACTCCATAAAACCGGGCTTGGTGACATCGCTGCCTGCCAGGGAGGGGGGGTAGACTGCAGGAAAGGTCCGGGAATAGATGCCGATATTGCCAGGTTACCCGGACCATTTCCACCACTCTGCGCGGTAACGTTCGGACCGCTCGCGTCTCCGGGCATCCTTGGAGATCCGGCGGTCATGGAACGGGTTAACCGGGCTTTTCCAGGCTCCTGCCCGGGTATCAATTGATGAATTGATTACACTTTCACGGGAATTTGCTGAAAAAAGCGGGCTTATCACGCCAGATGTCCGCCATGCCCTTGACCTCTGCGATGCAGCAGGAGTCCCTGCAAGTATGACGATGCTCGGGAACGGAATTTTTGCTATCGGAGACAATATTTTACCCGTATTGTCCGGTTTCCCTGGATTTTTCTCTCTCGAGGTCGCCAAGACCGGTGGGCCGCGCCTCCTGAAGGTGGATTCATGGTAATATTCTCATTCACTGCCCCGTGTGTTCCGGTGCAGGCATTTTCTGCCATTCATCCCAATGATAAACCTGGCAGAGGTTCCTGAACGATTATGACGATTCCAACTGACCATCCCCGGTACCGGTCACTCATCGTACGTGAACGTCTCGCAGGATTTGTACGGGAAGGTATTGTTTCACCCGAAGGCCTTACTGCTCACGGAAGAGGAGAGGCATTTGATTACCTGATAGGGGAAAGAACAACAGAAAGTGCATTACTTGCGGAAAAAACTGCTGCTGCACTACTCATTTCAGCACAGCACCCGGTCATATCAGTTAACGGGAACACCGCGGCACTTGCGGCACCCGGGATCGCCCTCCTTCAGCAGGCTTCCGGGGCACTCGTTGAAGTTAACCTCTTTCACCGCTCTGAAGAACGAGTCCGGAAGATTACTCATCTCCTCGAATCAAACGGTGTAACCGTGTTAACCGGGAAAGGCTGAACGGATTGTACCACTTTCACACGACAGGGCATTAAGTTACCCGGAAGGGACCGGAAAGGCAGATATCATCCTTGTCCCCCTGGAAGACGGGGACCGTTGTGCGGCACTCCGGAAGATGGGAAAGACGGTAATTGCGGTCGATCTCAACCCCTTGTCCCGCACCGCACGGATGGCAAGCCTTACCATCGTTGACGAGGTGACCAGGGCCCTCCCTTTGATAACAGGGTTCATTGGGACACTACAGGAGCCGGAGATCACCCTCCTTTCGAAAACCCCGGATAACAATTATTTCCTTCGGGAGGCAATTCAAGAGATGAACAGGAGACTTGCTGATGCTCTGGATTGAAAAATACCGCCCTGCCATATTTGAGGAGATTATCGGGCACAAACGCGTGGTACAACACCTTCAGTCTTTTGCTTCCGGCGGTTCTCTTCCCCACCTCCTGATCAGCGGACCGCATGGAACGGGTAAAAGTGCCGCGGTGGAGTGTGTGGCACGAAAACTCTACGGAGATCACTGGGTCGAGAACTGTACCGTGATACATGCATCAGACCTCTTCCTCCTGGGAAAAAAATATCTTGAGGACGATGACCGGTATGCACATATTTACCGCAAAGACGAGAGCCTGATTAATAATTTCAAACTCATTATCCGGTGGTACGCTTCGCTTCAGCCCCTCAATGCACCGTTTAAGATGGTGGTCATCGATGATGCATCAGCGCTTACCCATGATGCCCAGTCTTCACTCAGGCGGACCATGGAGCGGTACAGCCAGACCTGCCGGTTTGTATTCTGCACCACTCACCCGGCTGCAATAATTCCTCCGATCGCGTCCCGCTGTATCCCCTTCTATTTCGGACCGATCGCCCCTGAACTCGCTTCATCCCACCTGAAATCGATCCTTATAAAAGAAAGGCCCGGACGCTGTTGCAGCGATGATGAGATAGACCTGATAGTGCAGGACTCAGGAGGAGATCTCCGGAGATCGGTAATGCTCCTCCAGGTTGCAGCCGAATCGTGTGAACCATTCGACCTCGCAAAATTCAGGGAGACTGAGACCGGCATGGTGGCAGCGGCAATATATTCGGCCATTGCAGCAGGTGACGGGATTTCTGCCAACAGGCGTATTGAATCACTCATGATTGAATACGGCCTTTCGGCACGTGAGGTAATTAAAGAACTCAGAAAAGTTCTGAAACGGGAATACAATGACCCGCGGATCGCCTGCGCACTCGCTGACACCGACCACCTGATAGGCCACTGCAACAATGAATATATTCAGCTCAATGCACTTGCAGCAAGGATAATTTACGAGGTTTTCTGTTGAAAGCGATTAGTATACAAGGTAGGATAATCGGGATGTTTCTCCAGGTTCACCGGCACCTGGTCTGATGAAACAGTCAACCGTGTTATTGAATCTATAACGATCGGATATTGTTGGTACTGGGTACAGAATTCCAGTACCTGGCCTGCTCTGGATTTATCCCTCCTTGTTTGTGTGGAAATACTATGTTGAAAAAACATCCCGGTTTCATCACAGTCTCTGGCAGGCCGGCCCTGAAATAGTTGTCCGATAACTTCAATGACACGAATAGCCATGTTCTGCGAACCCCGATACCCCTCATAATGCAGGAACATATGTTTTCGTAAAGAGACCGTGGACATGAGTAATCATGTATCAACTCTTTACCCCATGCCCTACATGAGGGTACTACATTTTTTCTATGGTACGCATAAGAATATTTGCCATTCAGCTTTGCACGGCATAGCAAAAAAATAGCCCGCATTATTTAGATTAAGTGAATAGGACTCATTTTGAGAGACTATTAAATCTGAAAGTCAGAATAGCCGCAATTACCAGATTTATATGATAGTAAAAAAAATAGTAAGGTAATGGTTTACACTCCGATTGCTGACGAAAAAATTCCGAGCCCCCTCAGAAGTTTCATGGGACATGCCATACACGACATTACCGGTGAAGACATATCATGTGCGGATATCGGACCCACCTCCAACCTGCTGTCCTGTCTCTCTCAAAAAATTGCCAGGGAAACCGGTCTTGATTCATGCGATGTTGCCCAATGGATCAGGCATTCATTAAAAGAGTACTGGGTAAACACCGTAGTTAAAAGATAGCTGAGTATAATTACCTGCTCCTCTGGAATATTCACTAGAAATAATCCGGGAAAAAAGATCTTTTAAAATCCGAAACCAGTAATAATAGGTATATGGGGACATGTGCGGGTTATACATGCCGTTTCAGTTCATCCCGATCTTGCTAATTAATGCCTCCTCCTGTTACAAAGTAACCCATTTGGAAATTATTTTATCTTCCTGTCCTCTCTCCTGTCAGGTGATAACCCGGTAAACGGGAGATAACAGGAGTAACCCGGCTCTCCCCTTTTTGCAGCAGGTAAGATGTCCAAGGGGTCTGACAGACTCCCTCCCCCCTGCACTTCCGGGAATTGCCTGGCATATGCGACCTGTCCTCTCTCGTCCTATCTTCCCATTGCGAGATCGAGGGCCGTCTTTGCACAGACCTCTGCCTCTTCTACCTGGCCAAGTTTCAGGTAACTGAGACTTTTATTGTACCAGAGGTCTGAATTTCCAGGGTCAGCCTGGATTGCCTTGTTATAGCAGTCGATAGCCTGCTGGTGCTTCTCCATCTCGTCAAGGCACATTGCCTTGTTCTCCCACGCTGTTACAAGGTTCGGATAAATGGTAATTGCCTTGTCAAAGAACATGATGGAATTCAGGTAGTCCCCCTGGTGCATGAGGTCTGTCCCCTTCCGGCACCAGAACTCGGCATCCTTGCGGACCATCATTGAATGTGGATCATTTGCATACATCGCCTGTTCACTCCTTTACGCTCCCCTTATCTCCCCATCGAGAGATCTATCGCCCTCTCAGCACACCGTGAAGCATCATTGGTTTTCCCTAGTTTCCGGAGCGTGGTGCTCTTGTTATACCAGCTTTCAGCATCGTAGGGATCTATTCCGATTGCCGTGTCGTAACACTGAACCGCATCGGTTAATTTTCCAAGCTGGTCAAGGCAGTTGCCTTTGTTATGATGGGCCATGGCACACGTCGGGGAGGTCCCGATAACCTTGTCATACAACTGGATGGCCTGGTCATAGTTCCCTTTGTTCATCAGTTCATTTGCCTGGGCATACCAGGTACCGGCCTCGACCGGAACCCTTGCCAATATTACCTGGTTTGATACTCCGATTGTCATTTCTGCTCCTCGTCCTTCCTTTCCGGACAATCATGACTTCATGGGGGGTTATAATCAATTTTTGCCACCCAGCTTTGCACGGCAACGGGTACCTTGAAGTGAGTATTAAGAATAGTTTCTAAAATTACCCATAATTTAAAGATATATTGGCAGTATTGGCATTATCAGGTAGACTGAGGTGGTATGGCATCTAAGACCGGAGGGGGTTTACTCCCTCCCTTTCCCACCACCATCAAGATTTTCTTCGGGCAGGGCTTTCTGATATTCGTTTGAATTATCAGGCCCTCCAGAGAACCTCTACCGGCAACTTCCTGTCATCCCATTCGATATGACTATGAATATACAAGGAATAGGACCACCTGCATATTCGTTTTCACTGAACCTCTTAATGGATGGAGAAAAGTGAATGCCAGGAAACAGATGAAAAAAGAAGTCTGGGCTTCGGAAATCAGGGAGTTATTGGAGACTGATTATCCGAATGTCAAGAAAATAATTCTTGTCTGTGATAACCTGAATACCCACACAATCGGTGCGTTTTATGCTGCATTTCCTCCGGCTGAAGCATCGCAGCTCCTCAAACGTCTGGAGATCTATCATACTCCAAAACACGCTAGTTGGCTCAATATCGCTGAAATTGAATTGAGCGCTTTATCCCGACAATGTCTGGATCGAAGATTGGATAACCTGACATTGCTTCTGCAGGAGATAAAAAATGGGAGTCCTCCCGAAATAACAACCAGAAACCGGTCGACTGGCAGTTTACATCTGAAAATGTCGGACCAAATTAAAACGGCTCTATCCGCAATTTTAATTGTCCCTATCCACTCCTCCTCAAAATTGTTACCAGCTGAAATACTAATCAGCCTCAACATGGATAAAAAATAAGTAAATTGTTATAAGCCGGTTCACCGGGCTTTGGTGCAAACGCCTTATCCCCTTCAGACCTGGTGGCATGTGAACACAGCGCAAGCGGAATGTCCATTGCACACAATTCTTCATATTGCTCTTAACCCTATTGGTGGCAGATATGCGGGACAGGACGTAAAATGAACCGTTTTTTCCACATTGCCACCTCGTTTCCCGGGACCTTGATCATCCCCTATTCCAACGGTCCATGCACCCCATGCAGGTGCCCCCGATAAGTGACCTTCATACACTTGTATGACCAACTGAGTGAGAAGCATGAATGTAGTAGGTACGTGTAATGGCAGGAAGGTCCGTGACCATTATGACGAAGTGGCCGGGGTCTATGACCACCGGTACGATGCAAACCGGGGGAAATTCTACTACAATAACATCAGCCGCCATGTAATGGAAAGAATTCCGAAAGGGGGGAGGCTCCTTGACCTCGGGTGCGGGACCGGTCTCTTTGTCCGCCATTACGTGAACGAAGGGGGAGAGGCTGTAGGTATTGATATAAGCCGCGGGATGATTGGAAAAGCATCTGATAAATGTGGTTCCAGCGATTTTACCATCGGGACTGCCGAAATACTTCCTTTTCGTGACAATTCATTTGATGCTGTTTCAAGCCTGCTTTCGTTTTCCTACCTGAAGCACCCGGAAAAGACAATGTCAGAGACCTTTCGGGTGCTCAGGCCCGGGGGTTCAATCGCCGTCTGCACTCTTGGAATGAACCTTTTCACGCGCGGGCTTCCGGCGATATATCACATCAGCGAGGCGATGAACCTTAAAAAAGCCTGTTTCGGGGCATTCGGAGAGCGGTATTACTCTGTTGAGGAGATGGAGCAGCTCCTGTCAGCGGCAGGGTTTATAGATATACACGTGAAGCGGTGCTCATTTGCACATTATCACCTTGCACGCCCGATATATGATATTGCAAAAAAAATGGAACCCTTTGTTGAAAGGAACATCCCATACCTTGCCTATAATATCTGTGCGAGCGGAAGAACACCATCAGACGAGGAAAATTCATTCATACCGTAGAAATTGTTATACTGGTTTGATCCTTATCCGTTCAATAATGCGTTGTTTTTTATCAATTGCTGCATCTGCTGCATTGCGGACTTTTACTTTCATCTCTTCAAAGTCGCACCGTTGTAACTCGACAACTTTTTTCAGGGGGGTATAGGCTGCCTCCCGGAACCGGGGAGTGAAGTCCTGTTCCCGGCCATCAACAACCAGGACTGATTCCGGCTTCCCCGCTTCAACCCTACCTATCTCCCTGATGGTAACGCCTGTGCTTTGGATGACATGTGTAATTGCCGGGACTGCAGACCTGGGTGCTGTTATCAGCAATGCATCAAGTGATACTCCGAGATAATCAATCGAGAGATCAAGGAGCATTTTTGCAACATCAGGCTGCACCAGGGTACCGACCTCGTTCTCTTCTATTACAATCCGGCACCCTGCGGTCTCAGCCATTTCGTATACATCCCCGCGGAGACCTCCGTTTGTTACATCAGTCATAGAATGGATGGAGGTAAGGGCATCACTTGCAAGAAGGGCTTCGGATGCAAGGAGGAAATTAAGGTTTATTGTTGCATCGACAACATCCGGGAACCCCGAATACAGCGCGGCTGTTGCAATGGTCCCCCCTCCTGCCCCTTCTGTCATCAGGATGACATCTCCGGGCCGTGTCTCTTTCCTCGCGGTGAGGTGCCGGGCAACACCCACAGCCCCGACACAACCGGTCATGCGGCTCCCAAGTACCATGTCCCCGCCGATACGAAGGGTTGATCCGGTCACCAGCGGTACACCCATTACTTCACCTACTGCAGTGATACCAGCGGTATACTCAAAAATTTTAGCTACATCCCCATCATCTGCCACATGGATATCAGAGAACAGCATGACGGGGTGCGCCCCCATCACGTACACATCCCTGAGCGTGGCACGGGTCACATGAAATCCGGCAAGGAATGGAAAATCAGACAGCCGTGAATGCATCCCGTCGACGGTGCAGATAATATAGGGACCTTCACTCCCTTTCTTCGTAACCTCCCCTGACTGTTGCAGGTCATTATTTTTTGGGGTTTTCCCCCATGGTTCCAGAAGTACGGCCCCTGCATCATCCATTTCATCAACACCGACTGATGCACCTGTATGCCCGATAATCCGGGCTATCTGCCGGTGCGCAAAGAAATCGCCGGTGCCTCTCGACCCGACACCAAAATCACCCATCTTAACACCGGACCGTTCAAATGCAAAAAAATCCCCGCTAAGTCCCCGGGTGTTTTCGACTTCCCGGATAACGGCACGTGCGAATGAATCCGCGTATGCGGCCGGGACATCCTTGATCCGTTGTATGTGAACAGCTAGTTTTTGTGCGATATCGTCGTTGCCTACACATTCGTCCATCTGGCGCCGGACGAACTCCTCAACATCCATGCACACTGGTTCGCCGGAGAGCGATAAATAGTGGTGTGATCTGCCTGACTGACTTTTTCATTCACCATGCAGAAGGCGGGACAGCATCTGCCATGGTGTTTCTTTTCAACCTTAATAATCTACCAGTCTCTTTGATAATATATGATAATAATATATTATTATATATCATATATTAGTAAATAATAATAATTATTAACTTGAATTAATAGTAACTATTATAAAATTAATTATTACTATAATAAATAATTATTAGTTATCTATTGATCGTGATTGTTAAACTAATTACTAATAATAGCATAGAATGTATCAGCATTTTACATTATAGTTATCAACTATCAATAACCATGCTCATTTTCACAACAAAGAATTTCTTGTGCATGGAATGATGGCATTTTCAACGATCCGGCATCGTATAGTCTAAAACAGGTCCCCTGACGAATATTATTGAATCGCACCACATGTCGCTTTGAATGTACCGTACAGGTATCTTTTATGGTTATCTGCACGGCATATGCTTTTGGCAAATATTCTTCATATCAAATCTTCCACAAAATATATGCCCTCAAAACGGAGGGAATGGGGGGTACCATGCAAAAGTCTATCGGCGAAACAGACGATAAAGTCAGGCCGGAAAATTGGCACTCAGTGATCGCCCTGGAAAAGAAAGGAAAGACCGCGGTGGAGTACCTTGTACTCGCACTGAAGGATGAAGATAAATGGGTCAGGTACGCGGCAGCCGATGCCTTGGGGAACATCGGGGACTCGTGTTGTGTTGACCCCCTTATCCGTTCATTGCAGGACCACGACCAGGACGTACGGTTAGTTACCGTGGAAGCTCTCGGGAAACTTGGGGATCCGAAAGCCCGCAGCGCATTACTTACCGTATATACAACGGACCAGGGATGTATTAAAATTGCAGCAGATAAAGCCCTGAATCAGATGAAACCGTAAGGGCCTGGTAGGTCCTTGCGGGGCGCTGGATTTGTCGTATCGGCGTTTGAGGTGGAGCCCCGTAACCCGGTCAGTTGTTTTCTTCATTGTTAACCATACATTGGAGCGCAGGTCTTATAACTTGTGTAATTGTTGAGTAGAAACTTCGAAAATCCGCTCTGTAGAAACATGCATGAACGGGAAGTTCACACCCAAACCATGAAAATGCCGCGTTCAAAATCTCTTCATTTTGGTGGCCGTTCAGGCATTTACATGGGAAATCCTCTCAAATCTATCTTGCATATTGGTAATTTTAAAATTTCGTCACGCTCCCGGGGCTCATTGCCCCGCCGCTTTGGCGACCCCGGCTGGATAGAGACTAATCCCAAATACTCTGAATTTAATGGACCTTCGGGAAACCCTGCCCGAAGAATATCTTAATGGGGGTGGGGCAGGGAGGAGGTGAAACCCCCTCCTGTCTTCGTATTTCCCTCTTATTTTTTATGACACCGAAGGGTTTCAACAAAGCGTGCTATGTGCCTTTGGCTTATAGATGACCATGAAAAAGTGGTTTTCCAGAATGGTCTGCGGGGAGTTTTTCATATCAGCCCGAAAATCAAATAATCTAAAAAAAACCGGCATGAAACCAGATGGCTTCGCACTGAAGCAATGTGAATTTGAAAAACCTTTTTTTTTACACCCACTGCGTTGTTGGATCCAAAATTTTCATGACACAAATATCACTATAATTATCTAACCGTTTTACCCTGGTCCTGAAGCCTCTGGACCAGTACATACCCGGATTTTTCACCGGACGGGCCCCTTATTTCAGACACTGATGATTCAACAGTGACCCGGCCTTCACTTGTTAAGAGTGAGTACAGAATGAGTGAACTGCTGTCCTTTTCGATATCTGAAATAAAATCCAGGACAATTTTCCGGTATTCAACTGCAATAATACTGCTTATATGCTGGCCGATTACATCTATTCTCCCATTATTCCCTAACAATTCAGCCATTGCAGAATTTAATTTCCGGATTTTACCATTCCTGTCGAGGACAACGACAAGATCTGCCGAAGCGTTCAGGGCATCAATGAACAAGGCCTGGTCCGCGTTCACATCTTTTAGAGCCTCAATTTGTTTTGCCAGGTCATCGTGCTGCCGCGATAACTCCTCTATCTGCAACCGGGTACTGGCATCGGATAACCAGTGGGCCTTATGAAGTGACGCTTCAAACATTTTTAACGGAGTAATTTCATGGATTGTCATAATAGCCCCCATACGCACGCCTTCCCTGTTGAGTAAGGGGGATGCTTTTTCAAGGTACCAGGTCACCACTGAACTATCTTTTTCGCGGACCCCTGATTCATGGATCAGGCTTATCCCAAGGACTACAACATCCGGAAATTCGCGGGTGACCTCATCAGCGGGTAGATCAAGGAGGTCTATCAGGGGGGGCATTACATCCGTTTCGGGACGCAACACGCTTGCATACCTGTCGGTCCCAATGAGCAGTTCCCTCTTTGTACCGGTAAAATCTTCAATAGCCCGGTTCCAGGCGATGACATGGTGAGATTGATCGATGACAAATGTCGGGTC
Organism: uncultured Methanomicrobiales archaeon; assembly: GCA_963758915.1. Lineage (GTDB taxonomy): Archaea > Halobacteriota > Methanomicrobia > Methanomicrobiales > Methanospirillaceae > CAIKOD01. The sequence goes on from CAVWXH010000016.1 coordinate 435,709, forward strand.
AGGAAGAAACTCGATAACATCAGAAAGCTCCCGGTCAGTCACGTTCAGCTTATCCCGGAGTTCTTTAAGTTCAGTGATATTCATAAATGAAAGGATGACGTAAAGGTTTTTATCTGAAGAATCAGCGATGCGGCTCACCTTCAGTTCGGCGAAAATCTCTTTTCCATTGCGGTCTTTAATCCCTACCTCGCCTTTCCAGCCATCATTTTCATAGCTCTGTATCCTCACGTTTTGCAGCATGGTAAGCAATGCGGGGTCTCCATGGGTAAAATGTTCAATCGGGTGATAAATGACCTCATCAATGGAATGGTACCCAAGCATTTCAACAAATGCCCGGTTCGCGTAAACTACATTTCCGGCAAGGTCCAGTATTACAATGGCATTTATTGCTGCGGAAACCGCATTTTCCTTCAGGAATAGTTCATGTTCAGCTCGTACCCGGGATGAAATATCGGCAAACATGGCCATCATGCAGATCGGATTTCCGGATGCGTCCCTGACCATGCTCGCTGATAGTTGGGCATTCAACCGGGACCCATCCCTTCTTCTTGGATGAATTTCTCCAATCCAGCCACTATTTTTTGATAATGCCCCTTTAACTTCCTCAATAATTTTTAATTCAAGGGGGTCTTCATGCGCAAAAAGTTCCATGGGTTGACCGATGACCTCATCTGGGGATGTGTAACCAAATATCCTCATAAATGAACGGTTCGCAAATAGTCACGTTACCATCCATCCCTGCAATAGCAATACCGTTTACTGAAGACTCAATTGCATATTCCTTGATGAGAAGGTCCAGCTCGTCCTGTTTCCGCCGGGTAATATCCCTCGATATACTGGATACCCCGATGACGTGCCCGTGCTCATTCAGGATTGGTGAGAGGGTAAGTGAAATATCGATTAATGTTCCATCCTTTTTCCTCCAGACGGCCTCATGATTATCAATACACTCTCCCTGGTTTATCCGCTCAAGGACGTCGATAAAATGATCCTGGTCTTCCGGTGGGAGTAAAAGTGTAATAGACTTTCCGGTAATTTCTTCCGTGGTATACCCGAATGTTTTTTCTGCACCGTTATTCCACGAAATTATCATCCCATCTGGTGATTTTCCGATAATGGCATCTTCTGAAGAATCAACGATGGATTTATGGATTGCCCGGATTTTTTCCACCTCCAGGCGGTCGGTAATGTCTTCGTAGGTGATAAACTGCCTTGCACCTGATATCGAAACAGCACGGATCTCGATATCACGGTACGAGCCCTCTTTTGTTTTTATTACGGCACGGATCTGGGTCACCTCACCTATCGCTGATGTGTATAACCAGCGCACACGGGTCACTTCCATCTCTTTCCGTACGTTTTCATCCGGGTAGGCAAGGGCCTGCCATTCCCTGATTGTCGGGAGTTCCTCTTTCGTGTACCCGAATACCTCGGTAAACCTGTCATTAATGTAGATAATTGCCCCTGAACTTTCAACAATACTTATCGGGAATGGTGAGTAATCGACTATCTTTCTGAATTGATCTTCCTGATCTTTGAGTGCTGCTTCAGCTGACTGTTTCTGGAGCGCAATCGACGCTTCCCTGATATATGTCTCGAAGATATCTACACGGGGAGGAATCGCTCCTCCTTTCATCAGGAGGGCGATCCGGCCGAGAAGTGTGTCTTTCCTGGCAAGCCCGACCACGTAAATTCCGGAAATTTGTAGTTTTTCTTCGAGTTCGGAACAGACTTCCGGAGGATACGAACGGTTAATCGCCTCGTACAGCGATACATCGATCTTTACCAGCTTCCTTGAAAGCAGGGTCGACCTCGGACGGTCAGACATGGGGTAGGTCATCCCCACCGGATCACGACCCATCAGTGCTGTGATCTGTTCTCTTGCCAGGTCATCGAGAACCACTCGCGTAAGAAACAACCCGGTAATCTCGTCATAGGAATGAACAACAACCACCGAGTCAGGGATAAGTTCTAAGACCCCTTCCCCAATCAGATAATAAAGGTCATCCTTCCCTGCGATATCGATTAACTCACTGGTTCTCCTTGAGAGCATTTCAAGGCCCTTAATATAATCGAATGCCTTTTCCTCTGCCAGTATCTTTTCAGTGATGTCCCGGCCAACCGACTGGTACTCAATCACCAGGCCCTGCTCATCAAAAACGGCCCTGTCGCTCCATCGCTGCCAGCGGACATTACCATTGGGCATAATGATGCGGTGATTGATACTGTCTACGGGATGGTCGGGGGTCAATGAAGCAAAATGGGCCTTTACCAATGGACGGTCTTTTAGGGGTACTTCCGGAATAAATACTTTATTCTCAATCTCTTCCCGTTTTTTGCCAAAATAACGCAGGTACGCTTCATTTACGAATACATGAGTCCCATCCGGGAGAAACCTAGATATAAACTCGGTCTGGTCTTCTACGATATTCCTGTACCTGGCCTTACTCTCCATGAGCTGGTGCTCATAAACTTTTGTTTCAGTCACGTTTTCAAGGATAATAGTGATCCCATGAGTTCCTTCTTCAAAAACGGTGGGGACAAGTTTCACCCGGTAAAATATTTCCATCAGGGCACTGTCGGGTGTTGCAGGACGTTCATACCGGATGTTTAGCGAAATCTCAGTTTTATCAGGAGAGTCCTTTATCGCATCTTCAAGCCGCAGCTCCGGAATAAAAGGGAGCGGGACATCAGGAAGCGGTGTACCAATAAGGTTCTCCCTGGTCATAGTAAAGGCCTGGAGAAAATTTTCATTGACCTGCAGGATCCGGAGGTCTGAGTCTACGATGATTACCAGGTCTGATGAGAAGGAGAGCATTGCGGAGAGCGGCACCCTTTGCGAGAGGAAATAGATTTTTGCAGTCCCGTAACTCCTCATTTCAACCTGGCCGGAAATAAGGAGGAGGTCGAGGTACTTCGCAACAGAGTTACGGTTCATCTTCAGGCTGTGGGAGATATCAGAGATACTCATGCCCTTTGGCTTGAACTTAAGGAGGTTCTTGATCCTGGCAATCTTCTCCTGCTCAAGTATCATTATATCGTGTTAGGGTGCCGGGAGCTGATAAAGTGTTGTGCTTGAATATCCTTAATCGGAACTGCTTCATCACCGGTATTTTTGAATGTCTTCCTGTATTGGGAGGTTTTCCACACGGCCAGGGGAAAAGGTTTATTATACCATCGTTTTCCAATGGTTAGTTAATCGCGGAGTATAACAGGGATGCGTATTTTCACCGTTTTCTTATGTATTTTTTGTCTGGCAATAGTATCCGGCGTATATGCCGGGTGTGGTATCGATACCAACCCATACGATGACGATCCCGGCCCTCTTCCAAATGGTTTCTATCCTCCGGCAGCAGATTTTTCCGGGCAGCCGGCGCAGGGTTATGCACCCCTGACCGTCATGTTCACGGACATTTCAACCAATGTGCCAATTTATTGGGCCTGGAATTTTGGTGATGGAATATCATCCAATGATAAAAATCCGGTCCATACTTACCAGTCTCCGGGAGTATATACGGTATCAATGACAGCCGGAAACCGGTATGGTGGAAATTCAATTACTAAAACAAGCTTTGTTGTTGTAAACCCGGCCTCATCCACACCGGTTGTAGATTTTTCTGCCAATATCACTTCAGGCTTTGCACCGCTACCCGTAGAGTTCACTGATCTCTCTACTGGCGGCATAATCATTTCAAGGTTATGGACATTTACCCATGATGGCATACCGGTACCGGAAACTGCACACGGCCAGAAGATTACTCACAATTTTTCCGAACCAGGTCAATACAATGTTACCCTTACGGTAACCGGTGAAAACAATGGATCTGCATCCCGGGAAAAGACCTATTATATTAGTGTAAGACAACCGCCCCTTGTAACAGGGTACTATTACGTTGCACCCGGGTTGGAACCTCGTATCCACGCCACTCCCGCTAAAAGACCAGCACCGTACTGCAGGCCAGGTATTTGCCGCAATCGATACGGACTCACGCTCTATTTACTCGTATGATGCAGGTCTGAAACAATTCGTCGTCCTGAATTCAACCTCGGAAATTTTACCACTCAAAGGAATATGGGTTTATTCAAGAAATGAGGCCCCTCTGACATTTAATTACCAGGTGACACGCCCGGTAACAATCTCAATGCACATGCCTTCGGGCTGGAACCTCATCGGGTACCCTGCAATTGAACCAGGAAATGCACGGGCAGGTTTTGCCTCAATAGGTAACACCTGGTCTACCATATTACGGTTCGACCCGGTCACTCAACAGTACTTATCAACGATTTTCAATGAGGGTGCAGGGGGACAGAGTGACCAGCAGATAATGGACCCCATGCAGTCATACTGGATATTCATGCCAAGAGAGGGCGATTTGATAATTACCCTCAATTAGTCATTTTTACTATTTTTTGCATGTTGGAACGGGAGAATAGTCACCTTTTCTGTAACCCTGCTGCGCGCGAGAACCGATTTCCAAATAAGGGCCATTTCAGGAATAATGTCAGACAAAATACAAAATTACTTCTATTATAAGACGTTTTATTCAAATTAAATCCTAAATTGGACTTAAATATTATAAGCCCTAAACAGGCAGGAATTAGAATCATACTATATTCAGAACTGACCGGAAATGGCAATAATTCAATAATTTCAGTTAATTTTAAAAAAATAACGTCAATCAATAGGTTTCAGCCTGTGAGTTTTTGCTCAGACCGAATAGTTAATCATCTCATAAGGAGTGGATAATTCTTCCCCTGTTCACTCATCCGGTCGTCCAGAGGAGTTAAAATACCAAAAAATGCCGAAAACTTTATATGCAGCAAAATCTCATCCTGACTCATATAAATGATTACATCAAGGTGGCAAGAGGGAACGATCTGCTGATTGGAATGTACATTGTTATTTTTCCAGTTTCGTGGGGCGTTTCTTCTTTGCATGATGTTTCAACTCCGAGCAAAGAGATGATCGTATGCATACAAAAGTGTTGGTTCCAAAACTCAGGATGACCAAGTGGCTGGTCCTCCTGTTATTTATGACTTTGATGCTCTTCGCAGTATCACCGGTACAGGCAGCAGCCCCTGTTAAGACAATTGAAGCAGGGGATAATGTATTCATTGGTGAACAGGGTCTTGATGTTAGTCTTGCAGTGAATGGTGCTACCTCATGTTGCAAGATGGGCCCCGGGTGCTAGACAGGAATATTGATCAACCGGATCATATTGTTCCGGTATCCGATGACCAGACAAACTTCAATATCGGAACTGCAAATTTCCGTGGATTTGAAGGTCCTTATTACCAGTGGACTGGTACATCCACCTGCAGGAAATTTTACATTCCAGGTCAGTGAGCCCACAATTGCGGTAGTTCTCCATGATACACAGGGTGTAGTCCCGTCCGGTTCAAGCCGGTATATCGGAACAAAGGTAAATTTTGAAATCCAGACAAATCTGGATAGCATTGTTAGCCAGCGTGGTGTATCGGACCGGAATGGTATTATTAATATGTATGTCCGTTCTCCTAATGGGATTACTTACACGTCGTTGTTCACCAGTGATACCGTTTCAAAGATTCTCATAGATCTGACTGGTCGGTGCTAATCCATACTTCTGGTCTCCAAGCGAGTCAGTGACTACTGGAAAACCGCATCCAAGGATTCGGTCAGCAGACACTTACGGTACCCCGCAGGGGAGTATTCCATCTGGGCGGAATCCTTTATCAACCAGATGAATGCGATTTCTCCGAACCAGAAGCTGAACCTTGATTACTGAAACACTTAACAATCACTTCACCATCATCAGTGACACAGATCAAACCAGTTTACGGTTAACGTCACAGGACGACCCAATACAACCTATACGTTGTTTATCATGGGTGACCCGTGTAACCTCATGGCATGGTTCTGACTGCAATCAGCCCCCTATGATATTAGCAGGGCAGCGTGGTGTAACATTTGACCCAGAAGGTGGTCCAGGAGAGCATACTTATCCAATTGGAAATCAATTGATATACCCTGTACTTTGTCAGGAAGATGCAACAATTAGGGATGTTATACCTCACCAACTCCTTATGATGGGACCAGGTATTATGCAAATGTCACTACTGATGAAACGGAGTTCATTTCAGTTGGATTCAGCACATCACCAGAAACCGCACCAAGAACCTATACTATCCATGTGCAGGGAATGGGACTTGATGAGCAACCCAAATATGCCGATACAACAACTGCTGTAACCATGGGTGTTGTAACACTTGAATATGCCAGAGCACAGCAATTCTCGGAGAAGATGTTCCCATTTCAGGATCCAATACCGATAGTTTCACAACATATCTCTATCTTACCGGGCCATGTCAGCCGGTTTGTGGGGCGAACCTGACAAATCCGGATATCCCGGTAACCAATGGCGTTGGATCAACATTTACCTGGATAAATGTCACGAATTACGACCGTACCTGGATATATAACCCACTGGAAAACGGCTGGGAAACCAGCGACCTGAAAATTCAGCCAGGTGTCTATACGATCTATGCTACAAGTAAACCTGTTGATGCATGTCATCTTCCAGGTTGTGTTGCATACACATCACAGAGTAATCACACTATTGGAACCAACTCTCGACGCAACAATTACTCCGGAAATCCTTATAAGAGATTGTTGTTCAGCGGCAATGTGTTATAATAAATGGTAATACTACCGGCAATGACACTCCACGAGATTGAATACTGGATATTCGGAGAACAGAAAATCGGTGATAAACATTATTATCATGGATATATCGAAGACTGCTGTGGTGATTTCGAGATAAATCTCTGTGATGATATTACCAGATTAGATTACACATACCCGCCGGAAAATATTATGTTGTGCTCCAGCACCCGATGTATAACCATGTATTCGATGTGATGATTGAAGGGGACTACAATGGTGATTCAGCATATAGCCTCCTGAATCGACAATAATCGGTGAACAGAACAAATTATATGTCATCAGTTCTGCCCAATCAGGTGGAGCAAGATGTTCCCGATTGAGGGAGCAGATGCAAAGCGTGAAATTGATGCACTCAATGCCTTAAGGCAGCCCTTAATGATCCGGGAATTGATGATATCTACCTGACCCTGAATTTCACGGTCAAGGATGCAAATGCACCGACTGCTGCATTTACCGGAAGCCCGACATCAGGTAGTGCACCCCTTGGAGTTCAGTTCACTGACCAGTCACTGTGGTAACCCAACCAGCTGGGCATGGGAGTTTGGTGATGGAACAACCTCAACAGAACAGTTCCCCTATCATATCTACTGCACATGAAGGAGATTACTCGGTAAAGTTAACCGCCTCCAAGGTTGTCAATGGGAAGACCTACAGTGACTCCATCACAAAGACGAACTACATCATGTAGGTGCAGTCCCACTCCAGGCAGCATTTACCGGAACCCCGAGAAACGGACAGTCACCGCTGAATGTCCAGTTCACGGACCAGTCGACGGGAACACCGACCAGCTGGTTCTGGGACTTTGGCGACGGCCAGTACTCATCAGTCCAGAACCCGTCACATACCTATGCAACCGCGGGATCATTTGCAGTTACACTTACTGCTTCAAAACTGGGTGTCAGCAATTCACTGACTGTTCCGGGTTACATTGTAGTGAGTGGTGTCCCGACAACAACACCAACCCCGACTCCGACACCGGTACCATACGACCGTATCACGCTCTCACCAGGCTGGAACTTCGTTTCAACACCTAAGCTCCTGGCATCAGGATACAACACCGGTGCGATATTCAGCAACGTGGACATGGGAGGACGCTCGGCATGGATATGGGATGGATCAAAGACCCCGCCACAGTGGGTACCGGTTATCTCAACCACACCAGTTCAGCCACTCTACGGTATCTGGATCTACTCGGTCTCGAACACTGTCGTGAACCTGAACTTTGACACAAACCTGAATTCCCCGCCAACACGGAGCCTCCCTGCAGGATGGAACAGCATCGGTTTCACCGGTGTAACCCAGCAGCCGGCACGGAACACGTACCTCTCGGTCAAGCCAAACTGGACGACCTCGATGGGGTTCAATGCAATCACCCAGAAGTATGACCCGACAATCTTCAACGGTGACCCACAGACCGAGTTCACGGTGCTGTACCCGACAAAGGGTTACTGGCTCTACATGATGACCCCGGGTAACCTTGCAGCGATTGGTGCATAAGATGGATCCGAAATTCCGAATAACCCATAAATTTATTTTTTGTTTGTTCTTTGTTGCGCTGTTCGGAATAGCGACCGTTTCAGCAGTACCACCCTGGCCCCAGGAATTCTACGGGACCGTAACGGTAAACGGAGGAGCTCCGGCCCCCGTACAAAGCGAAATCCGGGCCCAGATAAACGGGGCCGACAGGGGATCATTCATTACCGATGTTGCCGGTTCCTATGGAGGTCCCGGGAATTTTGTTCCAAGACTTATCGTGCAGGCAACTGAAGCTGATATGTCAGGGCCTGCGGTTATCATGTTCTACGTGAACGGTGCAAAAGCAGACCAGCAGGTCAGTTATGTTGCAGGTAATTCGGGATTTCTTGCGTTAACCGTCGGTTCGGGCGGGACACAGACCCCAACCCCTGTACCAACATCAACTCCAGCTCCAACATCAACTACAACACCAGTGCCGACTGATCAACCAATGCACTGAACCAACCGGTGTCCCATCCCTTCCACAAAATTTCTACGGGATGGTTACAACGGCGGACAACCAGCTGGCACCCTTTGGGACCTTTGTACAGGCATCCGGACCGGGTGTATTCAGCGATACCCCGGGAAACCCGTTCTTTGTGACAGTCCCAGGGCAGTACGGTTCGACTAATTACACTCAACCGAAACTTTCGGTCATGGGAACTATTCCCGATGGAACCCCGATTACCTTCACGATCAATGGCAGCCCGGCCATGTGTTACAATGTAGATGCACCGAACGGCTGGCAGGCAAGCGTTCCATTCCAGAGCAGCGGATCGACACACGTAGACCTGAAGTCCTCCTTCCTGCCTACTGCCGCATTCACTGCAGTTCCAATCCAGGGGCCACCTCCACTCACCGTGGATTTCACTGATCAGTCAATCGGCGATCCTACATCCTGGAACTGGAGTTTCGGCGATAACCATTTCTCAACCGCACGGAACCCAAGAAATATTTACTACGCGAACGGCCAGTACACCGTTACGCTGACCGTTACTAACAACTACGGTACCAACACCCTGACAAAAACCAACTACATCTTCCTCTTCAACAGCAATGGTGGCGGAGGAGGCGGCGGTGGCGGTGGGGGCTACATCGGCGGCGGTGGCGGTGGAGGCGGCGGTGGGGACACGGCAACCAAGACACCGACCCCGACACCAACCGTAACAATCCCACCCGTCACGGCAACATCGATCACTATCGGATCCGGTGACGGCATTGCACTGATAACGGCAAGTCCGGGTACGAACATGACCTCGTCCAGTGGAGCGCCACTATCAAACCTCACGATCACAAGGGTCGAGCGCTCTCTGGTCCCGCCCGTGCCGGCAGGAGCTACCTATAGTTTCACCGGGATCGCCTATGATGTCGAACCAAGCGGTGCAACGTTTGACCCGTACGTGACGATCAGCTTTACGCTGTCGGAGAACGAGTGGAATGCACTTGCAAACCAGGACCTTTCAATCAAGTGGTACAACACGGCGACATCCCAGTGGGAAGACCTCCAGACAACCGTCAACCCGACCACCCGGACCGTAAGTGCGAAGATCACGCATACAACAATCTTCGGGTTGTTCACCCTGAACCCACCGACGCCGGTACCGACAACAGTTCCACCAACAGCAACCCCGACACCGACCAAGGCTGCAGGGATTATTCCGTTCCTGCCATTCAACATGATGACGCTCCTGATGCTGTTCGTCGTGGTCATTATCATCGTCGCAGTAATAATGGTGATAATTATAATCCGCAGAAGAAAACAGCAGAAAGATGAAGATACAGGAGATGAAGGAGCTGCGGAACCGTCGGATGAACCACCCGACTGGCTTGACCTGAAATAACCAATTTTTTCGATTCTT
>CAVWXH010000017.1:0-11113 GCA_963758915.1 uncultured Methanomicrobiales archaeon
TTATTAACGAAATTTTAAGCCGGTTTCTAATTTTTTTAACGTTATGCCCTGGTGTGGACGTCCCGTTCATGTGTGTTTCTACAGAGCGAAAAATTGTAATTTTCTGATATCGGGGGGTTATCTCATTCCCGGTTTAGTGCAGCCAATTACGATTTCGGCTTATTTTACAGGAAAACCAGGAATTGTATCAGTTATGATCGGATTAGCCGAAATCGGATTCTAATAAATAATAGCTGTGCACCAAACTAAATGTTCGAATATGCCCCTTACTTCGAGACCCGATACACAAACAGATAAGCCGTATTATATTCTCATCGTTGAGGATACCCGCCTGCAGGCAGAGATCCTCAAGGACATCCTGCAGAAGAGGAACTTTACAATTGCAGTTGCGGATAACGGCAAAAAAGCACTGGAACTCGTTATCCAGAAAAAGCCGGATCTCATCATCAGTGATGTCATCATGCCGGTGATGAACGGTTATGACCTCTGTAAAGAGATCAAAAAGAACGAACATACCCGGGATATCCCCCTGATCCTCCTTACCGCACTTTCGGATCCGAAAGACGTTGCACTTGCCCTGCAGTCAGGTGCTGACAATTTTATTACCAAACCATACCAGGCAGACTATATCCTCAGGCAGGTGAAGACGATCCTTGAAACTCCCAGGGATCAACCAACTACTTCCCCTGAAATAAAACCAGTGAAATTCTCTCATGGGGGCCAGACCTACCTGATAAGCATGGACCGGCCGAAGATCCTGGATTTCCTGCTCTCTGCATATGAGGCTGCGGTGATGCAGCATCTTGAATTCCAGCGGTCCCAGAGTGATCTTCGCGCAATGAATGAGAAGATCAACCATCTTAACCAGATTATCAGCCTCAGCAATTCTTCGCTCAAACCGGATGCCCTTCTGGAGGGTATTCTCCATAAAACCTTATCCCTGGAAGATTTTGAGATGGGTGGACTCTACCTCCTGAATGCAGAAAAGAGTGAAGCCACGTTGGAGTGCTACCAGGAAACCAAACCCTTATTTTCAGATTTACCGGTTTTTATCGGGATATTGAACCTCAATGAATCATCTCACCAGGAACTGTTTATCCAGGGAATCCCACAGTTCGTCATCCTGGATGATAATGTTCACATGGACCGGAACAGCATTATTCTCAAAGAGCTCGGCGCAAAATGTTATGCAATGTTACCGCTCATGTCCGCATCAGAGGTGATTGGTGCAATTTCGCTTATCAGTACCAGAAAACACGATTTTTCAAACCAGGAGAAGTCGCTCCTCTTATCCATCAGTACGGAAATCGGCAATGCTGTTCAGAAGACACTGCTGCTGAAGCGCCTTGAGGACGCCAATGATGAGACAAACCTCTATCTTGACATCATGACCCATGACATCAATAATGCCAACACCGGCGCACTCGGTTTCCTTGAAATGCTGGCTGAAAAACTTGAAGGGGATAATAAAAAATTTGCGGATATTGTCCTTACCAGTATCAACCAGTCCATCGAGATTATCAGGAATGTATCAACCATCCGAAAGATGCATGAGCAGAAAGCTGCAATGAGACCGGTGAACCTTGATGATGTCATCCGTAAAGAGATCCTGCATTTCTCCAATACTAAGATCCATTATTCAGGAACGGAAGTTGTCGTGCTTGCGGATGATCTCCTTGGACAGGTCTTCACTAACCTGATAGGAAACAGTTCAAAATTCTGCGGTGAGAACGGGGAAATAACTATTTCGGTTGGGGAAAAGGACAATAATATCCTTGTGACAGTCTCTGATAACGGCCCGGGTATTTCCAATGAGATGAAACCACAGATATTCGACCGGTTCAGAAAGGGAAAGGGAAAGAAGAGTGGAAAAGGCCTCGGACTCTTTATAACCCGTCACCTGGTAGAGGGGTATGGAGGCCGCATCTGGGCAGAGGACCGTGTACCAGGCCACCAGGACCAGGGTGCGGCGATTCATTTCACGATGAAACTGGCTGACTAAAACCGAAAGGTTACGGTCATACACCGTTTTTTTAAAACGGTGCTGCATGACTGCCGGCGAGAGCGAGAAGTCCGACGATATAGAGCGCTGCTACAAAGAATGCAGTGTTGATGATACTCCTGGTCACCCGCCCCCGCATTTTGACGACATAGACCGCTTCGTAGAGATTGAGGATGAGGGCACACAGCATGTACGTCCCATAGGTCAGAAGGCTGATCGCACAGGTAAGGGGCCCCCGGTTCATCCCTGCAACCATTAAGGCGATCAGCCCGATGGCAAGGTTCGCATACCCGACCTCAAGCTGGAGCTCCGGGCGGCCCTGGGCCCAACCCATCCGTGCCTGGTCTGACCGGTAGATTACCGAGTGCCGGATGAAACTCAATAGCCCGACTACCCCGACAAGGACTGCTGCCGCAATCCTGTACGCCAAATCAGGATTAATAAAGAGAAAATAGATTGTTAAAAAAATCCCGCTGATTGTCGCAGCGATCGCTGGCGGCAAACAGTACCGATGCAATTGCCGGGCCTGTAGTAGTTCTGGCCATAGTAGATATTGGAGGCAGGATTGGTCAAATGACTGACGAAAATTTTTGAGGAGTTATCCGTGATGAAGTATCACCTATGGTATAGTGGGTGACTGAAAAATCTTATAACCGATAAAAATCACTCCTTTTGATAATTTAACCCTGCGTTCCGGCTTAAAATGTATATGTTAAATTATATTAATTAACTAAATTAGATTAAATTGACCGGGTAGGTTAGGTATATATAAATTTTTTTTCCACCACTACTCCTCATTTTCCATGCAATGATTCCATAAACTTTAACGTTGGTTATCCTGACTCTCAATTGTAAGAGGTTTAGAATGGATGTAAAATATATTCCAACTACGTGTCCGTATTGCGGAACAGGTTGCGGTTTCAACCTTGTTGTCAAGGACAAGAAGGTTGTAGGCGTTGCACCCTGGCAGCGCAATCCGGTTAATGAGGGCAAACTATGCCCAAAAGGTACCTATGCAGCGGAATTTATCAATTCTCCGGACCGGTTGACCAAGCCGCTCATCAAGAAAGATGGGAAGTTTGTTGAAGCGAGCTGGGATGAGGCATACAAGCTGATTGCCGAGAATTTCAAGAAGTACACGGGTGAACAGAGTGCATGCCTTGCATCAGCCCGGGTCTCCAACGAGGAGAACTACCTGATGCAGAAGTTTGCCCGTGCAGTCTTAAAGACCCCCAACATCGACCACTGTGCCCGTCTCTGCCATGCATCGACGGTCGTCGGTCTGGCCGGTGCGTTTGGGTCCGGCGCCATGACCCAGTCGATTGCCGATATTGCAGAATCAAAATGCATTCTAATTATCGGCAGCAACACGTTTGAGACCCACCCGTTGATCGGTCGCCGCGTGATGCAGGCGAAGGCGAAGGGAGCGAAAGTCATCTACGCAGACCCGCGGTTCACCCCGACGGCGAAGCAGGCAGACCTGTACCTGCCGTTTTACTCAGGAACCGATGTTGCCATCTTTAACTGCATGATGCAGCAGATCCTGAAAAACGGCTGGGAGAACAAGGACTTCGTTGCGAAACGGACGAAGGATTTCGAGAAAGTAAAAGAAATCGTGATGAAGGATACCTACAGCCTTGAAAATGTTGCAAAGATCAGCGGAATCCCGGCGAAGGATCTCGCCACTGCGGCAGAATGGTTCGGAACATCCGGCCAGTCCGCGATCCTCTACTCGATGGGAATTACCCAGCACACGACCGGTGTCGACAATGTCAAGTCGATTGCCAACCTCCAGATGCTGACCGGTAATCTCGGGAGACCCGGTACCGGTATCTGTGCACTGCGTGGCCAGAACAATGTGCAGGGCGCCTGCGACATGGGAGCACTCGCCAATGTGTATTCCGGGTACCAGGCAGTCATTGTCCCCGAGAATGAAGAAGAAGATGGAAGATGCCTGGGGCTGCGAGATTGCCGAAGGTAAAGTCGGTCTGACGGTCACCAAGCTGATCAATGTACTGGCTGACGAGCCCGGCAAGGTCAAGTGCGTCTATATCATGGGTGAGAACCCGATGATCTCCGACCCGGATCTTCACCATGTCGAGAAGGCAATGAAGAATGTCGAATTCATGGTTGTGCAGGATATATTCCTGACCGAGACGGCACAGTTTGCCAATGTTGTTTTACCTGCTGCCTGCTATGCGGAGAAGGACGGCACCCAGACCAACACCGAGCGCCGTGTCCAGAAGTGGAGAAAAGCCCAGGAGCCGCCCGGAGAGGCAAAGGCCGACTGGCAGATCTTCTGCGAGCTGGCAAAGCACATGGGATACGAGAAACAGTTCCCGTACAAGACTGCAGAAGAGATATTTACTGAAATCTCGAAGGTCACGCCCTCATACGGCGGCATGAACTATGCACGGCTCGAGAAGCCCGAAGCCCTGCACTGGCCGTGCCCGACCGCGGAGCACCCGGGAACCCCGATCCTGCACAAGGAGAGGTTCACCCACCCGGACGGACTGGGCATCTTTACGCCCATCGAGTTCAAGTACCCGGCTGAAGTTCCCGACAAGGACTACCCGCTGATTCTGACCACCGGCCGGTGCATCTGGCAGTGGCACACGGGTACTATGACCCGCCGCTCCGACAGTCTCGAGCGCGAAGAGCCCACCGGCTGGGTCGAGATCAACCCCGAGGATGCAAAAGCACTCGATATCAAGGACAAGGAGATGGTAAAGGCCGTCACCCGCAGAGGGGAGATCAGGATAGGTGCACGCGTCACCTCCGGTATCAAGAAAGGTGTGGTCTTCATCCCGTTCCACTACGTGGAATGTGCAGCAAACACGCTGACCAACAACGCGCTTGACCCGACTGCCTCTATTCCGGAGTTTAAGGCCTGTGCTGTAAGAATTGAAAAGATCGCGGAGGCGAAGTAACATGGGATTTTTTGGAAATACCCCTACGGTTAAAAAAGGCGATATGCTCTACGCATGGACCAGCGACGAAGAAATCAAGAAGAAAGCTGAACTCGGTGGCGCAGTTACTGCAATCTGGAAGTATGCACTCGAATCAAGGACCGTCGATGCAGTCCTTGCCATTACCAAGGGGACTGACCTCTACGATGCACGGCCGGTGCTGATCACCGACCCGAAGGACCTTGCAAAGACCGCAGGCTCACTTCATTGCGGTACCCTTCTGCTGCCCAAGATCATCAAGAAATTCCTTGACGGTGCAGCAAACAAGAAAATCGGGGTGACAGTCAAGGGTTGCGATGTGATGGGATTTATTGAACTTGCCAGGCGCAAAGAGATCAACCTCGACAACATTGTCATGATCGGTGTCAATTGCGGTGGCTCGGTCAGCCCGATCCTTGCACGGAAAATGATTGCTGACAAATTCGGTGTTGACCCGGACACGGTCCACAAGGAAGAGATTGACAAGGGCCAGTTCATCATCGAGTATGAGGGTGGTCACAAGGGCATCTCCATTGACGAACTCGAAGAAGCAGGATATGGCCGACGAAGCAACTGCCGCCGGTGCAAGTATAAAATCCCCCGGCAGGCAGATCTCGCCTGCGGTAACTGGGGTGTCATCGGTGAGAAGGCCGGCAAGGCTACCTTTGTGGAGGTATGCTCAGAAAAGGGTGCACACCTCGTTAGCGGTGCAGTTAAATCAGGGGTTCTTGCGACTGAACCGGCAAACCCCAAAGGTCTTGAGATCCGCGGAAAGGTTGAAGGCGCCATGCTCAAGCTCGGAGACAAATGGCGAAAGAAGGATTTCACTGCTCTGGGTGCCTCCATGTGGGAGACCATCAATACTGAGACCTCCAGGTGCATCAAGTGCTATTCCTGTATTGAGAACTGCCCGGTCTGTTTCACGGCAGCCGAGGAGCTGAAAAAAGGCTCCATTTTTGTCAAGCCCGGAGAGGTCCCTCCGAACCCGATGTTCCACCTGAGACGGTTCGCCCATATCTCTGATTCCTGTATCAACTGCGGCCAGTGCGAAGAGCTTTGTGCAATGGACATTCCACTTGCACTCTTCTCGCATGCAATCCGGGTTGAAGGAGATACAGCCTTCGATGCGAAACTGGGGAAGGCAACCTATACCAATTAATTTTTTCCACAGGCTCATGGGTGAGTCCCTGTCCGGTTAGAGGACTGATTAACCCGGTGTCTGAATGAACCGACGGAGCTAAAAAAGAATGCCAATAGGAGATGAATAAACTATGAAAACAGAAGATGCAAAGAAGATTATTTCAACAGCAATCGACAGGGAAGTCGAGGCATACACGTTTTACCGTGGCATTGCCGATAAGGTAAAGGATGCTAACCTCAAGAAACTGTTTGGAGAACTTGCCGGGGAGGAAAAGCAGCACCGCGAGTTCCTGCAGGGAATGCTGACGAAGGATATTTCGACAATGAAATTTGATGCGTCACATGACTACAAGATAGCAGATATGCTCCCTTCACCACCACTTACCGCAGATTTGAAACCAATCGATGGTATCGTTATCTCTATCAGGAAGGAGCTGGAAGCCATGCAGATGTATTCACAGCTTGCGAGCCTTGCCAAAGATACAGAGACACAGTTGCTCTTTTCCCAGCTGGCAAACATGGAACGTGGTCACAAGGCACGACTGGAGGATCTCTACACAAATATGGCGTTCCCAGAGTCCTGGTGAACCTGGATCTCACTTTATTTTAAGGAAAACAACCGTGGGGTGGGGCAGGCAATTTCTCTGGGGATCAATATGCCGTATCAGGGTAAATGCCGGGGCACTATTCGCCTCTTGTCCTGGACATACGAATTCTGGTCTCACCTCTTTTCCTATACAGACCCATAATAGCAGCGTTTCATCATGTTTTTAATATCCTTAAAAATCCTGAAACATGGCTTTTTTTGGGGTAAGTCCGTTCAGGATGAAAATACGCCATGTTTCATCTCCTGTATCGACAACCGAAGGTACAATTATATTCGACACCTAATCAGGTTCCATATAAAAAAAATGGTTGATAATTGGCACCCAGATACTCATTGCCGTGAAAAGCTGATTGACAAAAATTGATTATTACACCCCATTACGTCATGATTGCCCGGAAACAATGGGCACGGGGGTAAAAATGACAACTCAGGTATCAAATCAGGTAATAGGAGTTCGCAAAGCATAGCTATTCGTGTCATTGACTTCATCCCGAGTAATTTTCCAGTTCAACCATCAAGGGATAGTAATGAAACGGGATATTTCTTCAGCATCGTATTTCCACACAAACAAGGAGGGATAAATCCAGAGCGGGCCTGGTAACTGGAATTCCATCCTGCTATCAACCACTGCGATCGTTTTTTATTCAATAACACGAGGATTGCTTATCAAACAATTTGCCGGTGAACCAAAAGAAACATCCCAATAACCCTTACCTTGGGTATTCCCTGGAACACGGGAGATTCAGTGCCTTACCAGTGTTATCACTGGGGTTTACCTGGAATTACAGCAACAGGTCATATCAGACCTCTTTTTTTGCTATTCCCGCCCGGAGCAAGGATACCCCGGCGGCAAGGAGGGTAAGCACCGCAGAAACCACCATGATCAGGGAAAATGCCGAAGAGAGGATTACCGGTCCGGCCAGGAGTACCGGCCCTGAGTATCCTGCATGGCTGGTACTGATCGATAACAGGATACTGGCCAGCGAAACACCAAGCGCCATACCGAGATTCCTTACCGTCGCGCTGACACTTGATGCAATACCGATCTTTTCAGCCGGAAGGGAACTCATGATCTCGGTATTATTGGGACTCTGGAACAGGACCATCCCGATGGTCATGGGGATGAACGCCAGCACAATCAGGAACAGGTCCATCCTCGTGGATAGGACGGCCAGCAGGAGCAAAGAGCCTGTTGTAACGGCCATACCAACTGCCGCATAATACGGGGAATAATGGTTGTCATAGAGCCATCCCGCCACGGGAGAGCCCACTACCATGATCACGGGGATTATGAGGAACACCAGGCCGACCTGCGATGGCAGGAGATTGAGGACCCCCTCAAAATAGAACGGGCCGAGGATATTCACCATGAAGAGAGCGATGAAATATAATGCGGTGGCAAGGACTGGCAGGCAGAATGCAGGTACGCGGAAAATTGAGAGGTCCAGAAGGGGATTTGACACCCTCCGCTCCGTGAGAAGGAAGAGGGTAAACGAGGCCAGGAAAATAGCGGTATAGAACGCTACAGGCGGGGTAACCGCGAGGTCCGCTGCAAGGGATGACAGGGCGAGCATTAAGGATACCATGAAGATGACCATCGTGACGGCCCCGGTCCAGTCCATCCTGATATCTTTTTTGACAGGGCCACCCGAACCGAAATATTTCATTGCGACCGGTATGAGCACCGCACCGATCGGGACATTGATCAGGAAGATATACTGCCATCCAAGCGTATCAACAAGGAAACCCCCAAGTACCGGCCCGGCGATGCTGCCAATGGCGACGGTGGCGCCTACATACCCCATGGATTTTCCCTGCTCTCCGCGGGGATACAGCTGGTAAATGATCGCACTCGAGATGGAGAACAGCATTGCAGCACCCGTTGCCTGGACAACCCGGAACATAATCAGGACGGGGAGGTCAGGCGCAAGGCCGCAGGCAAGCGATCCGAGGGTAAAAACTACAAACCCGAGAATAAACATCCGCCCCCTCCCGACATACTCCGACACCCTCCCGAATATGAGGAGAAGACTTGTCAGTGTCACGAGGTACGCGGTGACGACCCACTGGGAGTAGGTCACATCCACCCCGAAATAGGAGGTAATTGTGGGTAGTGCGATATTCACCACATTGCCGTCGAGGACTGCCATAAAAATAGCGGCAAAAACGATAAATGCCATGAACCGGGGGTTTTTTGTATCCGCCGGAGTATGACTGGCAGGGAGGGACATTTGACGGTATACTATCTCCTCCGTACGGGTTTATAGTTTCAGGATTACCGGGTTACCGAAACGCCGGCTGTTTTACCAGCAACCCACCACGCTGTATCACAACAGGGAGACTACCGGAAACAGGAGTCTACAAACCCCGGATACGAAGAAAAAATCCCGGGGTTTAGTTAATTTTCCCGGTTTCTTTCCAGAACTCGTACTCGTGGGTCCAGGTGTCCTTGTTCATGAGGACAAGGTTTTTCATATATTCAGCCCGCTCCCGGTGAAGTTTCTCCTGCTCAGGGTATTCCTCGTGGTTAATGATCGCATCTGCGAGCATGGTTCCAAGGTTATAGGCCTCGTTCTCCCGGTTGGAAATAGCTGCCGGATTGCCAAGGATATTCACCCCGACAAGGCCAACGGTCGTAGCACCCATCTGCTGAAGTGAGCGGTTGAGATACGCTGCCACTTCTTCTGCACCGGACCCGCCTGCCGTCGACACTGAGCAACCGTACTTCCCTCTAAGCATCTGGCAGTGGATCACGTCTGCCATCCGGTCAAGGACTACCTTGACCTGGGCCGTCACGTTATTGATGTAATTCGGTGAGCCGAGAACGATCCCATCTGCAACAAGGATCTTTTCAAGCAGTTCCTGATAGTCATCAGCACTGATGCAATCCCCTTTTGCATAGCATACACCACATCCGGTACAGAAATTGATCTCAAGTTCGCAGAGGTCAGTATATTCGATATCCGCACCTGAGTCCTTCGCCCCTTCGAGTACCTTCATCACAAGGCGCAGCGTCTGGCTGTTTTTCCCGTGTGGGCTTCCGTTTAGACCTATAATCTTCATATTCACTCTCCCAACCTGTTCATTTAATCCGGTTTACTGCCACCCATTAATAGGTTCTGGTCCTGGTCGTTCCGGTTGAAAACATTCCAGGGGATCATTATTCAGGCTCTTTTTTATGAACTATGTATCACCCCCAGCATAACTTTCCAGGCGCTTAATTTTTCAGCAAACGGGGTCCGGGCATTGGCCGGGCTCGTCGAGGGGAGGATATGAATATCCGCCTGGGAGCGCCAGACCTGCCTGAATTTCCCAAGATACCTTCCTGCCGTGGCACCATTGGCAATCACCATCCTGACCGTCGGATTGTCATCAAGAAAGAGTGGGATATCGTTCAGGGTGGCATTCCTGATGGCCGTGTCCATTGCCCCACGACGCTCACAGGAGAAAATCACGTCCCAGATCGCGATATCGTTCATCTTCAGGCCCGCGAGCTTTTCCGTATATGGTAACCCCTTTGAAATACCGAGGTGTACCTCTATGATGTTCCAGAACTGGTTCCTTGGATTTGCGTAATACTCTCCTGCCTCAAGCGAGAGCGGACTTGGAAAACTACCAAGGATCAGTACACGTGGATTACCACCGGATTCAAACGGTAATCCCTGCAATAATGGCATTCACAAACCCCTTCACACGTAACAAGTACCAGGCTTATCCCCGCGCTCTTCTTCATCCTTTACCGTCATGCCAATTATGTACTCCCTTTTAAGGTGCAGCCTGACGGGTAATTATCCCGTTACAGGCTGGTGATATAGCCAGATAAAAAGATATTAATAATGCGATAGACCACTGCTCATAACCGGAGGACCGGATGTCATCTAACCAGGCCGGAGCTGATGGATAATAAAGTACCAATATTCGTGGAGAAAACAGGACGTGTTGAGCTCCTTGACCGGATGGAGAAGACAGACGAGGAATGGAGTGCCATCCTTACCAGGGACCAGTTCGGAATTGCGCGGAAAGCAGGGACCGAACCCCCGTTTTCGAACAAGTACTATGATTTCCACGAAAAGGGGACCTACCATTGTGTCTGCTGTGGCACGGATCTCTTCTCTTCAGATGCAAAATTCCGCTCAGGTACCGGGTGGCCGAGTTTTTATGCCCCGATATCAGACCTGAACGTGAAGACCACGGTCGACAAGACAGGCGGGATGGTGCGGACCGAGGTACTCTGCACACGATGTGCAGCCCATCTCGGGCATGTATTTGATGATGGTCCGCCACCGACGCATAAACGGTATTGCATGAATTCAGCTTCCCTGCGGTTTGCAAAGCGGTAGGCCACTGCAAAAGGGGGAGACCCCTGAAAAATGAAGGGACATAACTATTTTTCACAGGCACTAAGAAGTAGTGACG
>CAVWXH010000018.1:0-44474 GCA_963758915.1 uncultured Methanomicrobiales archaeon
ACCTCATTCCCGCATGCATCGATGAGTGCCTGTACCACGAGCCTGGCGAGGCCACGCCCACGGAATTCATCAAGGGTGAAGACCCCGTCGACTTCGTGGCCGTCCGGGTGGAGCCGGCACCTCGCAACCGCAGCGAGCGTCCCGTCGATAAAGGTGCCGAAGATGCGGTCTTCGGAGGGGTTGGGCTCCTGCTGGTGGTAGTGGTACCACACTTCTTTGACAAGCGGGAATTCGGGAACGGTGAGCTCGCGGGTGAGAGGGGTTGTGGTGGTGGGCATGAATGATAATTCTATTATTCACGGATAATTAAGAAGACTGTTGTGGAATCGCTATCATTATAGCAATGCGACACCCATAGAGGCATTATTGTTATGAAATCCATACATGCCTCATTATCCATAATTGTTCTGATTATCATTATAGTCCTGGCAGTAATTGCAGGATTATTTCTATTAAGCGGGGGAATTGATGCCCCCCTTTTCTCATTCACTCCTTCGAAAAGTGTTGGTGCTGTACCGGTTATAGAAAATAACAGCCCCGGGAAAATTGGGCTTACCACGGCATTTTCACAGATATTAACAGGGTATATTAAATATCAGGATGATATCCCGGAGACAGGGATTTTTTCAGCCACCGGGTTACTCCTCGATAATGAAGGAAAAGCAGATAGTTGGCTTTTCATCGCCAGACAACGAAATGAAACAAAATTTATTGAGGTGACCGGGAGGGGGTCTACTACAAATTCATGGACTGGAATAGTGCCGGCTACTGAGATAAATCCCAGGAATATTGTATTACCCGAAGATCTCTTTAAAACCCAACAGTCCAGATTGAAAATGTATGTGGACGACAAGTGGGATTTCTACAGTATTGAACTAAAAAACAACACCTACACATTAACGTTGAAAAAAGGACCTGAACGAAAAATTTTCGTTTTCCGATCAATAAATGGGGAAATGATTCAGGGGTGATTATTCAAGCCTGATATATACACCCGCTGGTTTTTTCATCATTACGAAATTATTTGATGACAACTGTGCCCAGTATTTCGGGTTTGTACCGGGTTGTTTGTTGACAAAATCAACATAGAACGTATACTGTTTTCCACGCTGATATTGGGAGAGATCAACCGAGGTGATATGCATACGTCCGTTTACTACCGGTGCAATTTCAACAGATTTTATCCATGTTGTTGTGTGCTGGTCCTCGTCAGTGATGTAAATATCCGCAATCACACTCAGGTTCGGACTGGATGGAAGGATCTGGATATCAACGAATAATTCTGCGACGTTTGTATTTTCTATCACTTCCGCAGTCAGGGCATCGATTGTCAACGTTTTCGTAACATTGACCCCCCCGGTAGTATCCATATTCGGAAGCGCCGTGATGAGCGTTTTTGGTAGGTACAACTGGCTTGTATTGCCATTAAACGAGACATAGGACCCGACACCAAAAACATCAATATTTCCGGGCTTATTAACCTTCAACAAGTATGAAGTCATCCAGGTCTGGTTGAGCTTTGACGGTCCCCACGTTGAATGACAGGACCTTGTCAGACCAGTCGATGGTCTGGTCATAGTAATTAGGTCCATAAATGGGGGTTTCATTCTTCCAGTAAGACTTGTTCATTGTAGATACCCCGTTTTTATAGACATAATCGAAAACATCACCTGTCGGGACCTGGTTCACATTAACCGTCCCGTAATTGAGATCCGCCCTTGTTGAAACACCAGCTTCCGTCTGCAAATCTCCAGCTATTGATGTATAAATGGTATCCAGATCCGCAGGTGTTGCAGCCCAGTAATATTTACCTCCTGTCTGGTTTGCATATACCTTTAATGCGGCCTCATTCCCGGCACTGCCAAGCCGGATTGTGTAAATTGAAATATTCTTTTGTTTTGCCCATTGAATGATGCTTGTCGTAGATGTAATCCCATCCGCCGGGAAAGACACTGCACCAGAAGCACCCAGCGGGTCTCCCCCTGTATTCCAGTCACCGTCCGTTAACAGGATAACCGCCGGGATGGCACCTGCCCTTGGACTGGTCCGTAACATTTTTACTGCCCGGTATAATCCTTCCCTCATCGGGGTCCCACCGGATGGGACCATCTGATCAATTGAATTGTTCACCGTTGTGTGATTGAAGCTCAGCGTCTGCTCTATTGTCGCCATTGTTCCTGAGTAGTCCCGTGGGTTCCCCTTGTAATATGCGCTGATATAGGCCTGATGGCTGGATCCTGAATCATATGTCGTCGTATATGGCCAGTAGTCCAATGTGGACGGGTTGGCGCTCATATCGAAACTTGAGTCCGGGCCAACCCATTTGAAACTTGAACTGCCGATGTACCATTCTGAACCGGATTGAGACACACCATAGCAATATCTCCAGTCATAGTAGTAGCCATCCAGGTGACGTGTTGCCCATCCGCCTACAGGGCGGTAGCAGTATTTGTCACCATGGATGTACACATAATTCGGTGACATTCTCGCCTGGCCACCATCACCCGAGGGATCCCCAAATGAAACAAGCCCGACCCTGTCTCTGAGGGGGTTCATTTTTGAGTTAAACAGTTTCGAGGCGCTCATTGACGCGGTCATCCGGTCAGGGTTATCTTCCAGCATACTACCTGAACGGTCAGTGCATAGTACTACATCAATTGGTTTCGGCTGCAGGGCCCACCCATCTCCTTTTAACCACAGGGTAACCGTGACATTATCAGTGACATTTACAACATTCGGTGTGACAAAGGTCTCAGCGCTGAGATAGGGATAATTTTTCCATGTAAGGAGTATACTCTGGGGTGTCGCATTCCATGTTGCAGTAACGCTGACCCTGCCCGTTGCGGTTTCATCATACTTGGTGTCAGCCCAGTTGGTTGTGAACCCACCGGGGATGAAAAATACTGTTGCATACCCGTCACTATCGGTTACCGCCGAGGTATCAACAAGGCGGGGATTTGAAGTGATTGTATAGTTTTCTGCATATGCTGGTGTACCGATTGAAAAGGTCACGGTTTCATTCGGTACTCCGTTTCCATTAATGTCTACAACCTTTGCACGGACTTCAGAGGAAAAATCGGGTACTGCATCGATGCTGGGCATTGTTTCGGGATTTGCCGTAATCAACATTTCTGTCGCGGTACTGTTGATAAATTTGACGGTATTATTGACGTATGCGCCTGGATTATCGATTGCAACGGCGTTGAGCGTAACGGTCCCGACCTGGTCTTTGGGCCCGTAGAAGATTTTTACCTGACCAAGATCGGTTGTTGCAGGGAGGTACTGTTCCTCTCCCGGGATTGTTGTGCTGAAATTTACTATCCTGTCGCTGACCGGATTTTCATATTCATCATACAACGTGTAGGTAACGAAATACCGGCTAAAGCCATCCGCTGTAATATACGGCGGATTGACCGCCGAAGACCCAATCCCGCCTTCAGTCTATCTCGACCCGGCTTAGTATAGTTGCCGGGACCCCATTCGCGATTCCCCTGACGTAGTATGGCTTCTCGCTAATCGGCATGCTTAAAGGTTTTACAAGAACTGACTGAAAGCCGGGACGGTTTGAAACTTTCAGGGTCGTGTTAAAATTTCCCTGGCTGTCTACAGGTATTTCCATTGTTTTAACCCAGGAACCCCCGTTTTTCAGGACTGCCAAATCTTCCGGAGATCCTTGTATACTCATATTGATCTTTTCAAGGGTAGCTGGATTCCGGTTATCCACAACGTTATTCCAGTAGTCTGATATCCTGATTGTTATCGGGTGCTCGGTGCCTACACTTACTACCCCGTTTGGAAACGTGTCATAGGTTATGGCATATGGAGTGTCATGATCAATGTTCTGGAGAATTGAATAATACAGATATTTCAGAGGTTCTGACGTGTTGGACCGGTCAGTCTTATAGGTAACATTCGCATATACCTCGACAACACCACTTTTTGTCTTTGAATATAGCAAAGACGTACCAATCCCGTCCTGGCCGATAGTAATCGGCACGCGGTTAATCGCGGCCATATCAGTATTGTTAACGTTAAATTCAACGGAAATTGCCTGTACAGGATTATTATTATCGCGGAGCGTGAGTAGTGCTGAATCTGCACCATTTGCAATAAGCCATTCCTTGCTGCTCGTGAATGTCATATTTGGAGTTTCCGGGCCAATGGCAGCTGCTACCCCGGTAAAAGCCATCAGGAGAATTAACAGGCAGAGCATATACTTCAGGTTCATTTCAGGCACCCCGGATTTGACCAGTCCCTGACGGATTATTGAATTCGCAGCCGATAAGGGCAATATCCCATATATCGGGTTCGTTATTCCAATGCCCAACTCGTGACGAATCGGGAGACAGGTTCCAGAGCGCCATTGTAGACCACCTAATGCATTACAATAATGTATACTAATAAGATCATGTATAGTCGTAACCTGTTATTATAATGATCTTTTTGAACAAAAGATATAGATCTGAAATTAATATCTCAAAAAATTCAGAGGGGTTTTATGAGTTTGATCTGAATAAAGACTTATTTAATGGGTTTTACAATGAGTCAGAACTGGCCTATTGACCTGATCATTACTATGGGATAGAATATTGAAAAGAAGGAAATTTTTTTTCGCCCTGGCAACATCGATCCGGTATATTATCAGAATCACCGGACTGCAACAATATGCTTCGCAAAAAAATAGAAAATAAGGGTTTTTTTGTAATACCCTACTCTAACTTTATATACACACCAGTCGGTTTTGCAAGGACAACAAACCCGTTTGATGTTAACGATGCCCAGTATATCGGGTTTGTCCCGGGCTGTTTGTTGATGAAATCAACATAGAACGTGTATTTCTTTCCCTTCGGGAACTGCGACAGGTCTACGGATGTGATTTTCATGTTACCGTTCACGATCGGGCCCAGTTCAACAGATTTTATCCATGTAGTTGTGTGGTGAATCTGTATCGGTGATGTAAATATCGGCCGTTACACTTAAATTGGGAGAGTTGGGGAGGATTTTGATATCAACCCAGAGATCTGCCACGGTACCATTCACTGTGGCGGTAAGGTTATCAATGACCAGTTTTTTGGTTGCTTTTTCCTCAGAGAGATTGGGAAGGACCGTGATCGGGGTTTTTGGAATCGCTAAGAAACTTGTGTTATTGTTAAACGATACAATCGATCCTTCACCAAACGCATCGACAATCCCGGGTTTATCGATTGATTGGGCCGACTTTATTGACTTTCAGCATATAGGTTGTCATCCATACCTGGTTCAGTTTCAGGGTCCCGACATCGAATGAAAGGTTATTATCCGCCCAGTCTGCGGTCTGGTCATAGTAATATGGCCCGTTAATATTAACTGACGGGGTGGTCCTCCAGTATGTCCGGTTCATCGTTGATACAGGATTCTGATAGACATATGTGAATACACCCGGTATCGTGCTGTCCACATTTTCCTGTGTTACGTGGACCATCCCGTAATCGAGGTCTGTACTCGTATTCACATACTCTTCTTTCTGGATCCTCCCCTGGATTGTCAGTAAAGATCACTCAATTTTGAGGGATCCGGGTGAAGTAGTAGCGGTCGATAGGGTTCATATTCCCCGAGGTACTATTCATTTCAGCGTATCATTATCAACCCGCGTTGTTCAGGGGGAAACCCGGCTGCATAAATTGTAATTCCCATCGCTTTCGCCCGACTTGCTGCATCAACAGCTGCATCTATTGCAATGTCACTTTCATCCACCCAGCCCAGGTTCTGCCGGGGATACCAGTCCGATGGCCAGTATGATTTAATAGATCCGGGTGAAATCGGCGCCATCATGGGAATCCCGTCCCCCATGATGATGATCGCTTTTTTATGGCCGGTATTATTCTGAGCTTCGAATAACTTAATTGCCGCATTGATACCCGCAGCATAATCTGTCCCACCCCTCCCCTGGTATTTATTAATTGCAGTAATAAGTTGGGCTTTTCTGCCTTAGTTTTTAATAGGGCAGTCAATTGTTGCATCTGAATATGGAGTTGAAATAACTATATCCGGTATTGGCGTTCCAGCCTGGGGCGGGATGATAATTCGGGTGCCGTTAATAAGAATCGAATCAGGCGCTTTGTGCAGTGAGACTGGTCCCATAATGTGGATTTACCAGGCAATAGTCCCAGACACTTCCATAAGGATTGAATAGATTTGGTCGTGGTCGGGACACCTCCTTGTGCATCATAATAGTGTCTTTGATTCAGTGTTGTACGGCCCCGGGTTGTTATACCCAAACGATACCAATCCAATGGAGGTCGTATTATTTGCGTTATTCACGAATGCAATATCTGCCGCTTTTGTATAGCCCAATAACTGGCCACCTCCAATACCTCCTGCAAGATCCGTCACTAATCACGATATCTGCAGGGATCGGTTGTAACTTGTATCCGTCTCCTTTCAGGCGGAGGGTGATTGTAACATTGTCAGTGACATTGACAACCTGGGGAGAAACCGATGTTTCAGCGCTTAAATAGGGGTAGTTCTTCCATGTAAGAAGGATAGAGTGTGGTGTTGAATTCCACGTTGCATACGCGTATACCCACCCGGTTGCTGATGCGACATATTTGGGGTCACCATATACACCAAAACCACCCGGAGTGAAGGTGACCGTCGCATACCCGTTGCTATCGGTTACAACCGAAGTGCTGCTGATACTGGGATCTGACGTGATATGGTAGTTGGGAAAATCAGCATACCCCGGTGTACCAAGGGAGAAGATACACGGTTTCATTCGGTACTCCAAATCCACCTGCGGTCGTAACCCGGGCCCTGATTTCTGAAGTGGAACCGGCATACGCATCAACACTGGGCATGACCTCGGGGTATGCTGTTAAATTTGACAGGTCCGCCGGTCTTCCGGATATAAAGCTGACCGTATCGGTACGCGAAACACTGGCATTTTCAACCGCAGTCACGGTCAGGTTTACCAGGCCTACCTCGTCACTCGGCCCGTAATAGATCTTGACCTCTCCAAGATCCGTGCTTGCCGGGAGAACCCGTCCTTCGCCCGATCTGTTGGTAAAGAAATTTAATACCTTGTCACTTACGGGGTTCCCATACTGGTCATACAGCGTATAGATGACAAAAAATTTTGTGTACCCATCTGCTGTCGCCTCGGGTGGATCAACCGAAGCATCACCGATCCCGCCTACAGCAATTTCGAACCGGCTGGTGACGTTGGCAGGAATCCCGTTTGCAACCGTTCTCACGTAGTAGGGTTTTTCACTTACCGGCATATCCAGGGGCTTTACAAGGAAGGAGTGGAACCCCGGATACGTTGATAACTTTATTGTTGCTGAAAAATAACCCAGGCTATCTACCGGTACATCCAGGCCCTTCACCCATTCGGTCCCGTTTTTAATGCCCGCAAGGTCATGGGGGGACCCCTGGACACTCAGGTTGATCATTTCCTGGGTCCGGGTTCTTGTTCTCTACAAGGTTACCCCATTCATCCCTCATCTGAATTACTACGGGGATCTCAGTTCCGACCGTCACGATACCGTCGGGGAATGAATCATAGGATATGTTATAGGGTGTATCATGGTCAATTTTCTGGGGATAGGTATAGGTGATATTTTTGCACGGGTTCCGACAAGGTCGGTATCATTCACCCGGTAATACACCGTGGCATAGACCAGGACTGTGCCACTTTTTTTCTTGGAGGTTATCTGGGTTGAGGCAACACCATCCGTGCCTGTAACCCGGGGTGCTGCAATGATATCTGCCAGTGTGGTATCGTTTATATGAAAATTAACCGGCAAGTTCGGGATTGGATTACTTGCATTCACTGCTGTTAATGATAATAATTGCGGTATCCGCACCATTCGCCACTATCCACTCCTTGTTGCTTAAGAGTGTTGTGTCTGGATTATCGGGAATAGAGGCACTCACTATACCCACTAATAAAACAGATAACACTATTGAACAGGCAATAATGTATGAAAACCGTCCCATGAATTTCGCCCCCACCTTTTTTTGATATTATTTTTTAATTATATTAATGTTGATCTTAATGCATATATGGGTATTACGTAACAGATCAATACATTATAGTAATGGATCACAATATAGAGTTACATTACAATAACACTGTCAGACCTCCAAACAGGATGGCTGAAAACGGGCGTCCGGCCCTGTTTACAAATTCAATCCTGATATCTCACCAGTACAAGTCATAATATTTATTGGACAATAGAAAACAACCAGAAAGCAATGGAACCATCAACTGAGCGAACCCTATGAAAGATGACTCCGGTATCCTGTCAATTGACTTCATTGCAGGCTTCACAATTTTCATGATTGCGTTCATTATTGTCGTGACGATGGTGTCCGGGCTTCTCGTCAGCCTCCAGAGCCGGACAATCGATTACGATGCACTTGCCTACAGGACCGGCGTGATCCTTACCGAGGATGCAGGGGACCCGGGCGGGCCCGGTGACCTGAACGACCCCTATGCAGCAGGATGGGAAGTAAAAAACTTTGGTTCAACCCAGGAGAAGAAGCAGATAATCCGGCTGGGGCTTGCACTTTCGAAAAATTATCCCAATATTTTGTCTTCGGCAAAAGTGGATAAATTTTTTTACCAGAATACTGGTTTAACGGGTGATAACTACCTGGCTTACCGGCAGAAACTGATGCTATTTAATTTTAACAACCAGTACCTCTCAACGACACCGACTTTTTACCATTTCAATGTCAGGTTGCAGTCCATTGAAAACCAGTCTGATTATCCAAAAGAATCCGTACCCCGCGTCACATCCTTCCCCAAATATCCTTCCGCATATGTATGGTGATGACGATTCCAATGTTCAGAATTACGGTTTCAGCCACCGGGTTGTAAAAATCAAGCAGCCGAGCAGTATGACCGTGAACCTGTCGGAACCCCTTGGCGAACCTAACCAGACGACATTTTCGGTTCAATACGACAAGGAAGATTTCAATTCCACACCCCTGGGAATAACCATGGGATTACGATATAATATTGATCCATACAACGAACAGACTGCGATTAATGTAACGTTGAATAATTCAGCACATCGCAGTCCTGCAATCAGTCAGGAGTATCCAGTATTTTAACAATACCGGTGGGACACCCTTTGAACAGGATATCTCACCCACTTCACCAACCGTGAAGGTCTACCTGAACTCCGATGGGAAAGCTGACGCGGCAAATCAATGGCCTTCATCAACGACGGTTAATCCTCATTCTAACGTCCTAATTGTTGTTGAACCTGGATTCCTCGAAGGGAGCCAGTTTTCCGTAAAAAACGCCTCTTCGATTTCCCTGAAATGCACATTTTCAGAAAATGTCACCGCAAGAGTGGAGCCAATCCACTATAGTTACATCGAATTAATTCCTGTTCTGGATTAATCGGGGATCCTGTCTATGACCCATTCGGGAATCCGATGATGACCACGATACCAAATCCCAACCTGACCATGCCATATCATGATTCCTGCAGTCATGGAGGTAAAAGTATGGTGAATGATCGCGGGCAGATCTATACCATTGAGGGGGTTACTGCCGGGATTATCATGATTGTCACCGCTTACCTGGTTTTAAGTACAACAACAATTTTCACCCCGGGTGATGTCCACATCACCGATATGCAACTGGAACAAACCGGGAACGATGCGCTGGCCATGCTTGACAGCCCGGATAGTTATAACCTTGATAGTGTTCGCCCGAATACCACAGCCCTGAGCATTTTATTCAGCAGGATAACACAACCGGATTTGAATCGGCATTTAACAGTTATCTTAATACAAAGCCGGGATCAGCTTCACTGGATAAAATAAAGTATTCCGCAAATATCTTCTATCACAATGGTTCGGGGGATAATTAACAGTTATCCTTTTGGTCAGTTCCGCCAAAATCACGGGCAGGGAAAACACCGTCAAGGTGACCAGGCTGGTCCTCGTTGATAATACAGTATCCCAACCAATCCTAATCCTGATCTTCCAAACCGAATGCAGATGGTCCTTGTTGAGGTGTTGTTATGGCGAGGATGAATGATGATGGACAATGGATTGTCCTGATGGGATTTATTGTTGCAATCAGCCTCTTTTTCCTTGCAATAGTAATCAGCGAGTCAACCCTTGTCGGCCAGACCACTTCCGAAGCGGTGCTGGATTTTTCGAAGGCCGATATCCAGGACCTGACCATTAAAACGAGGGATCTCGCAATATTTAATAATCCCAATATTAACACCACACCAGGGGATAACATCAGAGAAGATATTGAAAAATTGTATGGTGAAAGAAAAGGTGTAGTCATCAACATTACAACACAGGATCCCGGTAAGGATCAATGGTACAGAAACGTCACCCTTCACTATAATGACGGAATTACTAACTATGACGCCTACCAGTTGGATTATCCCACGGGAGTTTAATGATTGATATGGAGCGGGGCTGCAGGTTTAACCGGGATGAGGGGGTTTCAAGCCTGATCGGGTATATCATGATCACCTCAATCCTGGTTGCGTTACTGATTATCACCATGCTTGTGTTAAACACGGTGATGATGCAGGAACCGAGTGACAAGCTCAACTATTACGCGTTTACGGATATCAGTAACGGTGTAAGTACCCGCATTGTTGATGTGTATATGATCGCACCCTTCCCCGGGTCACTGACAACCAAAATTAACCTTCCCGACGATGTTGCCGGAAAAACATATTTCGTAGACATTACACCCAGGTTCATCAACGTGGAAAATACGACCGACGAGGTAATTGTCTCACGGGGAAGTGTTAATTACCATGCATCCCTGGCAGGGATTGGCTCCACCTTAGGGGTGGTAGGGAATACAACAGGGGGAGGATTTAACCGGATCCGCTTTATGTCGGTTCCAGACGAGGTGTTGAAAAATGTTTAAGTATGACGGTTCAGGGGTTTCGGAAGCGATTGGATTTATCATCATCCTGGGTATCGTTGTAACCGGCATTGCACTGGTTACCCTGTCCGGCTATCCCCTGTTACTGGAACAACAACAAAATGCCAATGTACGGAACATGGAAAAAAATATGATTGTCCTTCAGAGTGACGCAAACCTGCTTACGTATAAAGGCGTCCCATACCGGGAGACTTCGATGCAGGTAAGTGGAGGAAACCTTCAGGTGATTAATCCAAATCCATCATTCCGAATCCTGGTAATTCTAATTTTTCTATTAATACCATCGTGCCTGACCCTGGAAACCCAAGTAATGATACTGTCATAATAGTCTCTCCAACAACATGTACATCCGGGACTTCTCCAGTACAATTCAGATTCGGCAAATGAAATAATCGCATTGCAGAACGGGGCGGTGGTAACAAACGGATTCAGCGAAGGAGGGCTCAACAATGCTATCAGAGCCCGGTGGTTCCTTGATAATAAGACCCTCATACTATCACTAATTAATATTAAATCGGTGGGTGATCTTTCATCAACGGGTATTGGAACAGTCCAGATGAGTGTGATCCAGGAAGATACAATAGATAACACGAGCAGCTCATGTTCCATACAATGTTGAGATCTATTATGCCGATAACGGGGAGGGTTACAGGAACGCATGGAGGAACTATTTTAATAATAAGCAGGTATTCGGACCAACCAGTTCGGTAACAGAAAACCGATTGAAGGTGACGATAACAGACGTTGAGCGAATCGTTATCAAGAATTTTACAATTACAGTCCACAATTTATAATATCAATTTTTCATTTTCCCATATATGACTCTTTAAATTTTTTATCACCACAATGAAGATCCCAGATTTTTCCACTCCTTCGCCACCCCTGCAAATCCACCCCATTCCAGCCCCTCTATCGCAAAAATCAGCCGGTATTCCCCCTTTCACCACCCTTTGCCAGCCCCAAATCGGACATCAACCTGGTTTTTGGGCAGTTTCACCAGTATTACAGCCCGTTAATGCAAAAACCCCGATATTTATCGTACCGAAAAACAGCTCCCATATACCCTTGGTTGCTGGATTTAATCACGGGCAATATCCCGGATCATTGTAACGGCCCGGCAGGTATGGAACGGGTAGCCTCCGGGTTTCAGGCAGGGGGACATCATCCCGGGGATACATCACAACCCTGTGAACAGATAGTTAGCTATATTTGTTGCCTGCTTCTAATCTTGCCTGTTAACATAAGGACCAGGGGCAAGTACAGGATGGCTGGGACCACCGAAGCCGGGCATAGTGAGGCGATTACCTGTAAGATACAGGGAAATATTAATTACCGGCAGGAAAATTTCGAAGCAGCACTTTTATTTTACGAAAAAGGCCTGGAAATAGACCCTGAAAATATCGATATCTGGAATAACAAAGGACTGACCCTGGTTAAACTTGGCAGGATAGAAGAGGCAAGGCAATGCAAGCGGGAAATGAAGAGGCTCGGGAAAAATCAGGGGGCACTTCATACTACCTCACCCACGGTTACAACTGATGAAACGGAGAAGCCGAAGCAATGCACGTTTAAAATCAAGGGCGTGAACGGGAATATTGAGATCATACCTGCACCGGTTACACCCGATGTGACCGTGAAAGCCCGGCAGCACGATCTGCAATTCCGGGATATTGAACAGAATATTGAATCAATAAAGAACGGGCTCGATAAGGTCAGGCTCAGGAGGATCGAAGAGGCAGAGCAATGCAAACTTCAGATCACAGAGATGGAGGAGACCATCGAGCAGACAAAGCTGGGCCTCAACCTGGTTAAAAAGGGCAGGATCGAAGAGGCCAGGAGAATTAAATATATCGAGGAACACATCGAGTTGACAAAGAAAGGGCTTGAACAGATAAAAACCGGCAGGATTGAGGAGGCGACACATTATTCACAGCAACTGGAGGCAATTGAAGAGAAGATCGAATTAACGAGGAACAGCCTGAAGCAGGTTAAAGAGGGAGAGGCTGAAAATGTCACGATCGGTAACACGGGAGCCACAGTCACCACCGGGAATACGAAAAGGACAAAGAAAATTAGTGCCCCGGCATCTCCCGCTGTTGTTGGAGAGGGAACGGAGAATGCACACCAGATTAAGGACATCGAGGATATTATCGGGTTACCCGATGAAACCGATCAACCGGCGACCCCTGGAAAAATCAGGCTGGTGGGTGTATTACTTGTTTTTTTCATCGTGCTAATCCTTGCATTCTTTGCCTTTTTCAGATAACAGGACCCCGGAACTGCGAACCGTTACCGCTTGGGATTTCCCGGCTGACTATGCAGATGCAACATTTGTGCCTGTAAATGTCGTTCCGGGTCGATTAAAAATCAAGACATTCCGGTTTCGCCAGGAGAGTTACCCGGAAGTGGAGTACTTTGTTGGATAATTGGTAATAATAAGTTCAGATATCACTCCTCTCCGATCACCATTACTATTAATTGCCCTTTTTGCAGGGACCCGGTCAATCGGGTAACCTGCATAGAGGGTGTCGAAAAATGAATCATCCGGGTCTTCGTTTTTAGGGTCTGAGTTGGAGAGCATCACTTTTGCGCCCCTGCGATCGATCGTTTTGAAAAACTCTGCCAGCCGGACCTGGTCACTATCGGAGAACCCGCCTTTTGAGTACCCGGTAAATTTTGAGGTCCGGTTGAGCGGACGGTATGGCGGATCGAGATAAACAAAGGTATTGCTATCGACAAATTTCTCACAGGCGGTAAAATCTCCCAATGAAATTTCTGTGTTCTGCAACGATTCTGACGCCTCTTTGAGGCTCCGTTCATCAAGTATCCGGGGGTTTTTATAGGAGCCAAACGGGACATTAAACCATCCCAGCGAATTGACGCGGAACAGCCCGTTGAAACAGGTATGGTTCAGGAATATCAGCTCAGCGGTGCGTTGAACCCAAGAGGAATGATAATGCAGGAAATCTGTTTTTGCCCTGTTGTTATTGAAATCCTCACGGATTTTATAGTACAACGGGGACCTTTCCTCAGCAGGTGTTTCAAAAAAAGTAATTTCAAGCACCCTGAGTGCATCAATCAATGCATTGACCTTCGCTTTTACAACACGGTATGCAAGGACCAGTTCTTCATTACTATCGCAGATATAAGCGGTCTCAAATCCATATTTTTTGTTTATTGCGAAAAATAAGGCACCCCCGCCAATAAAAGGCTCGACAAAATTAGATAACCCGCATTCTTTTAATTCCCGCGGGAACCTGGGTTCAAATGCAGCCAATAACTGGGTTTTTCCACCGGCCCATTTTATAAATGGTTTTACCGCTTTTTCTTCTGACTTTTGAATGGTCATACCTGCCCATGAAGAGATTTCTATACGTATATGCGGGTCAGTAAAGGTTATACTTTTTTTATTTTTGCCGTTGGCCGGAAATAGATGAATCCGGAAATTCCTGCCCTTACAATATCCTGTTATCTTATGAAGATCCAGCTGGACTCTGTATGCACACGGGGTTTGGCTTTGTCGAAATCGACGGGGTGACCTACACCCACGATATTGTGATCCATACCGACGGGACCATCTCAAAACGGAAAAAGAAGAAATCAAAGGAATTAAAAGGTGAATATGGCCATACGCCACTTTCCGGCCTGGAACTGGATTTCATTGCAGGTGAAAACCCTGATATAATCTATATCGGAACCGGCCAGTATGGATCTCTTCCCCTGACCAGCGATGCAGAAACACTGCTTGATAACTACAAAACGATAATAAAAGATACAGCCGGGGTTATTTCGGAACTGGCTGCTGAGAAGCGCCGCTACGTCGCTATCCTGCACGTGACCTGCTGAAAATAGATCAAATCCTTAACAATTGATCCTGTTGTTTCAACAATCTTGTAACTTGTAAAAAGGGGATAATTCAGACGGGAGCACGCCAATCCACAGAAGTCCTGTCACAGTGTTTGAATTCCCTGAAAATGGTAGTTGTTCCATGGTCTGTGATAATCCCGGAACCTGGGTTGTGTCCCATCACCGATGATGTTTCTGAAATAAAACCCAAGGGTGGTTACTACCGGGCTATCCAGATAGGACATGGAATTAGTGTCGTAAGTCTCGATACAGGGCGGTTTGAAGTGCTTGGTTGGGGAACTGACTGTACCGCTACCTTAACAGCCGGAGAACGGGTCCACAATACCAATTTTTCATCCAAAAATGGGAAGATTTATTCGTAATACAATCATTTGCTCACATAATAGCCCCTGATTACCACGGGTTTTAAGTCCTGACAGGACATCCTCTGCTGTAATTATGGGGCATGGAATTCATCAGCCAGTTACCAGGTGACCGCCAGTGGCCATAACAGACCTTCAAACCACCGATAGGCAAGATACCGGAGTGGAAGCAGGAGACCATGACAGTCTCAGGGAAATCCTGAACGCCGAACTGGAACTGGGCAGGCTGCTCTTTACAGCAGGTTCACCCGGCCAGAGGATCCTTGACTCCATCACCTTCCTGAACGAAAAACTGGAAGGGGGAAAATTAAAGGTATTTCTCGGTTTTGAGGCCCTGGTAATATCTATAGAGCAGGGGGGAAAAAAGAGGGTGGGCATGGTTGATTACCCGATGCCGGCCTCACTGAATGCCAACGCCATCACTGAGATCAGCCAGTACCTTCATGCCCTGCCGGACAGCATCGATCCCGGCACTGTCCTTCGCAGTCTTGAACAACTGCCACTCCGGCGCCATTATGACCGCCTGCTCACGGTCATGGCAGTTACCCTCTTCACGGTAATTTTCGGCTATTTCAACCATGCAGATGAATATGCACTCCTCATCATCGGGATCGCCGCTTGTACTGCAGCCATAGTCCGTATCCTCGTCATGGGCAGGGGCTACAGTTACTATATCGTTGTGCTCGCCACCACCCTTATCGCAACCCTGGCAGCCGCGTTGCTATCACTGGTGATACCCACAGGGACACCCCTGATCTCTCTCATTATTCCCTGCATATTTGTCATCCCGGGTTACCAGTTGATTAACGGGGGCTGGGAGGTGCTCAGGAACCACCTGCATATCGGTATCCCACGTCTCGTGGTGTTCCTGAACGTGATCGCCATCATGACGGTCGGGTTGCTTGCAGTCCTTCTCGTATATTCCCCGGGCCCGGATGGCCCCGGCCTTTACCTCCCGGTATCAGTCTCGCTTGTCACCGTGACAATACTCGGTGGACTGACTGCCGCCTGCTACTGCGTACTCATGAATGCACAACGCCAGGCAATCCTTATTTGTTTTATCTGTGGTGCAGCGGGTCGT
This sequence comes from uncultured Methanomicrobiales archaeon, assembly GCA_963758915.1. Classification (GTDB taxonomy): domain Archaea; phylum Halobacteriota; class Methanomicrobia; order Methanomicrobiales; family Methanospirillaceae; genus CAIKOD01. Next base: position 16,232 of record CAVWXH010000018.1, read on the forward strand.
CTTCTCAGGAACGGGGTTGTAATGGCTGGTGGCGACGTATACCTTGGTGTGTTCTGCGGGACCATTCTGATCTCCCTGCTTGCACTTGTTCTCTGTCCCTGCTGGAAAATCCCCGTCGCGCTTCCCCTCGTCGCTGCATCAGTCCAGTTCATTCCGGGCTATTACATTATTTTATGCCTGCAGGGTATGGCTATGATCATCAGCATGGGCCAGTCGGTCCCCTATACGGTGGTAGCCACAACGATAACCAACGGCCTGTTGTCCCTGTTCGTTGCGGCATCGATTGTCATGGGTACCCTGCTCCCCCTCCTTATCTTCGGTAAAGACCGCCGGTGGTACTGAATTGACATAGATCGATGGGGCTACCACCAATGTTCAAATGTTCAGGCAAAATCAGCAGGTCCATATCAACTTCTTAAGGGTTAGAATCGCTGCAGATGGAGCGGAAAAGCGTAGTGCTGAGATGAACGGTCGCCATGGTCAGGAAAAATGGTTACAATAGTTCCGGAATCAAGCGACTCTGCGACTTTCAGCACCCCTGCCAGTGCTGCCCCGCTCGACATCCCGGTAAAGATCCCTTCACGGGTCGCAACGCGGACGCCTTTTTTCTTAAGGTTCATCCACGGAAGGAGGTTCGAATGATGTTCCAGCCACGTGGTGATTATCTCGTCACCTCGTTTCCACGTAAGCCCGTTTGCAACCGTATTTACTGCGTCAGTGGTATTTTTTGTAAAAATTATGTGGTCCGGAGAGACGTTCAGAAAATTTCCGAGCCGGGACCTGGTCTCCTCGTACTTTTCCGTTGTCTTCCGGGCGAGGTGATGGGCACCTCTCCCGTGATTTGCCGCGTATTCGAAGAAATATTCGCACATCGCATCGACAGAGCACCGGGGCGTCTGGCTTGTCGAGGCGCTGTCAAGATAGATACACTGTGCGAGTATTGGAAATTCCTTGCGTAACTTTTCAAGATCATACATTTATTGTCACCCTTGAGATACGGGATTCCCCGGGATATGCAGTATTCATAAGAAGCGCAGGGAATAAAAAAATGTTCACAATTGTTACAATTAATGACCTGAATGGTATTTCGATCCCTGAAAGTGAGCAGGTTACTCTGGGATCTATTTAAAGAAGAGAATTGTGTAGTGTATTCAACCGTTAAGCCCGCTCTTCTTCATTTTTCAGTCTGAACCATAAATGGGAATATTTATACTATGTCATGGCCAACCTTGCTATGCAATAGCATGGCAGAGGTAACGAATGAAACATACGTATGTATTCTTATTGATAGGATTGGTCGTAATTGGTGCATTCCTTGCAGGTTGCACCCAGCAGGCATCGACGGCACCAGCCCAGAATATTAAGATTGGTGTTGTGGCGTCATTGACCGGGCCGTCAAGTACTACCGGAAAAGATGTCTGGGAGTCAGCTCAGCTCGCAGCCGAGGAGATCAACGCCAAAGGCGGGGTCTATGTAAAAGATTTCGGTAAAAGTGTCCCGATCGTGCTGGTCCAGGGCGATGATGAGTCAACGCGGGAAGGAGGCCAGAAAGCAGTGTCAAGGATGATTACCCAGGACAACGTCGATATGCTGGTAGGGGGGTTCTCGAGTGCCGTTGTTTCGGCGCACCAGTCAATCGTTGCCGAGCATAATGTTCCCTATATCATCACCGGGGCATCGACACCAGTCATCACACGCCGGACTGATGTGAACACAAGTTACATGTTCCATCATGCACCGACAACAGATGATTCCGGAAGCCAGACCACGTTATTTATCGATAAGGTCATCCGTCCTGCAATCAATGCAAAGTTCGGATTCCCGGCGGACAGGCCACTGAAGCTCGCCATACTCTACCAGGACAGCCCCTATGGAAAAGGTCACCTTGAGGCAGTAAAGAACACGATCGCCAACAATAGTCTTAAAATCAACCTTGTCTCCCAGGAGACATTCAAGATGGGCGAGAGCGACTTCAGGACAGCGTTGACAAGCATCAAGAGCTCGGACCCCGATGTGGTCTATGTTGCAGCGTTCCTAAACGAACAGATACCCATCGAAACACAGGCGATGAGAGATGTTGGCCTCAAAAAGATCTTTATTGCCATTGAACCGAATGATGACCCTGATTTCTACAAGGGTGTCGGAAAATACGGGGACTACTCTATTATACAGAGCCGTTTCAGTCCATATACCGTTCCGAAAGGCCCGACCGAAGCAGCATACAATAAATTTGTTACTGATTTCGATAAGAAATTTGGTGGATTCCCGGGAATGATGGGCGTTGCAACCTATGAGGGAGTATACATAGGTGCCAAAGCAGTCGAAAATGCAGGTACATTAAACAAAACAGCAGTGAAAACTGCGATTGCGAATTTACAGATGCCCCAGTTAGTCGAGGCGATGCAAGGCCAGACAATCAATTTCTCAAAGGATTTCCGTGAGAGCAAATTTGACCTTACCATGGAGCAACTGGTCTGGGACCCGGCAGTCAATGAAACAAGGCCGAAGATTGTCTCACCCGCTAATCTAAAAGAAACTGACTTTGTGCTCCCGGACTGGTATATGCCAGCCAAAGCATAAACCCTGATAACACCAATTTTTTATACAGGTCCCGGAGAGGATTAGAAATGGAAATCGGCCTAGACATCTTCCTGCAGGTTTTGGTATGGGGTTTATATGCCGGATGCATCTATATCCTTCTTGCAACGGGTCTCAACCTGATTTTCGGGGTAATGAAGGTCGTAAATTTTGCCCATGGCCAGTTGCTTATGATCGGTGCATATGTGACCTTTTCTTTCTTTGTTCTCACGGGTTTCAACCCCTATGTCCTCCTGGCTGCATCAATCCCCATCCTGATCGTGATCGGCGTGATCATCGAAAGGTTATGTTTCCGTCCTATTCTTGGCACGGGGAAGTTAAACGAGATCTTCATCAGCATCGGACTGATTTATATTTTCGAAAATGTCGCTGCCATGATCTGGACAGATGAATGGAAAGTAATTCAAAGCCCGTTTGAAGCAATAACTGTTTCAATAGGGAGTATGAAAATCCCCGTTGATTACCTCATTATCATTGTCACGACGGTAGTGATCCTCGTTGCGCTTTACCTGTTCCTTAAGAAGTCCCGGCTCGGGCTTGCAGTCCGTGCGACCAGCCAGAACCGGAAGGCTGCGATGCTGGTAGGGATCAATGTCGAACGGATGGACATGCTGAGCTTTGGTATCGGGGCCGGGCTTGCCGGGGCTGCCGGGACGCTATGGGTGGTCAGCGGGCAGGTCTTTAACCCATACATGGGCTCCGTACCAGCAGTCAAGGCCTTTGCCATCGTGATTATCGGAGGACTCGGGAGCATTCCGGGTGCGATTATCGGGGGTCTTATCCTTGGAATAGCAGAAAATTTCACCGTATTTACGATAGGCGGTGCCTGGAAGGACGCGGTTGCCTTCCTCATTTTAATAATCGTCCTGATAATCAAGCCGACCGGTTTGTTCGGGGAGGAAGCAGAGTGATAACAACGATGGATAAAAACCGGGTCGTCCAGTATCTCACTATCGCGGCACTGGCATGTGCCGTCCTGTTCCCCCTTGTTACCGGGCTGAACGTGTATTACTTAACCGTTCTGATTATCATGGTCATTTTCATCATTTATGCGTCCGCCTGGAATTTCCTGACCTACAGCGGCCAGGGATCCCTGGGGCATGCTGCATTCTTCGGGATTGGAGGTTACATATCCACACTGATCGCGGTGAAAAGTGGCTTAACGCCATACCTGACAATATTTTTCGGGGGCGCTGCGGCTGCGGCAGTCGGGCTATTTATTGGCATTATCTGTGTAAGGATGAAGGAATGGTTCCTCGCCATGGTCACGTTCGGGTTTGCGGTCATTATACAGGTGCTGGTCGCAAGCCAGTTCAGTTCTGTCACCGGGGGTTGGGACGGTGTTGCAGCACCTCCGCTGATCAGCAATACGGTACCGAACTACCTTGTATATGAGTATTATTCCATCCTGCTTATTGCAGTCGTTGTTATACTCCTGTTCAGGAGCATTTTAAACTCAAAAATAGGCCTTGCATTTTCGGCGATACGGGAGAATGAACTTGAAGCCCGTGCAGCGGGGATCGATCCGGTCAGGTACAAACTGCTGGCATTCATGGTAAGTGCATATTTTGCCGGCCTTGCAGGTGCATTGGAAATCCACTATCTCGGTTATGTCACACCCGAAATATTTGGCGTTGATATCTCGTTCTGGCCAATTATCTATTCCATAAGTGGGGGGCTCGGCACACTTGCAGGGCCGATTATCGGGACAATAGTCATTACACTCCTGTGGGATGGTCTCCAGTCGCTCGGCCTTACGTACGGACGTTTCATCATTATCGGCGTCATCCTTGTCCTCGTCGTAATATTCCTGCCACGCGGCCTGGTCTCCCTGCCGGAAGAGATTAAAAAAAGGGCTCCCAGATGGAGGGTACGGCTCAACAAACTGCTCTCAAAATAATTATTTTTTAAAAAAAATGCACGATTTCAACTAACCCATACGTTATTCAACCCTGTATAGAAAATTGGTTGTTAACCTCGTCAGATAACCCTTTTTCTTATCCTGCCCTTAAAGCCCCAGATAACAGGCCTGTATCTCCTGGTTATCGAGGAGTTCCTGTGCTGTGCCCTGGATCGTGATCCTTCCGTTTTCAAGTACATATCCACGGTGCGAAATTTCGAGGGCGTGCATCACGTTTTGTTCGAGCAGCAGAATTGAAAGCCCGGATTCATTGAGTTTTGCCACCGATTGGAGCACACTTTTTACAAAAAGCGGGGAAAGGCCAAGAGAGGGCTCGTCAAGCACCAGCAGCTTCGGGTTTAACATCAGGCTTCGCCCTATTGCCAGCATCTGCTGCTCACCACCTGATAACGTGCCGGCCAGCTGGCCCTGCCTCTCCCTGAGAACCGGGAACATCTCAAGTACTGGTTCCGGATCACTCGATCCCTGTGTATTCAGGTGACCACCAAGGCTTAGGTTCTCCCGGACTGACATCTTTGGGAAGAGTTCCCTTTTTTCCGGGACGAGTGTAATACCTCTCTTCACAATCTCGTACGGCAACAGCCCAAGGATCTCCTGGTCCAGAAACCGTATAGAGCCCCGGGCGCTCCGGTTCAGGCCCATAATTGTCTCGACAAATGTTGTTTTTCCTGCACCGTTTGGTCCAAGGAGCGTAACAATCTCACCCTTGTGGACCTCCAGGGAAAGGTCCCAGACCACATGCAGGTTACCGTGGCAGACATCCAGATGTTCTATCTTGAGCAAAAATTGACCTCTAGGTAGTATATTTTTCGCCAAGGTATGAATCTATTACCCGCTGGTCATTGAGAACATCGAGGGGTGTGCCCTCTGCTATTTTTTCACCGTGGTCAAGTACCACGATACGGTCGGAAACGCCGGTAATGACCCTCATCACGTGCTCAATCAGCATGATGGTCGTACCGCCATCCCTGATCTTTTTTATCAGGCTGATTGCTTCCCCGCTCTCGTTCGGGTTCAGCCCCGTGGTGAGTTCGTCCATGAGCAGGAGTTTTGGCCTGGAAGCCAGGGCCCGGGCAAGCTGAATGCGCTTCAATTCCATGAGGTTCAGCTGGGAGAGTGGTGCATCAATCTTGTCTTTTGGAAAACCTACAAATTCGAGGTGGCCGATCGCCTCCTCGCGGGCATCCTTCATACCGACCTTATGATGGTTACCAAAGATTGCGCTGACCATTACCGCTTCAGTAGCGAGCATCCCAGGAAAAGACTGTGGGTGCTGGAATGTCTTGGCTATTCCCTTCTTGCAGAGCTTGTTCAGGGAGAGACCGGTAATATTCTCGCCCTTATAGTGTATAGTGCCATTGTCGGGCTGGTAGAGGCCGGATATAATATTGAGGAGTGTTGTCTTTCCCGCCCCGTTCGGACCGACCAGCCCTAGGATTTCTCCTTCGTGAAGGGTCAGGTCTACATCCTGCACTGCAACAAGGCCCCCGAATTTTTTCTTTACCTTATGTGCGACTAGCATCTGCAATATCACCGTGTCAATTGTTAACATATGTCATACTAGTAAATGAAGATTGCCGATTGAACAGATACTTGCAGGATGTGTAACAAATGCGGCAAATTATTATTTGGGAATTTCTGTCCTGCTCCGAAAAGTCTCAAACATCAGTGGGACTATAACAGGTATAAGAGAATGATACCTGGTTCCGGATCCCGGTTTCTCGGCGGGACAACCAGTAATAGTCCCACTGATGTTTGGACTTATCGGAGCCGAACAGAATTCGCATATTGTGAGTTCATTTTTATCTCACGTCATATACAAAGACTTTTCAAAAAACAATAGTATCTAACATCCCTGGTTATTCAAAAAAATATGTTATGATTAGTATTGTTTATCCTGGTGCAGAGTATTCCCGCGAACATAGTGATTTCCGGATTATATCCTCATCTGCATGGTAGTAGAGGTCATCATGACCTTTCCATTTCTCACAGCCATGGAAGAGGACCGCCGGGACTCCGTTGTTACTCTCGCCCATGATGAAGTTTGCAAACCCGGCAATCTCATCAACGACGGCCTCTTCCGTGATCTTCAATACGTGGCCGAAGAGGTCTGTGTCACCCCTGAAATCGCGTATTGCGGACATACCGCTCCAGCCGATCGCGTTGCCGGTCTGTCCACGCCGAAATGCCCTTCCAACCGTATCGGTAATGATGACCCCTATATCGCTGCCGTTGAGAGCCTTGATCCGTTCTCTTACCTCTTCTGCGGCCTTCATTGAGTCGGGTGGCAGGAGGATGATCATCCCGTCATCGATATTACTCTGGTCGACCCCGGCACGGACGCCGATATGCCCCCCTGCGACCTCAGAGAGGATGAAAGGGTATTCAAGGAGGATATCAGTCGACGCATCAAGGACACCCTGGAGAAAACGGGGGTCTTCACCGGTCATTTTCCCGATCCTTACCGCCCGTTCCGATGGTGTGATATCGTTGAGCCTGCGGGTAAATCCTTTTGATTTTGAATAGACAGATGAAGCAATGCAGAGAATATCGCCGTCCATGATGCGGGCCCTTTCTGCAATCATTCCGGGGAGGTCATCGCCTTCATGGATGAGGGGAAGTCCCATTACCGGCTCAATGGTTATTGTCATGATCATCACCTTCTGCTCGTACACCCAGATATTTTATTTGCTTTTTTCCTGCTGCCCGGTATCATGGTGTTGCGAGGATTAGAACTTGTCCAACCTGCCCTGGCAGGTCCAGAGTATCCGCTGACCTTGTCGTGTCCGTAGATAAACTGGGGAGTAATGGGAAAGGATAAGGTTAGAGATGTATTTTCGACATAGACGGACTTTGCACCCTGTGAGCTAAATCACCAATTGCAATCGCATACCTCTGCAGCAGAAATTATAATAACTCTTTTCATGCCGAATTCGGACTCAAATAGGTGGATCACAGCGATGCAGGTAATTTATAGGATCTGTACAAGGGGGCCTTCAATAAGAAGTATTGAATTGAGGAATGTTGCTAAATCAACAATCCCTTGGATAACTGAAGGTATGAGGATTGTTGCGTCATTCCCCTAAGGAAAATTGCAGGTACTTAATACAAAACTATATGAGAGTTTTTCACGTCTACTGTTTCATGGGAAAAAAGGTGATAGGTCTTCTCGGGAGTCCTCTTTCTGAGGGTAACACGGCAAAACTGCTTGACCGTGCACTCAGGGGAGCAGAGGATGCCGGTTGCACGGTGGAGAAAATTGAAGTCGCCAACCTTGATTTCGAGTCATGCATGGAGATGTTTTTCTGCAGAGACCATGACACCTGCATTATGGACGACGATATGCAGACGCTCTATCCGAAGTTCAAAGAGATGGATTGTCTCATCATTGCTACCCCGGTCATGACAATGGGAATTCCCGGTAAACTCAAATCTATGATAGACCGGTTCCAGGTCTTTTTCATGGCCAAGTATATGCGGAAACAGCCGTTCATCGCAAAGGAGCGCAGGGCGGGGCGAAAAGGACTCTTCATCTGTATATCAGGTATGAAAATCCCCGACGTTTTTGTCGGCGTAAAACTGACAATCAGGGCATTTTTTGACATTATTGACTGCCAGTATACCGATGAGCTGTTGATCAATGATATGGACACAATCCAGGACGTGGCGGCACACCCGGACCTGCTCGATGCGGCATACCAGAAAGGTTACAACCTCGGGAAATCCCTCACCGCATAATCTTCACCCCGTTAATATTTTCAAACCCGGGGTACTTCCGATTGGGGGGGATTTACCAATGGAGATTGTCCCATGAATTAAGTATCTATACTACCCTGAACCAGCCTTATTAAATACGGCAATGGCTATTCTAAACTGATAGATCATGGACAGGAAAACCCTCTAATTAAACAGGGAGTTCCGGTTGCTTACACCATAATTCTCTCACGGTCGGGAACCGATACCTGATCCGTCTCCAGGATTTCCCCATGGTCGAAAAACAGGAGATCATGTTATGACTGACAACAGTAAGAGCTCGCCAACGGGTGGAGCAGACAAACAGGTAACCGGCCGGGGCAGGTCCATCCAGGACTGGTGGCCAAACCAGCTGAACCTGAAAGTTCTTCACCAGCACTCTCCCTTGTCCAACCCGATGGGCGGGGAGTTCAACTATGCCGAGGAATTTAAAAAACTCGACCTGGCGGCCGTAAAGAAGGACCTTCAGGCGCTGATGACCGAGTCAAAGGACTGGTGGCCGGCGGATTTCGGCCACTACGGGCCTTTGTTCATCCGCATGGCATGGCACAGTGCCGGCACGTACCGCACCGGTGACGGTCGCGGCGGAGCCGGTTCTGCCCAGCAGCGCTTCCCCCCCCTCAACAGCTGGCCCGACAACGTGAACCTCGACAAGGCGCGCCGGCTGCTCTGGCCGGTCAAGCAGAAGTATGGCAGTAAAATCTCATGGGCTGACCTCATGATCCTTGCCGGCAACGTTGCCCTGGAGTCTGGCGGATTCAAAACCTTCGGCTTTGCCGGTGGTCGTAAGGATGCCTGGGAGCCGGAAGAAAGCGTGTACTGGGGTTCTGAGAACATGTGGCTTGAGGACAAACGCTACTCCGGCGAACGGGACCTCGAAAATCCGCTCGCTGCCGTGCAGATGGGGCTCATCTACGTCAATCCGGAAGGCCCGAACGGCGTCCCGGATCCGGTCGCGGCGGCAAAGGATATCCGCGAGACGTTCGCCCGCATGGCCATGAACGATGAAGAGACAGTTGCACTCATCGCCGGGGGTCATACCTTTGGCAAAGCCCACGGCGCCGGCCCTGCGTCCCATGTGGGGCCTGAGCCCGAGGCGGCGGGTATCGATGAGCAGGGCCTCGGCTGGAAGAGCAGCTTCGGCACCGGCAAAGGTGGTGACACGATCAGTAGCGGCCTGGAAGTCACCTGGACCACCACGCCTACGAAGTGGAGCAGCAACTTCTTCTGGAACCTGTTCGGCTTCGAATGGGAACTGACGAAGAGCCCGGCCGGTGCGCATCAGTGGCGACCGAAAGGTGGCGCAGGCGCCGGCACGATTCCGGATGCACACGACAAGTCGAAGCGTCATGCGCCGTCCATGCTGACCACGGACCTTTCCCTGAGGTTCGATCCCGCCTACGAAAAGATTTCACGGCGCTTCATGGAGAATCCGGACCAGTTCGCGGACGCGTTCGCCCGGGCATGGTTCAAGCTGACGCACCGCGACATGGGCCCGCGTGCACGCTATCTCGGCCCGGAGGTCCCGGTCGAAGATCTTCTCTGGCAGGATCCTATCCCCGTGGTCAATCACCCGCTGATTGATGCACAGGACATCGCCTCCCTCAAGACCAGAATCCTGGCTTCAGGCCTGACGGTATCTGAGCTGGTCTCGACCGCATGGGCGTCGGCGTCCACCTTCCGTGGGTCCGACAAACGCGGCGGTGCCAACGGAGCCCGCATTCGCCTCGCGCCTCAGAAGGACTGGGAAGTCAACCAGCCTGCCCGGCTGACAAAGGTGCTGAAGATCATGGAGAGCATCCAGAAGGCCTTCAACAACGCCGCCTCAGGTGGGAAGAAAGTCTCGCTGGCTGACCTGATTGTCCTGGCCGGTTGCGCTGGCGTTGAACAGGCTGCGAAGAATGCCGGTCACGAAGTGACGGTCCCCTTTGCACCAGGACGAAATGACGCCTCGCAGGAGCAGACCGACGTGGTCTCCTTCGCCGTGCTCGAGCCAAAGGCAGACGGCTTCCGCAACTACTTAAAGGCCCGCTATGCTGCACCGGCCGAGGAGTTGCTGGTCGACAAGGCGCAATTGCTGACCCTGACCGCTCCCGAGATGACGGTGCTCGTTGGCGGCATGCGTGTGCTGAACACCAACTTCGGTGGATCACAGCACGGGGTCTTTACGAAGCGTCCGGAGGCGCTCACCAACGACTTTTTCACAAACCTGCTCGATATGGGCACGGAATGGAAACCGGTATCGAACGACGCCGACATGTTCGAGGGCCGCGATCGCAAGACTGGCGAAGTCAGGTGGACCGGCACGCGTGTCGATCTCATCTTCGGTTCGAATTCCCAGCTACGGGCACTGGCCGAGGTCTACGCAAGCGCGGAAGGTCAGGAGAAGTTTGTCCGGGACTTCGTAGCAGCCTGGAACAAAATGATGAACCTCGATCGCTTCGATCTCGCCAGATCATAGCATAAATGTTACAAGGATGGAGAACCTCACGAAAGTGAATCAGGAGCTCGGGCAGTATATGGCAAAAGGGCTGAAGTTGTGAAGGGTATATCTGGTGTGGCGCCGCGAATCATCTCGTGGAACATCACGCTCCGCTGCCCCCTGAAATGTGCCCACTGTTACGTGGACGCGGGTGACAGCGAGGCAGAAGGAGTGCTCTCCACGAAGGAAGCATTCGGCGTTATCGACCAGATCTGCGAGACAGGGAAACCCGTTCTCGTGCTGAGCGGAGGGGAACCTCTCATGAGGGAGGATATCTTTGATATCGCCCGGTACGGTTCTGACCAGGGACTCAGGATGGTTATGGGTACGAGCGGGATCCTGATCGATCGGAAGCACGCAGCAAAGCTCAGTAAGGCTGGAATTAAAGCCGTAGCGATAAGCCTTGACTCCAAAGACCCGGCAGTTCACGATTCGTTCCGTGGGGTGAATGGTGTATGGGAAAAGGCCGTGCAGGCGATCCGCAATTGCCGGGGAGAGGGGATTGGCGTCCAGGTTAACATATCGGTCATGCGCTTCGATATCAACGAGGTCAACGAAGTAATTGATTTAGGGACCTCCCTTGGTGTCCGGGATTACCAGGTCTTCTTCCCGGTCCCGACCGGGAGGGCACGGGAAACGGAACCCGGAAAACCGGATGAATACGAAACACTGATCAGGAAGATCTTAAAGAAATACCATGATAGCGGGATAAATATCCGCCCGACATGTGCCCCACAGTTCCGCCGTATAGCAGAGGAACTGGGGATTAAGAACCCCTCATGGGGCAGGGGATGCATCGCTGGCATCAGTTATTGCCGGATTTACGCGAATGGGGATGTAACCCCATGCCCGTACCTTCCGGTGAGCGCCGGTAATGTCAGGACTACCCCGTTTCATGAGATCTGGAACAATTCAGAAATCTTTGCAGCACTCCGCGACCCTGATCGCCTTACCGGGAAGTGCGGGATATGCAGGTATAAAACCATCTGTGGCGGTTGCAGGGCACGGGCATACCGGGGAGCAGGCACATTTTCTCATCAATGGTGTGACGGGCTTGCTGCTCCCGAAGTGCTGAACGGGGACCTCTGTGCTGAAGATCCCTGTTGCCCATACGAACCGCAGGAGGTTGTAATTTGATAGATCATTCACATCCGGACACGGTTGATATGCATATCCTTGATGCACTCCAGAGCGATATCCCACTGGTTCCCCGGCCTTTTACAACAATTTCAGAGCGTCTTGGAATTCCCGAGCAGGAACTTCTTGACCGGTTGAAACTGCTCCAGGAACATGGTATTGTGCGTGGGATATCACCCACTCTTGAATCCCGGCATATGGGACTTTCTGCTGCCACCCTGATTGCCCTCCATGTTCCGGACGAAAAAGTTCACGAGATCGCGGCCATTATCAGCAGTTACCCGGAGGTCTCCCATAATTTCATGCGTGACCATTATTACACCCTCTGGTTCACGCTCTCTGGTAAAAATGAAGAAGATCTGCAGCATGTGCTTACAGAAATTCTGCAACGTACAGGAGTTCCGGATACGGATGTCCTGGACCTTCCCACCGTAAGAAAACTGAAAGTGGACGTACGTTTTTCTTTTTTAAACAAAACAGACCAGGAGGGCATCATTGGACCGGACTGACCTGGACCTGCTCTCTGAACTTGAACACGGACTCCCCCTGGTGAACGAGCCCTTTAAAGAGGTTGGAAAGCGGTTGAACCTTACCGGCAAAGAGGTCCTGGAGAGAATTAAAAATCTCCGGGCCGAAGGGATTATCCGGAAATTCCAGGCACGGATCAACCAGAGGCAGGTAGGAATATCGGCTAACGCCCTCGTTGCATGGAAACAACCGGGGCCGCCAGGCAGTGATATCGGATCGCTGCTGGCATCGTTCCCGTGTATAACTCATTGCTATGAACGCCTTCCTGTGCCGGGCAGGTGGGAATACTCGGTATATACCGTACATCACGGATATAGCAGGGACGCAGTCCTTGCAGAAATAGGGGATATCGCAAACCGGGTGGGGGTCCGGGATTATGTTGTCCTCTTCAGTACCGAAGAGTTCAAACGCGTCCCGAATGTCCGGATACGGGAGAACGGGGGAACTTTGCTATGAACCGGATTACACAGTGCCTCCATGGGCGGGGAACGGTGAGTGCGGTGATGCATCACCGCCACAACCCGGATGACCGGATGCCAAGTAAGTACCTTGCATTTACGGACCAACGCAGGCCTGTTGTATTCTGGAACATCACAAACAGGTGCAATCTCAGTTGCGAACACTGTTACAGCCAGTCGGACCCCCATTGCCAGACCGGGGGAGAACTGACGACAACCGAAGCATTCGGTGTCATCGATGACCTCGCCTCCATGGGTGTTCCCCTGATTATATTCACCGGAGGGGAGCCCCTGCTACGGGAAGATCTCTGGGACCTCGCGGACCATGCAGCCACCCGGGGTATCAAAACAGCACTTAGTACGAATGGCACCCTGATTTCAGCAGATGTTGCCCGCAAAATCAGGAAAAGCGGGATCGAATATGCAGGCATATCACTTGACGGGGCCGGACCGGATACCCACGACCGTTTCAGAAATTCACCCGGAGCATTTCAAAGAGCAACATCTGCCTTCGCCAGTTGCCGCGAAGAAGGAGTGCGGAGCGGTGTACGTGTTACCCTCACCAAGGAAAACTTCCATGAACTCGGACCTCTTGTCGATCTCGCCCTTGAACTTGGTGCATCGAGGTTCTGCCTGTACTGGCTGGTGCCCTGCGGCAGGGGACTAAATGACTACAAACGGTTACAGCTGGGACGAGAGGAGGTAACAGAGGCCCTCGACCTTCTCTACCGGAAAGCAAAAGAGACCGCCCCGGGGAGGATGGAGTTTCTTACCGTTGACGCTCCCCAGGACTGCATTCACCTGCTCCGTTCAATGGAGCATGACAGGTCACCAGACCTCGCTGATGCACAGGATCTCCTGAAGTCCCTGAAGGGAGGCTGTAGTGCAGGAGACCGTGTAGCTAACATTGACCCCTGGGGAAATGTCTATCCCTGCCAGTTTGCCCGGTCCCCTGATTTTTTTACCGGCAATGTCAGGGAACAACCGTTCTCAGCGATATGGGGGGATGGAAATCATCCGGTTCTCGCCAGGTTCAGGGATAAGGACCACCGGATAACGGGTAAATGCAGTAGTTGCGGGTATGTCCATCTCTGTGGCGGGGGCTGCCGGGTTCGTGCATATGCCTGCTACGGGGATTTTTCTGCAGAAGACCCGTTCTGTTTTATTGAAAATGATAATTAAACCAGCTTAAAATGAGGTACTATAACAATCAACAAACGGCTATTATTTCTCAGATACTCCATGGACCGGAAGCTGGTTGTCATCCTCGTTCTTCTGCTTCTTTGTGGAATCGCAATCTCTCTTGCAGCCTATTTTTTCGGCGTATTCCGCTTCGATATGAGGGTGGCTTTTGCGCTGCGTGGTGAGGACGACCCGGCGTTTGCTGCGTTAATGACGTCTGTCAGTTTCCTTGGGGACGGATGGGTCCCGGTTATCCTTGTTTTTGCGGTGGCAGGCATATGTGCAGTCCGGAAGAAATGGATCGAAGCGGCATTTGTAATTGCCACACTCAGCAGTGGAATCGTTGCCGGGGTAATCAAGATACTGGTAAGCCGCCCTCGTCCGCCAGCTTTTACCCTGGAACCGAATGATATCTTCCAGTCCTTCAACCAGTATGCCTATCCCAGTGGCCATGTCATGTTCTTCGTTGTATTTTTTGGATTTGCCGGCTTTCTTTCCTGGAAATTTCTTGAAGGCTGGATACGATGGATCACCGTTTCAGTATGCGCCATCCTGATCGTGCTCATCGGGCCTTCGCGAATCTATCTCGGGGTACACTGGGTGAGTGATGTGATCGGGAGTTACGTAATCGGAACCTTCTGGCTGATTATCCTGGTCCTCCTGTATCAACTGGTACTGTACCGGACCGGCAGCCCGGTGGAGACCGGGCAGGGCAGTTCTGGCGGGGGGCAGGTTGGACACGGAGAATGATAACCCATACCAAAGGACCACAATCATAAAGGATGAAAATTGAATACCCAGGGGCGGAAATTTTCATATTAAAACGGGTTTCCCTGCCAGTATCTTGTCAGGGTGCAGACCAATTTCCATAAAGCCGGCCAGACAATGCTCCTGGTGATGATTAACCTGTACATTCAAAGGATTACCTGACCATTGACTGGACCGCACATTATATCCGCCGTGTCCATCAACAAGGCGGTTTTAGTTGTATCAAACTAATAGTTATTACACATTCCCGGTTCTATCATTAGGTAGGTCGTTGCGCTGAATGATTCCTGTTCATATTGCAAAAGGCGAGCCGGTTCTTCCAGGATACGACAGTCTCTTTCTGCTCGGATCCAACGAATTCACAGTATCCACACCCGTCAACGCGGCCCGTGTAACCTGGCTGCCCGAACAGGAATCGTTCGATGTAATCATACCTGACTACCTGATACCCGTGCCGAAGGGAGCATTTCAGGATAGAGGAGGGTACCCGTGACAACCGTCCCCATACTGGCTCTTTATATCGACGACGAGCCGGCGCTCCTCAACATCGGGAAGGCCTTTCTTGAGAGGGGCGGGGAATTCCAGGTAGATACTGCCGAGTCTGCTGCAGAGGCGTTGCAGGCCATCGCAGCCAGGGAATACGATGCCATCATATCCGATTACCAGATGCCGGAAATGGACGGGATCAAGCTGTTAAAGGTGGTTCGACAGTCCGGAAACGAGATACCTTTCATCCTGTTCACGGGCAGGGGACGGGAGGAGGTCGTCATCGAGGCCCTGAACGAAGGAGCTGATTTCTACCTCCAGAAAGGCGGGGACCCGATGGCCCAGTTCGCCGAGCTTGCTCACAAGGTCAGGCAGGCTGTGAAACGGCGTCAGGCAGAACTCTCGCAAACCGAGTCAGAGAAAAGGCTCGCAGATATTATCAATTTCCTCCCGGATGCCACGTTTGCCATAGACCGGGCGGGCTATATCATCGCGTGGAACCAGGCCATCGAAGAGATGACCGGATTGCCTGCATCAGAGATGATCGGGAAAGGGAACTTTGAGTATGCTGTCCCGTTTTACGGGGTCCGGCGCAAGATCCTCATCGACCTGATCTTCGAGCCCGATGACGTCATTGCAAAAAATTACGCCCACATCATCCATGAGAAGGATATCCTGATCGCAGAAACCTCGCTCCCCCGGCCGAAAGGGAACGTTGTGACCCTGATGGGTAAAGCAAGCCCGTTGTATAACAGGAAAGGGGAGATCGTCGGCGCTATCGAATCTATCCGGGATGTCTCTGAACGGAAACAGGCGGAAGATGCGCTCCGCGAAAGCGAAGACATGTACCGGGCGATCTTCACGACGACCGGAGCTGCCACCATCATCATAGAGAAGGATACGACAATTGCCCTTGCAAACGAACGATTTGCCCAGCTGTCCGGCTATTCGATTGAGGAACTTGAGGGGAAGCGGAGCTGGACCGAGTTTATTGTTCCGGAAGATCTTGAGCAGATGAAAGAATATCACCATGAACGGCGCAATGATCCGGTTTTTGCTCCGAGTGTTTACGAGTTCCGGTTCATTGACCGGCATGGCAGGGTGAAGTACTGCATTGTCCACGTTACCATAATCCCCGGGACAGCCCGGAGCGTGGCATCCGTACTGGATATCACGGATCGCGTCCTTGCCGAGCAGGACTACCGCGGTATTTTCGAGAATATCCAGGACGTCTATTACCGCACGGATGCAGAGGGGAACCTTGTCAGGGTAAGCCCGTCCGCAGCATCTATCCTCGGTTACGATTCGGTCAACGAGATATACGGGAAGAACGTCGCACAGACGCTCTATGTCAACCCGGAGGAGAGGAGGCAGTTCCTCGCCGAGCTCGAAAAGGGTGGAGGAGTGGTGACCAATTACGAGGTACTGCTCAAAAAGAATGACGGGTCACCGATCTATGCCTTGACCAGCAGCCACAAGTACTACGATGCTGCCGGGAATTACCTGGGTATTGAGGGTATCCTGCGGGATATCACCGAGCGCAAGCAGGCCGAGGAGGAACTGCGCAAGAGCGAAGACCGCTTCAGCCGCGCGATTGCCGGGACCGGAGCGGGGCTGTGGGACTGGGACATGGTCAATGACCGGGTATTCTTCTCCCTGCAGTGGAAGACGATGCTGGGCTACGGGGACTCTGAGGTGGAGAATAACTTCTCAGGCTGGAAGAACCTCTGGCACCCGGACGATGCAGCCCGGATCGAGAAATCCGTGAGTGACTACCTCGAGGGAAAGACGACAAAATACGAGATCGAACACCGCCTGCACCACAAGGACGGCAGCTGGCACTGGATTCTTACGCGCGGCGACATCCACAGGGACGCAGAGGGAAGACCGGTCCGCTGGACGGGGACCAATATCGATATCACCGAGCGCAAACTGGATGAAGACGAGCTCCGGGCTGCACACGAACAACTCACCGCATCCGAAGAGAAGCTGAAAGCAAACCTGGAGACGCTGACACGGCAGGACCAGATCATCCGCGAAAGCGAGTCCCGGCTCAGGTCATTCATAGATACAACGTCCGATGCTGTCATGATTATTGACGAAGAGGGAAAAATTATCGAATGGAATGCCGGATCAGAGCAGATCTCGGGGATTTCAAAGGAGGAGGCCATCGAAAGGTACTGGTGGGATGTCGTGATCCGTCTCGTTCCCCCTGAACGACGTACAGAGGAACGCAGAGCAGCGCTCGAACAGACGATCCGCACGGGATTATCAACCGGTGTCCCGAGCTTTACCGGGCCAATTGTCACAGAAATTGAACGTCCCGATGGTACGAGTGTAATTATCCGGCAGACTATTTTCCCTATCAAAACGGAGAAAGGATTCCGGTTCGGTGCAATCTCACAGGATATCACAGCTGAGAGCCGGGGAAATGATGCTTTAATGGAGAGCGAGGCCGAAGTACCGCACGCTGGTCGAGACAACCGGTACCGGTTTTGTTATCGTTGATGCAAAGGGGAATGTCCTTGATGCCAACCCCGAGTATGTCCGCCTGACCGGCCATACAAGACTTGCAGAGATCGCAGGCAGGAACGTGCTTGAATGGACAGCGGAATACGAGAAGGAGAAAAATGCGCAGGCCGTGCAGCAATGCGTCAGAAACGGGTTTATCCGGAACTTCGAGATCGATTACGTAAGTACTACCGGCACGATCACGCCGATCGAGATCAACGCGACCGTCCTGGAATCCGGGGAAGGCTTCCGCATCCTCACGCTCTGCCGGGACATCACCGAGCGCAGGAGAGCGGAGGAGGAGGCAGCACTCCTTGCCTGCCTCAACGATCTCAGCCCGGCATCCGTGATCGTCCATACCCCCGAGGGGGAGATGCTGTATGCAAACCAGCGGACACTCGAACTCCACGGTTGGACCCGTGAAGAGTTCATGGCAAAGAACCTGCACGAGATCGACGTGCCGGAAAGCGAGCAGCTGATCAACGAGCGGATAAATCAGCTCCGCAGGACCGGAGAGGCATCATTTGACGTTAAGCATTTCCGTAAAGACGGTTCGATTATCCCACTCAATGTCACGGCAAAGATCACGACATGGAACGGCCGGGACGTGCTCCTGAGCGTATCGACAGACATCTCTGAACGGATGCAGTCGGAAGCGGCCCTGAAGGAAAGTGAAGCCCGCCTGCAGTCAGTCCTCAACGGCTTGCCCATCCTCCAGTTCGTGATTGACATGAACCACCGGGTCATTTCCTGGAACAAGGCGATTGAGGAGTACAGCGGCATCAGCGCTGCTGATATCCTTGGTACCGACCAGCACTGGCGTCCGTTCTACCCGGAGAAGCGGCCGGTTCTTGCCGACCTTGTTGTCGATGGCAACACTGACGGCCTCTTCAAGTGGTATGCCGGTAAGCTGCAGAAGTCCCGGTACGTGGACGGCGCCTATGAAGCGACAGACTTCTTCCCCCGCATGGGCACAGCCGGAACATGGCTCTCGTTCACTGCAGCCCCGGTACTGGATGCGAAAGGAGCGATCATCGGTGCTGTCGAGACGCTCGAGGATATCACCGGGCGGATTGCCGTTGAGCAAGCTCTACGCGAGAAAGAAGGGCTTTACCGCCTCATTGCGGAGAATACCGCAGACCACATCTGGATCTTCGATATGAACATGAGGATGACATACACGAGCCCGTCTGTCACCAGGTTGAAAGGATTTACGGTCGATGAGGCGCTGTCCCAGTCCCTTCAGGATATGATGACCCCAGATTCCGCTGAATCAGTCCTGAAACGGTTCCACGAGGAGATAGCCCTGGAAGCAACCGGGACTGCCAATCCGTGCAGGACGATCTCGTTTGAGACCGAAGAGTACTGTAAAGACGGGACAACTATCATTGTCGAAAATGCAGTGACACTGCTGCGGGATTTCGCAGGGATGCCGGTCGGGATCCTCGGAGTGTCGCGCGATATCACGGTACGCAGGAAGGCACTGGCAGCCCTTGCTGATAGTGAGGAACTGTACCGTAAACTGGTCAGCACGGTGCCTGATCTCGTGGCAAGGACTGACCTTGCGGGAAACATCGTCTATATCAATGAGACCGGGATAACCATGAGCGGCTATGCGACGGCCAACGATGTAGTGGGCAAATCGGTTTTCGATTTCTTTTCACCGGACGATCTTCCCCGGGCAATCGAAAACACAAAAAAAATGTTCGCCCGCCAGCTGGGCCCGGTCGAGTACACCTTCATCTCCCGTGACGGGAACCGGTTATCACTGGAGGTCAACGGGGATGTCCTCCGTACCCCTTCTGGCGAACCGTACGGGATGGTGTATGTCGGACGGGACATTACCGGCCGCAAGCGGGCGGAAGAAGAACTCCGGGAGGCCAACAAAAAGCTAAGCCTGCTCTCATCAATCACACGGCACGATATCATCAACAACATCAGCGTCTGCAGGGGGTATCTTGCACTCGCCAAATTGGAATCGTCAAATGCGGAGATGCAGAGGTTTATCAAAACTCTTGAAGAATCGATGGAAACAATCCAGTCCCAGATCGACTTTACCAGGATCTACCAGGAACTCGGGACGGCTGATCCGGTATGGCAGGACATCGGTGAGGTACTGCGAAAGTGTACGGCCGCGAAGAGTATCCCGGTTGAATCCGGTATCAAGGACCTCGAAGTATTTGCCGATCCGCTGCTTGGCAGGGTTTTCTACAACCTGATGGACAACGCGGTACGGCACGGGGGACATGTATCAGCAATTCGTGTTCATGCAGAACAGCGGGGAGATGAGATGATGATTGTCTGGGAAGATAATGGCATTGGGATCCCTGCCGGTGAGAAGGAGAAGATCTTCGGGCAGGGCTATGGCAGGAACACCGGCCTCGGGCTCTTCCTTGTCAGGGAAGTGCTTGCCCTTACCGGCATTACAATCCATGAGACCGGTGAACCGGGGAGAGGTGCACGATTTGAGATGACCGTGCCAAAAGGGGCATGGCGGATCATCCCGGGCCGGCAATAATTCAGATATCCTCCGTCTCTTATATTGACGAAATCCGGGACAGGTTTTCCAGCCCACTCGTAGCCGGCATAAAACCCGGGCACGAGAGCCCTGGTATCTGAAGCGTATGTGAGATCCGTAACAGATACAACACGGTGGGAATCATGCACGGGAGATACTGCAGGATATCATCCCGAAAACAGGCAGGCGTTGTTTCGAGGGGGAATGCACGGGCATCTGTCATGGTTATAGTGGTCTTTGGGGAAGGGCCTTATATGGTATTGGAACATCACGCTCTTTTTTTACCAATCCCCTCCTGTATTGGTACAGGAATTATATGACTATCGACTGGTACAGAGAGTTTGTCGACCTGGACTATACCCCGGCTGATGATGAGATCGTCTGTCTCTTCTATTTCGAACCGGCAGCAGGGATCAGCATGGAGGAGGCAGCCGGGAGGATTGCCTCAGAGAGCTCTACGGGGACGTGGACAACGCTCTTCACCCTGCCACCACGAATGAAGGCTCTGCAGGCGACCGCTTTTTCAATTGAGAAGAATTTCGTAAAGATCGCCTACCCGCTTGCGCTCTGGGAGGAGGGAAATGCCGTCCAGCTGCTCAGCGGGATCGCGGGGAACATCTTCGGGATGAAAGCAATCGCGAACCTCCGGCTCATTGATGCAACGCTGCCACCGGCATATCTGAAGCACTTTGGGGGCCCGCACTATGGCAATGACGGGATCAGGAAGATGATGGGCATCAATGGCAGGCCTCTCACAGGTGCCGTGCCAAAACCCAAGATCGGTTTCTCGGCAAAGGAGCACGCGGAGATTGGGTACGAGACCTGGATGGGAGGCTTTGATTTCGTAAAAGACGACGAGAACCTGACTTCCACATCGTTCAACCGGTTCAACGAACGCGTGGAGCAATTGACCAGGCTCCGTGACAGGGCTGAAGCGGAGACTGGCGAGAAAAAATCGGCGTTCCTCAACATCACGGCCGACGTGGGAACCATGATGAAGCGTGCCGACCTCCTCGCGGAGTATGGCTGGAACTACGCGATGATCGATGTCGTTGTCGCGGGAACTGCCGGAACTATGACAATGCGGGACTACTGCTCGGATCTCGGGCTTGCCATCCATGCGCACCGTGCGATGCACGCTGCCTTTGACAGGAATAAAAAACACGGCATGACCATGTATTTCCTCGCAAAGCTGATGCGGCTCATCGGGGTCTCGCAGATCCACACAGGGACTGCGGTCGGGAAGCTGTCCGGCACAAAGAAGGAGTCCATGCTGCTTGCCGATCTTCTCCGGGAGAACAAGATCGACGCTTCTGGAAATCTCTGCCTCGCGCAGGACTGGGGGATGATGAAATCCGCGTTCCCGGTCTCTTCCGGGGGGCTGCACCCCGGCCTTGTACCGGACGTGCTGGACATATACGGGACAGAACTTGTACTGCTGGTTTCAGGTGGCATCCACGGGCACCCGAAGGGGACGCGGGCCGGGGCGAAAGCTACCATGCAGGCGATCGAAGCATGGCAGGAGGGCATCACGCTGGATGAGAAGGCAAAGACAGCAAAGGAACTTGGAGAAGCGCTCGGTAAATGGGGCTACTACAAGCCGAAATAAGTGACCGGGCGTAACCCCCATTCACCTTATTGAGCAACACTCTTACCTGCGTCTCCACGTGCCCTGTGCCTGATCATGATGTGCCCGGGAGCCGCCTTATAAATCTGAATGCCGGAGTCAGAACCCGCTGGCTTCGGGACTGGTGTGACTGATCCCACAAGTTATGGTCCTTTTTTCATTAGTAATTCCGGTATTAACTCGGAGCGGGGTACATGGAGCCGGGGGGTACGTGACTTCTCCAGGGAGCATTCCCGTAAATTAAGCGATGTCATTCCAAATCGGTATAACAACTAACAATGTGAATAGCAAAAAGCCTCAAATTTCAAAAAGTGCGAGGGGAGGGAGTCGAACCCGCGAACCCCTTCGGGAACAGATCTTGAGTCTTATGCCATCCAACGGCACTATATACCGAAAAAACACATGTCTATTTTAGAGGAGCGGGCAATGAAGGAACTTGATCGGTTGAAAAAAATAGATCCAGTAAATAGCGCTTATTTGGTTAATTATGCACGATACCTGAAACTGAAGAACCTCAGTCCCAAAACTGTCGAACTGAAATTATGGAGGGTCTACATATTCCTGTTATACAACAAATTCCAGGATATTAAAGCAATTTTACCATCGGATGTTGAAGATTACGTTCTAGAACGGAAAGAAAAGGTCAGCCCCTTTACACTTCAGGGTGATATTCTCGAATTGAAACTATTCTTAAAATGGTTCCTGCCCGATAAAGTGGACCAACTGATCACCTTCAAGATCCAGAAGCCGAAACGAAAACTCCCCGTAGATCAACTGATCACCCGGGAAGATATTCAGAAGATGGTCGCATCCTGTGATACACAGCGGGATCGCGCGTTGATCATGCTGCTCTGGGATTCGGGAGCTCGAATAAATGAAATCCTATCCAGGAATATTGGTCATGTCGCGTTCGACCGGTACGGGGCTGTAATCATTGTTGATGGCAAAACCGGAGAGAGAAGAATGCGGCTAACCTCATGTGTCCCGGACCTGCAAGCATGGGTGAACATGCACCCAATGAGAAATAACCCTAACTCACCGCTTTTTATTACATACAACAGGTATGGTACAGGAAAAAAGGTACTGAATTCCCATACGGTTCAGAACCGTCTCAAGATTATCGCAGCACAGGCCGGGATTCAAAAACGGGTCTACCCACATGGAATAAGGCATTCCCGTCTCACAGATTTATCAAAACAGGGATTCAGCGAGATGGAATTACGCATCATAGCCGGATGGGAATCTTCCTCCCTGATGCCGGCAGTTTATGTCCATCTTTCCGGTGCAGATGTGGAAAATAAGGTCCTGGCTAAAGCAGGGATAATCCAAGAGGAAGAGAAGGCGGGGGAGAAGACCCTTGAGGCCCGACAGTGTCCACGGTGCGGCGGATTGTGCGCTTATGATATGAAATATTGTCCTAAGTGTTCTCTGATTCTGGATTCAAAAACCGCAATGGAAATATTACAGGCTGAAGAACAGGCGGTGAAGGAACCGGAACACCTGACCATTCAGCAGCAGATGGATGAACTTCAAAAGCGGATGAAGGAACTACAGAACGGATTGGCAAGCGTTAATGCAGGAGTCACGACCGATACTCTTATTTGAGTTGTAAGTAGTAGTAGTAGTAGTAAGAGGAAATCAAAATGCCTGAAGAATTTAAACCATCGGAAGTAATCGGGCAACCCTATCAACCCAGCCTTCTTCCTTATGGGGGTGGCATAAGTATGAGAACCGGGCGTATAGTATTTGCAACGAGCCTGGCAGATCATGAAAGGATTATGTCGAACCTCAAGGCTCTTGAATGAACGGTTCGGTATTCCTCGATACCTGCATATTTTTTTCTGCTATTGATAACCCTTCAGATCGGCAGACTCTTCAGCACTTCCAAAACATCGGAGTGGCTTTTTACTCATCCCTCCCAGTATTTGGGGAATTTATTGCACAAATGGCCATAAAAAAAGATAAAGAGGACTATACAAGGAATTTCCTTGATATTCTTGAGGAGCTGGATGTTACCGGCCTTGTTCCTAACCCGCGTGTGAGTTATGCCTGTTACCTTCTCTGCCGCCACAATGAGGACGAACGGATGAAGCAACAGCATACTGACCTTGTTCACCTTGGTTACGCAATGGCATACGAAATTCCCCTATTTTTAACGACTGATAGGAATTTAACACGGTACCGATTGCCTTTTCACCTTACTGAGAGAGGATACCAGAAACCGCAGATGATCGATTTAGCAACGGCAAAAAGGGAATTTTTAAACAAGAAATAAATGAATTTTTCCTTCTTTCTGAAAAATTCTTTATTGATTTGGACAGCTAAATCCAAACCTCATTTCTTCCCGCCATTTTTTTCTTTCCCACATTTACTTTCAACTCTGGCAATAAATTCCGTATAGTGGCCCGAGGTTAATAAAAGTGTTATCTCCTCGGTATTTCTTTTACTAAACCTCCGTTTATAAATCTGAAACTGTAACATAGTTGATTTCAACATTGCTATAAACGCCTTATCCAGTTTTTCCGGATTTTTCCTACATTTTTCTACAAGATTTTTTTCCATCTGGCTTGTCTGCCGTGCAGTCCATTCATCCATCAATCCCTTTTCTTTAATGAAAATCAACATTTCCTTGACATAAACTGAAAGATTCTCACTCTCGCAATGTAATTCCTTGAAATGCGTTTTAAGGTCATTCCCCTGGTAATCCGGGGAAAAAATCAGGCTGTTCAATCGGAAATAGGTTCGTTCCGGATTACCTGTTTTCTGGTCGTTATCACGGACCTTAATTTTTTCAACTAGTCCCTGTTCCTCCATGTCTTTCAATAAACGGTCAAGGTTGGAGGAAGCGATGGAAATTAATTCAGATTCATCTAGTGCCCGTTCAATATCCTGGCGTGAAACATATTCACAGCCGCGAGGGGTTATCGACTGCATTAGGGTGTGATAGATTTTTGCTGCTCGCCGTTTGGATTCTACAGATTTTCGGGTCCTTAAAAATGGTCCCCATGTCGGATCAAGCAATAACTGGTCGATTTTAGCCCCCCCTCACTATCAGGTATCTGATGATTTCATTTTGAGGTGGGCCTTATTACACTCTACCTGTGTGCAGGATGAAAGTGATAAGTTGTCAACGAAATATTGTTAAAAGAAAATGGAAACGGAACATTAATACAATATTCAATAAAAGTTATCGATGGTAAGGGGGGTCAGATATCTTGACCGGACAGTGGAACCCTATATTCCAATGGGCAAAGAAATGAATAGCAAATGGGAATATGTCGTAATCGGGGTTCTCGGTATCCTGGTTATTTCATTGATCGGCGGAGTTCTGACAAACAATATTCCGCTTACGAATAATACAACCTCGTCTAACCAGAGTGGTGTAATCCCTTCAGAACCGAAAAGCCCAACAAATATTGCATTTCCGTCAGATTTTACTCTACGGGTTCAACCCTCTTCAACGAATGGTTCGATGCCAATCTATCAAAAGACTACACAAAAATTATCCGTGACGGATATTAACAATTTGGCAGCGAAATTTGGGTATAGTGGAGAGATTTCTGTAAGTTCGAGCCCAACGGGAGAAATAGTCTATTCTTCGTCGAGAATTTATGCTAATGATAGAGATTACCTGTCATGGGATAGCTTGAATGTCGACAAAATTCAAAATCCCAAACTTCTCCCAAATGATATTGAAGCTGGAAAAATTGCCGACACGTTCATAAAAACTCATGGTCTGGTTTACCCAGGGGCAGTTCAAAAATCTATCTCACATACTCAAGGATCATCTTGTGATACAAAAACAAATATTTGCACTGTGGAAAGTGAGAAAATAAGTGTTTATTACAATCACATAATTGACGGCTATAACTTCTTGCCTGACTTCATGTCTGTCGATGTAGGGGAAAATGGAAATGTTTTAAGATTCGTTGCTCGGTGGAATTCATATCAGAAGACTAATAATGTAACGATTATCTCACCATCAGAAGCAATCCAAATATTGCAGAAAGAAGGAATACATCTCGATAACCTTGATATAATATCCGGTAAGGCTACTATTACAACTCTAAACCTTGTTTATGGTTATGCTGATCCAAATGTTTGGACTGATACTGTCGTTCCGCTTTATTATTTTAAAGGAGAAGTCCAAGGAACGAATGGGATCATTGGATGGGATCAGTATGTGCCAGCAATGAAAACTCCCTGAAAAGGAATTTTCATATTATTTTTCGCGAATTATGCGAATAGTCGAATTTCCTCTTGCATCTTTATCCCCCATTACTTTGCTTATATATCTAAATTAAAACAAAAATTGTTAACCAATATATTCATTTTACGGCCTTATTCTTAAAATTAATCTCTTCCTGCTAGATTTTAGCCCCCTCACTATCAGGTATCTGATATTTTATGAGTTTATTTTGAGGTGGGTCTTATTACACTCTACCTGTGTGCAGGATGAAAGTGAACACAGGAGGAATATCTGGATGACTACGATTACAATCGGCCGAAACGGTGTGGAATTTATTCACACCAATGTTATGGTCCCGAGGAATCTGCGGGACCTTGCGAAAGAACGGGGCGTATCGCTCTCGAAGACACTGAAGGAAGCACTGGAACAAAAACTACAGGAGCATGAATGATTAAAACGGTAGAAAATCAGGCCCCCACCGCTAGGAACGATCTGAGGCCTGAACACATCCCTGCACAAACAGGAACGGCATCAAGTTATGGGACCCCCACCATCATTGAACTTCCGGCACCCCGCTTTGTCCGGCCCCACTATGCTGTCCGGAAGGAAGTTCTTGAACATATGAACCCGATCGCGAAGATGACCGCGGAGTCTGCATCGCCCGGGGGACCTGGAGCTGATCGAGTGATGACCGGCAATTCCCTCTATAGAGAACGGCCCGTGTTAACCCGGCGGGAGGGGTACCGTGTTTAACCCTCCTGAGGAACCGTGGCCGGAAGGTGTGAAACTCTGCCCGATCATGTCTCGTCTCAACCGGACAGTTCTTTGTTTTAAATCAAATTGCTATGCTGCTTATCCGGTCCGTGCAATGAGCGAAACTATATGGTACTGCGCCATTATCGACGGTCCAAACAAGTCCAGGAACCCATCATCAAGAATTATTGAAGGGTGAAAAAGATGCAGGACGACATCGGACAAGCCCTGGCTCTCCTCTTTTCACCTGGGGCCATCGTGGAACTCCGGGCCATTCTCGATAATGGGAACATGGCCTCGGGCTACTACGAAGATATGGCACAGCTGGCAGCAGACGCGGAAAAAGTTGAAGGGGCCAATGCGCAGGGCATTTATGTAACCCTGAACGAACTCGACCCTGCCCTGCTTGCCCGGTCATCGAACCGGATCAAGATGCGGCTCGGGAAGAAGGACCCGACCACCGGGGATGAGAATATTACGAGGCGGCGGTGGTTCCCGGTAGATATTGATGCGGTCCGGGCGTCGGGTGTTTCATCGAGTGATGTAGAACATACAGCAGCTGCTCGACAAGGCCGCACGGATTGGCCAGTATCTGAAAGATGAGGGTTGGCCGGAGCCATTATTGGTGACAGCGGGAACGGTGCACATCTTCTGTATGCGATCGACCTGCCGAATGATGCGGAGAGCACGGATCTTGTGAAGCGGGGTCTTGAAGCCCTTGCGTTATTGTTCAACGACAAATTGAGCACGGTTGATACGGCTAATCACAACGCATCGAGGATATGGAAGCTTTACGGGACGGTGAGCAGGAAGGGCGATGATCACCTAAGGCCCGGCCCCACCGCCGTTCGAAGGCTCTGAATCTTTCCCTGACCAGGTTGTGCCGGCCTCAAGGAACAACTCACACAATTGGCCGGAACTGCGAAACCGATCACAGAAGCGGGAGGGAAGAGAGACATCCACGGCTGGCCAGGGTATCGACCTGGGCCGTTGGCTCCGGGACCATCTGATCGACATTGCCGATGAGAAAACCCTACCAGGGCGGGATACTGTTTACCCTTCAAGAATGTCCGTTCTCGGGTGCTCACAAGGATGGTGCGTTTGCGATACAGATTCCCGAGCGGGGGAATTTACGCAGGCTGTCATCACAGTTCGTGTGGCGGTGGGGAACAACGCTGGCCGGAATTACAGGGAGAAGTTCGAGCCGAGAGGTGACCGCAGAGGAACAGCTGCGTCGGATAAGCCTCCACCTCCACCCGGGGCCCCGGGATCTCCCTGCCCTTACCGGTATCAGATATACCGGGAGTGGTGATGCACTGGCCGTCCTGGAGC